>SUYH01000005.1 GCA_015060535.1 Prevotella sp.
GTTCGTGTCAAGCTTTGGCATCTGCTTGAAGTTCAGGCGCAGTGCGCCGTTGTCCTGACGGGTAATCGAGATGTACTGGCCGTTGAACACCTTTGGATTGCGCTTCATGCTCCAGGGCAGCGTCTCGATGAATGTATAATGAGGGTCGCGCGAGAGGAACTCGTCGATGGTGCCCTCCTGATCGAGCTTCAAAACGCCCTGATAACCCTTGCCCGCCTTCATCTTGCGGTCGCTGTGCAGAATGGTCTTAATGTCACAGCCCAAGTCTGTGTTGGTGTGCCAACCGTTGAGGTTGGTCTTCTTTGAATGAATGTTCTTTTCTTCCATTGTTTTCTTATTTTTTTAGGAAGTGAACATCTGATAGCGTTTCCAGTCTTGCGGCCAGATGTTTACCGGGACTGGCGGGAGCCACGCTGGGGCTTTGTTCCCTTGGAATTCCGATGGCAAAGGTAAGCATAAAAAAAACGCTCCAGATGGTCTGGAACGTTTTGGGAACGTTTTGGGAAGGATTTGGGAAACTCACTCCTGCGGGAGGCTGGATTTTTGAAATTCATCGACCAGTTTCAGCACGATTTCCCGACATTGGGAAAACATGCCCTGGTCGTTTTTGCTCACGCGGACAGCGTCCATCCTACGCGGGTCGTAGTCCATGAACGACAGCGTGCAGATCTTCCGGATGCTCTCATAGCTGCACTCGTATTCAGCAGCGATGTCCATCTCGAGACTCCCGATCTTCTTGCAGAAGTCCTTGGCATCCACGGGGTAGTTGCATGCCCAGCGCAGCAGCCAGTAGGCACCGGCCCATTTCCATTTGGCGTCGATAATGAGTCCCTTGCCTGCCGAGGACTCCAGCACCTGAGCAACCAGTTTGTCGTTGTAGGCATCGCCATCCTCGTTCAGCTCTTTCACGCGGCGCTTGATGTCGCGGCGGAACTGAGTCACCTGACTCTTCTTCAGCAGCGGCTCGAACATCCTGCGGGCGTCGTCGCGCTTCGAGGCGTCCTCGAGCGATGCAATCTGGTCGACCACATTGTCGTAAGTCACACGGTTCGACCACTCGTCGTTACTCTTCCATTGTTCCAGCGTGTCCGTCAGGGCTGCATTCTCGCTCTCCAGTGCCTCCACTCGCTGCTTGAGTTGCTTGTTTTCCTCCATTGCATGCTGCATCCTGATGAGCGCGTTGATCAACTGCGCCACGAAGGCTTCATCTTGTAAAGGGTCGTCGTTACCCTGATTTAAAAATGTTGTAGTCATATAAAATAAGGATAATATATTGAATAAATAAATAGATTGCGGTTTCATTCCGACCCACCTCTCTCGTGAAGGCGAATCGGCTGCGAAGTTAATAAAAATCCGTCAATATCACACTAATTTTTTGCAGGATTTTTTTGCCTTTTAACGTTTTTAAAAAGGGGCATTTTTACCCTTGTAAAATTCCTTTCCGGCTGATTCCCTTTATCTTGTCGGTGGCTCTCGCTGCCCGTGTCCGTTTTTTTTTGACACAAGGGGTTGAAGTGAACCCATGACACAAGGGGTCTGTCCCCCTGTGACATTCTTCTGACAGGCCGTAGAGCTGATAGACGATGCGGTCAATTATACCGCTATCAATTCCTGGCCTATTTCACGTACTGTATCAAGAATCAGCGTGACCCTTGCTTCGCTAGCCTTCTTCTTACCACTGATATACTGCGCCATCAGACTCTGAGAAATTCCCAAACGGCGTGCGATAGCAGAAACATTCAACTCTGGGTGAGCCATAAAGATTTTGTAGAGTTGTGTCGTCTCCCGCTTATCAAAGAACCCTTCAAAGCTCAAATCCTCATCAATGTCCTCCCAATGCAGTCCGTACTCATCAGCCTCATAATTGGCACGTTGTTCTTGGGTTGCATATCTTAGACGAGGATAGTCAGCGAATTTCTCGCATGCCTCACGTCCGTCAGCAGTCCTAATCCAAACCGCATCGTCAGTCAGCCAAATCTTCTCAATCTTCTCCATAGTTACCTCCTTTTTATTTTGCATTATTAAAAAACGTATTCCAATGCTGAGCTATAATCTCTTCGTTATCCTCCAAGATTGCCTCTATCATTTTCAGTTCAGACGGTTTGAAACCATGATTATCAACCAATGAAATGGGCAGGATATTATATTTTGCCACCGCTCCACCTTTCTTCACGTGAATATGGATGGGCGTATGGTCGTTCCCATAGAACCAAAATCTGAAACCTAATAGCGTAAATACTGTCGGCATATCACTCAATCATTGCATTACTGCTGCAAAGATAGGTAATTATTTTATTACCTCCAAATTTTGGACCAACTTTTTTATTCATCCATCTTCCATCGGCTCTCATCCATCAGACTTCAGAGGCTGTCATGGGGACAGGCACCAAATAGTCATTGGTAGATCACGGGACGGTTCTCTGATCTGTTTTAAAGATAAAACCAGGAAACGGAAGTCATTCGCGGCTTCCGTTTTTTCGTCCGAGACCCTCTCTTATCCCCCTGTGTAGGGGGAAGAAGGATAAAAAAGTAGGGGGAAATTTGTTTTTTTGTTCAATTTACACTATCTTTGCAGCGTGAAATCAAATAATAATTGTCATGACAACCGCTGAACTCAGATCATCCATCGTGGCAGACCTCGACCAGATGAGCGTCGAGATGCTGGAGAACGTGCAGCACTATGTGCGCCGTCTGCGCCGTCATGCCCGTCCTACCAGAAGACCTTCTGCAACAAAGGCCGAAGTTACGGCGGAGACGGAAGAATTCACCCCGAGGGTGATGCGCTTCAAGCGAGGCAACCCCTGGTATGCCACCGACGAGGAGGTGGACCGCTTGCGTTACGAATACCTAACTGAGAAATTCAAATGAAGCGCGTATTCGTTGACGCAAACATCGTCATAGACCTGCTCTGCGAGCGCTATCCTTGGTTCCCCCAAGTGATGCGCATCTTCAACATGGGCGATCGCGGACAAATAGAACTCTACTGCTCGTCGCTATCGCTCGGTACCGCCAGCTATCTGATGGAGGCACGCAAAATGAGCCCACAAGACATCTTCGAGGGCATCGACCTGCTCTGCCAGATGTGTACACCGACCATAGTGGATGCTTCGGTTGTGAGACAGGCACTTGACTCCGATTTCACCGACTTCGAGGACGCCCTGCAGCACTTCTCTGCCAAGACCGTTGATGCTGACTGCATCGTGACGCGCAACAAGAAGGACTTCGGAACCTCCGAAATCCCCGTTTATGAGCTAGAGGAATTCATGGCATTGTTGGATAGCAACAAATAACCCTAGACACAAGGGGTCTGTCCCCCTGTGACAAAGGGCCTTTGGCATCCGAAGAAAAGTATTTAAAAGCATTGAAAATTATCGGGAAAACGTTTGGTTTTCTCGATATTTTTTTGTACCTTCGTAGGGTAAAAGAGAGGTGGTTTAGACCACGAAAATAACCCTAGTAATTAACAATTTAAAAACACAACGATTATGAAGAAAAACACGATTTGGGAAGTCCTTTTGAGGATTGTTATCGCAGCTGCAACCGCAGCTCTGACAGCATTGGGAACAACAGCATGCATGGGAGTATAATGGACTGCGTTCGCTTATCGCCTCACATTACGTTGGATGAATTCCTCAATGTGAGGAAGTACCCCGACAATAAACCATCGCTACAGCACGTGGCCAACATGACCTACGGCTGCCTGATGCTCCTGGAACCTGCCCGCGAGGCCGTCGGCCCCATCATCATCAACTCCGGTTGCCGCAACCCGCGCGTCAACGCTCTAGTCGGTGGTGTCGCTGGTTCGCAGCACCTCCTGGGCCAGGCTGCCGACATCCACCCCAAGGACCCTCAGCATTTCCAGCGTCTGGTCGATTTCCTCCGCCATCACGCCCTGACCGACCAACTCCTCACCGGCAATGGCTGGCTCCACATATCGTGGAACCCCTTCGGCATCCCTAGACATTACGTCCGCATCGGGTACTACAAGTGACAACAATCCCCGAGACTCGCCGTGAATCTCGGGGAAAAAGTAGGAAATGCGGCTCAGAACCTGAAGCC
Organism: Prevotella sp.; assembly: GCA_015060535.1. GTDB lineage: Bacteria > Bacteroidota > Bacteroidia > Bacteroidales > Bacteroidaceae > Prevotella. The sequence continues at coordinate 4,060 of SUYH01000005.1, forward strand.
TAGGGCGGCATAGGCTGTCCAGTCGGTCATGCGGCCTGAAACGAGGTCGCTGCCGTAGCGGAACATGTTGTAATGGCCGGAGGCACGCAGATACCAGCGGTCCCAGTTATAGGTTACACTCAGTCGCGCGTCGAAATTGAACTTGGGCTTGTTGCCGGTCTTCTGTTCCTGTTCGTTGGTTACTCCAATATAGGTGTCGGGGTCATACAGGAAATCGACCAACTCATCCTCCGTCATTTCTGCCAGTTCTTCCCTGTCCACTTCTACCCCCTTAGGATGATATAAGTTGAAGTCGTACAGATACTTGGAGGTGCGGTTGTAGAAGGTGAACATCGGCATGGCCATCGCGTTGATGAGCAGTCCCCGGGCAGGCACCCAGTTGTAGGCATATCCGATGCCGATGCTGCCCTGCGTGAACTTCACCTTTCCCACGTTTTTCATCATCATCGTCAGCGGCCAGTTGGAGTCGGCACTGTAGTCGACACGGCTGTGGCAGTACATGCCGCCCACGACGAACGAACCGGCCGAGTGGCGCTGAATCAGCGAGTTGTCGTAGGCAGCAGCGTATGAGAAGTATTTGCCGTTGAGGATGTAATAGCCGTCGAGGAAGAAGGTGCGCACCTTGATGGGGTCTTCCATCCGGTCGTTGTCCGATTCATACTCAAAGGCCTTTTCACCATTGATATAGATGTCGGGCCTATCGCTCTTATAGGTGCTGATGCGCAGGTTGATGCCATAGCGGCCGCCCGTGGCTCCAAAAGAGAACGTGGAACCCGTAGTACGGCCCAGCTCCTTGGAAAATCCCAGTCCATAGCCGCGATAGCCTAACCACAGGCCTACTGAGGTGGAGAGTCCGTTGTTGCTCTTCGACACCATGCGGATATCGTCTTCATCCCACGAGGTTTCCATCTTCAGGGTCGATTGGTTTATCGTGGTACGTGCCTCAACGGACAGCTCCTGCTTCGGCTGCTCTATCCAGTTGCGGTCAATTGTTGATACTGCCGATGAGTCGATCAGCGTCTTCAGGAAGAACAGCGGCTGCAACAGCACCGGTTTACCCTTGGCGCCGTCGGCAGCTACCGACAGAATGCCTTTGCTTTTCTCTGCGGGCAGCGGTAAGTTGATTGAAACATTCTGAGCCGCTGCAGAGAGGGGCATCAGCGTGAATAAGACGATAGCGATTTTAGTCTTGATTGCTTTCATGTCTGCAAAAATACATAAAAAGGGTGAAACGGCCAAACGTTTCACGATAATCTTTTGCAGACTAAGGCAACGAGGAAGGGGAATAGCAGGATGGCGACGATGGCGAGGAGGGTAGTCAGCGGCAATCTGGAGGGGCGTGCAGCACCATAGGTGGTCTGATACTGCAGCATGCGGTCGATGTAGGCATCGGCAGTAACCCAACGGCCTGCTGCTACCTCTTGGTTCAGACGGAGAAAGACCTCGCTGATGTACTTGCGATGCTCGGCATCCATGCTGAGAGGCAAGTCATCGCCAGCAGCATACCATCTGACGCTGTTGTCCTGCTGATGGGGGAAGATGCGCAAAGACTTCCAGCCACCAAAGCCAAAGACATACTCGGCAAACTGCTGTTCAGGGGTCAGCGAGTCGCTGGCGGCTATCTGATGGGTGCGGATATAGCTGCTGATGGGACAGAGGTTGCCCTCGCTGTCGGCTACCAGCAAACGACAAAAATGAGCGGCCGTAGCATGGGGTAACACCACCGGAGCACTATTGGCTCCGATGCTGCTACACCAGGCTACAGCCACTACGAAGAGTATGATACGGAAGTGACGCATCAGATAGACTCGATGAATTTGATGACGGCATCACGATCGGCCTTCTTCAGCTTGTAGAACTTCTCAGTAGCCCGGTAGGCATCCGACTGCTTGGAGTAGCCGTGCCACATGATGGCCTCGAGAACGGTGCGGGCACGACAGTCGTGCAAGCGATCGTCGGCACCCGTCAGCTGACGAGACAAGCCGCGACCCCAGAGTGGGGTAGTGCGACACCAGCCCGTGCGGATATCGTTCTTCATAAACAGACGGTGCTGTACCATATCGGTATAAGGCCAGATGGTCTGGTTGGCGAATCGTGGCAGCATCTTGCTGGCATCCTTGCCCACGCTCTGGGCATAGGCCTTGGTGGAAGCGTCAATCCACATGTTGTCGGCTCCTGTGGTCCATGAGGGACGGTGACACGAGGCACAACCCAATTCTGTGAAGAGCTGCTTGCCGCGCTGGACGTCTGCATCGTTCAGATTGCGAGCGGCAGGAACAGCCAGACCACGGTGCCACACCATGAACTGATAGTACTGCTTGTCGGTCATCTCCTCCTGACCATTGTAGGGGGCACCCTGGAACAGATACTTGTCGAAGGTCTCCTTCTTGGCGATGGACGAACAGCTCAGTATCTCGTTGACGCGGTTGGCAATGCCAGCGTCGGTGCCGTCAGCATAGTAGGGATGCAGGATGCTCAGTGGCGAGGCACCATTCTCCTTGATATATTTGATGACCTCAGGGTCCTCGCTCTGTGCCTTAGCCCAGGCCGGTGTGGTGTAAAGCCAATGGCGGTCGGAGCGCGTCACGTTGGTGATGTTCCAAATGGCATTGGCACCAGCACCATCCTGCAGCGATCCACGCGTCATGGCATAGGTGAAGCGCTTCAGCGGACCGTGGTCGCCACGATGCTTGCCGGTGTCGTTATAGCCAGCAGCATAGTAGGCTGAGGCCTTGAAACTCCCTGCCTCCTTGTCCCACATGGCAGGATTCAGCTCGACATACTTGCTCTCGGCAGCCCACTGCTTCTCGATATCCTCGTCGTCGATGGCGTCGAGCAGTCCGGTGCCATAGACGCCGATGGTGGACTCCAGGCGGACATCATAGTTCTCGGGCTTAGGGTTGGTGTTGAAGGCAGACTGTGGAATGCGCACCTCAGGATAGATGAGCGCATACTGCTCGCCATCCTCGAACTGCATGGGCAGACCACTCTCCATGGCCGTCACCTCTTTCCACTCGATGCTGATCTGGCTCTCGTCGATAGGTGCCTTGAAAGGCGTCATAGCCTGTGTCTGGGGCATACCCGTCACTTCGGTGATGTAGCCGTTGGTGTCAGGATGGTAGATGACCAGCAGATAACCGTTGCCAATGGTGTTGGCGCGATACTCCGTCTGGCGCTTTCCATGACCGTAGCCAGGGTGGCAGGCAATACAACTGTTGCGCACCCAGGCAGGACCCAGTCCCTTGCGAGGCTCCTGTTCGAAGGTGTAGAGGTGTTCGAAGAAGTCCTCGCCCGTATTGAAATCATCGTCCATGCCAGCCTGTTCGGCAGCAGGGGCAATGGCAGAGTAGCTGGCCTTCTCGGTAGTGCCCAGCTGACCGCCAGGAAACCACTCGTCGGCTGTGAAGTTGCCCGTAGCCTTGCCAAACACCTCCTCGTCGAGGGTCAGCGAGCCCAGGTCCTTGGCACTGGCACTGTCGCTACTATCGGAACATGCTGCCAGCAAAGTTGCTGACAGCAGTCCCAGACATGTTGTTTTGAAAAGTTCTCTTCTCATGAGCTATGATTACTCTGTGATTGAATCCCAGTTGTCAGGGTCGTCGAAATCCTTACCCCATACCACGCTGCAATACTTGACGAAAGGAGCGGGCATATTGCTGATGTTCTCGATAGCCGATACATAAGTACCTTCTAATGCTGTGTTCACGCTGTTCTTGTTGACGCTGGCGAAGAAGGTGTGGAAACTGTACTGGTTGGCCGTCTTGTCGGTAGAACCCAGCCAGATGTTACGGATAGAGCGGATGTTGTCGCGGAAGTCGGTGATAGAGTTGTAGCTATAGGGCGACTCCACATAAGCGATGTCAGCGTTGGAGAAGGGGTTGGCAATCTTGGCAGTACCTACCTCGTTGGCGATACCCACGCAAGAACCCTCGTCGTTAGAGAGAACCTGTGCGATGGCTGCCTTCAGGGTAGAGAAGGTGCTCTTGCTGTCAGCGATACCAGCCTTGAAGAGGTTCTCGCCAAAGGAAAGACCACGAGAGGTGGTGTAATCCAGCTTGGCAGCCTTGACCACTGCTACGCGGTTGGCATTGGCCTCGGTCTCTCCCTCCCAGGCTACCTGCAGCTGATAGCAACGCTCCTTCAGCAGTTTGCAGATGGTCTGAGCGTAAGCCAGCTCCTGAGCACCCGAAATCTGTTCGAAGTTGGTATAGGTGTCGTTGCCCTTCAGCTCAGCCACCTTACGGTTCTGGCCATTACGGAACAGGATGAACTCCAGAGCGTGGAAGCCCAGGATGGTGGCGTCCTCCAGCATCTCGTCGTTCATGCCGTTGTTGAAGTAGTTGAGCAGCAAGGTGCGGTTCAGGGGCCATGAGTCGATGGTGGGGTCGATGTCGAAGTCGGAAGCTGCACCCATGAGGAAAGCCTCAGAGCGCTCCCAGTTCAGACGGGCAGCCTTGAAGTCTGCACAGGCCTGGTCAATCTGAGCCTGTGTGATGGTGTTGACCGTCAGACCATTCAGCGTCTTCTCCAAGTCTTCTACGTCGTCAGCCAGCTGTGTGTAGGTAGGAACGATGACGTTGCTGACCAACGTCTGCAGCACCTTGCGCAGATAAGCCTCCTGCTCTTCGCTGAGTTTGGCAGAGGCAATGGTGGCGTTGGCCTTCTCGAGCTGGTCTACCAAGTCGCCACAGTCGTCGATGGCTTGCTGTCCGAAGGTCTTGCTGCTATAGCTGGCAGCTGCCGTGTTCGACGCATAGGTGTCGTTGTCGACAACTGGTGTGGTGTTGACGATGTTGAAGTCGGTGTTGCTGTTGTTGTCGTCGCTGTTACTGCTACATGCAGTAAATGAGAGTCCTGCCATGAGGACTGTCATGGAATAAATCAGTTTTTTCATTGTTGTTATATGATTGATGAATGATGTGGTTGTTCTTTTGTGTTATCTGAAGAGTCCGACGTAGGCCACTCCGAGATTGATGGAAGGCTCGTCGTTGTAAAGGTTCTTCAGCAGTCGCTTGGAGTATTCGCCCTTGATGGCAATCTGGCGGATGGGGTAGTAGTTGACACCTACGGCAAAACGCTTCACGGCAGTATAGGCGTAGCTGACACCCTTCGTATCGCTGGCGTAGGGATTGTAGGCCTCATAGCGTCCGAAGACGTAAAACTTCTGTCCGTCCTTGCGCATGCTCTCAATCTGCGAGAAGATGTCGTATCCTGCCTCGATACCGATGGCATAGGCATTGCCGCTGACAAAGGCTGAGTGCTTGTAGGGTGACTTTGAGTTCAGTCGGTTGTACATATATTTCAACTGTTCGGCATCGCCCAGATAGCCGTAGTCTGCCTGTCCGCGAACAATCCAGTTGTGGGCATGATAGGTGAAGTCGATGGAGCCGATGGCTATCTTTCCCTTGTAGGTAGCACCAGCACCGCTGGCATCGTTGGGGTAGGTGTTGCCGATGCTGTGGCCATAGTATCCGCTCAGTCCGATGCGCAGTCCTGGAACGCTGTAGTTGTCGATGCGCAAGGCGGCGCCGTACTTGTTGGCTACGTCGAACTCCAGGGGCGACTTGTTGCCCTTGTGAATCCAGCCGGTATTGGTGAAGTGGTCGGCATTCAGACCAGCCAGGAACTGTGCCTCATAGCGGAAGTCGCCATAGCGCCCAAAGAACGAGATACCGGTCTGGTGCCAGGTAGAGGGCATGATGGTGTTTTCGCCTTCCGGACGATAGACGGTAAAGAAATTCAGCGGCTCGTGGTGGGCATTGTTCAGACCTACGGGCACGACGATATGGCCGACGCGGAGATTGCCCCAGCGGCCGAACGTCTTCTGCAGCCAGAACTGCTCCAGCTCCACCTCGCCACTCTTCTCGGTCTCCTGTTCCCATTCGCCGCCTTCCTCGTCTTCCTTCTCGTAGGCGATACCTGTGCCGCCATGCTCGAACTCAATCTCAGTACCGAACGACCAGCCCTTGCCGAAGTCGTAGCCCAGATAGATGACAGCATGTGGAATGTCGAAGCGCCCGTGCGACGGGTCGTTCTTATGCTCCTCAGGCTGACTGTAGCGGCTCACGTGGTCGCTAAAATAGTTACGCGAGAAACAGACTTCTCCATAGCCGCCGATGCTCAGTCGGTTGCCTCTGGCGTGGTTCATCACGCTGTCGGCAGCATCGCCCTGAGCCATAGCGACCATACTCATGAATACGGATATGAATCCGAATACAAATCTTTTCATAACAAATTATGTGGTTAAAAACGGATGCAAAGGTATGGCAATTCTGTTTTTTCTGCAATACCTAATTATGATGAAAATGATTTTTACTATTGCAGAATTCACTAAAAATTATTACTTTTGCAGCGTCATTCATTTAATAAGGTATAAAGGGAACAATGAAGAACTTGAAGATGTATGAGCCACAAGACAAGATGATCACGCTCATCAAGGATAATTATAGTGTGCTGCAGGCACTTGGCAGCTTCGGCATCAACCTGGGTTTTGGCGACAAGACGGTGGCTGAGACCTGCGAGATGAATGGGGTGGACACCTATACCTTCCTGGCGGTGGTCAACTTCACCATCAACGACTTCACCAATTATGATGATGACGAGCGCATCAGCGTGCCTACGCTGCTGCACTACCTGGAGGCCAGCCATGCCTACTATCTCGACTTCCAACTGCCCTTTATCCGTCGCGAGTTGCAGGAGAGCATCAGCGAGGGCAATCAGCTGGGGCAGCTCATCATGAAATTCTATGATGAATATGCCCAGGAGATTCGCCGCCACATGAAGTACGAGGAGAAGACATTGTTCCCTTATGTGCAGTCGCTACTTGACAACCAGCCTGCCAACGACTATAACATCGAGATGTTCTCGAAGCACCATGAGAGTACGGACAAGAAGCTGCGCGAGCTGAAGCTCATGATTATTAAGTATCTGCCTGCCAATGCCCATCTGAACAACCTGCTGACAGCTACGCTCTACGATATCTACAACAACGAGGAATGGCTGCGCCAGCATGCTGAGGTGGAGGACCATATCTTTACGCCTGCCATCCGCAGACTGGAGCGTCAGACCAAGCAGAACGACGTGACGAAGAACATCTCGACGATGGTCTTCAAGGGTGGTCAGGACGGTGGCGAGGTGCTGAGTGAGCGCGAGCGCGACGTCATTGTCAGCGTGGTACAGGGCATGCAGAACAAGGAGATAGCCGATCACCTGTGTATCTCTATCAATACGGTGATCACCCATCGTCGCAACATCGCGCGCAAGTTGCAGATCCACAGTCCTGCAGGTCTCACGATTTATGCTATTGTCAACGGATTGGTCGATATCAGCAGCGTGAAGCTGTGATGGCGGCTTAGATGGTATTGATGTCTACATAGCCGTGCATGACGGCATAGATAGTCAATGCCGAAACGCTCTTCATACCCAGTTTCTCCATGATGTTCTTACGGTGGGTAATGACGGTAGAAAGGCCGATGTGCAGTTTTTCGGCAATCTCTTTGTTGATGTTACCCTGAACGATGAGCGACATCACTTCAATTTCCCTGTCAGTCAGTATCTTCTGCTGCAGCACATGCGGCATCTGGGGTAGGTTATGTCCGCCAGCGTGGGCATGCTGCTCTAGCATCAGCAGCGACTTGACGAGTTGTTGCTCAGGCTGGTTGATATAGAGGCTATGGAATTCGGAAAGCTGGGCGGAGTCGCTGAACGAGAGCGTCAGCACGATAGTCTTCCGCTTGTGTTGGGTGAAGTAAGCCCTGTTGCGCAAGACGATGTCCATAGCGACGAAGAAGTGGAAATATGTGTCAGGCTGGCTGGCTTCCAGTTCGGCAAATGTTCCGAACGTGTCGACAGTCATGATAGGCATCACGTTCAGCAGAATTTGTTTCAGCCCCAGCGTAGCCAGCGTGTTGCTGTCTACGATAGCTATTTTGGGCCTTCCGCTTGTTATTTTCTCCACGTTCTAGTCTTTTTATTTGCTCATGAACGACAGTCGGCTGGCTTGTTCGATGACGATGTTAGCCAGCGTGTCGTTTTGTTGGTGATTGCCGTTGATGGCATCGAAAATCTTGACGAGTCCTGGTTTTCCTCGGCCCGTCTTCAGGTTGTGTACGATGCAGAGGTTCTGCAGTCCTATCGTCTCTGAAAGGATATCGATATCCGTGCTGCCCAGTTGGAACAGTGCCAGCTGGTAGGCGTCGTCGGAGTCTTCCTTGATCATGCGGCCAATGTCGCCCAGCGTGCGCAGCCTCAGTTGTCGCATCACGTTGAGGTAGGGCAGGAACGAGGCCTCTTGTATCTCGGCCTGGGTGATGGCGGCAATCTTGCGGTTCAGCTTGTCGAAGGGGCGTGTCGACATGTACGAATTGAACGAGTCGCCATCGATGGGCACCTCTTCCAACAGTCCTTTATGTACCAATTTCTGGATGCGTCGACGATAGTCAACGATGGATGTTCGGATGCGGCTGAACTCATCGTCGGCCACCTCCAGCATACCTGCCAGTCGGCTGAGCTGCCGGTGGTACTCCTGTGGTATCTCCACCTCCGACTTGTAACCGATGTCGTGCTGAATGGCCGACCATACATGCTGCAGGGCTGTACGCATCTGGAGCTCGAAGCGGATCTCGTTCAGTTGGGGCAGCTCAGGGTCGAAGTAAAGTGTCTTGGGCAATCGGCAGATATAGTGCAGCGAGTTGTATCCAAAACTAGTCACCTCGTGCATCTTGCGCTTGTCAACCGAGTTAGGCCAGTCTATCTCGAAGAGCGACTCCGCCAAAGCGGCAATGCGGTCTACGTCTTCGTTATAGAATGTGATGATACGGGCTCCGAAGATGTCAGTAATGTCCATGATCGATTGGTATTTCGCCCCCTTTCGCTTCAACTTGCCAGCCAGCGAGTCTTCCGTCTTGATGCGAAACTCCATCGAGTTAATGACAATGTCACTCTTCTTAAGCTGCATGCCCAGTTTCTGGGTGACGACATCCTGCAATTGCAAGTAGAGATGCTGCTGGGAATGATATTCTGCCAGTAGCATCTCTCCATGCAGGTCGAGACCGTAGTTCTCCATAGGGAATTGAGGTTTTTATTTAATCTCGAACAGGTTGAAGAACCCTGTCATCATAAATACCTTCTTGATCTCGTCATTGATGTTCACAATGACTACCTTTCCGCCCTTGGCAGAAGTCTCCTTGCGGAGCGTCAGGAATAAGCGCAGACCAGAGCTGCTGATGTATTCCAGGTTGGTGCAGTCGAGTGTGATTACCTTGTCGGCATTCTCCAGCAGCGGAGCAACGTCCTGCTGAGCCTTTACGGCTGCCGGGGTGTCCAAACGACCGTTGAAAATGGCAGTCATACCACCGTTCTGCTCTATGATTTCAATATTCATTGTTGTTAAATTTAGATTTTACATAATTAGGAATTACAGCTTCTTACGCAGCGTCAGCACGTTCTTGTCACCATCACGCTGGTATTGGATGACATCCATCAATTGGCGTACCAGGAAGATACCGAGTCCGCCGATGGGGCGCTCCTCTGCCGACAGCGTGGTGTCAGCGTCTTCCTTGGTTGTAGGGTCGAAAGGAACGCCTGAATCGCTGATGACGAATGTGAGCCATTCGCCGTCGGTCATCGCTTCTATCTCGACGTTGCCTTGCTGTCCTTCGGGGTAGGCATAGTCCATTACATTGACCACCGCCTCCTCCATGGCAAGGTTAAGGCTCATGGTGAGCGACATGTCAAGAGCCATCTCCTCAGCCACCGAGTCGATGAACTCGTTCAGCTGAGGGATGGTCTCAATGTCGTTAGGCAATATCAGACTACGCTTGATTTCCATCGTTCAAATCGCTTATTTTACGAGCGCAGCACGAGCGGTGTCGATAGCGTCCTTGGCGTCGTTCAGCTGCTTCTTGAGCTCGTCGGTAGAAGTGGCGTTGAGCACCTCCAGAGGAGCAACAGCGTCAGCGATAGGCTTGATCTCAGGATCGTACTCAGCCAGACGGTTGATGGCATCCAGCACGAGGATGACGCGGAAGGTGATGTTTGAAGCAGCCTCGTCGTCTACCACGCTGAGGAACTTGTCAGCATTCTGGTTGGCGATGTACAGCTCCTCAACGAGAGCTGCAGAAGCCAGCTGCCAGAAGTAGTTGATGCGACCATTCTTCTCCATCTCTTCATACAATGTCTGAGTGGTCTCGAAGATAGTGCCAGAGTTCTCTACGGTCTTGAACGAAGGATCGTTGATGTCGGCAATGAGCTTGGCAATAGCCTTGTCGTAGTCCTCAACAGGCATCTCATAGAGCTCAGCAACTTTCTTGTCAACTGACAGGGCGCTCAGCATGCGATATTTCTCAGCCAGAGTGGCAGCATCGTCGGCAGCGCTTGCTGACAGCAAATAGTTAGGCTTCACCTGCTTCTCCTCCTTGGTCAGCGTCAGACCACCATTCGACTCCTGTACGAAACCGGGCTGCTTCAGCTTACCTACCTCGGCAGCGATGCTGTCAATGTGCATCTTGATACTAGCCTCAATCTGCTGCTGTTCGAAAGTCTTCAGCGAGTCTGCATCCTCTACGTTGTTTTCTGTCTTTTTGCCTCCACAAGCTGCGAAGACGATTGCTGCAAATGCAACAGCAAAAATGGTTAACTTCTTCATTTTGTTAAACTGTTTTTTGTTATTAATTAATAGAATTATTGTTTTCAATTGTTCTTTCTCAAATAGCGTCCAGGCCTGTCGCTGAACAGCATGACGGCAACCACGATGCACATCAGCATCATGACGGCCATGTTGAACCACAGGGTCTTCACGTGCCACTGGCCTACCACCTTTTCGCTGCTGTAGAAGGGAGCCCTTCCACAGGTGCTCTGTGGCGTTAGGAAGATGATTCCCGTGCGCGGAACGATGTAGTTGTCAATCACGTCAAGCATGCGCTTCTGGTCGGCTCCTATCACGCAGTCTTCCAGCTTCGTATTGTAGTTGTCGCGCTTCAGCTGCAGCAGGGCTTCCTTGCCGTTCTGCCTGATGAATGTCGACTTCATGGCGTCTACCTTCATGGTGGCAGTATTGCCGCGCTTGGCCAGAATGCTTTCTGCCTCTTTCATATATGAGGACAGCGACTCATACGATTTGTCACCACTATAGGGCTTCATGCCGCAATATTCCGTCAGCAGGGGCAGGTTGGTCATGATGACTTCCATATGGTTGGGGTCTACCTCCTTGCCTTTGGTCTGCTCGTCCTTCATGGTCTCCAACTGCGACTCCAGCTCGTAGAGGTGTCCCATGTTGTAGTACTGGGCCTCGTAGCGCTCCTTGTCCAGCTTGAAGAATGGTGCCTCGTACTCGTTGTCGGTAAACGAGGTGACGGCCAGCGCCTCATAAGCCCATCGGGTGGGGATGATGTCGCCGATGACCGGCACGTTGCCCGTCGTGCTCTTCGGTGTCAGGTCTGAGAAGCTGACCACCAGTCCGCAGAGCAGGATCTGGGGGATGAGCAGCAGCGGAATGCTGATATAGATGGCCACTACCGAACTCAGACATTGCGACAGCAGCAGTCCCACCAGGTTCGACAGCAGCGCTGTGACGAACAGGATGAGCCACCACGTGCCGAACAGCCCGTGCAGTCCCATAATCGAGTTGCCTATCACGATGAAGAGCAGCGTCTGCAACAGCGAGACACCTGCCATATAGATGATTTTCGACCAGATATAGCTGCTGTACGAGAGGTTCAGGAAACTCTCGCGCTTCAGCAGGGCGCGGTCCTTGATGATTTCCTCTGCGCTGCCGCTCATGCCGATGAATGTCGCCACGATGACCGACATGAAGAAGTAGCTCACCAGGTTCTTGTTGTCCATCACGGTGTAGCCCTCGGGTGGGGCATAGCGTGTCAGGAACGAGCAAACCACAGCCAGCAGTGGAGCCTCCAGCAGCGTGATGCAGAGGTATTGCACGTTGGTGATCTTCGACTTGAAGGTGCGCTGCAGGAAGATGCCCAGCTGCTTCAGCGCGTTGGGCTTCCGTTGGTCTGAGGCCGGAACAGCACTCACCTTCGGCTCCGTCATGGGCTTCCTGTTCTTCAGGTAGAGCTCATGCCACTCCTGTGGTTTCATCTTGCGCTCGTCCGACAGTTCGCCCGAGTTGTTCAGCGCCTTTTCGTCGATGATGTTCAGCACGATCTCGGGGTTTACGTTACCGCATGTCGGACACGCACTAGTCTCAGCATCAGCGTAATTTGCAGCTTCCTTAAAGTAAGTTATAGCATCTATCGGGTTGCCGTCGAACACGGGGTAGCCACCCTTGTCCAAGAGCCACAAACGGTCGAACAGCTTGTAGACATCACTCGACGGCTGGTGGATGTTCACCACGATGAGCTTGCCCTTCAGCGTTTGCTCTTTCAGCAGGTTGATCACCTTCTCCGTGTCAGCCGACGACAGGCCCGATGTCGGCTCGTCGAGGAACAGCACGGCAGGTTCTCTGATCAGCTCCAGCGCGATGTTCAGTCGCTTGCGCTGTCCACCGCTGATGTATTTGTTGATGGCCGATCCCACCTTCAAGTCCTTGGCAGCGTCCAGTCCCAGGTCTTTCAGGGTCTTCATGACGCGCTTGTCAAGCTCCTGGTCGTTCATGCCCTCGAAGCAGAACTTGGCGGTGAACCAAAGGTTCTGGTATACCGTCAGCTCCTCAATCAGCAGGTCGTCCTGTGGCACGAAGCCTATCAGGCTCTTCGCCTCGGGTTCGTCAATGCTGTGTCCGTTAATGGTGATGGTGCCCTCCTGCGGCTTCAGACTGCCGTTGAGCAGCGAGAGTAGGGTAGTCTTGCCCGTTCCCGATCCGCCCATGATGGCCAGCAGTTCACCGTTGTGCAGGTCGAAGCTGAGGTTGTGCATGCCGTTGTCGCTGTTGGGGAATCGGAAGGCGATGTTGCGCCCGCAGAATTCCACGGCTTCGCGCTGGCCTTCAGCCTTGTCGCCGTTATAGGTTCTGATGATGCTTGAATAGTAGACGGGATTGCCGTTCTTGCCTTTCAGCACGCTGCTCTGTATCCACACCTGGTATGAGCCAGTCAGCACGGGCACATCGTTCAGCAGCACCGTGTCCTCGCCCATGTAGGTGAAGATGAGCATGCCTGTCGTCGGGTCGAGCAGCGTCTTCAGCGTTCCGTCGAAACCCTCCAGCTGGTGCAGCTTCACGTGCTCCGTCGGCTTGCCGGCCACATAGTCCAGGAAGCTGTCGTACTGCGCTGCGGGGATGTTGAACTGCTTGACCATTGCCTTGAACATCTTGTCCGACAGCTTTTCGTCAGCATAGCAGAATTCCATCAGTCGCAACAGCAGCAGCGCCTTCTCGGTGTTCTGGATGTCGCCTTGCAGATTGGCACATATTGAGTTGACCGTCGCCTCTGTGTCCAGTTCGTCAGTCATCTCGTAGGCCATTCTCATGTCCGTGTAAAGATCCAGGTAGAGGTCTGTATTTCTGATACCGAAGTGACGACGTAAATAGCTGACGAGCATGCTTTTAGCTCGTTCTTCATCCACTTGCTCTTCCTTGCCGAACAGGGCAAACAGACTGATGAAGCTTGATAGTATGATGTCAGTCATCTTCGGTTAGAGAAATGCTTTTTTAGCAAATATCTTTGCAAAATTATGAAAAAACTCCGACTACCTCCTATTATTGCAGTTAAAAAACATTAAAACGGCTAATCGGAGCCTTTCCTTTACGTGTTGTTGTCCATTGGGAACAGTCCGTAGAGCTTCGCGTCGATCATGTCGGTCACCTGCTTCAGGTCTTCGGGATTGTCGCCGAATTTGCAGTGGTCGCCATCCACCACAATCAGCGGTCCTTTATACGAGGCTATCCACGTTTCGTAGCGCTCTTCCAGTCCTTTCAGATAGTCCAGTCGCATGGTTTGTTCATATTCGCGACCGCGCTTCTGAATCTGCCCTACCAGCGTGGGAATGCTCGACCGGATATACAGCATCAGGTCGGGCAACTTCACCAGCGACATCATTAGGTCGAACAGGTCGGTATAGTTCTGGAAGTCGCGGTCCGACATCATGCCCTGATCGTGCAGATTGGGTGCGAAGATGCGTGCATCCTCGAAGATGGTGCGGTCCTGGATGATGGTATCCTCCGATTTCGATATCTCCACCACCTCCTTGAAGCGTTTGTTCAGGAAGTATACCTGTAGGTTGAACGACCATCTGGGCATGTCGGCATAGAAGTCGGCCAGATAGGGGTTGTTGTCTACGGGTTCGAATCTGGGTGTCCATCCGTATCGGTGGGCCAACAATTTGGTCAGCGTGGTCTTTCCGCTGCCAATGTTTCCTGCTACTGCTATATGCATAACTTATTGATAGTTTAGATTTTAGTGTTTAAGTTTAAAGTTGTGGTGGAAACAGTCCGAACAGCTGGCTGTCTATGCGGTCGATGATCTGTGCTAGGTCCTTCGGGTTGTTCAAGAAGTCCAGTTGGTCCTTCTCCACCGTCATCACTTGCCCATTATATTTATGGTATATGAAGTCGTCGTATCGTCGGTTCAGATTCTCCAGATATTCCAGCTTCATGGTCTGTTCGTAGTCGCGTCCGCGTAGCTGGATATTACCCACCAGATGGGGCACCGATGCCCTCAGGTATATCATGAGGTCGGGCTTCCGCACCACCGACATCATCTGCTCGAACAGCTCCATATAGGTCTCGTAGTCGCGGTCCGACAGATTGCCCATCTCCTTGTTGTTCTCCATGAACACGTAGACGCCCTCATAGATCGTTCGGTCTTGTATGATGGTGTGGTCGGCCTGTGTGATTTTCATCAGGTCGCGGAATCGCTCTTTCAAGAAGAACACCTCCAGGTTGAACGACCACCGGTGGATATCCCGATAGTAGTCCTCCAGATAGGGGTTCTCCTCTACCACCTCATAGCGGGCCTCCCAGCCATAGTGTTTGGCCAGCAGTCGCGTCAGCGTCGACTTTCCGCTGCCTATATTTCCTGCTACTGCAATGTACTGTTTCATATGTTCTCCTTTGTCAGCGACGACGTGATGTCGGTACCGTTCACGCTGATTTTGAAGGAGTTATAAGTATCGTTTGTGACCGTCCAGAACTTGTAGGTGTTCTTCACCACGTTGAATTTGATCTCGAGATTAGTGTCGGTCACAAACCAGTCTTTCTCTTTAGTAGAGAAGAAGAGCTCGTTGCCCTCCAGCTTCAGGAAATAATTGAAATTTTCGGCATTGTCGCCTGCAATGGCACCTGAGAATGTTCCGCCATCGTTGGTGAAGGTAAAGGTGGTGGTCTTACTATTGTCCCATTTGTATACAATCTCCACCTTGGCTCCTTTCACGAGCGCATCGGTTAGGGTGATGCCTTCGCCTTTCTCCTTCAGCAGCTTGGTTATCTCGACGTTCGATACCTTCATCTTAACACCTGTCACCTTGTATTTCGGGTCGCCAGGTATCACCTCGATGGTACTCTCCTTGACGTCGACGAAAGCGGTCAGCACCAGGTCGGAAGTATTCTTCTCCTTGACGGTCAGTTTGATCACGTTGTTAGCCTTGTCGTGCTCCATCGTGAATTCGCAATCCTGCTCGGTGATGGTCGGTTCGTCTGCACGCCTCGAAACTTTGGCGGCAGCCATCGGGCCATAGTCCAGCAGCTCGTAGGTGTCGCCCACTCTCACGAAGGCAACATAAAACTCCTCATCGTTCACGTTGAAACTAAAAGCCACTATAGTCCCGTCGTTCAGCGCATCCTCGAGTGTGACTGTCGGTGCACCAGAATTGTTATCGCTATTGCTGCATGAGGTCAGCGTAAAGCCTGCTGCCATCCAGCCACAGATGAGGACGAGAGCCGTCATCCAACTGAAAATCTTTCTTTTCATCATTGTTAGTTTTTTGTATATAGTTTTATTTTCTCTGCAAAGATACGATTAAGTGAGAAGAAAACCAAAAGAATTTTGAGTTTTCTCGAACGTTAGTACCTAAAAACGTAGTTTAAAGATAGAAATTAATTTCAAAACGGCAAAGAAAAGGGTCTTAGTATTTGTTTTTCTCCCATTTTTTCGTCATTATCGCCGGCACATCTGCTGATAGGGACAGGTGCGACAGGTCTTCAGGTCGGAGGTGGGCTGGAAGGCGACGTCGGGCGAGAAGATCTGAGTTATCTGCTGGTCGAGGAGCTCGTTGAAGCGCTGGCTGTGGTCAGCGATGTCGAGGATGGGCTCACGACCGAAGCGGAGTGTGGGGTCGTAATCATCTGCTGCGGCATGCTGGATGAAGAGCAGGGCAGGCGATGTGGGCTTCTGACGCTTCTGGCGCACGATGTCGGCATAGACGAAGGTCTGCAGGTAGTAGTCGCTATGGTCGTGGATCTTTTCGGGCGAGAAGATGGACTCGACGTCGGGTAGGGGGCGCAGTTGGCTGCTGCCGGTCTTGTAGTCGATGACGCGGATGCGCTCCTGGGGAGTGTCTTCGCAGATAAGGTCCAGACGGTCGATGCGGCCTCCGATTTTTAGAGGTGAGAGGTGAGAGGTGAGGGGGCGGTAGACGTCGCACTCGAGACCGAGGATGGTGAAGGGGGCCAGTCGGCGGTCTATCTGCAGCAGCTGGCGCAGGTAGTGGATGATGACCTCGCGATTGATGATGTGGAGGCCGCCAATGGGGGCATCGGGCATGACGCGATGGAAGGCCTCGTCGACGGCACGCTCAATCTCTATCTTGCCCTTCAGCAGATGGTCCAGCACATCGGTGGTGATATGGCGGGGCAACTGGTGGTAGATGATGTCGGCAGCCTCGTGGAAGATGGTGCCGAAGATGCGGTTGTCGAGCTCCTGTTCGTCGTCGGGGACATTGGGCTCCAGCAGTCCTGCCACATAATGGTAGTAGAACTGTAGCGGACAGCGCAGATAGCGGTTGACGGCGGTAGGCGAGAGGGTAGTGAACGACGACTGCAGCACCTCCATGACGTGGGGCGTCTTCTGGATGGGCTGGGGTGTCCATGGGGTGGTCTGCTGACCGGTCTGCAGGGTGTGCTGGCTGATGGTTTGGCCACTCTCGACGAGCATCTGCAGCATGAAGCGGCTCATCTCGCCCCGCTGGCCGTCCTCGGTGGCATTGTTGTAGAGGATGGTGACATCCTTGGCGCGCTGCAGCAGCCGGTGGAAATAGTAGGCGTAGATGCTAACCTTATTCTCGACAGTGGTCAGTTCGTAGGCTTGGCGGATGCTATGGGGAATGAACGAGCTGTCGTTGACGCCTCGCGGCATGTTGCCCTCGTTGCAGGATAGCAGCAAGACGTGGTCGAAGTCGATGTTGCGCGTCTCGAGCACACCCATCACCTGGATGCCCTCGATGGGCTCGCCGTGGAAGGGGATGCTGGTCTGCTGGATAATCTGCGTGGTGAGTCGCTGCAAGGTCTGGTCGGTGACCTGCAGATCGCCACTCTCTATTAGCGCATTCAGGCGGTTGACCAGCGTGTAGGCGCGGAAAAGCGACTCCTGGAACAAGGGGTCTTGTATCTCGTCCTTGGCCTGCTGGGCTATCTGGCGCAGCATTTGCTGCAAGGGTTGTGTGTCGTCGACAAATCGGGCATAGGGATGACGATGGAAAGCACGTAGCAATCGGGGTGTCCGCCCGCCCAGAATGAGGTCGTAATAGAGCTGGATGAACGAGGCGATAGGCGTTTGTGCCAGCGGATAACCCGTGGTGACATTGACCTTCTCGACCTCGCTGGGCAGACAATGGATAACTGTGGGCAACAGTCCCTCATCACACAGCACGATGGCGGTGCGGCGCCCGTCTTTATAGCGCTCAGCTTCGCGCAGCCAGCCGCTGACATAGCGCGCCTGGATGTGTTCGGTGGGGGCTGAAATATAGCGGATTTCCTTCTTGCTCTGGAACAGGCCGTAGATGTCGGCATCGGTGCTGTCGAGCTCGTTGGGGAAGTATTTTAGGTATTGGGCGATGTAGCGGCCTGCCTCGTGGTGCTGCATGTAATAATGGTCGAAGTCCCAATAGAAACGGGCCTTGCCCTCGCGCTGCAGATGGGAGAAGAGCTGCTGCTCCACCTTCTGCAACAGGTTGAAACCCACAAAGATGTATCGGTCGTAAGGAAATGCTTCATGGTCTGTTGCGACCGAGTCGCAACAAACAGCGGACACCACCTGGCGGTAGAGGGCACCCTCGTAGGCTAGCCCTTGGTCGGCGAGTCGGCGGTTGAAGTCGTGGTAGATGTCAGCAAAGTGGCTCCACAGGCGCAGGAAACGCTGTTTGAGTTCGGTCTCATGCTCCTCGGTGAAATGGCTGAAGAAATGGCGCAGCAGCTCGCGTTGCTCGTCGGTAAGATAACTCAGGTCGTCGAGTTCGTGGATGTCGCGCAAGTTGGTAAATACGCGGTCGGGGTCGGCCATGTTCTTGTCGATATCGTCGAAGTCGCTGATGAGCAGCTGTCCCCAACCATAGAACTTGTCGAGCGACTCGTCGCTGCCGGTCTCAAGACAGAACGACTGGTGCAGGTCGCACACCAGCTTGATGGGGTCGGCCACATGCAGCTCACTCTGCTGGCGGAACAGTTCGCTGATGGTGATGTAGGCAGGGCTCCACAGGGGCTTCTGCGCGATGCGAGCCAACTGGTGGTTGAGAAACAGCGAGGCGCGCTTATTGGGGAATACGACAGCGGTGCGCGACAGGTCGGTGCCGTACTTGCGGATAATATCTTCTGCAACGTATTCTAGGAAACTCTTCATCATCTCTAAACCTCCTCAATCCTATTGCTATAAACATACCATAGCCAACCCTTGACACCAGGCATACCCATGGAGCGAAGGAGTTGCATATACTCGCTGACCTGATCGTGATATTCGGCATGGGGTCGACCGAACTTGAAGTCGATGATATGCGTCTCCGTGCCGTTGGTGATGACGCGGTCAGGACGACGCTCAACCAACTCGCCATGCTCGTCGAGTCGGAGAATACTGCACTCGTTAAAAAGTCGCCAACCGTCTGAAAACCAATTGCGAACACGTTTGTCTTCAAGTCTTTTTTTAAGCATTAAGGTGAGCTTTTCACGCGTCACCTCATCATCGTAGAGCACACCATCGGTCTGCAACTGCTGAAGCGCCCGGGGGATGTCGGCAGAGGTGCGGATGGTAGAGAAAATCTCGTGGAGCACACTTCCCACCTTGATGTAGCTGAGCTCCTGTTGCTCGTCGTCGCCCTCGATGAAGTCGCGGCTGCGGTTGCTCTGTCGGAATTCGGTCTTCACGTCGAAACTCTCCATTGTGATGGGCAGCGGCGTGACGGGTTGGAGGAAGGCATTTTGAGAGGTGAGAGGTGAGAACTGAGAACTGAGAGGTGGAAGTTGGCCGAAATCGAAGGCGATAGGGGCCTGCTCGTCGTCCTCGCCACTGAGGGTGGCACCGTCGAGCTGAAGGTGAGGCAGCACGCTCTCCAGGAGGGCGGAGCGGTTGCTCTTGCTGCCACGCTGTCCGATGACGTAAAGGCTGTCGACGGCACGCGTGAAGGCGACATAGAGCAGATTCAGATTGTCGACGGTATTCTGCAGGTGCTCGTCCAGATAATAGGGCTCGTAGATGGTGCCGCGCATCTGCTTCTCGCTATAGTCGATGGGGGCGATGGGCAGCGCGTTGAACGGCTCTACGGGAGGCTCGCACCATAGTAGGTCGGGCATCTCGAGGCGCCAGTCGCAGAAGGGGATGAGCACATGGCCAAACTCCAGGCCCTTGCTCTTATGGATAGACAGGATGCGCACACCATCGGAGACGTCGCTTTGGATGGTCTTCGAACTGATGGTCTCGTCCCACTCGCGCACGAAGGTATCGATGTCGGTGGCATTATCTTGTGTGAACTTGTTCAGCTGGTCGTAGAAGGCGCACATATAGGCGCTCTGCTCGTTGAGTCGATGGAGCTGGAAGATGCCGAAGAGTCTCTCAACGAGTTCGTAGAGCGGCATCTGCAACAGCTCGGCAGTATGCAGGGTGAAGGCTTCGGGTAGGAGGTTGTCGAGAGGGCGGTCCTGGATGAGCAGCTCTTGCTCAGGAGTGTCTTCGCCCAGAACTGCACGATGGTAGAGCTTAGCCACCGTAGCCTTCGCCAAGAGGTCGTCGGGGTGGGTGAGCAGATGGAGCGCTTGCACCAGCAGACAAACGGAGATGGAGGCATCGAGCCGGAAAGCCTCGTCGCTCACGATGCGCACATCGGGCAGGGCGGCTGCGAAGTAGTCGGCAATGAGCGGGATATACTTGTTGGTGCGCACGAGGATGGCGATATCACTCGGTGCGACACCTTGCTGGCGGAGCTCCTGAACGGTATCCGTTAGCAGGTTCATGGTGTGCTCCTGGTAGTCGGTAGCGGGCAGCAGTCGGATGCTGACCAAACCCACGGGCTGACGGTGGTCGGGCACCTTCTGGGCGACGTCGGCATAGGCATGCTCCAACTGGCGGGCACCCTCGGGATTCTCGTCGCTGAGCCGCTCATACTCCTGACGGGCGGCTTCCTGGAAGAAGGCATTGTTGAACTCGATGATGTTGCGCGACGAGCGGTAGTTGGTCTCCAGCGGTTTGATGTCGACCATCTCATCGGCATGCGGGAACTCGCGGTCGATGGCATTCAGCAGTCGCCAGTCGCCGGAGCGCCAGCGGTAGATGCTCTGTTTGACATCGCCAACAATCAGATTCTCAGTACTTTCGTGACTCATACACTCTTGCAGTAACAGCTTGAAGTTCTGCCACTGGACGGTGCTGGTGTCCTGAAACTCGTCGATCATGACGTGTTCAAGCTGGGAGCCTATCTTCTCGAAAATGAAGGGGGAGTCGCTGTCGCTAATCAGGGCGTGGAGCAACTGCTGCGTGTCGCTGAGCAGGAAGCGGTTAGACTCGTCGTTCAGCTGGCGCACCTTTTGCTCGATGCTACCCAGCAGGCGCAGCTGGCTCAGGTGGCGCAGGGTGAGGTCGGCCGACTGGTAGAGCCGGTATTGGCGTGGACGCTCGTCAACGGCATATCTCAGAATCTGCATCAGCGACTCTTCGGCAATGGCGTGAATCTCCTCAGCACGGTCGTTTTTCTTGGAATACCACTTCGTCGGGTCGCCAACGCAGTCGAGGGCGCGCTTACCCACCACACTCTCGTCCATCTGACCATTGCGCAGCTTGAGGAAGGTGCCTGCCACACCGTTCTTGCCATAGGGGAAGTCGTCGACAGTCAGTCTTTCGGCATCGAGCGTGTCGAAAAAGGTCTCGGCAATCTCCTTCATGCGCTCTTGGGCGTCCTTGCGGATCTGACGGAGCTGCTGGGTGTAGGCTTCGACGAAGCCTTGTTCGCCAATCTTCTGCTTCAGCGCAGCGCTGTGCTCCTTGTAATAGTCGCGGAAGATGGTGCGCCCGAACTGCTTCACCTGACCGATGATGTTCCACGAGTGGTCGTCGCTGATTTTCTCCATGATATAGCTCAGCAACCATTGCAGCATGACATCGGTATGTGTCAGAGAATCAATGAGTTGGTCGATGGCTTGCTCTTCTACCTGCGTGTCGTTCAGTCCGATCCGCAGATTGGCAGTCAGGTCGAGTTCGCGGGCCAGGTTGCGCAGCACACTCTGGAAGAAAGAGTCGATGGTCTCCACCCGGAAGTAGTTGTAGTTGTGCAGCAACAGGTGCAGCGCCTCTCCGGCACGCTGGCTGACGACCTCAGGGGTGAATCCCGTTGCCTCGATGATCTTCTGCTGGTAGCTGGCGGAGTCGGGCAACTGATGCCAGATGCCGTAGAGCTGCGAGAGGATGCGCATCTTCATCTCCTCAGTCGCCTTGTTGGTGAAGGTGACAGCCAGGATGTTGCGATAGCTGGCTGGATTCATGACCAACAGCTTGATATATTCGGTAGCCAGCGTGAACGTCTTGCCACTGCCGGCACTGGCTTTGTAGACTGTAAGTGATTTTACCATCGTCTGAATAGTTCAACAGTGAATTTGCATCCGAAACCCTCGTATTTGCCACCTAAGAAGCTGGTGAATATGCCTGTAGACAGGTAGCGCGTGGTGAAGCCGTAGCCCAACTCGAAGTAGGGCCGAGTATGCTCGATGTTTAGGGCGCTGATGTAGACACGCTCCATCTCGATGACCTTACCCACCAGCGGTACCCAGGTGAGTGCCAGCAGGGGCGATTCGAACGAGAAATTGCCTCTGATATAGTAGTTTGACTCGTTATACCAGCGCTCGTCGACCAACTGGAACTGACCTGTCCAGTCGTCATCCCAACCCGTTGGCAGGTTGTTGTCGCGGAAATTGCTGTAGTCGACGAAGTAGTCAGTGCTACGCTGGGTGTAGAATCCTGTGCCCGCGCGGAAATTGACGGCACGCATACTCTTCATCTTATGCTTGTACGACAGGTCGAACTCCCATCGCTCATAGTCCAGATTGGAGCGGAAAACACCCTTGAAACCACGCTCGTAGTTTGCCGTCAGCGTGGGACCTTTTTGCTGCCAAGGCTTGAAGTGAAGCGTCAGCAGCGGGGCGAAGCTTCGGAACTCGTCATCGAAACCGATGCTCTTCATCAGCTCGTGTTGGGTGGAGCTGCGGCGGTGGTAGACGATACCCGTCATCACCTCAACCCAGTCGAAGGCCTCGACATTGTTCACCATTTGGAATATCTCATCCCTAAATTCTGGAACCTCGAATTTTTCGCCTTCCTTCTTCTGGATATCATCAATCAGCGCCGCATGGTTGGTGCGGTTGCCGTTGGCCCATGTGATCTCGGCATAGCCATTGCGCTTGGGGTTGTAGGTCATGCGCAGGGGAGCGGTATAGAAGAACTGTTGCTTCTTGAAGTTATAACCCATCTTAGGTTCAAGCGTCAGATAGCGGTGGGGACTGAAGTTGTAGCGCAGACCGATGTTCAACTTATAGGCAAATCCTCGGCTCTGACTATAACTGAAGTAGAGGGGATTGAACAGTGGTGAGATGCGCATTGAGGCAGGACCGGCATCGGCATAGGTGCTGTTGATGAGGTTGTAGCCTATATTGTCCCACAGGAAATCGCCCAAGCTCTGCTTGTGTTCTGTCGTATCGACGGCTTCCTCCTGCTGGGCAATGACTCTGGCTTCGTCGTGCTTGTCATAAATCTCCTTCTCGGTGATGGGCAGTGTAGTGGGGCGTAGGGTTTCCATCATTTCACGGCTCTCCACATTGTCGAGAGAGTCGGGCAGCGTCGTCGGACAGTCGTAGAAAGCACGGCAGGTGGCTGTGATCTTGTTGCCGAGGAAGTTGAATTTGATTTTCGTAGAACAACGCTCAGGCAACACGATGCGCTCGTCGGTCATATTCATAGCTGCCGTCACATTGAACGATACCAGGTCGTATTCGCCATCGAAGGTGATGGAGTTGATGCGTCCGCTCTCCAGTTCGACAAAGGCGCGCCCCTTGATGAGCTGCGTGTTGTTGGTCCTGGGGCGGAAGCGCACGATGAAGAGGTTGTTGTTGACGGGAATGATGAGATACTTGTAGAAGAAACGGTTGGAATAGTGGAATGGCGACAGGATCTTGTCACCGTAGAGCGTCTCGTTGTAGAGGTCGGGCGTCATGTACTGGAAGATGTTAGGCATGACGGTGCGGTTGTGGGGAATGGTGCCACACAACACCTGACGGTGCAGGTCGTAGCGGAAGGCATCGTGGAAACGCATCTTATAATAGGCTTCGCCGACATACTCTCGGGCTCCCTTGGCGATGGAGTACATCGTGGGGATAAGGAAGAGGGTGGGGTTGCGACGCTTCGTCTGGAACGTGTACGACATATACACATTCTTCTCGATGCCATCGGTAGACTGCTGATGGTTCTGTGTGTAGTTCCAGACACGGAACAACAACAGCGAGTCGCGCGACCTGTCGCGAGAAAAACAAATGCTGGGCATGAACGTTATCATGCTCAGCACCGCTATCAAGATGTGTAGCTTTCGGTTCACGCCCCCAAAATTACAAATAATTTTGGAAGTCGCAAAACTTTAGCCTAAATATTTCATCAGAATTCGCGCATTACCTGAGTCGCGTAGCTTGGCAATGCTCTTCTCGCGAATCTGGCGTACACGCTCACGAGTCAGTCCCAGCTGGTCGCCGATTTCCTCTAAGCCTTTCTCGTGACAACCGATGCCGAAGCACTCGCGGATAATGGTGATTTCGCGCTCCTTCAGCACTTTCTGCAGCACGGTGTTCAGCTCCTGAGCCATCGACTCGTGGTCTACATGACGGTCGGTGCGGGAGTCGTCGCCTGAGGCCATCACGTCGAGCATACAGTTGTCCTCGCCATCCTGGAAAGGAGCATCAATCGATACGTGGTGGCTGTCAGCCTGCATAGACTGGGCAATCTTCTCTTCGTCCATATTGGTGGCATCGCTCAACTCAGAAACAGAAGGGTGACGCTGGAACTCCTGCTCGAAACGGTTGATCTCGTGACTGATCTTGTTTAGACTACCTACCTGATTTAGGGGCAGACGAACGATACGGCTCTGCTCGGCAATAGCCTGCAGGATAGACTGGCGAATCCACCAGACAGCGTATGAAATGAATTTGAAACCACGGGTCTCGTCAAACTTCTGTGCAGCCTTTATCAGGCCAATGTTACCCTCGTCGATCAAGTCAGTAAGCGTCAGTCCCTGATGCTGATACTGCTTGGCGACGGATACTACGAAACGCAGATTGGCTGTCACCAGCTTGTCCTTGGCACGCTCGCCTTCAGGACCGCCTTTGCGTATCTTCTGAGCCAGCTCGATTTCCTCATCGATGCTGATCAGTGGCGCACGGCCGATTTCCACCAGATATTTATCCAGTGCCTCACTTGAGCGATTCGTAATACTCTTCTGAATCTTTAATTGCCTCATCTTGTAATACTTTCTCTAATAACCTTAAGTTCTTGAAAATCAAGTATGTATAAAAATTTTCTTTTATAAAAGCGGTGCAAAGTTACGAAAAATATCGGCTCGTTGTTCTCCAAGAGCCGATTATTTTTTCTTAAAAAAGTTTAATTCGCCTTCGGTTTGGGCTTTCGGTGATGGCGGTTTTTACCTCCATGTTGTGGAGTACCATTCCCCTTGCCACCACGTCGACGACCACCGCGTCCGCGAGAATTCTTACGAGGTGTGACGGGTTTGTATTCGGGGCCTTCGCCCAGTCCTTCAGGCAACGGGTTCTTGTCAATAACACGTTCTAGAAAGCGTTCAATATCAGCAAAATAGCGAATTTCGGTGTCCGATACGAAGGTGATGGCGATACCGTCGCGTTGGGCACGTGCCGTGCGGCCGATGCGGTGTACATAGTCTTCGGCATCACGGGGCACATCGTAGTTGATGACCATCAGGATGTCGTCAATGTCGATACCACGTGCCACGATGTCGGTAGCCACCAGCACGTCGACTTGTCCGGACTTGAAGCGATACATCACCTCGTCACGCTCAGCCTGTGAGAGGTCGGAGTGCATGGGGGCGCAGTTGATGTGCATGTGCTTCAGCTCGCGGGTGATGTCCTTCACCTTGTCTTTCTTGCCGGAGAAGATGATGACGCGCTGCAGTTCGCCAGCCTTAAATAGTGAGCGAACAATACCCAGCTTCTGGGGCTCGTAGCAGACATAGGCCGACTGCCGAATCTTCTCAGCAGGTTTCGAGACGGCAATTTTGACCTCGACGGGATGATTTAATAAGGTACGCGCGAGCTGTTGTATCTTCGTAGGCATCGTAGCCGAGAACATGATGGTCTGATGGTTCTGAGGCAACATCTTGGCAATCTGCAGAATATCGTCGGAGAAACCCATGTCGAGCATGCGGTCAGCCTCGTCGAGCACGAAGAAAGAGAGTTTCGACAGGTCGAGATGACCCATGCGGATGTGAGACAGCAGGCGTCCAGGGGTGGCTATGATGACGTCAGCGCCCATCTTTAGTCCTTTCATCTCTTGGTCGAAGCGGTTGCCGTCGTTACCACCATACACAGCTACGCTGGATATGCCGTCGAGATAGTAGCCGAAACCCTGCATGGCCTGATCAATCTGCTGCGCCAACTCGCGGGTGGGCGACATCACGATGCAGTTGACGGCATCCTTGGGAAAGCCTCCGTCATCGAGCATGCTCAGGATGGGCAGCAGATAGGCTGCCGTCTTTCCCGTTCCCGTCTGGGCGACGCCGATGAGGTCGTGACCATCAAGAATCTCGGGTATGCAGCGTTCCTGTATAGGGGTCATCTCCTCGAAGTGCATGTCGTAGAGCGCATCGAGGATATTATCGTTTAAATATGTTTCTTCAAATGTCACTTTTTTACCTTTTTACCTTTAATCCGGTGCTTGTCGATAACAGAAATAGGCTATGATTGAATATAGAATGTTGGGAATCCAAGCTGCCAGCATCGGCGGTGTGTCCGCATTGATGGCGAAGGTGGCGCAGACCGTCTGCAGCAGGATATAGGTGAACGACAGCGCTAGACCGATACCCAGATACATGCCCATGCCGCCCTTGCGTTTGCGCGACGACAGCGATACACCGATGATAGTCAGGATGAACGAGGCAAACGACGAAGCGATGCGCTTGTGGTATTCCACCTCATACTGCACTACATTGCTGGAGCCGCGCTGCTGCTGTTTCGAGATATATCGCAGTAGTTCGGGCGATGTGAAGGTCTCTTGCTGACCTCTCGAGAAGACCAAGTCCATAGGCTCCATCTGTATCAGTGTGTCTATCTCCACACCACTGGTAATCTGCTCACGCATGCCTTTCAGTGTGCGGATCTTGTAGTTACGCGCCTTCCAGTGGTAGCGGGAGTCGGAGATGGTGTCGTACTGGATGACGTTGGCATTCATCTGCGATACCATCTTCTTATTCTCAAACTTATATAGCGCAAAGCCGTAGCCTGTCTTGCGGATGTCGTCGTATTGTGAGATATAGGCCACTACGCCTTTATCCACCATAATCTGGATATTCGATGCCGACGTATTCTTCTTGTTGTTCTTATAGAGTGCTTCGAAATCGTGGCGCACTACCGTTCCCTTAGGAATGATGTAGGCACCGAGGTAGAAGTTCAGGGTAGCGATGAAGGCAGCCGAGATGAGGTAGGGGCGCAACAGTCGCTTGAAGCTCATGCCGCATGCCAGCATCGAGATGATCTCGGAGTTGCCTGCCAGCTTCGAGGTAAAGAAGATGACGGCAATGAACACGAACAACGGCGAGAAGAGGTTGGCAAAGTAGGGCACGAAGTTCGTGTAGTAGTCGAAAACGATAGCGCGCAGCGGTGCCTGGTTGTTGGTGAACTTAGCCAGATTCTCGTTGACGTCGAAGACAATGGAGATAGAGATGATCAGAATGATGGAGTAGAAGTAGGTACCGATAAACTTGTTGATGATGTACCAGTCCAAACGCTTGATGAAGCGGAAGGGGTTGTACTTCTTCATCCAAGAAACCTTCTCCCACGGAATGCGGTCGAGTTGTGCCTTGGTCTGTTGTCTGATATCTTTTATCTTCTCTTTCATCTCCTGCGTCCTAAGTTGTCAATTACTGAGCGCTTCCATTGTACAAAGTCGCCCTGCTCGATGTGCTGACGCGCATCGGTCACCAGGCGGAGATAGAAGGCCAGATTGTGTATCGAGGCAATCTGCATAGCCAAAAGCTCCTGCGCCTTGAACAGGTGGTGTAGGTAGGCTTTCGAGTGGATACGGTCAATCTCGCAGCCGTCAGGGTCGATGGGCGAGAAGTCATCCTCCCACTTTTTGTTGCGCATGTTCATCGTGCCTTCGTAGGTGAAAAGCATCGCATTGCGCCCATTGCGAGTGGGCATCACGCAGTCGAACATATCGACACCGCGCTCAATAGCCTCCAGGATGTTCTGAGGTGTTCCGACGCCCATCAGATAGCGAGGCTTGTCCTTGGGCAGTATCTCGTTGACCACCTCTATCATCTCGTACATTACCTCAGTAGGCTCACCGACAGCTAGCCCTCCGATGGCATTACCGTCAGCACCCTTGTCAGCAACGTGCTTGGCTGCCTCCTGACGCAAGTCTTTATAGGTACAGCCCTGCACGATGGGGAAGAGACTCTGCCTGTGGCCGTATAGCGGCTCCGTCTCGTTGAAGCGTTTGATGCAGCGGTCCAGCCAGCGTTGCGTCATTCCAAGCGACTTCTTGGCATACTGGTAGTCGCTCTGTCCCGGGGGACATTCGTCGAAGGCCATCATGATATCGGCACCGATGATACGCTCCGTATCCATCACATTCTCCGGGGTGAAGATGTGGCGAGAACCGTCGATATGGCTCTGGAACTCACACCCTTCTTCGCGCAACTTGCGGATGCCCGTCAGCGAGAATACCTGAAAACCGCCTGAGTCCGTCAGGATAGGACGGTCCCACGTGTTGAACTGGTGCAGCCCACCAGCCTTGCGCAGGATGTCGAGACCCGGACGTAGATACAGGTGGTAGGTGTTGCCCAGAATGATCTGAGCCTTCACCTGTTCACGCAGTTCGGAGAAGTGGACACCCTTTACCGACCCGCATGTCCCTACGGGCATGAAGATAGGCGTCTTGATCTGTCCGTGATCGGTCGTAATCAAGCCTGTGCGGGCATCAGATGCGGAGTCGCTATGTTGTACTTCAAACGTCATTTGTCTTTCTTCTCGTCTTTTTCTTCTTCGATGGTGAAGTTGAGCGGATGCTCCACGACCTCGTTGGTCAGAGCGAAGTTCCAAACGTCCTGCACATTCTCGACATAGTGGAAGTTGACCCCCTTCAGGTACATCTCGGGAATCTCGTTGATGTCCTTCTCGTTCTCCTTGCACATCACGATGTCGGTGATGCCGGCACGCTTGGCAGCTAGGATCTTCTCCTTGATGCCACCTACAGGCAGCACTTTGCCGCGCAGCGTGATCTCGCCCGTCATCGCTGTATTCTTACGCACTTTGCGCTGGGTCAGAGCCGATGCGATAGAGGTTGCGATGGTGATACCTGCTGAAGGACCGTCTTTCGGCGTTGCTCCCTCGGGCACGTGGATATGGATATTCCAATTGTCGAAGATGCGGTAGTCGATGCCCAACGTGTCGACGTGAGCCTTCACATATTCCAATGCGATGACTGCCGACTCCTTCATGACGTCGCCCAGGTTACCCGTCAGCGTCAGCTTGGCTCCCTTACCCTTCGACAGCGAGGTCTCGATGAACAGAATCTCCCCACCGACACTGGTCCACGCCAGTCCTGTAACGACACCGGCATAGGCATTGCCCTGATAGATGTCGCGATAGAAAGGTGGCTTGCCCAAAAGGTCTTCAATCTCCGTAGGTGATATCTTCTCATAAGGGAGCTCGCCACTCTCGGCTTTCTTGAAAGCCATCTTACGCAGCGCCTTGTTGATCTGTTTCTCCAGCTGGCGCACACCGCTCTCACGGGTATACTGCTCGATAATCTTCTCGATGGCAGGTTTGGTGAACGTCAGTTTCTTGTCGTTCAAGCCGGTATTCTCCTTCTCCTTCGGAATGAGGTGGCGCTTGGCAATCTCGTATTTCTCCTCGGTGATGTAGCCGCTGACCTCAATAATCTCCATGCGGTCCAGCAGCGGCCGGGGGATTGTACCCAGATTGTTGGCGGTAGCGATGAACATCACCTTCGACAGGTCGTAGTCTACGTCCAGATAGTTGTCGTGGAAGGCACCGTTCTGTTCGGGGTCCAGCACTTCTAATAAGGCTGATGCGGGGTCACCGTTGTGGGTGTTCTGCGTCACCTTGTCTATCTCGTCGAGAATGAAGACGGGGTTCGATGAACCTGCCTTCTGGATGTTCTTGATAATGCGGCCGGGCATGGCGCCGATGTAGGTACGGCGGTGACCGCGAATCTCAGCCTCGTCGTGCAGACCGCCCAGCGATACGCGAACGTATTTTCGCTTCAGCGCATCGGCAATCGACTTGCCCAACGAGGTCTTGCCGACTCCCGGAGGACCGTAGAGACACAGGATGGGCGACTTCAGGTCACCACGAAGTGACAGCACGGCGATATATTCCAGAATGCGCTCCTTCACCTTCTCCATACCATAGTGGTCGCGGTCCAGTATCTTCTGGGCGCGCTTCAGATCCATATCGTCCTTCGTATATTCGCCCCAAGGCAGGTTGACCAACGTCTGCAGGTAGTTCAGCAGTACGTTGAAGTCGGGCGAGTTCTGGTTCAGCTGATCCAATTTCTCAGCCTCCTTGTAGAAGAACTTCTGAATGTCCTCAGGCCATTTCTTCTTTTTGGCCTTCTCCAGCAGTTCCTTCTTCTCAGGGGTACTCTCGTTGCCCATTTCGGCCTGCAGGTTCTTGATCTGCTGCTGCAGGAAGTAGTTACGCTGCTGCTCGTCAATATCATCACGCGTCTTGTTGCGGATATCTAGCTTCAGCGTTTGCAGGTTGATCTCGCGGTTCACGATACGCATCACGTTGAATAGTCGCTCCTTGATGGAGTCTATCGTCAGCAGTGCTATCTTCTCCTTGATAGAGAAAGGCATGTTTGAGCAGATGAAGTTCAGGGCCATCGTGTTGTTGGTCACATTCTTGATGGCAAAGGCTGCCTCCTCGGGAATCTCATCCGTCATCTTGATGTATTCAGCCGTCTGGTTGCGCAGATCCTCTATCGCGGTGGCAAACTCCATGTCGCGCTTCTCGGGTGTGTCCTCGGGAGCAGGTGACACGTGGCCTACCAGATAGGGCTTGTATTTGGTGATGTCCATCAGGCGGATACGGCTCATGCCCTGCACGATGGTTGTCACGTTGCCGTTGGGCAGTGTCAGTATCTTAATCACCTTAGCGCTCACACCCAGATCGTGCAGGTCTGAGCGGATGGGGTATTCTACCTCAGGGTCACGTTGGGTGAACACACCAATCAGACCGCCGGTCTTTTCTGCCTTGCGGATCAGCGACAGGCTGGCCTCGCGTCCAATCAGGATGGGTGTCACCACACCGGGAAACAGCACGATGTTGCGTACTGCCAGGATGGGTAGTGTTTCGGGAATCTCCAGATTTGTCAGGTCGTTATAATCGCCTTCAACGTCGGCAATCATTGAGAACGCCCTGTTCTTATTGTCCATGTACATTGTTATCTTCTCTTCCATAATGAGGTGCAAAGGTACAACTTTTCTTTGAAATAATGCATGAATGATAAGATATTTTAATATCTTTGCACTCAAAAAGTGATGTTTCGCTTCAAACAGTTTACTATCGAGCAGCAACTTTGCGCCATGAAGGTAGGTACCGACGGGGTGCTTCTGGGGGCTTGGGCCAATGGTGGTTCGAGGGTGCTCGACGTGGGTACCGGAACGGGAGTCATTGCCCTGATGATGGCGCAGCGCTATCCTGATGGTCAGGTGACGGCCCTTGACATCGATGAGGGGGCTGTCCGTCAGGCGGAGTTTAATGTGACGCAATCGCCGTTTGCCGAGCGGATAACCGTTCAGCACGAACGGGTACAGGATCACGTGGGAGAGTATGATGCGGTGGTCACCAATCCCCCGTTCTTCATCGATTCGCTGTCGGCTCCCGACGTTCAGCGCAATACAGCTCGTCATGCTGACACGTTGTCGTATGCGGAATTGATGCAGGCCGCTTGGCGACTGCTCCGTGAAGATGGTGAGCTGAGTGTGGTGGTGCCTTTCGACTATCGCCGCAGAATGGAGGATGAGGCTACCTTTGTCGGATTCTTTCCCAGTCGGGTATGTGCCGTCAAAACGGTGGAGCGTAAGCCTGCCCGACGCTTCCTGCTGGCTTTCCGCAAGCATCCCTGTGAATGTGTTTATGAAACGATGACGATAGGCGATGAGGCTTATCTCCGAATGACGGGCGATTTCTATTTATAGTATCCCGTCTTCTCGAACTCTTCAAACTGCTTCTTATAGCCGTTGAATACGTTGATGTCAACGTCGCCGGTAATACCGCTGACCTTGCCGTCGGGACATAGCTGCCAGTAGAGCAGTCTGACGTCAGGACGATACTGTCCGTAGCGCGCTATCCATACGTTGAATTTCTGCTTGATGTCAGCCGCATTGTTCATGTGGTTGTTGATGAAATTCTGGCTGATATACAAGATAGGGCGCATACCCGTGCGCCGTTCCACGATTTCCATGAAGGTGCGTATGCGCTGCATCAGCACGTCGTCGCCACCAATCTTCTTGATCTGTGCATCGGTGGGCTCTACATCGAGAACAGGTGGAAAGTCGCCCTTGCGGAACAGCGTGTGGTTGACGAAGTAGATGGCTTGTGCCTGCGCACTCGATTTCAGCGAGAAGAAATGGTATGCCCCCACATGGATACCGTGTTGCCTGGCTTTCATGTAGTCGCTCATGAAGTAGCGGTTGCGGATGGTGGTGCCTTCCGTCGATTTGATGTAGACAAACGACACGGGGAAGGTCTGTCCGCCGGCATTGTGACGTGCACCCAACGAGGTGATGCGCAGCTTGCTCCAGTCGATGTCGAAGCGCTTGCGCCCCTTCTCATGCTGGTGGCGTGAGATGTCGATGCCGTAGATACGCTCGCTGGTGTATTTCATCCGCTCGCCCATGAAGCGGCCGTGTTTCCATTCTCCTACGCGCAGAGGACGATAGGCTGACGAGTGGAAACCGAATCCGTGTGGATTGTCGTACAGCCAGTTTCCCTCGTAGTAGTTACCGCTGCGCGACTGCATGAAACCGTGTCCGCTGGCCAGCATGTCATTGTCCATCTCGCCCTGATAGAAGCTGGAGCGTCCCAGGCGGACACCATACACGATGCTGTCGGCCTGACAGACAACGGATACTACGCGTCCCGTCCAGTCGCGGGAGAGGGCCTTGCCCGTCAGCGGACCTAACTGGTAACGGCCTGCACGCCAGTAGCCTTGTGACATTTTGACAGCGATGAGTGGGCGGTCTTTGGCGGCCACGAATACCTTCTTGGCTTTAACCGCTTTCCCTGACGTCTGCGACAGCTTCGCCAGCTTGTCCTTCAGCGTGGCGTTGTAGTAGGCCACTTGGTTGTAGCCGTCATCCGTCACGTTGTGTACCTTGAAATAATAGTTCAGCTCGTTCAACTGGGCATTGATGGTCTGCTCGAGACGAGCCGTCGAGTCGGGAGTCAGCGGACGCAGGTAGCGCACCTCCACTTTGTCGGGGATATGGGGTGCTTCGAAGGGATGATAAGGCGATAGCGGGAAGGTGGGGTTAATCCAAACGACGACAGCCAGGATAATGAGGTCAGTCAGCGTGACGATGCTTTTCAGTTGCTTCATTTTCCAGCGGCTTCCTCCTCCAGCCAGGCGTCAATGAGTTGTCGGGCAATGCTCAGTTTCTCGGGGATATGGGGCAGATGGTCACGATCGAACCAAGAGCCTTTCGACAGTTCGGAGCGTTGCAGGTGGATCTTTCCCGAGTCGTAGTCAGCGGTGAAGCCCACCATCAGGCCGCAGGGGTAGGGCCAGGGCTGCGAGCCGAAGTAGCGAAGATTGGTGATGTGCAGTCCCGTCTCCTCCATCACCTCTCGGTAGACGGCTTCTTCCAGCGTCTCGCCCGTCTCCACGAATCCTGCCACCAGTCCGTAGTGGTTGTCTCGAAAACTATTGGCGTGAACCAGCAGGATTTCGTGCCCCTTACGAATCAGCACGATAACGGCAGTGGCCAACTGGGGCCATATCTCTTTGCCGCAGTGTTCGCACTTCTTTGAGATGGCTGTGTCGAAACGCATCGGACCGCCACAGACTCCACAATATTTGGTGTTCTGATCCCAGTAGAGCAGCTCATGGCATTTGCCGGCTTTCAGATAGTCGGCTTCTGGTAGCTTGTAGTACGACTGGCGCAGGGGACACATCTCGTAGCGCACAGAGCCGATGATGGGCTGGTCTATGCGGAAAGCCTTCACTCCGTCGATATTCATGACGGTGGTCCAAGGCTTCAACTCCACAGGGGGCTCCTCGGGTATCTGATAACTGTCGCCACCCCGTTCCAACACGAGGTCTGACTGACAGAAAACGTAGTATTTCATTCTCCGAATATCAGTTTGCGGTCACGTTCTATGGCTGGCTTCGCCCATGCCTCAGGTACGAAGCGCCAGTTGTTCAGCGCCTTGGCTTCTACAGGACTCTCACGCTCAATCTTCTTCGTCAGGTAGTAGCGCTGGTCGTGTTCGCTCATCCAGACAATGCGGCTGGGGATAACGTCCATCGGGATGCCTGCTCCACGTGTCAGCAGCTCGCCGCCACCGTTGCCTCTATAGCTGTTCATCGCTACCTTGTACCAGGCGTTCTCGTCGAACTGACGACCGTCGGTGAACTGCAGGATACGCACTTTTTGTCCGTCGGGCTTGGTGACGTCCACCTCATAGTCGATACCTGCTGCCGAGTCGAAGTTGAAGGTCAGGTTTTTGAATCCCATGCGTTGCTTATCGCTACGAGCCTCGTCGGTCATGAGCATGATGTGGTCGTCGGGACTCTGCATCGTGTTCACCCACTGGTCGTACGACAACTCCAACATCTGGCGGATTTCGCGGCCGGTCATACGCAGTGTATAGATTTGATTTTCAAAACGGTAGAGCTTGAACATGTCGCTCATGTAGACGGGGCCAGCCTTGATGTCGGTGTCGAATACCAGCGGTGCGTTCATCGATACGTCAGCTTTGGTCTCCTCTAGCTGTAGCAGATGAATATAGTCGGTGAAGGGAGCCGACCCGAAGAAGGCATCGCGTGAGCGGATGGTATTGCCGAAGGAGCCTATCTGACGCTCCACATAGTTGCGAATGCTGTCCATCTGGGGTTGGAAATGGTTGACGAAGTCCTGGTCGATGGCCTCGCGTGTGATGTCGATAAGGTGACCTTCCTTCTTGACGATCTTGCCGTTCTGCACGGTGATGGTAGCCTCGGCTACTTTCAGCGCGTTGCATGACGGATCCAGGCAGATCACACCGTTGGGCATCGTGACCTGACGCTCCGTGTGGTCGTGTCCGTAGAAGATGACGTCGAACCCTTCCACCTGTTCGGCAACAGTCTTTGTGGCGTCCTCGTTATAGTGTAAGGTGGAGATGCCACCATCCCATCCGCTGTGGAACAAACCTACGATGACGTTGGCCTTCTCCACCTCCTTCAGGTGCTTCACCCATTTCTTGCAGCTGCTTACCATCTCTTCAAACTGCAGTCCGGTCCACAGCGACTCGTGCAGCCAGTTGGGAATGGCGGGTGTCAGCATGCCCAGAATGGCAACCTTCACCCCTTGGCGCTCGATGATGAGGTAGGGCTTGACGTAAGGCTTGCCCGTCTTGGTGTCGATGATGTTGGCACCGAGCGTAGGACAGTTCAGCTCCTTGATCCACTTGTCGTAGACGGGGTGACCTGTCTCTACGTCGTGATTGCCGAAAGTCTGCGCGTCGTATTTCAGGTAATTCACCACCTCAGCAGCGACGTTAGGCAGGTCGGTCTTCACGTAGTTGGTGTAGTAGCAGGTAGGCTGTCCCTGCAGGATGTCGCCATTCTCCAGGAGAATCAGGTTGTCGCCAAATGCCTTCCTTTGTCTATTAAGATATGTACTCACGCGTGCCATACTGCCACGCATCGGTTCGCGCTCTATGAAGTCATAGGGGAAGAAGGCTCCATGTACGTCGGTCGTCTCAACCAGACGTATTGTGACGGTCTTGTTTTTCTTAGCCATCGTGATGGTTGTCAGGCACATGAGTGCGATAGTGATAAGTATTGTCTTTTTCATAGTTGCAAAGGTACGAATAAGTGAGTAAAATACCAAATTTATTTGGGTATTTTTGAACGTGAGTACCTAAAAGGCGAAGACTTAAAGGTAGGCATTCTATTTGAATTACGCAAATATTTCAGGCACGATTTTTGCTGTAAAATTCGTAGAAAGATAACAATTAAAAATAAGGAGGACAAAGATATGGCATTTGTTGACTATTACAAGATTCTAGGCGTCGATAAGACGATACCGCAGAAGGATGTGAAGAAGGCCTACCTGAAGCGCGCCAAGCAGTTTCACCCCGATTTGCATCCCGACGATCCGAAGGCTAAGGCTAAGTTCCAGGCGCTGACTGAGGCTTACGACGTGATTGGCGACCCCGAGAAGCGTGCTAAATACGATAAGTATGGCGAGCGTTGGCGACAGGCTGAGCAGTTTGATCAGGCAGGCGGTGGCTTTGGCGGCTTTGGTGGCGGAGCTGGTGGCTTCGACTTCTCGCAGTTTACGGGAGGTGGTGGTTTCTCGTCGTTCTTCGAAGAGTTGTTTGGTGGCGGGCATACGGCATCACCTTTTAGTTCGCGTGATACAGAGGCCAATGTGACCATCGATATGTATACCGCCTTGTTGGGCGGCGACATCATGGTGACGACGGGAATGGGTAGCCGTCTGAAACTGAAAGTGAAACCCGAGACGCAGCCTGGTACGAAAGTCAGACTGCGTGGTAAGGGTAGGAACGGTACTGACCTGATACTGACCTATCAGGTGAAGCTGCCCACTAACCTGACGGAACGTCAGCGGCAGCTGCTACAGGAAATGAGACAAGGGTAAACCCTACATGTGGTTTAGAAATTCCTCGGCGCGCTCTAAATCTTCGGGTGTGTCGATGCCCACAGTCTCTACATCGGTCAGTCCCACGCGGATACGATAACCGTTTTCCAACCAGCGCAGCTGTTCCAGACTTTCGGCCAGTTCTAGAGGCGATTGCGGCAGCTGTGTGACCTCGTGAAGCACTTCACGACGATAGGCGTAGAGTCCTAAGTGTTTCAGAAACGGATAGCTTTTGAGCCATTCGGTCTGTTCTTTGCCCCGAACGAAGGGGATGATAGAACGACTGAAGTAGAGGGCGAACCCCTGCAGGTCAGTCACGATCTTAGGTGAATTGGGATTCAGCGTAGCTTCTATGCTGTCGAAACGCTTGCCTAACGTGCCGATCTGTGTGGTCGGATTGTCGAAGAGCCGCATCAGCGTCTCGATTTGCGACGGCTGGATGAAAGGTTCGTCACCCTGTACGTTGATGATGACATCGGCATCGGTACCTATCTTCTCGGCAGCCTCCTCGATGCGGTCGGTTCCGCTTTTATGGTCGGCACGCGTCATGACAGCACGGCCTCCGAACTGCTCTACAACCTGCAGAATGCGCTCGTCGTCGGTAGCCACGTAAGCCTCTTCGAGCACACTCGATGCTTGTTCGTAAACTCGCTGGATGACCGTCTTGCCACCCAGTATGGCTAGCGGCTTGCCCGGAAAGCGCGTAGAGGCGTATCGGGCGGGTATGATTCCTATGAACTTCATTTTAAAAAGCGTTTAAACGCTGCAAAGTTAGTGAATATTTTTTAAAACGCTTTGCAGAACAGTTTTTTTTTCGTACCTTTGTGAGGTTTAAGATACAGAACGCACATCAAATGAATTTACGACATATATTACTAGCGATATTTGCAGCAGCCTTCACAACGGTTTCTGCTCAGAAAGTGACGCTCGGCTCGTGTACGACAAAAGACAATGGCCAGTACAATGGCGAGATGCAGTCGGGCAAGCCTCAGGGCAAGGGCCGTACCGTATGGACTAACGGCAATACCTATGAGGGCAGCTACGAGAAAGGCCGCCGTCAGGGCTACGGTGTCTACACCTTCTTCGATGGCGAGAAATATGAGGGCGAGTGGTTCCAGGACCAGCAGCATGGGCAAGGCACCTATCACTTTTCAAATAATAATAGGTACGAGGGACTCTGGTATCGTGACTACCAGCATGGTCACGGCGTGATGTACTACTATAATGGCGACGAGTATAACGGTTACTGGAAACAGGACAAGCGTCACGGGACAGGTCGCTACACCTACAAGGCTGGTGCTTACTACGATGGTGAGTGGGCCAACGACAAGCGCAATGGCAAGGGTGTCTTCGACTGGGGCGATGGTTCCAGCTACGACGGCCAGTGGAAAGACAACCAACGCTGGGGCAAGGGCACGTTCCGCTATGCCGACGGCGATGTGTATATCGGCCAGTGGGCGCGCGACGTACAGAACGGCAAGGGTATCTATAAGTTCCAGAATGGCGACATCTATGAGGGCGACTATGTCGAGGGCCAGCGTACCGGTCAGGGTGTCTTCCGCTATGCCAATGGCGATAAGTATACGGGACAGTTTATGAATGGCGACAAGAGCGGTCAGGGCATGCACGTCTGGAAGAACGGCAACACCTATCAGGGCGAGTGGGCCAACGACAAACCCAACGGTCGCGGCAAGCTGACGATGAATAACGGCGACGTGTTCGAAGGCCAGTTCCGCAACGGCAAGATTCATGGCGAGGGTATTGCCCGATATGCCGACGGCAGCAAGTTTAAGGGCCATTTCAAGCAAGGTCTGCGTCATGGTCCGGCCATCGAAGAGGACAAGGACGGCAACCGTTTTGAGGGCAGCTATGTGGACGACCGTCGTGATGGTCGTTTCGTCGAGAAAGACCGCAATGGCAACATCACGGCCCAAGGCACCTACAACCGCGGGCGCAGGACGCTGGAATAATATAAATAGGAAATGTATCACAAACAAAAAGTATAACTCTAAAACAAAAGCATTATGATTATCGACAAACTTGAAAATCTGAAGCAGTATGCATCGGTGAACCCTCTGTTCCCGAAAGTCATTGAATTCTTGGAGCAGAACGACCTCAACACGCTGGAGGCTGGTAAACACGAGATTGTGGGTAAGGACCTCTTCGTCAACATCCAGATGGCTAAGGGCCGCACTCCTGCTGAGGCTACCATCGAGACGCACAACAACATGATCGATATCCAGATTCCGCTCTCTGATGCCGAGACTTTCGGTTATACCCAGCGTGACGCACTGCCCGCTGCCGAGTATAATGCCGAGAAGGACATCACCAAGATTCCCGGCCTGGCTGCCGACAGCTACATCACCTGTCAGCCCGGCATGATGGCCATCTTCTTCCCCCAGGACGGACATGCTCCCTGCATTGCCGGCGTTCCCGAAATCAAGAAAGCAATTTTTAAGGTTAAAGCATAAATACTATGGTAGCTAAAAAAACAACAACAGCCACAACAAAGGTGGCTACTAAGAAGACTGCTACGAAGAAGGCTGCCCCGAAGAAAGAGAAGAAGGTAGTAGAAGCCCCACATATCGGCCTGGTGATGAACGACTCATGGCTGGAGCCCTTTGAACAGGCTATCCGCGGCCGCCACGACCACGCCTTGTGGAAGATTGGTCAGCTCACCCGTAACGGCAAGTCGACGCTGTCGCAGTTTGCCTCCGGTCATCTGTATTTCGGACTGCATAAGCTGGCTAAGGGCTGGGTGTTCCGCGAGTGGGCACCCAACGCCACCGAGATCTACCTCATTGGCGACTTCAACAACTGGCAGGAGTCAGAGAAGTACAAGTGCAAGCGCATCGAAGGTACCGGCAACTGGGAACTGAAGCTCTCCGAGAAGGCCTTGAAGCACGGTCAGCTGTATAAGATGAAGGTGAAGTGGAATGGGGGAGAAGGCGAGCGCATCCCCGCTTGGTGCCGTCGTGTCGTACAGGACGACCAGACGAAGATATTCTCTGCTCAGGTGTGGAATCCTGAGAAACCTTACGTCTGGAAGAAGAAGACCTTCAAGCCCAACAAGTCTCCGCTGTTGATCTATGAGTGCCACGTGGGTATGGCTCAAGATGCCGAGAAGGTAGGCACCTATAAGGAGTTTACCGAGAACGTGCTGCCCCGCGTCAAGAAAGACGGCTATAACGCCATTCAGGTGATGGCCATTCAGGAGCATCCCTATTACGGCTCCTTCGGCTATCACGTATCGTCGTTCTTCGCTCCCTCCAGCCGCTTTGGCACCCCCGAGGATCTGAAGGAGATGATCGATACCGCCCACAAGATGGGCATCGCCGTCATCATGGATATCGTACATTCGCACGCTGTGAAGAACGAGGTCGAGGGCTTGGGCAATCTCGCTGGCGACCCCAACCAGTTCTTCTATGAAGGCGACCGCCACGAACATCCGGCTTGGGATTCTTTGTGCTTTGATTACGGTAAGGATGATGTGCTCCACTTCCTGCTCTCCAACTGTAAGTACTGGCTCGAGGAGTTTCACTTCGACGGTTTCCGCTTCGACGGCGTGACGTCGATGCTCTACTACTCTCATGGACTCGGTGAGGCCTTCGGAGGCTATGGCGACTACTTCAACGGTCATGAGGACGACAATGCCATCTGCTACCTGACGTTGGCCAACTGTCTGATCCACGAGGTCAACCCGCAGGCGATCACCATTGCCGAAGAGGTCAGTGGTATGCCCGGACTCGCTGCTAAGTTTGAGGACGGCGGCTACGGCTTCGACTACCGCATGGCGATGAACATCCCCGACTACTGGATCAAGACCATCAAGGAGGTGCGCGACGAGGATATCAACGTCTGCTCCATCTTCTGGGAAGTGAAGAACCGTCGTCCCGACGAAAAGACCATCTCGTACTGCGAGTCCCACGACCAGGCGCTGGTGGGCGACAAGACCATTATCTTCCGTCTGATCGATGCCGATATGTACTGGCACTTCGCCAAGAAGGACGTCAACGATCTCGCTCAGCGCGGTATCGCCCTGCATAAGATGATCCGTCTGGTGACGGCAGGAGCCATTAATGGTGGCTACCTGAACTTCATGGGTAACGAGTTCGGTCATCCCGAGTGGATTGACTTCCCACGCGAGGGTAACGGCTGGTCGTATAAGTATGCACGCCGTCAGTGGAATCTGGTCGACAACAAGGATCTCTGCTACCACTGGCTCGGCGACTTCGACCGCAAGATGCTGGAGGTCATCAAGTCGCAGAAGAACTTCCAGGCAACGCCCGTTCAGGAGATCTGGCACGACGATGGCGACCAGGTGCTGTGCTATATGCGTGGCGACCTCGTCTTCGTGTTCAACTTCTCGCCGACACGTTCGTATACCGACTACGGCTTCCTCGTGCCTACGGGTTCTTACGAGGTGGTGCTCAACACCGATGCGAAGGAGTTTGGTGGCAATGGCTTTGCTGACGACACCATCACTCACATGACGAACTACGACCCGCTCTATGTGCAGGACAAAAAGGAGTGGCTGAAGCTCTATATCCCCGCCCGTTCGGCAGTGGTGCTTCGCAAGTTGTAAATCTGAATTTAGAGATAAAAGGCTGTTAGAGCGCGTTGAATCGCTCTAACAGTTTTTTGTTATACTGGCGTCCCACCTTCACATCTTCTATCTTGTCGAAGGGCGGAAAGAATCGGCAGATACCGTCGCTTACCTCCATCAGGTAGTTGATGTTGACAATGTGTTTCTGACTCACCTGGATGAATCTTGGGTCGATGGCCGTCAGCGTATCGTTGTTGACCGAGCGTTTCAGTCGTAGTGGCTCCGCATTTCCTGCCAAGACGGCTTCCCAGACGCGTGCGTCGTGATTATAGCAGAACAGTCCCGCATCGTTGGTATTGACAATCCGGAAGTCCGTTGAACTGGTGTATAGGATTAGCCGCTCGGGGTCCTTCGGCTCGCTGGCCATTTTCTTTGCAGGCTCGAGCATGCAGCGTTGCATGATCTTCGCCAGATCACGGTCGTCGATGGGTTTCTGCAGGAAGTCGAAAGCCTTGTTGCGGAATGCCGACAGCATATATTGGCTGTGTGCGGTGTAAATCACCACGTGGCAGGGACGCTGCTGTATCAGACTCATCTGACTGAGAAATTCCAGTCCTGAGATATCGGGCAGCTCGACATCTAGGAACACCACGTCGGGCTCCGTCTCCTTAATCAGGCTGATACCCTGGGTGCCCGTCAGTGCCGTACCTTCTATGCTGACGTTGTAATACTGGAGTTTGCTGACGAGTGCATCGATAGAGGCCGCTTCGTCGTCGATGATGATGATGTTCATGAGTGTTTAGAGTTTAGCGTTTAGGGTTTTATAGAGTTTTGCGGATATTTAATGTCTTTTGATATTGTCAATGAGGCGTGACAGCCGTTCTCGTTCTTGATGTCGAAGCGAATCTTGGTCTTTCCGTTCTCCATGTTCAACGTGCTGACGGTCGACCGGATGATGTTCAGTCCCGTACGTGTGCGTTCGCCATAGTTGCTGCGGATGTCGAAGCCTGGCCCGTTGTCGCAGACGCTGATGCGTACCTGTGTCCCCAGGTCCTCCACCTTGATGCAGAGCCGTTTCTCACCCTCTTTATTCTTCAGCCCGTGAAGGATGGCGTTCTCCGTCAGTATCTGTATCATCATCGACGGCAGCTTGGTCTCCTGCAGTATCTTCTTGTCGGGTGCGTCAATCGTGAAGTCGAAGTCTATCCCGCTCATTTGGCGTTCCAGCTCTACGTAGTGTTCCACGAACTCCAGCTCCTCTTCCAGCGTGACGAACGTCTTCCGCGTCAGGTCCAGATTGGCGCGTAGCAGGTGAGCCAGCATAAGCAGCTGTCCGCCCTCTTCCTTCTCCGTCTTGCTGATATGTGAGTTGAGCACGTTGAAGATGAAGTGGGGCGAGATGCGCTGGCGGGCATTAAGTAGTCGCAAGGCCAGCATATCGTAGCGTGTCTGCAGGTAGCGTTTGCGCTGATAGAACGACCACGCCAGTCCGCCTAAGGTGGCGGCTAACAAGAAGGCCACAATAAGGATGTAGATGGTACGTGTCTTTTCGTATTTGATCTCCTGTTTGTTGAGCTTGAGTTCATGGTGCAGCCGGATGGTATCCTCTGTCAGCCGCATCATGATTTCTGCCGTCTGCATCTGCTTGAGTTTCTCTTCTGCTGAGTTGTTACGCTCAAGGTTGTCGCTCAACCCGGCATAGGCTTTCTGGTAGTCGCCCATAGCTGCATAGTAGCGGTTCAGGTAGCTTTCACGGATGGCTTTCATGCCGGGATCGTTGATTTCCAGTCCCTTGGATTCTTGAAGGATTTGGGCAACGTCGCCTAATCGCTGTTCCTCAAGGGCTATTCCTATGCGGATGGTCTGGGCGTAATAGATGCCTACATCGACGTGCTGTTCCTTGAAGAACACCTCTGGTTCAGCAAGATAGTAGCGCGCAGAGTCGGGCATGTGAAGATTGAGGAAGACGTCGGCAAGATTGATTTTACAGAGATACATGTCGAAGTTTCGCTCACCGTCATACCGTTTGATGTGGGCTTTCAGACGACGGAACATCTGCAAGGCCTTGTCGTATTCCTTGTGGTAGTAGAAATAGTTGCCGTAGTTGTTCAGGAAGTACGACTGCATGTTAGGCTTCATCTCGTCGAAGTGTC
This sequence comes from Prevotella sp., assembly GCA_015060535.1. Taxonomy (GTDB): domain Bacteria; phylum Bacteroidota; class Bacteroidia; order Bacteroidales; family Bacteroidaceae; genus Prevotella. The sequence continues at coordinate 47,251 of SUYH01000005.1, forward strand.
TGTCGGCCATCTCGTAGTATTGGCGGGCCATCTCGAAGTTGTGTAGGTTGGTGTAGATGCGCCCCAGTCCCATATATAGTGTTAACTGCTGTTGCTTAGGCAGTTGCAGCGAGTCGCTGAGGAAGAGTGCCCTCCTGTACCACTTGGCGGCCTCTGCGAGGTCGTTCTTGGCAACATATGCGTCGCCTATATTGGCGCTGAGGTCGGAAAGTCCCTCTACAGCATCGCTTTGAGCCATCAAGATGTAGGCTTCCTGATATAGCGAAATGGTGCGGTCTTCCTCCTGATGCATCAGGTAGAGATACGCTGCCGTCGAACTAAGTGCTATAGCCTGCAGTCCTCGTGTCCGTGGTGTCTGCGGTTGTTGTCTGGTGGCAAACTGACGGGTGCGTTCAGCATAGGGTAGGAGGGAGTCGGGCTTGTCGGTCAGCAGGTAGTGACGACCGTACATCAGATAGTAATCGTACCAGGTCAGCGAGTCTTCTGCCTGCTCCATCTGTTGCCTGATCATGTCCAGGGCCTGTGGCCTGAGGTGTGCCATCGAGTCGTTGACACGTTGGTACAGAGCTTGCTCTTCAGCTGTTCTCATGCCGGGATAGCATCCTTCACCTTGACAGGCAAACAGACTCATGATGGTCATCAGAAGAATGCCTATCTGCACGCTTTGTCGCATGTTAAATCGCACGTTTTGTATCTATATTTGTGATTTGCGATGCAAATTTAATAAAATTTTCGGCAAATCGTTACATTTTACAATTAAAATGTGTAATTTTGCAGCATTAAAAGCAAGAATTCTTATTTTTATATGGTACATAATATCTTCAAGGGTTTAGGAATTGCGCTGATAACCCCTTTTCAGGAAGACGGATCGGTAGACTATAAGTCGCTGATTCGTCTGGTGGAGTATCAGCTTGACAATGGTGCCGACTTTCTCTGTATTCTCGCCACTACAGGCGAGACTCCCACACTGTCGGCCGAGGAGAAAAAGAAAATCAAGGAGCTTATCGTCGATCTCGTTGGCGGTCGCGTCCCCATCCTGATGGGCTGTGGTGGCAACAATACCGCAGCCATCGTCGAGGAGCTGAAGACGGGCGACTTCAAGGGCATTGACGGTGTGCTGAGCGTTTGCCCCTACTACAATAAGCCTTCGCAGGAAGGTCTCTACCAGCACTTCAAGGCCATTGCCGCTGCCACCTCGCTGCCCGTTGTGCTCTACAACGTGCCGGGTCGTACGGGCATCAATATGAAGGCCGAGACCACCGTCCGTCTGGCTCGCGACTGTCAGAATATCGTAGCCATCAAGGAGGCTTCGGGCAATCTCGAGCAGGTCGACGAGATCATCAAGAACAAGCCCCGCGACTTCGATGTCATCTCTGGCGACGACTCGCTCACCTTCCCCATGATTTCCTGCGGTGCTGTGGGTGTCATCAGCGTCATCGGCAATGCGCTCCCTAAGGAGTTCTCGAAGATGATACGTCTGCAGATGCGCGGCGAGTACGATCCCGCCCGTAAGATTCACCACCGCTTCACTGACCTCTTCTCGCTGCTCTTCGTCGACGGCAATCCTGCCGGTGTGAAGGCCATGCTGAGCGAGATGGGCTTTATCCAGAACGTGCTGCGCCTGCCGTTGGTACCCACGCGTATCTCTACGCTCCAGCGCATGAGCGAAATTATGAAGGAACTGAAAATTTGAAGTTTGAAGTTTAGGGAATGGAAGAAGCTAGAGTCATTCACGAGATAACCCCGCTGATGGGTCGCGACTCCCTCTATATTGCCGACCGCAGGAAGAAGGAGTTCACTTACCCCATTCATAACCATGAGGTGTTCGAACTGAATTTTGTCGAACATGCTGCAGGGGTGCGCCGTATTGTGGGTGACTCTAACGAGGTTATTGGCGACTACGACCTGGTGCTCATTACTAGTCCTGATCTCGAGCATGTGTGGGAGCAGAACGGCTGTCAGAGCGAGGATATCCGCGAGGTGACCATCCAGTTCTACGTCGACTTGAGCGATGACGGCTTCCTGACGCGCAACCCCTTCCGCTCCATACACAAGATGATGATCGAAGCCCGCAAGGGCCTCTGCTTCCCGTTGGAGGACATCATGCGCGTCTATCCCAAGATTGACACACTGAGCAGCGTCAAGGACGGCTTCTATGCCGTGATGCAGTTCTACTCCATCCTCTACGAACTCTCTAAGAGCCAGCATACGCGCACCCTCGCCACCTCCAGCTATGCGAAGGTGGAAGTCGAGAGCGACTCGCGCCGCGTGCTCAAGGTCAAGAATTATATCTCGAAGAATTACAAGGACGAGATTCGTCTCGCCACGCTGGCCGACATTGCAGGCATGAGCCCGTCGGCCTTCAGCCGTTTCTTCAAGCTCCATACCGGTCGTAAGCTGAGCGAATACATCATCGAGATGCGCTTAGGCTACGCCAGCCGCATGCTCGTCGATACGTCGAAGGGCATTGCCGAGATTTGCTACGATTGCGGTTTCAACAACCTGAGCAATTTCAATCGCATCTTCAAGAAGCGCAAGAACTGCTCACCCTCCGAGTTTCGCGAGAATTTCCACAAGACGCGCATCGTGGTGTAACCCCTGATGATGATTAAAACCTCAAAATAGGATGATGAAAAAACAACTAAAGCTCAAGAATCAAATAGGAGAACTGGCCCGGGTCAATCAGTTCATCGAGGAGATAGCCGATGAACTGGGTCTCGACATGGAACTCCAGATGAATCTTAATTTAGTGATGGAGGAGATGGTCAGCAATATCATCTTCTACGCCTATCCCGAAGGCATCTCCGCCGACATCGAGCTGACCGCCGAAAGCGACGGCCACGAGCTCTCCTTCGTGCTCAGCGACAAGGGTAAAGCCTTCGATCCCACGTTGAAAGACGATGCCGACCCCAATGTCAATCCTGCCGAGCGCGAGATTGGCGGCATGGGCATCTTTATCGTCAAGAACATCATGAACGAAGTGACCTATCAGCGCTTGGACGGCAGAAATCTGCTGACTTTGAAGAAGAGGTTAGAGAAATAATAAACATATCAAATTAAATATTATGACACAGATTTTAAAAGAAGGTGGTAAGACCATCATTAAGACAGGTGAGCGTATTGACACGATGAACGCATCGCAGTTTGAACAGGACATCCAGCCTGCTTTGGCTGATGGCGGTCTCGATCTCGAAATGGACTGCTCCGATCTGACCTACATGGCCAGCTCCGGTCTCCGTATCATCCAGAAGACCATGCGTACGGTGATGCAGCAGAAAGGCCAGTTCAAGATGACCAATGTGAGCCCCGAGGTCTATAAGGTGCTCGCCATGACTGGTTTCACCAAGTTCATCAAGGTCGAGAAGAAAGCAGAGTAAGTTTCCCGATAACAGAAAATTCTATTAGCTATGGTTTACGCTTTTATCTTTGTGCTCTTAATCGCTGTCGGACTCGGCATCGGACTCTATTTCCAGGTGAAGGCTGGTCATGCACAGGCCGATCAGCAACAGCAGTTGCTCACCGACTACCAGCGTCGTGTCGACGAACAGCAGAAGCTGCTCGACGACTACCGTTCTTTGGAGAAGAATTTTGATAGTGTAGGCGAGGGGTATGAGCAGGCCCTGCTCTCCTACGAGAAGATGGAAGAGGAGTTGCAGAAGCTCCAGAAGACCAACGATTCGCTGCAGAAGCGCAACGAGAGCCTGAATAAGGAGCTGCACGCCCTGAAGTCGTCCGCCCAGCAGCAAGCCGACGTGATGAAGCAGCTCGTTGCCGATGTGCAGACAGCGGCCAAGTCCGCTGCCGACCCCAAACTCGCGGCTGCTGTTGCCCGTCTCTCCGATGTCGACGACCTGCAAGCCGACCTGCCTCCACTGGAGCGTACCGACAATATCCTCGTAGCTCAAGTAGCCGATGAGGCCATCAAGGCTTCCAGTATCGATCAGGCGCAGTACCTCAAGTTTGCGTGCAATGTTGCCCCCGATGCTGCAGCCACCATGCTGTCTACCAATCTCCAGAAAGCTGTCCGTTCGCTCACCCATCTGCTCGACAATGCCCAGAAGTTCACCACCGAGGGCACCGTTACCCTCACTGCCTCCGTCGACATGGACAAGATGCAAGTCATCTACGCCGTCGAGGATAGCGGCTCCGGTGTGGCAGCTGCTGATGCTGAGCGCATCTTCGAGCCCTACGTCAAGCTGAACCAGTATTTCGGAGGTCAAGGCATCGGTCTCACCGTAGCCCGCAACCTTGCCCGTCGTCTCGGTGGCGATGTCACCTTCGACACCGCCTTCGCCGGTCCCGGCTCTCGTTTCGTGTTGACGCTGCCGATGTAATAGCGTGTTAGAAGATGCGGCCCGTCAGGGTGAACTTCAGGACGGGATAAACGGTGAGTTTGTCGAGGATTTTCGACAGGTCGTCGTCGCTTTTCTTGACGGCATCGGTGGCTAACTCGTTGTCGTTCTGATAAGCCTTCATCTTACCCATGAACTGGCAACCAAGCTCGAAGCGGAATCCGACACGATTCTTCGGAACAAGACGGCCGAAACCTAAACCGAGGTAGGGACGGAAGCTCTTCACACGGACATCGCCCTTGATGTCGCCGTTGTCGTCGAACTCGAGCCTGTAGTCGTTCAGGTTGGCATGAATCAGGGCGCGCTCAGCAGGAGTCAGGGCGGCAATAGCGTCGCTATGGCCGGTGAGCTCGAAGATCTTCTTGCCTCCGAAAGAGAAACCGGCTGCTACGAAGAAGGAGCTGCGGTCGCCAAAGGGATAGGCGTTGACTTTGAAATCGAGCATGGTGCGGCTCATGTTACCCTTGATGTTCACCTTGTTGTCGATGGGGAAACCCAGGTTGCCGACGTCAATCTTTACATCACCGTCGATCTTGATGCCGGGAACGAAATTGATGCCCAGACTGAACTCGAGATAGTCGGTGCAGGGGGCTGCAATGCCGAAGCCGATACCTTCTGTTCCGACGTTCAGGTTAGCACCTAAATGGTTGAAGATGCCGCGCTCATAGTCTTGAGCCGACAGCTGTACAAGGCCTAAAATGGTCATGGTACAGAGTAAAAATAGTTTTCTCATAGTCGTTGAATGTTAGTAATAATGAATTGATATCAATTGCAAAGATAGGTAAAAAAATAATAGGTTCCAAATATTTGGGGAAATCTTTTGCTAAATAGTTTTTTTTGTGTAACTTTGCGGTGTGCCTAATTGAAGAAGACTTAAAACAAAAGAGAGATATGAAAAGACTATTATCCGTGTTACTAGTGATGATTGCAGTGTTGCTGCCAACGAAATCGTGGGCCGCTGATGGTGTTTCTGAGCCGTATGCTGTGCTGAGTGAGAACAATACCGTGCTGACGTTCTACTATGATGACCAGAAGGCGGCAAGGAATGGTATGAGCGTTGGGCCGTTTACTAATGAGGCCGCACGAGGTTGGAACGATTATATGCAGTCAATTACGACAGTGACATTTGATGATACTTTTGCCAATTGTACAAGTATAACAAGTACGGAAAACTTGTGAATATCAGAAGAAGTCATCATGAAGAGAAAGACTTCGACTCGTCTCATCTTGAATTATGTAATTTAAATTATTTTATTTGCATAATCCAAAATAAATAATTATCTTTGCAGCTGAAAACTGATTATAGAAACAGATATGGGGAACAGAAATCCATTTATACTTAGTCCGGTCATACCCGACGAGTTGTTTTGTGATCGCAAAGAGGAGACGGCAAAGCTTGTCAAAAGTATCAAGAATCAAGAGAATGTCGTGATAACATCACCGCGTCGTGTTGGAAAAACCGGACTTGTCTATCACTGTTTTGGCCGACCATCTGTCAAAGAGCATTATATCACGATTTCTATTGATATACTGCACACGACATCATTTCAAGAATTTATCAAGGAGTTAGGCAGCGCTGTATTCAACTCTGTAGCAAAACGCAATGATCGACTGATGAAGATGTTTACGGCTGCTTTACATTCAGTGAGCGGCAGTTTTGGTTATGACCCCATTCAGAACTCACCAACCTTTGATGTCAAGTTGGGACAAATCAGAACGCCGGAATATACGCTCGACGAGATTTTCAGCTATCTGGAACAAGCAGACAAACCATGTATTGTAGCCATTGACGAATTCCAACAAATTACGAAATATGATGACTCCAACATAGAAGCCCTTTTAAGAGGTCGCATACAGAGGTTATCCAATACCAACTTCGTCTTTGCCGGCAGTGAGCGGCACATCATGAACGAGATGTTCTTTTCGGATAAACGCCCTTTCTTTCAGAGTGCTGCCCTTTTGCAGTTAGAACCGATCAAACTGAGTGTCTATACGGATTTTGCCATTCGTCTTTTTCAGGAAGCAGGCAAAGATATAGAAGAAGAAGCCGTCAATTGGGTCTATCATGAATACAATGGAGTCACCATGTATGTGCACAAACTATTGCACGATGCCTTTGCAGAAACAGAAGCGGGAACTGTCTGTACAATAGCAGATATGAAAAACTTTTCAGATTTATACATTCAACAGAATGCAAAACGCCTTCAGGAACTGCTTACTTATGTCACTGAGCAGCAGAAGGAAGTGCTCTATGCTGTTGCTGCTGATGGGAGTGCTGATCGTATTACGTCAGGGGATTTCGTCAGGCGTCACCATCTGAAATCAGCCAGTGCGGTACAGTCGGCCGTGAGAAAATTACTGGAATATGATCTCTTGACGGAGCAAAATAAAACGTACACTGTATCCGACCCATTATTAAGAATATGGATTACCCAATCATAAATATGCAAAATTCGTAAATTTACAATCTAATTGGGAAAATTCCCTCCTTTTCCTTTGCCATTCCAAAAACAATGATTATCTTTGCGGCGTTATGGTAAATATGGTATAGTTTATGGTACTTGAAGTAACCAAAATAAAAGAGGGATTGCCAGGCGTTTCTCCTGTATCAGCAGCGCATCTATATGAGTCATTTATGGTTTGTATGAATCATCCAACTCCCTGCATATATCTCAATTATCGAATTTAGTAGACCCAAAGCAATATTTAGACAAAAATAGCAAAAAGATGGATATCCAAGAATTACATACACAGGCAATGGAACTGGCTGAACAGGCGGATTTCTTGAGGATGCAAGGTAAGGTCGAAGATGCCAACAAACTCTATGTTCAGTCTCTTGACGCAGAAAGGCAGGCAGCTTACGAGGCACGCGACCGACACTTTGGCGAGCCTACCGAGAGTGTATTGTTCAGAAGTGCTGCAACTCTAGCTTACGGCCTTCAGGATTTGAGGGAGTCAGAGCGATTGGTTTGCATGGGATTGTCAGGAAATCCTCCTCAGGAAATAGCCAACGAATTACGTGACCTGTATGATAAAGTCAGTATGGAGCGGAGCTTAATGCAGATAGATAGTGATGTAGACACGAAACAACGCGAAGAGGTCACTATTACTATACCTACCCAAGAACGTAATTTGCTGAGAGCTCTCGTTAGAAAATTTGGTTGGGCTTGCATCTTTTAGCTTGACTCTTAGACTGCAGAAGGTCAATGATTTTGCATGCTTTCTGCAGTGTGTTTAATTTGAAGAAACTAATCAAACTCAAAAGAAATATATCAAAACGAGGCTACGGTTTTTAAGTCTGCCCTAAGCGACTACTTCTTCAAAAGGGTAGAGGAAGGTATGGACGAACTGGAAGATTCTGGACTGTGAAGTCAGGAGAAAAGTGATGAAATCATGAAGAAGCACCTTCATACGCCATACGTGTACTGATGAAAAGTGCTTGCAGTTACTATGATTGCGGCATGAAATATTCTTGATTTTTCGTGGATGAAATTTAAAGTGGCGAAGGTGGCCTCTAAGGATAAAAATTGCGAGACTTAAATCTAAAAATTGTTACCATTAATAGTAGCAATTTTTAGATTTAATACCCCATCAATGCCGATTTAGACGTCAATGTGGCTAACTTGTAAAATTGTTTAACAAAGCATCGGAAGGCCAGTTTTGCTAAATAACGAACGCTTATTATCAAATAAGGCAAGGTTATTGGAAATTACTCCGAGAGTATTTAAAATTACTTTCGGATTATTGAAAAATACTTCCGGAGTATTGGAACGGTGATTATTTCTTCTTTTTCCTTTGCCATTCCCCAAAAAATGATTATCTTTGCCATAAATTGAAGAAGACTTAAAACAAAAGAGAGGTATGAAAAGACTATTATCCGTGTTACTAGTGATGATTGCAGTGTTGCTGCCAACGAAATCGTGGGCCGCTGATGGTGTTTCTGAACCTTATGCTGTGCTGAGTGAGAACAATACCGTGCTGACGTTCGACGTGCAGACGATCACGCACGAGACGAAGGGCACGATAGCTCCGTTTGGCAATACGGCTAGCAACAGGCACTTCTGGTTGCGCGAGTTGGGCGGCAACGGTCTGCAGAACGCGACTAGCATCAAGGCGAACACACCTTATATCATCAGTATGCCGTGGTACGACCTCACGGACGTCAGTTGCAGGGTAAGCCCAGTGCAAAGGGCGTTTACATCAATAATGGACAAAAGATTGTAATAAGATAACGGAAAAAGAAAAATGGAAATGAATGTTGACAGCTTGCTGAGTCAGCTGAACAATAGCCAACGAGAGGCCGTCGTGTATTGCGACGGCCCGCAGTTGGTGATAGCGGGTGCGGGATCGGGAAAGACGCGCGTGCTGACGTATAAGATAGCGTATCTGCTGGCTCACTACGATATGGCTCCTTGGAACATCCTGGCGCTGACCTTTACGAACAAGGCGGCTCGTGAGATGAAGGAACGCATAGGACGGCTGGTGGGGCAGGAGCGGGCTCAGCGGCTGCAGATGGGAACATTCCACTCGGTGTTTGCACGGATACTGCGTACGGAGGCGGAGCGCATAGGCTTCGGAGCGAACTTCACCATCTACGACCAGTCGGATTCGCGGTCGCTGGTGAAGAGCATCATCAAAGAGATGGAGCTGGACGACAAGACGTATAAGCCGGCAGCAGTGGCCGACCGCATATCGATGGCGAAGAACCATCTGCTACAGCCGCAGCAGTACGCTACGAGCTCGTGGGCGGCTGACGACGCGCAACACAAGCGGCCGATGGTGAGCCTTATATATAATAGGTACGCGGAAAGATGCCGACAGGCGAACGCGATGGACTTCGACGACTTGCTGGTGCAGACGTATGTGCTGCTGCGCGACCATGAGGACGTCCGTCAGAAATATGTCGACAGGTTCCGATATGTGCTGGTGGACGAGTATCAGGACACGAACTTCGCCCAGCAGGCCATCGTGCTGCAACTGACCAAGGAGCACGGAAGGGTATGCGTGGTGGGCGATGACGCACAGAGCATCTACAGCTTCCGAGGGGCTAACATCGATAATATACTGGACTTCCAGAAACAGTATGAGGGCGCGCGCCTGTATAAGCTGGAACAGAACTACCGCTCGACACAGCTCATCGTGCAGGCTGCCAACAGCTTGATACACAAGAACGAACGGCAGATCAGGAAAGAGGTGTACAGCGAGAACGAGAAGGGCGAGAAGTTGATGCTGAAGCCTGCCTACAGCGACCGCGAGGAGGCGATGATAGTATGCAACGACATCAAACGGCTGAAGCGGCAGGACCGCTGTGAATACAGCGACTTCGCCATCCTGTATCGCACGAATGCACAGAGCCGATCGTTCGAGGAACAGATGCGCAAGGACGGCATACCGTATAGGATATACGGCGGACTGAGCTTCTATCAACGTAAGGAGATCAAGGACGTGATAGCCTACTTCCGTGTGGTGGCGAACCCCGACGACGAGGAGGCGCTGCGGCGAATCATCAACTATCCGACACGTGGCATCGGCGACACGACGGTGGGCAAGATCGTAGAGACGGCCAACCAGCACAGCGTGAGCCTATGGCGCGTGATAGCGCAGCCCATCGTGTTCGACCTGAAGTTGTCGAAGGGTACGCTGACGAAGCTGGAGGCCTTCAAGCAGTTGGTGGACGGATGGCGTGAACGCATCGACAAAGAGGATGCCTACGAGTTGGGCCACAGCATCATCATGGAGAGCGGCATCAGCAAGGACATCTACAGCTCGAGCAATCCGGAGGACCTGTCGCGACAGGAGAACCTGGAGGAGTTTCTGGGTGGTATGCAGGACTTCGTGGAGAGCCGCAAGGAGGAGGACCGCGAACAGGAGACGGGGCTGAGCGACTTCCTGCAGGAGGTAGCGCTGCTGACCGATCTGGACAGCGAAGGCGACGAGGAACTGCCGAAGGTGTCGCTGATGACGATACACGCAGCGAAAGGTCTGGAATTCCCAACGGTCTTCGTGGTGGGGCTGGAAGAGAATATCTTCCCATCGCCGATGTGTGTCGGCTCGATGCGCGAGATAGAGGAGGAGCGCCGACTACTCTACGTAGCGATAACACGCGCGGAGAAGCACTGCATACTGACGTGTGCGCAGAACCGATTCCGCTATGGCAAGATGGAGATGGACTCGCCCTCGCGATTCATCAAGGATATAGAGCCGAGCTTGCTTAATGTGGAAGGGGGGGCTAGTATCTCTAGTCATACTAGTGCATCTTATAGACGTCCCGTGCAAAACCCAAGGCCTGTGGCCACGCAATTCGTGGCAGATGCGAAGCCGAGACTAGTGCCCGTGAGGCGGGAGGCTCCGCGCCCGCAGTCGGCTATTGGCAACATCGGACTGGCGGAAGGTAACGTGATAGAACACCAGCGATTCGGTGTAGGCCGGGTGGTCAAGGTGGAAGGAACGGGCGAGAACACCAAGGCTACGGTGGAGTTCAAGAATGCTGGAACGAAACAGCTGCTGCTGAAATTTGCGAAATATACGATTATAGGATAAGCATTATAAAGCATCATCTTCCGGACGTTCAGGAAGATGATGCTTTTGTTTGGGCAGATGCTTCTTCTTGCGAAGCCACGCGGCTTTGCGTGCCTCGTACTCCTCGTAATGCTTCTCTAAGAAGTTATCGGCCATCAGTTTTGCTTATTCCTATTGTAAATGATGCTGATACGCACCGGAACATGCTTGTTCTCGCTGCCTCCTACCAGCCGCACGCTGTTGACATTCATCTCGTTGGAAACGGTAGAGACGGTGGTCGACGTGGATGAGGCAGAGGTCTCTACCTGAACGGGAATAAGCACTACCTTGTTCCAGTTCTCCGTTGTGTAGCGTTTCGCCCACATGTGGTTGATGAGCGAAGACAGGTTGTTGAACGTATAAGTCTTATACGTCGTGTTGAACGTAGCGAGATAGGATGTCTTGTTGTTGGGCACCTTGTTCTCCTCGAAGAACGTATAGAGGCTGTCGGCGGTGACCATGAGGACACTGGTGGGTTCCTCGAGGATGATGTCGCTCCAGCGGCTCTTGTCGTTCATGCGGTGGAACACGATGCGGGCCGACGTGATGGTGTCGTTCTCGTGGTTCAGCTTGATCTGCTCGACGGGGAGCGTCACCTCGGTATAGATGCCGGCGGGCGTCTTCAGATAGGTGCACTCGTTGTCGGCTACGAGTTTGTCGATGCCTTCCTTGTTGTTGGATATATGGGTGGTCTGGAGCACCTCTTCGGAGGAGTTGAACGAAGCAGATTCGACATACAGCAAGTCGCCAATCTCGTAGTGGTAATAGACCAGAACCTGAACGTAGGCCACCTCAGTCATGACACCCAGACCATCGCGAATCTGGAAGTAGAAACCGGGACACACATTGCGGGTGAAGGCCTGCGAGTTCTTGAAATACTCTGGGTGGGCATAGTACTGCTGCATGATGTATGTGCCGTAGTTGTTATAGAGCTCACCATCGCGAGAGGTATAGGGGTCGTTCAGACGGATCTCGAAGTTCTCGTAGTAGCCCCGAATGTTATGGATGTTGCGCAGACTGTCGCTCTTGGTGAGGTCGACCATCGAATAGACGGCATCCTGACGAATAGCATTATTATCAGTGCGTAGATAGCCTTTCGTTGCGGGGTCGAAATTGGTGTAATAGGTGCCGCTCTCCTCAATAGGCTTGATGAGCTCGCGCATAGTGAGGTGCATAGCGGCCAAAGAGTCGCCCTGATAGCTGTTGACAACGACGCGCACGAAGCAGGAGTCGCAGATGGGCTCGAACTTGCCGCTCTGGTTGGCAATGGTCTGCTTGTCGGGGAAAATCTTAGAAGCTTGTTTCTCCAGAATGTGGAACTGCGTCATGAAGTCGCTGGTAATGTAGGTTCCGGTCTCGGGATCCTTCAGGCGGCCAATATAGCTGTATACGCTGCGCGACAGCACGGAGTCGGCCTTGATGGAGCGTGTGGAAACGACAAAAGTGTCGGTCGTGACGTCGAACTTGTCGGCAGGAGTGGTCAGCGTGTTACCAATGCGGTCGGTGCTGTCACTGCATGAAGTGATGGCTACAATGAACAGCGCAATCACTGCGATGATTATTTTTCTCATCTTTGAAGTTGCTTAGTCTTAATGATATTATCCTTGAAATACTACTCTTGTTTATATCTTCTCGTAAAAATCTTCGTATGCGTCCTTGAAGTCCTCACCGGGATAGGCGAGGGTGGGGATGTTGGCATCCTTGGCATACTGGAACAGCTCCTTGTTGGCGCTCTTGTTGGCAGCGATGACACCATCGCTATAGTCGATGGCCAGCTTACCTAGCTCGACGAAATCGAAGTTGTCGTTGTACTTCTTCAGCAGCGAAGACTTAGCATCGCGGAACTCAACGCACTGCTTGAAATTGCTGCCCAGATCGGACTTCAGCGTGTTGGTGAACAGCGAGGTGACGACCTTGGTATTGGCAAACGAGGGCTCCTCGTTGTAGGCGGTCTTAATGTAGAGAGGCACTACGGCACCCATCCAGCCCTGAACGTGGATGATGTCGGGAACCCAGCGGAGCTTCTTCACCGTCTCCAGCACACCACGCGCAAAGAAAATGGCGCGTTCACCGTTGTCGGCATACTCTTGACCCGTCTCGTCGGCCGTCATGTGGCGCTTCGAGAAATAGTCGTCATTATCAATGAAATAAACTTGGATGCGCGTCTGCGCAATAGAGGCTACCTTGATGATCAGAGGGTGATCAGTATCGTCGATAATCAGGTTCATACCAGACAGACGAATGACCTCGTGAAGTTGGCCGCGACGCTCGTTGATGGTACCCCATTTGGGCATGAACGTACGAATCTCGTGACCATTCTCCAGCATAGCCTGCGGGAGAGCTTTACCCATGAGCGAGAGCTCGGTATCGGGAACGTAAGGAACGATCTCCTGGTTGATGAACAGAATCTTTTTTGCCATATTGGTGCTATTAATCCTTTGCAAAGTTACGAAAAATAATTCACAAATCCGAAGAAACGTGCACTTTTAAGGATTTTTAGCCCCTATTTTGGCATATTTTTATGATATTTTTTCCTTATTTGCTAAAAATGTTGTTATTTTGCACCCGCAAAACGATGACCTATAGGGTTAATAGATAGAAAATTGATGAAAGTATTTAATAAGATTGTGGATCTTCAGAACCAGCTTTTTGAAGATCGCAAGCAGGGAAAAGAGATTGGTCTGGTACCTACGATGGGCGCACTGCATGAAGGACATGCATCGCTGGTACGTCGTAGCGTGAAGGAGAACGGGATAACGGTGGTTTCGGTGTTTGTCAATCCGACGCAGTTTAACGACAAGAACGACCTGAAGAACTATCCACGTACGCTGGACGCTGACTGTCAGCTGCTGGACGAGTGTGGTGCAGACTACGTGCTGGCGCCATCGGTGGAGGAAATGTATCCTACCCCCGACAAGCGACAGTTTGAATATCCGCCTGTATCGACCGTGATGGAGGGCGCACATCGTCCCGGCCACTTCAATGGCGTATGCCAGGTGGTGAGCCGACTGTTCTATATCGTGAAGCCTACAAGGGCTTACTTCGGTGAGAAAGACTGGCAGCAGATAGCCGTCGTGAAGCAGATGGTGCGCCACTTGGGACTGCAGGTGCAGATTGTAGAGTGTGACATCGTTCGCGATAAGGACGGACTGGCCAAGAGCTCGCGCAACACGCTGCTGGCAGCCGATGAGCGTGCCATTGCGCCCAATATCTACAAGGCACTGAAGGCGAGCGTGACTTATGCCAAGAAGCATACGGTGAAGGAGACGCACGACAAGGTGGTCAGCGATATCAATGCGGTAGAGGGGTTGGACGTAGAGTATTTCTCAATCGTCGACGGCAACACGCTGCAGAATATTGAGAACTGGGACGACACACCCTATGTGGTGGGTTGCATCACCGTATATTGCGGTAAGACGCCCATACGTTTAATTGACCATATCAAATATAAGGAATCATGATGATAGAAGTTTTGAAATCGAAGCTGCATTGCGTGACAGTGACGGAGGCTAACCTGAACTACATGGGGAGCATTACTATCGACGAGGACTTGATGGATGCGGCCAATATGATTGCCGGCGAGAAGGTGCAGGTGCTCGACAACAATAATGGTGAGCGTTTCGAGACGTATATCATCAAGGGTGAGCGCGGTTCGGGCTGCATCTGTCTGAACGGTGCTGCTGCGCGCAGGGTGCAGGTGGGCGACACCATTATCATCATCTCGTACGCCCTGATGGACTTCGAGGAGGCGAAGCAGTTTAAGCCCACAGTGATTTTCCCCAAAGAGGGGAACACATTATAAAAAAACCGCTCAAGATTATATCCTGAGCGGTTTTTTAAATTCTTAAATTCTTTAATTTTTTAATTCTACTCAATCACCACGAGTGCATCGTCTTCCATGACACTCTGGCCGGCCTGAACCAAGACGGCGGTAACCTTACCGTCCTTCTCGGCTTCGATGTTGTTGGCCATCTTCATGGCTTCCAGCACGACCAGCGTGTCGCCAGCCTTCACCTCGTCACCGACACTCACCTCAACGGAGGTGATGGTGCCAGGCAGCGGTGACTTGACGGCATTGTTGGTGTTGACGTTGGCAGAGGCAGCAGGAGCGCTGCTCTCAGCGGCCTCAGTCTTGGGCTTGCCCAGCACAACCTTCTTCTTCTCGGGTTCAGCCTCGGGCTCCCATTCTACCTTGTACTCTTCGCCATTCACGATGACGACAACTTGGTTTTCTACGATATCACCGATGGCTACCTCATACTGGTTGCCATTGATGGTGTACTTATATTCTTTCTTCATGCTCTGTCTGTTTTATGGATGTTCTGTCATTGTGAGGGCGTAACCATTCCACTGGGTTTGCTTCTCGGCAATCGTAATGATGCCGGGCTCCTTGTCGTGGACGTTGTTGCCCTTGAACTCGTAAAGTGCCATCGCAATGGCTGCATAAACTTCGTTCTTCATAATTGTCAATTTTCAATTATCAATTGTCAATTACATAGGAATGTTACCGTGCTTCTTGGCGGGCAGAGCATCACGCTTAGTAGCCAACTGAGCCAGAGCGCGACAGATGCGGAAACGCGTGTTGCGAGGCTCGATGACATCGTCGATATAGCCGTACTTGGCAGCCTGATAGGGGTTGGCGAAGAGCTCGTTATACTCTTCCTCCTTCTCAGCGATGAAGGCCTTAACGTCCTCACCAGCTTCCTTCTTAGCCTTAGCTTCCTTAGCGTAGAGCACTGCAGCAGCACCCGATGCACCCATCACAGCAATCTCGGCTGAGGGCCATGCATAGTTCAGGTCGGTGTGGAGCTGCTTAGAACCCATCACGATGTGTGAACCACCATACGACTTACGCAGGGTAACGGTAATCTTGGGCACTGTAGCCTCACCATAAGCATAGAGCAGCTGGGCACCGTGCAAGATGACTGCGTTGTACTCCTGACCGGTACCGGGCAGGAATCCGGGAACGTCGACGAGCGATACGATAGGAATATTGAAAGCATCGCAGAAACGTACGAAACGGGCACCCTTACGAGAAGCGTTAACATCGAGCACACCAGCATAGCAAGAGGGCTGGTTGGCAACGATACCTACGCTCTGACCGTTGAAACGGGCAAAACCTACGATGATGTTCTTGGCGAACTTAGGCTGTACCTCGAAGAACTCGTTGTCGTCGGTGATAGCCGTGATGACCTTGTACATATCGTATGCCTCGTTGGGGTTCTCGGGGATAATCTCGTTGAGCGAATCCTCCAGACGGTCGATGGGGTCGGAGCACTTCTTGCGAGGAGCCAGCTCCATGTTGTTGGAAGGAATATAGCTTAACAGGGTCTTCAGCATCTCGACAGCCTCTTCCTCCGTCTTAGCGGTGAAGTGGGTAACACCCGACTTAGAGGCGTGAACCGAAGCACCACCCAGATGCTCCTGGTCGATGTCCTCGCCAGTAACGGTCTTTACCACCTTAGGACCGGTGAGGAACATGTATGACGTACCTTCCATCATCAGCGTGAAGTCGGTGAGGGCAGGGGAGTACACAGCACCACCGGCGCAGGGACCGAAGATACCGCTGATCTGGGGAATCACACCTGAAGCCAGGATGTTACGCTCGAAGATCTCTGCATAACCGGCCAGCGCGTTGATACCTTCCTGGATACGTGCACCACCCGAGTCGTTGATACCAATCACGGGAGCACCCATCTTCATGGCCATATCCATCACCTTGCAGATCTTCTGGCTCATGGTTTCTGAAAGAGAACCGGCATGAACGGTGAAGTCCTGTGCGAAGATGAATACCAGACGGCCGTCGATCGTACCGCTACCAGCTACCACACCATCACCCAAGAACTGCTTCTTCTCCATGCCGAAGTTGTGGCAACGGTGCTCCTTAAACATGTCGTATTCCTCGAAAGAACCCTTGTCGAGCAGCATCTCTACGCGTTCGCGGGCAGTATACTTGCCCTTCTCATGCTGCTTCTGTATGGCTTTCTCACCACCACCGAGACGAGCCTGTTCACGCTTCTCGATGAGTTGTTTGATTTTCTCTAATTGCTTGCTCATTGTTTTATTATCAATTTTCAATTGTCAATTATCAATTTATTCAGGATGCTCGCAGAGCTCCGTCAGAATTCCACAGGTTGATTTCGGATGCAGGAAGGCGATGTTCAGCTGCTCAGCACCCTTGCGAGGCTTCTCGTCAATCAGACGGACACCCTTAGCACTAACCTCAGCCAGCGCATTGGCTACACCGTCCTCGATGCAGAAAGCTACATGGTGAACACCCTTGTTGCCCTTATCAAGCCACTTCTGGATGGTGCTCTCGGGTGATGTGGGCTCCAAGAGCTCCAGCTTCACCTCTCCACACTTCAGGAAGGCTGTCTTCACCTTCTGGTCTTCAACTACTTCCGTTGCATAACACTCCAAGCCCAGCACGTCAGTGAAGAACGGCAGGCTTTCTTCGATGCTCTGGACGGCGATGCCCAGATGCTCAATGTGCGAAATCTTCATATCGTTCAGATGTTAGATGTTGTAAATAATGTGCAAAGATAATCATTTTCATCCATATAACGAACGAAACGCCCTATTTTTTACCTTTTTTTATTAATAAGTACCGTCTAATATCTTATGAATAGTGCTATAATTATGTTAGGCGACTATTCATAATTGTCTATTTATTCACTAAGTAGATGGCCTGTCCTAGGTTGTTAACAAGTAAAACAAGTTGTTTTACTCTCGTAGATGCCATCTCTTCCGTTTATTAGTATGCCTTTAATAAAGTAAAACAAGTTGTTTTACTTTTAGAGACTATATCCCTTGCAGCTGTCTGAAGCAGACTTTTGCAGAAAGCAGCTCAAAAAGCATAGGAATTATGACATTTTGGAATTCAATGTCATAGCATTTAACGCATTAATAATCTGTATGTTAGAGCGAATTATGACATTTCGATAAAAATTGCAAACTTTCATAGATGTGTCTTCTATCCGCTCCCTTGTGTACCCTCCGGACGACTCTTCATCAAGTGCAGGTGCACATAAAAAAGGATTAATTTTTCCAACTTGTGCCTCAATTATTCGCATGTTTTTACTATCTTTGCAGTCAACAATAGAACAGAATTATGGCTAAGAACCTGTTGAATAAGTATGTTTGGCTTGTAGAAACCATCTACAAGGCTCGCCGCATCACTTTTGAGGAAATCAACGAGAAGTGGCTCGACAACGATATGAGCGAAGGTGTGGAACTGGCACTCCGCACATTCCACAAATGGCGTATTGCAGCTGAAGAAATGTTCGGACTCATCAATGAGTGTGAACGAAAGGGCGGCTACCATTATTACATCGCCAATGCTGATGAAATCAAGAAAGGCTCACTTCGTAGTTGGCTGCTCAATACTATCTCTGTCAGCAATTTGTTGATAGACAACCAGCAACTTAAGGAGCGCATCATCCTTGGATGTGGAACAAATACAGTCAAGACAAATGAAAGACTTTGCAGCGATAGATTTTGAGACAGCCAACAACGAGCGCAGCTCAGTTTGTAGTGTTGGTGTGGTGATAGTAAGGGATGGAGAGTTTGTGGATAGTTTCTATTCGCTTATTCAACCTGAGCCGAACTATTATAATTACTGGTGCAGCCAAGTGCATGGACTGTGCTGTGACGATACCGACGATGCCCCTGTGTTCCCTGATGTCTGGGCGCAGATAGAACCGCTGATTGAGGGCTTGCCGTTAGTGGCCCACAATAAAGCTTTCGACGAAAGTTGCCTGAAGGCCGTCTTCCGCGTGTACCAGATGGACTACCCTGACTACCCGTTCTTCTGTACCTGTGTCGCCTCTCGTCGTGCTTTCCCACAATTGCCCAACCATCAGTTGCATACTGTATCAGAATATTGTGGCTACCACTTGGAGAATCACCACCACGCACTGGCCGACGCTGAGGCCTGTGCGTGGATTGCAAGAGAAATCTTATAACATTAGAACTTATGGAAGACAAAAATACAGAGCATAATTGATATCATCTCAAACTTATATTGAAGTTACTTTCACATTTCAAGTGATGGATTCATAGTAAAAGAGGATTGACTCATAAATAGCGTCAATCCTCTTCTTATTTTGCAACTAAGCAGCGCGTCGGTCGCCAAGTTATTTGATGATGACTTTCTTGCCGTTACGGATATAGATGCCACGTGTGGGCGATGTGACACGCTGACCGCTAAGGTTGTAGATAGCGGCATCGTTGTCGGCAGGCTTGTAGGTCACATTCTGGATTCCCGTAACAACTTCAACGTCGGATATGGTGCATCCCCAGAAGACACTAGGCTCGGCAATCTCCTTGCTACCGTCCTTCTTGACGAGATAGACCTTGTTGATCTTCGCGCTGGAGGGAGCACTGCTGAGGAGTTGCAGGGTGATGCGTGTGATGTTGCCTAAACCTGCGAGCTGAAGGTTCTTGTTCTTGTTGGTAATCGCTTCCACCTTATCTGTATCTGTGTCGCCATAAATCTTGAACTGCAGACTGTTGGCAGCAGGGGCAGAACCCAGCTCCAGACGCAGATACTGGTAGTCTGCAGCATTAATGCCTTGTACGAGATTGAACTCACCATACTGATCGGTATAGTTGACGGTGCATGATATCGTGGCATCACTGTAGGAATCCTTCGTGGGCAGGGTGGGGTTGTAGTCGGAACCGTACCAGGCCTGCAGCATCTTCTGTGCCAAGTCGGCCTGCGTGAAGGCTGGGAACGTGCGAGATAAGCCATCGGAGAGTCCCATCCAATAGAACGTACCGATACCGGTGGCCTTGGTCTGTTTGATGAAGTAGTCGACAAACTCCAGCATATCGCTGCGACGTACGTCGTAGTCAGTCTTGCCGACTCCTTTGTCAACATTGCTCGTGCCCCATTCGCCGATGATGACGGGACAGCCAAGCCGCTCCACTATGTTCGTGTTCAGTCCGCTGATCATATTGTCAATTTCCGTCTTGGCCGAGGTCAGGTTCTCGATGTTAGGATAGGTGTGAACTTCAAAGATGAGGTGGCTGTTCTCGTCTGAGGGCTTCTTCATCTTGGTCAGCACCTCCGCCAGATGTGTGCTCCAAGTGCCGTAACCATGGCTGGCAGCGTAGGTGTTGACAATCAGGTTGCGCGCAGCGTTGTTGCCACCAGTAGCACGTACCACATTGACGAAGCTCTGGGCATAGTTGTTGATGGCATTGTACGATTTGAGAGCCTCTGCGGCACTGTAACCGCTACTGGTATTCGATGAGGCATAGTTCCACGAGTTGTAACTGTCGAGCATCTCGTTATAGCCCTCGAAAAGCAGTTTCTCGCCATAGTCCTTGAACTCAGTAGCAATCTGGTTCCAGATGTTCTCGTAGCGGGTCTTGTTGTTGGTGTAGCTGGTCGCATCGGCCTTGATCCACGATTTGAAGCTGTCGCCGTCGGCACCTGTGTCGTGATGGACGTTGATGATACAGTACATGCCCTGACTGATGACGTAGTCGACTACCTCGTGGACACGTTTCATCCAGGCTGCATCAATGTTGCCATCGATGTCGGTGTGGTTAAACCATGTGACGGGAACGCGGATGGCACCATAGCCAGCGTCCTTGAACATCTTGAGCAGTTCGGGCTTGGTGACATACTGTCCCCAGCAGGTCTCGGAGGTGACATCCTGCTGCCCCCAGTAGGCGGCTTTGGTCATGTCGGTCTCCGTCTGGCGGTAAGCTTCTAAGGTGTTACCCAGATTCCAACCCACTCCCATGTTCTTGACGGCCTGAGTGGCACTCTCAAACTCTACCTTACTGGGATCCAGATTGGGCAGCTGGTCGCGGGTGATGACGTTAGAAGAACTCATGGCATCCTTCCACCACGTATCACTGCACATGGTGTCGGTAGAGCCTTGTCCACTCTGATACCACACCATGAAATGTCCCCACTTGGCACCTTTGGTCCAGCAGTCGCTCATCTTGCCTTGCTCGCCACTGTCGCCCTTGCCACACTCGCCCAATACAACCATTTTGTTGGGGTAGGCGGTCTGAATCTCAGTGAACTCCTGCAGATTCTTGTCGGCATCGTAGCCGTAGAGGTCGCGGGCCACCATATCGCAATACTGGTCGCCAGGATACCAGTCGGTGTCCTGGTTATAGCTGCTGCTGTCACCGTTGTAGTTCTGTGTGGTCCATATCCAGATGAGGTTCTGAACACCCTTCTGCTGGAAGTAGTCGTACATGGCAATCCACAGCTTCTTAAAGGTGTCGGCACCATCGTAGCCCCACCAGAACCATGACTTGCCCCACGAGGCACCTGACTTGAGTGTAGCATTGCCCGCAGCCTCATGGAAGGGGCGCCATGTAGCGGCGATACCAGCCTCCTGCAGTTTCAGAACGACGGCAATGACCTTGTCCATCTGCTCGTAGAACCACTTGTTCTCCCATGTGCCGCTCGCCAGTGCGTTAGATGCCTTGAAGGTGGTCTCGCTGGGTGTACAGGTAACGCCAGAACCATCAGCCTTTACCTCGGTAGTTTCCGTCAAGGGAACGTTGAAGTGCCACATCAACTGTACGATGCCGCCAGCATTATGCCACTCAGTGACGGGGGTGATGTCCGAGTAGTTGATCCAGCCATTGCTGCCCTGATTGGGCACGTAGATATGGATGAAGTCGTAGCAGTTCATGGCAGGATACTTGCCTGTCAGCTTATAAACTTTTCCAGCAATCGTGTTGTTCCAGTTGACATCAGCCATCACGCTGGAGATGGTCTTCTGTCCATACTGCTCGACAAAATAGCTGTACAGTTTCTTGGCAGCGTCGGTCTGAGCGGTGACAGGTTCGGTCGGTATGGCTGCCGTCATGTTGCCCGTCATCAGCATCGCCATTGCTGTCGCAATGAGTAATTTTAGTTTCTTTATACGCACGTTTTTTTACCTTTTTTTATAGATACAATCCGTTGACGTCGCGTAGGAAGAGCGTCTTAGGATCGTTGTAGAAGTGGACGAAGTCTGAGACTGACTGCTGGCCAGGATAGGGTGCAAAGAAATGATTCTGTCGGTTGTGGGCGTTACGCCATACCAACACGTAGCAGATAGGATGCTTGGCCAAAACGGGAGCCAGTGTAGTGGTCCACCAGTCGGGTGTCTTGATACATTCGTAGCCGGTCTCGGTGAGTGCTGCAGCCTTCTGGTGTTGTTTAGCTACTCGGCACACCATCTCCAGATTGCGGTCGAGCAGGGCTGCATATTCGGCTATCTTTACGGTGTCGGCATCAGGAGCAAAGCAATAGCAGTCGAGGCCCATGAGGTCGATGATGTCATCGCCGGGATAGCGCTCCAGATACTTAGCCTCGTCACCATCAGGCTCGGTGCCAGGAGAATAGGCATAAAGGGCATTGACTACCTCGCGCTCTTTCAGACGCTGGATGGTCATCTGCCAAAGGGCCTTGTATTGGTCGGCAGTGCAATGAGCCTGTCCCCACCAGAACCAAGAACCCGTATGCTCGTGCCAAGGACGGAAAAGCACGGGAACCTTCACACCATAAGGTGTCTCTAAGGAATTGAGGAAATCGGCTACACGATCAATCCAAGTCAGGAAGAGCTCGTGTTTCTCGCCGCCTTCCAAGACGGCAGCTACGGTGCGGGTCTCAACATCCTTCAGCGAGTCGGCCACCCAAGAGGAACCTCCACTCAGCGGATTGTCGAGATGCCACGAGAGGGTCACCATGCCCCCGCGGTCGTAGTGAGCAATGATCTCCTTGCGAATACGCTCGAAAGGTACTCCGTCGAGGTTACGCTCATCACCCAACTCGATATGTCCGAGGTCGAAGCTCAGTAGGGCAGGGTGGTCGTTGCAGACGCTCTTGACGTCAGAGCGTAGGTGTATGGTTGAGTCGTTGCTATAGTCTGCCTCCCAGCCAATGCCATATACGGTGGCATCGTGATGTCCGAATAGATATACTGTGCTGTCGCTCGTCAGTCTCAGATTGGTCAGCAGGTTCTCTGTACGCTGAGTGCGCCCGCTGGCTGACAGCGGGTCGTCAGCCTTATGTCCTTTATTGCCACAAGCAGCCATTAAGAATGCTACTGTGGCTATTATCAAAGTCTTCTTCATAATCATCTCTTTTACAAAAGAAGGCAGACACTCATGCAGGCCTGCCTTCTCTTTATGTGATTGCTTTAAAATGATTTATTCTGCAGCAGGTGAGTGCGTCCAGATCGTGTCAAAGTCATAGTAAGAGTTATCCGTACATGCCTTGACCATCATGGGAACAACGGTTTCACTATCATTCAACCAAGCACCATTGGCATGGTCAATATAACCATTAGCCTCGTTCCCGCTGGTCTTTACGTTATTATCCCATACAAACATTGGGATACCGGCCAAGTGGGCTGCACGACAGTAGAACTCCAGATAATACTTACGGAAGGCATTGGCACTCTCTGTACTCTGCCATACACATCCATACTCGCCCAGATAGCAAGGAATACCCTTTTCAATATAGGCAGTACGCAGCTTGTAAAGCTGAGCGATGATATACTCCTCATTAGCACCAGATACAGACTTCTTGGCGTCTGCATTATGTCCCCAACTATTAACAGCCGCAGAGCCATCATCATTCATTGGATGCAGACAGAAAGCATAGGGGTCGTAGCAGTGGACACCTACCATGACATGGTCATCAGCAGGAATCGTCAGATGAGCAATCGTCAGATCGATATTGGCTGCATAACCGCTGATGCCAATCCAGCGGGTAGCATTGTTACCGCCCGTGCTACGGATGGCATTAATCGCAATCTGATTCCAGTTGTTCAGCATAGCGAACTGGGCATCCGAACCTGTACTCCAGTCATCACCGGCATGTACCTCATTAAAGGTTTCAAATATTAACTGATCGCCATAGTTAGCAAATTTTGTTGCAATCTGTGTCCAAAGGGTAGTAATCAGAGCTTCATATTTCTCTGCTGTAGCAGGAACCAAAGCAGCATTGCCAATTTCTGTCTCGAAAGAGTCGTGATGCGTATTCAGAATGACATTCAGACCAGCAGCAATAGCTTTGTCCACAACACCTTTCACCTCATCAAGGTAAGCAGCATCTATCACATTGTTCTCATCCATATGGATGGTCCATGTTACAGGGATACGTACCGTCTTGGCACCAGCAGCAACCAGCTTCTCAAAGGGAGCAATATCTGCTGACTCAACACCGTCCCAATAGCCGTAATTCATATTACTGGTATCGAAGTGGTTACCCAAGTTCCATCCCCATCCCAACTTCTGAGTCATTTCAGTAGCTTTGTTCGAGGGCAGGTCCTTGACAGTCCAGGTTACATTGATATCCTTATTATAAGCATCACCCTGAGAACCCGTAATAAGTCCTGCAGGAATAATGAGATTCTGCGTTTTGCTGAAAGATACGTCGGCATAGATGGTCAGCACAGAGTCTGCACCCAATACCAAAGCCTTCTTCACGGGCACACCATTCAGTGTAATCTTGTTGGTATTTTTTGTCATGAAGTTGACTTTCTTGTCAAACTTCACCTTGATGACCTTGTCTCCAAAGAGCATCACGCCACTCTCATTGGGGGTGATAGAGACATACTCTGGTGCCCCCACTACCGGAATCTCATATTGAGCATCCGTGTCCTGGCAGGCTGTGGCGATAAGCGCCACAGCTGCAAGAGACAGTGTATTAAATATCTTATTCAGTTTCATAATCAAAATAGTGTTTTATTATTCGATGGTAATCTTTGTGCACTTGATGTTGTCGCCATTCAAGAGGAATGTGCCGCCCCACCACTGCTGAGTGAATGCTGCATTGAGCATCTCCTGAGTCAGTACAAGTCCATACTTGCCCTTGTTGCCTGTAAGATCATATTCTGTGAACTTACCACCTTCGGTGTCGTTGCCAAAGCTGCAAATGCTGGCGTAGGTGGGTCCCCAGTGACCTTCATAGATTTGAACTTTCCAGGCATCCTCCAGAGGGGTGAAGTAGAAGTAAATGGTCTGACCTGCCTTTGCTTCGATAGCGGCTAATTCGATACCTGCATCAGAGAGCAGGTAAGGCTGATTGCCCCAATCGTCTGCAATGGCTTCACCTTCCCAAAGAGTTTCCTCTACAGACTCATAGTGAGTAGTGGTAATCTTGTCAACGACAACGTTGTCGCCATTGAGTACGAAGACACCGCCCCACCATTGCTGGGTGAATGCTGCATCGAGCATCTCTTGAGTTACTTCAAGGTTGAAGTATCCCTTGTTGGCTTCAAGATCATACTCGGTGAACTTGCCACCTTCCGTATCATTGCCGAAGCTGCAAATGCTGGCGTAGGTGGGTCCCCAGTGGCCTTCGATAATCTGCAACTTCCAGTCGGAAGACATCGGTGAGATGTGGAAGCTGATGATGTCGCCTACGACGACACCGGCATCCTTCAATTCCTGACCAGCATCAGAGAGTACGTATGGCTGGTTGCCCCAGTCGTCGGCAACGGCAGTACCTGTCCACAATACAGTGGTTACCTCAGTATTGGGGATGAAGTCGATGGTATAGGTAATCTCACCATTAGAAGAAATCAGACGAACCTTTGCCCCCTTCTTGGCTTTGATGGGAATACCGATAATCAGCTGGTTGTCGTTTGTGAGCACGAACTGGCAAGCCGCACCGTTAATCTCAACACCGGTTAGTTTGTCTCCATTGGCTACAGGAACAGTCATTGACTCACCTGCCTTCAGCTCAGTCTCTTCACCAGGTAATTCTGTAATGTAGCAGAACAATGCCTCGTTGACGGTAATCTCAGGAGCATTTTCTACAGTCTTTCCATTAGCAAGAGTGAAAATGGGAGCACCAGATTTGGCATTCATAGGAATAGTCAGCGTAATGCTCTCTGCCGTAGCATCTTTCACTTCAACAACGTCAGAGCCTTCGCCGAACTGAACGGTCTTCACTAGGTCGAGGTCTGTACCCTGAATAGTTAGAGCACTACCAGCGCTGGAGGGGTTGGGATTATAAGCTGTAACAGTAGGTTTCACTAAAGTGAAGGGAACCTCCACAGTAAGACCGTTAGCCATCTTCAACTTCAAGTTTCCTTCAATAGCTTTGTCAGGAACTTCTTTAACAACCACCTTGTCAGCTGCAACGGTTATGTTTTCACCTGTAACTTCATTAGCGTTGTCGAACAGAACAGCTGTTACGATATCCATGTCCTTACCAGTTATGGTCAGAGCCTGACCAGCCTTTACGGGATTCGGAGCAGCAACACCTTCAGTCGGTTTAACAGTGGTTAATGTTCCAACAGGAACCTCAACTTCAGACTTACAAACGATGACGATGTCGCCATCAGGAGCCTCTGCAGGCAGCGTGAAGGTAATACCCTTGCCGTCGTTGGCAATCTTCAGGTCGGCTGCACTGACACCACCGATAGTTACGTCGGCTACAACATTAAAGTAGGTACCAGCAATAGTGATGGTCTCACCAGCCTTAGCTGTGATGTTGCCTAGAGCTTCAGCTGTGTTACGACCAGTCAGAGAGGTGATGGAAGGAACACCTACCTCGAGGGCTTCTTCACTAACGATAGTCTGATATTCTAATTCTTCCTCTTCCTCTGCAGTACGCTGGATGGTCAGATCGGCTGTGTAGAACTCGAGCTTACCAGTCTGAGCCTCCTCAGGAACCTTTACTTCAATGTAGTAGCGATCCTGTGAAACAAAATCAGAGTTGGATACTAGAACACCATCAGCAAAAGCCATAGAGTAGATGAGGTTCAGATAGTCACCCTCAATCTTAATGACATCACCAGGCATAGCCGAAGCTGGAGTGAAACCTGTAATCTCAATGCCTTCGATGTATGAAAGGTCATTTTTGGTACTGAGGGTCTGATTGTCCTTGGTGGTCAAAATAACTTTACCCACTGTAGGACCATCTTTGGGGACCGTTACACGAATCTCGCTGGGAACGCCAGACTTGATGGTTTCATAGTTAGTAATGGGTGATACGCCAGGAATTTGTATGCTGGCAATTTGGTCGAGATTGCTACCTACGAAGCGCAGCTGTCCACCACGCATCACCGGGTTGGGACCGAAAGCATTGAGACTGATACCGTCCTTATACTGGTTGGTGTCCAGATCGTTGCTGCTGCACGCTGTTAGGGATAGCCCGACAAGGGCTACCACTAACAAGGCGAATATATTCTTAATCTTTTTCATATCTGTATACTTTATTATTTGTTCGGAATTACACGGATATTGTCAATCTTGATGATAGGCTGACATTCAGTACCGTTGACACCACCACCAACGATGAACATTGTCAGACTAGCAAAATCTCTCTCTTTCAGGTTGAAGGTCAGACCGGAACCGTCGAAAGCATAGACGAAACTAGATGCAATAGGAATGGTAACTGTAACCCACTTGCCACCTGTATCATAAGAACCGGTGGTAGTCCATGGACGATAAAGAGCACGTGGCAGAGGCTCCTTCTTTGAGAAATACTCATCCTTATCCCAGTCAGAAGCACCGGGTCCACGGAAGAATATGTTATTGGCACCTTTCACATCTTCACCATAAGTATCAGGGGTATTACCGCTCAATGTCACATAGTCTGTCGGAGCGAAAATAATCTGCATGGCACCTGCCTTCCAAGCATTGCTGGACGGGATACACATCTCAAATTTAAGTAACATCTTTTCTGGTTTCGACAAGTCAACCCCATCGATATCGAACAAGCGGATACCCTGTGGATCTGGGTATGTCTGCGGAGTATTCCAGTCACCGCACCAATACTCGAAGGAGAAATTGCTGTCATCCCAACCACCATCTTCTGACATCGTGGCAGAACCATCACCAAGTTGATAGTAGTTGCCCTTGATACCGCCTTCGGAACCGATAGCATATGCTGATTTGTGCCAGCCCTGTACGTCACGACCATTATCGAAGTCGAACAATAAGCCACGATCGTCCTGATAATAGAAGGCAGAAGTGGATGAACCATAAATAGAGCTCATGTAAACCGGACCAACATCAGCACCCTCTGGAATCGTTACCTCTACAGAAGAATAGTCATCAGCAATACTGTTGATCTGTGCAGGAATCTTGTTACCGCCAGCATCTGTAAAGAAAACCTCCAAGGGTCTGGCTTCATAGTTTACGAAATAGTCGCCAGTGAAGGTTACACGATCACCAATGGATGCATACTCACACGACATTTCTGAAATGTTAGGAGCAGGTATTTCCACGCTGAATTTATACTCTACGGTAGCACCATCACGCGTTACCAAATAAATCTTATTGGTCACCAGCTTGGGTACGCTCTTAGGTACATCTACGATGAGCGTATTGTCAGTAATGTAACTGGTATTCAGGATAGCCTTACAGTCATTGAAGTAAAGCTCATAGACACTGCGCAGGTTCTCACCCACCAAGCACAAGGTGCTCTGTGGTGATGCACTTTCCACCAGTTCTCCTATGGTGTAGTGCATATCGGCAGCGTCGCGAGTGCTGGTGATTTCGGTTGACAGGCAGCGCACGTAATTGATGGACGGTGTGCCGTCAGCTACCTTGTATGCATCGGGCTGATCCTTACAGGATGTCAATGTCAGTCCTGCCACAGCAAGTGCTGCGAAAAAGAGCCCTTTTGTATATTGATTGATCTTATTCATAACTTTAATCATTTATTATGCATTATTTAGTAACTATAGGTAGAACGTACATCCACGTGAACACCTTCAACATTCGAACCGAGGTTCGGGTTGAAGAGCACATCTTCAGCAGACATTGGCAAAGCAAAATATCCGATGTTGCTGACTTCTGAGTCTTTACGCAACATCACGTTCACATTAGGAGCGGCTACAGAGCCGTCATAACCCTGCTTAGAAGCATCAACACTCCAAGTGCCACTCTCATGGTAGGCCTTATAAAGAGCATCCAGTCCCCAGAAAGCATTACGTCTCTGAGCTGTCAGTTCATTTACACAGAATTCGGGGGCATAATAACTTACGCGAACATAGTCGTACCAGCGGTCACCCTCCATCGCAAACTCCAAACGGCGTTCCTTCCAGATTTGTTCCCAAGAAACACTGGTAGATGCATTAGCCGTAGGAACAGCACGCTTGTGAACAGCGTCGAAGGCAGCAATGACATCAGGATCGGTGCTTGTAGAACGGCTGGCACCCAGCTTAGCCTCAGCATAGATGAGGTAGACATCAGCCAGACGAAGGATATGAGTTGGCAGAGCGTACGACATACGAGCTGGAGCAATATTCATAGCCTCCATATGGTCTGCAGTGTTACCATAGAGGTGTTTCACACAGTTAGCACCAGTTGGAGACTGCAGTGTACCAGTAGCAGCTTCATTATAACTATTGTCATAGATGAATTTCAGATAGTTGTATCCGCCATGATCTTTCCACAGGTAGTCGTAGGTAGAACCCGGCAGAAACATGGTTGCCTTCAAACGGGTATCCACATTATTTAACCATGCATCCGGCATTTGCTCCAGCAACTTAATACCGAAGGCTTCCTGTAAGTCTACAGAACAACCATTCCAGCCGCCCCAGTCATCACCGAACTCGTCCATTCCTTCGATGGCAAGGTCACTCTGCAGCGTGTTCTGGCTGGTCCAGTTAGAACCGACTGTCCAGCGCCAAGCAATCAGACTCTCGTCAGCCAGGCCCTCTGTCAGTTTCCAGATGTCACCATAATTTTCTGTCAGCTTACGGCCTGAATTGTCGATGACGTCCTTAGCATACTCAGCAGCCTTGGCCAAGTCAGAGGCATTAAGTGATCCCGTCACACCAGCCTTGGTCAGATAAACCTTTGCCAGCAGAGCCTCAGCAGCGTAGTAGTCGATGCGACCTTTCTGCGGAGCTTCCTTCATCAGAAGATTCATGGCTCTCTCCAGTGTCATGATGATATACTCATAAACATCAGCACGCTTTACCTTCAAAGTAGTGGTATAAGCGCCAGAGTTCAACTCATCTGCCGTATTATGGATGATGGGAACATCACCAAAAGAACGTACCAAGAAGAAATAAGCAAAGGCTTTCCATGTCAGACATTCGCCCATACACTGGTTGATAGCAGACTGTGAAGCGCTAGCGCCCTTCAAATTGTCATAGACAGTATTGGCGTGACCAATAACAGCCCAGAGAGAGTACGACATGTTCACCAGGTCCTGGTCGGAACCGTTTACAGAGAAGTTAAGGTAGGGAGAAGATCCCCAGTAATAGTTTCCAGATAACACCTCACCCACTTTGATGAATCCACGTTGGAAGTCATACCAAGGGGAGTTGTACAGATAATTGACACCAGAGTAGCACTGGTTGTCAGTCTTGTAATAGTTGTCGATATTGTAAGAGTCTTCATTCGGTCTGTCCAGAAAATCTGAGCAAGATGTCATGGTGAATCCCAACAACGTTGCAACTGCCATGTATTTGATATTTGATAATTTCATAATTTGAAGTCTTTAATTGGTTTAGAATGATACATTAAGACCGAATGAATAGGTAGTAGGAGATGGGTAGCGGGCGTTGTCCAGTCCCAACACGTTAGCGCTCTGTGTAGAGGCACCAATTTCAGGATCGTAACCATCATAACCGGTAATGGTTAGCAGGTTCTGAATGTTGGCATAAACACGCAGACTCTCCAGACCGCATCTGGTAATCCATTTCTTGGGGAAGGTATATCCCAACGAGATATTCTTCAGACGTACATAGCTGCCGTTCTCAATGTAGCGGTCGCTCCAACGGTCGTTGTCGTTCGGGTCATTTATAGAGGCACGAGGCATCGAAGTGTCGGGGTTCTTCAGCTTGACGTTAGTAATATCATCATACCAGTTGTAGATGAGCTGGCCGTCGCCACGGTCGATACCACCAGTGTAGTCCTTATTAGGATCAATCGGTTCGAGGATAGCACGGTCTCTAACATCAGTGAGCTGGTTGGTCCATGTGGAGTTCATGTGGGTCATCTTCATCTTCAGATAGTTACCTACCTTGTTACCTACAGAACCATTGATGAAGATATTCAGGTCGAAGTTATTCCAACGGAATGTGTTGTTCCAACCGAAAGTCCACTTAGGCAGTGGAGAACCTATGTTGGTACGGTCGTTTTCATCGATAACACCATCACCGTTCAGGTCCTTATACTTGATATCGCCTACATAAACGGTAGAGTTCTTGGTGAAGACACCATTGGTTGGATAAGCACTTGGCTTGGGTGAGTTCTCGATGTCTTCCAAAGAGGTGTAGACACCGTCAGTCACATAGCCATAGAAATTGAAGAGGCTTTCGCCTACCAAAGTACGGCTGACAACATCCGTCCACTGTCCATAACCAATCAGCTGTCCTGTATCAGATCCGTCTGAGAGGGCTACCAGTTTGTTCTTGTTGATAGAGAACTGGATTTCAGAATCCCACTGGAACTTACCAACGATGGGGTGGGTGTTCAAAGCGATTTCAACACCAGTGTTGCGGATGTGTCCGAAGTTACCCCAAGGTGCTGCAAGGGCAGAAGAACCATTACCGCTGGTACCCATATAAGAAGGCAACTGCATCTGCATCAGCATGTCCTTTGACTCTTTGTTATACCAATCGATGGTCAGATTGATGCGATCGTTCAGGAAGCCGAGGTCCAAACCGATGTTCCACTGTTCCTGGCTCTCCCATTTGATATCCTTGTTGGCAATCTGTGCAGGACGATAGCTCATGCCCAGTGCTGTCTCCATACGTGACAATGGAGAACCCCACTTGTAACCACCGATAGAGGCGTTACCAGTCTGTCCCCAACCAACACGGAGTTTACCATTGCTTAACCACTTGCCTGCCCAGCTCTCAACGAACTTCTCATTGGAGAAGCGCCAAGAGGCTGCAACTGAGTGGAACCCAGCCCAACGCTTGTTTGGACCGAAGTTAGAGCTACCATCGTAACGATAAGTATAGGTTGCATTGTAACGATTGTCATAGCTATAAGTCCAACGGGTAAAGAACGAAGCCATGGAACTGCTACCGAAGCCTGCGCCAATCTGTGGAGTACCAGTACCCAGTGCGGGGTTGTGTACTGCATCAGAGGGCAATCCAGTATTATAGACAGATGTATAGTCGTACTTAGACTCCCAGCACTCCTGACCAACCATGGCGGTTGCAGAGTGCTTGCCGAAGGTGCGGCTGTAGGTCAGGTAGTTCTTGAACTGCCAGAACTTGCTGCTGTTCTTCTGGATGCGACTCTCGTTGCTGGCGCGCTTCCAAGTACCGAGGTCAACCATGGGCTCATAAGTCTCTGCTCTATTCCAACCGAGGTCGAAACCGAGTTCAGTGTGCCATACAAGATTCTCAATAGGTGTTACCTCGAAGAATACGTTACCATTCAGTTTCTGACGCTTCAGCAGGATATTGTCCATCATTGCCATAGCAATGGGGTTCGGGTTGGTGTAACCTTCCTGTGATACAGAAGAATAGGATCCGTCTATATTATAAATAGGTATTGAAGGAATCGTTGTCAGAGAATAACCAATCAGACCCTCGTCAGAGTCGGCCAGCTTCAGGTCGTCCTTCGTGTCAGAATAGGTAACGCTCACACTCATCTTCAACCACTTCTTCAACTGAGCGTCGAGGTTGGAGCGGAACGACAGACGCTTGAATTCGGAACCGATAATGGTACCTTGCTGGTCCATAAAGCTGCCACTCACGTAGTACTGTACCTTGTCGGAACCACCTTGTGCACTGACCTGATGAGAGTGCTGCACAGCTGTCTGGAAGACGGCATCCTGCCAGTTGGTACCCTTGCCTAACAGTGAGGGGTCAGAGAGTGCAGGCGTGTAAGTTGCCTCACCAACAGCAGCATAAGAATTATAGTATTCTGCATATTCGCGCAAATTCATCAGATCAAGACGTTTGGTTTGACGGTTGAGGGCGAACATACCATTATAGTTAAACTTGGCATCACCTGCCTTACCACGCTTAGTGGTAATCAATACGACACCATTCGCACCCTGTGCACCATAGATGGCGGTGGCAGAGGCGTCCTTCAGAATCTCCATGCTGACGATGTCGGAAGGATCGATAGTTGACAATGGAGAAATGGTAGAGTTTGTACCATTACCCAGAGCGTCGCCCAGACCATAATCAGCACCAGACTTACCTCCACTTTGGATGGGCACACCATCAATTACATACAACGGCTCAGCGTTGGCATTAATGGTAGCAGTACCACGTACACGGATACTGGATGAAGAACCAGGAGCACCTGATGTGCTGACAGCGGTCACACCGGCGGCGCGGCCCTGCAAAGACTGGTCAAGTGAGGTGATGATAGAACCTTTTACGGCACTTTCACCTAGTGATACTGATGCACCAGAGATGTCGCTCTTCTTCATCGTACCATAACCAACGACAACAACTTCGTCGAGCATCTTCTTGTCCTCTTCGAGGGTGATGTCGTAACGGTTTGCACTGGTAACCTTGATTTCCTTCGTGAGGTAGCCGATGTAGGAAATTACTAGCGTCTGGCCTGGGTTGGCCTGAAGACTGAAGTTTCCGTCAAAATCGGTGGCAACACCGTTTGACGTACCCTTAATGACTACACTCGCACCGATAACGGGACCCATGGCATCGCTAACGGTACCAGTAATTTTCTTCGTCTGCTGTACGGCAGGTAGTGGGGCATTGCCCCCAACTGCATACATTTGCGACGAATACCCTAACAGGAAAATGGAACAAAATCCTGTCAGCAGAGTCTTCTTACTGCAATTTAGATTCATACGTTAGTTTATTAGTTAGTAATATGAAATTAATTATTGTCATGATATCGAATGCAAAGGTAATGCATTTTTTTTAAATTCGATAGACTTTTTTTGTTTAATTTTGATACTTTTTTGCCAAAAGGGGGATAAAGTATGCGACTTTGCTAAAAAAATATCATGGTTTTTCGAAAAATAATGCTAACTTTGCAAACGAAATATTACACTAAACACCAATTGGTTCATGAAAAAATCGTTCGCGTTACTTCTAATGACGACTCTGCTCGCAGTATTACCTGCTGTGGCTCAGATTCGTGGTCATGCTATCAACGTCAGTGTTGTTCCTGACCATCAGGACTGGAATTACAAAGTAGGTCAGACGGCTCAGTTCAAGGTGAGCGTCACCAACCAGTCTATATTATTAAATAATGTACGCGTGAACTATGAGGCTGGCCCGGAGATGTATCCTGAAGTCAAGAAGCAGGGTGTGGTGCTCAAGGACGGAACTTTGACGCTGAAGGGCAAGATGACGAAGCCTGGTTTTTATCGTGTCGACGTGAAGGCTTACGTGAATGGCAAAGAGTATAAGAGTGCTTGTGCTGTAGCCTTTTCGCCAGAGCAATTGAAGCCTACTACAGTGATGCCTGCTGATTTCATAGACTATTGGCAGAACGCAATCAAAGAGGCTCGCCAGGTGGATCTGAATCCTACGAAGCGCCTATTGCCTGAGCGTTGCACGAAGGACGTGAACGTTTATGAGGTGTCTTTTCAGAATATGAAGTGGAACTATCGTACTTACGGCATTTTGTGTGTTCCCGTCAAGGAGGGTAAGTATCCTGCCTTGTTGCGTGTGCCAGGTGCTGGTGTGCGTCCTTATGGTGGTGATGTGTGGTCAGCCTCACAGGGTGTCATTACTCTCGAGATTGGTATTCATGGTATTTCTGTCACGATGGAGCAGAAGGTTTACGACGACGTGTTCAATGGTGCCTTAATGGGTTATTGGGAGGTCGGTATGGACGATCGTGACAAGAGCTACTACAAGCGAGTGGTGTTGGGCTGTATCCGTGCCCTCGACTATATTGAGCAATATACCCCTTGGAATGGTAAGGGCTTAGGTGTGACAGGTTCTAGTCAGGGTGGTTTCCTCACTTTGGCGACGGCAGGTCTCGATAAGCGCATCACCTGCTATGGTGCTGTTCATGCTGCAATGTGCGACTATACGGCAGCCCTGAAAGGTGTAGCCTGTGGATGGCCCCATTATTTTTATAAGAGGTCAGATGTTAGAGGTGAGAGGTTAGAGAATAGCAAGGCGGTGGAGGCTACTCGCTATTACGATGGTGTCAACTTCGCCCGTCTTATCAATGATCAGCAGAAGGGTTGGTTCTCGTTTGGCTATTGTGACGACGTGGTGCCTCCCACAACAGCTTATGCTACCTATAATACGGTAACTGGGCCTAAGGAACTCAGTCCCTATCAGGCCACATGGCACTACTGGCATCAAGAGCAGTGGGACGAGTGGGAAGGCTGGTTGCTGAAGGAACTGAAGCCTCAGGGCAAACAGCTTGAAGAACGTCTGCAAGCCTTACAAGCGAAAGGCTATATGATGGGACATCAGGACGATCCGTTCTATGGAGTGACATGGCTGGGAACCTATGCTGGTGGCAAGAATGAGCTGGGAAAGAGCGATGTGCTGAGTACTGTAGGTGATTATCCTGCTGTAATGGGCTTCGACTTGGGTGGCATCGAGATGGGTGACCGGAAGAATCTGGACAGCGTACCCTTCACTCGTATTCATGATGAGCTGATAGCCCACTATGAGCGTGGTGGAATCGTCACTCTGAGCTGGCATCCTCGTAATCCCTTGACGGGAGGCACGGCATGGGACAACTCCGATTCTACCGTAGTGAAGAGTGTTCTGCCTGGTGGCTCGCAGTACGAAAAATTCCAGACATGGATGCAGCGCGTAGGAGATTTCGTGGCTACGCTGAAGACCAAGAAGGGACAGCCTGTTCCCATCATCTTCCGTCCTTGGCACGAGAATAATGGCTCTTGGTTCTGGTGGGGACAGAAGCTTTGTACCGATGCTGAGTTCCGAGGGCTATGGAATATGTTGCAAGACTATATGACAGAACGTGGCTTCGACAATCTGCTATGGAGTTATTCGCCTAATCTGGATGGACAGTGGACAGAGCGTCGCTTCCTGCAACGTTATCCTGGCAACGACCGTGTGACGCTCATCGGCGAAGATGCTTACCAGTGGGGTACAGAGCAGAACTTCAAAACTGCGCTGACGGCTGATTTTACCTTCCTTAGCCAGTTTGCCAAGAAAAATGGCAAGTTGCTTGCTCTGACGGAGTGTGGCCTGAAGAATATGCCTGATGCTACGTGGTGGACTCGTGTGCTGAAGCCCGTCATGGATCAGTATCCCATCAGCTATTTCCTTTTGTGGCGCAATTATAAGGAAGAGTATTTTGGCCCGTCGCCCGAATTGCCTTGTGCCAAAGATTTCAAGAAACTGTATGAGGCAGAGAATACGCTATTCCTCAAGGATATTAAAGATTAAAAATTAGATATTAAAATGAGCAATTTTCAAGAGAAAGTAAAGGCGTTGCGTGCTCACCATGAGGAGCTGCTGACGCGTAAGAACGAACCCGTCGAGTGGGGTAATGGCATTTATGAGAAGTGGAAGAACCCTGTAGTGACTGCTGAGCATGTACCCCTGGAGTGGAAGTACGACTTCAATGAGCAGGACAACCCCTACCTGATGCAGCGCATCATGTGCAATGCTGCTCTGAATTCTGGCGCTATTAAGTGGAATGGTAAGTATGTGCTTGTTGTTCGTGTGGAGGGTGCCGATCGTAAGTCGTTCTTCGCTGTAGCTGAGTCGCCCAATGGTGTCGACAATTTCCGCTTCTGGGAAGAGCCCATCACGATGCCCGACGATGTGATACCTGCTACTAATATCTACGATATGCGTATCACTCAGCACGAGGACGGCTGGATTTATGGCGTATTCTGTGCTGAGCGTCACGACGACTCGCAGCCAGGCAACCTTAGTGCAGCCACCGCAACGGCAGCTATTGCACGTACGAAAGACCTGAAGACTTGGGAACGTCTGCCAGACTTGAAAACCAAGTCGCAGCAGCGTAATGTAGTGCTTCATCCGGAGTTCGTTGATGGTAAGTATGCCTTCTATACCCGTCCTCAGGACGGATTCATCGATACCGGTTCCGGTGGTGGCATCGGTTGGGCATTGGTGGATGATATCACCCATGCAGAGATCAAGGAAGAAAAGATTATCAATGCCCGTCATTATCACACCATCACTGAGGTGAAGAATGGCGAAGGTCCACACCCTATCAAGACACCTAAGGGCTGGCTGCACCTGGCTCATGGTGTACGTGCCACGGCTGACGGTCTTCGTTATGTATTATATATGTATATGACCTCACTCGAAGACCCGACAAAGGTTATTGCCCAGCCTGGCGGCTACTTCCTCGTTCCTGAGGGCAATGAGTATCTGGGCGACGTGATGAACGTAGCCTTTGCCAACGGCTGGATAGCTGATCCAGATGGTAAGGTGTTCATCTACTATGCTTCGGCAGATACCCGTATGCATGTGGCTACTTCTACTATCGACAAGTTAATCGACTACTGTATGAACACGCCAGAGGATGGCCTCTATACCGCTGCTTCGGTAGAAACCATTAAGAAACTAATCGCTAAAAACAAACAGAATGGCTAAATCAACTTTAAAGGAAAAGATCGGTTATGGCTTTGGTGATATGTCGTCCAGCATGTTCTGGAAGATATTCTCCTACTATCTGCCGTTCTTCTACAGCAATATCTTCGGCCTCTCGCTGGTCGATGCCGGTGTGCTGGTACTGGTGACTCGTATCTGGGATGCTGTCAGTGACCCTATGATGGGTATTATCTCCGACCGTACGCAGACGAAGTGGGGTAAGTATCGCCCCTACCTGCTGTGGGTGGCTCCTTTCTTTAGCATTTGTGGTATCTTACTCTTTACCACACCTGATCTGGACTATGGAGGCAAGCTCATTTGGGCATACGTCACCTACATCATGATGATGACCGTCTATACCGCTATCAACGTACCCTATGGTGCTATGCTGGGTGTGATGACTGATGACTCTAATGAGAAGACGGTATTCTCCTCCTTCCGCATGTTCTTTGCCTATGGTGGATCGTTCATCTCGCTGTTCCTATGGGAACCGCTGACTAATATGATGGGTGGTTACAACACTTCTGGCGGTTGGTTCTGGGCTATGGTCATGATTGCTACTGCCTGCTTCCTGATGTTCATCCTTTGTTTCACCATGACGCGTGAACACCTGAAGACCGTTTCTACCGTCAGCGTCGGAAGCGACTTCAAGGCTCTGCTCTCTAACAAACCTTGGTGGCTGCTCATTGGTGCCGCTTTATGCTTCAACCTGTTCAATACCGTGCGTGGAGCTACTGTAGCCTACTTTTTCCAGGATATTATCGGCGCTCACGTCAACCTTGTCTTCTTCGGACTGATGTTCGCTTTCTATGCAGGTCTGTTCCTGGGTGTAGGAGAGGTTAGCAATATGGTGGGTGTTGCCTCGTGCGTACCTATTTCTAATAGGTTAGGAAAGAAGACTACATTCATTCTGGTTAATGCATCGCTCGTGGTACTGAGCATCGCCTTCTTCTTTATTCCATGTACACCGACGGGCTATTGGCTCATGCTCATCTTCCAGATTCTCATTTCCATCCTGACGGGTATCATGTCGCCCTTGGTATGGTCTATGTACGCAGATGTCTCTGACTATGCCGAGCTCAAATTCAAGACTGCCTCTACAGGTCTGATCTTCTCCAGCTCGTCTATGGCGCAGAAGTTTGGTGGTGCCATCGGTGGTGCTGCAGTTTTGTGGCTCCTGTCAGGTTTCGGCTATATCACCGACCCCGAACTGCTAGCTCAGGGTAACGTCGTCCAACCTGAGAGTGCACTCGACTGTCTGCGCTGGTTGATGAGCTTCATTCCCGCTTGCGTAGCGTTGCTCTCTATGTGTGTTGTGTGGTTCTATCCGCTGACCACAGAGCGCATCGATGAGATTAATCGTGAACTCAAGAAAGTACGTGCCATAGAAGACTGATATGGATATCGAATCATTAAGAAATGAAATGCAGGATGTTGTCGAGAACAATATCCTGCGCTTTTGGCAAGATAAGATGGTTGACCGTGAGCATGGTGGATTCTATGGCCGCATCGATGCTCAAGAGGTGTTGCATAAGGATGCCGAGAAAGGTGCAATTCTCAATGCCCGTATTCTTTGGTCCTTCTCTGCAGCGTATAGGGTGCTCCGTAAGCCTGAATACTTGGAGATGGCTACCTATGCCAAAGAGTATTTCATAGAGCACTTTATCGATAAGGAATATGGTGGCGTCTACTGGAGTGTCGACTATCTGGGGAAGCCGTTGAATACACGTAAGCAGTTCTATGCTATAGGTTTTGCGCTGTATGGAATGTCGGAGTATGCCCGTGCAACTGGTGACAGAGAGGCGTTGGAGTGTGCATTGCAGCTGTATTACTGCATCGAAGAACATGCTTTAGACCATCAGTATAATGGGTATATCGAAGCGATGACACGTGACTGGCAGCCTATTGCTGACATGCGTTTGTCAGAGTTGGATGCCAACTTCCCCAAGTCGCAGAACACCCATCTGCACATCATAGAACCCTATGCCAATCTCTATCGTTGCTTAAACGAATTACATGCTGCTGAATCGTGCGACTATGTACCTGTCATCGGGTCCGTGCTTCCAGTGAATGTTACTATTCCCCAGGAAACAATCAATAGTGTAGAGGATTCCCTACGTAACATCATCAGCATCTTTACGGATAAGATTCTAAATCCTGAGACACATCATCTGGACCTTTTCTTCGAAATGGATTGGACACGTGGTGCTGGCCGACTGGAGAGCTATGGACATGATATTGAGTGTTCGTGGCTCATGCACGAAGCAGCCCTCGTCTTAGGTGATAAAACTGTGCTCAGTAAGGTTGAGCCCATTGTCCGCATGGTGGCCAAGGCCAGTGCGAAGGGATTGCGTCCTGATGGATCGATGATTCACGAGGCCAATCTGGATACAGGTCATGTAGATGACGACCTTCATTGGTGGGTGCAGGCCGAAAATGTTGTGGGCTGGTTCAATCTATATCAGTATTTTGCTGATGAAGATGCTCTTCAGCATGCAATACGTTGCTGGGAGTATATCAAGGCTCAAATCATCGACTATGAGCATGGTGAGTGGCACTGGAGCCGTCATTCTGACGGCACGCTCAATACCGTCGATGACAAGGCCGGTTTTTGGAAGTGTCCTTACCACAATAGCCGTATGTGTCTGGAGATTATCGAGCGAACTATGAAATAATTATAAGCGTTGCACATGCTAACTAAAATATAAGAACTATGAAAAAAATGTTTGTTATAATGACTTTAATGATGTGCTGTGTATCAAACGTGTCAGCACAGGAGAAGTTTAACGATCGCCCCAAGCTTGTTGTGGGAATTGTTGTAGACCAGATGCGCTGGGACTATCTATCGCGATACTACGACAAGTTCCGCGAAGATGGATTCCGTAGGTTAGTAGACAAAGGATATTCGTTCGACAATTGCTTAATCAACTATTTGCCTACTGTGACTGCCATTGGTCATACGAGTGCTTATACGGGGACTTCGCCAGCATTTCATGGTATATGCGGTAACAATTTCTATATTGACGGACGTAAGACTTATTGTACGGATGACCCCTCTGTGATGCCTGTGGGTTCGGATAATAAGAAGGATGGTCAGATGTCACCAAGAAATCTCCTGTCGACAACTATTGGAGATCAGCTGCGTCTGCATACAGACTTCCGTGCAAAGGTTATAGGTATATCCTATAAAGACCGTGCGGCCATTTTTCCCGCTGGTCGTGCAGCTAATGCTGCCTACTGGCTGGATAAGAAGAACCGCCTGTTCATTACTAGTACATACTATATGCAGGAATTGCCTCAATGGGTGAAGGATTATAACAAGAAGTTGGTGAAGAACGAGGTGTTCAAGAAGATGGGTAAGGACATCGGCCTGTCGCCGGAGACGGGACATATCACCACAGATATGGCCATTGCAGCTCTGGATGGTGAGAAACTGGGACAGGGCGACGAAACGGATATGTTGTGTGTGAGCTATTCACAGACCGATGTGATTGGCCATAAGTGGAGTACTCGCGGTGAGCATACCGACGAAGCCTATCTGGAATTGGATAAAGACTTGAGCAGACTGTTTGCCGCATTGGACGAAAAGGTAGGGAAGGGCAACTACATCGCTTTCCTGACGGCCGATCATGGTGCTGCGCATAATAATCACTTTATGGCTGAACATGGTATGAATGGTGGTGAATGGTTGTCAGAACAGCTAAAAGCTGATCTGGAGAAGTATGTTGCGCAGAAGCTTGGCAACACCAAGAATGTTGTTCTGGGAATATTAGACTATCGCTTCTTCTTGGACCACGAGGGCATTGCCGCTCAAGGGTTGGATCTGCAGCGTGTGAAGGATGTGGCCATTGAGTTTTTACGCCAGAGTCCGCATATCTCGTTTGTGGTAGATTACGAAAAGGCTGGTCATGCTCCAGTGCCTGCCGTCATCCGCGACCGCATTCTGATGGGCTATAATTTCCATCGTTCTGGTGATATCATCGTTTGCGTGGAGCCGGGATACTATGAGGTAGGCCCATGGTCATCACCTGTAGGAACGACGCATGGTGAGTGGAATCCGTATGATTCACACATACCTCTGCTGTTCTACGGATGGAAGGTTCCACACGGAGCTACAGCTCAGGAAGTGCACATCACGGACATCGCTGCAACAGTTTGTGCGTTGATACGTATTCAACAACCGAATGCATGTGTTGGGGTTGCTCTGAAATTTAATTAGATTTGGCGAAACAATTTCTACAATAACTTGCTGATTTATTGAGATATATTTCATACCTTTGCAGTCGAAACAAAGAAATGTTAATACTAAATAGAGGCTGAAGGTATGAACTTAGGTAAGCACATTGAAGAAGTTTTAAGAAAACAGGGAAAGTCTGCTGCATGGCTGGCCACACAAATTCCTTGTGAGCGCACGAATGTTTACAACATTTTTAAGCGTAAGAGTTTGGATGTACGTCTGTTGATGAGAATCAGTGTTGTTTTAGAGCACGATTTCTTTAAGGAGTTATCCGATCAAGCGTTTCCCAAAAAG
This sequence comes from Prevotella sp., assembly GCA_015060535.1. Taxonomy (GTDB): domain Bacteria; phylum Bacteroidota; class Bacteroidia; order Bacteroidales; family Bacteroidaceae; genus Prevotella. Next base: position 89,139 of record SUYH01000005.1, read on the forward strand.
TGAATAATTTAAGCTGCTATCTGTTTTAGGTAGCAGCTTTTATTTTATTTTTATGGAATATTTATGTGGTTTTCTTTTGTATTTTGCGAGGTAATTCGTACCTTTGCACTCAAATTGAATTCAATATAAATATTTTTTAAACTTTATGAACTTTACATTGTTAATTACCGTCTTGGTGACGGCACTAACATTGGTGGTAGCGGCTTACGTAGTAGCCAAGTTGATAGGACCACGGTCTTATGCAAAGGTGAAGGGTGAACCGTATGAGAGTGGTATCCCCACCAGAGGTAGCTCGTGGCTGCCCATTAGTGTGGGATTCTATCTTTTTGCCATCTTGTTTCTGATGTTCGACGTGGAGACAGTATTCCTGTACCCGTGGGCAGTAGTAGTGAAGGAGTTCGGTGCGATGGCTCTGCTGTCGATTGGCTTCTTTCTGGTAGTTCTTGTATTAGGCTTGGCTTATGCTTGGCGGAAAGGAGACTTGGAATGGAAGTAAGAAAGCCTCACATTAAAAGTGTCCCCTACGAGGAGTGGAACGATAACTCCTCGTTGGAGAAGATTATTGACGAACTTCATGAGGGCGGCGTCAATGTGATTACAGGCTCGCTCGACCAGTTGATTAACTGGGGACGTAGTAATTCGCTTTGGTCGCTAACCTTTGCTACTAGTTGCTGTGGTATTGAGTTTATGGCTTGCGGTTGTGCCCGTTATGACTTTGCTCGCTTTGGTTTCGAGGTTACTCGTAACTCTCCTCGTCAGGCAGATTTGATTATGTGTGCTGGTACCATTACACACAAGATGGCTCCTGCGCTGAAGCGACTGTACGATGAGATGGCTGAGCCTAAATACGTGATTGCTGTAGGTGGTTGTGCCATCAGCGGTGGACCATTTAAGTCCAGCTACCATGTAGTGAAGGGCATCGAGGAAATCGTGCCTGTCGATGTGTTTATTCCCGGTTGTCCCCCACGTCCGGAGGCTATCATGTATGGCATGATGCAGTTGCAGCGTAAGGTGAAGATTGAGAAATTCTTCGGAGGAGCTAACCATAAGCAGACCGCTGAGGAGAAGGCTCTCGGAGTTTCTAACGAAGAGCTGACATTCCGCTCAAAGCATGGTGACCATCGCCGTGAGCCCATCGTGGTAACCGATGTTCCTCAGGATTTCGTTGAAGAATTAAAGAAAGAGGAGGAGAAGGCATGAAGTTAGATTTCCTTTCATTTGATTTTGGCAAGTTTGCACAGGAGATGCAGAACTTGAAGGACAAGAAGGGCTTTGACTATCTTGTCACCATCGTAGGCGAGGACTTTGGAGCTGAGGAAGGCCTCGGTTGCGTATATATCCTTGAGAACACTAAGACCCACGAGCGCTGCTCAGTTAAGATGATTGCTAAGCAGCAGGTTTGCGGCGACGGCATGTCGTCTAACGGAACCAGCGCGCTGGAAGGTCAGATGGTAGCTTATCTGCCAACTGTTTCTAAAATCTGGCGTGTTGCCGATTTGCTGGAGCGCGAGGTATACGATTTTTACGGAATAGTGTTCCTTGGTCATCCAGACATGCGCCGTTTGTTCCTGCGTAGCGATTTCAAGGGCTATCCTTTCCGTAAGAACTGGGAGTTCAATGATAAGTACACACTTGAGGACGATGTAGAGCCCGACTATGGTCTGGAGTTCTATCTCGACAAGGATGGTAATCTGCAGTCGAAGCAGAACAAGCTGTTTGGCTCTGACGACTACGTCATCAACATTGGTCCGCAACACCCGGCTACACATGGTGTGCTCCGTCTGCAGACAGTGCTCGACGGCGAGACTGTTAAACGTATCTATCCGCACCTTGGTTACATCCATCGCGCCATAGAGAAGATGTGGGAGGGTATGACATACCCTCAAACTCTAGCTCTGACCGACCGTCTGAACTATCTGGGAGCCATGCAGCATCGCCATGCCTTGGTGGGCGTAATTGAAGAGGCCCTGGGGGTTGAGTTGACTGACCGCATCAAGTACATCCGTACCATCATGGATGAGTTGCAGCGTCTCGACTCTCACCTTCTCTTTACTTCTTGTGTTGCTCAGGACCTTGGTGCTCTTACTGGCATGCTTTATGGTATGCGTGACCGTGAGCATGTGCTGAACGTGATGGAGGAGACTACAGGTGGACGTCTGATTCAGAACTATTATAGAATAGGTGGTTTGCAAGATGATATCGATCCTAATTTCGTCAAGAACTGTAAGGATCTGGTGAAGTATCTGCGCCCAATGATTCAGGAGTATATGGATATCTTCGGAGATAACATCATTACTCACAACCGTTTGGAGAACTGTGGTCCGATGAGTCTCGAGGATTGTATCAACTACGCTGTTACAGGTCCTGCCGGACGTGCTTCGGGTTGGAAGAACGATGTTCGTAAGAACCACCCGTACGACATGTACGACAAGGTAGAGTGGGAGCAGTGCACATTGACAGGCTGTGACTCTATGGACCGTTATCTGGTTCACATCAACGAGATGTACCAGAGCTTGAATATCATTGAACAGCTCATCGACAACATCCCAGAGGGTGACTTCTATGTGAAGCAGAAGCCTATCATCAAGTGCCCAGAGGGACAGTGGTACTATTCTGTTGAGGGTGTGGCTGGTGAGTTTGGTGTCTATCTCGACTCTCGTGGCGACAAGAGCCCATACCGTATGAAGATGCGTCCGATGGGTCTCTCGCTGGTAGGTGCCTTCGACCCGATGCTTCGTGGTCAAAAGATTGCCGACCTGATTGCTACCTGTGCTGCTATTGACGTTGTAATTCCTGATATCGACCGTTAGTCGAAAAGTAAAAAGGTAAAAAAGTAAAAAGATAAAAATATGTTCGACTTTTCTATCATAACACAATGGTTCGACCAGTTGCTCAGGATTACAATAGGATGTCCTGACTGGTTAGCGATATTGATTGAGTGCGTGCTGGTGGGTGCTGGTATCCTCGTAGGATATGCCCTGATTGCTATCGTACTGATTTTTATGGAGCGTAAGGTGTGTGCCTACTTCCAGTGCCGTCTTGGCCCGATGCGAGTAGGTTACTGGGGATTGCTGCAGGTGTTTGCCGACGTGCTGAAGATGCTCATCAAGGAGATCTTCATCGTCGATCGTGCCGACAAGCTGCTCTACCTCGTGGCTCCTCTCTTAGTGATTATCGGCTCTGTAGGTGCCTTCTCGTTCCTGCCATGGAACAACGGTGCTACGGTGCTCGACTTCAACGTAGGTGTGTTCCTGCTCACGGCCATCTCTTCGATTGGCGTGGTAGGTATCTTCCTTGCCGGTTGGGGTTCTAACAATAAGTATTCTGTGGTATCGGCCATGCGTGGTGCTGTGCAGATGATTTCTTACGAGATGTCTCTGTGCCTTTGCCTGATTACTGCTGTAATCCTTACAGGTACTATGCAGATGAGCGGTATTGTAGAGGCTCAGACAGGTCCTTGGAAGTGGTTGATTTTCCAAGGTCATATTCCTGCCATCATCGCCTTCTTCGTATTCCTCATTGCTGGTAATGCAGAGGCCAACCGCGGCCCGTTCGATATGGCTGAGGCTGAGAGTGAGTTAACAGCTGGTCACCATACTGAGTATTCAGGTATGGGCTTCGGCTTCTTCTACCTCGCTGAGTTCCTCAATCTCTTTATCATCGCAGGTATAGCTGCAACAGTATTCCTCGGTGGTTGGGCGCCTGTAAACATCGGTATCGAGGCCTTCGACGCTGTGATGAACTACATCCCTGGCATCGTATGGTTTATGGGTAAGGCTTTCTTCCTCGTATGGATTCTGATGTGGATTAAGTGGACGTTCCCACGTCTGCGTATCGACCAGATTCTGAAGTTGGAGTGGAAGTACTTGATGCCTCTGGCGCTGCTCAACCTGGTAATCATGACAGTTGTAGTAGCTTTAGGCTTATATATTAAATAAGGTATAGCAATGGAAGATAACAAAACATATTTCGGAGAAATCGGGCACGGCTTGAAGACGTTGGCTACCGGTATGAAGACCTCTTGGAAGGAATACTTCAAGGACTTCTTTACCAACAAGTCTACCGAGCAGTATCCCGAGAACCGCAAGACTACACTCCATGTAGCCGCACGTCACCGCGGTCGCTTGGTATTCAAGCGCAACGAAGATGGCAGCTACAAGTGTACCGCTTGCACACTTTGTGAAAAGTCCTGTCCGAACGGAACCATCAAAATTCTGAGCCACATGGCTGAGGATCCTGAGACAGGCAAGAAAAAGAAGGTGCTCGACGATTATCAGTACGACCTGGGCGACTGCATGTTCTGCCAGCTCTGTACTAACGCCTGCAATTTCGACGCCATCGAGTTTACGAATGATTTCGAGAACGCCGTATTCGACCGCTCTAAACTGGTGCTCCATCTCGACAAGGAAGTCTATACAGGTGGTTCGCTGCCTAACCTGATTGACGGTGGTGCCTCGATGACAATCGGTAAGTTTAACACTAAAACGAAGTAAGGACTATGGGTAATATGATCATGTTTTGTATTCTCGCTGTGGTCATCCTCGGCTCTGCCGTGATGTGTGTGACGACAACGCGAATCATGCGAGCTGCAACATTTATGCTATTTGTGCTCTTTGGCGTGGCAGGTCTTTACTTCCTGCTCGACTATACCTATTTGGGTGCTGCTCAGATTAGTGTATATGCTGGTGGCGTGACGATGATTTATGTCTTTTCCATTCAGCTAGTTAGCAAGCAAACCCTGCAGGGCCTAACTGAGCGTCTGAAGGGTAGTCGTGTCATCTTTGGCGCTATACTCAGCCTTATTGGATGTGCTACTGTAATTCTAGTGCTGATGAAGAATCAGTATCTCATGGCGGGCATGATGACTCCTGATGTCGAAGTGCCTATGAAGTCTATCGGTATGGCTTTGGTAGGAGCTGGTAAGTATCAGTATGTGCTTGCCTTCGAGTTCATCTCGCTGTTCCTGCTGGCTTGCATTATCGGTGGCTTGGTTGTTTCACGAAAAGAAGAGGAGAAGTAGGCTATGGTACCAGTACATTTTTATTTTGTGCTTAGCGCACTATTGTTCTTCATCGGTGTCTTCGGCTTTATCACGCGTCGCAATCTGATTGCTATGCTAATCTCTGTTGAGCTGATCCTCAATGCCGTCGACATCAACTTCGCCGCTTTCAACCGTCTGCTGTATCCAGACTCTATGGAGGGTATGTTCATGACACTCTTCTCTATAGGTGTTTCTGCAGCTGAATCGGCTGTGGCAATTGCAATTATCATCAATGTCTACCGTAATTTCAAGAGCGATAGCGTTGACAGTATCAAGAACATGAAATGGTAAATCGTTATGGAAACAGTTTATAGTTATTCATTTCTAATCCTTCTGCTGCCTGCGTTGTCATTTGTGATTCTTGCGCTGGCAGGTATGAAGATGTCGCATAAGACGGCTGGTCTTATCGGCACCACCTCATTGGGACTGGTAACCGTACTTTCCTACTGGACAGCCTTTGCCTATTTTGGTGCAGACCGTCTGGCTGATGGCACTTACGCAACCATTGTTCCTTATAACTTCACATGGCTGCCTCTGGGCAATCTGCATTTCGATATGGGTATCTTGCTTGATCCTATTTCGGTGATGATGCTGATTGTTATCTCGACAGTCTCTCTGATGGTACACATCTACTCGTTTGGCTATATGCATGGTGAGAAAGGCTTCCAGCGTTATTACGCTTTCCTGAGCCTCTTCACAATGTCTATGCTTGGTCTGGTTGTGGCTACCAATATCTTCCAGATGTACACCTTCTGGGAGCTGGTAGGTGTATCATCTTACCTGCTGATTGGATTCTACTATCCGTTGAAACCCGCCATTGCAGCCTCAAAGAAGGCCTTTATCGTGACGCGCTTCGCTGATATGTTCTTCCTCATCGGTATCCTGATGTTCGGCTATTACACCGATTCGTTCAGTTTCTCATTTGCTGGCAACATCGTGATGGGCGAGGGTACCACTCCGTTCATTGCTGGAAATGCCGCTAAGGCTATGGCTGCCGCAGGCTTTATCCTGCCAACTGCTCTAGTGCTGATGTTTATCGGTGGTGCTGGTAAGAGTGCCATGTTCCCACTGCACATCTGGCTGCCCGACGCTATGGAGGGTCCGACACCTGTTTCTGCACTCATCCACGCTGCTACGATGGTTGTAGCTGGTGTGTTCCAGATTGCCCGTATGTTCCCCCTCTGGGTTGAATATGCTCAGCCTCAGATGAGCATCGTAGTCTGGGTGGGTGTCTTCACTGCTTTCTATGCAGCTGCTGTGGCTTGTGCCCAGAGCGACATCAAGCGTGTGCTGGCCTTCTCGACCATTTCGCAGATAGCCTTCATGATGGTAGCTCTTGGCGTATCGCTGCCAGGTCACCATGGTGTACTCGACAACCACGCTCAGCTGGGCTTCATGGCTGGTATGTTCCACCTGTTCACTCACGCTATGTTCAAGGCTTGTCTGTTCTTGGGTGCCGGTTGTATCATCCACGCAGTACATAGCAACGAGATGGCTATGATGGGAGGCTTGCGCAAGTATATGCCTATCACCAACATTACCTTCCTCATCAGCTGTTTCGCTATTGCAGGTATTCCTTTCTTCTCGGGCTTCAGCTCGAAGGATGAAATCATCACCGCCTGCTTTGCCTACAGTCCTGTGGTAGGTTGGATTATGACCGGTATTGCAGCTATGACCGCATTCTATATGTTCCGTCTGTACTACGGTATTTTCTGGGGTACTGAGAATGTGGAAGCTCACGAGCACCATACACCCCATGAGGCTCCTGCTACTATGACTGTTCCTCTGATTGTACTTTGCGTAATCACGATGGGTGTGGGTATCTACTCTACCATTGCAGGTTTTGCAGAGTGGGGTGGCAACTTCGGCCAGTTTGTCAATGCCGAAGGTACCAACTACACCATCCACTTCGATACGCAGATTGCTGCTACGTCTACGATTATTGCCATCCTGAGCATCTGTCTTGCCACCTATATTTATAAGGGTGAGAGTCAGCCTATTGCAGACCGTCTGTACAAGCAGTTCCCACGTTTGCATCAAGCAGCTTATAAGCGCTTCTATCAAGACGAAATCTGGCAGTATGTTACTCATCGCATCATCTTCCGCTGCATCTCTACACCTATTGCTTGGTTCGACCGTCATGTGGTTGACGGCACGTTCAATTTCATGGCATGGGGCGCCAACGAGGCTGGTGAGTCATTGCGTCCTTGGCAGAGTGGTGATGTCCGTCAGTATGCCGTATGGTTCCTGACAGGTACTGTCGCATTAACGTTAATCCTGCTTGCAATCTAAAAAAGAAATTACAATTATGAGTATATTAACATTATTCGTAGTAATTCCCGCCCTGATGCTCGTTGGCCTTTGGCTGGCTAAGAGTCTTAATCAGGTGCGTGGTGTGATGGTGGCTGGCGCCTCGTGTCTGCTGGCCCTGTCCGTATGGCTGACCATCTATTTCGTTCAGCAGCGTGCAGCAGGTAATACTGACGTGATGCTGTTGACGGCTTCTACACCTTGGTTCAAGCCTCTTAATATTGCCTATTCTGTCGGTGTCGATGGTATCTCTGTAGTGATGCTGCTCCTGTCGAGCATCATCGTCTTCACTGGTACTTTTGCCTCATGGCAGCTGAAGCCCATGACCAAGGAGTATTTCCTCTGGTTCACCCTCTTGTCGACGGGTGTTTACGGTTTCTTCATCTGCACCGATATGTTTACCATGTTTATGTTCTACGAGGTAGCCCTCATCCCCATGTACCTGCTGATTGGTGTCTGGGGCTCTGGTAACAAGGAATATGCAGCCATGAAGTTGACGCTGATGCTGATGGGAGGCTCGGCCCTGTTGATTCTGGGTATTTTGGGCATCTACTATTTCAGTGGCGCTACCACGATGAATGTCAACGAGATAGCCGCTTTGCACAACATTCCTGTTGAAACGCAGAAGGTGTTCTTCCCCTTTATCTTCATTGGCTTTGGTGTGCTGGGCGCCCTGTTCCCCTTCCACACATGGTCACCCGATGGTCACGCTTCGGCACCTACCGCTGTGTCGATGCTCCACGCTGGTGTGCTGATGAAGCTGGGAGGCTACGGCTGCTTCCGTGTAGCTATGTATCTGTTGCCCGATGCAGCTTACGAGCTGGCTTGGATATTCCTCATCCTGACAACTATCTCTGTAGTCTATGGCGCCTTCTCGGCCTGTGTACAGACAGACCTGAAGTATATCAATGCCTATTCGTCAGTATCCCATTGTGGACTGGTGCTCTTCGCCCTGCTGATGATGACCAAGACCTCTTGCACGGGTGCTATTCTTCAGATGTTGTCGCATGGTTTGATGACGGCCCTCTTCTTTGCGTTGATTGGTATGATTTACGGCCGTACCCACACTCGCGACATCCGCTATCTGGACGGTCTGATGAAGATTATGCCTTTCCTGGCTGTGGGCTATGTGATTGCTGGTTTGGCCAACCTCGGACTTCCCGGTTTCTCTGGCTTCATTGCTGAGATGACCATCTTTGTCGGTTCTTTCGAGAATGGCGATACCTTCCATCGTGTGGCTACCATCATTGCTTGTACCTCAATCGTTGTGACGGCAGTCTACATCCTGCGTGTTGTGGGTAAGATTCTGTATGGCGAGGTGAAGAACCCGCACTATCTGGAGCTCACCGATGCCACCTGGGACGAGCGTGTTGCAGTCATCTGTCTGATAGCTTGTGTTGCCGGCCTGGGTATGTTCCCACTCTGGGCAAGCAATGTCATCAGCGATGCCGTTGGACCGATTCTCGCTAATATCATTTAATATAGGAGGATATAAGATATGAATTACGGACAATTCTTAAATATGATTCCCGAGGCCTTTTTGGTTCTCGCATTGATTGTCGTCTTCTTTGCCGACTTCGCCCTTGCCAAGACAAAGGTGAAGGGCTGTACGCTGGCTTGCCTGACGATTGGCTCGCTGGCTGTCGTGACGGCAGTATGTCTGACGGCTCAGCCCTCTGTGGCTTTTGGTGGCATGTATGTTGCACCTAAGGCAGCACTCGTTATGAAAGCCATCTTGACAGCAGGTACGCTGATCGTCGTGTTGATGGCTCAGCCCTGGGTGGAGTCCAGCGCTACGACGGTGAAGAATGAAGGCGAGTTCTACTTGCTTGTGCTCTCCACCTTGCTGGGTATGTTCATCATGACCTCTAGTGGCAACTTCCTGCTGTTCTTCCTCGGACTGGAGACGGCTTCCGTGCCTATGGCCTGTCTGGTGGCTTTCGATAAGTTCAAGAAGAATTCTGCTGAGGGAGCAGCCAAGTACATCCTTACTGCTACGTTCTCTAGTGGTGTCATGCTCTATGGCCTGTCGTTCATCTACGGCTCTGTAGGTACGCTCTACTTCGATGACGTGGCTCAGCGTATCAGCTATTTCGCACAGTATAAGTCACAGTTGCCCATGCTCATCGCAGGTCTGGTGTTCTTCTTCAGCGGACTGGGCTTCAAGCTGTCGCTCGTACCCTTCCACTTCTGGACGGCTGACACTTATGAGGGCGCTCCCACACCTGTTACGGGTTATCTGAGCGTCGTGTCGAAAGGTGCTGCTGCTTATGCGCTGATGTTCATCCTCATGCGTGCCTTTGCACCATTGGTAGAATACTGGGAGTACATGCTCTATATCGTCATCGTGCTCAGCATCACCGTAGCAAACCTCTTTGCCATCCGCCAGTCGGAGCTCAAGCGCTTCATGGCGTTCAGCTCTATCTCACAGGCAGGATATATCATGCTGGCTGTCATCGGTTCATCACAGATGGGTATGGCTGCGCTGATGTACTACGTGATGGTTTATGTTGTTGCCAACATGGCTGTCTTCACCGTTATTTCAGCTGTCGAACAGCACAACAACGGTACGACGCAGATGTCCAGCTACGACGGACTGTATCAGACCAACCCCAAGTTGGCGTTCCTCATGACGCTGGCGCTGTTCTCGCTGGCTGGTATTCCTCCGTTCGCTGGTATGTTCTCGAAGTTCTTCGTGTTCATGGCAGCTGCTGAGCAAGGCTCCTTCTGGGCTTACTTCGTAGTGTTCATCGCCTTGATTAATACGGTGGTGTCACTCTATTACTACCTGCTTATCGTCAAGGCCATGTATATCAAGCAGACCGATACACCATTGCCTACGTTCCGTACTGAGCGTACCACACAGATTGCGTTGGCAGTCTGCACTCTGGGCATTGCCCTCTTCGGCATCTGCTCGTGTCTCTACGACTATCTGTTTAATGTCTCCATCTCTGTGATGTAGTCTAAGAGCGATATAACTGTAATAGAGAGTCCTGCAAGCATCCGTGTTTGCAGGACTTTTCATCTTTTATGATGACTGATGCAAATAGTGCTATAGGTCAAAACCTAATAATTGGGTATTGCAATATTGGTATGTTCTGCTTACCTTTGCATCCGAAAACTTTAACCACATAATAACATATCCGTCCATTAAACGAGCTGACCCCAGAGGAAGATTTTTCTTCGTACCTTTAAACTTCGTTTTTAGGTACTCACGTTCGGAAAATTGCAAATATATTTGCAATTTCGCTTACTTAATCGTACCTTTGCAAACGGTATGAAAAAAATCATGATTTTGGGGCTGGGCTTATTGCTGACGGCAGTAGCTACAGCAGGAAAGAAATTGGAGTTGAAAGACGTGACCAACGGCACGTTCTATGCTCAATCTATGGTCATGGGAAAACCGATGCCCGACGGTGACTCGTATGCTCGGCTGGGCAAAGAAAATCGCAGCATCGAGCTATACTCGTTTCGGACGGGCAGACAAACCGGAGTGCTCTTCGATGCTGACCAGGTAAAAGGCGATTCGTTGGAGCAGTTGGATAACTTTTTGATCAGTCCAACAGGTAACCGCGTTCTGCTGCAAACGGCGACAGACCGCATTTATCGCCATTCGCTGACGGCTCAATTCTACGTCTACTCAGTAGACGACCAAACCCTAAAACCACTCTCCATGAACGGGGCGCAGCAGACACCGCTCTTCTCGCCTGACGGTCAGCGTGTGGCTTTTGTCCGCGAGAACAATATCTTTCTGAAACAGCTGAATGGCGATAATGCTGAGACGCAGGTCACGACAGATGGTGAGCGTAACAGCATCATCAACGGTATACCTGATTGGGTGAATGAGGAGGAGTTCGGCAACGACCGTGCGATGGTCTTTACTGCTGATGGACGTCAGCTGGTTTGGATTCGTTACGACGAGACCGATGTGCGCCAATATTCAATGCCTTTGTTCAAGGGCTTGGAGCCAGAGCGCAAACAATATGCTGACTACCCTGGATTCTATACCTACAAATATCCGATAGCAGGCGAGAAGAACTCGAAGGTTACGGTATGGAGCTATGACATCGAGACTCGAAAGACACAGCAGTTGCAAGTGCCTTTGGACGCTGACGGCTATATCCCTCGTGTGGTGACGACAAGTCAGTCAGGACAGGTTGCTGTCTACACGATGAACCGTCATCAGGATTGTCTGCGCATCTATATGGTGAATGCTGCGACAGGCCAATACAGGATGGTACTCGAGGAGAAGTCTGACCGTTATGTCCGTGAGAATGCGATGAGCGATATCTGTATCACTCCCCACCACATGGTGGTACCTAGTGACCGTAGTGGCTATCTGCACTTATATCTTTACGATCTGGACGGAAAGCTGATTCGCCAAATCGATAAAGGCCAGTATGAGGTCAGCCAACTCTACGGTTATGATGAAAAGACGGGCGATACGTATTACGCTTCACATGAGAAAGGAGCTACTGAGCGTCAGATATGGGTGGCCCACAAGAACGGCAAGCGTACCTGTCTGACACCTCAGGCAGGTTGGAGCACGGCTATGTTCAGCCCAGACTTCCGATATTTTGTTCATACTTGGAGTGATATCAACACCCCAATGGTGTGCACGCTGCGTGACAACAAGGGTAAGGCGCTGGCAACGTTGATTGACAACGCTGAAGTGCGCACCAAACTGGCTGAATATGAGTTAGGTAGCCGCGAGCTGTTCTCATTGACAACGGCTGATGGCATCACCTTGAATGGATGGATGGTTAAGCCTGCCGACTTCGATGCTACGAAGCGCTATCCCGTAGTGATGTATCAGTACGGTGGTCCTGGCAATCAGCAGGTGAAGAACGCTTGGAATATCGGACAGGCTGGGCAGGGTGCTCTGTTGGAGCAATACCTGTGTCAGCAGGGCTTTATCTGTGTTTGCGTTGACAATCGTGGTACAGGAGGACGTGGTGCAGAATTCGAGAAATGCACATACCTGAAACTGGGCCAGCTGGAGTCGCATGACCAGGTGGAGACAGCAATCTGGTTGGGTCAGCAGCCTTATGTCGATAAGGACCGTATTGCCATCTGGGGTTGGTCGTTTGGTGGTTTCAACACGCTGATGTCGATGTCAGAGGGCAGGGGCGTGTTCTGTTGTGGCATTGCTATTGCTCCACCCACTTCATGGCGTTATTACGATACAGTTTATACCGAGCGCTATATGCGTACGCCACAAGAGAATGCTGCAGGTTATGACGACTGTCCCATCAGCCGTGTAAACAATCTGCATGGTGCCTTGTTGCTCTGTCACGGACAAGCTGACGACAACGTACATTTCCGCAATACATCCGAATATACTGAAGCGTTGGTACAGGCTGACAAGGATTTCCGCCAGCTGGTATATACCAACCGCAATCACAGCATATATGGTGGCAACACGCGACACCACCTGTATCGCCAGTGTGTCAATTTCTTCCAGGAGCAGCTAAAATGACTTATCCTCAAAAGATATGATTTTTCCTGATTTTACTTGTTAAGTAAATCTATAGCATAGTTTGGTGCCGTAAATATTCACTCCTATCAGGGATAGGAGTTGAAAATAAAGGAATCGTGTGCGGGCCTCATGGCTTTTTGAGCAAGGGGCTTGTGGTGAGCCCGGTAGAGGAGCCCAGAGTGCCTGCGCACATTTGACAAGATAGAAAAGATCGACTGACTATATGGTATTACTCATGCACATAAGAATGATGGCGCTTGTGCTGCTGACGTTCACTGCGATGGCAGCGGTTCATGCCCAGAAGCAGGACTCCATCCGGTTCCGCTTCCAGACGGACAGCACGGGCTACTATTCTTCCGAAGCATAGGCTTCAGCCTCGGAGAATAAAGAAGGCATCATAAGGGGGCAGACCCCTTGTGATGCCCTCTTTATTCATTGGCTCCTAAGTTATTTCAGGCGGAAGGTGGCGAAGAGGGGGAAGTGGTCGCCCAGCGGCTCTTCGTGGTCCTTGGCATAGCCTGAAGGCTTGAAGTAGTCGCGGCTGTTCTGAGCGTTGTCGTAGGTGCAACTGAGCAGTTCCACGCTGTGGCCTCCAGTGGGGTTAATGTAGAGGATCTTGTCGGGCATCTCGCCGCGGATGGTCCATCCCAGCCAGTCGCCGTCGTCCTTGATCTTCTTGTCTTCTTCCAACGCCGGATATACGCCGCCCCGGCACTTCTCTATCCATGCGTCACCGCAGGTGGCGCGGCCTGAGGCATTGATGGCGTCGATGAAGTTGGCCTTCATGTCGTCGCGGCAGTAGTAGGTGTTGAAGTCGCCGATGACGAGCACGGGGCGCGTGTCGAGCTTCGAGAAGATGTGCTCCCTGAGTTGTATCCACTGCTTCAGGCGGCATGCGCGGTCTTCGTCGTCGGTGCCGCCCACCTCGTCCCAGCGTTCGCTGGCCTCCATGTGCATGTTATAGACCACGAGTTGGTAGCCGTCGGTGGTCGTGATCTCGTAGCGGCGGAATCCCTTGGTGGCAGCTTCGTCGAGACAGTGGTCGGCATAGCCGTAGCGGTCGTTCCAGCGGATGCTGTCGGTGCGCACCACATTGTGGTTGCTGCGCCACCAGGCCTTGCAGCCGTCGGTATGGAACACGGCCACGTGGATATGGTCGTTGAACAGGTTGTCGAGCGTCATGCCGCCTGCCCAGCTGTCGTGGTCGTAGTTGGCGATGAGGCAGCGTCCCAGTTCCTTGTCGAAGTTGAAGTTCTCCTGCACGCCGATGAAGTCGAAGGCCTTGTCGGCCAGATAGCGGCTGATGACCGTCGTGAACTCCGTGTCGGGTCCGTCGTTATTCACGAAGTCGAATGCGGGCAGGCCATCGACATTGAGGGTGCAGACGCTGAACAGCGAGCCATCGACGGTGCTCGGCGTGCGGAAGTTCTGGTTGATGAGTGCCTCCACGAGCTGCAGGCCGTAAGTGTCATAGACAGTGCTGCTGTTGTAGCCCGGTGTCTTGTCCATGCCGGCATAGTCCATGTAGATGATGCCGGTAGAGGCGTTGTGCAGCGGATTCTGCAGATAGTCGATGACGAGCCGGTTGGTGCGTGCGGCATTCTCACGGTAGTGGTCGGAGCATGCCAGTCCTACGTGGCCTGCAGAGTAGTTGAACACCCAGGCAGGGGTAACAGATGTCATGTCGCGTGCGGCTGTAGCATCGAGCATGTAGCGGATGGCCTCATCCTTGCCGGTCAGGTCGGAGCCGACGGAGTAGTAGTCCTGCGTCCAGAGGGGAGCCTCGCCACCGTTGGCAGCCTTGATCTTGCCTTTGGTCTGGTTCTCCAGCTTCTTGTCGTTGCTCCAGTCCTGGCAGATTCCGCCTACGATGTTACCATCGTATTCATAGCGCGAGAGCAGCAGCACCCGTCCACGCATCTCGCCGACGGTGATGGCGGGCTTGAAGTCGGCAAAGAGTCCGCTCAGGTCGCTGCCATTGATCAGCTCTGCAAAGTCTTTCCTCCAGTTGCTGTAGCCCACGGGGTCATTGCTGTTGGTCAGGTTGCAGGTCACGATGCAGAACTCCGTTGGGTTCTCGGCGAGGAATGTCTTGATCTTGAGGAAGAAGTCCTTCACCAGCAACGAGGTCTGCACGATGCCGTGCGAGCAGCGCAGCTCGTAGCTCGCCGTGGCAGGGTTGAGGACACGCTCCGGTCGCAGGTCGAACACACGCACACCCACCTTCAGCTGTTCGTCGATGGTCAGGTCCTGGGCCTTGGCGGTGCTCTCGGATATCAGCTGTGCCAGGTGCCAGCCCTCAGCAGTGCAGGCATTGTGGGTGCCGGGCAGCGAGAGGTCGGCCACCATGCGGCTGTCGGCCAGGGGGGCCATCCACTTGCTGTGATCCACACTGGGCTTGTAGGCATCGGCGGGAGAGGTGGAGTCTGTGCCGCCGCCTTGTCCCCATAGCTGGGTCAGATAGTCCGTCATCTGTTCGTCGGCGGCTGTCAGCATAATCTCCTGACCGTTCTGTCCGTTGGCGGTGATACTTCCGTTGTCATAGTAGAGCGTGGCGCGTGTCGGCGCGTTCTCTTTCCATGACCACGAGGAGTTTTCATTAAAACTCAGGGCTATCTGGCCTTTCACAATACCGTATTTCTCCGTTGCTGCCGACTTTTCCTCAGTCGATGTGTAGTCGAATAAGATGTGGTTGAAGGCCGTGGGCAGCAGATTGTCGCCCTCGTAATAGTAGCGTATCAAGGTACCGCGCGACACGGATTCTTGGCTCCCGAAGTAATAGCAGTCCATCACCTGAGTGTAGTCGACGGTGGTTTCTGTCTTCATGTCATCCTTCTTCCACGCCTTTGTGGTGCCGGAGGTGCTATAGACGGCATACCAGTCGCCCCTGATCAGTTCGCCCAGCTGATTCTGGTCCTCTACAGGAGCCGGTACCGCATTGTCGTCGTTGCCGACGCATGCTGTGAGCGACAGTCCCATGACCATCGCCACGAGGCAGGCGATGATGCTGCCCATCCCCCTGCCAATGTTAAATTTGTAATTCATCGTTCTCATTACGTAATCTTCAATTTTTCAATTCTTCAATTTTTCATCACCAAAGCCCGAACGCCACCGACAGCATCCAGAGGACGCAGGTCTTGATGTGGTCGGAGTAGAGCCTTGTCGGCTCCTTCAGCGTGGCCTTGTCGGGGAAGGCAGCCATCACGGCCTCCGAGTTGGCATAACTCACGTAGGTGTCGCTCTTGCCATGGTAGAGGTGGATGGGGTGGATAGGTGTCCAGCCCTTGGTCAGGTCGTTCTTCTCGAAGCAGCGGAAGAGGGCCTTGCACTTCTCCGACTCCATGTCGCACACCTCCGGGTTCAGGATGTCGGTCATGTATATCTGCTCGCCCGGCTTGATGCCCGTCTCGCCCGTGTGTGGGAACATCTTGAAGATCTCGCCGTTGATGTAGCCCGACTGGAACTCCTTGCTGCTGATCATCAGGTCGATGTCCTGCTTGTGCTGCAGGTAGGTCTCGCTGTAGAAGTCCTCCTCCTTCCACTTACCCAGGATGTCGGGATATGCGGCGAACATGGCCTTCAGCGTCAGGGGCAGCACGATGGGATAGTCGAGCACCTTCTGCTCGAAGTATTTCTCGAAGGTGATTTTGGGGCTGTAGGGTCCAGAGGCACAGTAGCTGTACTGGAAGCGCCAGCGGCTGGCAAAGTCCTCGTGGGTGTCGAGCCACTTGTGGATGGCGAGTGCGTTGCCGCCGCCCTGCGAAGCGCCTATCACGTAGAACTTCCAGTCGGGGTGGAGCGGATAGCCGCACTTGTCGGCGAACACCTTGTAGCCGGCCTTCAGCGCGTCGATGCAGTTCCGGGCGCAGAGGTCGTGGTTGATGTAGGGGTGTACGCGGTCCTTGGTCACGCCGTAGCCGATGTAGTCGGGCAGTATGAGCACGCGGTCGCCCTGCAGCATCAGCGTCTCGGCCGATCCGCCTAAGGTGGGAGCCTCCAGGTCGTCGGCGATGGTGGAGTGGGCGCAGAGCACGAGGTCGCACGGGCGGAACTCGAAGTAGTGCTTGCCGGCTCCCATGTTCACGCCCCAGCAGACGCGCGAGGAGAGGGTGACGGGGTTGCCCTGCTCATCGACGCTCTCATAGGTATAGTCGATATAGCGGAAACCCGAGGGTATCCATGCCACCTTGGGGTCGGCCACGGAGCGGGTCGCAGCGGCGGCGCGGGCCGTGGCGGTCTTGAGGCGGACCGGCTTTTCTGCCTCGTCCCTCATCTTCTGGAGTTCTGCCTCGATGTCGTGGTCCTTCATCACGGCACCATAGACGTTCGACAGGATATCGAACTTCCACATGGCGGTGTCCTTGATGATCTCGTACTTCACGTCGGCCACGTCCTCAGCCAGGTCTCTGGTGCTCTCGTCGCTGCCGGTGTGCCTTACTTCCTCGGCATAGAGGGAGATAATCTTCTCCATCTGCTCTGTGGCAGGCGTCAGTTGATAGTCGTTCCCGTTGTCCGTACCGGTGATGCTGCCGTCGTTGTAACGAAGTTGCCATTCAGTGGGAACGTCGTAGTAGTACTTCTGATGCTTGATCTTGACGGCGATGGTGCCGTCGGCAGCAGAGGTGTAGTTGATTTCACCGTATGCATTATTACCTGACTCGTTGTCTATCTCACCATAGGACCATACGGGTGCGCCTTCATCGTCGAGATAGATTTTCTGCCACATTCCCGTACCGTCGTTGGACAGGCGATAGGCGATGATTGCGGCAGCGTATTCCAGACTGCCGTCGTTCAGGGTGCCTTCTCCTACAGAGAATCCCCACCACAGGCCCTCGATGGTCTCGGCCAGCGGGCCGGGGCCGTCGGGAGTCGCGGGGGTCACCGCATTATCGTCATTGCTGCTGCACGATGTCAGCACGCTTGCGCCGCAGATGGTCAGGATGGCGGCGAGCATCCATAGATTAAACTTCTTCATTGTCTCTTTCTTTATTTAATCGTCGCCTTCATATACGAGTTGTATCTCTCCGAGATGTATATCATCGCCTTTCCAAAGTTTTCTTATCTCGATGCGGTAGCAGTTATACCAGTCTCTGAATATGGTAGGTATGTCGATGACATATTTAGTCGTCGGAGTCGTGGGTAAATTCAATTCATCATTAGAATAGATAGCGTCCCAGTCGTCGCATTTATAGGTCTTTGAATGGTCGGTCGGGGTGCCTCTCTTGGCATACACACAGATGCTTCTGGGACGCCCCCAAGGTGCATCCAAACCGGTCCACAGCACGAGTTGTTTCGGCTTGGCGGACATGTGCGTGTGGAATTCTATAAACCAGGTGGGGACGGTATAATTGCTGGATAATGCCCAATTGTCAACGTTCGGAATAAGGAAGTCAGTCTGATAGGCTTTCCATTCTGTATTTACGTCACCGTCGATGGCACGGTAGAATGATTCGGGCTCATCATCATATATAATAGCATTCCCAAATGATTTGAGACCATAGGATGTCGGTGTACCGCCATCGGCCACGAACGTACTGGCACACCAATTATAGAGGTTGAAGATGTGCTCCTGCTGGTATTTGTACAGTTCTTCATCGTAATATATGCCGCGGTGATTTTGCACATATTCGTACTCCTTGTAGAGATCGCTGGGAGCCACATACTTGTAATCGGGCAGATAGGAACGGGTGAAGACGAACGGCGTGGGCTTGCTCTTGAGTTTCAGGATCATCGTCACGGTGACTTCGTAGGGCGGCATCCACATCTCTGCGTCGTAATACCTCTTGGTGTCTGAACTCTTGTACGTCTCGTTGTCGCCGCAGAGCGCCATCGGCTCGATGAGGTATTCGCTGTCGCCACGGCCCACGAGTCCCCACTTGCGGCCGTCGTAGTCCTCAGCGTCGAACGTGGCGCCCGTCTTCCATTTGTCGGTATTGCTGTAGTCATATTGTCCACCGTGATGGGATTCCAGCGCATCGAAAGGCACCTCGGTCAGCGGACGGTTGTGGTAGTTCCACGCGTTGCTCACCTTGTATTTGCTCGAAGCCAGGCCCTGGGCGGTGCGGTATTTTTCCGTGCTTCCGAACTTCACGCCCTTGCGCACGCCGCATACGGCAAAGGTCTTCACGTAGTCGATGTCATTCTCCGGGAACACATTGTGGTTTATGTTCACCTGGATATTGCTGGGTTCGAAGAAGCAGATGCGGCCGCGGTAGGGCTTCTCCTCCTTGGTGTCGTAATTCTGGTTAGCCCACAAATAGGGCTGTCCGCCGAACGGGCTCGGCATCTTTTCCGGATAGAGGATATAGTGAAACCTCTCTTCTGAACCGATGTCCAGCCTTCTCCAGTCGACGTAGGTATTGGTGTAGCATACCACGGGGGCTTTCTGCAGGTTCCATACGCCCTCGCCGAAGCCGGTGCCGTCGAAGTCGAAGTACTTCATCGGTATCTGCGGGTCGGCCAGGCCCGTTATGACGGCCTGCTCGGTGCTCGTTCCTTTCATGTCGATCCTTGTCTCCAGTTTCAGGTTCGCCTCGCCCTGGTAGCCGTTGAAGCCCGACTCCTTCTGGCCGTAGTCTATGCCTACGAAGTCGCATCCCGCCTTGGCCGCGTCGACCACGCCCTTCACGCCGTCGAAGATGTCGCCCTTGGTAAACTTCGTGTAGGTATCCGTGATATTGCTTACGAGTTCCTTAAGGTCGCCGGCCTTGCTGAGCAGCGACTCTATCGGGCCGAAGACGCCGCTCTCCGAGTTGACGCTGCACTGCTTCATGTCGATGCTGCCGGTGATGCTGCCCGTCTGACTGCCAATCAGGTCGATAACCGACTTGGTGGTGGCACGGGTGATGAGTTGCAGGGGGGAGCCGTTGGCGGTGAACGTCTTTTGGCGATAGAGCGAGAGGTCGATGTCGATGGCCTGCCAACCCGGCTTGGGCTGCACCTGGCCCAGGGCGTCGGGAGCGGCGCAGTACGGGGTGATATACTGCGACCAGTAGTCGCCATTAGTGACATCTACGCCGATGGACTTGGGGTTGCTGATAGACCTTTCGTATGGCACGGGATACATGAAGGGCGAATGCTCGGCCAGGGCCGAAGGCATCAGCACCTGGAAGTGGTAGCCGCTGGCATTGTTGGTCTTGATGTGCTCGGGAATGTAGTAGAACATGCGCAGTTTGCCCGAGTACTTGTTGTAGAGCGCAATGTAGTTGGCGTCGGAGGGGTAGCGGCGTCCGCAGTACACCATCACGAGGTTCCATCCGTTCTCCGGGGTCATGCCTTTGCAGAAATTGACAGGCAGCGAGGCGTATGTTCCGCCGTTGGCCCAGGGCAGGGGCACCTCGTAGTAGTTAGAGCCGCCGCGCGAGTCGAGGATCTTGTGGTTGACGCGGGTCTCGTCGGTCGTGTAGCAGTAGATGGTCGTCTTCTTGTGCCAGTTGTTCTTCGTAATTGTCCCCGGAACCAGCCAGTCGAGGTTGATGTTGTAGTCCGCCATGCCGGGATTGCTGTAGCCGCCCTCGCCCCACAGACCTTTCAGATACTTCGTCATCTCCTCGTCGGCGGCGGCCAGTTCAATCGCCTGGTCGTTCTGTCCGCTGGCGATGATGCGGCCGTTGTTGTAGCGGTACGTGGCGCTCGTCGGCGCATTCTTCCTCCAAGGCCATGAGTCGTTCGCCTTGAAAGTCAGGCTGATGTCGCCACTGACTCCCGCTGCCGACTTGTCCTTTGTCGATGTGTAGTCGAGGAAGATGATGTTGAAGGCCGAGGGCTCCTTGTCGCCGCTGGCGTAGTAGTAGCGTATCAAAGTACCGTGCGGCACGGGTTCCTGTCTCCCGAAGTAATAGCAGTCCATCACCTGAGTGTAGTCAATGGTGGTCTCCGTCGTCTTGCTGTCCCTCAGCCACGCCTTGGTCGTGCCCGTGGCGCTGTAGGTGGAATACCAGTCTCCAGTCAGCAGTTCCTCCAGCGGGTTCTGGTCCGTCGGCGTCACCACCGGGTTGTCATACTCGCTGCACGAGGTCAGCGTCGTCATTGTGCCGCAGAGTGTCAGGATGGCGGCCATCATCCAAAATCTAAACCTTTTCATTTTGACTTGAATTTAGAATTGTTATTACTATACCTTATTATATATATTATATTCCGTCTGAATTCTGAATTCTGCCACAAAGTTACGGCGTTTTTGGGCAGGAAGCAACAAAAATCGTCTTTTTCGCCCGAAAAGCATGCGGCGGACATACGAAATTTGCGGCAAAACCGGCTTTCCTTGCCATAACTGTCATATCTGCTCACAGCATCGCGGAGCGGCTCACACCGTTCTGCACGGCCCGGTCGATGAGCGTCTGGTTGCGCCGTATCTCCCGCACGATCACGTCGTTCTTCTCCTTCAGCTCGTTGTTCTTGTGTATCAGGCGCACCACCAGTGCACCCACCACGATGGCCATCACCACCAAGGCAACAGCCAGCAGAACGATTAATGTTGTTAATTCCATATTTTTATATTATATTTGTATTTTCTGCTGCAAATATAGGAAAAAAAGTCCGTACTCACCAGAGCACAGACAAATGGTCGGATGGTTTCAGACAAATAATCGGGTGGTTTCAGCGATATTTCGACGAAAACGACAATCCGTCGGATATAAAACGGCGGATTGTCAAAGTGGAAAAGCTATCCTTTCGTCTGCTTGTAGGCGGTGGGGGTCATGCCGTACTTGGCGCGGAAGTTGCGGGTGAAGGTGTCGGCACTGGTGAAGCCGCTGGCCTGACTGACCTGCTCGACAGTGAGGTCGGGCTGGTCGTTCAGCAAGCGGATAGCATAGTCGAGGCGCAGTTCGCGGACGTAGGCCGGCAGGGACACACTGTCACTGCCCTGCGCGAAGGCGGCACCGATGCGCTCCTTCGAGAGACCGGTGCGGTCGATAAGCGACTGTCGGCCGAAGTCGGGCTGGAGGAACAGCTGTTCATTCTCTATCAGGTCACGTAGGCAGAGGAAGAGTTGCTCGTCGGAGAGTTCGGTGAAATCGGAGATGGCTAACTCAGGTTTAGCCGGATGAACTGACGTCTCTGCCGAAATGCTCAACTCACGGTATTTCTCCTTATACTCCACCGCCTCGGTGATTTGTTGGGCAAGGATGCGGTTCTTCTCCCGGGTGGCGCGCCACTGGCGGAAGGCATACAGGGCAAAGGCTAGAATCAGGAGGGCGAGGCTGCCAGTGGCAATACTGATGGTATTGGCGATGCGCTTGCTGGCTCGCTGCTGCTCTATCTCGCGTTGCTGTTCCTGGGCGTGGTAGCGGGCGGCAAAGAGGTGGGCCTTGCCCCTGAGGAGCGAATCGCTCAGTTGTTGGCTGAGGTCGGCATAGCGTCGCCAGTAACCGTTGGCGGCGGCGGTACGCCCCTGTGACTCGGCTACTTCGGCCCTGCCACGCAAAATGTCGGCGAAGTTGGCGTTCAGCGTGTCGTCCGCCATCGACTGCTCCACCTCGTCATAGATGGCCAGCATACGGTCGTAGCGTCCAAGGCGAAGCAGTATCGGTGTCGTCACATAGCGTCCATGCAGGGTCTGGCTCGCATCCGTCTGTTCGTAGAGGTCGAGATAGTGAATGGCCTGCTGGGGATGATGTTGTGATGCCGCGGCCAAGGCGAGGAATGAGTATGCCCGGCTACGGTAGAAGTCGATGTAGCGCGGACGTTCCTCAACGGTGATACCGCTGTAGGTGTTGCCCTGGTCATAGTAGTCGGCAGGGTGCTGCTCGAAGTCATCCAGCATGCCGAGCATCTGCTGTGCGGCATCTGTCGCCTCTTGGTAGTGTCCTATTTCTGCGGATACATCAGCCTTGCGCTTCAATGCGAGCAGGGCGAGGTTCATTTCTGTGTAATGCCGATGCCCTGCCAACTGCCGTACCGCGCTGTCGATGCGTGCCAGCCCCTCCTGCTGTTGCCCGATGCGAACCATCAGGGCACCTATCTCGGCATTGCTGTACGACAGCAGATGGTGCATGCCGTGTTCACGGTAGACATCGCTCAGCCTGGTAGCCCAGTATAGGGCCTGCTCATAGTCCCTTTCTAATCGGTAAGCATCGAGCAGGATCTCGATGACGTCAATCTGAAGGTCATAGTCGGCCTTGACAGAGTCGTGGAGCATGAGGCGTTCGCCTATCAAGATGGCAGAATCAGTCTTGATTTCCGCATGCGACCGTCCGTAGACTCTTGCCCGCTGAATATCGGCACGGACATCCGACAGGTTGCCCGCCAACCGGGCTGAGTCAATAAGCTGTAGTGCCCGTTCCGGCTCTGTGTCCGCAAACGTCATTGCATATGCCGCCGTGTAGAGCGTATCCGCAGCCTGCGGAACTCGCTTATTGCCCGTGTCACCCTCCTTGCAGCCCGTCAACACCAGCAGAATGGCTGCTACCATTATTATATATCTCAATACGTGATGTTTCATAACCTTGTTCTCAATAACATCTGCAAAGGTAGTCAAAAATTGTTGAAGAACCGCTCTTCTTCCTCTTTTTTAACCTCTTTTGATGACATTTTAATTAAGGTATGAGAATTATGAAAACCAGATTTCTTTTCACTATCGCGCTGGCTGCCAATTGTGTCAGGGAAGGTCTGACGCATGTCCGCCGCCTTCAGGTGGGTGACGACGAGATGGCAGGAGAAGCCAGATATCTGGTGACGGGTCAGATTAGCGACATCGTAGCCTCGCGCAAGGTAAAGACCTACGACCACAAATTAGTAGACAAGTCAGCAGAGAAGATTGTGAAGGCTGTAAAGGCTACTGGTGCCATCATCAGCGGTCCAATTCCCCTTCCCACCCACAAGCGTATTTACACCGTCAACCGTTCTACCTTCGTCAACAAGAAGGCTCGTGAGCAGTTCCAGCTGTCAGACTACAAGCGTCTGATTGACATCTACAGCTCTACAGCTAAGACTGTAGACGCCCTGATGAAGCTCGAGCTCCCCAGCGGTGTTGAGGTTGAGATTAAGGTATAGTATTATTTTCTCCAACTATAAAGACAGCGACACATCCCTGATGCGTCGCTGTCTTTTGTCTATCTGATTGAAAGGATGGAATTTCCAAAAATAGAAGGAAAAAGAATTGGAATTTCCAATTCTGGGTGGTGAACTGAGCAATTTGGCAGCCACGAGTGTTGAGGACATCGACAAGAATGGCAAGATGCAATACCTGCGCCGTCTGAATGGCGATCAAGATCACCAAGGCCGTCACGTGCGTATAGCCTGTGGCGATTGGAAGATTCTGCACGTACGCCTGTATGATTATTAATAAAGAGGGTGTGTTTTTATTGTTTTATTTGTTTGTTTCGTGATTTTATCGTATCGTTTGCCAACGAAAATCATACCGCCACCCTGCACTCAGGGCCCCCACCGTAGCTTGCGTTGTCTACAACGATTGGCGATACTTGTTGGCAAAGGTACGAAAAAGTAGAGATAATACAAAACAAAATGCGAACAAATGTTGACTTTTATTTTTGGGTATGTCGAAAAATTCAAGTAATTTTGCATTTCGTCAAACTACTACCTTTACATGAATAGCGACAAAGATATGCCAGAAAACGTTGTTTTTTTTTTTATGTATAACCCTTTAAACATTAAAAAAAATGATACAAGAAAAAAAGAAGTATGAGTCGCAGCTACGGCTGCTGAAAGTGATGTGGGAAAAAACGTAAGTCAAAAAGAATTGGCAGAACGGTTAGACGTTTCAGAGTCGATGGTCAGCCAGTGGCTCAGCAGGAAACGAGAGCCGTCGCTTGAGCGGTTGCACGAGATAGCCAGTGCGCTTGGTGTCCTCGTTAGCGAGCTTTTTGTCCTGCCGGTTAAGCAATAGCTTAAGAAACGACGTCCCGACGGAAAATCGGGGCGTTTTTTCTTGCACGCCTCACTATTGTTGTGTAACTTCGCAGCATGGCAAAGAAAAAGGAGAGCAAGAAAGAGGCTCCAAAGGAGCACAAGAAGCCGTGGCAGGAGACGTATGCGGGGGTGCAGGAGATACAGGATTTCCTCATGGGGCGTATCATGCTGCGTCGCAATGCGCTGACGGGACTGGTGGAAAGCCGTTGGCCAGCGGAGTATCCGGGTGAGACGAACGAGTGGGAGTCGCTGTCGAGCGTCACGGTGAACACGCTATGGGCGGAACTGTCGTTGGAAAAACCAGTGCGCAAGCAGGACATGCAGAACGTGATAGAGTCGGACTTCGTGGGCGAGTATCACCCGTTCCGGCAGTATCTGGAACATCTGCCTCCGTGGGATGGCACGTCAGACCATATCCTGGCCATGTCGATGTCGGTACGGGTGAAGGGTGGGGCAGACGAGCAGCTGCTCTTCGCCCAGTACCTGAAGAAATGGATGGTATGGATGGTGGCGGCATGGGTGGATCCGCAGGTGGTGAACAATGTCATCCTGGTGCTGCTGGGCGAACAAGGCACGTATAAGACGACGTGGTTCTCAAGGCTGATGCCCCCCGAGCTGCGACAGTATTTCTATACGAAGACGAACGCCACGCGCATGGACAAGGACGACCGTCTGAAGCTGGCGCAGTACGGGCTGGTGTGCTGTGAGGAGCTGGACACGATGACGGGGCGTGAGCTGAATCAGCTGAAGGCTGCCGTGACCATGGTGACCATCGACGAGCGCATCCCCTACGAGCGCTATCCGCGCCACCTGCCGCACATCGCGTCGTTCTGTGGCACGGGAAATAACATCCAGTTCCTCTCGGACCCTACGGGCAACCGCCGCTGGCTGCCCTTCGAAGTGGAGTGTATCGACCCGCCACAGCAGTTTCCCATCGACTATGCCGGTGTCTACTCACAGGCCTACGCCCTCTATCGTCAGGGTTTCCACTACTGGTTCACCCAAGAGGAGATACAACGCCTGTCGCGCCATAATACGCAGTATGAGACGCCCAGCCTAGAGCGTGAGCTGATAGACCAGTACTTCCGCCGGCCGACGGAGCGTGAGCCATGTGAGGAACTGCCGGTATCGGTGGTTCTGCAGATTGTTGGTGCCAATATCACGCAGAAGCTCTCAACGGTCATGCTGGGCCGTGCTTTCGTGGGGCTGGGCTTCCGCTTTAGGACGGTGCGCGGCTACCGCCATTATCAGGTGGTGCGTCGCTCAGCGGATGAGATGCGCGTCATGCGGCATCGCCTTCCGGGTGGTGATGGTGAGGATGGTGGAAATGATTCGTGAAATCCCTCGCGTACCGTGTGCGTACCTGTGCGGTACGCGTAACATGTTACATTTCTACCTCTTCATCCTCACCATCCTCACCATCATGGAGTTATAGAGTGAGTCACAAAACCAATGAGTTATGTTAGAAGAACGAAGATATAGCAAACGAGAGTTAGCGCGCCTGTATTGGCCTGAGACCAGGAAAATTAAGTCGGCAATGAAAAATCTGCGTGAGGACATCAAACGCTGTCCGGAACTGGTGGAGGAACTGAACCGACATCATTGGAACATCAACAAGCACAGCTACTCCGCTGAAGAGGTCCGTCTCATTCTGAAGTACCTTTGTCAGCCGTAAGAGCTTGAGGGGGGTACTTAAATACGTTTTTGCAGTTTGGATGGTTCACGTCTTGAGTCCCAAATATCAGCTATTCTGATGGTATCAGAACTTTCCACGTAATAATACAAAAGTTTAAGTGAACCTACCAAGTGAAAATAACGGTAGATTTTCTTCTTATTACGCAGGAGGGGCTCGCGCAGTCCGGCCTTTGGATGTTTCCTTATTATTTTGACGATGTCGTTGGTTCGTTGAACAAAGCGAATTGCTGTTGTTTGGCCGAATTCATCAAGGCCGTATAACATTTTTTTTCGCCATTCGTTTTCAGCCTGTTTGTTCCAAACTACTTCAGCCATGAAAATTCTTCCTTCAATTCGTTCATTAACTGATCGTGAGTTTTAAACTCACCTCGTTCGAATTGTGCTTCTCCTTCATCAATTCTTGCCATCAACTCCTCATGGGTATAAGGCTGGACATCTGAATCATGCTTATCCCATATGGTGTCTTCTTCAGAAGTTAACTGTCCAAGTAGAACCACAATGAGCTCATCGATGCTAAGGTTGCGCTCCTTGGCAAAAGCTTTAGCACGATTGTATTCAGCTGTTGGAATTGAAATCGTTGTTGTCATACTCATACTTTTTTGTGTTGCAAAGATAGCCATTTTATTGGATTACCATGATGGTATTAGATTTAATAAATGTTAAACATGAGATTTGTAGCTACCGACAGCAACTAACTGCTACCAACAGCAACAAAGTGGGTTGCCGAATTTCGTACCTTCGTAATGTCTAAGGCGAGCGAGTCGTTCAGACGTCATCTACGGGAGAAAGGAGCCGTCTCCACGAGTGACGCAGATAATCTCCATACCCCTATGGAAGATATCTCCATGACGCAAAGAGCCTATCCGGATAGCACACGCAAGACATCTCCACGACCCTCGACTCGCCAGACACAATTTTCAATTATCAATTATCAATTAAAAAATGTCACAGAAGTACATTAAGACACAGAACAAGAACAGAGATTCTGCTGCCTACGGCAAGTACTACGCTATGGCCGTGTACGACAGCAAGTTTATCACAACCGAAGAGCTGGCCTCGTTTATCCAGACGCAGGCCTCGGTGAAGAAGTCGGACATTAAGGCGGTGCTCGACGAGCTGGGCGAGGCGATGAAGCACTTCTTCGAACTGGGCCAGAAGATCAAGCTCGACGGCATCGGCATCTTCAAGGTGGGTTTCTCCAGCATCGGCGTCAACAAGGTAGAGGACTGCACCTCGGCTACGATCACTACCCGCCGCGTGCTGTTCCAGCCCGAGACGGAGCGCGTGGTAGTCGGCCAGGAGAAGAAGACTGACGGCACCATTAAGCAGAAGTACGTCATCGCCAAGACGCTGGTGAAGGACGTCGTGTTCGAGGAGACCCACGACAACACGATGAACGTGGAGGGTAGCCTCACCCCCGACCCCTCTCCAACGGGCGAGGGGAGTGGTAACCAGGGCGGTAGCGAGAACACCGGCGGCTCTAGCAATACCGGTGGCGGATCAGACAACGGAGGCGGTAGCGCCGGCTTCGAAACCGGAGGAGAGTAAAAGGTTAGCGCCTACGGGCGCAACCTTTTAGAATTTAGAAGGTGGAATTAAGAATTACGATGTATCGGGCTTTGCCCGAGTAAGAAGTAAGAGGTATGAAGAAAGAAACTTGGAAGTTGATTGTGCAGATTCTGATATCGATTCTGACAGCCATTACAACAACACTGACAACAACATCATGCGTAAAATCACACTCATCATCGTCCACTGTTCGGCAGTACGCCCCGACCAGCAGTCGTCAGCAGCCCAGATTGACACGTGGCATCGCCAACGGGGCTGGAAGTTCGGCATCGGCTACCATTATGTGGTGCGACGCAACGGCTCGATAGAGGCTGGGCGGCCGGAATGGATGGTTGGCGCCCACTGCGTGGGTCATAACGCCCACTCGATAGGCGTCTGCTACGAGGGTGGGCTGGACATCCGGGGCAAGCCTGCCGACACGCGTACCGAGGCACAGCGGCACAGTCTGCGGAAATTGATTGAACAGCTTCATGCAGCCTACCCGAAGGCGCTGATCGTAGGTCACCACGACCTGAATCCGCAAAAGGACTGCCCCTGCTTCGATGCTGTCGCGGAGTATTCACAACTTTAGATTAAAACTGCTAAGGGCTCCTACTTTTGAGGAGCCCTTAGCTGTTTAATAGTTTTCTGCTTTTACTTGGAAGTAAGATTGTGGGTGGTTGCAGACAGGACACTCATCGGGAGCCTTCTTGCCAACAACGATGTGTCCGCAGTTGGCGCATTGCCAGATGACATCGCCATCCTTCGAGAATACACGCTCCTTCTGCACATTGTCCAACAGCTTGCGGTAACGCTCCTCGTGGGCTTTCTCAATAGCGGCAACACCTTCGAATTTCTCGGCAATCTCAGGGAAGCCTTCCTCGCGAGCCTCACGGGCCATGCGGGCATACATGTCGGTCCACTCGAAGTTCTCGCCGCCAGCAGCAGCCTCCAGATTAGATGCGGTATCTTTGATGGCACCACCTTCTAACAGCTTGAACCACATCTTGGCATGCTCCTTCTCGTTAGCAGCTGTTTCTTCGAAGATAGCGGCAATCTGTACGAATCCGTCCTTCTTGGCTTTCGATGCCCAGTAGCTGTACTTGTTACGAGCCATCGACTCACCTGCAAAAGCTTCCTGCAGGTTCTTTTCGGTTTTTGTTCCTTTTAATTCTTTCATCGTTTGTATTTGTTTAGTTTATAATAGGGATATTTCACCTCGGATATTGCGACTCATCATCTCGCGCACCTTGTCAGGATTGTCGTAGTGCGACTGGAGGAACATCAGCTTGGTGACGGCACTCTCCACCGTCGAGTCGTAGCCGCTGACCACGCCAGCCTCCTGCAGATGATAACCTGTGTCGTAGCGACTCATCTCTACCGCTCCCTGCATACATTGGCTGATGTTGACAATCACCTTGCCGTTGCGTGTGCCTTCCTTCAGCGCTTTGAGCAGCCAAGGACTCTGTGGCGCATTGCCCGAGCCGAAGGTGCGCATCACGATACTCTTCAGGTTGGGCGTATGGATGATGTGTCGGATCAAGTCTTCACGCACCCCAGGGAACAGCGAGAAGATAATCACGTTATTATCCAGTCGGAAGTGGGGCTTCATGGGTTTCGTGAAGTCAGGCTTCAGTATGCGGTTGCTGTGGTAGACGATGTTCACCCCTGCATCCACCAAGTGTGGATAGTTGAACGACTCGAAGGCATTGAACTCCTCGGCGCTCTGCTTCGTAGTACGGTTGCCGCGCAGCAGATGGCCTCCGAAATAGATGCCTACCTCAGGCACACGAGCATGCCCCTCTTCATTCTTCGCAGCAGCAATCTCTATGGATGTGATGAGGTTTTCCTTTCCGTCCGTTCGCAACTGTCCTATCGGCAGCTGACTGCCTGTGAAGATGACGGGCTTGGTCAGATTCTCCAGCATGTAGCTGAGTGCTGAGGCGGTGTAGGCCATCGTGTCTGTGCCATGCAGCACCACAAAGCCGTCGTAGTCGTCATAGCGGTCTGCAATGACGTGCGACAGGTCTGTCCACAGGCGTGGCGACATGTCGCTACTGTCGATTGGCGGATTAAACTGGTAAGTCGCTATCTGCGTGTCGAACTGTTGCAGTTCGGGCACGTTCTGTAGCAGGTGCTCGAAGTCGAATGGCTCCAGCGCTCCTGTGTCGGGATTGCGGTTCATACCGATGGTTCCGCCAGTATAGATGAGCAGTACTTTACTTTGCATGTTGCAAAGATACAATTAAGTGAGGAGAAAACCAAAAGAATTCCGCATTTTCTTTATTCGAGCGTTAGTAACTAAAAAAAGAGTTTAACGGCTGTTAAAAACTAAAGCCTTTAGTTGTTTGTAACGAAAAGATTTAGTTACTTTGCGCTCAGATATTGATAATTGACGCAAATAACATTTGAAACTAAAAGCAAGAAGGCAATGAAGAAACTGACCAACAAGGAAAAGGAAATCATGGACCTCTACTGGAAGCACGGTCCCATGTTCGTTCGCGAGTTGCTGGAGCATTATGACGAGCCCCGTCCACACTTCAACACGCTGTCAACCATCGTGCGTATCCTGGAGCGTGAGGGATTCCTCGGCCATAAGCAGTTTGGCAATACCTTTCAGTACTATCCGCTGATTACGGAGGATGAGTACGGACGCAAGTCGATAGCTGGTATCATCAAGAACTACTTTGGCGACTCCTACCTCTCTGCCGTCTCCTCGTTTGTCAAGGAAGAGAAGATCAGCGTAGAGGAACTGCGCGAACTCATCGACGAGATTGAGGAATGTGGAATGAGGAATTTGGAATGAGGAATTATTCTCGCTTCGCTGCGATGGTCGAATGTAGAATTCTCAATTATTCATTGATCAATCGCCGCAGGCGACCATTCAACATTCAACACTCAACATTCAACACTCAACATTAAAGTAAATATGATTGACTTTCTGATATACGATGCCAAGGTGGCGGTGCTGATAGTCGTGTTCTACATGTTCTACCGCCTGCTGCTCTCCCGTGAGACATTCCATCGGGTGAACCGTGTGGTACTGCTTCTGACGGCAGTAGCCTCGTTTGTGCTCCCCCTGTGTGTCATTACTCTGCACGAGACGGTGGCCATCCAAACGTTGCCTGAGGTAAGCATCGGCGACGTGCAGATGGCCGTAGCGGAAGAATCTGCCACACCTTTGTGGCAAATCGTCCTGCCCATCCTATATATAATAGGTTTGCTGGCCGTGCTGGGCCACACCCTGCTGGCAATACGGAAAGTCATGCTCTTGATACGACAAAGCGAACAACATCCTCAACCTGATGGCACCATCGTCTGCGTGACCGGTAACGCTGACGTGGCTCCCTTCAGCTGGATGCGCTATATTGTGATGAACCGCAGCGACTACGAAGCAAACGACGCTGCCATTCTCGCTCATGAACGGGGACACATCCGTCTGCGTCATTCCTACGACGTCGTCCTCGTGGATCTGCTCACCGCCCTCCAGTGGTTCAACCCGGCCATGTGGATGCTACGCCAGGACTTGCGTGCCATCCACGAGTACGAGGCCGACGGTGCAGTACTCTCTCAAGGGATTAACGCGCGTCAATATCAATATCTGTTAATCTCGAAGGCCACAAGCATCGGCGGGTACTCCATTGCTAACGGCATCAGTCACAGTACCCTCAAAAACCGTATTCACATGATGACAAATAAGAAAACCCGTAGCAGCCACCTGTTGAAGCTGCTCGCCCTTGTGCCCATCATCGGCACAGCTCTCGCTCTCAATGCCCGTACCGTCACCGACTATGTCTATGACGGGCCGCAGAAGAAGCAAATCATCAAGAAGGGCAAGGCGAATGCCAAGATTAACGCTGGCACAGTTAATGAAATCGTAGTTGTAGAACAGGCTCCAGCCGTTCAGCAAACCAAGCCGGTGGAAATGCCCAATCCAGCGGCTGTTAACACCACATCGAGAGCCTTCGATGTTGTGGAGCAGATGCCTCAGTTTCCTGGCGGTCCTGCTGAGCTGATGCAGTTCCTGGGACAGAACGTGCGCTATCCTGAGGAAGCCCATAAGAACAACATTCAGGGGCGCGTCATCGTCACTTTCGTTGTTGAAAAGGATGGCAGCATCTCTGAAGCGCACGTAGCCAAATCGGTTGACCCACTGTTGGATGCAGAGGCACTCCGTGTCGTCAACTCCATGCCTAATTGGTTGCCTGGCCGTCAGAATGGAGAACCTGTTCGTGTAAAATACACCGTTCCCATTACCTTCAAGTTGCAGGGTGATGCAAAGACTGCAAAGGAGAATGCGATAATCCTAGGAAAAGAGCACAATGGGAAAGGCTTTACACTTGTCATTGACGGCAAGGCGTATGATCTTTCAGAATTGAACAGCATTAACCCAGCCGACATTGACAGCGTGAGAGTCGAGAAGGCCAAGGACGGTAGGTCGAACGACCGCATCATCATTAAAATGAAGAAAAAGAATTAAACTCTCTCTCTTGTAAAAATGAACAGAATAATCATGATGTTCGCCCTCGCCCTGCTGACGGCAACCGCCGCCAGGGGCGAGGGTTTGGACTCTCTACAGATATTGGTGCAGCGGGGCGACAGCTGCATGCAGCAGTATAACACCTTCGAGGCATTGAAGCATTATCAGCGAGCCTTTGATATCGCATCGAAACAGGGCATTGTCCGTTTCTCGATGGACAATGATTTTAGCCATTCACGGCCATACGTCCCAGAAGACGTAGTACCAAGAGCGATTCGTCTGAAACTTGCCGACTGTCACTACAAACGCGCTAACTATCACCTGTGTGCCGAGCTGTTGAAGAATATGTCCGAGGACAGCCTCACGCATGATGCTTTCCGCCATATTACCTATAGTTACAAGCATCAGGGCGATAACGGAGCGTTTATGTATTGGGCCAGTCAGCTGTTGAAGCGTTATCCGATGGATGGTGAGATTGTGGCAGGTCTTACCCTCGCCTATGCTCGAGATAATCAGCCCCAGAAAGGCATTGTTTGTGCAGGAGAATATACGCTGAAGGACTCAACGAATATCCTTGTCAACCGTGCCGCAGCTGAGGCTTGGCTGTTGAATGGAGACTATTCGATGGCAAGCAAGCTTTACAACCGCCTGTTACAGCAGGGCGACTCCACCTTTAGCACGCTCTATTCCGCCGGCATGTGCTACACCAAGACCGACTCGCTGGAACGAGCCTACCAATGTCTGAAGCCTGCTCTCTGGCTTAGTGGCATGAAGCACTATGGGGCTGCCTGGCGGCTCGGCATCGTCAGCATTGACACGAAACGCTACGAAGAGGGACTGGGTTACTTAAGTCTCGCCACGCAGTTGATGCAGCCCGACACCACCGCCATGAAGGCCATCACGCTCTCGCAGGGCGAAGGCTACTACCTGACCCAGCATTACGAAGAGGCCGTTGCTGCGTGGAAGGAACATCTGACCTATAATCCCGCGTCCATCGCCACCTATTATAATATTGCCAATGCCTATGCCTATCTTCTCAAGGACAAAGAGCAGGCCAAGACCTACTACCAGCAGTTTCTAAACCTCGCCCGAAAAGAGGAACCCCCCACCCAGCAACTCACCGACATGATACGTCAGGCAGAACGAATGGTGGCGTATTATGAGAAGAAAAAGAAGTAGGAAATATTTGTATGTTTCCGTGTAATTCGCTAACTTTGCACCCCTGTATGAAAAGAATACTCAATCTAACGCTGGCCGTGCTTTTGTCGCTGACAGCGAATGCTCAGACCAAAGCAGACTCGCTTCGTGCCGACAGTATCTACAAGTCAATGGAACTGCAGGGCGTAGAGGTGGTCAAGCAGAAGTCGCTCGTCAAGGCTGATATTGACAAGATAAGCTATGACATCGAAAGCGACCCCGACTCGAAGACCAACTCCGTCATGGAGATGTTGCGCAAGGTGCCAATGGTGACAGTAGACGGTGAGGACAACATCCAGGTGAACGGCTCGTCGTCGTTCAAGGTGTATGTCAACAGCAAGCCTAATAACCTGATGACGAACAATCCGAAGGAGGTGCTGAAGTCGATGCCCGCCAACTCAATCAAGAAAATAGAGGTCATCACCAACCCGGGTCCGAAGTATGATGCTGAGGGCGTTGGCGGTATTCTGAACATCATCACCCATGGTTCAGGACTAGAAGGTTACACCGTCACGCTGAGCGGCAATGTGAGCAATCAGGGTGCCGGCGGTGGAGCTTATGGCACGGTAAAGGCCGGCAAGTTGACCGTCAGCGGCAACTACAACCTGAGCTACTACGACTCTCCGCGCAGCTATTCCGGTGGCAGTCGTAAAACGATAGGAGCGATAGGAGCATCATCGTCAGACCTCAGCAACAACGGCAGTTCGAAGAGTCACGGCACCTTCCAATATGGGTCAATGGAGGCCAGCTACGAGATAGACACCCTGCGGCTGATTACCGCCTCGTTGGGACTTTGGGGCGGCGGCAGTAAGAGCAACTCCGACATGCTGACACTGGCCACTCATCCCTCTACGCTCGCACAGTTATACCGCTATCAGACGACAGGTCACTCCAACAGTTCGTGGTACAGCATTGACGGTGGCATAGACTATCAGCGCTCTTTCCCTGTCAAAGGCCGTCTGCTGACACTTTCCTATAAGATAGACACTAATCCCAGTTCGTCAGACTCATACACCGACTATCTCGATAAACAGTCGGACGCAGCATGGGACGACTTTCTGGACCGTTTGCACGACCAGCACACCGACGGCAGTCAGCGTACCACGGAGCATACTTTTCAGGCAGACTATACGACGCCCTTTGCCAAACTGCATACCATAGAGGCCGGTCTGAAATATATTCTGCGTAACAACAGTTCAGAGAACGACCGCTACGAGATGGGGACGTTCGATGAAGACCACTCGTCGCACTATAAGCACCGCAACGACATACTGGCAGCCTATCTGGGTTATGGAATTAAGCTGAAAAAATGGTCTGGCCGCATGGGACTACGCTATGAACATACCCTGCAGGATGTCGACTACGAACTGGGACGCGGACAGGACTTCAAGAAACGTTTTAATGACTGGGTGCCGTCGGCCAGCATCGGATGGAAGCCGACACAGATGTCGAACCTGCAGCTAAACTACTATATGCGCATCCATCGTCCGGGCATCTGGTATCTGAATCCCTATCTCAACGATGCCAACCCTACCAGCATCTCGCAAGGCAATTCGCAGCTTGACAACGAGAAAAGTCACTCGTTTGTGCTCTCCTATAGCAACTTCACCCCGAAGCTGAACTTCAACGCATCGCTGCGCTACGGCACGACCAACAACAGCATTGAGCGAGTGACGCGTCTGGTGCGCGATACGGACATTCCTGGTCTGCAGAACCCTACAGGCAAGGACGTGCTCTACGCTACCTATGAGAACATAGGCCATAGCAAGTATGTGAACCTCACGGCGTACGTCAACTGGAATGCCACCCGCAACACCCGAATCTATGTAAACAGCCGTTTGACTTATACCGACATGAACGATGGCGGCACGCTGCACAACTACGGTTGGGATCTCTTTGCCTATGGTGGTGCTCAGCAGACGCTTCCCAAAGACTTCCGCATCAGTCTGAATTTCTTCGGTATGACACCACGCTTCAATCTTCAGGGACGCGGCAGCAGCTATGCCAGCTATACGCTCAGTCTGAACAAGTCGTGGCTGAACAAGCGACTGAATGTCGGCCTGTCGGCCACCAACTTCCTGAAGAAATACCGGATCAGCGAGTCCTCTCTGCAGGATATCAGTTTCTTGCAAGATAGTTGGTCGCGTTTCACCCAGCAACGCTTCTCACTCAGCATCAGCTACCGCTTTGGCGAACTGAAAGCCAGTGTGCGTAAGGCCGAGCGCACCATCTCCAACGATGACTTGAAAGGTGGAGGCAGCCGAGGTGGTTCTGGTGAGGGTAATAGTAATTAATGTATCGTATATGCGAAAGATTCTTAGTTTGTTCTACTTGTTCGTTGTGCTGTCTCTTTCGGCACAAACCGACCGCTTCAGCATCACGCTGAAGGTGGATTCGGCCATCGCCAGCGAGCCACAGAAGGTGTATCTCTATTCGATGATAGAGCGGCAGATGCAGTTACACGACTCCCTCAGCATCGATTCCGTTCATCGTGTGGGGACGATGCACGGACAAGTGCCTTACGAATATGCCGTCCAGCTGATGTTTGCCCGCAGAGGCCCAGGCGTAGTACCTGTAGTCGTGAAGAATGGCGACAGCATCACCGTTCATGTGGGCGACGAGGATGACGGCTTCCGTCTGCGCTATCCCAGAAGGACGGAAGGCTCGCCAGCCATGCGTGAATACGTGGATTATCAATTAATGCAGGACAGCCTTGACCTGCTGAGCCGTAAAATCAGGATGCAGATGCAATTGGTGGGTATGCCTGAAGCCAAAAAGGACTCGCTTAAAGTCATCTACGACAGGCTTTACCGCGAGACGGAGCATCAGAAGGAACTCTTTGCCATGAATGCCAAGTATCCTTATGCCGCGATGGGTGCTGCAGGCACTATCTATAGCAACTATAAATGGAGTCCAACGACTCACACTTATAAGGAAGAGGTGGTCGATTCCATCATGAATTCTATTATTGAGCGATTCCCCGACTATCTGCCTATTCGTGCCCTCGTCAACGACAGTACCCTTGGTAACTACATGTCGGCAGAAAGCTTTTCTGTCCGCAGCATGTATTGGAAACGCTATAGCAGTCGTTTTTATGATAGTGAGACAGACTCCATTGTCCGTCCGCTGAAGATGGGCGACTACTTCAATGCTCTCGGTATGAACCAATTTCGCGGGCAGTATCTGTATGTCGACTTCTGGGCCTCGTGGTGCCAGCCTTGTCTGATGCAGATGCCTAATATCAAGCAGGCAGCCCAGCTGTTTGCTGACGACTTGGTGGTCTGTCTGGTCAGCATCGACAAGTCGGGCAAGGAGTGGTGGAGTGCCGTGAAGGAGCATGACCTGCTCAACCATTTAGAGGGTGACCATCCCTACCAGATCCATAATTCTCGTGCCTATAACGACAAAGGGAAGATGAATCCTGATGTCCGTTCGCTTGGCATCAAGGCTATCCCACACAACTACCTCGTAGACCGCTCTGGACGCATCATCGCCAAGAACATATCGGGTAGTCTGCTCATCGACCGAATGAAAGAACTAATCGCTAAGGAGAAAGAACAATGAGAACAGCCCTTTTACTTCTTCATCTTTTTATCTTTTTACCCTTCTTCGCACAATCAGCCGACTCGTTACGTCAGGAGGCACAACAGAGCTACGACCGAGGCTACTTTCAGCATAGCATCGGTCTGCTCAGACAGATTGCAGACGACAGTCTGACCATTGATGATATGCGCTTGCGTTACGACTGCTTCTGCCAGATGGGACAGCTTGACTCTCTCTTCTTGTGGGGCGAACAGGTGGTCAGACAAAACCCGCTGGACCGTATCGTACCCGACTTGACCTACCGTTTGAATAATGCTGACCCTAAGCATGCGAACCCAGGAAAGACCATCGAGATATGCGAACGCTACAAACAGCAGGACTCTACCCATATCCTCGTCAATCGTCAGCTGGCTGATGCCTATTACATCGTAGGCAACTACGACCTTGCCCTGCGCGAGTTAGGCCGTCTTGAGTCGCTTGGCGACAGTTGCTTCAAGGTGCTCTATACCAAAGGCTCCATCTTTATACATACCGCCCGCTATCAAGATGCCTACGACTATCTGAACCGAGCCACCCTGCTGCGTAACGATACTCATGGATATTGTCTTTTCCTTTTAGGCATTGCTGCTAACAAGATAGGACTGGGTGCTGAAGGTCTCAGCTATCTTGAGATGGCCAAAGAGCGGCTGATGCCTAATCGCAAGACGCTGTTCCGTCTGCATCAGGAACTGGCAGAATCCTATCGCATGAAGAACGAGCCTGATTTTCGCTTGGAAGAGTTGCAGGAATGCCTTCGTCTGGCTGATGAAAAAGATGTCAATGAGCTGACCTATCAGATGGGGCAGTGCTACGTCGGCTTACGCCAGATGGACAAGGCTCGCGACTGTTTCAACCGCTTCTTGGCAGCTACTGAGAGCAAGGAGTACAACGACAAGATAAAAAGCATGCGCGAGTCAGCCCAACAACAACTCCGCATGATGATGTGGTAATGCAATGTGTGGTCATTAAGTTACTGAAATGAAACATCTGACAGAAGTGAGCAAGAAATACAGACAGATATATGGGAAAGTTTGAATTGATGGCGTTGCCATACGCACAGGATGCGCTGGAGCCGGTGATTAGCAAAGAGACGATTGCATTCCATCACGGAAAGCATTTGGCTGGGTATGTGAATAACCTGAATGGGCTGCTGGAAGAGAGTCCATTGGCAGGTCTGCCTTTGGAGGAGATTGTGCTGAAAGCTGAGGGCGGAATGTTGAACAATGCGGGGCAGATACTGAATCATAACCTGTATTTCGGGCAGTTTGCAGCGCCCAAGGCTGATAACAAACCTGTTGGCAACCTGGCTGAGGCTATCAATCGTGACTTCGGTTCGTTCGAGGCTTTCAAGGAGGAGTTCCAGAAGAAGGGTGCTACGCTGTTCGGTTCAGGATGGGTGTGGCTGTCTGCTGATAAGAATGGAAAGCTGGTGATAACGCAGGAACCGAATGCAGCCAATCCTATCCAGAAAGGCTTGAAACCGCTATTGACCTTTGATGTCTGGGAGCATGCCTACTATCTGGACTATCAGAACCGTCGTCCTGATCATCTCGCAGCCCTTTGGCAGATTATCAACTGGGAGGTCGTCGAAAGCAGACTTTCGAAGTGAAAAGCGAAGAGTGAAAAGTGAAAAATAAGACGAAAGCACAGGAGATTATCGAGCACATGGAGTCGCTGCGTGATGATGTGCAGCGGGAGAATCTGATGCGGTTCTTCAAGACTGGGCCGGGAGAATATGGCGAGGGCGACGAGTTCCTGGGGCTGAAGGTGCCGCAGACGAGAGAGGTGGTCCGTCTCGCGGGGTTAGGTTTCCCCTTGCCCGAAATTCCCGAGTTGTTGATGAACCGCTGGCATGAGGTGAGACTTTGCGGGTTCCTGATTCTGGTGGCGAAGTTTGAGAAACTGGCGTCGAAGCGATTGGAGAATGATGCTGAGGCCATCAGGAAGCGCGATGAGATTCTTACGATGTATCTGCAGTATGCCGAGCAGGCAAACAACTGGGATCTGGTGGATTTGTCGGTACATAAGATTCTGGGGCATTGGCTTTTGCTGCCCTCGAATCTTGGTGATAGGGACTATAAGATAAAGGTGCTTGACGATTTCGCCAAGAGCCCCTGTCTCTGGAAGCAGCGCATGAGCATCGTCTGTTCGTGGAAGACCTCGCAGATGGGTGACCCGTCGTGGTGCTTGCGCTATGCCGAGATACACCTGCATCATCCGCACGACTTGATGCACAAAGCGGTGGGGTGGATGCTGCGCGAGATGGGAAAGCGTGTATCGATGGACCTGCTTCGGGATTTCCTGCGCCAGCATGCCCACGAGATGCCGCGCACTATGCTCCGCTATGCCATCGAGAAGATGCCGGAGACTGAACGCAAGGAGTGGATGAGCAGAATGCTTTAGAGAAGTGGCTGCTGATGACATTCCGCAACTACTTCAATATCATCACCGCCCAATCCACGTCCGGCTCCCAAAGATGCCGCTGCATATCCACATGCCCATTGGATTTAAATGTAACGCCCTCACTCTCTAATAACGTCCGCTGTTGACTCCAACCAGGTGCCGTGCGTCCCTCTTTGTTCACCACCCGATGACAAGGCAAATCCACTGCCCCGGGCGAGTATCTAAGCGTCCGTCCCACCATCCTTGAATGACTGGGCCAGCCCGCCAAGGTCGCGATATGACCGTATGTCGTCACACAACCGCGAGGTATCTGGCTAACGATGTTCAGCACATCCTCGCCAAACGTCCTCGCCTGCTCTGGCGTCATCCTATCGGGATAGTCCTTCATCACTCACACAGTTATTTTGCGCCAAAGTTAGTAATATTTTTGAATATTATCCTCAAAAAATCCTTTTTTCTTCATTTTCCACGTAACCATTTCCATTATTTTTGTTCGACTTTCTACCCTTATAGTATGGGAAAAGAGGAAAATGTCACATGGAGAATGAAGAAATTTCATCGTTTTGAGGTTGTTTGCGAAAAAATGATTATCTTTGACCCAGAAAAACTAAAACGGAAGAGATATTGAACAGCGTTATACTAAATAGTAAGAATATGAACATTGGAGACAAGGCGCCCGAGATACTGGGTAAGGACGAACAGGGACGGGACATCCGTCTGAGTGATTACAAGGGCCGTAAGCTGGTGCTGTACTTCTATCCGAAGGACAATACAAGTGGCTGTACGGCAGAGGCTTGCAGCCTGCGCGACCATTATAGCGATCTGCAAGGCAAGGGCTATGAGGTGGTTGGTGTGAGCAAGGACACGGCGGCCTCGCACGTGAAGTTCAAGGAGAAACATCAGCTGCCGTTCCCGTTGATTGCCGACGTGAATCATGAGTTGCTGGAGGCGATGGGAGCCTGGGGCGAGAAGTCGATGTACGGCAAGAAGACAATGGGCACCATCCGCACCACCTTCGTTATTAACGAGGAGGGTATCGTGGAGCAGATTTTCAGCGGCAAGCAGGTGAAGACCAAGGAGCACGCGGAGCAGATTCTGGCGTTGTAAGTGTCATTCGATATGGACAGACGGGAGATTTATTCAGCGGCCGGACTGACGGCATATATCCAGGAGGTGGGGTTCCTGCCGCTGCTGGACAGTGGCGTGCGCGGGTTCTCTGCGGAGGAGGTGGTGACGGACGACTGCCGCTATGTTGTGTTTCCCGATGGCGGATGGGATTGGCCGCTGTGGAAGTGGAAGGGGCCTATCGTGACCGAGGGTCATTGTGTCTATGGCAAGTTTTTCGCGGGTAAGGCGGGGTTCATCAGTCGCGAGTGGTGGCCTGACTTTTATAACTATCGTCGCAGCAAGCACCCCGCGCCGGCAGAGGGCTCCATCGAAGAGACCATCCTGCTGACGCTTCAGGAGCACGGCAGTCTGATTACGCGTGAACTGCGTGCCGCCTGCGGCTTCGACGGACCTAAGATGCGCAGCCGGTTCGATGGCTACGTCACCCGTCTGCAGATGGGCTGCTACGTGGTGACCGAGGACTTTGTCTATCCTACCGACAAGCACGGCAGGGAGTACGGCTGGGGCTGGTCGCTGCTGACTACGCCCGAGGCTCTGCTCGGACGGGAGGCGTGTCTGTCGACTCATACCCCGGAGGAATCATACGCTCGTCTGACGGCACATCTGAAGAAGATACTGCCTGGGGCCACTGACAAGCAGATACGGAAGTTGGTCGGGTAATAGAAGAATATTGCGTGCGCCTATCGCGCTGAAGAAACTGATTTGATTGTTATGAAACGGACAGGTTTGTTGTACTTATTGTTCTTGATGCTATCTGCAAACACAATGGCGCAGACGGAGAATGGCAGTTCGCAATTGCCAGACCATACTATAGATGCCGCATCTATCGACATCAACAAGACTTATCAGGCAGATTCCATGCGCTTTCGTGCTGATTTTATGCGTCCGCAATTGGCTATTCCCAAGGAGCCGCAAGTCGTCAGCTATACTGATCAAATCAAGCAGGGCGTTGCAGGTTTCCGTCTGTGGCAGGGAGCCACGTTGGGCTTTTATGGGGCGACCAGTCAGATGCCGGGTTTGATGAATACCGAGACAGGTTCGATGATGTTCCAACAGAACGCAGGCCGTTGGCATTTCACGGCCTCTGCTATGGCCAACAAATACTGGATGCCTTGGCAGCGAACGCTCGCCTCGCAATATGGGTTTGGCGGTACAGTCGGTTATGACCTCAGCGACGCTGTCTCGCTTCATGCCTTTGGCTACTATTATGCCAACCGGATGCAGGTCGGACCTGCCATGAGTCCATACGTCAACAATACTACTTATGGCGGTTATGCCGACATCCGTTTCAGCCGGACGTTCGGTGCCAATATGGGTGTACGAAGATACCTCAATCCGATGTCAGGCAAGTGGACCACTGAGCCTATCGTCAACCCTTACATCAAGATAGGTGACTCTAAAATCGAATTTCCCCTTGGCAGTCTGCTGAAAGCATTTGTTTGGGGCGACGACGACAACCCCATGCGATTCCAGCCCAGACCACAAGCCCCAAGTTCTGTTGCCCCACGTCCTGTGGTGCGTCCGTAGCTCCTACACAACATACCTTGTTTAGAAAAAACGGGTATGGCGGTTAGTATTAAACTTGTTTGTTGTTATAGACTTGAATTTGATGACGAATCTCCTCTTTCACGGTGTTCCAATCAACCTGCTGGAACATATAAGGCATTGGCTGTGGATCCGCATCTGCAAAATAAGACATACTTAGCAGTGCGCGATACACGGAGCCATCCGTATATTTCTGCAAATAGAACTGCATAAGTTCCTCAAAAGTATAATGCTGTAGCAGGAAATAGACGTCAACAAAGTCTTTCTTCGTTCCACGTCCCATCACAGCGTTCACCTTCATGGCGGCAATGTCCTTAGGGGAAGCAAGTCGAAGACCATCTTCCACAATAGGTTCATCTATCCATTTATAGTCATAATTGACAACATCCACTTTGACATTGTTAAGAAAGTAAGCTTTGATTCGTTTAGTACAATTGCCCAGGACAACATTCCCTGCACAGTCATGCATCATGTTCGTCAATTCATCTATATCCTCTGTCGTGTGTCCGAAGAAATCCAAGTCCACAGATCTACGATGACCATATTGCAAAGCAAGTGACGTGCCACCAACAAGCCTCATATTTGTTAATAGCGGCTGTTGCATAAGAACTTTTAGGAGTTCCAAGGTGTCGGGAAGGACTGTCTGAAATGATAGCATCTGTAATCCTCTTCTTTTGTATTCGATATTGTAGTGATGAAAGCCAGACAGACGGGGTCAAGGGTGCGCATTTTTTTACATTCCTCTACAATCTTGTCAAGTCCGTAATACTGATTGATTAGCCGCCAATCATTCATCTGACCATATTCTAAAACACGCTGAATAATATAGCCTGACGATGCATCCATAGACATCATAGATATGTCAGCATCCCAAAACAGATTGCTGGAAAAGCTGTGGAGAATCTCATTACTACTCATTCTTATATTTATTTGAACGGTACAAAGATAAGTAAAATTTAGCAAACGACGTTCATTGTGAGCTGAAAATTATTGTTTTTTATGTATCCCGTTCTAAAATGAGCCATTATATGGTCATTCGTATTTTTAGGAAAAAATTATCAGCTAATGTTTAAAACAATAGGGTCGGAGAATGCAATCATTTTCTCCGACCCCTCTATGGTACTGAGTAACAGTCTGCTTAGTCGATATGAAAGGTGACGGTGCGCTATATTTCCCTGCTAATCTCAAGAGTAGTTATGTACGAAACAAGGTAAGGGAAAATGAAGAAACTCCCAGCCTGTCAGATGATAATCGTGAAAGGCTATGAAGTGGAATAGAAAAAGGCTGTTTTCTGTGGCATGTGTAATAATGTGTAATGGATTTCTTGCGGGTTCTTTGGGAAATATGTACTTTTGCACCGTCCGGACAACAAAACAGATTGTTGAACCATTTAAAAAAGTAAAGAAGATGAAGAAACTGATTTTAATGTTATTGATGGCAGTATGCTGCCTTATGACGGCCAATGCACAGAAGACGGTGGTGTCGCAGAAGAACCAAAAAGTATACGACATGGCAGAACAGATGCCCGAATACCCGGGTGGCATGCCAGCCATGATGGAGTTCTTGATGCACAACATGAAATATCCCAAGGATGCAGAGAAACAGAAGGTGGAGGGAAAAGTCCTGGTTCAGTTTGTTGTGGAAACCGACGGAAGAGTTTCGGACGTGAAGGTGGCTAAAGAAGTGTTTCCCTCACTCGATGCTGAGGCCATCAGGGTGGTACAGGCAATGCCCAAATGGACTCCAGGAAAGGACAAAGGCAAATTGGTCAGAGTGAAATACAATCTACCTATCACATTCCGCCTGAAATGAAATATCTCTCGTTTGCATTATATGCACTCATCATTGTGGGCTGTTCGCATGAGCAGTCCCGCAATGAGTTGCTTGGCAAGGCTGAGCAGATTGTATTCACACAGCCCGACTCCGTTGTCAGAATGCTGGCTCCCTACTATAACGACACAACGATGACAACGGCCGACCGTGCGCTATTCGGTCTTCTCTATACCGAAGCCCTGCATCGCAGCGGACTCAGCACTTCGTCAGACTCGCTCATACGCATAAGCAGAAACTATTATGAGCATCACGGTGATGCTGAGCACCAGGCCAGAGCCTTGCTCCATCATGGCATCATCCTGTACAAGCAACAGCAGACGCATGAGGCGGTGCAGACAATAAAGCGGGCGGAACAACTGGCCAGCGACCTGAATCAGCCCGCCTTTTCGTGGTACCTGTATTCCGTGCTGGGTGATGTTAACGACAATGTGGGCAATTATGGTTTGACGCTCCAATACTACAAGCAGGCATTGGGTGCCGCCCGCCAGTGCGACAGCAAACAATGGACGGTGCAGACGCTCAACAACATTGCCATGACTTTCGACATATTGGGACAGAAGGACAGCCTCCGATACTATACCGAAC
Source organism: Prevotella sp. (assembly GCA_015060535.1). Lineage (GTDB taxonomy): Bacteria > Bacteroidota > Bacteroidia > Bacteroidales > Bacteroidaceae > Prevotella. The sequence goes on from SUYH01000005.1 coordinate 133,833, forward strand.
AGGCCAAACCCTATTACGAAAGTACAGAAGGCGAGGTACGTGCCACCTATCTTGTAAACCACGCCAGTTATCTGCTGAGTGCAGGAAAACGGCAGGTAGCAAAACATTATCTGACAGAATCCATGCTCATCTCGCCTACAGACAGAGGAGGAAAGTTGTTGGCCGATATCTATGTAGCAGAGTGCGATACGGCAGCGGCAGTACAGCAATGGTATCGTCTGGCCAACTCTCTGTCGCCCGATGTCGCTATCCAGTCATATCGGCAGTTGATTGCCTGTATGAACCGTCGGGGCGACATAGCGGATGTGGCGGAGTACAGTCAGCGGCTGAACGAGGTCTATCATCATCTCTACGAACGGAATGATGCGGCCGGTGTCATCGACCTGCAGACACAGTATGACGAGCAACTCCGGGAGCGGCGGCAGTATCATACGGTCATTGCACTTCTTTCCTCCATTATTGTCGTCATTATCCTTTCCGGCATTCTCTTCTGGTATAATCGCCGTCGTATCGACCATCTCAATGCACGTTTTGCGGAAAGTCAACAGCAAAACAACCAGACTCGAACAGAATTAACACGGATGAGACGACAGAAGGAGCGTGAACAGCGAGAAAACTCCCGTCAGATGAAGGATGTTGTATCTCGCCTGCATACTACAGCCAACAAGGGCAAGGCAGCGCTTGATGATGACATGAATGCCTTGGCTCAACTTTCATACGCTATGCGTCCCCAACTGCGCGAGTTGTTGTCTCCACTCAGTTCAAAGGAACAACAGGTCTGTCTGCTGACCGTTCATAGTTTCCTTCCAACAGAGATAGCCACGCTGACCATTTCTACGCCACAGACCATCACCAATACTCGTGTACGTTTGTTGAAGAAACTATTCAATGAAACAGGTGGAGCCAAGGATTTCGATTCTGCCATAAAAAATTACGGCATGGAGTTACCTGTCTCCTGAAGAACTTTTCCTAAAGAGTATTTATTAATTGTTAAAACGACAAAGAAAATGCACGAATTATTCCCGAATTCGGAAGCCTTTTTGTAATTTTGCCGTATGAAACAGAGATATGCCGTTATCGTGCTATTTGCACTCATTATTGCTTCGAGCTTTACCAGCTTGGACAGTTACAGATTGACAAGCAGGATGGTGAACGAGGATATGGACAGGGCGCTGGCGCTGGCCTTGGAGGAGCAGCAGAGCGATGTCATCAGCCAGGACACCATCCGTACGTTTAACAACCACTTGCAGATAGCAGAGTTGCGAGGCAAGGCTACTTTGGCCGTAGATACTCGTGGGCAGAAGTTCAAAGCGTATGCTCATTGCTCTGAGGCTACTATCTTTAGCCTGTCTGACCAAAGGCCCGCAACGATCCTATGGATACTGACGATAGGTTGGGGCATGTTCTGCTTCTATCGCAGAAAGAAGTATGAGCCGCTATTGGCGGGTATGACTCATTATGGCGGATTGCGATTCTCTGAATCAGAAAGTCGATTCTATGCTGAAGATGGTCACCAAGTTCAACTCACTCCCATGCAGCACCAGCTAATGGAGATGTTCTTCCTGTCGCCAACCCATTCGTTGACGAAAACGGAGATTTGTGCTGCTCTCTGGCCCAAGAAACCCGATGCCAGCGAGACGCTCTATACGCTGATTCGCAGGCTGAAGCCCGTCATAGAACAACATTCTGACCTCAGAATCGAGTCAGACCGTAGTAGGGCCTACCGACTGACTATCAAATAGAATCATGTAGGCAGGTTGCTTGTTCCGAGCCAGAAACAAGCAACCAGTTTTCTCTAATGGATATGAATTATTCCGCTATTTTTCGTAGTGTCTCTGATAGTTCGTCTGCCGTCTGCGGAGATGCTATAATGGTGCCGTTTTTGTCGATGACGAGGGTTTCGGGCCAGGAGTTTATACCATAGGCTTGGGCTGCCTTGGTAGTCAGCTGTGGCCAGGGCAGTTGTTCGTCTTTTACGCGCTCTTTCCAACGCTGGCCGTTATCCATACCATCCGTAGCCAGGCTGACTATCTGTAGCCTTTTCGTCGTATGGTATTTGTTATAAAGCGTGCGCAACTGGGGCAGGATGTCGTATTCGCCACGATGCCAGCTCTCCCAAAAGTGCAGCACCACATAATCCCGTCCGATGTATTCGTGCAGCTGGTGATACTCGCCTAAGGTGTCAGCCAGCAGGATGTCAGTATAACGGGTGTTGGGACGACGCTTCTCCAGTCCTGCTGCATATTCACGCACAGGTGACAAGAGAGGATGTTTGGCATAGCGGTAGTCTGGGCGGAGAAACGGCTTCAGTTCGTCGTAAGTCAGTTCGGTATAGTTATGGAAAAGCGCATAAATAGCCAGCAGACTATCCTTGCCGGAGAAGATGGCCTGTCGGAAACGCTGGATTCTCTTTTGGGTGGCTTCGGCTAATTCTTCTTTGTCATCAAGGCTCAGCATCCACAGGCGTTCTGTCTCTGCTTTGTTTACGAAGTCGTTGCGGCGTAGTGACGCCTTAGAGCCTTTTGCAGAACGATGAGGTAGGTCTACCTTTACAGGATGTCCGTCAACCCAGAAGAAGGAGATGTTCAGCGGGTCTGCAGCCACATAGTATAGCTCATCCTTAGGCAAATGGCAGGTAAATGAGAATAGTCCGTCTTTGACAGGATATTTCCCGATAATCTCGCAAGCTACAAGGCGTATAAGAGAGACGCTGTCGGCACTCATGGGAGCAATGCCGCTAATTTGACATTCGACCTGTTGCAGGTTTGGCGATTCATTGACGATCAGGTTGTTATAGCTTACAAACTTGTGCGACTGGGCTACGGTAGCCGTTGATGACTGAATCATTGCAGGGCGTTTCCGTGCCTTGCCTTCTTCCTGATAATACTCGCTCTTCTTGTAGAGCGTATAGCAGGTGTAGGCAAACATGTCCTTGTGGCGTTGTCCCTTAGCCTCGTCGACAAAGGGGTTGATGATGCCTATCAGCGTGTTGTACTGCTCGTTGGTCAGCTTGTTGGGGTAGCCCTCGCACATCTTGTGCAGAATGACCACAGCTGCCGTCTTGCCGCCTTCCGTCTCTCGCTGATAGATGTCGCATATGCTCTTCACCTTGGCCAACAGCTCTTCGTAGGTTTTCGGTGCTGTAGGCTCGGCGGCGTATTCTGCCGTTCCGTTATAGGAAATGGGTGCAATGGGCTGGATAAAAGGTGTACCCTCACGTTTCTTGCCCCAGACTTCGTACACTTTGCCGTTCATCATCCAGTGGTCACCTGTCTGCTCGTCGTGTATGATGCGCTGTTCCCAAACTAAGATGACGGCGTAGGCATAGCCTTTGGACTCGTCGAGGGCTATCAGGCGGACGCGTTGCCGCAGGTCGAACTTGACATTAAAGCTGATGCCGCCATATTTGCTGCCATAGTTGATTTTCACACCACGCATCAACGGCAAACCCTCCGAACCGTTATGGATATAGGTTTCCTTAGAATGAAGAGTCTCTTGGCGCAGGGTCTGTTCCAAAGCACGCAGGTGCTGGAACAAGAGTGTAGAGTCGGTGCTGTTCTCAATGGCGAACATCATGCTGAAGCTGTGCAAAGTGGTTTTGCTGCCCGTCACCTCATCGCTGTTGATGACCACACCTTTGCTTACGTTGTACTCACCAGCGGCAACGAAAGCCTCTATTTTCTCGTGAATGCGCTGGGCTGATTTGCTCGTCTGTGCCTGTCCTGTCAGTACCATCAGCAGGCAGGCAGCTGTTGTCAATAGTCTATTCTTCATTTTCTGTCGTGTTTACATTGTTAGTATTAATTGCCTCCATGGGACGGCCGTCCTTGTCGAGCTGGTGAAGCAGATAGTTGTTGACGATGCGCTGCAGTCGCTCGTCGGCGTGTATTAGCTTTTGCATCCGTTCTATATAAAGACTTTCGTCCACTTGGGTCAGTTCGCGTTCTATCTTGGCGATATAATAGTCGAGGCTGTCGGCAGTCGAGGCGGTACGCTGCGTGCTGCCCTCCCGGGCAGGACTCGCAGTATGCTGTACTACTAATTGTCTGTCTGTTTGTTTTTTCCTACGTACCTCTGCGACCTCCGACGACTCTCGACTGATACCCACGGGTGTTACAGGTGCTTTTCCGTATGGAACGGACTCTTTTTCCGTGCTGAGTGGACTCCTTTTCCGTACAGGGCGGACTTTTTCGCTACTGGATATGGTCTCGTCCTGCCTTATGTTTGGATTCAGATTGAGTGTCAGGAGCAGCAGGACACCGGCAGCAACCGCTATAGCCGAGTAGATGTAGAGTCTGGTTCGTTTGGCAGACTTTCTTTCCGGCCCGTCGTCCATGGGTAACACATCCATATCGGGCAGACTGTCCATGATGCGGTCTGTCAGCTCGTCGGGGTTGATGACGTCTGGCTGCTGTTGTTGCAGTTGGGTCAATATGTCGTCAATTCTCTTCATATCCTAAATCTTTTAGTCGCTTACGTATGGTTTGCCGGGCCACATACAGGTTGCTTTTCAGCTGTCGGGCGTCCATGTCGGTCATCTCTTCAGCCTCCTGCGGGGAGAGCCCTTCGAGTTGGCAGAGGGAGAAGGCAATGCGCTGTTTCTCGCTCAGTCCCTCAGCCAGCAGTCGCACGATGGCTGCCCATTCAGCGTTTTCCATTTGCCGTTGGCTGTTGTCGTCAGAGGCGAAACGGTGAAGCGTGTGCTCATCGTCAGGCAGGGGAACAACAGGTCTCTGGCGTTTCAGCCGGTCCAGGCACAGTCGTGTGGCTATGGTGTATAGCCAGGTTTTGAATGGCTTCTGGGGGGCGTAGCTTCTGATACCTTGCCATACTCGGATAAAGGTTTCCTGCACCACGTCTTTCGCCTCTTCCTCGTCAGCCAGCATCTTCAGCGATAGCGAGAAAACCATGCGTTGGTAGCTTTGCACTACCTCGCGGAACGCGGCCTTGTCGCCGCGCTGGCATCGTGTGATGATTTCGCTGTCTGTCTGTATCATACTCTGTTGCTGGTGTCTGCTCTTTAGTTAGTATACGATGCAGGAAAGCAAAAGTCGAAAGGCATGGGCTCTTTTTGGGCGGGAAGCGTCTCGTTTCTTTACTTTTCCTGTGCAAAGATAGCATTTATTTCCGATTGCGTGCCACACTCAGACAGATTAGACGCATCATCTCTTTACCCACACTTTGAAGGCATGAGAGCCACGAGTGGTAAGGCCTGAAGTTGGGTCGGACGTAAAACGCTTCAGCTCCTGCGATGCACCACTACGACTAAGTCCGGTGATAATGGTGTAATCCGTCAGCGTCATCTGACTGTTCTTTTCAATGAATTCGAGTGCCTTTGCTAGTCGCTGTGCTGGTGTGGTCTTCAGCTTTTTGTAACGCTTTACGCCAGGCTCAGCGCGCTCAAAAGTGTTTTGCCGGTTGATGGTTTTCAGCAGGTTCTTGTCTACCTTGAAGTTCACGCTTCTGGCGTTAACGTGCCGATAGCTGCTCTTGTCTTTATCATCAGGCGAGTCGCAGAAACCCAGCGACAACGAGAACACGCCAAGTCCGTCAATTTTGATGTTGTGTCCCATTGGCAGCACATCGATCACCGTCTCTACCAGCGTATCGATCACACCTCGAATCGTAGCCTCGCTGAAGGCTGGCGAATGTGTGTGGATGCGCTTTATCACTTGTGCGTAATCGAACATCGTATAGGTCTGCATTTTCGGATAGGGCGCCTTCTTCTTGTTCGCCATTCCATCAGCCATCTCTTGGAGAATATAATTTGCCATAGCCTTATTGTTTCTTTTCTTTGTCCTTATCTTTTTGTTTTCTCTTAGTTTTCTATTAGTAATTCAAAGTCTTTAAACATAAGTTCAAGGTTCTATAAACTTATATTCGTAGTACTTTGTATACATATTCAAAGACTAAGTATATCTTTTTCTTGGCTACAAAAATACAAATAGTTTTCAAAGTAACAAAATATTTCTTTAGTTTTCTTGTGATTTACTCGTCTAAGAACAAGGATTTGTCGTTAACGGGTTTTGAATAAGGATAAATTATGCTAAACGATTTGTTTAAAATAAAGAAGTTGTCTATCTTTGCAGACGATGAGAAAGATGCGGATAACAATGCTTCTTGCAGTCCTTATGTATAGTCTGCTGCTCTCGGCTCAACGCCAGCTCAGAGTGGTGGATGTGGAGACGCTGATGCCTGTGGCTGGGGCTAACGTCGTCACAAAAGATCGTGCAGCTCAGACGGACTCGATGGGGTGCATCACAGTGTCCGACAGTTGCAGAACGCTTGTGTTCTCGCATGTCAACTACGAGAGCCGTATGCTCAATCTGGAGGAGGTGAAGGATACGGTATTTCTGATTTCGAAATTGCTGAACCTGAAGGAAATCGTGGTGTTTGGACAGAAAAAACGCGACGATAAACTGAAGGATCTGAAAAGCCACTTGGGCTTAAGGCCGACAGATGCGCAACTGATAGCAGCAAACCCTGCCTCAGGTATGAATTTGTTTGGACTCATTGGTAAACTCATTCCCAAGAAGTGGCGCAAAAGCAAAAAAGCCGCCCGCCGCGAGCGACTCAAGCAAATCATTGAAGAATACTGACGCTTCAAAATATAATATACAATGAAACAGAGATATGCCGTTATCGTGCTATTTGCACTCATTATTGCTTCGAGCTTTACCAGCTTGGACAGTTACAGATTGACAAGCAGGATGGTGAACGAGGATATGGACAGGGCGCTGGCGCTGGCCTTGGAGGAGCAGCAGAGCGATGTCATCAGCCAGGACACCATCCGTACGTTTAACAACCACTTGCAGATAGCAGAGTTGCGAGGCAAGGCTACTTTGGCCGTAGATACTCGTGGGCAGAAGTTCAAAGCGTATGCTCATTGCTCTGAGGCTACTATCTTTAGCCTGTCTGACCAAAGGCCCGCAACGATCCTATGGATACTGACGATAGGTTGGGGCATGTTCTGCTTCTATCGCAGAAAGAAGTATGAGCCGCTATTGGCGGGTATGACTCATTATGGCGGATTGCGATTCTCTGAATCAGAAAGTCGATTCTATGCTGAAGATGGTCACCAAGTTCAACTCACTCCCATGCAGCACCAGCTAATGGAGATGTTCTTCCTGTCGCCAACCCATTCGCTGACGAAATCAGAAATCTGTGCTGCCCTTTGGCCCAAGAAGCCCGATGCCAGCGAGACGCTCTACACACTCATCAAGAGGCTGAAACCCGTCATTGAACAACACTCTGACTTAAAAATCGAGTCTGACAGAGGAAAAGCTTACGGGCTTAAAATCAAATAGTTAGTGGTTTGCCTGATAAATGTCAGGGAAATGTCAGACAGTTTTTTCGAGAAGAAAGGAATCTCTTCGTACCTTTGCGACTGAAATCGCAAAGATATCGAAGAGAAATGAGAAAGGCAGTATTCATATTTATTACCTTCATCCTCGTAGCGGTGAACATCGACTGGATTCATTCTTGTGCCGACTTGAAGTCACACAAGGAGGTATTCGGACGTTACCTTGCTTATGCTGACATGTACGAATACAGAGACAAGGACTATGACTACATTGTTCGCGTCCCGTCTTTCTTCAACGCCCAGTCCGATTCGCTGCAAGAGGAGAAAGGTCGCATGCGTTTCGAATATGGCGACCAGTGGATAACCCTGGTCATCGAAAGTCATGTGATGAATAACAATGGGATGTCGATTCAAGCAGGGAAGGACTCGTTGGCGCAAGTCCTTCATGCTACCGACAGCACAATGGGCAAGGATTATTTCATGCTCTCTGGCCCGCAATATGAAAATGGCAGTCGCATCGAAGGCTACAGCTATTACACAAAGGTTGTGGCCAATCACAAACTCTGGTTTGTCTATACGATGATCTATCCCGATGACTATAAGGATGTTCTCACCCGCCTTTTCAAGGAGATAGACGACTGGCAGGTATGGGAACGCCTTTAGTTAAGATATGCTAAAAGAAGTTTGGTTTTGACAGGTTTATGTGTTTAATAAGTGTACAGCGCTAAAAAGAAGATGGATAAAACGGCATTTGAACAACAAGCCCGCACGTGGCGAAAGAAGGCTCTCAGCGTGAGCATGAGCTGCGGAGCGGGCAGGGAAGAGGCAGAGGACATCGCCCAGGATGTGATGCTCCGCCTGTGGCAGATGCATGATGATCTGGAACGCTATGAATCCATTGAGGCGCTGGCGGCACTGATGGCACGGCATCTGTTGATAAACCACCAGAGGCGACGAAAACCAGAAGCGCTAAATGAGGCGAAGATAGTCAGTATAACTACCAGTCCTCACGAACAGTTAGAGATAAAGGAGGACGACCAATGGCTGACGAAACGCTTAGAGCAATTGCCCACCACACAACGCACCTTATTATATATGCGGCAGGTGGAGTGCAAAACTCACGAAGAGATAGCCCGACTGTTAGGCATCGAAATCACATCGGTAAGTACCTTGTTGGCAAGGGCGCGACGAACATTATTGGAAGAAATAAAACGAAGGAACAACTTATGATACAGTACACGAAGGATTACATTGCGAAGCTGCTCGACAAATATATGGACGGCACCTCGACGCTGGAAGAGGAAGACATCCTCGCTCAGTACTTCGCCCATGAGTCTATACCGGCAGAATGGGAGCCATACCGTCTGATGTTTGCAGAAATCGAGGCGATGAAGCCCGCATCAAAACCAAAGCGCAGATGGTTACGGTGGACAGCTATTGCCGCCATTATTTCCGGTGTTATCTATATGGCTATTCCCTCGCCAAAGACGGAGTCTTCGCAAGTAAATCCTCTGGTTGCACAAGCCGATAGCAACACGACGCTGACTGTGGCCCCCGACACCACGATACAGCAGAAAGAGGAGCCTAAGCCTACCGGCACCAAGAAAAGACGGATGCGCAAGATGGAGCCAACGATTCACGACTACGACAAGGCATACGCCCTGATGGCCGAGGCCAAACAGAAACAAATGGACGTGGAAAGACAGATAGCACAGGCAGAGCAGGAAGTCATTGAAGCTCAGCTGGCAGCCTACGGCTATATCCCTGTGATGCAAGAAGATGGTACCATTATCTATATCAACGAACAATCAGAATTAATTGCATATGAAGAGTAAACAATTTCTGGCAGTCAGCATCATGATGCTGAGCCTACAGACAGTCCATGCACAAGGTCACATCAAACGTGCCTTCAACCTACTGATAACCGACACCTCTACCAAGGTGGAATCTACTCAGAAGCTTAACAAAGACCCAGAGACAGGCACCAAAATAGGGCAGCTTGATGTCTATGAGTTTACAATTCCTGCATCGCATCATAATCTGGTAGAAGACATCAAACATGCTTTCGATCAGGACAAGGAAAAAGCCTACAGTTTGACTTCCACATCTACTGCTAATAAGAAGTCATACAATTATACAAGTTTAGCTGTGGGTGGTGAAGATAACGGCTATCCTTTGGGTGATATGAAGAATTCACGCTATATCTATGCGCTTTTCCTTGATCCTGATGATAAGAGCAAAACGCATCGATATGCCTACGCTATGGAATGGTGTGAAGGCGAAAAAGAGATTGTAGGTAAGCTCATCATTACTTACGCCACAACACAGGAACATCGTAGAAGCAAAAGACAAACAAGAACTATCAACATCAATGGACAAGAAATCAAAATAGACGGCAACAGCTTCTCGTTTGGCAGCGGTTTCCCCTTCGACGGCAGTTCTGTTTTCGATACCGATTCCCTCCTTTCCAATCGCGAAAGGAGTTCCGAATCATGGCTCAGCGAGTTTAATACTTACAAGAACCTGTTCCTGAAGAACCCCAGCGGTACTGCAGCCAGCCATTATGCTACCTACATCTACAAGCTCTGCAAGAATGCAAAGTCGCTGGACGATGTGGAGAAGAAGATGGTGGCTCAAGAGATAGCGAAACTTAAAACGAGCACAAAGGACGACTTTATCAAAGAGTTGTTTCTCATGAGTATCAAACGGTTAGGAAAGTAATATATCAATGAAACTTATTAAAATTCTATTCCTCTCGCTACTTCTTACAGCGAGAGCAGGGGAAGCTACGGCCCAAACGCAGAGCGATTCAACCAGCGTAAAACAAGATTCCATCACATGGAATAAGGAACTGGAAGGAGTAGAGATTAAGGCTCAACGACAACTGATCAAGCAGGAGATTGACCGCATCGGCTATGATGTTCAGGCTGATGGTGAGTCAAAGACTCAGACCGTACTCGATATGTTGCGCAAGGTGCCGATGGTGACGGTGGATGGTGAGGATAACATCACGGTGAAGGGCAATAGCAACTATAAGATTTATAAGAACGGGCACTATGACCCCAACCTGTCGAAGAATGCCAAGGAGGTGCTGAAGTCAATGCCCGCCTCGATGGTAAAACGCATCGAAGTCATTACCGACCCTGGAGCCCGTGAGGATGCTGAGGGCGTGGATGCTATCCTGAACATCGTCATGATGGATGGTTCAAAGCTTGACGGCATTACTGGTGTGGTATCTGCCACCTATACATCGCTGAACCATCCCAATCTTTATACCTCGCTGACAGGACAGATGGGCAAGATGCTGCTCTCCGTGGATTATGGTTATGGAGGCATGTCGTCGAAAGAGACTGAGAACAGCCAAGTCACAGAGCGAACCTTTCTGGAATCAGGTAATCATTTGTTAGCCAAGTCGGCAGGCAATAATCCCGGTCATATCCATTACGCCAACCTTAATGCCAGCTATGACCTCGACTCACTCAACCTGCTATCGGCCTCGTTTGGCGGTTATTTCTACAAGCTGAATGTGCAAGGCGACAGCCAGCAAAGTCTGAGTGATGCATCAGGTCTGCCTATTTACAGTTTCAGTAATCATTATTGGATGCCAGGATATAGTCATCATTCTTGGAATGGTCGATTGGACTATGAGCATCGGACGCGTCGGAAGGGCGAGCGACTCACACTCTCTTATATGCTCGCCCTGACGCGTCAACATACCGATCAGGAGAACAGCTATTCAGACATGGTGAATACTTCTTTTCCTTATAGCAGCAGCCTGCAGACGGAGCGGGAGCGCTTTACCGAACACACCTTTCAGGCCGACTGGCTGCGTCCTCTTGGAAAAGGCCATCAGATAGAGATTGGAGCGAAATACATAGACCGCAGTAACAACAGCCACAATACGCAGGACTTCAGAGGTGGTCTGCCTGCAACAGACAATTCCTTCGAACATACCACTCGTGTCTTGGCAGGCTATGCCGACTACATCTACAACACGGCAAAATGGTCGGCCCGTGCAGGTTTGCGCTATGAATACAGCTATATGCGTGGCAGTTATCCTGACGGGAGCAATCCCACGTTTAGTCACCGCCTGAACGACTGGGTGCCACAGGCCAGCCTGAAATATCAGCTGACGGAGTCGCAGTCGCTGAAGCTGAACTACACCACCAGTATCAACCGTCCAGGCATATCGTATCTGAATCCTGCCGTCACCACCTCGCCGAGTGTGGTGCATCAGGGAAACCCGTTGCTGGTCAGCTCCCACGCGCAGAGCCTTTCGCTCATCTATATGTACATCGGCAAACGCCTGACATTACAACTTGCTCCAAGCTATCGGTTCAGTAATGGCGGCATTGCTTCTATACAAACAGCACAAGATGATGTGCGCTATCTGACCTACGACAACATTCAGCGCTATCGTCGCTTTGGCTTTGAGCAATATATACAATGGCGACCATTTGACGGAACGACCATTGTCATCAACAACAATCTGCACTATGACCACTATGAGAATCCTAACTTGGGCTATCGAAACTTTGGGTGGTCCGACAATTATTATGCGAATGTGACGCAGAAGCTGCCCTGGAAACTGCAACTCTATCTGAGTTCCTACGGTAAGATTGGACGCAGTCCCAGCAGCGTCTATTACATGCAGCACTCATGGTTCGGATACTACATCTCGTTGCAGCGCTCATTCCTGAAAGACGACAGGCTGACTGTTCGGTTGGGTGCCAATGCCCCGTTCAACAAGCATTGGAAGATGGAGGCTGAGACTGTCAATGGCGACTACCATGATTGTCAGACATCCTGGAATCGTGCTCAATCGTTTAGCCTCTCATTGACTTGGCGTTTCGGGTCTCTCAAAGCCAGCGTGAAGAAAACAGAGCACAGCATTGAGAATGATGACGTTGTAGGTGGAATTACCAAAGGACAATGAGAACGAAGAACGAGCACTAAAGGAAACGTTTACGTTAATTTTTCTTCAAAAATAGCCGAATGTTGCACTAATATGAATTTATTTCGCTACCTTTGCATCCAATTGAACAATTAAACTAAAACAAACCAATCATTTATGAAGCAATTTAACGACAAGAACTTCGTGCTCGACAATGAGGTAGCACAGGACCTGTTCCACAACCATGCGGCTAAGATGCCTATCATTGACTATCATTGTCATTTGATTCCTGAGATGGTGGCTAACGACCACAAGTTTAAGAGCATTACCGAGTTGTGGCTGGGTGGTGACCATTATAAGTGGCGCGCTATGCGTACCAATGGTGTAGACGAGCGTTTCTGCACAGGTAAGGATACTACCGACTGGGAGAAATTCGAGAAGTGGGCAGAGACCGTACCTTATACGCTGCGCAACCCATTGTATCATTGGACACACCTGGAGCTGAAGACCGCTTTCGGCATCGAGAAGCTGTTGTCGCCCAAGACTGCCCGTGAGATTTTCGACGAGTGTAACGAGAAGCTGAAGAAGCCTGAGTTCTCTGCTCGTGGTCTGATGAAGCACTACAACGTAGAGTGTGTCTGCACCACAGACGACCCCGTTGACGATTTGCACAACCATATTGAGTATGCACGCAACAAGGCTGCCGACGATCCCATGATGATTCCCGCATGGCGTCCTGACAAGGCGATGAACATCGAGGCTCCTGAGTTTGCTTCGTACGTACATCAGCTGGAGCAGGTGAGCGGCGTGACCATCACCAAGTTTGCCGACATGGTTGATGCGCTGAAGAAGCGTCACGACTTCTTCCAGGCTAACGGCTGTAAGCTGAGCGACCATGGTATCGAGGAGTTCTATGATGAGGAGTATACGGACTCACAGATTGAGACCATCTTCGAGAAGGCTATGCGTGGTCAGCAGCTGTCTAATCTCGAGATTCGTCAGTATAAGCATTGCTTCCTGACCGTGATGGCTGAGATGGATGCTGACGCTGACTGGACACAGCAGTTCCACTATGGCGCTATCCGTAACAACAATACCAAGATGTTCAACCAGCTGGGTGCTGACACCGGTTTCGACTCTATTGGTGAGTTCAATACCGCTAAGGCTATGTCGAAGTTCCTGAACAAGCTGAACACCGAGGGCAAGCTCACGCGTACCATATTATATACGCTGAACCCATGCGCTAACGAGGTGATTGCTACGATGCTGGGTAACTTCCAGGGTGGTGAGCCTGGCAAGATTCAGTTTGGTTCAGGCTGGTGGTTCAACGACCAGAAGGATGGCATGGAGCGTCAGATGAACGCCCTGTCTGTACTGGGCCTGCTGAGCCGTTTCGTTGGTATGCTGACCGACTCTCGCTCATTCCTCAGCTATCCGCGTCATGAGTACTTCCGTCGCATCCTCTGCAATATGCTGGGTAATGACGTGGAGAAGGGTCTGCTGCCCGATGATCGTGAGCTGCTGGGTAAGATGGTTGAAGACATCTCTTACAACAACGCTCGTCGTTACTTCAAGTTCTATTAATAAAAAAAAGTTGGCTAACTCGCATTGAGTTAGCCATTTTTTTTATAATTTTGCAGCCGAAAAAGTGATAGACACAAAAACGCAAAGGTAAAAGGCTATGTGTGGAATAGTTGGATATATAGGAAATAAACAGGCTTTCCCTATTTTGATTAAAGGACTCCGCCGTTTGGAGTATCGTGGTTACGACTCAGCTGGTGTGGCATTGATTAACGACAGCCAGGCGCTGAATGTCTATAAGACCAAGGGAAAGGTTGACAATCTAGTAGAATATTGTAATGACAAGAATGTGAGTGGTACCATTGGTATTGCGCACACTCGCTGGGCAACACATGGTGAGCCCTCGAGCCGTAATGCGCATCCTCACTATTCTGAAAGTCATAACCTGGCTATTATCCACAATGGCATCATTGAGAACTATGCCGACATCAAGGCGAAGCTTATCGAGAAAGGCATCCATTTCCAGTCGGATACCGATACCGAGGTGCTGGTGCAGTTGGTGGAGTATATCATGGTGAAGAAGCAGCTCTCGCTGTTGGAGGCCGTTCAGGTAGCCCTCTATCAGGTCATCGGTGCTTATGCCATTGCCATTATCGACAAGCGTGATCCCAGCCAGATTATCGCTGCCCGCAAGCAGAGTCCGCTGGTGGTTGGTATCGGCGACGGAGAGTTCTTCCTGGGAAGTGATGCCAGTCCTATCATCGAATATACTGATAAGGTTGTCTATCTCGAGGACGGCAACATTGCTGTCATTCGTCTGGGCGAGGAGCTGAAGGTTGTCAGCATCTTAGGCGAGGAGCAGGAGTTGGCCATCAAGAAGGTAGATATCGACCTCGGACAGATTGAGAAGGGTGGTTATCCCCACTTCATGCTGAAGGAAATCTTCGAGCAGCCCGAATGTCTGACCAACTGTATGCGTGGACGTATCAATGTGGAAGGTGACCACGTTACCTTGTCTGCTCTGATAGACTACCGTCGACAGCTGCTTCAGGCCAAGCGCATCGTCATTGTGGCTTGCGGTACTTCCTGGCATGCCGGACTCATCGGCAAGCAGATTATCGAGTCGCTGTGTCGTGTTCCCGTCGAGGTGGAGTATGCTTCTGAGTTCCGCTATCGCAATCCTGTTGTGACGAAGGACGATGTGGTGATCGCCATCTCGCAGAGTGGTGAGACAGCCGATACGCTGGCTGCCGTCCAGCTCGCTAAGGAGAAGGGCGCTTTCATCTATGGCATCTGTAATGCCATCGGTTCTTCTATTCCTCGTGCTACCGATACAGGTACTTATATCCATGTAGGTCCTGAGATTGGTGTAGCTTCGACCAAGGCCTTTACTGGTCAGGTGACTGTGCTTACCATGTTTGCGCTGGCATTGGCTGAGGCCAAGGGAACCATCGACCGCCAGGAGTATCTCCAGATTGTCAAAGGACTGAACGAGATGCCACAGGTGATTCGTGAGGTGCTGAAGACCAACGATAAGGTGGCCGACTTGGCGCGTACCTTTACCTATGCCCACAACTTCCTGTATCTGGGACGTGGCTATTCCTATCCTGTAGCATTGGAAGGCGCGTTGAAACTGAAGGAGATTTCCTATATCCATGCAGAGGGTTATCCCGCTGCGGAGATGAAGCACGGGCCTATTGCCCTGATAGACTCAGATATGCCGGTAGTCGTCATCGCCACACATAACGCGATGTATGAGAAGGTGCTCTCGAATATCCAGGAGATCAAGGCGCGTCAGGGTAGGGTGATTGCTCTCGTGACCAAAGGTGACACCACCATCTCGAAGATTGCTGACGAGACGATAGAGCTGCCAGATGTGATGGAATGCTTGGAGCCGTTGGTGGCTACCATCCCCTTGCAGCTGTTAGCCTATCACGTTGCTGTTTGCAAAGGTAAGAATGTTGACCAACCTAGAAATTTGGCAAAGTCAGTTACCGTCGAATAAGTCAAGGGCGATTCGTTTTTAAACGTTTCGCCTTTTTTATAATAAAACACTAAATGATGAAAGATGTAAAACTGGTCCTGGAAGACGGAACAGAATTTAAGGGAAAAAGCTTCGGGTACGACAAACCCGTAAGTGGAGAGATTGTGTTCAACACGGCGATGATGGGTTATCCTGAGTCGCTGACCGATCCCAGCTATGCTGGTCAGCTGCTGGTGATGACTTTCCCGCTGGTGGGAAACTATGGTGTGCCGCCATTCACGATTGAAGAGAATGGCTTGGCCACATTCATGGAGAGTGATAAAATCTATGCTAAAGCCATCATCGTCAGCGACTACAGTCAGCAGTACAGCCATTGGAATGCTTGCGAGAGTCTGGCCGACTGGCTGAAGCGCGAGCAGGTGCCTGGTGTGACGGGCATTGACACCCGCGCCCTGACTAAGGTGCTGCGCGAACGTGGCGTGATGATGGGAAGACTGGAGTTCCCTGGTTCCGTAGGCTGCGATACTATCGCAGCAAACGAGAAAGCCGAAAACGAAGCGTATGGCGACATCAATTGGGTGGAGCGTGTTTCGTGCAAGGATATCATCCGCTATAACGAAGGGGCAGGCCGTAAGGTGGTGCTCGTCGATTGTGGCGTCAAGCAGAATATCATCCGCTGTCTGATTAACCGTGGGGTGGAGGTCATCCGTGTTCCCTGGAACTACGACTATACCGATATGCAGTTCGACGGACTCTTCCTGGCCAATGGTCCTGGTGACCCAGACCGTTGTGTGGATGCTGTGGAGATTTTGAAGCGTCAGATGGCTCAGAGCCGCAAGCCCATCTGTGGTATCTGCATGGGTAACCAGTTGCTGGGTAAGGCTGCTGGTGCTACTATCTACAAGCTGAAGTATGGCCACCGCTCTCATAACCAGCCCGTTCGTGAGGTAGGTACCAATCGTTGCTATGTCACCTCGCAGAATCATGGATATGCCGTTGATGCCTCAACGTTGGGCATGGACTGGCGCGAGCTGTTTGTCAATATGAACGATGGTTCCAACGAGGGCATTCGCCATCAGACCAATCCCTGGTTCTCGTCGCAGTTCCATCCCGAGGCTTGTTCAGGACCCGTCGATACCGAGTTTATGTTTGACCGTTTTATTGAAGCATTGTAAGATGAAAGACCAGAATATCAAGAAAGTACTGCTTTTAGGCAGTGGAGCGTTGAAAATTGGTGAGGCAGGCGAGTTCGACTACTCCGGTAGTCAGGCGCTGAAGGCCTTGCGTGAAGAAGGGGTGAAGACCATTCTGATTAACCCTAATATCGCAACGGTACAGACCAGCGAGGGTGTGGCCGACGAGGTTTACTTCCTGCCTGTCCAGCCCTATTTCGTTGAGCGCGTCATCGAGAAGGAGCGTCCTGACGGCATCCTCTTGGCCTTTGGTGGTCAGACGGCGCTGAACTGTGGCGTTGAGCTCTATAAGACGGGTGTGTTGGAGAAATATGGTGTGCGTGTGCTGGGTACTCCCGTTCAGGCCATCATGGATACCGAAGACCGTGAGCTGTTCGTCGAGAAACTCAACGAGATAGGGGTGAAGACCATCAAGAGTGAGGCTTGTGAGACTATCGAGCAGGCTCGTCGTGCTGCCGCTGAGTTGGGCTATCCCGTCATCCTGCGTGCCGCCTATGCCCTGGGTGGTTTGGGCTCAGGCTTCTGCGATAACGAGGAGGAGCTTGACAAACTGGCCGAGAAAGCCTTTGCCTTCTCGCCTCAGGTGTTGGTGGAGAAGTCGCTGAAAG
Source organism: Prevotella sp. (assembly GCA_015060535.1). Taxonomy (GTDB): domain Bacteria; phylum Bacteroidota; class Bacteroidia; order Bacteroidales; family Bacteroidaceae; genus Prevotella. The sequence continues at coordinate 151,336 of SUYH01000005.1, forward strand.
GCTGGAAGGAGATAGAATACGAGGTGGTGCGCGACCGTTATGACAACTGCATCACCGTCTGCAACATGGAGAACTTCGACCCGCTGGGTATCCATACCGGCGAATCGATCGTGATTGCTCCCTCGCAGACGCTGACCAACTCGGAATACCACAAGTTGCGTGCGCTGGCTATCAAGATTATCCGTCATATCGGCATCGTGGGCGAGTGTAATGTCCAGTATGCCTTCGACCCCCAGTCGGAGGACTATCGTGTCATCGAGGTCAATGCCCGCTTGTCACGCTCTTCAGCTCTGGCTTCTAAGGCTACGGGTTATCCGTTGGCCTTCGTAGCTGCCAAGCTGGGCATGGGCTACGGACTGTTCGAACTGAAGAACTCAGTGACGAAGACCACCTCGGCTTTCTTCGAGCCCGCCCTCGACTATGTGGTGTGCAAGATTCCCCGTTGGGACCTCTCGAAGTTCCATGGGGTAGACAAGGAACTTGGCTCATCGATGAAGAGTGTGGGCGAGGTAATGGCTATCGGTCGCAACTTCGAGGAGGCTATTCAGAAAGGTCTGCGCATGATAGGGCAGGGCATGCACGGCTATGTGGAGAACAAGGAACTGAAAATTGCGGATATCGATGCGGCCCTGCGCGAGCCTACCGACAAGCGTATCTTCGTCATCTCCAAGGCAATGCACCTGCCCGAATATACCATTGATAAGATTCACGAACTGACGAAGATTGACAAGTGGTTCCTACAGAAACTGAAGCACATCATCGATATTGACGAACGCCTGAAGCGTCAAAACATCAATACGCTCGAGGCAGAACTGTTGCGCGAGGCTAAGGTCTATGGATTTACCGACTTCCAGATTGCCCGTGCCATCGGTTTGGAACAGGAGTTCGGTAATATGCACAAAGCCTTGCTCGTGGTGCGTAACCGTCGTAAGCAGCAGGGCATCCTGCCTGTCGTGAAGCAGATAGACACCTTGGCTGCCGAGTATCCCGCACAGACCAATTACCTCTACGTCACCTATTCGGGTACCTCCAGTGATATCCAGTATGAGGGCGACAAGCGGAGCATCATCGTGCTGGGTTCAGGAGCCTATCGCATCGGTTCGTCCGTTGAGTTCGACTGGTGTGGCGTCCAGGCGCTGAATACCATCCGCAAAGAGGGGTGGCGCTCTGTGATGATCAACTACAATCCTGAGACCGTATCGACGGATTACGATATGTGTGACCGTCTGTATTTCGACGAACTCACCTTCGAGCGCGTATTGGACATCATCGATATGGAACAGCCCCATGGTGTCATCGTCTCGACGGGCGGCCAGATACCCAACAACCTGGCAGTCTATCTCGATGATCAGCATGTGCCCATTCTGGGAACTACCGCTCAGGATATCGATGGTGCAGAGGACCGTGCGAAGTTCTCGCAGATGCTTAACAAGTTGGGTGTCAACCAGCCCGAATGGAGTGCGCTGACCTCTATGCAGGACATCGATGCCTTTGTCGATAGGGTGGGATTCCCCGTTCTGGTGCGTCCTTCCTATGTACTCTCGGGTGCAGCGATGAATGTCTGCTCTAACAAAGACGAGCTGGAGCGTTTCCTCCAGCTGGCGGCCAACGTGTCGGAGGATCATCCCGTTGTCGTGTCGAAGTTCATCGAGCATGCCAAGGAGATTGAGATGGACGCTGTGGCCAAGGATGGCGAGATTCTGGCCTATGCTATCTCCGAGCACATCGAGTTTGCGGGTGTCCATTCTGGCGATGCTACCATCCAGTTCCCGCCTCAGAAACTGTATGTCGAGACGGTTCGACGCATCAAGCGCATCTCGCGTCAGATTGCTAAGGCGCTGCACATCAACGGCCCGTTCAATATCCAGTATATGGCGCGTGAGAACGATATCCTCGTCATTGAGTGTAACCTGCGTGCCTCGCGTTCCTTCCCCTTCGTGTCGAAGGTGCTGAAGCTCAACCTCATCGAGCTGGCTACGAAGGTTATGCTCGGACTGCCCGTCGAGCGTCCCTCGAAGAACCTGTTCGACCTAGACTATGTGGGCATCAAGGCCAGCCAGTTCTCGTTCAACCGCTTGCAGAAGGCTGACCCCGTATTGGGTGTCGATATGGCCTCGACGGGTGAGGTTGGCTGCATAGGCGACAATACCAATACGGCGCTACTGAAGGCTATGCTCAGCGTGGGCCATCGCGTGCCGAAGAAGACGGTACTGCTCTCTACAGGTGGTGCTAAGCAGAAGGCTGAGATGCTCGATGCGGCTCGCATGCTGGTAGAACACGGCTATGAGCTCTACGCTACTAATGGCACGTCGAAGTATCTGTCGGATAATGGTATCGAGAACACACTCGTCCATTGGCCTTCCGACAATGCCCAACCTCAGGCACTTGATTTGCTGCACGACCATAAGATCGATATGGTGGTTAATATTCCTAAGGATTTGACCACTCACGAGCTGACCAACGGCTACAAGATACGCCGTGCAGCCATCGACCTGAACGTGCCGCTCATCACCAATGCTCGCTTGGCTTCTGCGTTCATTCAGGCTTTCTGTACCGTCCCCTTGGATAAGATTGGAATTAAGTCTTGGAACGAATATAAGTAAAAAAGTGTAGCAAATATTTGGCAAATCGCCAAATATTTGCTACTTTTGCAATCAGTAACAAACTAAAGACCAAATTTAGCAAATGGAGTTGAACGAAAGCTTCGAGTCTCAAATCAACCGAAGTGACTATAAAATCTTAATTGTCGACGACGTTGTGAGCAATGTACTCTTGCTGAAAATTCTCCTTTCCAACGAGAAGTTTCAGGTGTGTACCGCCAACTGCGGCAATATGTGTATCGAACAGGCTAAGAAGGAGAAACCCGATCTCATCCTGCTTGACGTCATGATGCCAGATATCAACGGCTTCGATACGGCAGTCATCTTGAAGAAAGATCCCGAGACTCAGGATATCCCTATTATCTTCCTCACGGCGCTGAACAATCCCAGCGACCTTGTGCATGGCTTCCAGGTGGGTGCCAACGACTTCCTGACCAAGCCCTTCAACAAGGAAGAGCTCGTCATGCGTGTGATGCACCAGATACAGCTCGTTGCTGCCAAGCGCATCATTGTGCGTCAGAATGAGGAGTTGCGCCGCACCATCAGCAACCGCGACAAGATGTACAGCGTGATTGCCCACGACCTGCGCTCGCCTATGGCTTCCATCCGCATGGTGCTTAATCTGGCTGTTAACGTGGTATCGCCTGAAACCGTCGGTGAGGAGATTTTTGGACTGCTCGACAAGGCTAACCGCGAGTCGGAGGAGACCCATGACCTGCTGGACAACCTGCTGAAATGGACCAAGAGCCAGACGGGTCGTCTGAACGTTGTTTATCAGGACATCGATCTCGACGATATCATCCCAGGTGCTGTAGACATCTTCATGATGATAGCCGAGATGAAGAAGATTGACTTGAAGTATATCCCTGCCGACGAGAAGCTGACGGTTCATGGTGATAACGACATGATCAAGACCATCATCCGTAACTTCCTGTCGAACGCCATCAAGTTCACACCAGAGGGCAAGGGCATCGAGGTGTTCTATAAGCGCGAGGGTGATTTCGCCCGCATCTCCGTTCGCGACCATGGTGTGGGTATTGCTGCCGATCGCGTCGAGTCCATCTTCCATAAAGGTGAGACGACCTATGGAACGGGTGGTGAGGAAGGCTCCGGACTGGGTCTGCAGCTCTGTCAGGACTTCGCCCGAAAGAATGGTGGCGATGCCTATGTGGAATCCGTTGAAGGCGAAGGCTCTACCTTCTCATTCACAATACCATTAAAAAAAGAGGCCTGAGCCTCTTTTTTCTTTTATTCTGACTTGAACAAGTCCTTGATGCCTCCGATGCTTCCCATCAGGTTGGTGGCTTCGTAAGGCAGATAGACCGTCTTCGTCTTGTCGCCCTGGGCCAACTCTTGCATCATCTGGATATACTTCTGAGCCAGCAGGTAGTTGGCGGGGTTCGTCGACTTTCCTACAGCCTCGGTAATCAGTTCGATAGCCTTAGCCTCGGCCTCTGCCTTGCGGATGCGAGCCTGAGCCTCACCTTCAGCGTGCAGGATAGCCTGTTGCTTCTGGGCATCGGCACGGTTGATGATAGCGGTCTTCTCACCCTCGGAAGCCAGAATCTCGGCTGCCTTCTCACCTTCAGAGGTCAGAATCTGGGCACGCTTGTTACGCTCGGCCTGCATCTGCTTCTCCATCGCGTTCAGCACCGTTGTGGGAGGCACGATGTCCTGCAGCTCTACGCGGTTCACCTTGACACCCCACTTGTCGGTGGCATCGTCCAGCACGGCACGCAGCTTGGTGTTGATGGTGTCGCGCGAAGTCAGCGTCTCGTCCAGCTCCAGTTCACCGATGATGTTACGTAGCGTGGTCTGCGTCAACTTTTCGATAGCGTTGGGCAGGTTCTGAATCTCATAGACGGCCTTGAAGGGGTCTACAATCTGGAAGTAGAGTAGGGCGTTGATTTCCATCTGGATGTTATCCTTCGTAATCACGTTCTGTGAAGGGAAGTCATACACCTGTTCGCGCAGGTCGATGCTGTTCGAATAGGCATAGCGTCCGCGGGTGAGCACGACAATCTCCTTCGCCCTGTCGATGAAGGGGATGATGATGTTGATACCCGGTTTCAGCGTGGCGTAGTAACGTCCCAGGCGCTCAATGATGCGGGTTTCCGACTGTGGGATGATCACAAGGGCCATCTTGGCGAAGATAATCACCAGAACTACGATGGCAATCAGTACATAACTCATAAAGTCCATAATTTTAATTTACAATTTTACAATTTACAATTTACTATTTATTTTTTTTCGATGTTACAGCGTTTCCACCGTAATGATGGTGCTCTCGCGGCCAATGACGCGAACACTGGTGCCAACGCCGATTTCGGTGTCGCTGACGGCTTTCCAGAGGTCTCCGTCTATCTGGACATAGCCGCTGTCGCCAGCCTTAATGGCCTCTGTCACCTTGCCTGTACGTCCTAACAGGGCATCGGCATTCGAAGCTCTATTAGGATCGTTCTTGTGCAGATAGCGCAGGGCTATAGGTCGGATGAAGATGACGCTGAGTAGCGAGAAGATGGCAAAGATGAAGATTTGCCAATAGATGCTCAGACCGCATACAGCTGAGATAATGGCAAAAACGGCTCCGATGGAGAAGCAGATGATGAAGAAATCACCCGACGAAAGCTCCAGAATCAGGCAGATGATGGCTATGACAGCCCAAATCTGCCACATGTTTTGAAGAATGTACTCAATCATATCCATTTACAATTTACTATTTACAATTTATTGTTTATTATTATATCGAGAGAATGAAATCGTCCCAGTCTTTGGTCGAGCCCTTTTTGCCGAACACCTTTTGATACAATCTGCTCCTGGTCGAGGCGATGCTCTCCTTGGAGTGGGCTGTCAGCGTGGCGATGTCCTTGGGCTGCATCCTGATTTTGATGAGCAGGCTCACGCGATAGTCCTGTTCGCTCATGCGGTAGAGGCTATACAGCTTCTCGCTGAATCCCATATAGACATTGTCCACGGCCTCTGCCAGTTCCGTCCAGTCACCTTCCGTCATGCTCCGTCCTTCGCTCAGGTATTGCTTGATGCGCTGATAGACTTGTGTCGCCCATATCGTGTTCACATCCTTTCGCGGCTCTATAACGGCCATTTTCTGCATGGCGTGGATGTTGTCCAGTCGGCTCTGCAGCAGTTGTATCTTGCGGCGGTTGGCCTGCAGCACCATAATAAATAAGGTGATGTAGAACACGGTGCAGACGATGAGCAGAAAGAGCTCGCGGTTGGTCAGAATGGTTGTCATGTCGTTTTCTTGATTTCTGTGATGCAAAGTTAGGAAAAAAATGCTAACCTACCAAGAAAAAAGGTTTGCAAAAGTTCTCAAAGGGTCATTTGCACACTTTTGCAAAGAAATTATTCCATTGTTTGCAATAATTTTAGTAACTTTGGCTTCGCCGAACTTACTTAGCACTCGGCAATGAAAAGAAAAACGAGCTTTTCTTTTGCATTGCTCTCGTTTTTTCGTAACTTTGGAAGAAATTGCAGGATTTCTTTATATAAAGGCAGTTTGGGAGATTGAGGTTTTTGAGGGTTACGGATAAGCAACCGTTCTCAATTCGTTGTTCTGCCATAATTTGCATCAAAGAACACCCGACGACGAGCCACCAGCCGTTTATATGATTCGTCATCGGGTGCAAAGGTAAGCATTTTTTGGGGATTCCCCAAAGGTTTTTCTACAAATTATACGAGATGCATTAGAAGAATCTGAATCTGAAAACTATAATTTATCTGTATTTGACGGCCTTGTAGCATATGCTATTCATATACGGCTAAACATTATTCTGTCTAAGCTGAAAAGGAGTCATGCCGAAGTGTTCCTTTACATACTTGCCGAAAAATGAAGTGTTGGGGAAGCCCAGTTTTGTGCTCACTTGCTTGATGCTGAGGTCGGTTGACTTGAGGCAGTAACGAATGTCCTCCAGCACGTGCTCACGAATCCACTCGTTGGCCGTCTTACCCGAACAAGACTTGCAGACGGCTGAAAGATATTTTGGGGTTATACAGAGTTCGGAAGCATACCACTCAACGGGACGATGTTTCACAGGCGTACATCCTAACAGATCGAGGAACTGCTGGAAGAGAATATTAGTCGGCTGACGCTTTTCCTGGTTGTCCCCATCGGCATTTATGTTCTCCAAATGTTCGCAGAGACAGAGAAACGCACCTCTCAGGAACGACCGTAGCACTTCACCTTTAACACGTCGTTCCTTCTTGCAATATAGAAAAATGTATAGTGTATCATAAAAAGAGGACAACAGGTTTGTGTCTTCCTCGTCGATGGTAACTATGTGCTTTTTCTGGACATAGAAGTTTTCCGTCCATATCCCCATTCGTTCGCGCAGGAAGCTCTGCAGCATTCTTCCACTTAAGAAGATTGCTTTGAACTCAAAGTCGGGTGAGAGCATGAAGTCTGTCAGCGATGAGTTCGGCGGGCAAACAAGCATCTGTCCTGTAGTGAGTACCGTCGCTTTGCCGTTGAGGTTCATTTGTGTTCTGCCCTGCGTACACAGTACCACTGCATTCATTTGTAGCCGTACAGGGTTAGGCTCTGCCAACAGTTTGGCATTGGTCACAAGGATGATGTCGTCGTCGGAATAGCCCACTGAATAGTCGGCTGCTATCTGTTCGGCGTTGACGATCTTTCCGATGTTGAGTTCCATTTCGTCCATGTCGATATCCAATTTTGAGTAATTTGGGTGCAAAGATAGCGATAAATATCGAGAAACCATGTTTTTTCTCACGGTTTGAATGTTCGATTTCACTTCTATCAACAAGAGGGAACATAGCAACGGTAAAATGGGACACAAAAGTGTAGGATAATATGCCTACTTTTGCAGCCGATTTATCAAAAATAAATTAAAAGATGAAGATAAGAATGATGTTGGTGCTGCTCATGGCATTGGTAGTGTGCAGCTCCTGTAGCGAAAAGAAGGAGAACCGTGCGGCAAGTGCCGTAAAGGTGAAGACAATGACCGTTCAGCCTCAGACCTTGTCAGGGGAATTCCATTATTCAGGTACAATCGAGGAAATCAGCGGCACAACGCTGAGTTTCGTCGGCATCGGAACGGTGAAGAGCATTCACGTGTCGGAAGGTCAGTTCATCAGTAAGGGTCAGTTAGTGGGTGTGCTCGATGCCACTTCGGCTCAGAATGCTTACGAGACTGCGTTGGCTGCCAAGGAACAGGCGTTGGATGCAGAACAGCGCATGAAGATGCTGCACGATGCAGGCAGCCTGCCGGAAATCAAGTGGATAGAAGTGCAGACCAAGGTGCGCCAGGCATTGGCGGCAGAGCAGATAGCCCGCAAAGGACTGGCTGATACCAAGCTCTATGCCCCGTTCAGCGGTTTTGTGGCACAGAAGATGGCCGAGGCTGGCACTAATGTTGTGATGGGAATGCCCGTCGTGAAGCTGGTGAAGATTGACCGTGTATATGTCAAGATGGGGATTCCTGAGGAGGATATTGCCCGCATCCGCAAGGGTGATGCCGTGCTCATCAGCGTGGGTGCACTCTCTGACAGTACCTTCACAGGACGGATTACCGAGAAGGGGGTCACAGCGGATCCCGTATCACGCACTTACGAAGTGAAGGCCGAAATAGAGAACAGCCGTCACGAACTGCTGCCTGGCATGATATGCAGGGCAACTGTTGGCGACACAACAGACAAGACGGAGAGTCAGACTTTGACGATACCTGCCGACATTATACAGCTTGACTTCGACAACCGCTGCTTTGTGTGGCGAGTGGCTAACGGAAAAGCAGAGAAGGCATACATCCGATTGGGCGAAATGACAGGTGGAAATGTGACCCTCACCGAAGGACTGAAAGCAGGCGACAAGATTATCGTTGAAGGACAGCAGAAAGTTTCCACAGGGATGAGCGTAACAGAGTAGTTGACAATTGATAGTTGACAATTGACAAAGTATGAAAGATAAGATGACAAACATCGTGGAATGGGCCATGCGCTATCGGGGCATCGTCATCATGCTGACGGTCTGCCTCGTGGCTTTCGGTGTGTTTGGCCTGTCAAAGATGAACAAGAACGAGTTTCCCGACTTCACGGTCCGTCAAGGTGTGGTGATTGCTGCCTACCCAGGTGTTCCGGCTGAGGACATCGAGGAACAGGTGACAAAGCCATTGGAGGATTACATCTTCTCATATAAGGAGGTGAACAAAGGCAAGACCAAGTCGTTCAGCCGCGACGGCATGAGTATCGTTCAAGTTGAGTTGAATGATGACGTGCAGCGGAATGACGAGTTTTGGTCGAAGTTTAAGCATGGTGCCTCCCAATTCAAGGCACAACTGCCGTCGGGCGTACTCGCGTTGGTTGTAATGGACGATTTTGGCGACACCTCGGCATTGCTTATCACCATAGAGAGTGAGGACAAGACCTACCGCGAACTGCATGAATACGTGAAAGACCTGAAGGAACAGCTGCGCCAGATAGAGAGCGTGGGACGCATGACGGTGGTGGGCATGCAAAAGGAGCAGATCAGCGTCTGTCTGGACAACGAGAAACTGTCGCATTTCGGCATCGGCGACAAGACCATCGCCCTGCATCTGCTGCGCAAGGGCTTTGTCACGATGGCTGGAACACAAAAGTCGGGTCAGTACGATTCGCCTATTTATGTCAGCCGTTCGATGAATGTGGTGAAGGATGTAGAGGACATGGTGGTCTATAGCGACCCGCGTGGGCAGACGGTGCGCCTTGGCGACATAGCCGACGTGCGGCTGGAGTACCCGCAGCCTTCATCCATCATTACCAACAACGGGCGCAAATGCCTGCTGCTAAGCGTGGAGATGAAGAAAGGGCGCAACATCACGGAGATGGGGGATGACATCACCGAGCGTTTGGAGAAGTTCGAGCAGACATTGCCCGACGATGTCACTATTTTCAAAATTACCGACCAGACAAAGGTGGTCAGCGACTCCGTGTGGAATTTCCTCAAAGAACTGCTCATAGCCATCTTTGCCGTCGTCATAGTGGTGATGCTGTTGCTGCCCCTCCGCGTGGCGTTGGTTGCGGCATCCACCATTCCCATCAGCATCTTTATATCCTTAGGTCTGTTCTATGCGTTCGGCATCGAACTGAACACGGTGACACTGGCGGCACTGATCGTGACATTAGGAATGATTGTCGATAACTCCATCGTCATCATCGACTCATACGTCGAACAGCTGGGTGAGGGCATGAGCCGTTGGGAGGCAAGCATCCGATCGGCAAGCCACTTCTTCCGCTCCATCCTATCAGCCACGATGGCTATCAGCATCACCTTCTTCCCGTTCCTGTTGGTGGTGTCAGGCATGTATTACGACTTCCTGTTCTATTTCCCTTGGTCCATCACCATCGTACTGGCTGTGTCGCTGCTTGTCGCTGAACTCATTGTGCCGTTCTTGCAGTTTTGGATTATCCGCAAGCCGTTGGCTACTTCTGGAGGGGAAAAACGAAGATTCAATTTGCTCGACCTGCTACAGAAATATTATGACTGGCTCATTGATCATTGTTTCGCCCATCCATACCTGACTGTCGCAGGCGGTGTGCTGTCGGTGCTCATTGGTGTCTGCATCTACTGGTTCCTACCCAAGCAACTGTTGCCTGTTGCCGACCGCAACCAGCTGGCTGTGGAAATCTATCTGCCTACAGGCGCATCACTTCAGGAAACCGCAGCAGTAGCCGATTCCTTAGAGCACATCCTGCGCCGTGACAGTCGCGTGGTGTCGGTGGCTTCGTTCAAGGGTTGTTCGTCGCCCCGCTTCCACACGGCCTATGCCCCGCAGTTGGCTGGCAGCAACTTTGCACAATTCATAGTGAACACAACTGGGCCAAAGGAGACCGAAGCCGTCCTGGCAGAATATCAGGACAAATATGCAGAGGCTTTCCCTCGTGCCTATGTGCGCTTCAAGCAGTTGGCATATCGCTTGGAGGTGGCTCCCGTGGAGCTGCGGCTTAGTGGCGACGACATGACCACGTTGCGCCGTACCGCAGACTCATTGACTGCTATTCTGCGCACAATGCCCGACCTGCAACTGGTGCGCAATGATTTGAACGAGCCGCTTCGGGCCACAGAGATAACGCTCAACGAGGATGCTGCTAACAGAATGCTCATCACCAATTCAGATGTGGAACTGGCGATGGCACTCCGATACAACAGTGACGGCATCCCACTTGGTACCATCTGGCAGGGGGATTATGAGATAGGTGTGAAGCTGAAAGGTGACAAGGCAGACTGCTCCACCTTGCAGGATTTGAAGGACGAGCAGATGCCCGCCTACGCCGGACTTGCCCATGTGCCGCTCCGTCAGGTGGCCGACGTGCATCCAGTATGGCATGTCGGACAGATTTGCCATCGCAATGGTGTCCGTACTGTCAGCATCCTCGCTGAGACCCGACATGGAAAGAACATTCTTGATGCCACCAAGGCGATTCAGCAGCGTATCGACGAGAGTCAGTTGCCAGAAGGGGTCAGTTTGGAATATGGTGGCACCTGGGCTGAGGATGGCGAGAATAACCCTAAGATCATGCGTGGACTGGCTATGGCAGTGGTCATCATCTTCTTCATCCTGCTTGCCCACTTCAAGCGTGTATCCACGGCTGTGTTGCTTGTTGTCAGTCTGACACTCGTTTTGCTCGGCACTATGGTGGGCGTAGCCATCTCGGGTGTGGAGTGGGGTGTGACGTGTACCCTCGGCATCATATCGCTGATGGGTATTCTTGTCCGCAATGCTATTATCATGTACGACTACGCAGAAGAGTTGCGCACTCAGGAGGGAATGACGGCAAAAGATGCCATCCGTCAGGCCGCCAAGCGCCGTATGCGTCCCATCTTCCTCACCTCGTCAGCTGCCTCGATGGGTGTCATCCCGATGATTCTTGGCGGTTCGAGTCTGTGGATGCCAATGGGGTCGGTCATCTTCTATGGCACACTTATCACCATGCTGCTCATCCTCACCGTACTGCCCATCGGCTACTGGCTGACATTCAGCGGCAGCACTCGAAAAAGACTTGCTAATCAAATGTTTGAAAACCAATGAAAAAGATTGTAACAATAGCCCTTTGCTCTGTATGTTGTGTATCAGCCACTGCCCAACAGAGATATACACTAGAGCAACTGAAAGACTCTGCCCGTCATCATAATATAACATTGCAGAATACTCAGCGCAGCGTTGAGGCTGCGCACCAGCAGCGGAAGGAGGCGTTCACCAAGTATTTCCCCAATGTCAGTGGTGCGGGCGCATGGTTTAATGCCAATAAGGGCATCGCCCGTTTGGATGTAAATCCCAGTGAGGTCATTCCTTCCGCACTGACATCATCACTCGCTGCCTCGCTTCCTGCTGAGGCATTGGCAGCTCTTGCCAGTCCTATCGGTGTCTCGATGCTGAAGAATGGCATCATTGCGGGCATCAATGCCGTCCAGCCCATATTTGCCGGAGGTCAGATAGTCAACGGCAACCGCCTGGCTCGGATCGGTGAGGACGTCGCCCGCCTGCAACTACAACTCACGGAAAACGAAGTGGAAAAGCAGACGGAGCAATATTACTGGCAACTTGTCTCGCTGGAAGAGAAGATGAAGACCATTGCTGCTGTTGAGGCTCTACTTGCTGACATTCATAAGGATGTCGATGTAGCGGTTCGTGCAGGGGTAGCCATGCGCAACGACCTGTTGCAAGTACAACTCCGCCAGAACGAGGTGGAGAGTCAGAAGTTGAAATTGCAGAATGGCATCAGCATCGTCCGTCTGCTCATGGCTCAATATTGCGGTTTGAACAATACGGCATTTACGCTGTCATATGATAGTATTGCACCAGAACTTCCCGTAAAGCAAAATCATGAACAGGCTTTGTTGGGCACAGCTGAATACCAGTTGCTGGGCAAGCAAGTAGAGGCTACCCGTCTGCAAAAGAACATTGCCATTGGACAGCAACTACCGACGGTTGCCGTCGGTGCCGGTTACAACTATCACAACCTATTGGATAACAACCGGGCCTTCGGCATGATCTTCGCCACCGTCAGCGTGCCCATCTCCGACTGGTGGGGCGGCTCCCATGCCATCAAGCGAAAGAAGATAGAACATCAGAAGGCTATCGACGAGCAGCGCGACAAAGCCCAGTTGCTGCAAATCCGCATGCAGAATGCCTGGAACAGCGTTACCGAGGCCCGTCAGCAGCTTAACATAGCCCAGCGCAGCATCGAGCAGAGCGAAGAGAACCTGCGCATACACCGCGACTACTACAAGGCGGGCACCACCACTATGTCCAATCTGCTCGAGGCACAACTGCTCTACCAGCAGTCGCTCGACCGCCGCACTGATGCCTACGCCGACCTGCAGAATAAACTCTTAGAATATCGCCAATCCGTAGGAGAATGATTATAGAAAGATTCATACTGACTCGGCTGTTAGGTTGGAGGGTGGCATCTGTTTTCCCAAATGTAAAGAAGAGCGTCACGGTATTTGCGCCACACACATCATACTGGGATGCTGTAATCGGCAAACTCGTACTGCAATCGTATGGCGTACCTCATAGATTGTTGAGCAAAAAGGAACTATTCTACTTTCCGATGAGTATTGCAATGCGACTGCTTGGCGCAGTCCCCATCGGTGGTGTTAAGGGTCATAATGCCATCCATGATGCCGCCCGTATGCTTGAAGAAACCGATGAATTGCATTTGATAATATGCCCTGAAGGCCAGTTGGCTGCGACCGACCGATGGAATCCAGGCTTCTACTATATGGCTGTCAAGGCCGGTGTGCCCGTCGTAGTGGTCTATATGGACTATAGACGACGAGAGGCTGGCGTGAAGGGCGTTATCTCCAATCTGGACGACCGAAATAAGGTGTATCACCAACTGGCAGAAATGTATGCAGGTGTGAGTGCCTGCCACCCCAGCGAATTTCTGCTGCCCAAATATATAAAGCATAACAGATGAAAAACGTAGCATTGGTATTGTCGAGCGGAGGAGCTCGCGGACTGGCTCATATTGGAGCCATTGAAGAATTGGAACGTCGGGGTTACAGCATCCGCAGCATTGCGGGCTGCTCCATGGGGGCACTCGTTGGCGGAATGTATGCCGCAGGACGGCTGGCAGAGTTCAAGGAATGGATGCAGACCGTCGACCGTCGCAAGATGTTGTCGCTGATAGACCTCTCACTGAGCATCGACCATCTGGTGAAAGGCGAGAGGGTGATTGACGCACTGAAGGAAGTCGTACCCGACGTGAACATCGAAGACTTGCCCATAGAGTATCAAGCCGTAGCCACTGACTGGGAAAACGGGCAGGAAGTCGTATTTCGAAAGGGCAGTCTCTATGAGGCTATTCGTGCCTCCATCTCCATCCCGCTATTCTTCAATCCTGTCAAGCGCAACGGCATGATACTCGTTGACGGCGGCGTATTAAACCCCTTGCCACTCAAACAGGGCAACGAGATGGCAGGCGAATTGCTTGTTGCCGTTAATGTAAGCGGCTCATACTGGGGGGGAGAGCCGAAAATCAAGCAGCTTTTAGAGGCGCGCCGCAAGCGTAGCCGATCACTACCGATGAGTATCCTCGCCTCATTGTTGCCAGAAGGCCTCGACATCAACTATTTCACCATCACCCAGCGTATGTGTTGTCTGATGATTCAGCAGAATGCTGCCCTCAACGTGAAACTCTACAAGCCTGACGTACTGGTTGACATTCCCATGAACCGCTTTGGCAGTTTCGAGTTCGACCGTGTTGATAAGATTTCAGCCCTTGGCCGTACAAAGATGCGGAAAGCGTTGGATGGATTAGGTGAACAAACAATGCAATAATGTCAAAGCGAACAGGTTCCTACAGTCGATGGAGTAAGTCCTCACAGTCTAAAAAAAGTGTTGGAAATGTTCATTGCTTCTTGAAACAGGGAAAGATGACGTTCAAGGAACTTTCATCTTTCACCTGTTCAGAAACAATTGCCCTTACAAGACTCCTATGTTGTCAGTGTATGGAGTACGACTTTAAGGTCAAGGCAGAGACTGAGATAAGGGAAGGATTTTAGATAATAAAGATATTATTCTATCTTACTTTAGCATCTTCTTAATATCCTTTGATTGCTTTATCATTAGTCGCCCGATGCTGTCACGCATAGCCGCTTCATGTTCCATCTGATGACGGCAACGGATAGAGTCCTCGTAGTTGATGACGAACTGCTGGCACTGGTGGATGCCATTATCGTTGCCTCGCCAGACATTGCGCTCCAGCCATATGACATTAACGTTATTCGATGGCAGGGTAGCACGTAGGGCGCGGTACTTCCAGTCGCTTAATTCAAGGCGGTCTATCTCCTTTGACTGGTCGTAGATTTGGACTGTCAAGAAGAAGATAAGGAAGAATAGGACGATGCTGACACCCACTAACCACCATGTGTTAGTAGTCAAGTCATGAATGACTTTTCTGTGCTGCGGCTTACAAAGTTGCTCCAGAATGTTGTCCTTCAACTTGTGGATTTCATCAGCCAGACCATTATCTCCCTTATTAGCTGATGACTGAATTTCCTGTTTGACTGTTGTCAACAAATCCTCCTTGTCCTTCTTCTGACGGTCAGAGATAATCTTCAATGCATCACGAAGGACACAGAGATTCCTGCTTGTCCGATTCACGGAATCAACTAAAGGCATCAATGCCTCTGCCATATTCCCGTTGTTCTCACTCTCGCCCTGCTCGGTCTGAACAGGCTGCTTGTCTAACTTGTCTTCGATACGCTCTAAGCAACCGAAGATGCTTTCTGCTAATTCTTCTTTCATCTGAATTTAGTTTAATTGGTGAATACTTTTATTTCTTGTTTCGTTTATAGCCTCGGCCCACGCTTCTTTTTCTTACGTTGCATACGTCTGCGGAATTCTTCTTCGGCTGGGTCATTGACAGGATTATTTGTGTCGAACAGCCCCAAAGAGAAATCGAATGACGGTTCCCTGTCGTGGTGCTGTTCAAGAACAGGCTCCTCTTTCGGTTGCTCGTTTCTGTTTATCGGTTCACGATTAACCTCTTGCCTCTGCTCGTCATTTGCCAGTCTCCCGTTCAGTTTTGCATACGAGAACTGCCTGCCTATCTGTGAACCTTTGAACCGCACACCGTCCTTGATGAACGTGATACCGTCTATCACGTTATTGTTTCCCCGTCGCTTCTTGAACTCCACTTCTACACCTTGCTGTTTCAGCCTGTCCGTGAACTGCTGCCAAGTCCTTGACGCTTGTAAAGCGGTCTTTACGGCGTTCTGTATCTCAAACTTAGTGCGTTCTGTATAGTGCAGCCGTTCCGTTCTGGTCTGTCCCTTGCCGTCGGAATACGTCAGCCCGTACTTGTCTTTCAACTGCTTTACTACCTTCTCACTGCGCCTGCGTTCCAGCTTATCCGAAATGGTCTTACCATTATTATCCACACGGTTATACACCAGATGGCAATGAGGATTGGCGGTATTATGATGCCTGACAAGGAGAAACTGCGTGTCCCTGATGCCCATCAATTCCATGTACTCCAATGCGATTTTAGTCATCATCTCGTCCGTTAATTTGTCCTTATCCTCCGGCTTGAAACTCAGGGCGATATGTCCCACAGGCTTTGACACCCTCGGATTAAGTGCTCTTTGGTACTCGAAACTATCTGCTATCTCACTGACAGAACCGAGTAATACACCATCGGAGGCCAGCATCGTCGCATTGTCCTTACCTGTTACATACTGGACGCAACCTTTGAAAGATGCCCCCTTTACAATCTTGGCAATCATGCTGTCTGTCCTTTCTCCTTTTCCTGTCGGTAGTCGTTGATTATCTCCATCACCCCGTCAAGAACCTCATTCAATCTGTAGTTGGTGCGGTAGAGACTCGTCTGATGGCTGAGTTTCGTCAGTTGGTTGAGGTTATTCGCCACTCCTGCAAGATTGCGGAATATGCCAGCGTCCACCGTCGTATGTGCAGTGGGCGGCTCCGTCTGTAGTGCCGTCTCGCGAATATACTCTGCCAGCCGTCTGTTCGCCTTTCTGCTCCTGATCCGTAGTGTCTCATAGTCAATCTTTGAGAACTTGACGGTGACGGACTTTGACCGTCTGCGGGCTTGTGGCAGTGTCGGCCTACCTCCTTTCCGCTTGCGTCCACTCTTCTCTGTTGGTTTGGTTGATGTTGTCATTGTATTCTTTGTTTACTTTGTTATCACTGCTGTCTTACGTCAGTAACCAGACTGTAGAATCTGCGACCATCGGGAGCGGATTCCCCTCCGCGCGACCTTTTGGAGTGTGGAGCAAGGTAGTTTTCGGGTTACGAAAACACAACCTTGCTTCCACTCCAAACAACGTTTTCCGTGGCTCACCGCTTTCAGCGTTGAATCGCTCCCGTCGCTCATCGGTCTGGTCTTATCGTTCACAATTTACGCCATTGCTCGATGTCGTCCTTGTACGTCTCGATGTGGTGTCGGCAGATGTTTTCCAGTAGTCCCGTGACACTCATCCGTCGCGTCTCAGACAGGCGAAGGACTATCAGGTCAAGTTGCTGGCGGACTTCCTCACTGACGAACACGGGACGGCGGTTGACGATTCTCGGCACCTGAAGGAAGGTTGCCCGGTATTCATCAAGGGACAGCTTGCGCTGCTTGCTACTCACACGATGGGCAACGGTTATGGCTTCTTCTTTTCTTGGCGGTATGTCCTTTGGGAATCTTTCACCAGCAACCTGTTCTGCAATTTTGGCAAGACTCTCATCGTCCTCATGGGATTTTGAAGTCGGAATAAAATCCTTCAGTCTCTCGTCGCTGAACTGCATCTCACTCTCTTTGGTCTCGTTGTTTTTAATACTCATAAATATTACTGTTTAATTGTTTATACTATGGTCAGAGTTTACGCTGCTGACCGATTATCGTGTGCAAAAGTAGTATGCTCTGTCTGTACCGCCAAGCAATTGGATTCTGTTGCCCCAAATTGCTGACTGCACCTGCAAATTACTTGTGAAGAGCGTGATAATCTCTGCATCCTGCCAAGTGGATTTGCTGTATCAAGCAGATTCTGTGTGTTGTCCATGTTGGGTATGTAAACTTTGAAAACTATGCTGACAACGGTAAGCATTCCGCCAGTTACAGACATTGCACCGCCACTTGCAGCCAAGGGGTGATATTGTGATAGAGGATATAGTCAGATAGTATATCTTTGCATCTGCGAATGTGATAAGAAAGATGCGAGGTGACAAATGCTGCCAGTGCGAAGCCTTATATCGTCATGGGGTAAGCGAACCTTTGTCAGACGGAAGAAACGCGATACTTTTGCATCGGCAAGTGTTAAAGTCCGGTTAAAAATTGGCACAACTTCCTAGTAGGTTGCGAACAAGGACAAACAGGAAGAACTACCTTTGCATCGACAAGAGACAGTCAGACCGTAAAAACGGAGAATTATTTTCTTCACATTGTACACGGTTGAACTTTCAAGTCAAAGGAAACGCCGAACTTTGCACCGTCAAACGGAGGCAGAATGTTAAAAATAAACGGGAATTGTTCCCAAGGTTGTAAAAAGGTGGTAAGAGAAGAAAAATGGATTGCCTACTTTTGCAGGCGAAAAAGAGACCAAAAGGTTAAAACCTCTGAAAATCCAATGACAACTTGATAACAACTTGTCATTCGCTCTCAGAACAAAGACATACCTTTGCCGACAGAAAAAGAAAATAGTAACAACAATAATAAAAATAGGAGATAAGAGAATGTTAGAATTAGTAGGAATTGAACGCGAGACGTTCTATGACATGCAGGCGGACTTCGAAAAGTTTGCCGCAGAAATGAAAAGAATGCTTAACAGGGGCGCAGATACCGACAAGCGTCTTGGAAAGTGGGTGGACAGCAAGTATATATGTGATACGCTGCAGATCAGCCCAAGAACATTGCAGACCTTCCGTGACAATGGGAAACTGGCATATTCCAAGATTGATGGGAAGTATTTCTATAAGCCTGAGGATGTGCAAGCCATCCTGACGGACGTGGAGGACTACAAGAAGGATGCCATCTGGCGTAAGCGCAACAAGAGAGACAAGTAAACAGAGTATAGGAACTAAAGAAAGTATCAATTATGAATGAACTGATTTTATCACAAAACCCTGCTGTCAAGAGACTGAAGGACACGATGAATGAGTTGCAGAGTCTGTGCAGACAGGTGACGGATAGCTACCGTCCCATGCTAAACGGTGAACGCTACCTGACGGATGAAGAGACCTCACAGGCGCTAAAGATAAGCCGTCGGACGTTACAGGAATATCGGAGTAATGGCAGGATTCCATTTGTCCTGTTAGGCGGAAAGGTTCTCTATCGTGAGAGTGACCTGGAGGCTCTTCTTCAGAAAGGCTACCATCCGGCAAGGAGGACAAGGGATGATGGATAGTTTTCGTGGCATTGCTCCAGAAAAAGGAAGCTCGGTAAGAGAAGGTAACAGAAAGAAAGGCGGATGTTCTGGTTGTCAGATCATCCGTCTTTCTGCTCTCGTATATGGGATAGAATAATTACTCCTTCCCACCCTTAACGACAGTCATGACAACCTCAAAGGGCTTGTGGTCACGGCTGATACGTTCCGTCAGTTCCCTGCGGACTGCCCTTGCCTGATAGGAATTGAGACGGAAGGCAAGTAGCATGACCACCTCCATATTATATACAGTAAGGTGTAGGTTACGCTTCTGCCTGATAGTCCGCTCCGTCTCGTAAGGTCTAACCAGTTCCTCTTTGTAGAGGGTCTGGATAGTGGTACGCAGTTTGGGTATGAACACGCCAAACAAGTCAACCAACTCAGACTCACTCATCCAAATCTCTCCACTCGGTATAGTCAGTTCAGTGTACTCACTATGTTCACTCCACTCAATGATGTTTCTCTGCTCCATAATTTTACGCCATTTTGATGTTACTGAATGATTTGTTAAGTTTGTCGCCAAGCATGGTCAGGTCATCGTTCAACTTCTGAGAGGTGATACGGGCATAAATCTGAGTCGTAACGATATTCGTATGTCCCAATACACGGCTCACGCTCTCAATAGGCATACCTTTTGATAAAGCGAGCGTAGCCCATGAATGGCGCCCGCAGTGCAGGCTGATCTGTTTCTCTATCCCGCAGGCTGCAATGACCTTCTTCAACTTCTTGCAGATAGACCAGTAGTTGAGTTTGCCGAATACGTTCTTATCTTCTTGCAGATGCTTGTAACGCTCAATAATCTGCAAGGGTACATCCATCAGTTTCACCTGATAGGGTACGTTGGTCTTGTGACGATGCGAAACGATCCACTTGTCGCCATTGATGTCCACAATGTCATCGGTCGTCAGGTTCTTCACGTCAACAAAAGCCAATGCCGTCCAACAGATAAAGACGAAGATGTCACGGACAAAGGCCAAGTCAGCATCCTCAAAATCATGGGTCATCACCTGTTTCAACTCTTCCTCCGTCAAGAACTCACGTTCCTTGCAATTAGGGCTGATGTGGAACTGTGCAAACGGGTTACGGGGAATCTTGCCATTGTAGTGCGCCCTCATCACGACTCCTTTCAGCCACATGCAGCGTTGCCAGATGGTGCCGCTTGCCAGTCCTCGATCCGTGCTGAGGTAGGCAGCAAAGTCCTTGATAAAGTCGGGTGTAAGTTCCAGCATAGATATGTCCTTACGACGATAATGAGATTCGATGAACGAAGCCACGTCCTTTCTGGAGAGTTGCATTGCCCATAGGGTGCTGATAACTCTATCCTTGCCGACTCGCTTCTTGAAACTGGCGATGTCCTTGTCGAATGCGTTGAGCAATGTCTCATACTCGCTGCCGAATCCCTGATAGGAATTGCGTACCATCTCTGCCGTCACGAATGCCTCACGGTCTGCCAGATGCTGGTAATGTTTGATGATCTGCGCCTTGATGTTGTCAAGGTCACGGTTCAACTGCAAGGATTCCTTGCTCCGTCCCTTGGCACAGTTGCCCTTCGCATCCCATAGGGTCAACGGGATGCTCTTCTTACAACTGAACTGGCTCTGGGTTCCATTGATTGTCACCCTGCCCATCACTGGCACTACGCCGTTTTTCTCCTTACCTCTGTTCACGTAGAACAGTACTGAAAATGTGCTTCTGCTCATGTTTCTTACTCGTTTTTTAATTCCGGCTGCAAAACTACTATCTTTTCCTGGTTCTTTCACTATGCAAAATATAGCAGTTTGCGGAATCAGAAACGGGTGGTGAGAGGTGCGTCGTTATGCCCCGTCTTGCCTGTCCGATTAACGAAGTTTAACTGGCTCCTAAGACCGTCTCACGGGTTACGGATAAGAAACCTAACTACTTCTTTATTCCTCCCAAATTTGCATTCAGCCTAAAACTGAATTTCCTCGATTTTCCCCGTCTTGCCCTTTATTTACGCGCTTTCTGCGTTAATTCTCCAAAATTCGTCTTTCGTTACAGACTTTTTTCGTAACTTTGCACGCGATTATTGAAATTGAACAATATGAAGAGAAGGTTTTTCGGACTTTTGATGGCCCTGTGGACGGTTGGCCTGCTCTCGGTAAGTGCTCAGACGAGTCTTGCTGGTCACACCTATCATCATCCCAATATCATGGCCGACATGATGAACGATGCCACTAAGGATTTGGACAAAAAAGTGGCTGAGGCCCGTACCAAGGCTATTGCCGAGGGCGAGAAGAAGAAGGGTCGCAAGCTGACTGCCGAAGAGTTGGCCAAGCTCGACGAGGAAATCAAGAAGAAGATGGACATGGTGGCGGCCATGAAGAAAGGCATGACGATGGCCATTACCGTTGAGTTCAAGGACCAGAAGAATATGGTGATGAAGCAGAAAACGAAAGTCAGCGACGACGCCCTGAAGGCTGCTGGCATTGGCTGGTTAAAGCGCAAGGCCCTGAAGGCTGCTTTGGCTATCGCTCCCTCTTCGGAGAAAGGCACCTATATCGTCAAGGACAGCATGGTCATCATGACCGATAAGGACAACGAGAAGGATACCCTGTACGTCAGCCGGGACGGCAAGTATCTCAAAGGCCGGATGGATAAGAAAATGACCTTCAAACTGACAAGAATAAAATAAAAACACAACATAACGAAAATGGGAAAGATTATACTGACTGGCGACCGCCCTACGGGCAAGCTCCACTTGGGACACTATATCGGTTCGCTGCGTCGTCGCGTGGAGTTGCAGAACGCAGGCGACTATGACAAGATGTTCGTATTCATGGCCGACGTACAGGCCCTCACCGATAATGCCGACAATCCGGAAAAAATTCGTCAGAGCATCGTCAATGTGGCTCTCGACTACCTTGCAGCAGGACTTGATCCTGAGAAGTGTACCTTGTTCATTCAGAGTCAGATACCGGAGTTGGCAGAACTCACTACTTACCTGATGAACCTCGTCAGCGTGAGCCGTGTGCAACGCAATCCGACAGTGAAAACCGAGGTGAAGATGCGTGGCTTCGAGGGCGAGAGCATCCCCTTGGGCTTCTTCTGCTACCCAGTTTCTCAGGCTGCTGACATCACCCTGTTCAAGGCTACCACCGTGCCTGCTGGCGAAGACCAGGAGCCCATGCTTGAGGTCACTCGCGAACTGGTGCGCCGCTTCAACCAGATTTACGCTCCCGTATTGGTGGAGCCTAACATCATGTTGCCCGAGAATGCCACAGCTCGTCGTCTGCCTGGAACGGATGGCAAGGAGAAGATGTCTAAGTCGCTGGGCAACTGCATCTACCTCTCCGATGATGCCGATACTGTATGGCAGAAGGTGCGTTCGATGTACACCGACCCCACGCACATCAATCTGAACGACCCCGGTCATGTCGAGGGCAACGCCGTGTTCACCTATCTCGACGCCTTCTCGCGTCCTGAGCACTTCGCCCAGTACTGGCCCGAATATCAGAACCTGGACGAGCTGAAAGACCACTATCGTCGTGGTGGACTGGGCGATATGAAGTGCAAGAAGTTCCTCAACCAGATCCTCAACGAGTTCCTGGAGCCCATGCGCCAGCGTCGCCACGAGTTCGAGCAGGACATCCCCGAGATCTACAACATCCTGCGTCGAGGCACCGAAAAGGCCCGTGAGACCGCTGCACAGACCATGAGTGAGGTACGCCAGGCTATGCAAATCAACTATTTCGACGACGAAGAGCTGATTCGCTCACAGGCTGAGGCTTTCCGCCAGAAGTAACCCGCGAATCGTTAAATACTCAAGGGGATTGCGTCTGTCCAGATGTAATCCCCTTTCTTGTTTTATGGCCAGCGGCGAGGGGGAAGTTGGCTGCAAAGGTACGAGATATCTTAAAAAGACATAAAAACGATGGTTTTCTTCTCGCTTATTCGTATCTTTACAAGAAATAAGGATGTCCCTGATGTTCTTATAAAGGAGAAATAAAATAATAAACAGTTATCAAAGTCGATGTACACGAACGTTATTTTGTTATTTGTTACTTTGTTTCCCCCCGATATTTCTTAGTTTTTGGGGTAAAATGATTAGTCCGAAAGTATTTGCAATTACTCCGAATAAAAATTTAAATACTCCGAAAGAAATTTTAAATACTCCGAAAGAGATTTTAGACCCAACCATTTTTTGTATATATTATTTAGAATAAAACAAATGACTATACCTTTCAATCTTGTCTGAAAGTGATGTCTCTACTGATTAAGAGTTGCGTGCAGCAGTACAAATCAACAACGTAAATATCAAAGTATGTGCAGATATCAACCTCAGCAATAGTACACTCGCCTGTCCCTGATGTTCTTGGATTCTATTAATTTCTGCCATTGTCTAATATAAAATGCACGCCCCCATGATCTACTTTTCCATAGGAAACAATGGATATGATTTTATAAACTGCTGATTTATAGACATTTTAACCTTAATCTATTATTTGTATTTTCCATGACTACCTGATACATCGTAAGAGAAATAGTTGTAACTTTGCATCGAAAATCTACAACTATGCATAAGAAGTCGTTGTACATATTTATTATAGGCGTTCTGCTGATGGCTTGCAGTCAGCAGGACTCCAATTCACAGACGGCAGCAAGTTGTCTGGAGGAAGCTGAGGCTGCTTTGGCTAACGACAGTACCCGTTTGGGCGAGACACTGCTGCGAAAGACCATCCAGTTGGCTGAAGCATCTGAGGATTGGCACACCGATTATATTGCATGCCAGCGGTTGGCAGAGGCTTTATCGCAGAGCAATCCAGGAGAGGCCTTGCGACTGATGAAGCAGGCACTGACCATCTACGAGCAGCATCCTGACGATGAGCTTCGACCGGTCAAAGGACACTTGCAAGGCAAGAACTATGTCATCCTGCTCGACTATGCAGGCACTTTCGCTGCACAAGTAGCTTATATCAACGAGGGGCCATTCGACGAAGCACTCGATTTCATCCATCGTGCATACGATATAGCCAAGAAAAGCCAGATGAACGACATGATATGCCAGACACTTACCAGTCTTGCAAACATTGCATGGGCGAAGGAAGATTATCGTCAGGCACTTGACTATGCTCGTCAAGCAGAACTTGTGGCAACTGACGAACTGCGCGCCGGCACGTTACAAGTACTCGCTCGCAGCTACCTCAGCCTCAACATGCTCGATTCGGCAGAAGCCGTCTATAGGAAGATTCATCCTGGCGATGATGTCCATCTAGCATACATTGTACAGAGCAATCTCGCTAAGATTGCGCTTCGACGTATGGGGGCCACACAAGTGGAAGACAGCGTGGCTGAAGCTTTCGACAAAGTGGAAGACATCTATTATAAGGCT
Organism: Prevotella sp.; assembly: GCA_015060535.1. Lineage (GTDB taxonomy): Bacteria > Bacteroidota > Bacteroidia > Bacteroidales > Bacteroidaceae > Prevotella. Next base: position 175,673 of record SUYH01000005.1, read on the forward strand.
CTTGAGCAGAAAGATGAGTACTATCAAGAGACGCTGCGACAGGAAATGGAGAACCAGCGACTGGAGTACCGTTCACAAATGTACGCACGTACATTATTTATTGGTATTATTGCATCGCTTATTGTCATTTTAGCGATGATGCTGGTAATTCGATATAGGATGCAGGCACAACGCCAAGAGGAGCGGCAGCTCCAGCAGAAGGCAGAACACCAGAAGGCTCAACTGCATCAGGCTAACGAAGTGGTGGCATTCCTACAGAACTTCATTCTCGAACGTATGGAGGTAATGAAGAAACTCAACCAGCGCGGCGATTCGCTCATATATCTCAGTCCGCACGAGTGGAGCGAGATAGAGCGTACGCTCGATGCCATTGACAACAAACGCTTTGCCAATCTTCGCGAGCACTACCCAAATATGCAGGAAGACGACATCCACCTATGTCTGCTCACGCGTCTGGGCATTAGCAATCGCAACATCGGCAACATCTACTGCATCTCCATCTCTGCCGTTCAGCATCGTAAGCTTAAACTGAAGAAGGACGTGTTTGGAGAAAGTAATCCCGATGTTACGCTGGAGCAAATACTTACCAGATAAAGGAAAAAGTAAAAAGACAAATATGAAAAGAACATTACTACTTATTACATGTATGCTGGTATCATTGACTATGACACCACAGGTGGCCTATCGCCCATTTGTTGAAGACGGTAAGATCTGGAAGGTAGGAGGAAAAGACTCTGGTAATCCAGTGAAATATGTTGCTTACTATTATTTCGATGGCGATACCGTCATCGGTGGAAAGACCTGCAAGCAGATGATGTGCCAGCGGTATTTTAGCCCAGATTGTCCAAATAGTATGTATTATGATTATTGGGCACAATTGCCTTCCCTAAACAAAGTGGGAGCTTGGTACGAAGAGGACAAGAAAGTGTATGTTTGCAGAGAGGGAACACAGGGTATGGAGATGTTGTATGATTTCTCTCTTGAAGCCAACGACACCTTGATTCTCAATAGTTATCAACCTTCTTATATTGTAGGGCCGAAGCAGACTGGAGGATTAAAAGGCTTTAAGGGCGTTTATAGAGATATTATGATTCGTGGCCAAGATAATTACATTACTACTTGGTTGGAAGGTGTCGGAGGTATTGACGGTCCGCTCAGAAATGTATATCCTGAAAATGAAAGTGATCCGCAGTTCCTAATGTCATGTTCAGTTGGTGATGAAGTTATCTACCTCAACGATGAATATCAGGATGGAACAGCAACTGACGCATCGAATGCCCCCAAGCAACGCTTAGACTTTACCCATATCAAAAAGACGAAACCCACAGCACCGAGGAAGAGAAGTGCTGAGCAGCCACTATATGGCGAATACAACGACCAATTGTTAAGCATCAACCTCGATCCACTTGACGAAGCCTACTTGGTACGCGTTATTGGCGAGTCAGGCAAAGCCGTCTATGAGAAAGCTATCAACGCTGGTAACATCGTGGCCCTCAGCATTGATATCTCTGCCTACCCCCAAGGCCGCTATACCGTCACAATAGAGAACAGCCTCGAGTCGTTCACTGGCCAAATCCATGCCCAAACGACAGGAATCATCGACGCTGCGCGTCTAAATAACAATGAACAAATAATAAAGAATAAACTTATCTACAGCCTTCAGGGCCAGCGTCTCAGTCATTTGCAGAAGGGACTGAACATCGTGAATGGACGCAAGGTTCTTGTAAGGTGAGACCAACCTTCGCAAGCAGAACTTACTCTTTGTAAACGAGGAAACAAAGAGTTCAGTACAGCAGGTAAGCTAATTCGCTTGTCTGCTGTCTTTCTTTCCATACCCCTATCAATATTTTTCCATAAACTACCGCCTGTAATTCATCATAACATACTAGATACCAATTATTTACCAAAAAACGTGTTTCCATAGATAACTAATAGCGTCAATGCAATATTGTCGTAACTTTGCAGACAGTTTTATTTTTAACTCAAACATTGTTTATAGGATATGCAAGAACGTCACAAAAACAGGAAACTCTATTTCCACGAACTGGCCCAGACCAGCCAAAAATTCTTTATTCCATATATCAAGCAGTTCAAACGGCTTGAGCAGGACTGTCGCATACTAGAGATAGGTTGCGGCGACGGCGGCAATCTGCTCCCTTTTGCCCAAATGGGGTGTTACACGTTAGGTGTGGATATCTCTGAAGGGAGAATAGCTGATGCACGGAAGTTCTTTATGGATTGCAAGGCGAAAGGCGACTTCCTTGCGTCGGATATATTCTTACTTGAAGAACTGTATGGCACGTTCGACGTCATCATCTGCCATGATGTGATTGAGCACATCGGTGAAAAAAAACGTTTTCTTTCGTTACTGCCACAGTTCCTCGCAAAGAATGGCATTGTTTTCATGTCGTTTCCTGCTTGGCAGATGCCTTTCGGTGGACATCAGCAGATATGTAGAAGTAAAATCATCAGTCATCTACCGTTTGTCCATCTCTTTCCAAAAACATTCTTCCGTCTGCTTCTGAAAGCATGTGGAGAGGATGATGTCTGTATAGAAGAATTGATGTCCATAAAGGGAACAAAGACCTCGATAGAGTTATTTGAGCAGATTCTGAAGGACATAGGCGAATTCATCATCACAGACCGAACCCTTTGGCTTATTAATCCCCATTATGAGACTAAATTTGGATTGCATCCTCTGCAATTGCCTAAGTGTTTTGCTATCATTCCGTATGTTCGTAATTTCTTCACCACTTCATGTTTTTATGTGTTGAGAGTCGAGTGTTAACCCTGCGTTTTTCAAGAATACTCAGTAAAAAAATGGCGAAATGCTTTGAGGTTTCGCCATTTTTGTATATATTTGCAACAGCATAACTAATAATCCTATGACAACATTTCTCATTCTCCTGCAATTGGCCATCGTATTGGCAATGATATTCATCGGTGCCAAGAAGGGTGGCATCGGACTGGGCATCTACGGAATGGTGGGCGTATTCATCTTGGTGTTTGTCTTCGGAGAGGAGCCAGGAGCGATTCCCATCGACGTGATGCTCATTATTGTGAGTGTCATCACGGCTTCAGCTGCCCTGCAGGCTGCTGGCGGACTGGACTATATGGTGAATGTGGCGGCACGTTTCCTGAAGAAGCATCCCAGTCACATCACTTTCTACGCTCCACTGGTCACCTGGCTTTTCAGTCTATGCACGGGAACGGCGCACACCTGCTATGCGATGCTGCCTATCATTTCGGAGATTGCGCGCAAAGACAAGGTGCGCCCTGAACGTCCCCTGAGTGTGTCGACGATAGCGGCGTCGTTGGGGTGTACGGGTTCGCCCGTATCGGCTGCTACAGCTGCTATCGTGTCGGAAATGTTGTTGGGCGACAAGGGTATTGGTATGACGGAGATCATGGCGATTACCATTCCGGCCTCCCTCATCGCCATTCTGATAGCGTCGTTGGTGCAGAACTATGTGGGCAAGCCGCTGGAGAAAGATGCGGAATATCAGCGACGAATCCGTGAGGGACTGCTGAATGCGGAAGATGAGACTCGCGACGAGACCATAGCCAACAACCCACAAGCCAAATGGGCCGTGCTGGCATTCATGCTGGGTGTGCTGTTGGTGGTGCTGTTTGGCGTATTCCCAGAATTGCGCCCTTCATTTAACGGTATTCGGCTGGCAATGAATACCACCATCGAGATGGTGATGATGAGCATTGCTGCTCTGATTCTGCTGGTGGGTAAGGCTGATGTGGGCAAGGCGGCTAATAGCAATGTCTTTGCTGCGGGAATGAACGCGATGGTTTCCATCTTTGGTATTGCATGGATGGGCAGTACTTTCTTTGAAGCTCACCACGAGGTGATACTGAGCGGTGTGGATAGCTTCTTTACCAGCTATCCGATGTTGTTTGCCATTCCGTTGTTCCTGTTCAGCATCATGCTTTTCTCGCAGGCCGCCACTGTCAAGACACTCTTCCCCGTTGGATTGGCGCTGGGTGTGCCCCCGATGGTGCTGCTAGTGCTGTTTCCTGCCGTGAACGGCTACTTCTTCTTGCCAAACTATCCTACAGCGGTGGCTGCTATCGGTTTCGACCGTACGGGTACGACGCGCATTGGCAAATATGTGGTGAACCACTCTTTCCAGTTGGCAGGTTTCATCACGACCTTCGTGAGCATCGGCGTGGGCTATCTGTTGATGATGCTTCTTTACTGAATCGGCGACATAAAAAAATAAGAGCAGCCTCGATAAGCGGGGCTGCTCTTTATTATCATACGACCATTGCGGATTATGCAAACGGATTCTCGGTGGGGTAGAAGTCACCCTTCGGGAAGTTGTAGTCGATCTCGTCAACGGGGATGCCCATGTACTTGAGAACCTCCCACAAGTACTTACCCTGATGACCGAACATAACGGCGCAGTGGTGTGGGTAGTGCTTCTCGATGAGGACGTGACGATAGAAGCGGCTCATGTTCTTGATACCGAAGATACCAATAGAACCGAATGAGCGGGTTGCTACAGGAATAACCTCGCCCTGTGCGATGTAAGCGCGGAGCTTGGTGTCAGCAGTAGACTGCAGACGATAAATAGTAGCCAGACCAGGCAGGATGTCACCTTCCAGTGTACCGTTGGTAACCTCAACAGGCAGGGCGCGAGCCATAATGCGCTGGAAGCACATCTGACAGTTGCAAACCTTGGTAGAAGCCGTGTTACCACAGTGGAAGCCCATGAAGATCTCCTTGTCTGTATAGGTGTCGCAAGCGAATTTCTTGCCCTTGATGCTCTCCTCGTACATGTCGTTAGGTACGGTGTTGTTGATGTCGAGCAGGGTAACAGCATCCTGGCTGATGCAGGTTCCGATGTACTCTGACAGAGCGCCATAGATGTCAACCTCGCAAGCTACGGGAATACCGCGAGCAGTCAGACGGCTGTTGACATAGCAGGGAACGAAACCGAACATGGTCTGGAAGGCAGGCCAGCACTTGTTTGCCATAGCGACGAACTGACGAGAACCCTTGTGAGCCTCAATCCAGTCGGTCAGTGTCAGCTCGTACTGTGCGAGCTTAGGAAGCACCTGAGGAATCTTGTTGCCATGACCCAGCTCAGCAGCCATTTCCTTTACTACGTCGTCGATACGTGGGTCGTTAGCGTGCTTCTGGTAAGCCTCCAGCAGGTCGAGCTCTGAGTTCTCCTCAATCTCAACATCGAGGTCATACAGGGCGCGAATAGGAGCGTTACAAGCCAGGAAGTTGTTTGGACGAGGACCGAAACTAATGATCTTCAGGTTCTGCAGACCTACGATAGCACGAGCAATAGGCAGGAACTCATGAATCATCTCAGCACACTGAGCTGCATCGCCTACTGGCTCCTCTGGAATATATGCACGAGTCTTACGCAGAGACAGAGCCTGGCTGGCGTTCAGCATACCGCAGTAAGCATCACCACGACCATCGATCAGGTTGTTCTGAGTCTCCTCAGCAGCAGCGCAGAACATGGTGGGGCCCTGGAACCAGTCGGCAATCATGGTCTCGGAAATCTCGGGACCGAAGTTGCCCAGGTAAACGCAAAGGGCGTTACAACCGGCTTTCTGCACATCGGCCAAAGCCTGCTGAGCGTGGATCTCACTCTCAACGATGCAGATAGGACACTCGTAGATACCGTCCTTACCGAACTTCTTTTCATACGCAGCGATAACGGCCTTACGGCGATTAACAGCCAATGACTCGGGGAAACAGTCGCGAGAAACAGCGACGATACCCACCTTAATTACAGGAACGTTGTTCATTTCGATATTTGTTTAAATTAGTAATGAATCTATTTCAAGGCACAAAGGTAAGATTTTCTTGCCAAAGAACCAAATTTTCGGGCAATTGTTTTGTAACAACTACTTTGTGTAGTGTAAATAACGCTCAGAAAGTGGCATTTGTGCAAACTTCCGCCACTCGTAAACACCCTCAGATTTGTCGTCGAGATAGTGCAGGTCGTTCATGTGGGCATAGGCTTCCATCTCGAAGGGGTTGAGCCGGTAGCCGGCATTCTTCAGCCGTTTGCGATAGCGCGAGGCGCAGAGCCAGTACCAGCCGTAGCGCAGATAGAACAGCAGCCACGAATTGTGGGTGGAGCGGGCTTGGTAGAGATGTATCATCTCGTGGTTTTTCAGAGGGCCGAAGCGTTGGTTAAACACCTCAGCATCTTTTTCGCTATGAGTGATGATGGTTCCGAAAAAGGTGAGTCCGTCGTAGCCCTTGCGAATCCAACGGGGCATCGCTACAGCCCGCATGTCGTCAGTCCGGCAGGGGCGCGGAGCCCGGAACATCATCAATACTATATTCATTAGATATTATCTAGCCAATTATCAATTGTCAATTATCAATTAGGCCATAGGCCGTCAAAAATTCGTCTTCAGATATGATGGGGATGTTCAGCTCCTTGGCCTTCTTGTTCTTGCCCGAAGTGGAGGTGACATCATTGTTGATCAGATAGGAGGTGGAGCCGCTGACAGCCGAGGCCACCTTACCGCCTTGCGACTCGATATAGGCTTTCAGCTCGTTGCGGTTTTTGTAGTGGTGCACGTCGCCCGTGATGACGAAGGTCAGTCCTTCGCAGCGGTTGCCGGTCGGTGCCAGTTCGGGCGAGGTGACTTGCAGCTTCTCTAGCAGACGGCGATAGCGCGCCAGATTGCCTCCATCGCGGAACCAACAGACAAACTGGGCCGACTTCTCAGGACCGATGCCGTTGACGTGGGCAAACACATCCTGCGGCTCAGCGGGCTGCGAGAAAAGGTCGGCACCCTGCTTGGTCGCTTCGCCCACCAAGTCGCTGAGCGAATAAGCCGAGAGCAGGCGCTTGCAGACATCCAGTCCGCAGAGGGGGATATTCAGAGCATACAGCAATCGGTGGGCCTCCACGTTACGACTCTTTTCGATAGAGCGCATGATGTTAGAAGCCGACTTCTCGCCAAAGCCCTCCATGCGCGACAGGTCGAGGATGTGCTGGCGCAACTCGTAGATATCGGCATACTCGCTGACCCAGCCTAGATTGATGAACTTCGAGAGGGTCTGCTCGGAGATACCGTCGATATTCATGCCCTCCTTCGACACGAAGCGGGCAAACTTCTTCAGTTGCTTGGCAGGACACGCGGCATTCATACAATGGAGCGTCTTGGTGCCACTCTCGCTCTGGCGAATCTTGGCCTCAGCATGACAAACGGGACACTCGTGAGGCACCTCAAAGGCGCCCACACTCTGGGTGACGGCAATCACCTTGGGGATGATCTTGTTGGCCTTGATGACGCTCAGCTGGGTGCCTGGTCCGCCAATGCCCAAGCGCTCGCATTCGCTGATATTGCAGAGCGAGGCACGTTTCACGGTAGTGCCCTCCAACTCAACGGGCTGGAAGATGGCCACAGGCGAGATGGTAGAGGCGGCACATGACCATTCTATCTCTTGCAACACAGTATCTGCGGCTTCGTCTTGCCACTTGAAGGCCAGTCCGGCTCGCGTGGCATGATGGCCGGTAACGGAGCCTGTCTGGGCATATGCCGTGTCGTCGTAGCAGATGACGAGACCATCGACGGGGTAGGGATTCTGTTTCGAGGTGACTTTCTGGGTGAAAGCAGCGATACCACTTTCCACAGCGCTGTCATCAGGATGCTCGAGGAAGAGGCGCTCTACGGTCTTGAAACCTTGCTCGTCGAGCCACGCCATGCGGTCGCCCCAGGAGTTGATGTCCAGCTCGGTATAAACGAGTGTAAAAGGTATCCATTGGATGTGACGCTGGCGCACCTCTTCGGCATCCTTCAGCGTCAACGAACCTGAGGCCAGATTGCGCGGATTGGCATAGTCTTCACCACTCTCCATGAGGAAGCGTTCGAAGTCTTCATAGGAGATGACGGCCTCGCCACGAATAACGATATGACCTTGATAGCCAATTTGTTGCGGAATTCCGTTAATGGCTTTCGAGAGGTGTGTGATATTGGTACCGATATGCCCGTTACCACGGGTTACCACCTTCTGTAAACGACCTCCATCGTAGGTGACGACGAGCGTCAGTCCGTCGAGTTTCCACGATATCCAGATGGGGCGGTCTTCAGCCCACTTGATGAGTTCTGAGGTCTGCTTGGTCTTGGCCAGCGAGAGGGCAGCAAACTCATGCTCCTCTTTCTGTCCGCTGATGGTGTCTTCCGAAACCTTCTGTGTAGGCGAGTCGGGCAGGGTAGTGCCAGTCTCCGTTTCCAGTCGCTTCAGTTCGTCGAAGCGGGCATCCCACTCGTAGTCTGTCATCAGCTCGCTTTGTCCGTTGTAGTAGGTCTCAGAAGCCTCGTTCAACTCGCGGACGAGCTGCTGCATCCGTTGTATAGCTGTTTTTCCTTCCATAACTTTCTAACCTCTTATAACATTCCCTTTGTAGAGGGTAATTCGTAATGGTAGACATCACGGCGTACCGCCATTTTCAACGCACGGGCCAAGGCCTTGAAGATACCCTCAATTTTATGGTGCTCGTTCTGTCCCTCAGCCTTGATGTTCAGATTCATCTTTGCGGCATCGCTCAGACTCTTGAAGAAGTGGAGGAACATCTCGGTAGGCATCTCGCCAATTTTCTCACGATGGAACTCGGCATCCCAGACCAGCCAGGGACGACCTCCGAAGTCGAGGCAGACGGAGCAGAGACAGTCGTCCATAGGCAAGGCATAGCCATAGCGCTCAATCCCACGCTTGTCGCCCAGCGCACGGAGCAGACATTCGCCCAGCGCCAAAGCGGTATCCTCGATGGTGTGGTGCTCGTCGACGTGCAAGTCGCCCTTTACCTGAATGGTCAAATCCATCATGCCGTGCTTGCCAATCTGCTCCAACATATGGTCGAAGAAGCCTAAGCCCGTCTGAATATCGCAATGACCATTGCCGTCCAGATCTACCTTGATATAAATATTGGTCTCCTTGGTGGTGCGCTGCACCTCGGCTGTGCGCTCGCCTCCGTAGGCAATGGCAGCTACCTGGTCCCAATCGCCAATATGCAAGAATCCGCAACCGATGTTCTCGGCAAACTTGCGGTCAGTCTCGCGATCGCCAATGACATAGCTGTGCTGGATGTCGTACTCGGGATTGTTCATATACTTCTCCACCAATCCCGTATTAGGTTTGCGTGTGGGGGCATTATCCTCAGGGAAATGGGGGTCAATTAAGATATCGTCGAACTCGACACCCTCGCCTTTCAGCGTGTCGAGGATGAAGTTATGCACGGGCCAGAAAGTATCCTCGGGGAAAGCATCGGTGCCCAGCCCGTCCTGATTGCTCACCATCACAAACTCATAGTCAGTATGTTGGCGGAGAAATACCAGATTGCTGATGGCACGAGGTACGAACTGCAGTTTCTCGAAAGCATCAATTTGCTCGTCGGCAGGTTCTCGGATGATGGTACCGTCGCGGTCGATGAAAAGAATCTTCTTCATTGTATGCTTAATTTTTGTTGTTCACGTTCACGTCGCTGAGTCTCGACAGAGCCGTAGGCGTAGTAGGCGACGAACAGCAGGCTCAGCAGGATATATACTTGCAGGAATGCCGCCAACAGCCATGTGCCGGCAGCCAGCCACATGATATAGGAAGGCATGCCCAGCGGGTCGCCCATCAGCGTGCCTGCCTGAGCTTGCAGGCTGGCCGTAGTGAGGATGATGACGGGCAGACTGACGAATAGACAAACAGGGATGAGCACGATGAAGCCTGCCAAGAGGATGAGCAGCGTAAGCAGCCAATGGCGGCCTGCGGCCTTCAGTATTTGCTTTAGCGAGTGGAACAGGTTCATGCAGCGGCCCGTGGTGCGCCATAATATTATCATGAACACGATGCTGGTCACGAAGAGCAGGGCGACGATGCCGATGAGCGGCAAGTGCTCCTGGGCGATGAGCCATTTGTACTGGGGGAGTGCCAACATCTGCAGACCAACGGGCAGCAGGTGAGTTGTAAGCAGGGCTCCCATCGCAGCAGCCAGCAGTACAAAGATCAGCGTATAGAGCCATGTGGCCTTGAAAATACGACGGAATGAACCCGTATACAACCGCAGTCCGGCAGTTATCACACCCCTATAACTGCGAGACTTCATGAGTATATCATCTTGTTGTTTTTCCATTTTTTGCTATTATTTTTCCGTTGAGTGTTGCAAAGGTAGGCATTTTTTCGTATCTTTGCACCATCTTTAAAGATAAATTATGAAAATATTGCAATGGGGCTTCATCGGATGCGGTGAGGTGACAGAGATGAAAAGCGGTCCTGCCTTCTCGGAAGTAGAGGGTTCTGGAGTGGTGGCTGTCATGAGTCGTCAGGAGAAGAATGCCCGTAGTTATGCTGAACGACACGGTGTTCCGAAATGGTATACAGATGCCCAGGAGTTGATTGACGATCCTGACGTGAATGCCGTCTATATAGCCACGCCTCCCAGCAGTCATGCTACGTTTGCTATCATGGCGATGAAGGCGGGCAAACCCGTCTATGTAGAGAAGCCCTTAGCGGCTTCCTATGAAGATTGTGCACGTGTCAACCGCGTGAGCGAGGAGACGGGAGTACCCTGTTTTGTGGCATATTATCGTCGTTATCTGCCTTATTTCCAAAAGGTTAAGGATATTGTCGGCCAAGGTGTCATCGGCAAGATCATCAACGTACAGATACGCTTTGCCGTTCCGCCTCGTGAGTTAGACTATAAGAAGAATGGCAACTTGCCTTGGCGATTACAGCCTGATATTGCGGGAGGAGGCTATTTTTACGACTTGGCTCCCCATCAGCTTGACCTGTTGCAGCACTTCTTCGGTGTCATCACCGAGGCTCGCGGCATCTGTGCTAATCGGGGTAAGCTGTATCAGGCAGAAGACTCGGTCAGCGCCTGCTTCGAGTTTGAAAGTGGTCTGCCAGGCAGCGGCTCCTGGTGTTTCGTGGCTCACGACTCGGCTCGTGAAGACCGCATCCAGATAATCGGTGACCAGGGGTCGGTCAGCTTCTCGGTATTCGACTATCAGCCTATCAAGTTGCATACTAGCGAGGGATTGCAGAGCATCACGGTGCCCAATCCGCCTTATGTGCAATATCCAATCATCAAGAATGTTTGTGAACATCTGCAGGGCTTAGGCATCTGCGCTTGTACCAGTGTGTCGGCAACGCCCGTCAACTGGGTTCTGGATCGTATTTTGGGAAAATTCTAATGGTATTACGTCTGGTGATAGTATGGGTAATGATGGCAATCAGCTCTGGAGCAGCGGCTTCAGACACGATACACGTCGACAGCGTCAAGAAGGAGAAAGAGCTGAGCTGGCTGCGCCGCACGATTCGCGGCTTTAGCTATATCGACGAGAACTACGTGGAACCACAGCACTACAACTGGTCGGTGATGGCCTTAGGGCGCTATACCTACGACAACTATCGGCTTGCCACGGTAGGCGATAACGGCCAGTCGGTATCATTTTCGCCACGAACGGGTATCAAGTTCGGACCTTATTTCGGGTGGCGATGGGTGTTCTTGGGATATACCATCGACCTAAGCAACATCAGCTTCGATTTCAGCTCGTCGCGCTGGCAGGGCATTGACGCCAGTCTGTATAGTGCGCAGATAGGTGCCGACGTGTTCTATCACCACACGCGCAACAATTACAAAATCCGTGAGGTGAGACTCGGCGATAAGGTCAATGTGCGAGCCTTGGAGGATATTCCGTTCGATGGCTTCAACGTGGGGACGACGGGTTTCAACGTCTACTACATCTTCAATCACCAGCGGTTCTCCTATCCGGCAGCCTTTGCGCAGAGCACTTGCCAGAAGATCAGTTGTGGTTCGTGGATGGCAGGAATAGGCTATATGAACAACACGATAGAGTTCGACCACGAGGCTTTTGAGGCGTTGGCCAAAGAAAAGCTGGGTACGCAGGAGGTGAAACTGGACAGCAGTCTGATGTTCAACAGCGTGAAATACTATACGCTGAACGTCAACGGGGGCTATGCCTACAACTGGGTGTTTGCACGCGACTGGCTGTTCTGTGCCAGTCTGTCGATGGCGCTGGCTTACAAGAAGAGTCGTGGTGAGACGGCTGATGCTGACAAGCGGGGCTTCGATATGTCCAACTTCAACATCGACGGTATAGGCCGCTTCGGACTGGTGTACAACAATACACGGTGGTATGCTGGAGCAAGTGCTATTGTGCGCACCTATAACTACAGAAAGACGCGATTTACGGCTAACAATATTCTGGGCGAGGTGTGTCTCTATGTGGGCTATAACTTCGGAGCTAGGTCTGCTTATAAAAAGAAAAAGAAATGAAGAAATTTATCATAGTAATCATTGGGTTGTTGGTTAGCGTGGCGACATCGGCACAGGTGACCTATACAAAGGCGGACAGTCTGACCATCTGTCGACTGCTGAAAGAGGCGCCTCGGAAGGCCACTACGCTATGGTTTGCCCGCCAGTTTCATGGCATTCCTTATGTGGCGCATACCTTAGAGGTGAACGATAGTGAGCAGCTGGTCGTCAATACCCGCCAACTGGACTGCACCACGCTGGTCGAGACGGTGACGGCACTCACCATCTGTGTACAGCAGGAGAAACGCCGGTGGGAAGACTATCTGAAAACCTTGCGCACGCTGCGTTATCGACAGGGTGTGATGGATGGCTATACCAGCCGACTGCACTATTTTACCGATTGGATAGACGACAAGCAGCTGATGGGTATCGTCAGCGAGATTCAAGGACCTAATCCGCCATTTACGGCTTTGCAAAAAGTGAAGGTTGGCTATATGAGTCATCACCCGCAATCGTACAAGGCGCTGAAGGCGAATGAGGCTCTCGTTCCCATCATCAAACGCCAGGAACAGCAATTGACAGGCAAGACCTATCGTTATATTCCCAAGCAGACCATCAAGAATACACAGCTGTTGCGCCAGACCATCAAGGATGGCGACATCATAGCCATCACCTGTAACAAGAAAGGACTCGACATCGCTCATCTGGGCTTTGCCGTGTGGCAGAAAGATGGACTGCATCTGCTCAATGCGTCGTCGATTCACCACAAAGTGGTGACAGAGCCGATGACGATTCGTCAATATTTACAGAAACACTCCACTTTTACCGGAGTTCGAATCATAAGAATTAAAGAATAAAACAGAAGAATATGGAATTACCCGATTTTATGAGTTATGCCAACAAGTTCTCACAGACGGACTTTGTTGAGAAGATTTCCAAGATTGCCAAGCGTGCTGGTGCTAAACTGGTATATGCAGCTTTGATTCTCTACTACACGCTGCAGAGCGATAAAGTAAGTACGGCCAACAAGGCGATGATCATCGGAGCGTTGGGCTATATGATCAGCCCGCTCGACGTCATTCCTGACGCCATTCCCATTGCAGGACTGTCAGACGACTTGGCCGTATTGCTCTTCGTGCTGAAGAAGGTATGGACGGACATCGATCCTGACATCCAGACGAAGGCCAAGGAGAAACTGGCTAAATGGTTTGACGAGGACGAGATTGACGAGGAGATCAACGACCTTTTTAAGCAGGAATGATACAGGAGTACCAGGTTCGTGTGTGGCCTCAGGTGGCTGCCAACGAGCAGGCGCTACGGGCGTGGCTAGCTGACGAGTATGGCTTCGATGTGCGGACGGTGACGTCACTTCGCATTCTGCGTCGAAGCATCGATGCCCGCCAGCGTACCATTTTTGTCAATCTGAAGGTGCGCGTCTACATCAACGAGCAACCTCAGCAGGACGAGTATGTGCCTACAGCTTATCCTGATGTGTCTGATAGACAACAGGTCATTGTGGTGGGCGCTGGTCCTGGCGGCTTGTTTGCTGCCCTCCGACTGATAGAACTTGGTCTGCGACCTATCGTGTTGGAGCGAGGCAAGGATGTACACGAACGCAAGAAGGATCTGTCGCAAATCACTAAGACACAACAGGTGGATGCCGAGAGCAACTACTGCTTTGGCGAGGGTGGGGCAGGTGCCTACAGCGATGGTAAGCTGTATACACGCAGCAAGAAACGTGGTTCGATAGAGAAAATCCTGAATGTGTTCTGTCAGCATGGGGCCTCGACGAATATCCTGGCCGATGCCCATCCGCATATCGGTACGGACAAGTTGCCACGTGTCATTGAGAACATGCGCAATACCATCATTCGTGCTGGTGGCGAGGTGCATTTCCAGACGAAGATGACGCAGCTCATCATAGATGGTGTCCGTGTTGTCGGCTGTATTGCAGCCGACAAAGAATACATGGGGCCTGTCATCTTGGCTACTGGCCATTCTGCACGCGATGTCTATCGCTATTTGGCAGAGCAATGCATCGAGATAGAGGCGAAGGGCATTGCGGTAGGTGTTAGACTGGAACATCCTTCGATGCTCATCGACCAGATACAATATCATAACAAACAGGGACGTGGAAAGTATCTGCCTGCCGCTGAATATTCGTTTGTGACGCAGGTCGACGGACGTGGTGTCTACTCGTTCTGTATGTGTCCTGGTGGCTTCGTCATCCCTGCCGCTACTGACAAGCAGCAGATTGTGGTCAATGGCATGTCGCCATCGAATCGTGGTGGACAATGGTCGAACTCAGGTATGGTGGTCGAGACGCGAGCTGAGGATATTCCCGGTGATGATGTGCTTCGCGTGATGCACTTACAGGAAGAGCTGGAGCGCAACTGTTGGCAACAAGGAAATATGCGCCAGACGGCACCAGCCCAGCGAATGACTGATTTCGTCAACAATCGGCTTAGCTACGATCTGCCTCGCTCGTCGTATGCGCCAGGTCTCATCTCATCGCCCTTGCACTTCTGGCTTCCTCAGGCTGTCAGTCATCGTTTACAGGAGGGCTTCAAGCAGTTTGGCAAGTCGAGTCACGGATTCCTAACCAACGAGGCTGTGATGATTGGTGTGGAGACGCGTACCAGCAGTCCTGTGCGTATTGTCCGCAATCAGGATACGTTGATGCATGTCCGTTTGCAAGGCCTCTTCCCTTGTGGCGAAGGTGCAGGCTATGCTGGCGGTATCGTTTCGGCAGGAGTCGATGGAGAGCGTTGCGCAGAGATGTGCGCATCTTATTTAAATAACTAGATTAACTTCTCTAGTTTATTGCGAAGCAAATCTGCTTCGCTTTTCCTTATCGATAACACAATCTCGCAAGTGTTATCGTAAGTCTGGCTGATGATGCGTGGGTTCATGTCCTTGACGATGCGCATCACATCGTTCATCTGCGGATAGGCAAAGGTGTACTTGATGATTTCTTCCACCTGACGCGTCTCGATGGTAGCGTGGCTGATAGCATCGGCTGCAGCCTCGCGGTAGGCTACGATGAGTCCGCTGGTACCTAAGTTGACCCCCCCATAGTAGCGCACCACTACAATGAGGATGTCCGTCAGTTCGTTGGAGTTGATTTGTCCAAGAATAGGCTTCCCTGCTGTCGATGAGGGCTCTCCGTCGTCGTTGGCTCGGAAGTCGTTCCGCTCAGCGCCCAGCATATAGGCATAGCACACATGGCGCGCATCATAGTACTTCTTACGGTACTGGGCGATGATGTCCTTCACCTCGTCAGTAGTCTGCACATGGTGGGCAAAAGCGAGGAACTTACTCCGCTTCTCGGTGTAATATCCCTCGCTTGTAGTTGCTATGGTCTTGAACTCGTCAGTCATTCTTCTCTAGTTGTACTAGTGATACTAGTTATACTAGTTTATGAATCACCAGTCCTGAGCGCAGCTTCGGCTCAAACCACGTAGCCTTCGGAGGCATGATCTTGCCTGAGTCGGCAATGTCCATAATCTGCTGCATGGTGACGGGGTAGAGGGCCAGAGCGGCACGCATCTCACCAGAGTCCACACGACGCTTCAGTTCACCCAATCCGCGCAGACCACCTACGAAGTCGATACGCTTCGACGAGCGCAGATCGCCAATGTTCAGAATCTCGTCGAGGATAAGACGGCTGGAGATGTCGACATCCAACACTCCGATGGGATCGGTATTGTCGTAGGTGCCTTCCTTCGCCTTCAACGAGAACCAATGCTGATCCAAATAGAGTGAGAACTCATGCAACTGCTGAGGCTTGTAGATATCTGTTCCCTTGTCTTCGATGATGAAGTTCACCTGCAGGGCAGCCAGGAATTCCTCTGAGCTCATACCGTTCAGGTCTTTCACTACGCGGTTGTAGTCCAGAATGGTCAGCTGCGAAGCCTGGAAACAAACAGCCATGAAGTAGTTGTACTCCTCGTCGCCCTTGTGGTTAGGATTCTGCTTCTGCTTCTCCTGTCCCACCAGAGCGGCAGCTGCGGAGCGGTGGTGCCCGTCAGCGATATAGAGGCTAGGCATCTTGCTGAACTCAGCGGTAATCGTCTCGGTATCCTTGTCGTCATTGATGATCCAGAACTGATGGCGGAACCCGTCGATAGGCGCGATGAAGTCGTATTCCGGCTGCGTCTTGGCGTAGCGCATAATCAACTCGTCGAGCACCTTGTTGTCAGGATAGGCGAAGAACACCGGTTCGATGTTGGCATTGTTCACGCGGACGTGCTTCATGCGATCTTCCTCCTTGTCGCGACGAGTCAGTTCGTGCTTCTTGATGTTGCCCTTCATGTAGTCGTCGGTATGGGCGCAAACTACGAGTCCATACTGTGTCTTACCCTGCATGGTCTGGGCATAGATATAATAGTGTTCACTCGAATCCTGTACAAGCCAGCCCTTATCCTGGAATTTCTGGAAGTTTTCTGCAGCTTTTTCGTAGACGCGTGGGTCGTATTCAGATGTTCCTACGGGGAAGTCAATCTCAGGTTTGATGATGTGATACAGGCTCTTCTCGTTGTCGCCTGCTTCAGCGCGAGCCTCTTCAGAGTCCAGCACGTCATAGGGTCTTGACTCTATCTGCTCTACCAATTCCTTGGGAGGGCGAATGCCCTTAAATGGTTTTACGATTGCCATAGCTTACAGGTTTGCTTTGATTTTCTCAATCATTTCTTGATACTCTGCATCTGTGAGATACACCTTGCCAGGATTCATCTGGAACGTGCCACCAAAGTCAGGGCCTCCCTCATACTTGGGAGCCAGGTGGAAGTGAAGGTGCGACAACTTGTCGCTGTAGGCACCATAGTTAATCTTCACAGGGTTGAAAGCTTTCTGCATGGCGCGTGTCACCTGAGCTACATCCTTCATGAAGGCGTTGCGGTCTGCGTCAGACAACTCGTTCAGGTCGTTCACGTGGTCTTTGTAAGCCACGAGGCAACGGCCACGATAGGTCTGTTCCTTAAATAAAAACGCGCGAGATACTGAGAGCTCGCAAATCTCAATCATCAGATCGTGAAGTGTCTGATTGTTAGTGCAATAAAGGCACTGCTTGGGGTCACTTTGCATAATCTTTTCTTGTTTTAGCGTTATTTTAACGGCAAAGTTACACATTTTTTCTGAATAATTCGTATCTTTGCAAATAAAAATAGTAGTTTTGCCTATGAAGAAGCTGATATCGACATTTCTCTTACTGTTTGCAGTACTGACAGTAAAAGCACAGTCTGTGGTCAGTGGCAAGGTGACAGACCAGCAAGGACAGCCCCTAGCTTATGTAAGCGTATCAGCAGAGGGTTCCGAAGTGCATACCGTAACCAACGATGATGGCCAGTTCACGCTGAAGACTACTCACAAGCCCCGTTATGTTCGTCTGAGCCATATTGGCTATAAGTCTCGAAAGATAGCGATTGATGAGGGTACTGAACTGCCTTTGCATATTCGTATGGTCAGCAATACGGTCGAGTTGCGTGAGGTGCTGGTTAATGCCAACAATCCGATGGCCATCTTGAGGGCTGCAATGGAACGGGTAATGCAGAATTATCCCCACGAACCTGAATTGGTACGTTGTTTCTATCGCGAAACGGCCCGTCGTGGTTCCCGTTTTATCTCTGTAGCAGAGGCGGTGACGGAGATGTACAAGTCGGATTATGCCTATGGTCCTGAGCGTGATGCTGTGGCTATCATGAAGGGACGTCGACTGATGAGTATGAAGGCTCGCGATACGTTGGGCGTCAAAGTGCAGGGTGGCCCCGTACTGCCCTTGATGGTCGACGTGGCGAAGAATCCCGATTATCTGATGAACGAAGAGAATCTGGCGCACTATAAGCTGCGTATGGAAGTGCCCGTCCGCATTGCCGACCGTCCGCAGTTCGTCATCAGTATGGAACCTCAGGGTCGTCAGCTTTATCCGTTGATGATGGGACGTGTCTTCATCGATCAGGAGTTGCTGGCCTTTACCCGTGCTGAACTGCAGCTTGATATGACGGACTGGCGTCAGGCTTCGGAATATATGTTGGTTCGCAAACCCATGGGCCTGCGCTTCCGCCCTAAAGAATTGACAGTAACGATAGTCTATGAGACAGATGAACAAGGTATCACTCGTATGAGCTATGTGCGCAACCTAATGCGCTTCAATTGCGACTGGAAACGACGACTTTTCGCCTCACCGTTCATTACCGTTTGTGAAATGGTGGTGACAGACCGTCAGCAGCGGGGCGATAAGGTGAAACGGCCTCGTGGACACTCGTCGTTCGGACTGAAAGAGCGTTTCTACGATAGGGTGGAATATTTTGATGATCCCGACTTCTGGGCTGACTACAACATCATCGAACCCACGGAGAGTCTGGAGAATGCTATAGACAAACTGAAGAAGAAAGTGAGGAAGAATTGATGAAAAGATTTCTTTTAATTGGTGTGTTTTTCTTGGCTGTAAGCGCAAGTAAGGCGCAGCAGGCTGTCCACCTGGACACTCTTTCTGTGCAGCATGTTGACTTTCAGGGTAGGACGCAGCAAGGTACGATTATCTGCAACAAGTTGATTTCCAACGACCTACGTCAGATCTTTACTGAACTTTTTCGCAAGCACTATCCCATAGAGCGCATTCGTCCTATCTCCGAATATGGCGATGACGACGAGCGTTCCATGCAGGCCAACAATTCCTCGTGCTACTGCTATCGCCCTATCGCTGGTAGCAAAAAACTCTCCAAACACGCTCAGGGGCTGGCCATCGATATCAATCCGCTATACAATCCCTGTGTTCGTCGTCGTAAGGACGGTACTTTGATTATCCAGCCCTCAACTGCTCGTCCTTATACCGATCGCACTCGTTCATTTAACTATAAAATCACCCAAAGTGACCTCTGCTATCGTCTCTTTATCCAGCATGGATTCCGCTGGGGTGGCAACTGGCGTACGCTGAAAGACTATCAGCATTTTGAGAAATAGCGCAAATAAGAAGACCTTAATAGAACAAGACTAACCCTGCTAGAGCAGCATAACAAATCATGCGGATGGGGTTTATCTTCAAAACACCTGTACCAAAGGCTGTTGCTGCAAACAATGCACTGCTGATCCAAAACTGCCAAGGGTTCTCTGTGGGCGTTGAAAAGTTCTCTTTGCTGCAAAGGAGCAGGGTGGCAGCGGCTAAAAGTCCCACGACAGCAGGACGCAAACCCGTGAAAACGGAGGTTACCGTGCGGGTATGCATGTATCGCATGAACATTTTGCTGATCAAAACCATCAAAATCAACGAGGGCAATACCAGCGCAAAAGTGGCTGTTGCAGAGCCTAAAATAGCCATAGGCATCGAATAGCCTGCATTAACACAGGCCGTATAGCCACAATAAGTAGCCGAATTGATGCCCACAGGACCTGGTGTCATCTGCGAGATCGCTACAATATCGGTAAATTGGGATGATGACAACCAATGCCAATGCTCTACTGTCTCGTGCTGAATGAGCGACAACATTCCATAGCCCCCTCCAAAACCGAAGAGGCCTATCATAAAGAAAGTGTAGAATAGTGAGAAGAATATCATGCGGCAATCCTCCCGTAAATATAGCCACCAATGCCCGCAGCGATGATAATCCAGATGGGTGAAACACCCATCAACCATATCAGCAGGGCTGACACGATGGGAATCCAGATCGTAAATTTGTTGAGTTTGGCACGTTTGCCCATGTTGAATGTAGGCACGGCTATCAAGGCTACAACGGCAGGTCGGATACCTTGAAACATAGCGGCTACCACATGGTTGTCCTCAAACTGATGGAAGAACATAGCGATGGCTAGGATAATCATGAACGAGGGTAGGGCGGTGCCCATCGTGGTAGCTAACGCCCCGCGTACCTTATTTAATTTATAGCCGATGAAGATGCTGATATTGATGGCAAACACACCAGGACAACTCTGTGCAATGGCTAATAGGTCGAGCATCTCGTCCTTAGACACCCATCGATGGCGATTTACCACCTCTTCTTCTATCAAAGGAATCATGGCATATCCACCACCAAGGGTGAATATGCCAATCTTAAAGAATGTGCGAAACGACTCCCAGTAGATGTTCATTGCTGCTCAATCCACTTGCGGGCGTTCACAAATGCTTCTATCCATGGGGTAACCTCGTCCATGCGACGACGCTCAGGATACCAAGCGCATTGCCAGGGGAAGATAGCACGCTCAAGGTGTGGCATCATGCAGAGATGACGACCATCCTCAGAGCAGATACCGGCTACGTTATAGTCAGAACCGTTGGGATTAGCGGGATAGCCTGCGTAGTTGTACTTGGCAATCACGTTATAGCTGCTCTCTGTCTCAGGCAAATGGAACTTACCCTCACCGTGAGCTACCCATAGTCCCAGCTTGTTACCACTCAACGAGCCAAACATCACGCTGTTGTTCTGCGGAATGCTGAGAGTGATAAACTCGCTCTCGAATTTATGTGAGTCGTTGTGTAGCATTTTGGCTCCCTTGGCACCAGTCAGACCTAACTCTACCATCAGCTGACAACCGTTGCAGATACCCAGTGAGAGGGTGTCCTTGCGGGCATAGAACTTATCGAGGGCCTCCTTAGCCTTGGGGTTGAAGAGGAAGGCACCTGCCCATCCCTTAGCCGAGCCAAGCACGTCGCTATTCGAGAATCCACCACAGAAGACGATGAGGTTGATGTCCTCGAGTGTCTCACGACCACTAATCAGGTCGGTCATCATCACGTCTTTCACATCGAAACCAGCCAGATACATCGAGTAGGCCATCTCGCGTTCACCATTGGTTCCTTTCTCACGGATGATAGCGGCCTTGACACCTTTCTTCTCACGACGGTCGGCAGAGATGCCGTATTGTTTCAGCGTACCTGTGAAATCGCGATTGAACTTCATCTCCAGCGGTTGCTGCTTGTAGTTCTCGAAGCGCTCCTTGGCCTTGCCGTTGAAGCTCTGCTTGCGATCCAACAGATAGCTGGTCTTATACCATGTGTCGCGCAGGGCGTCGATGTCGAAGGTGAACTCCTTATCATCAGCCTTTACTACAATGCTGCGGCTATTCTCTACAGGGTAACCAATCTTGGCAAAGCCTACACCTGCATCTTCCATGAAGTCCTTAAACTCCTGCTTGTACTCGTCGCTTACCTCGATGATAACGCCAGGATTCTCGGCAAACAGGCTCTTTATCACGTCGCCATCCTGACAGATGTCGTGCAGATTAATGTGCATTCCGCCCTTGGTGTTGGCGAATGTCATCTCCAACAAGGTGGTAATCAGACCACCAGCTGAGATATCATGACCTGCCATTACCCAGCCCTTTTCTATCAGTTGCTGAATAGCCATGAAAGCATCAGCAAAGTATTCCGCATTCTTGACGGTAGGCACGTCGCTGCCCACCTTGCCCAGACTCTGAGCAAAGGCGCTACCACCCAGGTGTTGCTCGTCAAACGAGAAGTCGATGTGATAGAGTGAAGCGTTCTTGTCGTTTACTAGCACGGGACTTACAACCTTGCGGATGTCTGATACTTCACCACCTGCGGATACAATCACCGTTCCTGGAGAGATAATCTTTTCCCCGTTAGGATATTGCTGAGTCAGCGACAGCGAATCTTTACCAGTGGGCACGTTGATGTGCAGTTCGCAGCAGAAATCGCTTAAAGCTTTTACACCTGCATAAAGACGGGCATCTTCACCTTCCTGTGAACGGCATGGCCACATCCAGTTGGCACTCAGCGAGAGCGAGTCCATACCATCTGCCAAAGGTGCCCATACGATATTCGTCAATGCTTCGGCTACAGAGAGCACGCTACCAGCGGCAGGATCAGCCAAACCAGCCTGGGGTGCATGGCCTAATGCGGTGGCAATACCTTTACGACCACGATAGTCTAGGGCTACGACACCACAGTCGCTCAACGGTAACTGAATCTCACCCTGACATTGCTGGCGGGCAATCTTACCCGTCACAGAGCGGTCTACCTTATTCGTCAACCAGTCCTTGCAGGCTACAGACTCCAACTGAAGCACGCGCTCTAGATAGTCGTTGATCTTATCTTGTGAATAGCTAACATCTTCATATTTACGTTCAACGGTATTGTCACGCATGATGGTCTTGGGTGAATGACCGAACATCTGAGCTACATCCAGATCGAAGGGCTTCACACCATCAGCCTGCTTGAATGAGAAGTGGGCATCACCAGTAGTCTCGCCAACCACATACATCGGAGCACGTTCGCGCTCGGCAATCTTCTGTACGTGTTCGATATGCTTCTCGTCAATCAGCAACCCCATACGCTCCTGACTCTCGTTGGCAATAATCTCCTTTGACGAGAGGGTCTTGTCGCCAATCGGCAATTTAGCCATATCTATCTCGCCACCACACTCTTCGACAAGCTCGGAGAGACAGTTCAGGTGACCTGCACTTCCATGGTCGTGAATGGAAACTACGGGGTTGTTATCTTCCTCGCAGAGGGCACGTACCAGATTGTAGGCACGTTTCTGCATCTCTGGGTTGGCACGTTGGATAGCGTTCAACTCAATGCCGTTGCTGTAGCGACCAGTATCTACTGATGAAACAGAGCCGCCACCTAGTCCGATGCGATAGTTGTCACCACCGACAACAACGACCTTGTTGCCTTTCTGGGGCTCTTTCTTCAAACAGTCACGCTTGGTGCCGTAACCTACACCTCCTGCCAGCATGATAACCTTGTCGTAGGCATATTTCTCTTGTCCTTCTTGATGCTCGAAGGTCAGTACCGAACCGGTAATTAGTGGCTGGCCGAATTTGTTTCCAAAGTCGGATGCACCATTCGAGGCTTTAATAAGAATCTGTTCTGGAGTCTGGTATAACCACTCGCGGGCAGGCATGATATTCTCCCAGTCGCGAGTCTCATCCTGGATGCGAGGGTAGGCTGTCATGTAGACAGCTGTACCAGCAATAGGCCATGAACCTACGCCGCCACCCATACGGTCTCGAATCTCACCACCTGTACCTGTAGCTGCGCCATTGAAAGGCTCTACTGTGGTTGGGAAGTTGTGGGTCTCGGCTTTCAGCGAGATCACACTCTCGATATCCTTCACGCGGAAATAATCGCTGGTCGATTGGTCTGCAGGTGCAAACTGTTCCACTATGGGACCTTGCGCAAAAGCTACGTTGTCCTTATAAGCTGACAGAATCTTATTGGGATTCTCTTGAGTGGTCTTCTTGATCATCGAAAAAAGCGAACTTTCCATCTCCTTGCCGTCGATGATGAACGTACCACCGAAGATTTTATGACGACAATGCTCGGAATTGATTTGGGCGAAGCCAAAGATTTCTGAGTCTGTCAGCGGACGTCCATTCTCTTTTTCGATTTTATGCAGATACTCTATTTCCTCGGGTGAGAGAGCCAAGCCTTCCTGCTCGTTGTATTCCTCCAGGTTTTCCACATACTTGATGGGCTCTGGTTGGATGTTAACAGTAAAGATTTCCTGATTCAGTCCGTTGTACATGCGCTGAAGCATGGGGTCGTGTTCTGCATCTTCGGAACTGACAGCCCAGTATTCTTCAATGCGCTGAATGCCCTTGATACCCATGTTCTGCGTTATTTCGACAGCATTCGTCGACCATGGGGTGACCATTTCGCGACGTGGGCCGACATAATATCCCGACAGCGTCGTGTCGTTCAATAGTGTGGCATCACCATAAAGCCAGCATAGTTCCTTTACTTCTTGTTCGTTGAGCTGATGGTCCGTTTGAGTGGCTATCACGCTCTGTTGTAGAGTCTTGAAAAAGAGAATCATAATCCTTTTTTACCTTATAAATTTTACGATTTTGGGGGCAAAGTTACTTAAAAATATCTAAATTGACGCAACTTTCATGCAAAATATGCGTCTAATGATTAACTTTGCACCGTCAAAGCGACAAAATTTAGTATGAACTAATATTTGGAATATGAAAAAAACAGTATTCATGATTGCGCTGGTTGCAGGTGTCCTGTTCACCAGCTGTTCTTCAAAGAAAGAACTTTTAGCTTGCCAGGAAGATAATAAGGCTTTGCAGACTAATTATCAGAACACTAAAGAGCAACTGGCAGCTGCTAATACTCGTGTGGCTAGTCTTCAGGAACAGTTAAACGCTGTACAGCAGACGAATGCAACGCTCCAGAAATCACTGGACAAGAGTCTGACCAATGCCAGTCAGAACAATATCAGTATCGAGAAACTGGTTGATCAGATTAACGAATCTAACCAATACATCCGTCATTTGGTAGAGGTGAAATCTAAGAGTGACTCTCTGAACATGGTGCTTACCAACAACTTGACGCGTTCACTTTCAAAGGAAGAACTGAAGGAGGTTGACGTTCAGGTGCTGAAAGGTGTTGTCTACATCTCGTTGGCAGACAATATGCTTTACGAGAGTGGTACCTACAAGATTAACAGTCGTGCAGCAGAGACCTTGTCGAAGATTGCCAAGATTATCAAGGACTATAAGGATTATGACGTGCTTGTTGAGGGTAATACTGATAATGTGCCCATTTCTCGCGAGAACATCCGCAACAATTGGGACCTTTCTTGTCTGCGTGCCAGCAGTGTTGTCCAGGCTTTACAGAACGACTATGGTGTAGATCCTAAGCGCCTTACTGCAGGTGGCCGTGGCGAGTACAATCCTCTCCAGCCTAACACCAGTGAGGTGGGTAAGATGCGCAATCGTCGTACCCAGATTATCATCACTCCGAAGCTTGACGAGTTCATGGAACTTATTGGACAGGCTCCTGAGGAAGGTAAGTAAATCTTTTGTTCCCTTATATATAATAAGGTGTGATTTGTTTTGGGGCTTGATTTTTGTCAAGCCCCAAATTTTTTTTCTCTCAAAAAGGAAAATTTCTTCTCAAAAAGTTTGTGGAATCAAAAAATAGTTGTACCTTTGCATCCGCTTTCAGGGTTAGACCTGTGAGCAACGAAAGAAAGAGTTCTTTGAAAGTCTTACATAAAACAGAAGAAGTAGTAGTACAAGAAGCGGAAGTGTACGCC
>SUYH01000006.1 GCA_015060535.1 Prevotella sp.
CAAAACGAAAACCAAAACCAGGGTGGTAGCACCAATACCGGTGGCGGCAACTCAGGCGGTAGCGCAGGCTTCGAGACAGGAGGAGAGTAGTAAAAGGTTAGCGCCTGCGGGCGCAACCTTTTAGAAGTAGGAAGTAGGAAGTATGAAGAAAGAAACTTGGAAATTGATTGTGCAGATTCTGATATCGATTCTGACTGCACTGGGAACGACGCTGGGAGTGACGTCGTGTATGTAAAGAAAGAAGGCTGGGCAAATAAATGCTCAGCCTTTTTTTGACGTATGCGGGACAGTCCCCCAGTGCTGCTCGCAGCACAGATGGGACAGTCCCGGGGTGGGTTACTCCCACTCGATTGTTGCGGGTGGCTCTGTTTTATTTCTTGCCTATCTCTCTTGGAAACGTGAATGGCTTATGTTTCTTATTCACGGCTTCATCGTTGGTGAACCACTTGATGGTGTACTTCTCGATGCCCAGCTCTTTCGCTCTGTATTCTATCATTTCGCGTAATTGGCTGTCTTTCTTCAGTATGTTCGTGGCAACGCCCACGTTATACTTGATGACATCGACACCGTTGTTCGTTGCTTCTGCCAGATTGAACTTATTACTGAACATAGTGGGATTGACAACCTCTCTCAGGTAGGCGAGGAATTTATCCCTTGCATCGCCATTCAGATTTTTGCCAGAGACACGGAGATCGCAGTACCATTCCTTCTTGAAGCGGCGAGGGGCTGACAAGGTGTGTGTTTCATCATAATTACAGCCAAAGTAAAAACAATTGCTCCATTTTTTATTCGCAGTTACAAAACGTGCCTTGGTCCGGTTATTTCTATACCAATACAATTTGTATTGTCCCGAAGGATTCTTTACTGACCAACATACCTTGTTGGTGATGTCGATGTCGTTGGTCAGGGTAGGCGCTGCCATTTCATGCCAGAACTTATCCCAAATGATATCAGGAGTATGGCCTTCTTCGTAAGTCCATGTCACCGCAGCGCCGTCGGTGTTCCTCTTGATGGCCAGGTCTTTGCTGACCTGCGACGTACTCATGGTGAAGGACGTAGAGTGGCTTGTGGTATTGGATTCCGAATAGCCCCAATTGAAACCGACACTGCCTTGGCCTGTCGCATTGGAACCACTCATACCAGCGTTACCACCAATGCTTCCACCAATGCTCCAACCTGATGTATGCGAGGTGGCGTCGGTGGAGCCGATGGCGATGGTCTCCGTACTTTGGTTGTTGTCGGTGCTGGGCAGGCTCTTCTCTACCTGAATGTCGCCAGCGCCTGTGAGCTTCATCGTATGACGAGAATAGGAGAGCCAACTACCGTAATAGAAGGCCCAGTCTGAGCCATTGCTTTCCCAACCTTCAATACTATATTTCTTAGGCACGTCCGCATAAATATCACCAACTATATGCTTTTTTTCCGTAGTGTACATCCATTTCTCCTTGTCATAGGGTCCCAAATAGAGTGTTTTGCTCTTATCCGAATTTTCACCGCCCATACGGATATGGTGGTTTTCCTCTACATAGTAGAAATCGCGGTTGCTGCCAAAGTCATGGACGCTCCACGAACGGATGGTGGTGTTGGAGGCGTTTTTACGGTTGTATTTCCTGCCTTGATCATCGCGAGCGTTCAGCGAACCGGTAATGGTAAACTCGTCGGTACATGACATCATAGAGTTAATTACCTCATTGGCTTCGGCTCTGCGGCGAGCATTTGCTGCCTCGGGCTGCTGGGTCTGGGCCTTCTCCTGCTCCTTGGCGTTCAGCCACTCGGCAACGCCGTCGGCCAGATGACCGCAATGATAAGCATCCAGTAATACCTTCTCCTTATGCTCAACGGTCGTCTCTTGCCCCTGCTCGTCTTCCATCTTGCTTTCGAAAGTCATCTCCTCGCTGTAGGGGGGAATCAGATAGTTGGCATTGATGGAGAAAACAACGAGTTCTTCAATCACGGTGTTTTCGTCAACCTCTGCGGCTCTGTTGGTCATGGCAAAGGCATTGTTGACCTTGCGCACCATGTCGCCGTCATTGCGGCTGCTGCTGGCTGCTGGTTCGTCATCAGCCCCCTCGACACCGTTCTCCTTCAGAATGGCGTTCTGAACTTTCTCGAACTGGTCGTCCAAAGACACGGCAAAGAAAAATGCATTTCCGAACTTGGGGCGTTGAAGGGCGACGTATCCGCCATTAAAGAGGACACGGGCCATCGCGAAATAATCGTCCTCCGTCAACGACTTTATCTGACTGTCGTCCAACAGGACGAGCTTCGTGTTGTCGTCGATGGCAGTGGTGGTTGTCGCAAGACGCTTGATCAGGGCTGTGGCCACCGTATTCTCGTCGAACTGGCTCAGTACGGCGGTAGGCATGTCGGCAGTCACCTTCACCTCCAGCTGGTCGGTGGTAGGCTCTACATAGGACTCTGTCGTTTCTCCGGGAACAACATCCGCTGAATTGTCATTGTTGGCAACGCAGGAAACGAGCACACTGGAACCGCAAACGAGGATGGCGGCGAGCATCCAATTCAAATACCTTTTCATAATTCTTAGTTAATATTATTGTAAATTACTCCCACTCGATTGTTGCGGGTGGCTTTGACGAGATGTCGTAGCAGACGCGGTTGACACCACGGACCTTGTTGATGATCTCGTTGGAGACACGGGCCATGAAGTCGTAAGGCAGATGGGCCCAGTCGGCAGTCATGGCGTCGGTAGAGGTGACGGCACGGAGGGCTACCGGGTGTTCGTAGGTGCGCTCGTCGCCCATGACACCGACACTGCGGACGGTAGAGAGGAGGATGGCGCCTGCCTGCCATACCTTATTATATAATGTCTCGCCATCGGTATCGACATACTCACGGAGTCCGCGGATGTAGATATCGTCGGCATCTTGCAGGATACGTACCTTCTCGGGGGTGATATCGCCCAGGATACGGACAGCAAGGCCGGGACCGGGGAAGGGATGACGGGTGATGAGGTGTTCGGGCATGCCGAGCTGGCGACCGACACGACGAACCTCGTCCTTGAAGAGCCACTTCAGCGGCTCGCAGAGCTGCAGGTGCATCTCCTTAGGCAGTCCGCCGACATTGTGATGGCTCTTGATGACCTTACCTGTGATATTGAGCGACTCGATGCGGTCGGGGTAGATGGTGCCCTGAGCCAACCAACGGGCATCGGTAATCTTACGTGCCTCGGCATTAAACACTTCGACGAAGTCGCGACCGATAATCTTACGCTTCTGCTCAGGATCGGTGACTCCAGCCAAATCGGAGAAGAACTTCTGGCTGGCATCGACACCAATGACATTCAGACCCAGACAGCGATAGTCGTCCATCACCTGGGTGAACTCGTTCTTACGCAGCATGCCATGATCGACGAAGATACAGGTGAGGCGGTTGCCAATGGCGCGGTTCAACAATACGGCAGCGACAGAGCTGTCGACACCTCCGGAGAGGCCCAGGATGACACGATCGTCGCCCAGCTGTGCCTTCAGTTCGGCAACGGTGCTATCGACAAACGAGGCGGCACTCCACTCCTGCTTGCTGCCGCAGATGTCAACGACGAAATTCTGAAGGAGCTGCTTGCCCTGAAGGGTGTGGAACACCTCGGGGTGGAACTGGACGGCCCAAACTGAAGCCTCACCCCGACCCTCTCCAAGAGGCGAGGGAGACCAATAAGCGGCATTTTTAACGTCGTTGGTGGAGCCGATAACCTCAAAGCCGTCGGGGATTGCGGTGATGGTATCGCCATGCGACATCCACACCTGCGAGCCGATTTCGAAGCCCTTGAAGAGCGGATTGGTGGTGTCGACACTCTGGAGATGGGCACGACCGTACTCACGGCTGTCGCTCTTCTCCACCTTGCCACCCAGGGAGTAAGAGAGGTACTGTGCACCATAGCAGATGCCTAATACGGGAATCTTGCCCAGGAAGGGGGTGAGATCTGGCTTGAAGCCCTCGGGATCGTGGACAGAGAATGGCGATCCGCTCAGGATGACACCAATGACGGAATCGTCGCCTACGGGAAACTTGTTGTAGGGCAGGATTTCGCAGAAGGTGTCGAGTTCGCGCACACGACGGCCAATGAGCTGCGTGGTCTGCGAACCGAAGTCGAGAATAATGATTTTCTGCATGTTGCTATATTTGTGTGATAAATGTTTCTGCTTGTTCCAACGAGTCTAACTTGCCGACGTCGAGGAGACGGAGGTCGGGCTTCACCAAGCCTACGATGTGGGCACGATGGCACACGGAGAGGTAGAAGTCGATGATGCCAAACTTATCGGGGAAGCGATCCATCAGGGGGAACAGACGGGGCGAGAAGCTATGGATGCCACTGAACGCGAAGGCGTTTAATTTAGAGGTGAGAGGTGAGTGGTTAGAGGTGAGAGGAATGACTTGCAGATTGTCGTCGATGGTTAAATCAGACTCACGCAGCCAGGGGAAAGGGCTCTTGATTTCGCCCGTCTCGATGTTGATCCAACCCATCAGTCGCATGGCATTGTCGAAGAGCAGGTAGCGCTTGGTCTTGCGGGGGCTGACCAGCAGGACGGCATCTTCATCAGCCTGATGCTGACGGGCGAGCCAACCATAGTCTACATTGTCGAGGATATCGACATTATGGAGCAAGATGGGCGACTCGTCGCTGAACAGCGGCTGGGCCTTCTTCAGTCCGCCACCGGTCTCCAACAACTGCTCGGTCTCGTCGCTGAAACGCACCAGCGGGGCATAGTCCTGCTGAGCGACATAGTCACGGATCTGCTGAGCGAAGTGATGGATATTGATGACAAAGCGGTCGTAGCCCTGCGACTGCAACTTACGGACGTTCCACTCCAACAGGGGCTTGCCACCAACAGGCACCAAGGCCTTGGGCATCGTGTCGGTCAGGGGCTTCAGACGGGTGCCCAGACCTGCCGCGAGAATCATAGCCTGTTTCATACGGCAGGCAGCGTTTGGGTGATACCTTGTTCGCGATGGCAGATGCGCACCTCGATACCAAACTTCTCATGGATATGCTCAGCCAAATGCTGGGCGGAGTAGACGCTGCGATGCTGACCACCGGTACAACCGAAGCAGAACATCAGCGAGGTGAAGCCACGCTGGATGTAACGACGCACATGGGCATCGGCCAGCTTATAGACGCTGTCGAGGAAGGTCAGGATCTCACCATCGTCCTCGAGGAAACGGATAACAGGCTCGTCCAATCCCGTCAGCTGCTTATAGGGCTCATAACGTCCGGGGTTATGCGTAGAGCGGCAGTCGAACACATAGCCACCACCATTGCCACTCTCATCCTCGGGGATGCTCTTGGTATAAGAGAAGCTGAACACCTTGACCACCAGCGGGCCTTGGGCGTCGTATTTCGAGAAGGTGGCAGGACCATCCTGGGGATGGGGCTTATAGGGGTTGAGGTCGGTCGTCTTGAATCCGTCAGCACGGGGTGCCGGAGCCTCAATCTGCTGGAACTTAGGCATGCGGGTCAGACGGTCGAGCACATCGGTCAGATAGGGATAGGGGAAGTTGCGCTCGTCGAGCAGTTCCCTGACGTTCTGCATGGCAGGGGGAATGGAGGCGATGAAGTGTGGCTTACGCTCGAAATAGCCTCGGAAACCGTAGGCGCCTAATACCTGCAACATGCGGAAGAGCACAAACAGCGAGAGGCGGTCGACGAAAGCATGGGGATGAGGCACCTCGGTATAGAGCTTCAGCGCATTGTAGTATTCATAAACCAGTTCGCGACGCAGCTTATGCGGATATTTTGCAGAAGCCTGCCAGAGGAACGAGGCGACGTCGTAGTAGTAAGGTCCCTTGCGACCTCCCTGGAAGTCGATGAAATAGGGGTTGCCATTGCTGTCGAGCATGACATTGCGGGCCTGGAAATCACGATACAGGAAGCCCTGCGTGTCGCCTGCCGCCGTCAGGTCCTTGGCCAGCAAACGGAAATCGGCCTCGAGCTTCAACTCATGGAAATCGAGCTCGGTAGCCTTCAGGAAACAGTACTTGAAATAGTTCAGGTCGAACAGCACCGAATCGGTATCGAACGCAGGCTGGGGATAGCAGTTGGAGAAATCCAACTCCTGGGCACCCAGCAACTGGATCTTAGGCAGCACACGGATGGTGCGCTTCAGCAGCTCCTGCTCCTTCAGCGTATAACGGCCGCCAGCCTCACGACCACCACGAATGGCGTCGAACAGCGAGATGCTGCCCAGGTCGCTCTCGATATATCGCAACTCATCGTCGCTCACGGCCAGCATTTCAGGCACGGGCAACTGGTGCTTCGAGAAGTGCTTGCACAGATACACAAAAGCGTGGTTCTCGTCGCGACTCGTACCGATGCAACCTACCACGCTTAGTCCCTGACTATCGGTCAGACGATAGTACTCGCGATTGCTGCCAGCAACAGGCAGCTTCGCTACGTTTTGGGGCTCTGCCCCACTCCATTGCTGATATAGCTCTACTAGTTTCTGCATAACTGGCTACAAAGGTAGTCATTTAAGTGAAGAATGAAGAGTGAAGAGTGAAGAATTTATGGTCGCCTTGTTATTTTTTAACTTTTATTTCTCAGAGTATCTCCATCAGTTGGCGTAACTGCGTCACCTCATAGGTGACTGGTTCGGCAGCGGGATAGTCGGGGAAACGGTTGAAATAGGCGGTATCCAGTCCGTAGCGCTTGGCACCCAGGATGTCCGTCTGGAAATTGTCGCCAATCATGAGGGTTGTCGACTTCTGCGCCCCAGTTGTTTGAATGGCATAGTCGAAGAACAGCGGCGAGGGCTTGTTGACACCTGCATCCTCGCTGAGCACGATGGTGTCGAAATGGCAGTCGAGTCCGCAGGAGCGTAACTTCTTATACTGCACCTCATGGAACCCGTTGGAACACATGTGGAGCCGGTAGCCCTTGGCCTTCAGATAGTCCATCAGCTCACGGGCACTCTCCACCAAGCCTGGCTTCGAGGAGCAGAGGTCGAGAAACAGATCACTGGCGTCCAGACAGTATTGCTCGGTAGGCTCCAGTCCGTCGCCATAACTCAGCGGACGACGGAAACGCTCGACAATCAAGTAGTCGCGAGTAATCTCACCACGCGAATAGCGGGTCCACAGGTCGATGTTAGCCTCCCAATAGCGGTCGTAGAACACCTGTGGATCGGGAAACCATCGTTCCAGATGCAGCGCATCAAAGAGTTCGCGAAGGGCAATGACCGAATTGCCATGCGTATCATAAAGGGTATCATCGAAATCGATGAAGAGGTCGGTATACTGTTTCATCTGCTACGGTTGTAAGGTAAGGCTCATCAGTCCGATGACCACATCATTGCTGAGGGTGCGGAGGGTGAGCGAATGGAGTTTCTTCTGAGGATGGAGGGACATGCACAACAGCTGGGCGGCACCACCGGGTATCTCACGACCGTAGACCCCCTGGATATCCAGCGCCCGACCTAAGTCGCGACTCACCGTCGCCGTGCCGAACGACACGCGATAAGGACGAGGCTGGGTGGTATAGAACGCCTTGCCATCGACGTAATAGTCCTGCTCGATGGGACACCAGTTGTCAGGATTAACAAGCTGCAGGGTGTCTGTCGTGCCGTCTTGGTAACGGACTACGAGCTCGCCATTGGCTATGCGGCTCTGCATGTGATTGGTCGAACCCGCCATGAGCAGATAGGCGCGCGATGCCCTACCCTTCAACGGAATGGTGACCGCATCAGGATAGTTATCCCACAACGAGGTATAGACGATGTTACGTCCCTGGGCTGGTGTACGGAAAGGCACGCCAGCCATCACGAAATGGCCATCCTTGATGCGGGTACGGAAGACGGAGTCGTCGATCTGGGCCGTCTGTTGGGGATGACACCACTCGCCAATGCCCTGCACGGGAATCTGCAATGTGGTATAAGGCGAACGGGGTGAGAGATAGCGGTTTTGGAAAATGTCGGTGACCCGAGCATTGAACAGCTTGCTGATATCCACAGGTCGGAACGGGACTCCAGCGACAGGCTCCTGCAATCCGAGGGCTGACGCTGAGGGCGCTTCTTGGACGGACGGTTTCTCCTCGACGGTCAGAGGCTCCTGCCAGTCGTAGGTAATCTGTTGTGTCTGTGCGGTGGTGCCTACGATTTCACGCCACCTGCCATTGCCCAGACTTTGACGGACAACAATCTGGAGGGGCTGACGGAAATGCTGGGTGATGTCGAAAGTCACCTTGCTGCCCTTACGCACATACCTATAAGAGAGATAGGGGGTGGTGACCGTCAGACTGTCCCACTCCTTAGGGAATCCAGGACGGATGATGCACTGGCCATCGAGGGCCTGCGGAATAATGCCAAACAAGCCCTGTAGCAAGGTGCGGGACGAGATGCCGATGCAGTCGCCGAAATCGCGATAGCACTCACCACGGGCGGCATCGTAATAGCTGATCTGTCCGAAATTGGCAGGACTGGCACCATAATACATCTGGTCCAACACGTTAGCCTTCAGCAGACGGAAGCCCTCCTCGCTACGACCTGCCTCGAAATAGGCCAGAGCGGTATGCATCACCTCTGCTGCTGCCACATTGTTGATGCTCCAGCTGTAGGGCATCCAGTCGCTGGTGGCGATGGTCTGATAGCCAGTGTTCTCCACATCAATATGAGGGATGTGCTCATCAACATAGCGGGTAGCCCGATAGGCTTGTTCAGGACTGCACGCCCCACAGTCGATGGGGGTATAGATGCTCCACACGGCAGGATGGTCGTGGACACGACGGAGACCCATCGCGTCTTGGTATTCAGCCCATACGCCCTTATCCTTCAGCCAGAGTCGCTGGTTCATGGCGTTCAGGATAGCCTCAGCCTCAGCGCGATAGGGCTTAGGGTCCTCGCCTAGCAGCTCTGCGATACGAGCAGCCAACCGGTTGCCACGATAGTTATACGCTGAGGAGTGGGTCACTGCTCCCCCACTATAGTAAAGGGCGTCGCTGGCCCAGATGCAGCAATAGGCATCGTAGAGATGGTCGCCATCGGGGTCGTAGTTGCGCTTCTCCCAAGCCAGATGTGACGTGATGACAGGCCACATCCGACGCATATAAGTGGTATCGGCATCGTATTGGAAATGCCAGAGCAGCTCGTCGATGTAGTTCAGGTTCATGTCGTAATGGTGCATCTGGTCGTTGCGCTCGGGATTACGACAGATATAGCCATTGGAGTACATCTGTGTGCCCCAGCGTTTCTCGGCTCGTGCCAGATTCATCTTCGCATCTTGCGAGGGATGACTGATGGTCGGTTCAACACGCGTCACCTGACTTTTGGCATAGGCATCGAAATGGCTGCGCTGACGGTCGTTCCATCCCAACACATCACCCACATAGGCAGCACGCCAGCCAGCCAACGGCATGCGCCAACCGATGCAGCCATGAAGCCACGTCGTTCCGTCCCAGTCGCCATCGGCAGCAAGAACCAACGCACCACTCAGCCCATTGATATAAGGATCGGGGGTACGGAACTGGATACGGCGCGACATCTCGCGAAAAAACGTCTTGGCCTGCTGATAGGCCTGACGACCCGTTTGGGCATCGACAACGGAGACCTGATCCACATCGACCTCGAAATAGGCAGTCACACCTCGGCCGAAAGCAGCCTCTACGGTCTGCAGAGGTTCGCCTACGGGTTCCAGACAACCTGGCTTTTCGACTCCGATATCGCCATTACGGTATAGCTTAGGTTGGGCGATGGCACACACGACAGCTCGCAGACGAGCCTCCATCTTCGGGGAAGCCACACGCCAGACGGCCTTTTCGCCATCAGGCAAGGCCAGCACCTCTATACGCAAGGTAGCATCACCCCAGCGACTATCACTCAGCAAGTACTCACGACGCCCGCTGCCATATAAAGCACGGCAATGCTCCACCTGCTCCAGCGGATACTCCACCCCGTCCCTGATCAACACCAAGCGGATGTTACGATGGTGACCTTTCTTCACCACCGCAAAGATGGGATAGTCGGAAGTCTCCAGTCGCCAGTCGGTATGTGAGCCATAGAGCGCACGGGTGTAACGGTTCGTGCCGTCTTTACATACCCAGCTGCCATGATGTGGCACATATTGCTGTTGACGTTCGACACCTATCTTGTCAAGGTTGTAGGATGTCGATTCTATAAAATCGCCAATACGCTGTGTCTGTGCTATTACGGATGATGACAACATCAGCAAAAAGAGAATCACTTTCGTTTTCATGGTGCAAAGATACAAAAAAAAACCGACTGTCATCACGACAATCGATTTTAAAAACAAACTACTTAAAAACTAATCTACTAAAACAAATCAAAAAAATATCTATTTCATTACGAAGTCTTATACCTTATTGTCTGCGGTTTTAACCTTTTGACAGTGCAAAGGTAGGAACTTTTCAGACACGATGCAAGCATTTTTATGCAAAACTGAATACGTTTTTGATTTAAATCAATGCGGGTGTCCGACTTTTTCATCAGACACCCGCTTTTTGACATATATAGTTTGCAAATCAGCACGTTACATTACATCATGCCACCCATTCCCGGGGCACCTCCCATAGGCATGGCAGGCTCCTTCTCGGGTTTGTCGCAGATGAGGCACTCGGTGGTCAGGAACATGCCTGCAATAGAAGCAGCATTCTCCAGAGCCACACGGGCTACCTTTGCAGGATCGATGACTCCTGCCTCGCGCAGATCCTCGTACTTGTCGAGACGGGCATTGTAACCGAAGTCACCCTTGCCCTCGCGAACCTTCTGTACGACAACGGCTCCCTCCTCGCCAGCGTTGCTGACAATCTGACGCAGAGGCTCCTCGATAGCACGACAGATGATGTTGATACCCGTCTGCTCGTCAGCATTGTCGCCCTTCACGTCAGCCAAAGCCTGCTGAGCACGGATGTATGTGGTACCACCACCAGCAACAACACCCTCCTCGATAGCGGCACGCGTAGCGCAGAGTGCATCGTCAACACGGTCCTTCTTCTCCTTCATCTCTACCTCGCTGTTAGCACCAACGTAGAGCACGGCTACGCCACCAGCCAACTTAGCCAGTCGCTCCTGCAGCTTCTCCTTGTCGTAAGAAGAGGTGGTGAGCTCGATCTCCTTCTTAATCTGAGCGATACGATCCTGGATGGCCTGCTTGTCGCCAGCACCATTGACAATCGTGGTGTTGTCCTTAGAAACGGTCACCTTGTCGCAAGTACCCAGCATCTCGAGGGTAGCCTGCTCCAGCTTCAGACCCTTCTCCTCGCTGACAACGACACCACCCGTCAGGGTTGCGATGTCCTCGAGCATGGCCTTACGACGGTCGCCAAAGCCAGGAGCCTTGACAGCACAGATCTTCAGGCCACCACGCAGACGGTTGACAACGAGTGTGGTCAGTGCCTCAGAGTCAACATCCTCGGCAATGACGAGCAGAGGACGACCACTCTCAGCAGCGGGCTGCAGGATGGGCAGGAAGTCCTTGATGTTAGAAATCTTCTTATCGTAGATGAGGATGTAAGGATTCTCCATCACACACTCCATCTTCTCAGAATCGGTTACGAAATAACCAGAGAGGTAGCCACGATCGAACTGCATACCCTCGACAACACCAATATGGGTGTCGCGGCTCTTCGACTCCTCGATGGTGATGACACCATCCTTCGAGACCTTGCGGAAAGCCTCAGCGAGCAGCTTACCAATCTCCTCGTCGTTGTTGGCAGAAACGGTAGCCACCTGCTCAATCTTATCGTAGTTGTCGTCAACACGCTCGGCATTCTTCTGGATGAAGTCAACAACGCTCTTGACAGCCTTGTCGATACCACGCTTCAGGTCCATGGGGTTGGCACCAGCGGTGACATTCTTCAGACCCTCGGTAACGATAGCCTGTGTCAGGATGGTAGCAGTGGTGGTACCATCACCTGCGTCGTCACCAGTCTTTGATGCTACGCTCTTGACGAGCTGTGCACCTGTATTCTCAAACTTGTCCTCCAGCTCGATTTCCTTGGCTACGGTAACACCGTCCTTGGTAATCTGGGGAGCACCAAACTTCTTCTCGATCACTACGTTACGACCCTTAGGACCAAGCGTCACCTTTACTGCGTTGGCCAACTGGTCTACACCCTGCTTCATAGCATCGCGGGCGTCAATATTGAATTTAATATCTTTTGCCATAACTTTTTTTAAGCCCCCTAAGTTAGGGGGTTGGGGGTCTGAACAAGCGTTTACCAGACCATTTTATTGTTTGTTTACTATATGTTATTAGAGAATCGGGGACATCTGCGCTTGTTCAGACCCCCAACCCCCTAACTTAGGGGACTAACAAATCACTGCCAACACATCGCTCTGACGCATCATCAGATACTTCTCACCCTCAAACTCCAGCTCGGTGCCACTGTACTTGCCATACAGCACTTCGTCGCCAGTCTTCAGGATCATCTCTTCGTCCTTAGTTCCTTGGCCTACAGCCTTGATAGTTCCGTGCAGGGGTTTTTCTTTTGCAGTATCAGGAATGATGATACCACCGATCTTCTCTTCTGCCGGTGCGGGCAATACCAGCACGCGGTCTCCTAATGGTTTAATGTTCATAATACCTTTTATTTTAAATTAGACTTTAAACTTTCTGCCACCAATTCAGCGAAAACCGTGCCAATCCGTCATGGCTGACACTTTGGCAGTTTTCTGGAAAAAATAAAAAAAAACGCTCAAAATAAGGCAATATTCGAAAAAATGCTTACCTTTGCAGAATAATATGATTATTAATCAATTAAATAACGAAAACAATTAACTATGAAACAATTTCTGAAGTATGTGATGGCTACTGTGACAGGTATTATCCTGGTCATGATCGTCGTAGGCATTCTGGGTGCCATCTCACTGGTAGGACTGGCTGCATCGAGTGCCGCCACCACTAATGTCGAGGAGAACTCGGTATTCACGCTCTCGCTGTCAGGACAGCTGGACGAGCGTTCTGCCAGCAACCCTTTGGCTGAACTGACAGGACAGGTGAGCGAAGGACTTGGACTTGACAACATGCTGAACGCCATCAAGAAAGCTAAGGAGAACGAGAACATCAAAGGTATTTACATCGAGGCTGGCATCTTCTCGAGCGACTCTCCCGCATCATCGCATGCCATCCGCGAGGCGCTGCTCGACTTCAAGAAGAGCGGCAAGTGGATTGTAGCCTATGCTGACAGCTATACCCAGACCACCTATTATATATGTAGTGTAGCCGACAAGCTGTATCTGAATCCGGAAGGTATGGTCGACTGGCACGGACTGGCTGCCAACCCCTACTTCGTGAAGGATCTGCTGGCTAAGTTTGGCGTGAAGGTACAGCTCTGCAAGGTGGGCAAATACAAGAGTGCCCCTGAGATGATGACTGCCGACGGCATGAGCGAGCCCAACCGTGAACAGGTGACTGCCTATATGAATGGCATCTGGAAGGTGATGCTCAGCGACGTGTCGAAGAGCCGCAAGATCAGTGCTGACTCGCTGAACGCCTATGCCGACCGCTTTGTAACGCTGGCTGACCAGAAGGAGCTCGTGAAGATGAAACTGGTCGACAAGCTGCTCTATACCGACGAGGTGAAGGGTGAGATCAAGAAGATGCTGAAGATTGACGCTGATGAGGATATCAAACAGCTCACAATGGGTGAGATGGAGAATGTCAAAGGTCAGAAAGAAGAAGGTGACAAGGTGGCTGTCTACTACGCATACGGTGAAATCGTAGACTCTGAGACTGGCAGCAAGGTGCAGCAAGAGCACAATATCGTGGCCAACACCGTTTGCAAGGACTTGGAGCGCCTGATGAAGGACGACGACGTGAAGGCTGTCGTGCTGCGTGTCAACTCGCCTGGTGGTTCAGCCTACGCTTCAGAACAGATCTGGCGTTCGGTCACCCAGCTGAAGACCAAGAAGCCCGTTGTCGTTTCAATGGGTGGATATGCTGCCAGCGGTGGCTACTACATCAGTTGTAATGCCAACTATATCTATTCAGAGCCCACCACCATCACGGGTTCGATTGGTATCTTCGGCATGTTCCCCGACTTCAGCGGACTGCTGACAGACAAGCTGGGTGTGAAGTTTGACGAGGTGAAGACCAACAAGCATGCTGCCTTTGGCACCATCGCCCGTCCGTTTAATGCGGAGGAGATGGAGCTGCTGGGTCAGTATATCGATCGTGGCTACCAGCTGTTCCGTCAGCGTGTAGCTGATGGTCGCAAGCTGAAGGTAGAGCAGGTGGAGGAGATTGCTCAGGGCCGTGTATGGCTGGGCAACGATGCGCTGCCTATCAAGTTGGTTGATGCCATCGGTTCGCTGGACGACGCTGTGAAGAAAGCTGCCGAGCTGGCCAAGCTGAAGGAATATCACACTGCCAGCTATCCTGCTGAGAGCAGTTGGCTGGATGCCCTCTTGGACAACGTCACCAAGAAGAGCTATCTGGACGAGCAGATGCGTGAGACGCTGGGCGAATACTACGAGCCATTGCGTCTGGTGAAGAGCATGAACCAGCAGAGTGCCATCCAGGCACGCATGCCCTATTACCTTATTATAAAATAAGAAGCATGGAAGGCAACTTCATTCAGATTGACAAACGGTTATTACCCCTGAGCAGCATTTACGGCTTAGGGGTAAAACTGCGTAACATGATGTTTGACTGTGGCCTTCTGAAAAGTCGTTCTTTCGACATACCTGTCATCTCGGTGGGGAACATCACCGTGGGAGGTACGGGCAAGACACCACACGTAGAATACCTGATCCGACTGCTGCAAGACATTTGTCAAGTTGCCGTACTGAGCAGAGGATACAAGCGGAAGAGCATAGGATACATTCTGGCTGACGAGAACAGCACCGTAGAAGATATTGGTGACGAGCCTTATCAGATGAAGCAGAAATTCCCTGATATCTCCGTCGCTGTCGACAAGAACCGATGTCATGGCATCGAAATGCTGCAACAGCATGACAAGAAACCGGATGTCATCCTGCTCGATGATGCTTACCAGCACCGCTATGTGAAGCCTGGTGTCAATATCCTGCTGGTCGACTATCACCGACTGATAGTCTATGATGAGCTGTTGCCTGCAGGCCGTCTGCGTGAGCCGCTGACAGAGAAGAATCGGGCAGATATCGTTATCGTTACGAAATGTCCGAAGGAGATGAAGCCCATCGAATATCGTGTCATCACGAAAGCTATGGACCTCTATCCCTATCAGCAGCTGTTCTTTACCGCCATTGAGTATGGCAAACTGCAACCGTTGTTCAAGGCTGGGAATCCACGAGGACTCCAGGAACTGAACGACGATAACGTACTATTGCTGTCAGGCATTGGTTCGCCCAAACAGATGACACACGACCTCTCGCCGTATTGCAACCAAATCACCCCACTGACCTTCAGCGACCATCATCACTTCAGTCAGCGAGACATCCAACTCATCAACGACACCTTTGCTGCCATGAAGGCTCCGAAGTGCATCGTCACCACCGAAAAGGATGCCACCCGACTGAAGAGCATCAAGGGACTGAATGACGAAGTGGCAGACAATTGCTATACACTACCAATTACAATCCGGTTCATGCTTGAACAGGAAAAATCATTTAATCAATACATTATAGACTATGTACGCAAAAATTCAAGAAACAGCATCCTGGCTAAAAGGAAAAATGACAACCAGCCCCAAGACTGCGATTGTGCTGGGAACAGGCCTCGGACAATTAGCTTCCGAAATAACCGATAAGACGGAATTCCCGTATAGTGAGATACCCAACTTCCCAGTGTCTACCGTTGAGGGACACTCCGGCAAACTCATCCTCGGCAAACTGGGAGGTGTAGACATCCTGGCTATGCAGGGACGTTTCCACTACTATGAGGGCTACTCGATGAAGGAGGTGACATTCCCCGTTCGTGTGATGTACGAGCTGGGCAT
This sequence comes from Prevotella sp., assembly GCA_015060535.1. Classification (GTDB taxonomy): domain Bacteria; phylum Bacteroidota; class Bacteroidia; order Bacteroidales; family Bacteroidaceae; genus Prevotella. Next base: position 15,881 of record SUYH01000006.1, read on the forward strand.
CAAGACGCTCTTCGTATCGAATGCTGCTGGCGGCATGAACCCTGCCTTCAAGATTGGCGACCTGATGATTATCACCGACCATATCAACCTCTTCCCAGAGCACCCGTTGCGTGGTAAGAATTTCCCCACAGGTCCTCGTTTCCCGGATATGCACGAGACGTATGATCTCAGCCTGATCAAGGAGGCTTCGAACATTGCCAAGGAGAAGAAGATTCGCGTCACCTATGGTGTCTATGTGGGTGTACAGGGACCAACCTTCGAGACTCCCGCAGAATACAAGATGTATCGTCTGCTGGGTGGCGACGCTGTAGGTATGTCTACCGTTCCTGAGGTCATCGTTGCCCACCACTGTGGCATCCGTACCTTTGGCGTCAGCGTGATTACCGACCTGGGGGGCTTCGATACCCCTGTTGAGGTGAGTCACGAGGAAGTTCAGGAGGCTGCCAACAAAGCCCAGCCGCTGATGACGGAGATCATGCGTGAGATGATATTCCGCTCAGAACATGTCCAGAGCACAGACAAGGAAACGTTCAACACTGACCACCCGACAGAATCATGGAAATCGCAAAAATAGGAGAATTTGGCTTGATAGACCGTCTGACGAAGGACATCAAGCCCCAGAATGAATCAACAAAGTACGGCGTAGGTGATGACTGCGCCGTACTTCACTATCCTGACACAGAAGTACTCATCACAACCGATATGCTGATGGAGGGTGTCCACTTCGACCTGACCTATATCGACTTGCAACACCTGGGGTATAAGTCGGCCATGGTCAACATCAGCGACATCTTCGCCATGAACGGCACTCCCCGACAGCTGACCGTATCGATGGCACTCAGCAAGCGCTTCACCGTAGAGGACATGGAGAAGTTCTATAACGGACTGCAACTGGCCTGTGACAAATGGGGCGTCGACATTGTAGGGGGTGACACAACCTCTTCTTACACAGGACTGGCCATCAGCATCACCTGCATAGGTGAGGCTCGCAAGGAGGACATCGTCTATCGCAATGGCGCCAAGGAGACGGACCTCGTCTGTGTCAGCGGAGACCTGGGGGCTGCCTATATGGGACTGCAACTGCTGGAACGCGAAAAGGCCGTATACTACCAGCAGGTAGAAGAGGCCAAGAAGAAGGGTGACCAGAAGGCATTGGCAGAGCTGTCACACTTCCAACCCGACTTCGCAGGCAAGGAATACCTGTTGCAGCGCCAGTTGAAGACGGAAGCTCGTGGCGACATTATCCAAAAACTGCGCGATGCTGGCATCCGTCCGACAGCCATGATGGACATCAGCGACGGACTGAGCAGCGAACTGATGCACATCTGCAAACAGAGTCACGTAGGTTGTCGTATCTTTGAGAAGCAGATACCCATCGACTATCAGACCGCTGTGATGGCTGAGGAACTGAACATGAATGTCACGACATGTGCCCTGAATGGTGGCGAAGACTACGAACTGCTGTTCACCGTACCCATTGGCGACCACGAGAAAATACAAGAGTTAGATGATGTGAAGCTCATTGGCCACATCACTAAAGAAAGCCTTGGACATGTGCTCGTCACCCGCGACGACCAGGAATTTGAGCTCAAAGCACAGGGGTGGAATCCGTTATGAAATGAGAAATGAGAGATGAAAAAAGAGAAATGAAATGGACGAAAAGCTTAAAAAACGTTAACCAGCCGTAATTTCTCACTTCTCATTTCTCATTTCTCATTTATTTGTAGTACCTTTGCACCCGCAATCAAGAGGATTGCCTTAGTGAAACATAATGATGGTGCCTTAGCTCAGTTGGTAGAGCATCGGACTGAAAATCCGTGTGTCCCCGGTTCGATTCCTGGAGGTACCACTCCTCCTTTCATTATGAACCCCTGTCTTAGAGATTTCTCTAGCAGGGGTTTTTTATTTAAGTAACAAAACGTGCGTATGAAAATCGTTATTGGAATAGACGTGGGCATATCGACCACAAAGATTGTTGGACTACGCGACGGACGAGTGCTCTCGCCCATCCGTATTACGGCTGCCGACCAGGTGACATCGCTCTATGGCGCCTTTGGTAAGTATCTGCACGACAACAAGATATCGCTTGCCGACGTCGAGCAGGTGATGCTGACGGGTGTGGGTGCCGGCTATATCGACGAGCCCGTATACGGCATACCCACCCGGAAGGTCGACGAGTTCATTGCCGACGGATTGGGTGCTCGTTTTGAGAGCGGACTTGACAAGGCTATTGTGGTGTCGATGGGTACGGGTACCAGTTTTGTACAGTGCGATGGCGACGACATCCGCCACATCGGAGGTCTGGGCATTGGCGGCGGAACGCTGCAAGGGCTGGCTCGCGTCATGCTGAACACTCGCGACTGGAAGCAGATTCAGAGCCTGGCCATGAAGGGCGACATCCGCAACATCAACCTGCTCATTGGTGACATCTCCACGCATCCACTGCCCGGTCTGCCCGTCGAGGCTACCGCTTCGCTGTTCTCAAAGGCACAATATAATGCCAGTCAGGAAGACTTGGCTTTGGGCATTATCGTCATGGTGCTACAAAGCATCGGCTCAGCAGCCATCTTGGCAGCTCTCAATTCTGGCATCAAAGACTTTGTGTTGATAGGTAATCTGACGCTGGTACCGCAATGCAAGGAGATATACCCCATGTTGGAAAAACTCTATGGCGTACATTTCCACATTCCGAAATACTCAGAGTTCTGCACAGCCATTGGAGCAGCACTGAATTATAAAAGGTGAGGATTTTTATTCCTCACCTTTCTTTTGCTTTGCATGTTTGTCGAACTTATGCAGGAAGTAGTTGAAGGCTTCCAAGCCCACCAGCACCAATAGCGAACTGGCTATGGCCAGCTTATACATACCTCCTCCGCAGGCCAAACCAATAGCGGCAACAACCCATACGCCAGCAGCGGTAGTCAGTCCGCTGACCACATTATCCTGCTTGCGGAAGATGATAGTACCCGCACCAATGAAACCGATACCACTCACCACCTGTGCGGCAATGCGGCTGACGTCCCAGCGTGATGTCATCCCGTCCATCGGGACATCGCTGAAGCCATAGGCCGACACAATCATGAACAATGCCGAACCCAAGGCAACAAGGAAATGGGTGCGGAAGCCAGCCTCCTTGGCGCGATATTCACGCTCCAGTCCGATGATGCCACCCAGGATGGCAGCTACTAATATTCGCAATATTAATTCGTTCTCCATATACTTTCGTTTTTGCAAAGGTACGAATAAACGAGCAAAAAGCAAAAGGAAAACAAGTTTTTCTTTTCTTTTTCGAGCATAAGTACCTTAGAACGTAGTTCAGAGGTACGATTAAGTGAGCAGAAAACCAAATAAAATTTGAGTTTTCTCGTTTCGAAATATCACGGACACAGCGGGACAGACCCGCTGTGTTCACAGGGATGCGAGCTTTATTTGTCAGTTGTTATGATATGTGACCGCTGAAGGCGATAATCCATAACTTAGATGAGGTTAATAAAGTCTGCCGGAGCAATCACATATGGTGACGTGGGGTAATGTTTCAAATTGCCTGTCACAAGAAATGAATCCTCCTGGCTTAGCGATACTTCATAAAACACGCGATCATCCTCGTCTGGCATCGACTCTGCAAAATCGACTCTCGATGACTCTATGCCGTTCTCGATAATAAAAGAAATCAGCGCATCTGCCGTTTCCTTAAGAATCGGAAACTTCGCACGATGCAGCACATCCTCATACTCGGCGATGATGTCAGCGTCGTACAACGGGACAAACTCTTGCTCCAGCAATAGCCTCACCACTTTGGCTGTGGCTGCTTCTGGGTCGTGCGTAATCAATGCCGACACCAGCACATTGGTATCTATTACTGCGTAAATCATACCGTCTGCTTCTTTTTGCGACGCATTCCCGACGTTCCGTCGCCTACCTGTTGCCTTTCTTCCCTTGCGGCACGAATCTCCGCATTGATTTCGTCCAGTGTCATCTCTGGCTCCTGACTGGCCTCTGCAGCCTTACGTTGCTGCATAAACAAGTCAAGCGCACTGGGCTGGGCCATCCTTGCCCCCCTGATGGTAAACGGGATGCTGCGACTTCTGATGACTGCCTTCACGAAGATGTTGAATGCCGTGTTAGCACTCATACCAAATTGCTCGCAGAGTTCATCGAACTGCGACTTCATCTCCGAGTCTATCCTTACTGTTACTGCTGACTGTGCCATAATTCAAACCTTTCTTTTTAATATAATGATGGCATCATGCCACCTATTCGACGGCAAAAATACAAACTAATTTCGAAAGTTCCAAATTTTTAGCCTCTTTTTACGTTGTTTTCTTGAAAAAAGCATGTTCTACCCAAATTGTAGCCATACTCTAGCCTGCTTCTAAGCTGCTTCTAGCCTTACTCCTGCCATACTAATGAGTAAGCCTCGGAGCAGGCTAGGAGGAGCCTACACCTTGGTTAGTCCTTGCGAAGGAAGTCCTTCGCCATTTTTGCAAAGCGTTTCCAAGTATGTTTCAAGATGCCAGGATCATTCCATACCCTATCGAAGTGGTGCAACGGAGCCTCTATCATCGACTCGCCACACACCAACATTCCTGCCTCATGATTTCTATTCCCACTCGGACACAGCGGGACAGACCCGCTGTGTTCACTAAAGATGATAAGGTATGAGTACATACCACTATGAAGAGTCCAATATTGAGTTGGCTCGAGCTAAATTGGGTATTGGCTCGAGCCAATTGATAATTTGGCTCGAGCCAGGTTTTTGCCCTGTCATTGTGTGACTTCAAAAAACGCTGAATTAATTCGATTAACCGAAGTGACAATGAAGTAAAGATTCCTTAGGGCGAAGCCTAGACCGGATGGAGTTAAGGCAATAACAACAAAACGCCCCAGAAATGGCAAATTGCAAAAGTTGCATTTTGGTTAAATCCATCAACAGACGTTTGCAGATTTTAACAGAAAAGTATTGACAGTGAACAAAGGGCTGAATTGGCGTTCAGCCCTTTATTGATGGGCCTTTGCGAATGGTTGAGGCACGAAAGGGTAAAGAGGGGCTAAATCAAGGTTAATTCCCAGCTAACTCCCATTCAATACTATAGAATGTCTCACAAATTGGATTTTTTGTGATTTAGTGAAGCAAATGTTTCCGTTTTTGAGTTTGGTCAAATAAAGCTCGCAGGGATGCGAGCTTTACTGTTTTGCGACAAATGTCTGATAAATAGGCTGGGGCTGTCGCAAGCCGAATAAAAGTTGTGCCAAAAATTGGAAGTTTCAGAAATAATGTATATCTTTGCCACAAACATTATAGATTTCATTATGACACAACAGACTGATATTCGATGGATTCAACGCTATGCCAACTTCCACAAGGCTTGTAGAAGGCTCCTTGATAAGGAATACTTTAAGTCATGTATACGACGAGGCAGAAGTTATTCCTATCGTTAGGCTTATCTATAGCGACTATGCGCCTCTACTCAAGCAATTAGACAACACATTGGACGATTTGTCAAAAAATCAAGATTATCAACAACAATGAAGTTCGGACTCAGCGACACGGTAATAAAAGAGCTGCAAGATGTCTTCCGGCGTCATGCCAACATCAAGCGAGTGCTCATCTTCGGCTCCAGGTCGAAGGGCAACTATCGTAGTGGTTCCGATATTGACCTTGCGATAGTAGGCAATGACATCGACTATAATCAATTGCTCGACATTCATTGCGAGATAGACGATCTTGAACTACTCTATTCTGTCGATCTCATTGACTACAAAAAGAAAGTCGGGACTCCCATAGGAGACCACATCGACAGAGTTGGCCAAGTTTTTTACGAGGCTGCATAATATGAACAAATAAAGCTCGCATCCCTGCGAGCTTTAATTTTTGAAACCTATTACTAACCTAAAACAAAAGAAATGAAAAAACTACTAACTTAGAAACTTTATGTCTGAATTCTGATGCAAAGATACGGGCTTTCAGGGCTAAAAACAAGAAAACGGGGAAAAGATTACGGAACTTGTTGCGACAGGAAATCTGTTTTGCGACAAATGTCTGATAAAGGAACTCTGGTTGTCGCAAAACGATAGAAAATATCCAATTATTTGGTGATTTGAGAAATAATTCCTATCTTTGCACACAAAGAAACAGACTTAAAACAAAAAGAGAAAGATGTTTGGATTAGGAATGCAGGAGATTATCGTCATTGCACTGATTGTGCTGCTGCTGTTTGGTGGCAAGAAGATTCCCGAGCTCATGAACGGACTGGGTAAGGGTGTCAAGAGCTTCAAGGACGGCATGAAGGATGAAGGACCCTCCCCCGACCCCTCCAAAAGAGGGGAGAAAGACAATGAGCAATAAGGAAATGACCTTCTGGGATCATTTGGATGCGTTGCGATCATCAGTCGTTCGCATCGTCGTGGCTATCGCAGTGTTTGCTGTGGCGGCTTTCTTCCTGAAGGAAGAGCTATTCAGCATAGTACTGGCCCCTCGCTCGAGCGACTTCATCACCTATAGGCTTCTGGGTGTAGAAGCTTTCCATATTCACTTAATGAACACCGGGCTGACGGAGCAGTTTATGATTCACATGCGGACGGCGATGTATGCCGGACTGCTGGTGGCTTCACCTTATATATTATATGAGCTGTTCAGATTCGTCAGTCCAGGACTCTACCAGAACGAGCGTCGCTATGCGGTATGGATAGTGGGAGCGGCCTACGTGATGTTCATCATCGGGACATTGGTCAACTACCTGCTGGTATTCCCGCTGACGGTTCGCTTTCTGGGCACTTATCAGGTATCGCCCGATGTGGCGAACATGCTGACGTTGCAGTCGTACGTCGACACGCTGCTGGGCATGAGTCTGGTGATGGGCATCGTGTTTGAGTTGCCTGTAATATGTGGACTTTGGGGACGAATGGGACTCATCACAAACCAGATGATGAGCACCTACAGGAGACACGCGGTGGTGGCGATTCTTATCGTGGCAGCCATCATTACACCAACGACGGATGTGTTTACGCTCTTCATCGTAGCGCTGCCCATCTACTTGCTGTACGAAATCAGCATCTGGATAGTAAAAATGACTAAACGGAACAAATAAATACTTTATGTTAAGGAAAATACGAATAACACTGGCCACCCTGATGATGATCGGCATCACGTGGCTCTTTGTCGACTTCACGGGTACAGCCCATCACCTGGTGGGAGGACTGGCGAAGTTGCAGTTCTTAGAGGCCGTGCTGGCGCTCAACTTCATCGTCATCGCCTTCCTTCTGGTGTTGACGCTGGCGTGCGGACGCATCTATTGCAGCATTATCTGTCCGCTGGGTATCATGCAGGACATCTTCGGATGGCTGGGCAAGAAGGCGAAAAAGAATCGCTACACCTATTCGAAAGCCATCTCATGGCTCCGTTATGGTGTGTTGGTGATTTTCATCGTGGCGCTGGTAGCAGGTGCAGGTACTATCGTACAACTGCTGGCCCCCTACTCTGCCTTCGGACGCATTGCCACCAATCTGTTGCAACCCGTCTATCAGGCAGGCAACAACGTGCTGGCCTCGATAGCCGAGCAGTACGACAGCTACGCTTTCTATCAGTCAGAAATCTGGCTTCGTTCCGTAGTATCAATCATTATTGCCGGAGTAACGTTCGTTACTCTCGGAGTATTGGCATGGCGCAACGGACGAACCTACTGCAACACCATCTGTCCTGTTGGCACAGTACTCTCTTTTTTCAGCCGCTTCTCTTTCCTGAAGATTCACTTCGATGTGGAGAAGTGCAAGAACTGCTCGCTCTGTACCAAGAACTGCAAGGCCTCGTGTATCGACTATAAGACACATACCGTCGATGCCTCGCGCTGTGTGGTCTGCGGCGATTGTATCAGCGTCTGCAAGCATGGGGCGCTGAAATATTCTATGAAAGCCGGAGACGCCGTAGACGCCGGAAAGTCCGAAACCGACCCCAGTAAGCGTAGCTTCCTCCTGGCTTCAACCCTGCTGGCTACCACCGCCCTAGCCCAGCAGAAAGACAAGATGATGGATGGCGGACTGGCTGAGATTCAGGACAAGGTGGCTCCCACGCGCCAAACCCCGCTGACGCCTCCAGGTTCATTGTCTGCTCAGAATATGGCCCTGCGCTGTACGGGCTGTCAGCTCTGCATCTCAGAGTGTCCCAACCAGGTGTTACGCCCCTCTGACGACCTGATGCACCTGATGCAACCTGTGATGTCGTACGAGCGAGGCTACTGCCGGCCGGAATGTAATCGCTGTTCGGAGGTTTGCCCTGCTGGTGCCATCAAACCTATACAAAAAGAGGAAAAGGCTTCGACGCAGATTGGCCATGCCGTCTGGATCAAGAAGAACTGTATACCACTGACGGATGGTGTGGAGTGTGGAAACTGTGCGCGCCATTGTCCCACAGGAGCCATTGAGATGGTACCCTCTGACCCCGACGATGATGAGAGTCCCTATGTTCCCGCTGTTAACGAGGCTCGCTGCATAGGCTGTGGTGCCTGCGAGAATCTGTGTCCTGCCCGCCCATTCTCAGCGATATATGTTGAAGGTCACGAAGTTCATAAAGAGATTTAAGCAATTGATAATTGATAATTGATAATGATGAAAGATATATCAAGACGTTCGTTCCTAAGGCTGTTGGGCGGTGGCACACTAACGACTGCTGCCGTGCTGACTGGCTGTAAGTCGAAGACGGAGACGAAGGCTGTAGAAGAATACAAGAAGCAAGTGGAGCCTCCTGTAGGTAAGATGACCTATCGCACCAATCCCACAACAGGCGACAAGGTGTCGTTGCTGGGCTACGGTATGATGCGCCTGCCCTCGAAGACGGAGAACAAGGACGACTACGACCAGGAGATGATTAACCGTCAGGTAGACTATGCCATCGAACATGGCCTGAACTATTTCGACACAAGCCCCGTCTACTGTCAGGGCAAGTCGGAGGCCTGCACAGGCATTGCCCTCAGTCGTCATAAGCGCTCAGAATATTTCGTGGCTACGAAGCTCTCGAACTTCAACCCCGCCACCCAGAGCCGCGAGGCCAGCATCGCCATGTATAAAAACTCAATGAAGGAACTACAGGTCGACTACATCGACTACTACCTGCTGCACTCCATCGGCGGTGGTGGCATGGAGGCTTTCAACAAGCGCTATATCGACAACGGCATGCTCGACTTCTGCGTTGAGGAGCGTAAGGCCGGACGTATTCGTAACCTCGGATTCTCGTATCATGGCGACATTGAAGTGTTCGACTGGCTGCTCTCCATGCACGACAAATACCGATGGGACTTCGTGCAGATAGAGCTCAACTATCTGGACTGGGACTATGCCAACGAAATCAACAGCCGTAACACCGATGCAAGCTACCTGTATAGCGAGTTGCAGAAACGTGGCATCCCATCAGTCATTATGGAACCGCTATTAGGAGGTCGACTGGCCAACCTGCCCCAGTATCTGGCTACAGAACTGAAGAAACGCGACCCAGAGCGCAGCGTGGCATCGTGGGCCTTCCGCTATGCGGGAACCCCCGAGGGCGTACTCACCGTGCTCTCTGGCATGACCTATATGGAACACCTGAAGGACAACCTGCTCTCGTATTGTCCGCTGAAACCACTGACAGAAGAGGAACAGACCTATCTGCACAAAGAAATAGCCGAACGCATCGTTGGTCTGGAGAATATTCCCTGCAACGACTGCAAATACTGCATGCCTTGTCCCTACGGTATCGACATCCCAGCCATCTTCGTACATTATAATAAATGTAAGAACGACGGCACGCTACCTCGTCTGAAAATGGATGAGGAATATTGGAAACTGCGCCGTAACTATCTGATAGGCCTGGATCGTGCAGTACCCAAGATGCGTCAGGCCGACCACTGTATAGGCTGTGGTCAGTGCGAGCCTCATTGTCCGCAGAACATCCGTATACCAAGAGAACTCCACAAAATCAGCGATTTCGTGGAGTCCCTCAAGCAAAACAAAGTGGAGAGCATTTAGCCCTCCACTTTAATTTCTTACCTATAGCAAATTACTTGGCGTAAGCTACAGAACGTGTCTCACGGATAACGGTAATCTTCACTTGTCCGGGATACGTCATCTCATTCTGGATCTTCGAAGCGATCTGACCACTGAGTGCCTCCGTCTCGGCATCATCCATCTTGTCAGCACCCACGATAACGCGGAGCTCACGACCAGCCTGGATAGCATAAGTCTTGGTGACACCAGGATAGCTCATCGCAATAGCCTCAAGGTCGTTCAGACGTTTGATATAAGCCTCAACAATCTCGCGACGGGCACCAGGACGGGCACCACTGATAGCGTCACATATCTGTACGATGGGAGCCAGCAGTGTCTGCATCTCCATCTCGTCGTGGTGAGCACCAATGGCATTGCAGATATCAGGCTTCTCCTTGAACTTCTCAGCAATCTTGGCACCATAGATAGCGTGTGGATCATCGGTATCCTCATCGGGCACCTTACCGATATCGTGCAACAAACCTGCACGCTTGGCCTTCTTGGGGTTCAAGCCCAGTTCAGCAGCCATGACGGCACAGAGGTTTGCAGTCTCACGAGCATGCTGCAACAGGTTCTGACCATAAGAAGAACGGTATTTCATCTTACCAATGATACGAATCAGCTCAGGATGTAGTCCGTGGATACCTAGGTCGATAGCCGTACGCTTACCCGTCTCGATAATCTCGTTCTCCAGTTGCTTCTTCACCTTGGCAACAACCTCCTCAATACGGGCAGGATGGATACGTCCATCGGCAACCAACTGGTGGAGTGCCAAGCGACAAGTCTCACGACGAACAGGGTCGAAAGCTGAAATGACGATAGCCTCTGGCGTATCGTCAACCACGATTTCAACACCACAGGCAGCCTCCAAGGCACGGATGTTACGACCCTCACGACCAATGACACGTCCCTTGACATCGTCATTGTCGATATGGAACACACTCACGGAGTTCTCGACAGCCGTCTCAGTAGCTACGCGCTGAATGGTCTGGATAACGATTTTCTTGGCCTGGGCATTGGCATTGAGCTTGGCCTCATCTACAATCTCATTGATATAAGCCTGAGCCTGAGTCTTAGCCTCATCCTTCAACGACTCGACCAGACGTGCCTTAGCCTCTTCTGCAGAAAGTCCAGAGAGTTCCTCTAACTTGGCACGCTCCTGCATCTGCATCTTGTCCAGCTCCTCCTGTTTCAGGGCGAGCACCTTCTTCTCGTTGTCAATACGGTTCTGCTGGTTGTCAAGATCATTCTTCCTGCGTCCCAGCTCCTCCTGGCGCTGATTGAGCGATATCTCACGCTGCTTCAGCTTGTTTTCGCTCTGCTGGATATGCTGGTTGCGCTGTTGCACCTCCTTCTCCAGTTCGCTCTTCTTGTTCAGGAATTTCTCCTTCACCTCGAGCAGCTTCTTCTCCTTGATAACCTCAGCCTCCTTATTGGCGGCGCTGACCATCTCATTATATTTTCCCTTGATAACAAAGCGGAAAATCAAAAAGCCACACACGCCACCCAAAACAAGAGCGGCCACTATGGCGATAATCGCAACAATAATGTTCATAAATGTTTTATATATAGAGAGTTAATGTTCTTGTCACTTCTTCTCGCCAAGTGCATTTTCAATCTCAGCAGTCAGTCGTGCAAGAACATTATCATAGGGCGCTGTATCATTATGGGCTCGCTCTTTCTGATATACCAATGCGATATCTATCAGCGTCATCAACGCAATGGTATGTTCACTTTTGCGTCCCTTATATGCCTGAGCATAGGCATTGTAACGCTCAGTGATGAGCTTAGCTGCGGAGCGGTAAAACTCCTCTTCATCACGTTTGATGACAACCTCGATTTCTTCATCGTAAACGTGCAGCCTGATATGTAGTCGGTCCTTATCTTGTTCTGCCATGGCTTGTTCTCCTGCTTATTTTTCGTCACTTAGGACAGCAATGCACTTATTGACATCACGTATCAGCTTCGACAATCGTTCCTTGGCATCATCCAGATTGCCATCGGTAATCTCAATCATCTTAGCCATTTTCAGCGAGTCATAGTCATACTGCTTCTGTTCCAACTTCTGACGTAGTTCGGCCATCGTCTTCTCATCATTTTGTATGGTTGCATACAACTCCTGATTCTCCTTCTTCAATTCCTGGAAGCGGAGAATCATCTGACGAAGTCGGGTCTCAAACGTAGCTAAAGTTCTCTCGTTAGCAGTCATACTATGTCACTTTATTCTACAAAGGTAGATATTATTATTGACATTTTGCCAATAAACTGCAAGAATTAAGATTTTTTAATCTTCGCTCTTAGGTCTTGGCTCTTTTTTGGCCAGCATGACCACCTTATACACGAAATTTGTAGTCCACTCCTGTGAGAAGCCTAACTTTTGTGCATACTGACGGATGGCAACAACAGTCTTCATGACGGCAGGGTCACTGAAGTCATTCTTGTTGAAGATGTCGTTTACCGTCTTCTGAGTCATGGTGAAGATGGCACTCTTGAAGAAACTGGGTACGCGTAACTTGAACTTCATCAGGTTGCCCGTCAGCATCATCAGATCCTGGCTGAAACCAGAGAACTGATACATATACGTCTGCACATCCTGTATCTTCTTGCAACGCTTACGGATGCTGGCATCGATCTCCTTGGTGAAGTTATCATCCATGCCGTATAACTCCTTCAGCATCTTTTTACAGCGTGATTTCTCGGCCAGTCCGAGCTTATTGTTCTGTGTAGGCACCTTCAGTGTAGCCTTAAACACACGCAAGTCGGGAAGTGCAGCAAGATTGGTGATACCCAAGTCTGAGGCCATTACTGCTTGAAAGTACACACGAATCAGCGTCATGAAATCTTCCATGCCACCAGCCTTCTGTCCTTCCTCCTTCTTTCCAAATAATTTACTTAAAAAACTCATTCTTTTTATCGAATTATCAATTAATTGGCTGCAAAGTTACAAAAAAGTTTAGAGTTTAGCGTTTAAAGTTTAGAGAATTTTGTATATTTGCCGACGAAATTATTAAAACCAAGAAAAAAAATGAAAGGTATAGTACTTGCAGGAGGTAGTGGAACACGCCTCTACCCCATCACAAAAGGAGTGTCAAAACAGTTGATCCCCATCTTCGACAAGCCCATGATTTACTACCCCATCTCTACGCTGATGTTGGCTGGTATTCGTGAGATTCTGATTATCTCAACCCCTTACGACCTGCCAGGATTCAAGCGTTTGCTGGGTGACGGCTCTGAGCTGGGTGTACGTTTCGAATATGCTGAGCAGCCTTCGCCCGACGGACTGGCTCAAGCCTTTATTATTGGTGAGAAATTCATTGGCGACGACTGTGCCTGCCTGGTTCTGGGCGATAACATTTTCTACGGAAGTGGCTTCACTGGCATGCTTAAGCAGGCTGTCAAGAGTGCTGAAGAAGACGGCCATGCCACCGTTTTCGGCTACTATGTCAACGACCCCGAGCGTTACGGAGTAGCTGAGTTTGATCAGGACGGCAACTGCCTGAGCATTGAGGAGAAACCAGCCAAGCCCAAGTCTAATTATGCTGTTGTAGGTCTCTACTTCTATCCCAACAGCGTCGTCGAGATTGCCAAGAACATCAAGCCCAGCGCCCGTGGCGAGTTAGAGATAACCACCGTCAACCAAGTATACTTACAGCAAAAGAACCTGCTCGTACAAACCCTGCAGCGCGGTTTTGCATGGCTCGATACAGGCACACACGACTCGCTGTCAGAAGCTTCCACCTTTATCGAGGTCATCGAGAAACGCCAAGGTCTGAAAGTTGCTTGCTTGGAGGAGATTGCCTACAAGCGTGGCTGGATCGACAAGGAGCAATTAAAGAAACTGGCCGAGCCGATGGCTAAGAACGACTACGGCCAGTATCTGCTTCGTCGCGCAGAGGAGTACGTCAAATAGCGAACTCCTCTACGCAGCGGCGTAGTGCATTAGGATTACCCATATCATACATTCGGCCCTTCAGTTGGATACCTATCATACCGCTCTTCTTGCGAACAGCTTCAAGAGCGGATGTTAGTTCTATCTCATGGGTAGTGTCGCCAGCCTCGTCAGCCTGTTTGATGTCTGCAGCCAACTGCTCGAACACCTCTGGCGTCAGGATATACTGTCCGAACACGCTATAGTATTCCTTCTTCCCTTCAGCATTGCGCACGCCCAAGAACTCTTCAGCATAGCTAGCCTTGGGTTTCTCGTTCATCACTGAGACATTTAGTACGGTATGCTCTTTGTCTTCCCAAACACCACTCAGAATACCATAGTGGCTGACCTCTGCCAGTGGAACGGTATGGATGCTGACCATCAGCTGGTTATAGCGCTCATACTCCTGAATCATCTGCAAGGCGCAGGGTTTATTGTTCTCGCTGCGATACAAGGTGTCACCCAATAACAGGAGAACAGGATCGCCACCAGCAAACTCAGCCGCCTGGTATACGGCATGGCCGAAGCCACGTTTCTCATGCTGGTAGACGTAACGCAGTCGCTTACCTATATTAAGTATACGGTTCTCATACTCCTGAGCCTCCATATTCAACCTACGCAGGTGTTCTTCTTTCAGCGGACGCTCGAAGAACTCAGTATACTGGATACGTTCCTCCTCAGAGCCCAGTACCAGACAAATCTCCTCCACGCCACTGTTGACCAGCTCTTCCAACAAAATCAGGATGACAGGACGAACCATGCCATCGGCACAAGGTATTGGGAAGAAATCCTTTTTCAAGGCACGCGTTGCAGGATACAGACGCGTACCAAATCCTGCCACAGGGATGATGGCCTTACGAACGGTATGTACAGGATGTATCGTCAGGGGATAAGCCTTCATGCCCTGCGCATTCAGATAATCTATCAGCTGTTGCTGAGCTTCAGGGCCACGAGCCAAGAACTGCACGCTGCCATCACCATGAGAGCCAACACCCTTTCCACCAAACACCAAAGGTTTGATTTGAGGATCGTTCAGCACCTGATGCAGTTTGGGAGCCCACAGGGCTGGTGACATCGGAGCGATATACTTGTCGAACATCTCCTCTGCCTCAGTCATCAGACGGCCCAGCGAGTCACGATCGCCCTCAGCCATATATTTGATGGCCCGATTGATCATATCCTGATTCCATTCACCCAGCGCCTTATGCAGGTTACGCTCTGCCTCGTTGGAAGCAAAGGGATATGCTTTGTTCAGGTCTGACAAGATTTTGATGGTATCCTTTTCTGCGCACAAGTCGGCAAACACCCAGTAGAGCTGCTTTTTGACGTTCAGCGTCTGCACCTCAATCTCGTCGCCGTCAAAGGTCATCAGGTTAGGCTTCACGCCAAAGGCACAAGCCTGGTCCAGACGTCCGCAACGCGACGAGGTACGAAGCTCGCCCAAGTAGGCAATATTCATCTCGCCCAGCGTGTTCAGGTTCAGCTTATACAACTGGTTGAACGCACGAGCCACCAGCACACAGATGGCTGCCGAAGAAGACAATCCGCTCTTCATGGGCAGCGTCATGCTAGTAATCCGGATGCGTACACCACCTACCTTATACCACTCCAGCATATAGGAAGCCACACCAGCACAATAGCTGAAGAAGGAACCCGATCTGGCCACATTCTTCAACTCCGCCTCGTTCATCCTACAAGAGAAATCGCTCCATATATCCGCTATTTCAGGAGCATCGCTGTACATTTCAAAGATAGACGATTTCTCCACCTCGGCATAGATACCCTGCTCTATACCAGTGACTATAGAGGCACCCGGTGGAATGTCTGCATTCATGGTTCTGTAGTGGCCTGCCCAGTCGGTATGTTCTCCAAACAGACACAAGCGGCCTGGTACGAATAGTTTCTGCATTATATTACTTATTATATATTATAAATGATGCACAAAGATACGGCAAAAATCCGACAAAATGCATTTTTTTGATGATTTATTTGGTCAAATTGATATTTTTATATACTTTTGCACCGAAATCATAACGTATATTAATAACTCATAAAACAAAAGCGCCTATACGGAAAACTCTACTTCATTTAAAAAGAAATAGAAGATGAAGGATTATGCAAGCTTTACCGACGAGCAGTTGGCAATGCTTTACGTAGAAGGAGACAATGAGGCTTTTGATGAGTTATTAGAACGCAATCAGAAGAAGCTTTACTCGTATATCTTATTCGTGGTCCACGACCCCGAAGTAGCCAACGACGTCTTTCAAGAGACTTTCGTCAAAGTCATCAGCAGGCTCCAGGAAGGCAAGTATACCGATTCTGGCAAGTTCTCATTCTGGCTGACTCGCATAGCCCATAACGTCATTATGGACACCTACCGTCAGGTGAAGAACGCCCATATCATAGAGCCTACGGAAAATAACGACCTGAACAAGCTGCGTTCTAACGACCTGATGGACATCAATCGTGAGAACGAGTATGTCAACACCCAGATTATGCATGATGTTCGCCACATGATGGACTCGCTTCCTGCGCCACAGCGCGAGGTGGTCTACATGCGCTTCTATCAAGAATTGTCATTCAAGGAGATCGCTGAAATTACAGGTGTCAGCATTAACACCTCGCTGGGCCGTATGCGCTACGCACTGATCAACATGCGCCGCATGGCCAAAGAGCATCAAATACAGCTTTGTTTGGAACTTTAGAGGTTGCGCAGCTCGTGAATGGTCTGCTCAGGATGCGGACTCTTGAACACATAGCTGCCACTGACCAGCACGTCGACTCCAGCTTTTACAAGCCGCGGAGCTGTTTCTCCTTGCACGCCACCATCCACTTCTATCAGTGCCTTTGAGTCCTTTTCTGCTATCAGCTGACGCAAGCGCTGTACTTTCTGAATGGTGTTTTCGATAAAGGTCTGTCCCCCAAAACCAGGGTTCACACTCATCAGCAATACCATGTCTACGTCACCGATAATATCTTCCAGCATCATGACAGGTGTCGAGGGATTCAGCGTCACACCAGCCTTCATCCCAGCATCGTGAATTTCCTGGACGGTACGATGCAGATGGGTACATGCCTCCACGTGTACGTTCATCATCATAGCCCCTAACTTGGCCGTCTGCTTGATATACTGCTCTGGATGAACAATCATGTAATGAACATCCAAGGGCTTCTGGCATTTGCGAGCCACAGCTTCCAGGACAGGGAATCCAAACGAGATGTTAGGCACGAAAACGCCATCCATCACATCCAGGTGAAGCCAGTCGGCCTCACTGCGATTAATCATTTCCACTTCGCTGTCGAGATGTAGGAAATCGGCAGAGAGTAGCGAGGGAGATACTAATGTCGCCATAATCTATTTTAGTTCATACACATTGCTGAGGTTACTCCATCAGCAGATTTCATGTTATTATACATGCGTGCAAACTGTTTGATGAACAGAATAGTCGATTTGCGTGGCTGTAATTCTTCTTGAGTAAAATTTTGCATAGGCGATGATGTTTGTTGTTTTCTTATTTAACGCACCAACCATCTGCTTTATTATGCAAACTATCAAAAATTTATTTCACCCGACTGTTTTCTATCTGTTTCATACCATTCAGAAAGTCACGCGCTGTCATTCTTTTCTTGCCAGCCAGTTGCAGTTCTACGATTTCCAGCATCTTGTCGGAAGCTGAGACATACAGGGCTTTTCCGTCTATGCTGATAGCCCCCTGCCCTTTCCCTGCCTTGTCAGTCTTTTTGGTCTTATATATTTTCAGTATGGTCTCCTTGCCGTCAGGAGTAACCAGCGTTGTCCATGCCCCAGGATAAGGACTCAGTCCTCTCACAAAGTCATACACTTGCTTGGCCGTCTTCGTCCAGTCTATCTCACAAGTCTCCTTGAATATCTTGGGAGCAGGCTTGAGCGCTTCGCTGGTTGACAGTTGACAGTTGACAGTTGACAGTGATTCTTCTTGGGCGATGGTATCGGGATGACCATCAGCAGCGATGATGGCTTCGATGGTCTCCAGACAGATTTCAGCGCCGAGGTGCATCAGTCCGTCGTAGACATATTCCACATCAGCCTCGTCAGGAATATCGAAGGTTTTCTTCATGATGATACGGCCCGTATCGATATCGTGATCCAAGAAGAAGGTCGTCACCCCCGTCTGTGTCTCGCCATTGATGACAGCCCAGTTGATGGGGGCAGCGCCACGATATTGTGGCAGCAAGGCCGCATGGACGTTAAACGTGCCGTATTCAGGCATAGCCCAAACCACCTCTGGCAACATTCTGAAAGCCACCACCACTTGCAGATTGGCCTCATAGGAACGCAGCTGTTCCACAAAGTGTGGGTCTTTCATCTTTTCTGGCTGCAACACGGGCAAGCCGTGTGCCAGTGCGTATTTTTTCACCTCCGAGGGTTGCATCTCCGTCTGGTGTCTGCCTACAGGTTTGTCGGGCTGAGTCACCACAGCCACCACGTTATACTCTTTCTCTACCAGTGCCTTCAGCGTCTCCACTGCAAACTCTGGTGTTCCCATAAATACAATTCTAAGATCTTCTTTCTTCATTGATTAGTCTTGGCTAAAGTCATGTACCATCTTGCGATACATATCATACATTCGCTTGCGCGAGATATACCCCTTCAGATGACGTTCCGAATCCAGCACAGGCAACCAGTCGGCCTGCGTTCTTTCAAAGGTTTTCATCACCTCCGTCATCTTCGTCCCATCACTGAGCACGGCAGCTGGTTCTACCATCAGCTGCGATGCCTTGAAGTGGTGATACAGCTCCGTACGGAACACCACATGGCGTATCTTCAGGATATTGATTTCACCCAGTAGCGTACCTGCCGCATCGGTTACTGGCAATACACTGTTTTTCGAACGGCTGATCTTATGCACCATCTGCCCCAGTTCCATGTCAGGATCCACCCCCTGATAATCACGGTCTATCACGGAGTCAAGACTCATCAGCGTCAGCACGGCATGGTCAGTATGGTGAGTCACCAGCTTGCCCTGACGCGCCAGTCGCATGCCATAAATGCTATGAGGTTCGAAGATAATGATGGTCAGGTATGCAGCCACAGAAACAATCATCAGTGGCATGAACAGGTTATAGCCACTGGTAATCTCGGCTATCAGGAAGATACCAGTCAATGGGGCATGCATCACACCCGACATCACGCCAGCCATACCCAGCAGGGAAAAATTCTTCTCAGGCACATAGACTCCTATCTCGTGGATGTTCCACAGACGGGCAAAGAGGAATCCTGTGAAGCATCCGATAAACAGCGACGGAGCAAACGTACCACCACAGCCGCCACCACCATTGGTAGCCGATGTGGCAAACACCTTGGTCAGGAGCACGAGTCCGATGTATAATATCAGGTACTCACTATGCCCATAGAACAGCGAACCTGAGAGTATCTGATTCCAGTCTGCCTCCGTCTTACCGTTCAGCAACAGGTTGATGGCATGATATCCTTCTCCGTATAGCGAAGGGAAGAGGAAGATGAGTGTGCTCAGTATGACACCTCCTATGACCAACTTGACATAAGGTTTGTCCTTGAACTTCGCAAACATATCCTCGCAGGCGTTCATCGTGCGGATAAAATAGAGGCTGACCAGTCCACAGCTGATTCCTAACAGAATAGAGGCCGGCACGCGCTGTACCGTCCAGTCGGAATCGAGATGGAAGGAGAAAAGCACGGCATTGCCACTAAATATATAGGTAAAACACGTTGCCGTCACACAACTCACCAGGATAGGCAGCAGCGAAGCCATGGTCAGGTCAATCATCAGAACCTCCAGCGTGAACACCAAGCCAGCTATCGGAGCCTTGAAGATGCCTGCTATAGCACCTGCAGCACCACACCCCACCAGCGTCATCAGCGTCTTGTTGTCCAGACGGAACAGCTGGCCCAGATTAGAGCCAATAGCCGATCCTGTCAGCACGATAGGCGCCTCAGCACCCACCGAACCACCAAATCCGATGGTGATAGCCGATGCGATGACACTCGACCAGGTGTTGTGCGCCTTCAGCCTTGAACGGTTCGACGAGATGGCATAAAGGATACGTGTTATGCCGTGCGAAATGTTATCCTTGACGACATAGCGCACGAAAAGCGACGTCAGATAAATACCTATTACTGGGTATACCAGATATAGCCAGTTGTAACTGTCAATTGCAAATTTTCCCGTCAGCAAGGCCACAATCTGGTTGATCAGCCCATGCAGCACGAAGGCAGCCACAGCCGACAATAATCCCACCATGAATGCCAGGATGAGCAGGAACATCTTATCGCTCACGTGCTCAGTCCGCCAGTCATGCAGTCGCTGCAGCCATGTCGGGCGTTTCAATACCATCAGAGTGCGAACTTATATCCTAAGGTCAGTTGTATCAGGTCGCTACGCCACCTGTTATCGTCGGTTCTATCCTTATTAACAGGCGAGACAGCGAAGTTATAACGAGCGTCAATGACGAAGTTCCTGAACTCATAGGACAGTCCGACAGGAATGGCGAAATTAAATTTCTCCGCATTGCTCTTCCAATCGTCCTCATCTTGCTTAGCCGTCAGCAAGAATCCAAACTGTACGCCAGCCTTCAAAGCGAAGCCCTTGACAGGATAGAAATTAGCAACGAGGGGAATGTTGATATAATTCAGTTTCGTCACCGTAGTGACATGGGGGGCTTCATATTTCCAGCCCTGCATCGCATAGTTGATACCTGCAGTTATACCCAGCCACCCTGTAGCATAATATTCACCCTCTACCCCCAACACGATACCAGTCCTGATTCTTCGCTGGTCTCCAGGCGTCATATCTACTTTACCTGAGAGATAGCCGAAGCCCGCACCAATCTTGGGTTGCAGTGTCAATGTACCGTTCTCACGAAGCGTATTCTGGGCTTCTGCCGTCCATGTAACAATTGCCATCAAGGCAATCATTATGATTTTTTTCATACCTTTTGCTTTAATTTTGCTGCAAAGTTACGAAAAAAAGAGAGAAGAACAAAAGATATTTCTAAAGAAATTTATGCTTCATCATTATTAGGTATTGCGTACATCATATATTTTTTGTACCTTTGCAGCGCTTATTGCTGTATAATCAAACACAAAGTATATGAAAAGGATTTTATTATTGGTGATGACTGCTGCCACGCTACAGGCAGCTTCAGCGGCCGACACACTGACCGTCTGCATCAAGGACATGCACTGCGAGAATTGTGCTCGCAAAGTAAAAACCATCCTGCGCAAGGACGCTGGTGTTGCCGGTGTTCAGATCAACCTGGAGCGTCGCACTGCCACCGTTGCTTTTGATGCCACGAAGACCAGCGCCGACTCTATCTGTGCTCATCTGAATGCTACGAAGCGCTATGCCGTCAGCCCCTACAGTCCTGCCGATGTTATTCTTCGCGATCTTAACCTGCGCATCGACGACATGCACTGCAAGAAGTGCTCCGACCGTATCATGGACCGTCTCTCCAAGCAGGAGGGCATCGACTCCATGGCTCCCCATCTGGACAAGCACTACATGTTTATCCGCTATGATGCCAACCGCACCGACAAGGCTGCCATCCGCACACTGATCAACAAGATAGGCTACACCCCTGTCAACTACTACACCAGCGACAAGGTAGCCTGGGCCTACTACAACATCCCTGCCGAGGCTGCTACTCAGGATAACATCGATGCCGTGCTGGCCATCGATGGTGTCGAGGATGTCAATGCCAATGCTCGTCGCAAGTCGCTAGCCGTCACCTATATCGTCAAGGACATCAGTGCCGAGAAGCTGTTGGAGGACATTCAGAAGGCTGGCATTCAGGCCGTTGTGCCCAAGCCCCACGTCTGCGACGAAAAAGAGAAGAAGCAATAACACATTTCTTATATTCATTTAAAACATTACAAGCAATGAAAAAACTCAATTTTCTGATGATTGCAGCCGCCATGACCATTGGTCTGGTCAGCTGTAGCAAGGAGGACAATGCTGGTAGTCCTGTCGTTGACAACACCGATGTCAAGGGCAATCTGATTATCAAGGAATTCAACGTAGGTGGTGGTTTCAAGACTACTGAAGGCAAGTCGTACGGCTGGTGCAAGGCCATCGTGCTCTACAACAACAGCAGCAAGCCCATCACAGCGACCAATCTGGCCATCGGTACCGTTCCTCCAGGCAACGCCCATGCCAACAACGGCAACTATGACAAGGACGGCAAGCTGGTTTATGAGAACGCTGACTGGCTGCCTATGACGTATGCTATCTGGTATATCCCCAGCATCACCGTAGCTCCTTTCTCTGATGCCGTTGTAGCCATCAATGGTGCTATCGACCACACAGCCCTTGCCCCTGATGCTATCAATCTGGCTGACCCTTCTTACTACGCCATGTACGAGCCTGAGAGCCAGTATAATAACCCTAATGCCTACCCTGCTCCTTTCGAGGGCATTCCTACCGCCAACTACTGGAAGGGTGCCATTTTCGGATTGGGTAACGCTTGGGCTGTCAGCATCATGAGTCCCAACTTCGTACTGTTCCAGTTCCCCGAGGGTGTTGACCCCAAAACCTACTGCGCTGACAAGACCAACGTTTACTACGATGGTGGTAAAGAGACCGCAGCCAACTATTGCGTAAAAATCAAGAAGAGCTGGGTTATCGATGGTGTTGAGACCTATCGCTCTACCATGCTCGACCTGAGCTTTAAGCGTCTTACTGCCGATATCGATGCCGGCTATGGCCTTTACAACAGCAACAAGCAGTACTCTGCTTATCGTAACATCGACGAGAAGGCTACTGTCAACTATGGCGACAATATCGCAAAGCTGGTTTACAACTATGCTGATGGTGTAGAGGGTACTACCGACCCCAGTGGCATCGACGCTGCTGCTTCTGCCAAGAACGGTGCTAAGATTATCTATCAGGACACCAACAACTCTACTGCCGACTTCCACCTCCGCAAGGGCTGGTCGCTGAAGTAATCGGTTGTTGACGAATCGAAACAAGGAGTCCACGCAGGTCCCACCCTGCCGGACTCCTTTTCTGTTGTTTGCGCGCACAACGGAATGATTTATATCAAGTTTTTAGGATAAAAAGGGTGTTTTCTACACCAAATAGAACAATTTTACCTTATCTATATATAATTTTGCAGTCAAATTGATAGTATAAAGTTAATAACCATTAAACCAAAGAGAAAAATGAAGAAAGTAGCACTAGTCATGCTGGCTGTCCTGTCATTGGCAGCATGTCAGAACAAAGACCTGTATGACGAGCAGGCCAAAGAGAAAGACACGAAAGCGCAGTATGCAGCAAATTTCGTGGAGAAGTACAGCAACGTAAGTCTTAACCAGAGTTGGGATTTCAGCAACAAGAACGAAGCATATAGCCTGCCTACATCAGGCCAGGGTGGAAGACGCGCTGCACGTGCAGCCGAGTACCAGGTGGCCAAAGGTGACGTTTACGAGGTCGACAACAACACGCTGACCTGGATGAAAAACAAGCTGAAGGACGGCAATGACAACCGTAGTCTGGGTAAGCCTTTCTACATGAAGACCCCAGGCAACAGTTTCACCATCGTTCCCATCTTCCAGGGCCAAGCCTCATCCGTATGGGAACTCCACGCTGTCATCGACGGAGTAGACTTCAAGGTATGGGAGAAAGGTCAGGACGTTTGGATCAAGAAGAATGCGAACAGCGATTGGCAGACCGTAGAGTCTGTTTCCACCAACGAGTTGTACAAGAACACCGAAAATGCTGCTGCCGTTAAAGCTAGGACCTATACGTTCAGCAATGTACCTGTGGATGTAGAGATGTACTTCTATCTCACCATTACAAAGGTAACCAACTCAAAATACAACTATACCCTGAACAGCCAGATGTCTTCACTCAACGGCATGATGCTGTCAATCAAAGACTGCCCTCGCCCTGCCAACATCGACGAGGACAACCAGGTGATGATTATTGGTTGTGAGGACGTTTACGACAACCCCTCGAAGGGCGTGAAATCAGACAACGACATGAACGACGTCGTATTCATGATTTACGGCAAGCCCGAAGTTCCCGGCATCATAGAGATCACCGAGGAAACAACCATCGAGCGTAAGAGCACTGTTCGCTATATGATTGAGGACCTCGGTTCTACCAACGACTTCGACTTCAACGACATCGTCGTAGACGTATCTGAAATCCAGAGCTCTCACGCTGTATTCACCAACGGTATACTCACCGGATGGACCGACTCTGGCAAGCGTCAGGAGGCCGTTATCCGTCATCTGGGTGGCACGCTGCCCTTCATACTGACCATTGGCAACACCGAGCTTGCTGAGCATGTAGGTGTGCTGGGTGCAGACATCGAAGAGAAATACGAAGTTAGCGGATGGGACAAGAACCTGCACAACATCGGCGTCAAGGTGAAGCAGGCAGAGAATACTACCGTCTACAACAACGTCGTATTCCCCAAGGCTGGCGAAGCTCCTATGATCATCGCTGTTGAGCCCACTCAGGCCTGGATGACCGAGCGTCAGAGCGTTCCTGATACTTGGTTCTATATTCCTACTGAGGAGTAAACAAATAATCGATTAATCGCCATAAACAAAGGAGTCCACGCAGGTCCTACTCTGCTGGACTCCTTTTTTGCCACCCATATACTATCCGCAATGCGATATGGTGCAAGACACTCTTTAGTATGATACCAAAGAGCCTTTAGTATGATACTAAACGGGCTTTAGTATCATACTAAATTCGGGGAAGTCATTTGACAAGAACCTTCTTACCATTGATGATGTAAATACCCTTGGTGGGATGTTCCACACGCTGGCCGTTGAGGTTGTAATAGTAACCATCGGAACGGTAGATGTTCTCGATAGAACGGATAGCGGTTACAGGAGTGACAGGCAGCTGGAAGGCGCAGATGTTGATGCTAAAGTTTGTAGTGGTCTGGCCCGTATTGACGCTGCTACCCATCAGTGGATTATCAATGGATTGTGAACGGGTTAAGGTGTAGAAACGGCCTGTCTCGGTAAAGGCAATACCCGTTGGTCCGCCAACAAACTTGATCATGTCATCCCATGAGCTAACGGGGGCTGTCAGGTCGGCAGAATTGAATTTATCCATATACATTGAACCCGTCGTTTTGCGTTCATTAGGATTGGTCTTGCTTGTCAGCACTCCCGCATAGCCAGAAGCATAGATATAACCTTCGGTATCCTCCAACAGAGCGAAGTAGCCCGTCTGGAAAAGAGGCTTCAGATAACCGTCTAACAAGTCGCCATTCGCTGCGTCAATCTTAAGCAGCGTGCTCACGCGGTTCATATTCTCGCCAATGACCAGGCTCTTGCCTGTCTTAGTCGTCAAAGATGTTGCACCCATGCCAGCCCACCAAATATGATTTTTATTGATATGTATGGTAGGTTGCTGCATGGTAAACCCTGTGGTACTCGACTCATAGGCTTGAGCCCAATCGGCCGTCAGATCGGTATTCAGACAGACAGAGAACGGCATGGTATTGTTGTTGGCAGAGAGCGCCATCGTCCGACCTCCCAGCGAGATGCTATGATTGTCTGCCGAGGGCACGACATAGCCCACTGCATACAGTTTTCCGTTGGCATATTTCATGTCCAACAACGACACAAACTTTGAACTGTCCTCCGTCTGCAAGTGATTCAGATAGTATCCATCAGAATCAAGTTTGATGACAAAGAGGTCGCCAGCCGAATCGGTGCCATTCCAACCGTCAGGGATATTATGCGGAGCTATCTTTACCTCCGACAAATCACTCTTACTTAATGATAATTCCGTACGTTGCTGACCAGCCAGATACAAGTTTCCTGCATCATCTTTAGTCAGCGCATAGGGGTTTATTCCCGTTGTACTTACGGCATGTTCTGCCTGTATCTGGCGCACCCACTGTATAGCACCGTCATTGTTCAACTTCATCACAACACCGATGTAATAGCGCTTGGCATCGTCAGTCTCCTGTACCCAGTCAAGGCTGAACTTATTACTTGCTGCATCCACGAAATAAGGAGAGTGCGTACTACCCTTCTCGACATGGCGCAAGGCTAAAAAGGCTACGACACCATCACTCGTGGGTTGCAGGAACATCGAATTGCTCATGACATCTGCATCCTTCGAATATACAGTCCACTGAGGCTGTCCGTCAGCACTGAGCTTGGTCAGGAAAACCATCTGAACACTCGAGTTCTCATTCGTTCCTCGATAAAGCGAACCTGGCGCAATATTATCGGAGCCTAACGTCACAAATTCTTCCTCTGTACGCGTAGAAGCGTTACCTATCACATACAGGCCACCATCAGGCGCCATTTGAATATCGCTGCCACCTGTGGTTTTTGCAGTCTGCACCGACTTACCCCACAGGGCTGTAGGAGCCTGTGCCAACATACTAGTCGCTACGGTTAGGAATAAGACACCTAATATTATTCTTTGCTTCATCTTCATACAAAATACGCGTTTATTTGTTAAGTTTGTGCGCAAAGGTACGAAGAAAAAGGGAGAAAAGAAAAGAGAAAAACAACTTTTTTTCATGTATACCTACATGTAGGTATTGGTATTTCAAAGAATAATTAGTAACTTTGCGGCCTGAGTCGCGAAGTTACTCCGTCTCGGCAAAAAAAAGAACAAGTTCTTTTGTTTTGCTCTCGACTTTTCGTAACTTTGCAGCCGCTATTATAAACAAGGTGTATGAAGAAACAACTATCGATACTATTGACGCTACTGCTCTTACTGCCAGTCGGCCTGATAGCCCAGACGGTGACGATGGCAGGACGGATTACCGACGAGCAGAACGGAAAGCCCGTGGAGTTTGCCTCCATTCTGATGAAGGAGAACGGATTCTGGGCCATCACTGACGCCCAGGGTGCTTTCAGCATCAAGAACGTGCCTATGGGCAAGGCCACGCTGACCATCCAATGTCTGGGCTATGCTAAGCGCGACATCGTGCTGAACATTGTCAGGGACATGCCTCGACTGCGCTTCACCATGAAGCAGGAGAGCCTGAAACTGGACGAGGTGACGGTGACGGCGAAGCGTAAGTCGGACGAGTCGACCACATCGTACACCATAGACCGCACGACGCTGGACAACCAGCAACTACTCAATATTGGTGATATCACCACGCTGATGCCTGGTGGCAAGACCATCAACCCCACGCTGATGAACGACAACCGCATGGCGCTGCGCAGCGGCTCGTCGGAGAAAGGTAATGCCTCGTTTGGTACCGCCATCGAGGTGGACGGCATCCGGATGAACAACAATGGCGAGATGGGCGAGACCACGGGAGCCTCAACACGCACGCTCAGCACGTCGAACATCGAGTCGGTAGAGGTGGTGACGGGTATCCCATCGGTAGAATACGGCGACCTGTCGAATGGTGTCGTCAAGGTGAACACCCGCAAGGGTAAGTCGCCCTTCATCATTGAGGGCAAGATTAACCAGCACACCTATCAGATAGCCGTCAACAAAGGCTTCGACCTAGGTGGCAGGAATGGTGTGCTGAACGCTTCGTTCGAGCGTGCCCGTTCGAACAGCAACATCGCGTCGCCCTATACTGCCTATCAGCGTAACATCCTGTCGCTGAACTACATGAACATCTTCATGCAGAACACGACACCCCTGACGCTGAATGTCGGAGTGACGGGCAACATCGGAGGATACAACGCAGAGGCCGACCCCGACAACGAGCTGGACGACTATACCAAGTCGCGCGACAATGCGCTGCGTGCGAACTTCGACCTGAACTGGCTGTTGAACAAGAGTTGGATTACCAACCTGTCGCTGCGTGGTTCGCTGTCGTATGCCGACAAGCGCTACCAGAGCTATGCTCACGCCAGCAGCGCCTCCACACAGCCCCTTATCCACACGCTGGAGGAAGGCTACTTCATAGCCACACCATACGACCAGGATCCCAATGCGAACATCATTTTAGGACCTACGGGCTACTGGCACGTCATGCAATACCAGGACTCCAAGCCCCTGAGCTATGCCGTGCGCCTGAAGGCCGACTGGACGCATCGCTTTGGCAAGGTCATGAGCCGACTGATGGCTGGTGCCGAGCTGACAGGCAGCAAGAACAACGGTCGAGGCACTTACTATGAGGATATGCGCTACGCCCCGACCTGGCGCGAATACCGCTACGACGCGCTGCCTGCGATGAATAATGTGGCGCTGTACGCTGAGGAGAAAGTGAGCATCCCCACCAGCAAGTTGTCGACGCTGGAACTGACTGCCGGACTGCGCAACGACATCACGATGATCAGTGGTTCCGACTATGGAACGGTGAGCAGCCTGTCGCCTCGTTTTAACGGACGCTACATCTTCTGGCAGAACCGCAAGAAGCAACTCGTCACCGACTTCATCGTCCATGCAGGATGGGGAAAGAGCGTCAAGCTGCCTTCATTCCAGGTGCTCTATCCGTCGCCTGCCTATAGCGACCTGTTGGCATTCAGCTCGCCCAGCACCAGCGACAACACCTCGCTCTATGCCTATCATACCTATCCGTCGAAGGCTGTCTATAACCCAGACCTGAAATGGCAGTCGACACACCAGACGGACATCGGTTTCGAGATGAACCTGAAAGGAACGCGCATCTCCGTGTCAGCCTTCCACCATCGCACATACAACCCCTATATGGCTACCCATCTGTACACGCCGTTCAGCTATAAGTACACCCCACCCTCGTCGCTCGACGGAGTGAGCATCGACCTGGCCAACCGCACCTACAGCATCAACCAGCAGACGGGTGTCGTCACCGTGAGCGACGCCACTGGGGCCCAGCAGCCTATAGATCTGGCCTACAACACGCGTAAGACCTACCTGACCAACGCCAAATATGTGAATGCCTCGCCTTTGGACCGCTACGGACTGGAATGGATAGTAGACTTCAAGCAAATCAAAGCCCTGCGCACCAGCATCCGTCTGGATGGTAACTACTACTATTACAAGGGCATCGACGATGTGCTGTTTGCTGACATGCCCACCTCGAACGCCACGATGTCGAATGGCGAGCTGTACCAATATGTGGGCTATTACCGAGGCAGCAATGTCACCTCGGCAGGCACTATAGCCAATGCATCCGTTTCCAACGGTGCGCTGTCGAAGCAGCTGAATCTGAACGGCACCATCACCACACATATTCCCAAGTTACGACTCATCGTAGCATTGCGCATAGAATGCTCGCTCTACAACTACCGCCGTTCACTGAGCGAGTTTGAGGATGGCTCTCGAGGCATCGTGCTGGCCGACAAGAACGACTATACCGGCAAGTCCTACGATGGAAGCAGCGAGAACCAGTATGTAGCCATCTATCCGGAATACTACTCCACATGGGACAATCCTGACGAACGCATCCCCTTTGCTGAGAAGTTCCTCTGGGCCAAGGAGAACGACCCTACGCTGTATAACGACCTGACCAAACTGGTGGTGCGCACCAACTATCCCTACATGATGAATCCCAACCGCATCAGCAGCTACTATTCAGCTAACTTGAGCATTACCAAGGAGATAGGCGACCACGTCAGTCTGTCGTTCTATGCCAACAACTTCCTCAACAACATGAAGACGGTACACTCGTCGCAGACTGACCTGGAGACCTCGCTCTTCTCAAGCAGCTATATCCCCAGCTACTATTACGGACTCTCATTAAGACTGAAGTTATGAAAAAGATATTATCACTCCTATGCACCATCTGCCTGCTCATGGCCTGTAGCGACAAGGTAGAGACCACATCAGCCGACATCGCACTGGGCAAAGTGGTCATCAGCCTGTCAGGCATATCCGACAGCAAGGCAGGCTTTGAGGTGCAGCTGCGCAACACCCAGACCAACAGCATCTTTATCGAGAAAACGAACGCAGAGGGTACGGCAACTTTCAGCGTCACCCCCGGCATCTATGAAGCCACCGCCACGAAGAAAGAACTGACGGGGCATAACGTCTATTACATCTACAACGGCACATCGGGCCAGATTGCCGTTCGCAAGGACGTGTCGACCCCTGTCAGCATGGAGATGAGAAAGGCCAGAACCAGCCAAGTGGTCATCAAAGAGCTCTACAATGGCGGATGCATGAAGGACGATGGCGTCACCTTCTTCCAATACGACAAGAGTTTTATTCTCTATAACAATGGCGATCAGGCTGTGTCGCTGAGCAATCTGTGCATGGGTTTCTGTGCGCCAGCCAACGCCCATGCCAACAACAGGAACTACACTGACGACGGAAAGCTGACCTACGAGGCTGAGGGGTTCATTCCCTGTTGGAATGGTGTGTGGTACTTCCCCAACACGCTGACCATCGAGCCTTACTCGCAGGTGGTGGTCAACATCTGTGGTGCCATTGACAATACGCAGACTGTCAGCGCATCCGTTAACTATGCCAATGCCGACTACTACTGTATGTACGACCCCGAGAGCGGCTATTACAATACGAACTACTATCCCACCCCGTCGGCACTCATCCCCAGCAGCCATTACCTGAAGGCAGTCATCATGGGACTAGGCAACGGATGGCCTTTCAGCATGTCGTCGCCTGCCTTCGTGGTGTTCCAGATTCCTGAGGGTACAAACCCTCGCGAATACTGCACCAACTCGGAAAACCTTTGGTATAGCGGTGGCGATGTCAAACAGACCAACGCCTGTGCCAAGGTACCCAACGACTGGATAGTCGATGCCATAGAGGTATTCTCTTCTGACTATAAGGAGGGTAGCCTGAAGCGACTGACTGCCGACATCGATGCAGGCTATGTGTGGCTGACCAACAGACATGGACATACGCTCTATCGCAACGTAGACCAGCAGGCCACAGAGGCACTGGAGGAGAATGCGGGGAAACTGGTCTACAACTATCAGTTAGGTGTAGACGGCAGCACAGACCCCAGCAGCATTGATGCTGAAGCTTCGCTCAAGAACGGAGCCCACATCATCTATCAGGACACGAACAATTCAACCAACGATTTTCACGAAAGACAAAGATGCTCACTCAAAGAATAACACCCATCCTCTTCACTGGTATGCTGGCATTCCATGTCAGCCCAACCCCCGCACAGGACTCCCTGCTACTGCGCGACTACCAGTTTGTGAAGCAACAGGACGCATGGCTGACGGGGCGTAACAATGCAGCCCTGACGCGCTTTGCCTCGCAGAACATTGTAGAGGCAGAAGCATCGCTGACAAAAGGCAATGGCAGCTTTGTCGACTACTACCAGTCGTCGAACACGCTGGAGGCTGATGTCCATATCGAATCCATCTACCGTCTGAATGCGCGTACCGTATTCTTCGGCGCTATCCGCTACAACAACTGGAGCGGCAAGAACATGACGGGCTCGGCCTTCATCGACCCCACACGCAAGCCCTTCAATCTGACAGAAGACTCGCTGACCAATGCAGGCAAGAAGCATCGCGACACCTATAAGCTGACGGGTGGCTTTGGCGTTGACGTCTATCAGGGCATCTCATTGGGAGCCCGCATCGACTACACTTCTGCCAACTACGCGAAGTATAAGGACTTGCGCCATAAGAACAAGCTGATGGACCTGAGCGTGACGGCAGGCGTCTATGCTCCCATCACCGCTTGGCTGAACGTGGGAGCCGACTATAACTACCATCGCAACACGGAGAGCCTGGAATTTGCCACCTATGGAAAGAGCGAGAAGGTGTATAAGACGCTGATCGACTATGGCTCGTTCATGGGTGCCGTAGAACAGTTTGGTAACGAGGGATATACGGATAAAACGCGTGAGATGCCTCTGTTTGAGGATGCTCATGGCGGCTCCGCACAGATAGAGGTGCTGCCGATGTCAGGGCTTTCTGTCTTTGGTAGCATCACCTTCAGTCATGGTACGGGTTACTACGGACGAAAGTCGCCCTACACGATTACCTATACCAACCATACACGCGACATCACCAAGGCCTCTCTCTCCCTCGCTCATCGTCTTTCTAGTACGTCGAGGCATCGCCTCGACTTCTCCTTCGCTCAGGAGAAGGTGAACAACAAAGCAGAGACCTTCAGAGCGCTCACCAATCAGAACGGGGCCACCTATTTTGATTATTATGACCCTACAGAGACGGGCGACAAGCGATGGAGAGACCTCAACATAGGCTATACCTTGTATTGGGGCATCAATGGCGAGTTGCCCACATGGACTATTGCAGCCAATTACCACTGGATGCAACGCCAGCAACAGGCCTACCTCTTCCCCTACTACCGTCAGCAACAGCTAAGCTACAATGCGATGGAGCTCCGTTGCATGCGTAACTTCGTGTGTCAGAAAGGTGTTTGGACAGTTAGCGTGAATGGTGGTTTCCAGAAAGGCAGTGGTGAACCCTTCGAGGATGGCACTTTCGTTACCCCCAGCAGCAAACAGACTGCTCCTGCCACGATGAATGCCTTCCTCTGGCAGGAATACCAGTACCTGACTGCCGCCCAATATAACATCGGGTTGGGTGTCAAATATGCCTTTATCTTCCCTGGCACTCGTCTGAAGACTCACTGCAGTGCCTCTGTTGACCATCGCAAGGCCAACGAACTGTTCAGCGAATATGGAGGCAAGCGCCATACCACCTATGGTATAGCTATCGGATGTACATTCTAAAAAACAAGATAACAACAATGAAAAAAATAACAACACTCATCTTATTTTGCATGCTGACATTCCATGTCAGCCCTATCATCGCCCAAGAGCTCGCTGGTAATTGGACCTTCAAAACAAGTCCCTTTGATGGCGGAGAGGAAAACATTCCCTTTGCTGCCACCCTTTCTACGGACAACAGCTATCTCACCTGTCACGCTGATAATTTCTTTACCCGAGGTAGCAAGGCGTATCCTATGGATTGGAAGGTCGCTATAGAGCGAGATGGAGAGAAATTGCGCTTGGGATGGATATTGGATGCCACAACTCCCGCTTCTTCTGAGGAATACCAAGAGGAGGCTTCAAAATATCTTCCCATCGGTGGTGGAGCAGGCATTGACGGCACTCATCGCTATATATACCTACTCTCTGAAAACATTGAAACAAGTCAGCTGGAGGGGATGACGCTATGGAGCGATTGGGAAGACGCCTCTGCCACGACCTTTACTTTACCAAAAACGCAACAGATATATGGTGTTGTAAGTCGAAACATCCCATTTAACGGAACTGTTGGCTATTTCGAGATTTGGGCCAGTGGCAAACTAGTAAAAACAAATAGCGACCCCGCTGGAATTCACGAAGTCGCTAGTGAAAAGATTTCCGATGATTCGTATTATGACCTGCAAGGACGTCGACTGAACGGGCAACCTGCGAAAGGTCTCTATATACGAAATGGGAAGAAGTATTGCGTCAAATAACGTTTACTTTACATCTCCAACCTTAATCAGGTACTCGCCAATCTGAACAGCGTTCAGGGCAGCGCCCTTACGAATCTGGTCGCCAGAGAGCCAGAAGGTCAGACCATTCTCGTCAGAGAGATCCTTGCGAACACGACCTACAAAGACATCGTCCTTGCCAGCAGTATCCAGAGGCATAGGATAAGTCAGCGTGCTGGGATCGTCGACCAGCGTACAGCCAGGAGCAGCAGCGATAGCCTTCTGAGCCTCTTCAACGCTGATGGGACGCTCTGTCTCAATCCATACACTCTCTGAGTGAGAGCGCAACGAGCTGACACGTACACACATAGCCGAACACTTGGCATCGGTATGCATAATCTTCTGCGTCTCGTTGTACATCTTCATCTCCTCCTTCGTGTAGCCGTTGGGCTGGAAAACGTCAATCTGAGGAATGACATTATAAGCCAGCTGATGGGGGAACTTCTTGATGGTCTTTACCTCGCCGTCTTCTACCATCTCCTTATACTGCTGCTGAAGCTCAGCCATAGCGGCAGCACCTGCACCAGAAGCGCTCTGATAAGAAGATACGTGGATGCGCTTGATGTGCGAGAGATTCTCCAGAGGCTGGAGCACGACAACCATCATAATAGTAGTGCAGTTGGGATTGGCAATGATGCCACGAGGACGCTTCAGCGCATCCTCAGCATTACACTCAGGAACCACCAAGGGCACATCGTCGTCCATGCGGAAAGCAGAACTGTTGTCAATCATCACGGCACCATACTTCGTAATGGTCTCAGCAAACTCCTTCGACGTACCAGCACCTGCTGAGGTGAAGGCGATGTCGACATCCTTGAAGTCATCGTTGTGCTGAAGCAGCTTGACGGTCAGTTCCTTGCCACGGAAAGTGTACTTGGTACCGGCAGAACGCTCTGAACCAAACAAAACCAACTCGTCCATAGGGAAATTTCTCTCGTCAAGAAGTCTCAGGAACTCCTGACCTACGGCACCTGAGGCGCCAACAATTGCAACTTTCATCTTACCTTTTTCTAATATAGTTCGAATTTTGGCTGCAAAATTACAAAAAATCCGCGTAATCCGTGTCATCCGTGCCAAAAAATTAGTACCTTTGCAAACAATATGACGCTATTGACCGCTTATTTCCCTATACAAAGCCCGACGCTCATCTTCTTTGTCGTGCTCTTGATCATCCTGTTTGCCCCTATCATCATGGGTAAACTGCGCATTCCGCATATCATCGGAATGGTGCTGGCTGGCGTGCTGATAGGCGAACACGGACTAAACATCCTGAACCGCGACGATTCGTTCGAGCTTTTCGGAAAAGTGGGTCTTTTGTATATCATGTTCCTGGCAGGTCTGGAGATGGATTTGGAGAGCGTAAAGAAAAACTCGCACCGCTTCCTATTCTTTGGTCTGCTGACGTGCTTGATTCCCCTGCTGTTAACGTATATCATGGCGATGTGGCTGCTGGACTATTCGTCGACAGCATCATTCCTTCTGGGATGTATCATGGCGTCGAACACGCTGATAGCCTACCCCATCATCAGTCGTTACGGATTGCAGCGTAACTCCAGCGTGATGCTGAGCGTGGGATCGTCCATGCTGTCGCTGTTTATGGCACTGCTGATGCTGGCGGCATTAGCTGCTGCCTATGGCGAGGATGTGGGTTTTGGCTTCTGGATACTTTTCCTGCTGAAGTTCATTATCTTCTGTGCAGGCAGCATATGGCTGATACCTAAGATGACACGCTATTTCCTGCGTCGATATAGCGATGCTGTGATGCAGTTCATCTTTGTGCTCTCCGTGATGTTCCTGTCGGCAGCCTGTTCTGAAGCTGTTGGCGTAGAGGGCATTGTAGGTGCTTTCATCGCTGGTCTTATATTAAATAGGTATATCCCCCATGTCTCACCACTGATGAACCGTATCGAGTTCATAGGTAACGCGATATTCATCCCCTACTTCCTGATTGGTGTGGGCATGCTCATCAACCTTGGCTCGCTGTTTGAAGGACCTCGCATGCTGGCTGTAGTGGCTCTGATAGCGTTCTTTGGCACCTTTGGAAAGGCTGTAGCTGCTTACCTGTCGAGCCTGCTGTTCCGTTTACCCAAATCAGCAGGTCACATGATGTTTGGTC
This sequence comes from Prevotella sp., assembly GCA_015060535.1. Taxonomy (GTDB): domain Bacteria; phylum Bacteroidota; class Bacteroidia; order Bacteroidales; family Bacteroidaceae; genus Prevotella. The sequence continues at coordinate 51,270 of SUYH01000006.1, forward strand.
TGACGTGTGCACATGCTGCTGGCGCCATTGCGATGGTGATGGTAGGTATGCGACTGGAGGTCAGCCCTGGTGTCTATCTGGTGAACAACGAGATGCTGAATGGTGTCGTCATCATGATACTCATCACGTGTATCATCTCGACCCTGATGACAGAGAAGGCAGCCCAACAGATTATTCTTTCTAACAACGAGCAACTTACTGCCAACTCCCAGCAGGAAGACGACGAGAAAATACTGCTCTGCGTCAAATATCCAGAGATAGCTCCCCAACTGCTGGAACTGGCCATCATGGTACGCAACCAGCAACTGAATCGAGGACTAGTGGCACTTAACGTGGTGTACGATGACAATAATGCGGCTAAACATCGTGAACAGGGTCTGCAACTGCTGGAAACCCTGCAGCAACGCGCCAGCTCGGTAGAAGTCATGATGCAGACGCAGGTACGACTGGCCACGAATATTGCCAATGGCATCAAGCATGCGTTCCGTGAGTTTAGCGCATCAGAGATTATCATGGGAATGCACGTCCACACGGAGATAAACCCTAAGTTCTGGGGCGACTTCATACAAAGTCTGTATAACGGATTGAACCGACAGATTGTGCTGACGCGCTTCGTACAGCCTCTGAACACACTGCGCAGAATACAGGTGGCTGTTCCGTCGAGGGCTGAATTCGAGCCTGGCTTCCACCGCTGGCTGGAACGGCTGGCACGCATGGCCAGCAATCTGGACTGTCGCATCCAGTTTCATGGACGTGAGGAATCGCTACAGCTGATTCGTGAGTATATCAACAACCATCATTCCAGCGTCCGTGCTGAATACACCTATATGGCGCATTGGAACGAGCTACCCAGACTGGCGGAGCAGATCAGCGAAGACCATATGTTCGTCGTGATTACTGCCCGTAAAGGCACCATCTCATATAAGAACGCGCTGGACCGTCTGCCTAACGAGTTGCAAGAGCACTTTGCAGGCAAGAACCTCATGATTATCTTCCCCGACCAGTATGGCGTACAGAAGGAGGAGAGCATGACATTCACAGCTGCCCAGCACCAGGAGGAGAGCAGTATCTACGATACCATTCTACAATGGATTAACAAGCATAAGAAATGATAGAAATAAAAGGCATCAAAAAAAGTTTTGGCACATTGGAAGTGCTGAAAGGCATAGACCTTACCATCAATAAGGGCGAGATCGTCAGTATTGTGGGGCCCAGTGGTGCAGGTAAGACCACCTTACTACAGATTATCGGTACCTTAGACCGTCCTGACGCAGGCACTGTATGTATCGACAGCATCGATACCACCCAACTCTCGCAGAAGAAGCTCTCCGACTTTCGCAATCGCCATATCGGCTTCGTCTTCCAGTTCCACCAGCTATTGCCTGAGTTTACGGCATTGGAGAATGTGATGATACCTGCCTATATCGCAGGAACATCCACCAAGGAGGCTCGTCGCAGGGCAGAAGAACTGCTACAGTTTATGGGACTGAGCAATCGTGCCAGCCATAAGCCCAACGAACTGTCGGGGGGTGAGAAACAGCGCATTGCCGTAGCACGTGCCTTGATGAACAACCCTGCTGTCATTTTGGCAGATGAACCCAGTGGTTCGCTGGACTCCAAGAATAAAGAGGAGTTGCACCAACTGTTCTTTAACCTGCGCGACCAGTTCGGACAGACCTTCGTCATCGTAACTCACGATGAACAGCTGGCAGCGATTACTGACAGAACTATTCACCTCAAAGACGGACTAATCGTATGATTAAACTGGGTGACTATAATACGCTGAAGGTCGTAAAACGCGTAGATTTCGGCCTTTACCTCGATGGTGGCGACGATGGCGAGATTCTGCTTCCATCGCGTTACGTACCCGATGGCATTGCCATCGGCCAACAGTTAGAGGTGTTCATCTACTTAGACCAAGACGAGAAACTGGTCGCAACCACGCTACGTCCTATAGCCAAGGTGGGCGAATTTGCCTGGCTGGAGTGTGCCTGGACCAACGAATATGGTGCTTTCCTCAACTGGGGACTGATGAAGGATTTGTTCTGTCCTTTCCGTGAACAGAAACAACGCATGGTGAAAGGACAGCGTTACTACGTCTATATCCTAGAGGACGAAAAGACACACCGACTGATGGCAACGGCTAAGGTGGAACGTTATCAGAAGAAGAGCGGATATGAGCTAAGCCTCGATTTCGCTGATGAACTGTTGCACTACCTGCAAGAGCATGACGGCTATTGCGAACTGGGTGACAAGAGTCCTGCAGAGGATATCGCTGCACGCTTTGGTGTATCGAAGAAGGTATATAAAAAAGCAATCGGCGACTTATACCGTCGCCGACTGATTACTATTTCTGATCAAGGAATCAACCTCGTTTAGAATTCTGCACTCTTTGGAGTACGTGGGAACGGGATGACGTCACGGATGTTCTGCATACCCGTTACGAACAGGATGAGGCGCTCGAAACCTAAGCCGAAGCCGGCATGTGGACAGCTACCCCACTTACGAGTATCGATATACCACCAGAGGTGTGTCATATCCATCTCACGACGCTTGATCTCCGACATCAGCTTGTCGTAGCTCTCCTCACGGACAGAACCACCAATAATCTCACCAATCTGTGGGAACAGCACGTCGGTGCCCTGCATCGTAGGACCAGGAGCCACAGCACCCTTGTAACCAACACTTCCCTCGCCTTGTGCCTCGTTCTGCTTCATATAGAACGACTTGAACGCACGTGGATAGTCAGTCATGATGACGGGCTTCTTGAAGTGCTCCTCAACGAGGTAGCGCTCGTGCTCTGAAGCCAAGTCGTCGCCCCAGTTGCAGGGGAACTCGAACTTCTTACCCTTCTTGATAGCCTCCTGTAGGATATTGATACCCTCAGTGTAAGGCAGACGGACGAAGGTCTCCTTCAACACACCTTCGAGACGGGCAATCAGCGTCTTGTCAATCATCTGGTTCAGGAACTGCAGGTCGTCCTTACAGTTATCCAGTGCCCAGCGAACACAGTACTTGATGAAGTCTTCCTCCAAGTCCATCAGCTCTTCCTGGTCAAGGAAGGCCACCTCAGGCTCAACCATCCAGAACTCAGCCAAGTGGCGAGGGGTGTTCGAGTTCTCAGCACGGAACGTAGGACCGAAGGTGTAGATAGCACCCAGGGCCGTAGCGCCCAGCTCTCCCTCCAGCTGACCAGAGACGGTTAGCGAGGTCTGCTCGCCAAAGAAGTCGTCGTCGTAGATGATCTTTCCCTCTTCGTCCTTCTTCAGGTCATAGAGGTTCTTGGTGGTTACCTGGAACATATTTCCTGCTCCCTCACAGTCAGAGGCTGTGATCAGCGGAGTGTGAAAATAGAAGAAACCATGCTCGTGGAAATAGGTGTGGATAGCCATCGCCATATTGTGACGAATACGCATCACAGCGCCAAAGGTGTTGGTACGCAGACGCATATGGGCATTCTTGCGCATCACTTCAAACGACTGGCCTTTCTTCTGCATAGGATAGGTATTGTCGCACAGACCATAGATCTCCAGCTGAGTAGCCTGAATCTCACTGCTCTGACCAGCACCCTGGCTCTCCACCAGTGTACCAACAGCGGAGATACAAGCACCTGTGGTGATGTCTTTCAGCAACTGCTCATCAAACTTCGCAGGGTCAACAACCACCTGCACATTCTTGATGGTAGAACCATCATTCAGGGCAATGAAGTCTACTGCCTTTGAACTGCGGTGCGTACGCACCCAGCCCTTCACGCAGACTTCTTTTCCATATTCCGTGCTTTGCAGCACGTCTACTATCTTTGTTCTTTTCATTTTTCTTTTTTCTAGATATACTAGTATTTCTAGTTTAACTAGTATCACTAGTTCGACTAGTTTAACTAGTTATTACTCGTAAGCGCCCATGCGCAGGCGATCAACCTCTTCTTCTGTGAGGTAACGCCAGTCACCACGACGAACATTCTTCTTGGTCAGTCCGGCAAACTGTACACGATCCAGCTTCGTCACCTTATAACCCAGACTCTCGAAGATACGACGTACGATACGGTTCTTACCAGAGTGGATCTCGATGCCCACCTGCTTCTTATCTGTATCGCTGGCGTATTCAATAGCATCGGCCTTGATCTCGCCATCATCCAACGTGATACCCTCAGCAATCTGCTGCATGTCGTGAGCAGTCACGTTCTTATCCAGGTGCACGTGATAAATCTTCTTCTTCAAGAACTTGGGGTGAGTGAGCTTTGAAGCCAGGTCACCATCGTTGGTCAGCAACAGTACGCCAGTAGTATTGCGGTCCAGACGACCTACAGGGTAGATACGCTCAGGACAAGCACCCTTCACGAGGTCCATCACCGTCTTACGCTGCTGAGGATCGTCACTAGTTGTCACGTAATCCTTGGGCTTGTTCAACAGCACATAGACCTTCTTCTCCATAGTTACGGGCTGATCGTGGAACTTCACCTCATCAGTACGCAACACCTTGGTACCCAGCTCGGTAACGATCTCACCATTAACGGTGACAACACCTGCCTGGATGAACTCATCGGCCTCACGACGGCTGCAGACACCAGCATTAGCCAAGAACTTGTTCAGACGGATGGGCTCATTGGGATCGAAGTTCTCCTCCTTATACTCAATACGCTTTTTCAGCGAATACTTGGCATTGGGATCATACTTACCACGCTTGGGCTTGAAACCACCCTGCTGACGGGGCTGATAGCCACCCTGCTGCTGATAGCCATAGCCACCCTGCTGACGAGGCTGATAACCACCACGAGGCTGATAACCACCCTGCTGGTAACCACCTTGCTGACGAGGCTGATAGCCACCCTGCTGATGAGACTGGTAGCCTCCACGCTGCTGATAGCCACCCTGCTGGTAACCACCTTGCTGACGGGGCTGATAGCCACCCTGCTGGCGAGGCTGATAGCCTCCACGCTGCTGATAACCACCCTGCTGACCATACTGCTGACGAGGACGAGGCTGATAACCTCCCTCATTATTATAATTATTACGGGGACGATAGCCACCACGCTGAGGAGCAGCACTCTGTAAGCCTGCACCAAATCCCTCAGGACGGAAGCCTTCCTCGTCATGATTCTGATTGCGATTGTAACCACCCTGTGGTGTGTAGGGTCTTGGCTGATGAATACGTGGACGCGGTGTGCGACCCTGACGATAACCTTGATAACCACCCTCGTGGCCTGATGTGTTCTGCTGTTCAGTAGACAGCTCTTCGTTTTTCTTGTCGTTTTCGAATTCCATAATTTCTATCCTTTTTTGATTGTTAAATGAGAGCCTCACGGTTCTCTCTTTTGTGTTGTTGATAATGTTTTTTTAAATTCCTGTATAATTCATTGGCGTGATAGCCATTAATTCTTCTTTTACTTCATTGCTGACCTCTAATCCCTGAATAAACTCGTGAATGGTCTGCTCTGTCATCTTCTGATTGGTACGTGTCAGTGCCTTGAGTGCCTCATAGGGATGAGGATAGGCCTCGCGACGCAGAATGGTCTGGATAGCCTCGGCGACTACAGCCCATGTGTTATCCAAGTCCTCTTGCAACTTCGCCTCGTTGAGAATCAGCTTGCGCAGGCCTTTCAACGTGCTCTGGATGGCAATCAGGGCATGGCCCATAGGAACACCCACATTGCGCAGCACCGTTGAGTCGGTGAGGTCGCGTTGCAGACGACTAACCGGCAATTTCTGTGCCAAAAATCCCAGCACGGCATTCGCCATACCCATATTTCCCTCAGAATTCTCGAAATCAATGGGGTTTACCTTATGGGGCATAGCACTTGAACCTACTTCACCAGCCTTGATCTTCTGTTTGAAGTATTCCATCGAGATATACATCCAGAAATCGCGGTCTAAGTCAATAATAATGGTATTGATACGACGCATGCCATCAAAGATAGCACCCATCCAGTCGTAGTTCGAAATCTGTGTAGTCCACTGCTCGCGCTCCAGGCCAAGCTTCTCGCTGACGAAGCTGTTGCCAAACTCACGCCAGTCGTACTGGGGATAAGCCACGTGGTGTGCATTGTAATTACCTGTTGCACCACCAAACTTTGCAGTAATAGGGGTATCCTTCAGTGCACGCAGCTGCTCTTCCAGACGATAGACGAAAACCATGATCTCCTTACCCAGGCGTGTGGGAGAGGCGGGCTGACCATGAGTCTTAGCCAACATGGGAACATTCTTCCACTGCTCGGCATAGTCGTTCAACTGCTCGATAAGCTCTTCCACCATCGGATAGTACACTTCTTCCAAAGCCTCCTTGATAGAAAGAGGCACACTGGTATTATTGATATCCTGTGAAGTCAGCCCAAAATGGATAAACTCCTTATACTTTTCAAAATCACCAATTTTGTCTAACTGTTCCTTGATGAAGTACTCCACAGCCTTCACATCGTGATTAGTCGTCTTCTCGATCTCCTTCACGCGGGCAGCATCCTGCTCTGTAAAGTTACGATAGATGTCGCGCAGGGGTTCAAAAAGCTGATGGTCAAAGTCTTCGAGTTGGGGCAAGGGCAGTTCACAGAGCGTGATGAAGTATTCTATCTCCACACGTACACGATAGCGAATCAAAGCATACTCTGAAAAATATCCTGCCAATTGTTCTGTTTTGTTTCTGTAACGACCATCAATAGGCGAGATGGCGGTTAGTGCATCCAGTTTCATTGTTTTCTCTTTATACCTTATTATAAATATAGCTATACTTTCTCTCTAACAAAAAAGTCCCTCGCGGGACTCTCTCTTGTGTGGGCGCTGAGGGATTCGAACCCCCGACCCTCTGCTTGTAAGGCAGATGCTCTAAACCAGCTGAGCTAAGCGCCCCTTTGCATACGATTTCTAAAATCGAATGCAAAGGTACAGAGAATAAGTGAGAAATGAGAAATGAGAAATGAGAAATTTCCGTCACTTAACGTTTTTTAAGAACTCACCACATTTCTTCATTTCTCATTCCCCATTGCTCATTCCTCATTTCTTTGACCTGAAGGTCAAAGCGACTTCGTCGATTACTCATTCCTCATTTAGGCTACAGCCTATAAAGGTCGCTTGCTGCCAACAGGTCAACTTTCTTATCTGCCAGAATGCGTTCGCAGTTCTCCAGATCGGTCGGACGGATGATGACATGAGCCACATCACCATTGGCAAAAGAGTACATATACTCAATGAACACACCGTTATCAGACAGGTGTTTCAGCACCTTAGCCAGCGAGCCACTAGTGTTGGGGCATACGAAACCTATCACATCAGTAATCTTTACGGCAAAGTGGGCGGCCTTCAGCACCTGATAGGCCTTATCGGGATCGCTCACGATACAACGCAGAATACCAAAATCCGAGTTATCGGCAATACTCATAGCGGAGAGGTTTACACCTGCCTCGCCCAACACGTCGGTCACCTCAGTCAGACGGCCCGACTTATTCTCCAGGAAAATAGATAATTGTTTTGCTAACATAGTATATATTTACAATTTGACGATTTACGATTTACAATTTACGATTATCAATTACTCGCTTAGCCTTACCTGTAGAGCGCTCAATACCCTTGGGCTCTACCAGTTTCACCTTGAAGCCCAGTCCGATAACACTACGCAGCTCGGCCTCCAGTTTCTTCTGCAAGCCCACCAGCGTGGCCATATCGTCAGTGAAATATTCTTCCTTCACCTCCACCTTCAGCTCTGAGGTATCTGTATTGTTCACACGGTCAACGGTCAGCAGGAAGTGGGGCTCGTATTCCGGCAATGACAGAATGACAGCCTCAATCTGCGACGGGAATACGTTGACACCACGAATAATGAGCATATCGTCGCAACGGCCAAGGATACGGTCCATACGAACCAGCGTACGTCCACACTGACATTTCTCATAGTGCAGCGCCGTCAAGTCATGCGTACGATAACGCAACAGCGGCATACCCTCTTTAGTCAGATGGGTAAACGTGAGCTCACCCAACTGTCCTTCGGGCATTGGCTCGCCCGTTTCTGGATTCAGAATCTCAGGATAGAAATAATCCTCGTTCAGGTGGGTACCGCACTGATGACTACATTCATAACCCACACCAGGACCGGCAATCTCAGAGAGTCCATAGATATCGTAGGCCTTGATACCCAGCAAACTTTCCAACTTCTGACGCATTTCCTCTGTCCACGGCTCAGCACCAAAGGCACCAACCTTCAACTTGAAATCATCACGTTTCCACTCGCTGTCGCGCAGAGCCTCGCCCAAGAACATGGCATACGATGGCGTACAGCATAACACGGTTGTTCCGAAGTCGTGCATCAGCGTAATCTGCTTCTGGGTATTACCACTTGAGATAGGTATCACGCTTGCACCTATATTTGTTGCTCCATCATGGGCGCCCAAACCACCAGTAAACAGGCCATAGCCATAGGCCACCTGGAAGATGTCGTCCTTAGAAGCGCCATAGGCGGTAAAAGCACGCGAAATGCTCTCTTGCCACATAGCAAGGTCCTTACGGGTATACAACACAACAACGGGTTTGCCCGTCGTACCACTCGACGCATGGATGCGTACAATCTGCGACATCGGCACGGCAGCCAGTCCAAAGGGATAGTTGTCGCGCAGGTCGAGCTTGTTGGTAAACGGCAATTTGGTGATATCGTCAATCGACTTGATATCACCTGGCTCCAGGCCCATCTCCTGGAATTTCTTACGATAGAACGGCGTATTATGATACACATACTCCGCCATCTTCACTAATCGGATGCTCTGGATTTCACGAAGTTGCTCGCGATCCATGCATTCTACGGTCTCATTCCAAATCATTTTCTTTTTCTCTTTTTGCTTTCTATTAGTTGTTGTGTTGGGACAAAGGTACTAAGAATAAATGAGAAATGAGAAATGAGAAATGAGAAATTTTCGTTTAGTTCCGCTTTTTGCCATTTTTAACAAAAAAAAGAGTTTCAACTTTATCGTTGAAACTCTCTTGTGGGCGCTGAGGGATTCGAACCCCCGACCCTCTGCTTGTAAGGCAGATGCTCTAAACCAGCTGAGCTAAGCGCCCGTGCTTTTCAAAAGCGAGTGCAAAGGTACAAAGAAAAATGAGAAATGAGAAATGAGAAATGAGAAATATGCGTTTTGTTAACACAGTTTAACACGATATCTCTCCATTTCTCATTTTTCATTCCCCATTCCTCACTTCTTTGACCTGAAGGTCAAAGCGACTTCGTCGATTACTCATTCCTCATTTCTCATTTGGTGCCCCGCGCCTTTTTGCTTCTTCCAGTTCTTTACGCAACTGTTCGTTCTCTGCTTCCATATCAGCAAGCTGAGCATTCAGCGCATCAATCTCCGCTTCCGACAGCGATTCAACGGCGGCCTCTTTCGCCTTTTTGCTAGAGTTGGACGTGCCGAAATACCACGTCAGACCGACTTCAAATGTCACTTGCTGCAAACGGTCCTTCAGCGCTATACCACCATTACCCTCATAACTGTTCCAGCCAATCTCGAAGTTGGCAGCTAGCTTCTGGTTAATTCGGAAAGTATTCAGTATTCCGAAGTTAATATCACTGGTATAACTGGCTCGCGACATATTTCGCGACAAGCCTGCACCTATATAAGGGATACAGTTCCACAAACGATAAGGGTTATGACCCAACAGCAGCGAGCTGATGTTAAACATCACCTGCTCGTTCAACGTCCAATACTTATCAGCGGACACACCATCAGCCTTGGAACCCATCTGCCAGATATTCAACTTCGTACGCAGGGCTAATGCCGAGGTCATCCAACGGCCTCCTGCCAATGAGATACCCCAGCCCGTATGACCTTCGCCACTGGGAAACTTATAGAAAGGAGCAGCCAGCGACTTCTCCCCTACTTGATACCATGCGTTCCAAACAAAGTTTGCCTGTGTGAACCATCGTCCGTCCTGAGCCATAGCTGTCAGAGGCATCAATACTATAAATGTAATCAGAAATAATTTTCTCATCTTGTTGTCAATAAACCAAGTGCAAAAATAAACAAATAAATCAGAAAAACAAAGTATTTTATTGGATATTTCGCTTTTTTGTCCTACTTTTGCACCTTGATAACAAACGTTTGATAAAATAATGAAGAAAATCTTATTTTCCTTTGCACTAGCTGTGGTCACTTTGACTTCTCAAGCCCAGAACATGTTCAATCATCTCGATTTGGGCGTAACCCTCGGCACAACGGGTATTGGACTTGATGCCGCTATGCCGGTAGGCGACTATGTGAAGCTGCGTACTGGCTTCGAGGTCATGCCACGCTTCAACTACGACATGAACTTCGGGGTCGAGTCGTTCGATGGGACAGGAACTTCGATAGACCAGTCTACATTTAACCGCATGGCTGAAGTACTTTACGGATTGACAGGCTTTAAGGTAGACCAGAACGTCACCATGAAAGGCAAGCCCACGATGTGGAACTTCAAGTTTATGGTAGATGTCTATCCATTCAAGAATAACAAGCACTGGCACGTGACCGCTGGTTTCCACTGGGGACCCTCCAAGATTGCTGAAGCCGTCAATGCACAAGAGGATTCTCCCTCGCTGTTTGCTGTAGGAATGTACAATCACATTTACGATGTAGCGTATGCGGACTGGGTATTGGACATTCCCACCCCCATCATTGAGACGAAGACCACCGGGGCCATGTATATGGATCCCAACACGGAGAAGGCCATTCTCTCAATGGGCCGCATGGGTATCCCCATTGGTAAATACAGTCACGATATGACCGATGCCCAAGGGAACGTTCACAAGAAAGGCGAGACCTACTACATGCAACCCAACGAAAACAGCATGGTTACCGTAGATGCCCGTACCAACAGCTTCAAACCATACCTTGGTGTAGGCTATGAGGGTAGACTGATTAAAGGCAACGACAACTATAAGATAGGGTTCGATGCCGGCGTAATGTTCTGGGGTGGAACTCCTAGCATCATTACCCACGATGGAATGGATTTAGCGAACGATGTAGAAGACATCAACGGAAAAGTGGGCGACTATGTCAAACTCATCAAGGGCGTCAAAGTCTTCCCCGTATTGAACCTCCGCATTACACACACGATATTCTAAATTACTCCGAAAGAAAATAAAATTACTCCGAAAGTATTGTAAGATACTCTCGGAGTAATTTTTAATAACCAAGCATTATTGGGTAATAACCCTGCCTTATTTGATAATAACCTTCTTACCGTTAACAATATAAAGACCCTTTGTAGGAGCAGTTACACGGCGACCTTGCAGGTCGTAGATAACCTTGGTGTCATCGGTGGTGGTAGAAACATTCAGCTCGTGAATACCCGTAGCATACTCAGCCTCTGTGACAATCTGGAGTACATCGGGAGCATCAGTACTTACAGCCAAATAACACTTATTGGCTGGAAGATAAGAGATATTGCTCTTTACGAAAGCGGGCTTACCATCTGCTGTAGTTCCCAACATACGCATTGTGCTAGGGTTATAGGCAGTTACATTGCGGTGGTTGGTATCCTCCACGTCGTTGCAATAGTAGTTACCCTGAAGGTAATTAGTACCATACGATGCGGTGGTAGAAGGTGACAGCAACGTTGTCTTGTTGTTTGCAGGTGTTGCACCGGCACAACGAATCAGGACAGGCAACTGAGCCGGAACATCGTCCACCTCAGCAATGACGGCATAGCCAAGAGCCTTATCTACCGTCTTGACGATATAGGTCTTCATGGCTGAGTCAGAAGCTTTAAAGGGGAAACCTGCATACAACGTAGACCAATAAGAATTGTCTTCAGTAGCCTGCACCTCTGGCTTGATTCCAAAATACTGAGTGTCACTTTGATCGACAGCTAATACCGACCAGTTACGGTTATTATTCGTGGTATTGTCATCACCTATCTGCGGATGGAAATAAGTTCCACGGACGGTATTATCAATCAAATAGCGAGTTACAGTGATGCCACCACCACTGCCAGTAGCATAGAAACGATAGTAATCACCACGAGCTATAGCATCCAGATAGCGACCGGTCTGGTCATGCAAGTCAAGGCCTTGACCAGACAGATTATGCTGTGTGCCACTAATATGTTCTACATAACATATTGTAGCAGGATTGAAGGCAACAGAATCCTCAAAGTTTTCGAACATATAGATGGCATCCAAGTCGGCATAAACATAATTCTTGTACGATGGACCTACCTTGAAATCTGCATTCGTATCAACAATCGACATATAGCGCTGCGTTTCAGCATTCTTCATGCGATAATAGCCGGAAGAAATCTGGGCCATCAGCGTCAGAGGAGACAGAGCCAAGAAAAAAAGTAAGACTTTTCTCATTTTACCTATTGAAAAATTTAAAAAGAGCCTGGCCTACTTAACGTAATGCCAGGCTCTCCACATTAAATTACTTAATACGAATATTACTCTGCGATACAGATAGCTACACGGTTGTCAGCCTCCTTAGCGAATGGCTGGATAGTGTCACCCTTGTAGTCAACCTTGATGCGAGAAGCATCGATCTTGTACTGCTTAGTCAGAGCGTTGAATACAGACTCTGCACGCAGCTTAGAGAGACGCTTGTTGATGGTAGGATTACCAGTGCCGATATCAGCATAACCAGTAACCTCAACCTTAGCATTGGGGTTAGCGTTCAGATACTCAGCAACTTCCTGTACCTTGCCAGCCTCGCTCTTAGCGATAGCAGTCTTGTTAATCTGGAAGAATACGTCACGACGGAAAGGCTCCTTCTTCTCAACAACAGCCTGAGTAACAACGGGTGCGGGCTTCTCAACAACGCGCTCGATAACCTTCTCAACTACACGCTCAACGGGCTTTGGAGCCTCGATGGTGCGAGTAGTATAGGTCTGACCGAGGTTGATTTTCACACCAGCCAGTGCGTTGAAGTACCAGTCCCAGTTGCTTGCCTTCTTACCGTTGTAACGGTCAGACAGGGTGTTAGCGTTAACCTCAAGTCCGAGGCTTACAGCGTCAGAAACCTTGAAGTCAGCAGCTACACCAGCACGGCCGAACATGCGAACCTTTGTGCCATCCCAAGCATACGCGATATTCTCAGGATTGGTACCAGCCACATAGCTTACGGGGAAGTGAGCAGCCAACAGTTCAGCATTCTCCCAGTTGCTGTCCTTATCCATGCCCCAAGCAATGTTAGCACCAGCACCAGCGAATACGCTGAAGTTGAAGATACGGTTGGGGTTGTAACCGCAGAAGAGGTTTGACAGATTGAAAGTCAGGTCAATGCCAGGAGCAACATACATCCACTTCCACTTGGTGGTACCACCAGGAACGGTAGCAGCAGTAGGAGTGTAACCAGTAGTTGCATTGCCAGTGATACCGACAAATGTCTCATCGGTGAAATCGATACCAGCGCGGCTCTGCCAAGCGTTAACAGCCAGACGAGCACCGAATACGGGAGTGAACTGACGACCTACAGTAACCTGTACGTTAGGAGAGATCAGATCCTTGAATGCAATCTCACCAAGGGTGTACTGGGCACCGCCCTGAAGCTGTATGTACCAATAAGGATTGTGTACATACTCTGTCTTAGCCTCCTGAGCTGATGCGGTGAGAACACCGCACAGCATCAGGCAAGACAAAAATACGTTCTTGATTTTCATAATCTTATCTTATTTTTTTTGTTTCAAACAATGAATTAGTAAACCTCAATGTAGTACTTCTTACCAGAAATCTTACCATTGTAACCCAGAGCCTCATAGATGAACTCATAGACACCCTTCTCAGTCAGAGTGATCTCAATGGGCTGGCTCAGATTGTACTTGTTGCCCTCGAGTACAGTGTTCAGATCGCCAGTGTTGTAGTTCTTGCCAGCGGTAGGACCAGTCAGGATGGCTACATACTTCTTGAAGGCAGGAGCAACAACCTCGCCAGTCAGAGAAGTTGGATACAGCTTGATGGTCTCACCAGCCTTAACCAGAGTAGGACTGAACCAGTTGCGGCTAGGATAGAAGTAACCCAGGCTCTGATTAGAAGCCAGCATTGCGGGCAGGATGAAGCGGTTGGGGTTACCAGCTACACTAGCGAGCTTACCGAAGAACTTATTCTCTACATTGATAACCTTATTCAGCAGAGTGTTTATAAGATCACTAGCCTTGCCATTGATACCAGCGAGTGAACCCTCGATACCATTCTTGATAGCGTTGAACAGAGAGGTAATCTCAATAGAAGTTTGGATAGGAGTAGTAGTAGGTGTTGTTGTACCATTTGCGGTAATTGGAGTTATAGTTACCGTAATCTTGCTATTTCCATCTTTAGGAATATCAAAACCTAAGGTACCATCATCCTGATAGATCTGTCCTTGTGTAAGGGGAACATCAATAGTTTTGGTTGTAGTTGATGCTGTGAAAGGTACGCCAGGTATTGAAACATTATCATTAATATCGATGTACACCTTACCATCAGCAGTAGTTCTAATATTACCAGCAGTTTCGGGCAAACCGATTGAAATGTTAATCATACCCTTAATCTTATTGATCAGCTCCATAGAATAAGCCTTCTCCTTAGCGATAAGTGCATTCTTCAACTTAACAACCTGAGGAGCATAGTTAACATCATACAGGAAGTCGTAACCAAGAGGCTTAGCGCTAACAGCAGCCAGCTCGTACTTAGAAACGTAGTTCTTCCAACCAGTAGTATCCTGCCACTGAGCCTGAACACCCAGCTGAGGAACGTTCTTAGGCATAGCATTCATTACAGCCAGACCGAGCTTAGCAACGTCAACTGCTGCCTTACGAGCAGAAGTCGAAGTAAAGTTTTGAAGAATATTCTTAGCTTCAGCCCTAATTGCATCAAAATTGAAAGACAGAGCTACATCCTTAACAACATCCTTGCTGATAGTAGCAGTAGCCTTGTAGAAGCCGTTGGCAGAAGCACGACGGGCACCCCATGTCAGCACGTCATCAGTAGCCACAAGGTCAGAGAGAACGACCTTAGAAACAGCGTTGTTAGAAGAACGGAGAGAGAACTCCTTACCAGTGAAGTCAACGTTAGAGGGGTTAACGGTTACATACAATGTACCTGCATTGCCTTCGGTCTCGTCCATTACGATACCCTTGTTCACCTTAAGAGCAGCAGGACCACCGCAGCCAGGAGCCTTGATGGCCTTCAACTCGCTAGTCAGAACGCCAGCAACACCACCTACCCAGAAGTCAGCATCGCCATCCTCGTCACCAGCGGGGAAGAATACAGGAGCATCAATCTCACCATAGTATGTAGCGAGGACATAGCTCTTCAAGCCTACGGGATAAGCAAATGTGCCATAGATAGGATTGATGGTTCCCTGAATCTCGATACCAGTAACCTCCTTCTTAAGGGTAGCAAGGATATTATCAACGTCCTCTCTCAGAGCATCAATCTGATCCTGCAGAGCTTTGTCAGCCTCCTTAAAGTCCTCAATCATTTCTGCAAGATTCTTATATTCCAAATCTTTAGCATCCTTACCAGACTTGATCCAGTTCCATGCGCTGTCAGCTACCTCAACGGCTTTATTCCACTTATCGCTATCCTTAGCAACAGTAGCAGCCACCTTAGCAGCCTTCATCATAGCATCTTCCAAGTCATCACCCCAAGCTTTCTGCATGGCGTTCTGCAGTTTGTCGATGCGAATAGAGTCGTTCCAACTACGAGCAGAGTCAGCCTTTGCCAAAGCTGTTGCATAAACAATAGCTTGGTTGTTCTTAAGAATACGATCTGCCAAAGAAGCCGTATCCTTCTCCAGAGCGTTCAGACGAGCCTGAATAGTACCCTTTGATTTGTCGTAATTAGCACCAACTTCGCCTTCGTACTTCGAAGTCAAAACATAATCCTGCATAGCAGAAACTTGAGCCAGATAGGCAGCCTGCAGTGTTGTGTACTTCTCGTTCAGTTCAGCATAGTTGTCACCTTCGTAATCCTTACAAGACACGAAAGAGCTCGTAGCAGCTACCAAAGCAACTGCGAAGAGCAAACCATTAATGATTTTCTTTTTCATTGAACTTTGAATTTAATTAATATTAAAAATTTATCGTTTCTTTTATATACGTTTTTTCTCTATTCTTCTCTCAATCACGACGCACTTTGCGGGCATAACGCCTACAAATCGCGACAAAATTAGGTATTTTTTTTTAATTAAACAAGAAAAAGTTGTTTTTTCTTAATAAAAAATGCAAAAATCTTGATTTCATCCTATTATTCCTATCCTAATAGCTGTTCTATATCGTGTTGAGGGAGTATGCAAAGGATTGCTCGCCCGTCTGGTGTGTAGTTGACATTCTCGCAAGCAAAAAGATCGTTGACCAAGGTGTCCATTTCGTCGTTCGACAACAGCTGACCATACGGAATAGCTGCATGACGGGCCAACGATAAGGAGAGGTTAGAGGTTAGAGGCGAGAGGTTAGAGATATGCTCAGTGGCGTCTGTCAGGATGTCGCGCAGCAAATTTTCGGGCTGCAGGCCTTCGAGTCCTGCTGGCACCCCATTAACAGCATAGGTAGTAGGACCTATGGGTGTCACTTCAAAGCCCAGTGTTGTCAACGACGGCAACAGGTCGGTCATCAACACCGCTTCAGCAGACGACAATTCCACCATTTCCGGAAACAACAGACGCTGACTCTGAGCCGGTGCCTCAGTCAACTGGTGCAGGTAGCGTTCATAGCGGATACGCACATCAGCCCGATACTGGTCGATAATCATCAAGCCAGACTTGACCGCAGTCATGATATAACGTCCCTTATATTGATAATGCGTAGGAGCAATATCTGTGATGGACGCCTGCCCAGTGACTTCTACGGCTTCAGGGAAGAGCGTTGGTTCTTCTGGAGCCGTTTCATTGGGCAAACCCTCATAGAGACGCTGCCACTCTTGCGAAGGTTTTTGCCGGAAGGGGTTGTATTGAGGGCTGGTTGTTACCTTGGGAGCAGTGATATGATCACTGCCTACAGGACTATAGGCTGGGATATCAGGACGTCCCTCGGTATCGAAGTCAATCTGGGGAATCTCGCAGAACTGACCTATGGCATCCTTGACGGCTGCAGCGAGAATCTGCCAGATAGCCTGCTCGTTCTCGAACTTAATCTCCGTCTTGGTAGGATGGATATTAACATCGATGTCGGCAGGGTTCACATCAAAGTATATAAAATAAGGTACGTGCGTACCTATTTGTATTAGTCGCTCATAGGCCTGCTGCACTGCCTTATGAAAATAGGCATGTTTCATAAAACGCCCATTGACAAAGAAATACTCATGGGCGCCTTTCTTGCGAGCAGCTTCGGGTTTACCCGTGAACCCTGTAATCTTACACATCGCCGTATCGACACTGACAGGCAACAAGTCCTGCCCATAGCGGCGTCCATACACATCAGTAATGCGCTGACGCAACGATCCGCTATGCAGATTCATGAGTTCCTGACCATTACTGTGCAAAGTAAAATTGATTTCCGGATAAACCAGGACGATACGTTCAAATGCCGTCAGAATATTATTCAACTCCGTCGCATTGGTTTTCAAGAACTTACGACGTGCCGGAACATTAAAGAAGATATTGCTGACAGTGAAGCTGCTACCTACTGCACAGGAACAAGGTTCCTGACTCTCTATCCGAGAGCCCATAAGATGAAGACACGTCCCCACCTCATCCGTGGCGCGACGCGTACGAAGCTCCACCTGTGCTACAGCTGCGATGGAAGGGAGTGCCTCGCCACGAAAGCCCATCGTATGGAGTGAAAACAGGTCATCAGCTTTCCGAATCTTCGACGTAGCATGACGTTCAAAAGCCAGACGAGCATCCGTCTCCGACATGCCACACCCGTTGTCAATCACCTGGATAGACGTGCGTCCTGCATCTACCACCAGCACATTGATGGTCGTAGCGCCAGCATCCACAGCATTCTCTACCAACTCCTTAATCACGGAAGCCGGACGCTGTATCACCTCACCAGCAGCTATCTGGTTGGCAACACTATCGGGAAGAAGCTGTATGACGTCCGTCATTCTGTTTTGTTCGTTTGGGTAACTCGCGACGCTTTTCCTCTTTCATCTCCGTTCCTGCCTTCTTGGGGCGCCAATTAAAAATATCCTCCTTATTCAATGGACGAATATAATCAAACCACGCATATTGAGGCAGGAAATACTTGTCGGGGGGTATCTGCGACATGGGATAGAGCACACCTGAAGGTTTCTCCATCCAAATTTTCTTCATCTTACGATTCTCAAGAAACATCTTCATCAGCGGTGTCTCCGTATAGTTCAAACCTATCAGCGTGCTATCAGACTCATCAACCGGATAATAGATGATCAGCACATTGTCTATCGCATGCGTCTCACGTATCTCGCCCTTCTGGAAGAAAGCCTTCATATCCTTTGACTGCACCTGATTGAAATGCACCGAGTCAGGCATCTGCTCGACAGAGAACGCCTGATTGATGACATGAGCATGATCAATGGTTGAATCCTTCATGTATACACGTATCTCCTCCCCTACCAGCTGCTGATTCATGTTCCATACAATAGGATCCTTATACATCGTCATGCAAGAGTCCTTCGAATTGTACACCAACGAGTCGCAGACGGCCTGCACATCTACTCGATAGGCGCGAACCTTATTGTAGGCATGAATCTTACGATAGGCAGAATCCGTTCGGATATTGAAAGTGAATATCTTAAACGTGTCGGCATGCATATACAAGGTGTCACGTTGCGAGAAATCCATAGCTACAGCACGTTTGGTCGACATCGCATAACCCGTAGAGTCGTTGTATTCGCAATAGTCACCCGTCAGTCTGTTTTTGTTGACGGAATCGGTATAGACGACATTACTGTACGCATAGTTCGTACCATCGCTGGGATTATGATAGACACTATCGCCTATCAGCGTCTTACCACCATCGCGAATCACAGAACGTCCGAAGAGCTCCGAGCGCTCCGTCTTGGTATTGTAATAGCCGTCTTCACTATAAATCCGACTACCTCCCGAAGTGATTGTAGAAGGTCCCACGATATGCGCCCTCGAGGACTGTGTGTCATAATACAGCGAGTCGGTAGTCAGGAACATTTTTTTGTCTTTCAATTGCACATCGTAATAGAAGACAGCCATCTTAGTATCTGTATGATACTCACCCCAGTCAGAAGTCAGCACCGACGTGCCGTCAACCAGTTTACCACCTTCGAAGAAATTTCCGAAATTGTACATTCGGTCATAGTCCAGTGAATCGGTATACAGCGTCGACTTACGATGCTTCAGTATCACGTTATAGCGGGCCTGTGCCAACTGGTCGTTACCGTCATAGTAGGCATAGTCACTCGTCAGACGGAGTGTGTCGCCCTGTATCATCTTCACATGTCCGAAAGCCTCGAACGAGTTGGAAGTCTCGTAGAAATGGGCACTATCACAATAGAGATCAGCACCTTGATGTCGGAAATGTACATGGCCGTGCAACACCTGAGCATCACCATTACGATACTGGTCATAGTGCAGATTGTCAGAATGGACAAGATATACTCTCTTGTCCTCCGTCTTCTTACGGGGAGGACGCTTCCTGGCTGGGGTCATAGCAAATACCATACCCAACACAATCAGACCTACTATGATAGACAGGAATCTCTTCAATTCTTAACTCCTAATTCTTTACCTTACCCAACCTTCGTATTCGTATTTACAGTCGCGATAGCGGTCGTTGACACGCACATAAGTCGACTTGATGCGTTTGACCACCCAGTCGTGCAACACCTGATTACGACGCTTGTTCAGCACCAGGTTTTTCAGCACCTGGAAATCCTCTGTGATGGTAGCCTTATGACCTTCAATACGACTTTTCAGCTTTGCGATAGCACATATCGTCTTTCCGCGTTCATTGATCATGGTGAACGGCTTGGAAATCTGACCAACCGTCAGCGTATCTACGGCGCGTGCCACTTCAGAAGGCAGTTCTGCCATCTTGAAACGTGACGTACGACCTTCCTGGGTGATATTAGCCATCAGACCATGATTGTTACGGGTATCCTTATCGTCAGAAATCACAGAAGCACCAGCCTCAAAGGGGAACTTCTCACTGACGATGTCCGTACGGATAGAGTCCAGACGGGCCAGAGCCTTGTTGATAGCATCTTCGCTGACGACAGGCTTACGCAGGATATGACGAACCTTAATCTTCTCACCGCGCTTGTCTATCAGCTGGATGATATGGAAACCGAACTCAGACTCCACAATCTTCGACACACGCTTAGGATCAGTCAGACCGAAAGCTACATTGGCAAAAGCAGGATCAAGCATACCACGTCCCGTATAGTCGAGTTCACCACCACGGCGTGCCGTTCCCGGGTCCTCAGAATAGAGACGGGCCAGCGTCTGGAAAGTAGACGTTCCCTTATTAATGCGCTCGGTATAGTCACGCAACTCCTCTTTCACTCGGTTGATTTCCTCTTGTTCTATCCTTGGCTGCTGGGTGATGATCTGTACCTCCACCTCTGTAGGAACAAACGGCAGACTGTCCTGAGGCATGTCCTTGAAATAGCGACGTACCTCAGCAGGCGATACGGCTATATCCTTGGTCAACTTCTGCTGCATGCCTTGCACCATCTGACGCTCACGATACGACTCGCGTAAGTCGGCACGTATCTGACTGATGTTCTTCTTGTGATACTCCTCCAGTTTCTCACGCGAGCCTATCATCGATACCATGTTCTCCAGATACTGCTCTACGCCTTGGGCGATTTCCGAGTCCGTCACCTGAATACTGTCAATGATGGCTTGGTTCAGATACAGTTTCTGAACAGCAATCTGTTCGGGAATTGAGCAGTCCGGGTCACCCGACCAGCGCATGCCCTCCTGTTGTCCCTGAATACGCATAGCCTCTACGTCCGACTTCAGGATGGCTTCATCGCCTACCACCCAGATGACCTCGTCGACTACCGTACCTGTAGGAGCCTGCACCTTCGTGCTGTCCGTCTGGGCAGTCTGAGCTGAGACTAGTTGAACCAGTGAGACTAGAATAACTAGAATAACTAGATTTCTCTTATTCATGTTTATTGATTGTCTTTAATATGTCCTGATTGATGACCACAGCATACTTCTTGCGGAGATCGCTTACCCACAGGCGTTCCATCTCGTCCTGTAAGTCAGCTACCACGAGCACGCGTACATCATTATAATCCTTCGGTTTCTTGAGCAACTTGCCATAGGTCGCGTCAATGGGGAAACCCTTCACGCTATCCACTTTGGCATCGCGTACTTTAAACACCTCGCGGTCGACGAGCGGATTATCTCCTTTCTTGAAAAGTCCCTTCTCCACACGGATACGGAGCACGGAGTCGTTATTGAAAGTGGTCCGAAGTGCCTCATTCCAGTCTTCAAACTTCAACTTCTTCACACATTTGGCAACAGCCTTCACATCAGCCTCATCCTTCACGTGATAGGCCATCCCCTTGAAGCGAGGTTCATCCCACTTGTATTTCTTCTTGTTCTTATTGAAATAGCGGGCCAGCGCCTCTTCATCTTTAGCCGCCTTGTCCCATATCAGCCGATTGCTGATCTCATAAAGCAGCAAGCCGTCGTGATATTCCTTGATCAGGTAGCGCATATCTGAATCGACTGCAGACAGTGAGTCGGCGCGCTCCTGTAATAGGTTCTCCTTAGTCTGCAAACCATTAGAAGCCTTGACCATTTCGTCCAATTTGCGATCGGTGATATGGTTACGGACATCACGCTGCTCCAGGAACTTGAGGATATTATCCTTATGGAATTCAAAAGGTTCCAGCTGTTTACGTTCCTTCATCAGAATGATGTGCCAACCAAAAGGCGAAAGCACCGGGTTGCTCAACTCACCTGGCTGCAGGGCAAATGCGGCATCCTCAAACTCCTTCACCATCTGGTGACGAGAGAACCAGCCCAGCATACCCCCACGCGGAGCAGACCCTGGGTCTTGCGACACCTGTTTTGCCAGCGTTTCAAAGTCTGCGCCAGCCTTCAATGCCGTATATACCGAGTCGATGCGCCGCTTAGCCTCCTGCTGTTGTGCCTCAGTGGCTTTCTGTGGAATGCGCATGAGGATATGGCCAGCCATCAACAGTCCGTCAGGACCGATATTCGTCTTCGTCTGGTCATACACCTTATGAGCCTCAGCCAACATGTCATCATCCGTCACAAAAGAAGGACGAATCTGCTGGTCGCGATACTGTGTAAACTCTGTCCTGAACGCCTGTGTCGTATCCAGGTGAGCATCGAGAGCTGCCTGCACCTTGAGTTTGTAATTGACAAACAACTCGACATATTCCTCTACCGTTTTCTTGTCAATCACACCGTCCGTATTATTCTTGTTATAGGAATACTCAAACTCCGAACGGGTAACGGGAGTGCCTGCTATCGTCATGACGACAGGATCATCCTTGGGCTGAGATAATATCGCAGCGTACGGGACAACGACAAGGAGAAGGGTTATGATGATTTTTTTCATTTCTTAATCGTTGGGGCGAGAATAGTTAGGAGCCTCACTGGTGATGGTAATGTCGTGGGGATGACTCTCGTTCACACCGGCATTGGTGATACGGGTGAACTTGGCATCATGTAGTTTCTCGATGGTTGGAGCGCCACAATAGCCCATACCTGAGCGCAGACCGCCCACCATCTGATAGATCACCTCCTGTACTGTTCCCTTATAAGGCACACGTCCGGCAATACCCTCTGGAACCAGTTTCTTCACGTCCTTCGTATCTGCCTGGAAGTAGCGGTCTTTAGAGCCATGCTCCATCGCCTCCAGCGAGCCCATGCCACGATAGCTCTTGAACTTACGACCATTGTAGATGATAGTATCACCAGGACTCTCCTCAGTACCGGCAACCAGCGAGCCGATCATCACGCAAGAGCCACCAGCAGCCAAAGCTTTCACGATATCACCAGAATAGCGCAGACCACCATCGGCAATCAGAGGAACGTCGGTACCCTTCAAGGCACTGTAAACGTCGTAGACGGCACTCAGCTGGGGAACGCCCACACCAGCTACCACACGAGTGGTACAGATAGAACCTGGTCCGATACCCACCTTAACGGCATCAGCACCATTGTCTACCAGCATCTTAGCGGCAGCACCAGTAGCGATGTTACCCACCACGATATCGATATTGGGGAACGAAGCCTTGGCTTCACGCAGTTTCTCAATGACACTCTTGGAATGGCCGTGAGCCGTATCAATGACGATAGCATCCACACCGGCATTCACCAGAGCCTGCATGCGGTCCAGTGTGTCGAAGGTGACACCCACACCAGCAGCTACGCGCAGACGACCTTTCTCGTCCTTGCAAGCCATCGGCTTATCCTTAGCCTTCGTGATATCCTTATAGGTAATCAGGCCTACCAGGTGATTGTCCTTGTCGACAACAGGCAATTTCTCAATCTTGTTCTCCTGCAGAATCTGGGCGGCAGCCGACAAGTCAGTCTGCTGATGAGTAGTCACCAGATTATCTTTCGACATCACGTCGTCAATCTTACGGTCCAGACGACGCTCGAAGCGTAAGTCACGGTTAGTCACGATGCCCACCAAGCGATTCTCCTCGTCGACAACGGGGATACCTCCGATATGATATTCCGACATGATGTCAAGTGCATCCTTCACCGTAGAACCACGACGGATAGTTACCGGGTCGTAAATCATACCGTTCTCAGCACGTTTCACGATAGCCACCTCGCGGGCTTGGTTCTCTATCGACATATTCTTGTGTATCACACCAATACCTCCCTCACGGGCAATGGCTATAGCCATCTGACTCTCCGTTACGGTATCCATTGCGGCTGTCACAAAAGGAACGTTCAGCTCGATATGACGAGAGAAACGGGTTTTCAACTCTACCGTCTTAGGCAACACCTCAGAATAAGCGGGAATCAACAGGACATCGTCGAAAGTCAGTCCATCCATAACAATCTTGTCTGCAATAAATGATGACATAAAAATACTCCTTTAAATTTTATTGCGTGCAAATTTACTACTTTTTTCCGAGATAGCAGTCATTTGCACGCAATATTAACACGATTTAATGAGAAATCTTAGTTGGCCATTTCCGATATAAACTTAATACGCACCAGTCGAATCTCATCCTCCGAGCATTCTGCACCCAGCTCGTCGATTGCAGCTTCCAGCGAATCGGTGTCGCTGTCGGCAAAATAGTCGTAGATGTCGTCCACATGGTCTTCATCCATCACCTCTTCCAGGAAATAGTCGATATTCAGCTTCGTTCCGCTATAGACGATAGCCTCAACCTCGTCCAGCAGTTCCTCAAACTCCAGTCCTTGAGCCGTCGCAATATCGTCGAGGGCGATCTGTCGGTCTATGGCCTGTATGATTTTCACTTTCAGGATAGACTTCTTAGCCACTGTACGGACGCGCAGGTCGGCCTGTCGCACAATCTCGTTCTCCTCACAGTAGCGCTTGATGAGGTCTACGAACTCCTTGGCATACGGCTGACGGACCTTGCCCTCACCTACGCCCTGAATATTCTTCAGTTCCTCCAGCGTCACTGGATAGTCGGTTGCCATCTGTTCGATAGACACATCCTGGAAGATGACATAAGGAGGACGCTCCATCTTCTTGCTCACACGCTTACGCAGGTCTTTCAGCATAGCACTTAGCGTCGGGTCAAGTGCACTCGTACCACCCTCATGCTCTGCAGCGATATCGTAGTCGCCCGAGAACTCGTTGTCCTCTACAATCATAAACGAGGTGGGGTTCTTCAGGAACTTCTTACCAGCAGACGTCAACTTCAGTAGACCATAATTTTCGACATCCTTCTTAAGGAATCCTGCTATCAAGGCCTGACGGATCACTGGGTTCCATAGTTTCCCCTCATAATCCTCGCCAGCTCCGAACAAATCGTGATTCTGGTGCTTATGAGCCAGTATCTCCTCCGTCTCACGACCACTGACGAAGTCGATGATATAGTCGGTGCGGAAGTTTTCCTTCAATGCCGATATCGTGTTCAACACGATGACAAGCTGCTTCTCCGCCTCTATCTTCGTCTTGGGGTGCAGACAGTTGTCACAGTTATGACAGTTCTCCTCATGATATTCCTCACCGAAATAGTGGAGCAGCATCTTCCTACGGCAAACTGACGTCTCCGCATAAGCTGCCGTCTCAGACAGCAGCTGTCGGCCGATATCCTGCTCAGCCACCGGTTTGCCCTCCATAAACTTATCCAGCTTCTGAAGGTCCTTCTGGGCATAGAACGTAATACAGAGGCCCTCGCCACCATCACGTCCGGCACGTCCGGTCTCCTGATAGTATCCCTCCAACGACTTGGGGATGTCATAATGTATCACGAAGCGCACGTCGGGCTTATCGATACCCATACCGAAGGCTATCGTAGCCACGATGACCTCGATGCGTTCCATCAGGAAGTCGTCTTGTGTCTGCGAGCGCAACGTCGAGTCCAGTCCGGCATGATAAGCAGCCGCCCTGATGTCGTTGGCTTTCAGTATCTCAGCCAGTTCCTCCACCTTCTTTCGCGACAGACAGTATATGATGCCGCTCTTTCCTGGGTGCTGTTTGATGAAACGGATGATATCCTTGTCGACCTCATTGGTCTTGGCGCGCACCTCATAATAGAGGTTCGGACGGTTGAACGAACTCTTGAACTCGTCAGCATCCAGAATGCCCAAGTTCTTCTTGATATCCGTACGCACCTTGTCGGTAGCTGTTGCCGTCAGGGCAATGACGGGCGCATTGCCAATCTCATTGATGATCGGACGGATACGGCGATACTCCGGACGGAAGTCATGACCCCACTCCGAGATACAGTGAGCCTCGTCTACGGCATAGAATGAGATCTTAGCCTGCTTCAGGAATTCCACATTATCCTCCTTCGTCAGCGACTCAGGAGCCACATACAGCAGTTTCGTCTTTCCTGCCAGGATGTCGGCCTTCACCTGATCAATGGCAGCCTTGTTGAGCGACGAGTTCAGATAGTGTGCCGTTCCCTCATCACTCATCGAACTGATGACATCCACCTGGTTCTTCATCAGGGCTATCAGTGGCGAGATGACGATGGCCGTTCCCTCCATCAATAGCGAGGGCAGCTGATAACACAAGGACTTACCGCCGCCTGTGGGCATCAGCACAAAGGTATCCTTTCCGTCAAGCACATTCTGCACGATTGCTTCCTGGTCGCCTTTGAACTTGTCAAAGCCGAAATACTTTTTCAGCGCTTCTGTTAGATTCTGTTTCTTTTTTGCCATAGACTTTAAATAATTGATAATTGACAATTGATAATTGACAATTACTGAATGTGTGACTTGTCAAGTTGCTTCTGAGCATACTCGGCAGTCACTTCGAAGGATTTTGTTCGTTTTGAGGGTATCTCGAACATGGCATCCATCATGATATTTTCCACGATAGAGCGCAGTCCACGAGCACCCAGTTTATATTCCACCGCCTTATCCACAATGACTTTCAATGCTTCAGGCGAAAATTTCAGCGTAATGCCATCCATCTCAAACAGCTTTTCATACTGTTTGACAATAGAGTTTTTCGGTTCTGTCAATATTTTTGTCAACGCATCGCGATCCAGTGGGTTCAGGTACGTCAGCACGGGCAGACGACCGATAATCTCAGGTATCAGACCAAACGACTTCAGGTCCTGTGGCAGGATATACTGCATCAGGTCGGCCTTGTCTATCTTACGGACGTTCTGCACAGAATTGTAGCCCACCACGTGGGTGTTCAGTCGCTGAGCTATCTTGCGCTCTATCCCGTCGAAGGCACCACCACATATAAATAATATATTATGTGTGTCGACGTGGATATACTCCTGATCGGGGTGCTTGCGTCCACCCTGTGGCGGCACGTTGACGATGGTACCCTCCAGCAGTTTGAGCAAACCTTGCTGTACGCCCTCACCACTCACGTCGCGCGTGATGCTGGGGTTATCCGACTTACGAGCTATCTTGTCGATCTCATCAATGAACACGATACCGCGCTGGGCAGCCTCCACGTTATAGTCGGCCACCTGGAGCAGACGCGACAGGATACTCTCCACATCTTCGCCCACATAGCCAGCCTCGGTGAATACCGTAGCGTCAACAATCGTGAACGGTACATCCAGCATCTTGGCGATGGTACGCGCCAGCAGTGTCTTTCCCGTACCCGTCGAACCCACCATGATGATGTTCGACTTCTCGATCTCCACCCCACTCTCGTCAGCAGGCTGCTGCAAGCGTTTGTAGTGGTTGTATACGGCAACGGAGAGATAGCGCTTGGCCTCGTCCTGTCCGATCACATACTGATCCAGGTGTTCCTTGATTTCCTTGGGCTTAGGGATGCGCTTCAGGCTCCATCCCGTCTTTTTCTTCTTGGCGTCAGGACCGTAGCCATTTGCGGTAGCCACCTGATAGGCCTGCACGGCACAATCCTCACAGATGCAACCGTTCACACCCGTAATCAAGAGCTTCACCTCGCGCTCCGACCGTCCACAGAAGTTACATTGTTTCTTCATGCCTTCCTTGTCAATACCTGGTCTATCATACCATACTCCTTAGCCTCCTCAGCCGTCATCCAGTAGTTGCGGTCCGAATCGTTCCAAACCTTATCGTATGGCGTATGAGAATGCTCAGAAATAATCGTATAGAGCTCTTTCTTGAATTTCATAATCTCCTTGGCCTCAATCTCGATGTCCGAGGCCTGTCCCTGTACGCCACCCAGCGGCTGGTGTATCATCACGCGGCTGTGGGGCAGTGCTGAACGCTTGCCCTCTGTGCCTGCAACCAGCAACACGGCAGCCATCGAGGCGGCCATACCTGTACAGATGGTAGCTACATCACTGGAGATAAACTGCATCGTGTCGTAGATGCCCAGACCTGCCGTCACACTGCCGCCGGGCGAGTTCAGGTAGATCGAGATGTCCTTGCCTGAGTCTACTGAATCCAGGTACAGCAACTGTGCCTGCAGCGTGTTGGCTGTGTAGTCGTCAATCTGCGTGCCGAGGAAGATGATGCGGTCCATCATCAAACGTGAGAAAACATCCATCTGCGTCACGTTCAACTGGCGCTCCTCCAGGATGTAAGGGTTCAAATACTGAGCCTGTGCACTCATCACTTCGTCGAGTACCAGACCATTAATACCTAAATGCTTAGTAGCATATTTTCTGAAATCGTTGTTCATATTCATTTTCAAAGTAAATACAAAATTACACAAAAAAAGTCGGAACGCCATACATTCCGACTTATTTTTTGGTTAAAGAATTCTAATTTGTTGCCTGACGCCTTATTTTTCCTGTAACATTTTCTGGAAATCTTCCAGTGTGATGTCCTTCTCGTCGAGCTTTACCACGCTCTTCAGAGCGGCCGTCAGCTTCACGTCAACGGCACGGTCAACGAGCCCGTCAACATTCTCACGCTTCTTCAGCATCTCTGAAGCGTAGTTCTCCAGATACTCATCAGGAATGTTCGACATGCCATACTGGGCGAACTGAGCACGAGCGGCCTCCTTGGCAACGTTCTTCAGGTCAGCGTCGTCAACCTTGATATCCTGAGCGGCTACCAGCTGCTCCTTGATGAGGTGCCAACCCAGCTCCTTGATGCTGGCGTCGAAGTTCTTCTCCACAAAATCAGCACCCTTGTCCTTGTTGTTGTTCATCATGACGCGCTTCAGGATAGCCTCTGGGAACTCCAGCTTGCCTACCTTCTTCTCCATGTGCTCACGGACATCAAGCAGGAACTTATAGTCGGCATCGGCCTTGAACTGCTGGCTGATCTGGTCGGCAATCTTCTGACGGAACTCCTTCTCGTCCTTCACATTACCCTCGCCGAACACCTGATCGAAGAGCGTCTGGTTCACCTCAGCTTTCACGAAGCGGCTGATTTCTGTGATCTGGAACGTGAAGTCACCCTCGTGGTCCTTCACCTCGTCCTTCTGGATCTTCATCAGCGAGCTAACCTCTACGTCGCTCTCAGGATAAGCCTTGCGGGGGTTCCAGGTGATGATGTCGCCCAGCTTGCAGTCCTTGAAGAGCTTCTTCTGGTCGTCAACCTTGATATACTGAGGCATCAGCACAGCGTCAGCCACCTCGATAGTACCGTCGATCTCACGCAGGTCACCCTTCAGCATGTCACGCTGCTCGTCGTCGTACTGCTCTACCTTCTCATACTGACCACCACGACTCTGATACATCTCTACCTGCTGGTCAATCAGCTTGTCGTCAACCTTGATGTTATAGAAAGGCACCTTGTCCTTAGCGCTCAGCTTAGCCTCAAAGGCGGGAGCCACAGCGATGTCGAACTTAAAGGTCAAGGGCTGGTCGCTCTCGAAATCGAGCTGCTCCTGCTGCTCGCTTGGCAGAGGCTCACCCAGCATCTGGATCTTGTTCTCACGAACATACTCATACAGCTTCTCGCCCAGCAGCTTGTTCACAGCCTCTACCTTCACAGAGGGACCAAACTGACGCTTGATCATAGCCATAGGAGCCTGACCAGGACGGAAACCAGGGATATTAGCACGTTTACGATAGTCTTTCAAGGTCTTGTCAACCTCAGGCTGATAGTCAGCCGTCTCCAGCGTAATGGTCATCAGACCATTGATTTTGTCGGGAGCTTCAAATGAAATATTCATCTTCTATTATACCTTATTAATTATATACGTCATTCGCAAATTGGCTGCAAAGGTACGAATAATAGTTGAGAGTTGAGAGTTGAGAGTTGAAAGTTATCATTTTTTAACTAAATCACCCTTCTCCTGCCTCTTCTGCTTTACGTTGTTCCTCGATGGTCGAGAAGTCCTTCTGTCGCAGCACGAACGACTCCGTCAGGTAGTTCTTACGCACCACCGAGTTGGCAGCCAGCTCTTCTGGGGTACCATGGAACAGAATGCGGCCCTCGAACAGCAGATAGGCACGGTCGGTGATACAGAGCGTATCCTCCACATTATGGTCGGTAATCAGAATGCCGATGTTCTTGTCTTTCAGCTTCCACACGATATACTGGATATCCTCCACTGCAATGGGGTCCACACCAGCAAACGGCTCGTCGAGCATGATAAATTTCGGCTCGATGGCCAGACAGCGCGCTATCTCCGTACGACGACGCTCACCACCCGACAACTGGTCACCCTTGTTCTTACGCACCTTCTGCAGACGGAACTCGCTAATCAGACTCTCCAACTTCTCCAACTGGTATTCGCGGGGCTTGCCCGTCATCTCCAGCACAGAGAGGATATTGTCCTCTACCGACATCTTACGGAACACGCTGGCCTCCTGTGCCAGATAGCCGATACCAGCACGGGCACGCTTGTAAACAGGATAGGTCGTTACCTCCTCGTCGCCCAGATAGATATGTCCGCCATTAGGCACAATCAGTCCCGTCGTCATATAGAACGAGGTCGTCTTGCCCGCACCGTTAGGGCCCAGCAGACCAACTATCTCGCCCTGCTTCACGTCGAAGCTCACATCGTTCACCACCGTACGCTTACCGTATCGCTTGATGAGTCCTTCCGTGCGCAGCACCAGCCGCTCCTCTTGCATATTATTATCCATAACTGGGGGACAAAGGTACTAATAAGCGAGCAAAATGCCAAATTAATTTGTCCTTTTTTGAATTCGAAGCAACTATTAATTCCCGCAACTGCTACTATTAATACCTGCAACTGTAACTATTAATTCCTGCAATCTGGACATGTAACACTTATGCATGGCCTTAGAAATAATAATTTATCAAAATTATCTGCCATACTACCACCGAATTAGCAAGCCTCCTTTGTTTATCGGCGTTTTCGAGGTGGTAGATACGTTTTTGCATCTGCCACCTCCTCCAACCATCTAGCATCACTAAAGAAAGAGCAGTAGACATGGAGGCAACAAAGGAAAACAGTGTTTTCCAAGGGAGAAAACGGTGTTTTCCTTCTGTGAAAACAGCGTTACCTCAAAAGACAAACAACCGATAAGACCATCTGAACGGAAGCCACTTGTCCGACAATAACCGTCGCTTATTGTCAAATAACCCTGCCTTATTTAGCAGACAGCTATCGGACTGCAAAACAACATCCGTTGGTGGGAGATTATTGCAGATATATTTTTGTATCTCCCACCTTGCCAATACCCATATACAAAGGGTTCATGCTGATTTGATGGCGGTATGGCAGATGTTTTCAAAAAAAAAACAAAGTTTTCGCAGCATTTAAGTGAACATGAGGTACCCCATTGCACATGTACTATTTTTGTGAGTATCAAGACTGTAGGGAACGATGATGTTATTACGTGCAAGATAGCGTAAATCGCTGATATTGCGTTGGTTTGCGTTTATCTGCGCTTTTGAGATTCTTTTGGATTGGAAAGAATGTTGAGCCTGTTCCGTTACCTAAGTGTTACCTTGGTTACCGCGTTTGGTAACTGGTAACAGTTGGTGAAAACATGGAAGTCTGTACAAGAATTCCAACGACTCGGAAAAACATACATATTCTGGCATATTTTGCACGGCTGGGGACGCTCTGAGAATGTATAACTTTGCACCCAAAAACTCAGAATCGTATGAAAGTAAGCAAATTCAAGGTGTTGCTCTACCTTAAAAAGAGCGGATTAGACAAGCAGGGCAAGGCTCCTATCATGGGACGCATCACCCTCAATAACTCAATGGCTCAGTTCTCATGCAAACTGTCCTGTAACCCCAAGTTATGGAACTCTCGTTCAGGCAGACTGGAGGGAAAGAGCAAGGAAGCGGTAGAGACGAATGTCAAGATCGAGCGCATCCTGCTGTCTGTCAATTCCGCAGTGGACAACCTCATCAAGCGTAATGTGGACTTCACGGCTACTACGATCAAGGAGATGATGCAGGGAAGCGTCAACGGACAGGTGACGCTCCTGCAAGTCTTCGGCATCCTGCTGGAAGATACGAAGAATCGTGTAGGCATAGACAGGACACCAGCCACCTATACCTGTATCAGACAAGTAAAGGACTCGCTTGCAGACTTCATATCTGCAACCTATGGCGTATGCGACCTGGCCTTTGGGCAGATAAATAATCAGTTCATCAGTGACTACGAGCATTTCCTGATCGGCAGGCAAGGCAAAAAGGCAACGACAGCACACAAGTATTTCACCTATCTGAAGCAGGCTTGCCACAGGGCTTATAAAGACGGACTGACAGACAAGTACCTTTTTGCACGTTACAAGGAACCGACCATACCGAAGAGGTCGCCACGAACCAATACAACAGAGAACTTCCAACGGATAGTCAGCCTGCAAATCCCATCGGATGTAAGGATAATTGAATATAAACACATTTTTTTGATTCCTGATTACCATTTTTTTACTTAATAAACATTGACTTTGAAATTTTTTGTGTAAATTTGTAGCCAAATATAGTTATGGAATGGAACGTAAACGAATTAACCGCCTGAAGGTGGTACTTGCAGAGAAGGGAATGACCAACAAACAATTGTCGGAAATCCTTGATAAAGATCCTGCTGTCATATCAAAATGGGTGACTAATGCCGCCCAGCCCAATGTAGAAATGTTCATCCAGTTATCAAAGATATTGGGTGTGAGTGTAGATGATTTACTTTGGACAGAAGAAGGATAGTGTTTTAGATATTTAACTATGGCAAAATATTACGATACTACTAAAAGCCCGATATTAAACAATCCATACGAGGAACCACGTTTGTATTATGATACGGACATGGAAGGAAATTTGGACTACTCCCACGTCATAGAGGGACGTCGGCCATTTACAACCTCTATTGATATTGTGCCTAAACGCCATGAACAGATGCAGATGTTCGGTGGCTCCGATTTTGAAAGTACAGATGCCAATGCTGCATTTATCAATGAGATTCGTGCGCAGGTAAAGCAATGGCGTGATAGCAATTATAATGGTGTAACACGTATCACCCGGGAACTTCTGAATTATTGGTTTAAGAATCCCGAACGCCAATGGAACCTTCAGCTGTTCTTCTGTCAGCGTGAGGCTGTTGAAACCGCAATTTATCTAAATGAAGTGGCAGACCTTGACCCCAACATCGGACGCGACCTGATGCGCCAGCTAAATGAAAGATTGGAGACAGTATCAGATGACCCACTATTTGTTCTGCCTCGTACAGCCTTTAAGATGGCAACAGGTACTGGCAAGACGGTTGTGATGGCTATGATGATCCTGTATAATTACCTGAACAGAAAGGACAACATGCAAGACACACGCTTTGCAGACAACTTCCTGATAGTTGCTCCTGGCATTACCATTCGTGACAGGTTGAGTGTGCTCTATTTGGATAATAGCAATAAGGCAAGATATGAAATGAACGACTACTACCATAAGCGTGATTTGATTCCGCGTCATTTCGAACCGTTGCTGGGTGGTCTGAATGCTTCCATTACGATTATCAACTATCAGCAGCTGGAGCCGAAAGTGCTTTCCGGCAAGCACACATCTCCTCTTGATGGCAAATTGCAGTTCGTGGACGGAGAACTAAAAAGACAGACGGGTAAGGAATATTATAGCGTCATGCTGTCGCGCATTCTTCACAAAGGGGCCAAAGGCAAGCGTATGCTCGTTATCAACGACGAAGCCCATCATTGCTATCTGCCCAAAAAGACTAATACAAAGGGAAAGAAAGACGAAGAAACCGCTGAAGGCGAAGCCGAGAACCAAAATGCAATGGTGTGGTATGAAGGTTTACGACAGATGAAACTCTGTGGTTATAAGATACAACATATCTACGACTTGTCGGCTACGCCCTATTATCTGAAAGGCTCTGGCTATGAGGCTTATTCGCTTTTCCCATGGGTAGTGAGCGATTTCGGTTTGGTTGATGCTATTGAAAGTGGGTTGGTGAAGATACCATTCCTGCCTTCGTTTGACAATACTCACGATTTGGAAGAGCCGAAGTTCCGCAACATTTACAAGCATGTGAGTGGAGAACTCTCCAAAATGGGTGTGCGGACAGCTAAGAAGAGAGCAAAGGAAGAAAGGCTACGGGTAGACGAACAAAGTTCGGAAATGGGAAAGGCAGAGGAGAAACGAGAAGCACAGCCAAACCTACCCACGTTGGTCAATACGGCTTTAGAACAGTTTACCAAAGACTACGAAAAATATGAGCAAGGCGTAAGAACTGAAGGTGAAGAAAAGGCCAATCTCTATACAACACCTCCAGTGTTCATCGTTGTCTGCAACAACACAATGGTTTCCCGTGAAGTATTCAAGTATATTGCCGGCTACGAAACGGTTAATGAACAAGGAGAAACCATTTACGTGAAAGGACATTTCCCCGTGTTCAGCAACTATGATGAGAACAATCTCCCTAAAGCCAAGGCTCCGACACTATTGATTGACAGTAATGCTATTGACGAAGCATCACAGGTAATTACCGACGAATTCAAGAAACTCTATGCATCTGAGATTGAGAACTTCAAAAAAGACTATGCTGTTCTTCACGGTTCAGGCAGTGCTGACCAATTGACAGATGCGGAAATACTGCGTGAAGTAGTGAATAGTGTAGGTAAGCCTGATACGCTTGGCGCGCACATTCGCTGTGTTGTCAGTGTGTCGATGCTGACGGAAGGCTGGGATGCAAATACAGTCACTCACGTCATGGGTATTCGTGCCTTTGGCTCACAGCTGCTTTGTGAACAGGTGGTAGGCCGGGCCCTACGCCGCCGTAGTTATGATTTGACGGCATACGATTTGGATGGAAACGAGCTTGACCCGAAGGTTGCCGCTAAGCGAAGCAAGAAAAATGTAGTTTACAAATTCCCGCCCGAATATGCTCACATCATTGGTGTGCCTTTCAAGACCTTCAAAGGTGGTAAGGGTGGCGTGCCTCGTCCGCCTAAGCCCAAGACGGTGATTAAGGCACTGAAGGAGCGATGTGAACTGGAGATTCGTTTCCCCAACATCGTGGGTTATCGTAGCGAAACACCTGATGGTGAAATTCGGGCAGACTATCAGAATGTGCCAAAGTTTGTCATCAACTTCAACGAGATTCCTACAAAGACCGTTCTGCAAAGTGCCATTGCCCCAACGCTACAAATAATGGAAGTGGAATATGACGACTTGCGCGATGCTCAGGTCATCTATTATCTCACTTGGCAACTCATTCGCAATTACTACACCGACCGCGACGGCGGACAGCAGTTCCAGCGGTTTGCGCCCTTGAAGAGGATTGTGCAACAGTGGTATGAGGAACAGATAGAAGTAGTGGGAGGCGACGAAGAGCCTGAAGAAATGAAACGTCTGGTCATTCTTTGGCAGCAGTCCAAGATATTGAGCAGCATTTATGAGGGCATCCGTCAGGCTAACCGGCAAGAAGAACGTATTACGGCCATCTTGAATTACTACAATCCTGAAGGCTCTACTGCTCATGTGTTTGGTGCTACAACCAAGCCAGTTTGGCCCACCACTAAGAGCCATGTCAACTATGTGGTGGCCGATACGCAGTCGTGGGAACAGATTGCAGCTAAGACATTAGAGGAAATTCCAGAAGTCGTCAGTTACGTCAAGAACCATTTCCTGGGTTTCCAGATTCCCTATATGGTGGGAACTGAGGAACACCAGTATATGCCCGACTTCATAGCACGTGTCAATACAATGAAAGGTGAGCAAGTCAACTTGATTATCGAGATATCTGGTTTCAGCGATGACCGTACAGGGCATAAAGATGCCAAGAGCCACTACACGCTTGACTATTGGCTGCCAGCAGCGAACAATCTAAGCCAGTATGGCCGCTGGGCTTTTGTCGAGGTTTCAGATATTGATAATATAAAGCGAACACTCATCCGTAAAATTCAAGAACTATAAATATGAGCCAGAAAGAAGCATTACAACTGTTTGAGGAGCGCAAAGTGCGCACAGTATGGGACGATCAGGAAGAAAAATGGTACTTCTCCATAGTTGATGTGGTGTCAGTATTAACAGATAGTGATTATCAAACTGCGAGAAAGTACTGGAAAGTCTTAAAGGGACGCCTTTCCAAAGAAGGAAATGAAACGGTAACAAACTGTTACCAGTTGAAAATGAAAGCGTCAGATGGCAAGATGCGCCTGACGGATGTTGCTGACACTGAGCAACTTTTCCGACTTATCCAGTCCATCCCTTCACCTAAAGCTGAGCCTTTCAAGCAATGGATGGCTCAGGTGGCCAGCCAGCGCATCGACCAGATGCAAGACCCGGAACTGAGTATCGACCAAGGCCAGCGACTATCTGTTGCCTGAAAAAGATCAAGAAGAACAATAAAAAGAGCATATTATGAGCAACAAGCCATACGACCCAAAGCATCCTGTCTCGCATATAGAGCATCAGCAGGAGAAACGTGCCAGCATCCCTACCACCGAGCGGCAGGGAGAGGAAAGTGCCATCGTTGACGGAGAACCGCAACAGTCAGAGTACGACATCTTCCGTCATGAGTTCCGTCGCGGCAATGACCCCGAACTCTATTGGCTCAACAAATATCGCAACGACAATGAGGACACGCAGCATCCGTCGCTGAAGACTGACATCCGCAGTCTCTATGTGCACGAAGACATTAATCCCGAACAGCTGATTAACCGCCTGTATCGGGTGCGAGATGAAAAAGCTGTTGGGTTTGAGAACCAGACGGAGCTCTTCGAAGAGATGTTCCGTGAGCAGGACGAAGAGGATGAACTGGAGCGTGTAGCAAGCTATTATCAGCACAACGAGAACTGGAAGAATCGTCTCATCTTGGGCGACTCCTTACTGGTGATGAACTCGCTGCTAAATCGTGAAGGGATGCGTGGACAGGTGCAGTGTGTATATATCGACCCGCCTTACGGTATTAAGTATGGTGGTAACTGGCAGATGCGCATCAACAGTACCAACGTGAAAGAAAACGACGGCGGCATCTCTGGCGAACCTGAAACTATCAAGGCTTACCGTGACACATGGGAGTTGGGCATCAACAGCTATCTTTCTTATCTCCGCGACCGTCTGGTGATGGCTCGTGAACTACTCACGGAAAGTGGCTCTTGCTTTGTGCAAATATCAGATGAGAACGTGCATCTGGTTCGCAATCTAATGGATGAGGTGTTTGGAAGTGAGAACTTTGTGAGTCAGATTATATATCAAAAAACGACGGGGGCTGGTAGTCCTGGAGAACTAACAGCCCCTGCTTCAGTGGCAGATTATATTATTTGGTACGCGAAAGATAGAAGTCAGTACAAATATCGTAAGCTTTTTATCCCAAAAGAATACGGAGGTGAAGGCGGTACTATGTATAAGTACATAGAACTAGAAGACGGACGGAGAATGTCTATTAAAGAATGGGAAATAGAAAACTCTAAATCTTTCGATTATTCTAAACGACCCAAAGGTTCAAAGGTATTCCGTATAGGGGATTTGACTTCTCAGACGGGCGGAGAAGGAACGAGATTCCCAATAAATTATAAAGGTAAGACTTATCGCGTTTCTGGAGTAAATAGAGGATGGCGTACAAATGAAGTAGGAATGCAAAGAGTTATTGCCCTTAATCGCTTAGAACCATTGCAAAACACAATTGGATATGTTCTTTACTTGGAAGATTTTCCTGTCCAAAACCTAGCTAATTTGTGGACAGATACTTCTAGTAATTTAGGAGGTGAAAAGTTATATATTGTTCAATCAGGGTTAAAACCCATTCAACGTTGCATCCTCATGACCACCGACCCAGGCGACTTAGTCCTTGACCCGACCTGCGGCAGTGGCACAACGGCCTACGTAGCAGAGCAATGGGGACGCAGATGGATAACGATTGATACCAGTCGCAT
Source organism: Prevotella sp. (assembly GCA_015060535.1). Taxonomy (GTDB): domain Bacteria; phylum Bacteroidota; class Bacteroidia; order Bacteroidales; family Bacteroidaceae; genus Prevotella. Next base: position 88,962 of record SUYH01000006.1, read on the forward strand.
TGCACAGAACATTGCCAAACGGCGCCTGACTACGGCACTCTTTCCCTATTATGAAACGTATGACGAGAATATCCGCCACGGTTTTCGCTATAAGAAAGTACCGCATATCACGCTGAAGTCTCTGGCTAACGACCTGCCTGCCGAAGAAGAAATACTCTACGACCAGCCCGAGATTGACAAGAAGCGCATCCGTGTCAGCGGTCCTTTTACTGTAGAGACCTTGCAAAACTATAATGTGAAATCGCCGGAATCGCTGGTAGAGCGGAAAAACGAAACCGAGGACAACCAGCAGTTTGTGGAGCGCATCTTCAGTAACCTGCGGGCCAATGGCATCCGTAACGGACTGAAAGGTCATGCTGCCTTATTCCATGGTTTGCAGCCTGTTGCCAATCCCTATCTGAATGCCCGTGGCTACTATAAAGACGAGCAGGATAACGAAGTGCTGGCCTACCTGATGATTGGCCCAAAGTTTGGCACTGTCAGCAAGCAGTCGGTCAATATGGCCATCCGTGAGTTCCGCCAGAAGTTGAACGAGGGAGCCTCCACCTTATATATATTAGGCTTCTCATTCGAGGATGACATCAAAAACGAAGACATCAAAGACTATAACCTCGGCACCTTCCATGTGGTCAAAGTACGTATGAACGACGATCTGTTGCAAGACGGCCTTTTGAAGAAGGACAAAGCAGCCGGCTCATTCATTATCATTGGTGAGCCAGACATCCGTTTAGTGCGTGACGATGACGACACTTGTCACGTTGAGATACAGGGTATGGACATGTACGACCCCATCCAAGACCGGGTGGCTGAGCGCAATGTGGCCGACATAGCCTATTGGGAACTGGACGACCGCTACAGTGGTACGGAATTCGTCGTGCACTCCATCCATTTCTGCGGTGGCGACAAGAAAGAGTTCAACGCATGGAAGAAAGGCTTGCAGAGCGTTACACCCAGCGTTACACCCAGACAAATCAAGAGGGATATAGGACGCACCCTCCGTATGGAATTCCCCGAAGAAGTCTGGAACACCCTCTACGACTTCCGTTCTGCTCCCATCAAATATGAGAAGGGCCGCAAACTTGCCGTCCGTGTCATTTCCCAGTTCGGCGAAGAAAGCACAAAGGTCATAACGCTGGATTAAATATACAGAGTTACTGGTTAACTCTCATGAGTTAGTGGGAAACTATAATACACTTTGTGGTTAACTCGAAAAGGGACGTTTATTATAAAAAGAATTATGGCAGGAGTAAATATATTTATAAGTTCTGCGTGTTATGACTTGTCGCAAGTCAGGCAAGATTTGCGTGAGTTTAAAATCATGCACAGGTCTATGATTAGTTCATTATAAAATGTGTAATTTTGCAAGCGATATGGACGATAAGAATACAATACGGATAACAATGTCGAGTCTCATCAATGATGTCAGAGACATTGTAGAGAGTGGACTGAGAAAGGCATATCAAAATGTGAATGCCATAACTGTGTTCACTTATTGGCAAGTGGGGAAACGCATCGTAGAAGAGGAACAGCGAGGAGAGAAAAGGGCGGAATATGGAGCGCAGATAATCAATATGCTTTCTGCAGATTTATGCAGGACTTATGCCAAAGGATATACGCCTCGTGACTTGCGAGCATATAGACAGTTCTATCTGTGTTTCAACGATTTAGAGATTTGGTACTCGCGAGTGCCAAATCTTACGTGGACTCACTTCCGCACATTACTCTCAGTGGCAAGTGACGATGCCAGATACTGGTACGTGAAGGAAGCGTCACGAGAGATGTGGAGTGTTCGCACTTTGGCACGCAATGTTGGCTCACAGTATTATCATCGTCTGCTGCAATCACCGAAGAAAGAGGCTGTTATTGCTGAAATGCAAACATTGACAGCACCGCTACAGGAGGATGCAAGAGGATTTCTGAAAGACCCTGTAGTGGCAGAGTTCTTGCAACTGCCATCAAACAGTGACTACACGGAAAGCGACCTTGAAAGGTCTATCATTAAGCATCTCAGAGCGTTCTTGTTGGAATTGGGACGAGGCTTTGCCTTTATGTTTGAGCAATATCATATAAAAACAGATGCAGGCGATTTCTTCATCGATCTTGTCTTCTATAATGTGGTGCTGAAATGTTATGTTTTGATAGACTTGAAGACACAGAAAGTGACGCATCAAGATGTAGGACAGATGGATATGTATGTACGGATGTTTGACGATTTGAAACGCACAGAAGGTGACAACCCCACCATTGGGCTTCTACTGTGTTCTGAGACAAGTGAGGACATCGCCCGCTATTCTGTGCTTCACGACAGCAAACAACTGTTTGCCTCAAAATATCTAACCTTTCTGCCTTCGCAAGAGGAATTGCAAAGGGAGATAGAAAAACAAAAAGCTATCTTTGAACTGCAAAATAAAGAATGATTTTGGATTTGGCCCTATTTAAAGAAGAATATGATATCAAAAGAAGAAATACAGGTATTGCTGCACAGCACGGAGAATTTTCGGGTAGAGCGAACGGTATCCACGACGAACATGGACAAATTCTGTGAAGCCATTTGTGCTTTTTCCAATGATTTGCCAGACTCTCGTCAGAACGGGTATCTGCTGATAGGTGCCTATGATGACGGACGGTTGTCGGGACTGAAGGTGGACGATGCTCTGCTGAAAAAGATTTCTGGCATCCGCTCGGATGGTAACATCCTGCCATTACCTGTGATGACGGTAGAGCGGGAGGAGTTTCCTGATGGCGATTTGCTGGTAGCAGAGGTTTCTCCTTCGCTGCTGCCTCCTGTGCGGTATCGTGGAAGGGTGTTCGTGCGTATCGGTCCCAGACGTGACATAGCCAGTGAAGCGGAAGAACGGATATTAACGGAACGACGCATGGCATATATGGCAACCTTTGATGCTACACCTTGTCTTGGTGCTACATTGGATGACTTGAATCTGGAGTATATCAAGAATGAGTATCTGCCTTCTGTAGTAACCCCAGAAGTGTTAGCTGATGACAAACGGGACATCAAGGAGCAATTGGCTTCAGTCCGTCTGTATGACCGCATTCATGGTTGCCCTACATACGCAGCCCTCATCTTGTTTGGCAAGAATCCTCGCTATTATCTGCCAGGGGCTTACGTCCAGTTTGTACGCTTTGCAGGCAAGACCATTGGTGGAGAGGTGTTGAACGAGAAACGTTTTCAAGGCCCGCTTTTCCAGTTGCTACCTGCACTGGAATCCTTTGTCAGTGATGCTGTTATCACGCAAAGGCCCGTCGCTGTGAGTCTGTTCCGTGAGAAGACCGTTATCAATTATCCCAATAATGCATTGCGTGAGTTAATGATGAATGCCTGTATGCATCGTGACTATCAATCGAATATGCCTATCCGGCTATATCAGTTTGACGACCATATTGAAATTATGAACGCCGGAGGGTTATATGGTGAGGCACGTCCTGAGAATTTTCCCAATGTAAACGACTATCGCAATCCTATTATAGCGGAAGCCATGAAGGAGATGAAGTATGTCAATATGTTCAACCAAGGTATTAGACGTGTGCAGGATATGCTGCTTGAAAATGGCAACAAGAAGGCTGTTTTTGATGTGTCAAAGTTGACTGCATTTGAAGTGACTATACCTTCAACTGTAGATGTCCCTCAAGATGTCCCTCAAGATGTCCCTCAAGGTGGCACTCAAGGTGGCACTCAAGGTGGCACTCAAGATGGCACTCAAGGTGGCACTCAAGGTGATACTCAAGGTGATACTCAAGGTTATGCACTTGATATATGGATTGAAGATCAGATTAGGAAAAATCCAAAGATCACTACCGAAGAATTGGCAGAAATAAGTAAAAAGGGACTTAGAACTATCAAACGCCATATTGCAAAACTCGCTCATATCAGATATGTCGGCAGTGGTTATAGTGGTCACTGGGAAATTGTTGAAAACGATACAGAAGCTTAATTGAGAGACAATGAAAGTGGAGTATCTTGGCAATCAGGAGTTGTTGCAACTGAAGAAGACTGCCTTCTTGGCATCGAGCACCATCTCTTCGGAAACGGTGCTGCAAGTGTATGACTGGGCAACAGAGATGCGCAATCGAGGGGAGTGTGTGGTCAGCGGTTTCAGTAGCAAGTTGGAGCAAGACGTGCTTCATTTCCTATTGAAAGGCAGTCAGCCCATTATCATTGTGCTTGCACGAAAGATGTATAAGGTTATTCCTGACGAACTAAAAGAGCCGTTGGCTCAGAACCGTCTATTGATAATCTCCGTTAGTACTGCCATCCGCCAGTCAAAGATGACTGCAATGACTAGGAACAGATATGTATGTGAAATGGCAGACAGGATTCTGTTCGTTGGAGTGACCGAACAGAGTAGTTTGTATCCCTATAAAAATGAATATCGCAATAAACTTGAAAAAAGTATATGACACCATTTGGCAAAAAGGAAATTATTATGTACCTTTGCACCCAAGATGAGCGTTCTTCGCAGAGCGAAGCGACCATAGGTCGAGCGCTTTGGCTTAGTGAGAAATGTGTAGGAATATGTAAGTCCTCTCGTTTCTAAAGTGTTACCAGTTTCTTTCTTATTCAAGGGTAACTCACTGATATTCAAATCGAAAATAGGAGTCCTGCTATTTGGCACATGTTCCCGTGTACCCTTAATTATTGGCCATCTTGATAATCATTAAGACAATAGTGCACACAGGCTGTGTCATTGATTCTCTGTTTTGTTTTTCAAAGCAAACCACAGATATGCCTTCCACAAATTGTCCAAGCGTCATCTTCCACTCAAAGAGATTATTCCTTATACTATACAGGAGACATCTGCACGACTCGTAACAGGCATCGGAATGACTCAAAGGAGATATCTGAATGTCCCAAAGGTAACACATAAACTATAAGATAAGCATTGCCAGAACTTGAAATATGTTAGTTTATCGACCCAAATGCATCATATTTGCAAAAATGTGTGTACCTTTGCACGAGAATTGCAAGAAGCGACGATGAGAGATAGTATAAACATTTTTGTAAAAATCCTATGCGTTGTTCTGGCCTTTGCGGGCTGCACGAATCACGATTGTAGCAAGGAGGCAATGGCGCTGAGCGAAGAAATCGTCAAGGGGGGAGTTACAAATATTGAATATGCCTCGGAGCGAATAGATAGTGCAGAGCAGGCCGGTTTGTTTACAGCGGTACGTGCAAATACCATCAAAGCCATTATCTATGCGAATGCCGACCGACGGCGGATGGCAAGCTATTATGCCGAGAAAGCCATTGCGGCAGAGGCAGGACAGGCAGTGACCACATCTGACGATAGCATTTTTCATTGCAAGGCTCTCTGGATTTTGGGCGATGGTGCATACGCTGATGGCGAGTACGGGAAATCGCTTGCGCAGGCCAAGGAAATCCTTGCCTTTGTGGGTGACGGCTGGGCGCCAAAGGATATAGAGATGAAGTGCAGGGCGCTGATGCAGATGGCAGATTGTGAAAACAAGCTTGGTCATATAGCGGAATCAGAGCGACTGTTCGTGCAATGCGTTGATATCCTGATGGAGAGTACGCAGCACGCTACCAGTTATGGGGAAGTTGATCCACTTATCTACACGTTGCTTTCGCTCAACGACCTATATATAGAAAACAAGATGCCTGAAAAGGCGCTGCCCCTGATAGCGAAAATGGACACGGCCTTGAATCGTATGATACGCCGTCCCGACACACCAGACTGGGCGAAACAAAAGCGCCGTAACAACGTAATCATCAGCAAGGCGATGGTCTATGCTGCTAATCATCAGAAAGAGCAAGCCGAATCCCTTTTCCACGAACACCAGCAGTTCAAAGATCTTAGTGCGCTTGACAAGGCTGCAGAAGGTCTCTATCTGACGATGACGGAGCGTTATGACGAGGCTGTACGCCTGTTCGACGAGTCCGACTCCATCATGCACTCCAATGGCGAACCAATCATCGACCTCTATGTCAAGACACTGCTTAATTACAAATATGATGCTCTGCAGAAGGCTGGACGCACGGCGGAGGCTCTGGTGATGGGCGAACGCATACGACAGTTGACCGACTCCATCCGTCAGCAGGAGCGAAAGGCCGACGTGGAACAGTTGCAGGAAATCAAGCAGCAGGAAGAGGAGATTGTTCGTAAGCACCAGTCGCTGACTATTCATCGCATCGTCCTTGTTGCCATCGTCCTGCTGTTATTGATGGCTATCTACATCATTTGGCGCATCCGCCGCTATAACCGCCAGTTGGCCGAAAAGAACCGTAGCCTCTACGAGCAGATACAGCAGCGCGAACAGGCCGAAGCCGAGGAACAGCGACAGTTGGAGGCACAGCCAGAAGAAAAGCTGACGCAAAACCAACTGCTCTATCGCCGCCTGTGCGAAATGGTGAAAAATCCCGATGTCTTTACCGACCCCGACACCAACCATGAGACGCTGGCCCGTCTGCTCGGCACCAACTATCAGTATGTCTATGCTGCCCTGCGCGAGTGTGCCGACACCACGCCCGCCGACTACCTCAACCGCCTGCGCATCCAGTACGCAGCCCAGTTATTGGAAAAGTCCGACGATTCGATAGGACTTATCATCGAACAGAGCGGGTTTACCAACCGCACCACTTTTGCCCGTCTCTTTGCCGCCTACTATTCTATGACACCCTCTGAGTACCGTAAAATAGCACATAAACAGTCATGTTCCAGTTTGCCATCATAGCCACCACTATTGAGTTGACGCTCTGTCTGGCTTGTAGTATTCTCCTATGGAGTCGTCGCAAGCAGACTGGCGACAATTCGCGCATAGTGCTTTCTGCTGTGTGCTTCACATGTGTCATTTGGTCTGTTGGTAAGTATTTCGAGTACATCGGACATCCTGATAAGAACATATACACTGAAATTTTGTCACCGGAACATTGTTTTACGGGCTTACTGTGTTTGATACTCTATTTCTTCTACCCTGTTATCATTCTGCGACCGAAATGGTTTACTTGGCAGCGCGTAATGCTTTTCATTCTGCCGTGGCTGCTATTGTCATTGCCCTACCTGATGCAGATGCCGTTCCGCTCACTTGCCAATGCTGGCGATGTTCTGACCTACGTGACAGAGTTCAATGTATGGTGGCGTTTACTGACCGTCGGTATCATTATTGGTTATATGGTGCTTCTGCAGATGCTCCCTTACAACTGGCGGGAGTCCAGTGCCGACAATCAGTGGGTGCGACGCTACGTTTGGGCGATAGCAGTGATGGCGGTCCTCTACTTCGGATATCAGTTGACGCTGTGGATGCCTATCCACATGGCTCATCAGGTCTATGTCGGTTTGTTCTTTGTCTATTACACCCACTTTGAACTGGAAGTCAGGCTATTGCCAGTTAGTGATAAGAAATTGGAGGAAAAGTATGAGGACTTACCTCCTTCACAAGTCGCTTCTTCTACCTCAGCCAACAACCTGTGGCATCGCATCGTACAAGAGGTTGATAGGAAGGAAACGTGGAAGAACCCCGACTTGACTGTCACCATGCTGGCACAGATAGTGGGAAGCAACAAGACCTATGTACATAAGGCTTTTTCGGAAAATGCCGATACGACTTATAACGACTATATCAACCGCCGCCGGGTGGAGTTCATCGCAGCTGAACTCCGTAAAAAGCCCAACCAGAATTTAGAGGATTTATTTTATCGGGCAGGCTATCGTTCACGCACCACTGCGGGACGAAATTTCAAGGACATCATGGGTGTAACGCCCTCCGACTATGCCTCCTCCCTATAGTTAAAAGCAACTTTTTCCTTTTTGCACCATACATTTTTCCGATATGAACTGCCGTATCGGAATGTTTGTCATAACTTTGCGCACATATTATTATATGTATAAACCAAAACGACAAACGAAATGAGAAAAAAGACTATTATGGCACTGATGGCATCAGCGATGCTGACAGTATCGGCAGGATTCATGACATCCTGCACAGACAACAGTGACAATCCCACAGTAAATGACAATCCCAATGCGCAGACAGATGCACCGGCATTCGACGAGAACAACATAGTACTCGCCTTTGTCGGCATGAGCGACGTCCACATCATGGTAGACCCCGCTACCAGCATGCAGGGTATTCTCGACGAGATTCATGCCAAGGGGCTCACGCCTGAAGATCTCGGCGTGGATATGCAGAAACTTTTGGAGACCGTTTTCCATAACAACGAGTCTTTTCAGAAAGCCTTCCCGTTCCTGGCCTCCATGTCGCCTCGCGGACTTGATGCCTTGGCGATACCAGGTGACCTGACCAATAACGGCCTGCAGGCAGAAATTGATACACTGGTGAAATACTTTACTGCAGAACCAACCATCAAGGACAAGCCATTTATCTTCGCCTCTGGCAATCACGACCTGTTTAATGAAGGCGACACCAAGTTCACACAGCGGATGAAAGCGTCGCTGCCTGCTACAGCATACGCTGCCGACATCAAGCCGTTTGGAGCTAATGACTCGCGCCACTCGGTAGTCAATGGCATACATTTCATCCAGATCAATGTCGACAATTACGAGTGGAGTAATGGAGTATATCTCAATCCTACTCTCCAATGGCTGGAAGCAGAAATGGCCGACGCTGTCAAGGCAGACCCTACCAAGCCCATCTTTGTGCTGTCGCATTTGGCCATCACCAATACCGTAACAGGAAGCGACTATATATCCCCCGATGTGCCAGAAATGGTATGGGCATGTGACTATATCAAACCTATCCTTGACAAATATCCTCAGGCATTCCTGCTGTCAGGCCATACGCACTATTCGATGAACAACGAGCGCGACATTATGCAAGACAGGTTTACGATGATGAACATTGGCCCCTTGCACTACCTGATTTCAGACAATGATTTCTATAATCTGGGGAACGGCACCGCACAACTGATTGATGAATATGCGGACCATCCACAGGCCGTATTGTTTGAGGTCGACAAGAACGGAACAACCCGTGTACGCTGTTATGATTGTGGACTGGGTGAGCAGATAGGCCAGCCATTCATCGTCAATGCCCCCGGCTACCGCAACTCATTGACCAGTTATGGCTACGACCGATCATTGAAACCTGGACCGACATTCCCCGAATCAGCCTCTATCCAGACAACCATCAGTGACGGAAAGCCTATATTATCCTTCCCACGTGCCAGCGGCAATGGCTCACAGGTTTACTACTATCTGGTGACTATCAGTAACGAAAGCGGCGTTGGAGACCATATCTACCGCAAATATCAGTCGGACATCTACTCTACGGCTCAGGAAGACGAAATGGCTGAAACCGTGATTATCAATCTTGGAACGCTGCCGACAGGTGTGAAATACAGAGTGACTGTCACAGCCTGCAACGTGTGGAATAAATTCGGTGACACACTGGCCACGATTATTGACCTTAAAACGGATCAGCAATGAGGAGGATGCAGTGGCGCTTCTGCGTAGACAACAACCATTAAACAGTAGTTTTTCAAGGATTGTAACAAACATTTCAAGCAGTGGGGAAGGCCTTTCGGTCTTTCCCACTAATTTTGTGTCCGAATTTAAACGTTGAAGAAAATGACAGACATGACATTTATCATTATCGGCGCACTCGCCACGGCCTTCCTCCTATTGGCTGTGCTGCTCATCCTGGGGCTGCTCTACTATCGCTGGCGGCTCTCCGACAGCCAGCACACGCTGGTGCGCTTCATCCGTGAGAACTTCCGATTGCGCGAGAAACTGAACGAAAACGGTATATATTAATAAGGTATAACAATTAAAACATCAAGAGAATGAAAAATTCGATTAAGAGAGAGCAGAGCAAACTCGTTTGTTCTGCCGAACGTGAGAATTTTCGCCTAACAGGCAAAAAGATTATGTTATTGGCAGCTATGGTATGTTTCGCTGTAACGGGCATCAATGCCCAAACGGAAGAACCGGAAAGTAAGATTGAGAAGATGCTTCGCCTGACGAAAACGGCCAACGAGAACCCTGCGGACTGGAAAGCCCAGTTGGAGGCGGGACATTTCCTGCTCGACAAGGAGAATGGCATGTATAATCAGTCGCAAGCTGAGAAGTATTACGAACGCATTTATCATCTGGCTACCGACTATAACAAGGAGATACCCGATTCGATAATCCGCGAGGCAGGCGTAATGCTGATGACAGTGGCTACGGATAAGAAAAACATAAACAAGGCATTGTTCTACATTGACGAGATGATCCGTGCCCGGAAAGTAGGCGTGGATATCAGTGACGACTACATGAATACGTTCGCCTTTTGGGGTATGCTGTACAGTATAGAGGATATGGTAAAACCATTGGCATATATGATGAATCTTCGTGAGAGGATGACCACGAACAAGACCCCAGGAATTGAGTACACGGATGTGTTTACCGCCGTATTGTTTGAGCGACTGATGGAAAAATACATGGGCATGTTTGGTGACAAGTTGATGGAATTGACCTTCGACGGCAAGAAGTACATCATGATTTCAAAGGGTGACTGGAACATAGAGAAGCCTCTCGTGGGGTGGATGCAGCAATCGGAAGGAAGTCCGACGGTTGTATTTGGCGAGGACGGCAAGGTCTATGATGACAAGCACGGCTATATGGAATACGGTTTCGATTATGGCAAGAACGGGATTGTGCCGAAGGAGGGTGTGAACATGCGGCTGATTACCGTCACGCCTGAACGCCGCCAGCAGATGGTTGAGGCATATCGTAACTATATGAAGAAGGCAAAGAAGAATAAGTAACAAGAAATATGAAAAAAAATTATTATAACGCTCGCAGCCGTACTATGCTGCGCAATGACGATGGCGGTGCTGACCGCATGTACGAGTGACAACGACGACAACCCTGCGAGTGGCATTGACAGCAGGATGATGGGCAATCTGGTGACGCTGACCGAAGTCAAAGACTGTGCCGACTACATCTGCTGCTCGTCGCACATACCGAGAAGTTATGGCGATAAGCAAGAGGGATGGTTCTATGCCATCCCTTTTTTGTGCCCTCTACATACTAAATTTTTAAAATAACAAAAAAGTGGGAGTAGGTTTTAAACTTTTCTGACGCTCGCGAGTCATATAGTTGTATGGAGACAGAAACACAACAGGCAGAACTGCAGGAAATGCTGAAAGACCCCAGCCAGCGCGAAAAGGGTTTCCGACTGCTGATGAAGCAATATGGCGAGACGCTGTACTGGCACATCCGTCGCATTGTGGTGGGTCACGACGACGCAGAGGACGTGCTGCAGGAGACTTGCATCAAGATATTCAGCAGCATTGACTCGTTCAGAGGCGACGGCAAACTGTCGACATGGATGTACAGCATTGCGACACGCGAGGCGCTGACACTGCTACGCAGGCAGACCCACCTTTTCCAGAGCATCGACTCGCTGGGCTCGACACTGACAAACCGTCTGGAGGCTGAGACACCGATGGACACGAACGCTACGGAGATGCTGTTCCAAAAGGCCCTGCTGACACTGCCCACCCAACAGCGCATCGCCTTCAACCTGCGCTACTACGACGAGATGAGCTACGACGAGATAGCCCACATCACAGGCAAGAACGTGAATACCCTGAAGGTGAACTACCACTTCGCACAGGACAAGATCAAGAAATATATTAAAGAACATACAGCATGAAAGAAGTACAGAACATAGGCAAGCGGATGCCCTACGCCGAGAGCGAGGACTATCTGAACAGACTGATCAGCCAGGCTACGGAGCAGGCCATCAGCCAAGGACAGAAAGCAAAGACGCGCCCCCTCCGCACGTGGATAGCGGCAGCTGCAGCAGCACTGGTGCTGATAGCAGGACTGACCATCACCTACTTCCACACGAACAATGCGGAGGAGCAGATTGCCGAGCAGACGACAACAGGTCCGATAGACCAGTTTTTAAACAATCTGACGGACGACGAGGCTCAGCAGTTGGCCTACTATGAGATAGAAGACATTCCGGAATATTATTGAGTTAAGAGTTAAAAGTTAAAAAATTAAACAAGATGAAACAACTAATGATGACTATGTTGCTGGCCATTGTAGCAATGACAGCAACGGCACAAGACAAGAAAGCGGGCGAGATCAACGAGAAATATTTCGACGCCAGAGTCAGCGAACTGGTCTACCGACTGGATATGAGCGACGACCAGAAAGCGAAGTTTACGCCCATCTACAAGCGTTACTGCGAAGAGATGAAAGCCCTGATGGGACCTGCTATGAAGCACAAGAAGGAGATGAAAGAGATGAAGGACAGGCAGAAGGGCGAGAAGAAACAGCTGACTGAAGAGGAGAAGCTGGCTCGCACCAAGAAGCGCATGGAGCGTCAGCAGCAGGCACAGGCCTTACGTCTGAAATATATTGACGAATTCGCCACCGTTCTCTCTGCCGGGCAGGTCAACAAGTTCTTCGAAGTGGAGCGAAATATCCAGAAGAAGCTGATGGATAGGAAGATGCATCATAAAGGTAAAAAGGATTTTAAAGATAAAAAGGTAAAAGGGTAAAAGGGTAAAAGGGTAAAAAAAATGGGCTGACCTAATGGTCAGTCCGTTTTTTATTTGTACCTTTGCAGCCGAAATGGTAAACATGTTACATAATTGGCTGACTACATTCGGACGGTTCATCATGCTGATGGGCCGCACGTTCAGTATTCCTGAACGATTCCGCATGTTCTGGAAGCAATACGTCAAGGAGATGTCGCAGCTGGGCATCGACTCCATAGGCATCGTGCTGCTCATCTCATTCTTCATCGGTGCCGTCATCTGTATTCAAATGAAGCTGAACATCCAGAGTCCCTGGATGCCACGATGGGTCAGCGGATACACCACCCGTGAGATTATGCTGCTGGAGTTCTCGTCGAGCATCATGTGTCTGATACTGGCTGGTAAGGTCGGTTCTAACATCGCCTCAGAGATAGGTACCATGCGGGTGACGCAACAGATTGACGCCCTGGAAATCATGGGTGTGAACTCTGCTTGCTACCTGATACTGCCGAAGATTCTGGGTATGCTGACCATCATGCCGCTATTGGTCATCTTCTCGTCGGCCATGGGTATTGTGGGTGCCTACGGTACGGCATATATCGCCCATATCATCGTACCCGACGACCTGACGCTGGGCTTGCAGCACTCGTTCCAGCCATGGTTTGTGTGGATGAGTATCATCAAGAGTCTCTTCTTTGCCTTTATCATATCGGCTGTCCCCTCCTACTTCGGCTACACCGTCGAAGGTGGCTCAGTAAACGTGGGTAAGGCCTCTACCAATGCCGTCGTCTCCTCGAGCGTACTCATTCTTTGTTCCGATGTTTTCCTAACACAGCTGTTGTCATGATCGAAGTAAAGAACCTATATAAGAGTTTTGACGGACGTGATGTGCTGATAGACATCAACACCGTATTCGAAGATGGTAAGACGAACCTCATCATCGGACAGAGCGGTAGTGGTAAGACGGTACTGATGAAGAACCTGGTAGGCCTGTTTGAACCCACCAGCGGACAGATCCTCTACGACGGCCGCGACTTCGTGAAGATGTCGAAACAAGAGAAGGTGCAGATGCGTCGCGAGATGGGCATGATCTTCCAGTCGGCAGCCCTCTTCGACTCGCTGACGGTACTGGAGAACGTGATGTTTCCACTCGACATGTTCTCGTCGATGACCCTTCGCGAGCGTCAGCAACGCGCTATGGACTGTCTGGACCGCGTCAATCTGGTAGGTGCCGAAGAGAAGTATCCTGGCGAGATTAGTGGTGGCATGCAGAAACGCGTAGCCATTGCCCGCGCCATTGCGTTGAACCCCAAATACCTGTTCTGCGACGAGCCTAACTCAGGACTCGACCCTAAGACCAGCCTGGTGATCGACGACCTGCTGCACTCCATCACCCAGGAGTTCAACATGACAACCATCATCAATACCCACGACATGAACTCCGTGATGGGTATTGGCGAGAATATCGTCTTTATTTACCAAGGCCAGAAAGAATGGCAAGGCGTCAGCAGCCAGATCATGAACTCGACCAACAAGCGGCTGACCGACTTTATCTTCGCTAGCGATCTGCTGAAGGAGATGCGTGCAGCCGTGATGACAACTGCTCAATAATGGCCAGCGTCGTGCTGTCAGAAGCAAAGACTGAATTCAGTCCCTGTGCTTCCTGTGCCGGATCGTTGGTATACGGATCGCCCACCTGCCACTGCTCATGGACAGGTTTGGCGAAACCACCCCATCCCCAGAAGTTACAACCTGCAAACAGGCCACTCTTTCCAGCATTGTCGGCCACCAGCGAGAACACATACTTATAATATCCATCGCGTCCCTCAGTGGGTGTGTCGAGCGTGAACTTAAAGCCATCCCTCGGATAGCCGAACTCCTCCATCACGAGAGGTTTCTTCAACCGTTCGCAGACGGCCAGATGCTGGTCGATATACTCCTTCGTGTTCTGACACGCCCGAGGCAGATTCTCGATGAGCGAGTCAGGATGTGCCCAGCCCCAATTGTAAGGCCACAAGTGTACATTGCAGTAGTCGATGTTAGCGTCGGCACAGATGCGCTCATAGCTCTCGATATCATTCTCGCAGCCCCACAAGCCCTCGCTACCTACAGAGATGAGGTGGTTGGGATCGAGCGAGCGGATGAGTGCGGAAGCCTCAGCGAGCCATTTTTCAAAGGCGGGCAGTGCCTCCTTGCTGAAGGCACGGGGCTCGTTGCCTATCTGCCACGACATGATGGCAGGGTCGTCGATATACTTCAGTCCGGTATAGCGGTTGGTACGTCCGATAATGAAGCGCACGTAGTCGTAGAACAGCTGATGGGCACGCTCGTTCGAGGCATATTTCGACATCGCCTCCATGAAGGCCGGATAGCCCACATCGTCAGGACGCGGCTGAGGACCCTCGCCGGCATGCTCCAGATAGAATCCGTAGCCCCCACTCCATTCCCACGAGTTGTTCAGATAGAGCACCGCCACCATCTCGCGACGTCCCAGTTCCTGCATCAGATAGTCGAGACCAGCCAGGATGGTATCGTTGTAGACACCAGGCTCCACCTGTAGTGTGGGCTCCACCTTGGTCTTGACGCCACGCTGACCATCGGAACCCACCAGGATACGCAGGTTGTCGATGCCCATACGCTTCATCTCGTCCAACTCACGACACAGTCTCTCGCGGTCGCCACCTTGTCCCTCGGAGCCAAGAATAGCCCCGTACCAGAAATTGGTACCGACATAATAGTAGGGCTGGCCACCACGCATGAAATGGCCGTTTTCAACACGCACGAAATCAGGTGCCGACGGTTGCGACTGGCATGCCCAGCATAGGGCAACGACCGACAGGAACAGGAAATTCTTCTTCATATCTCTAAACACTATGATAACTAATCAGTCCCTCCATCGGACTCTTCATGATCTGACCCAGCGTGAAGCCCTCCAGACGGGTAGCCTCTTCCAACTGGTCGCGATAGTGGAAAGCCATAGAGCCAACTACGCCTACGGGCAGGTCGGTGCGGTTGTAAGGCTTCACATTGTTGCGGAAGAAGTTGCGGAAATTGTCTACGACCAACTGGCTCAGCAACGGGTTGTCCAAATGCTGCTCTATATATAAAGAGGTAGTAGCCAGGAATCGGTTGCCCATCGGCTCGCGATACACCTTCTGGATGATATCCGACTGCGTGAGCTTCTGCTCCTTCAGGTAATGGTCGCGGACATCAGCATAGGCAGGGTTCTTGAAGATGGCATTCATAAACATACGGCCCAGCACGGAGCCGCTACCCTCGTCGCCCAGGATATAGCCCAGGGCAGGCGTGTTCTCCACAATCTGCTCGCCGTCGTACAGACAGCTGTTCGAACCCGTACCGAGGATACAGGCGATGCCTGCCTCGCGTTGACAGAGTGCGCGTGCGGCAGCCGTCAGGTCGCTATACACCTCTATCTTGTTGGCAGGGAACACCTGAGCCAACGTCTGCTTCATCTGGGGCACATGGGCGGGCGTGCAGCCGCTGCCGTAGAAATAGACATCAATCTGCGAGAGCAGAGGTGTGTCCAGTGCCTTGGAATTGACGAGTGCCGCCCGAGAGAAGGTAGAGAGCTGCGATACCAGCTCCTGACCCAGAATCTGCCGGATAACGTCGGGGGTCTGATGGATAGGCGTGATGCCTTGCGTCTGGAAATTGGCTATCACGTCCAGACGTGTAGGATAAGGTGAATGGAGTAGCGCCCAATCGGTCTTGGTGCTTCCGCTGTCTGCTATAAGTATCATGTTTCTGAATCTTTTTTATTGCGATTTTGATGCAAAGGTAGTGATTTATTTGAAAAAATGACTATCTTTGCACACAAATTTTAAGAAAATCGTCATGAAGAGAATCCTGACCATCATATTAACGCTGCTTGTTACCATCAGTTCGCAAGCCGTGCTGAAAGAGAAAGACCTGCCCCACACCCTGCAGATTCTGCGCACCGAGCTCACCAACTACCACCGCGAGCTGACGTTGCAGATCGAGATGAACCGAAAGCAGAGCGAGGGCGTGCGCACTCAACTGATGGAGACCATGTTGCGGTCTAACCAGAACTCGCTGATGCTCTATTCGCAGAAGCAGGACTACGTGTTCGACCTGACCTACGCCTGCAACGAAGCTACTGCCCAGTATCGCCAGTTCCAGCAACAGCAACTGCCCTTCAACACCTATCTGAAAAAAGCCAACAACGACATCGCACGCTACGACTCGCTGATAGGCAGCCTGAAGGCCATGCCCGTCTCCATTCTTACCGAGCAGGCCAAGATCGACCGTAACATCTGTCTGACGCTGGCCACCAATATCCGCAACTCGCTCGACGAGAACCGCACCACCATGCAGGACTACATGCGCTATTACGACATGACAGAGAATCGGTTGAGCCATCTGAACGATTACGCCCAGAAGCGCTATTACGACATCCAGACCAGCATCTTCAAGAATGGTGGCGACAACTACGTCAACATCATCAAAAACTGGAGTCGCCACTGGGTAGCGATGAAACAGACGGTAGCCAAGAAATACCAGCCCAACGCGAACTCGCAGTGGGACAGTCGCTGGATCTTCGGACTCCTCATCTCCACCATCCTCTATGCCATCATCGCCTCGCTGCTCAACTTCGTGTTGATTCGCTTCGTGATGCCTCAGCGACTGCGCACCAAGGAGTTCATGAAGAAGCGCACCTGCATCACGATGGCTACAACGACCATCACGTTTGCCGTCATTCTCGGACTGACCATCACGCTGACCGACCAGAACTTCATCGTCATGGCCTCCAACCTGCTGGTCGAGTTCGCATGGCTTTTGGGCGTCGTGCTGATATCACTGTTGCTGCGCGTGAACGGCAAGCAGATTACGAGTGCTTTCCGCATCTACACCCCACTCCTGGCCGTCTGCTTCCTGGTCATTGCCTTCCGCATCGTCCTGATTCCCAGCGAACTGGTTAATATCATCTTCCCACCCGTGCTGCTTATCTGCGCCCTATGGCAGTGGAACGTCATCGGACGGCACAACCAGAACATCCCACGCTGGGACATGTTCTACAGCTACATCTCGCTGCTGGTTTTCATCATCTCCGTGGTCTGCTCGTGGGTGGGTTACACGCTGATGGCCGTCCAGATCCTCATCTGGTGGATGATGCAGCTGGCCTGCATACTGACCATTACCTGCGTGTCGCAATACATCAAGCTCTACGGTGTCAGACACCATTTCAACGAGAAGCCCATCACCAAGACCTGGGCCTACCACCTGGCCTATCAAGTGCTGCTGCCCATACTCGGTGTCGGTTCCGTGATGATCAGCATCTGGTGGGCTGCCGACGTATTCAACCTGTCCGACCTGTGTTGGAAAATCTTCAAGACCAACTTCATCGACCTCTCCAATCTGAAGCTCAGCATCCTGTCGCTCTCGATGGTCATCAACCTCTGGTTCATTTTCTCCTACGTCAACCGCACCGTTCTGAAATTCATGCGCATGCAGTATGAGATCAAAGACCCCTCAACGGCAGCCAGCCGCGAGGTCATGGGTCGCAACGTGATACAAGTCATTGTCTGGGGCGCCTGGTTCCTCATCACCATGACCATCCTCGGCATCTCTATGGAGTGGCTGTTGGTAGTCACGGGAGGCTTGTCGACAGGTATCGGTTTCGCCTCGAAGGATATCATCGAGAATATCTACTACGGCATCTCGCTCATGACTGGCCGCATCAAGGTGGGCGACATGATTCAGGTCGACGGTACGATGGGCAAGGTGACCAGCATCAGCTACGTGTCTACCGTCGTCGAGTCGGTCTATGGCGAGATCATCACCTTCCAGAACTCGCAGCTGTTTGCCAAGAACTATAAGAATCTGACGCGCAACCACGGCTACGTGCTCCAGGTCATCCCCTATGGCGTGGCCTACGGCACCAACCTGCAACAAGCCATGACGCTGGTCGACGAGGCCGTCAACAATCTACACCACAAGTGGACAGACCATAGGAAGAAGGCCCGTTCTGTCGTTGGCGAGCTGGGCGATTCCAGCATCAATTTCAAGTTGTTTATATGGGCTGAAGCCACGAAGAAGTCCGATGTCATCAGCGACGTGCTACGCACCATCTACGACACGCTGAACCAGCACGGCATCGAAATCCCGTTCCCCCAACAAGACGTGCATATCAAGTAATAAATCGGCAAACGAGAGCCATTAAAAGGTAAAAGGTAAAAACTAAAAATTATTACAACTATGATAATCAAGATTAAAGTGGTAGAGCGCAAGCCCAAGTTTACGAAAGAAAAAAAAGAGTCCGACTTCACAGATGAAGTCGGACTCTTTTTATGATTATTACTAATTTCCTATCTTCTGATTAGAAGTTGTAGTAAACACCGAAGCTCAGGTTGTTACCGCTGAGGTCAAAACCGAAAGAGTTGGTAGACTTGTCGTCACCCTTAACCTTCTCGTTCTCGTAACCCAGGAAACCTACGTGAGCTACGAAGCTCAGCTTATCGTTCAGGTTTACAGCAACACCGGGCTTGAAACCGATACCGAAGGTGTTGATCTTAGTACCTGCAAAGTTCTCATACTGATAACCTACAGTACCGTCAACGAACAGGTTTACGTGGTCGAACTTAGCGAAGGTGTAACGTGCATAGGGAGCAATAGCAAAGGTCTTCACCTTCTCAGAAACGGTATTACCGTTTGTGTAATTCTTGATCTTAGTCTTAGACTCGCCATAACCGATGGTCATACCTACTGCCCAGTTCTCGTCGAGGTTGTAACCGATCTCAGGGATGATTTTGAAGTAAGTCTCAGAGTTGCCATCGTAAGAAGATGTACCGAGACCGATACCACCACCAATATAAACCTGAGCGTTCATTGTAGCTGCTACTGCGACTGCAGCCAGAGTCATCATAATCTTTTTCATTTCTTTTTTTTCCTTTCTTAATTAAACATTGACCTTCGGCCTTGCGGCGTCCAGTCGTTATCCTTAAACGCGGTGCAAAGGTAAATTGAAAAATTGTGTGCGCAAACACAAACGGATGAGAATTTATGTTTTTAGTTGTTAAATGTTGATATAAATCAATTTTCTTGCTAAATCCTTGCACATGTAATATAATTTGTTTACCTTTGCAAGGTAATACGCATAACGAACTCAGTATGGAAGAAACTTTCATTGCAGGCCCATGTGTCATCGAATCGGCTGAACTGCTCGACATCGTAGCAGCCAAACTGGTGGAAATCAATAGGAACCAAGGGATTGACATCATATTCAAGGCGTCGTTCGACAAGGCTAACCGCACGTCGATCAAGTCGTTCAGAGGACCTGGCATCGACAAGGGACTGCAGATGCTGAGTGACGTAAAGGAGAAATACGGACTGCGACTGCTGACGGACATCCACGAGGCATGGCAGGCACCGCTGGCAGGACAGGTGGTCGACGTGCTGCAGATTCCTGCCTTCCTGTGCCGACAGACCAATCTGCTGGTTGCGGCAGCCAAGACGGGACGGACGGTGAACATCAAGAAAGCCCAATTTCTGAGTGGTCAGGACATGCGCTATCCCGTAGAGAAGGCTCGCGATGCCGGTGCGAAAGAGGTTTGGCTGACGGAGCGTGGCAACATGATGGGTTACAACAACCTGGTGGTCGACTTCCGTAACATCCCCGACATGCTGGAGATTGTAGACAACGTCATCATGGACTGCACCCATAGCGTACAGCGCCCTGGTGGTGCCGACGGCAAGACGGGAGGTGACCGCAAATATGTGCCGATGATGGCGATGGCAGCAAAGGCCTTCGGTGCTACGGGCTGGTTCCTCGAGGTGCACCCCACCCCGGATGAGGGACTGAGCGACGCGGCGAATATGCTGGAGCTGGATAAGCTGGAAGAGCTTATTAAAGAGGTGAGAGGTGAGAGATGAGAGCGGAGAGATGACGACAAGAGAATACGCAATACGATGTATTAAGGACGAGGCACAGGCCGTGCTCGACTTGATACCCAAGATGGACGAGAACTTCGACCGCGCTGTGGAGCTAATCATGCAGTGTCAGGGAAAGGTGATCGTGACTGGCGTTGGAAAGAGCGGCCACATCGGTGCTAAAATAGCGGCTACGCTGGCGTCGACGGGCACTCCGTCGTTCTTCGTCAACCCGCTGGACGTGTATCACGGCGATCTGGGCGTGATGTCGAAAGGCGACGTGGTGCTGGCCATCTCGAACTCAGGACAGACGGACGAGCTGCTCAGATTCATCCCCATGGTGCTACATATGGAGATTCCCATCATCGGCATGAGTGGCAATCCGCAGTCGCTATTGGCGAAATACTCGACGTGTCATCTGAACGTCAGCGTAGAGAAAGAGGCCTGTCCGCTGAACCTGGCACCGACCAGCAGCACAACGGCCACACTGGCCATGGGCGACGCGCTGGCTGTGGCGCTGATGGAGAAACGTAACTTCCAGCCACAGGACTTCGCACAGTTCCACCCAGGTGGCGAGCTGGGCAAGCGGTTGCTGACGACGGCTCAGGACGTGATGATCACTGAGCATCTGCCCATCCTCACGGCCGACATGCATCTGGGCGACGCCATCATACTGGTGAGCAAAGGCAAGCTGGGGCTGGGTGTCGCCATGAAGGACGAGAAGATAGAAGGTCTCATCACCGATGGTGACATCCGTCGCGCGATGGAGAAATGGCAGGCTGAGTTCTTCAACCGTACCGTGGCGGACATCATGACACGGACACCGAAGACGGTAAGCCCTGAGACGAAGATATCAGAGATACAGAAGATAATGAACAAACACAAGATACACAACGTGCTGGTAGCTGACGAGAAGAACCACCTGATGGGAATCGTAGACCGCTATGCGTGTGTTTTATAGGGATTTATGGAGTTAAGGAGTTAAGATGTATGAATAGACTAAAAAAGATATTAGTAGTACTGATGCTGGCGTTGCCATTGGCAGCTGCTGGTGTTTACCTGTTTAAAACGCTGGACGCCCGCAACGGACTCACCATCAGCCAGATCAACTGCGTGATGAAAGACTCGCGAGGATACGTGTGGTTAGGAACGCCTGCCGGACTATACCGGTTCGACGGCTATACGTTCCATAATTTCCAGTGTAACTCACAGGACGGCTCATCGCTGCCCGACAGCTACATCATCAGTATCCAGGAGACGCTAGAGGGTACGCTGCTGGTCGAGACGCCTGCCGGATTCTGTATCTATCACCCGCAGACGGAGAACTTCGAGCGCGACATGAAGCAAGCCTTCGCACGAATGGGCATCGAGGGAAGACCGAACGTGGTGTATATCGACAGCCACAAGAACGTGTGGGCGTCGATTCCCAACAAGGGTGTCATCGCCTATAACATGCAACAGCAGACCAGCTATGAGTTCAGCTACACCAACGATGCCCACGGTATTCCACAGGGCACGATATGCTCCATTGGCGAGTGTCGCGACGGTGCCGTGCTGGTCTATAGCGACGGAAAGATTGTCTGCTGCGACATCATGCACCAGCAGCATACCGTATGGCAGTCGGACCACTTGTCACATCAGGGACTGCGCAACACCAACACGCTGAAGGTCTTTGCCGACCAGATGGACAACATTTGGCTCTACGGACAGGGAACGCTGATGCTTTACAACAAGAACACGAACGTATGGGACACCACCATCGGCAACCAGCTGGGACTGACGGGCGTCAGCGTGGACCATATCGTAAACGGAATGGCTGGCGACCGCAACGGCAACATCTGGATAGGAACGGACAGAGCAGGCTTGATACGTACCAACGTCAACAACCACGAGATGGAGTCGATACAGCCCTACAGTGCCAACAGCAACCAGCGGATGCAGGACGTCATCGGCATACAGAGCGTCTACATCGACGATACCGACCTGCTATGGGTGGGTACGGAGAAATCGGGTCTGGCCTATTACGGCAGCAATATCTATAAGTTCCAGACAGAGCTGAACGGCGACATCACCGCACTGGCTCAAGACAAGGACGGCAAGATATGGTATGGTACGGGCGACAAGGGCGTTATCGGCTACGAAGGTCAGCTGGCCAGCCATAAGGTATCATCCATGACGACCACGCCTGACGGTAGTCTGTGGGTAGGCTCGAAGCAGAACGGACTGACGCGCATCAAGGGTGGCAACAGCACTTTCTACTCGGTAGCCCGCGACAGCATGAAGACGCTGATTGACGACCACGTCAACGCGCTCTGTGCCGACCAGTCGGGCAACCTCTGGATAGCCACCAATGGTGGTCTGCAGGTGTATAATCCCAAGATGAACACCTTCTCGTCATACACCCGCGAGAACGGCATGCTGAACACCAACAACATCACATCGCTGTTCTACGGAAAGAACAACATGCTGATGATTGGTACAGCGGAAGGGCTGGTCATCCTCAACCTCTCGAACCGCGAGAAGACCGTGCTGACGGGTAATACAACGAACCTGGAGGCCTTCACCAACAACTACATCACACAGGTGTATGAGGACTCACGCGGCCTGATATGGATTGGAACGCGCGAGGGTATCAACATCCTGAATCTCGATAACGACGAGCTGAGCTACATTACTGAGAAAGACGGGCTCTGCAACAACTCCATCTGCGGTATAGCCGAAGACAAGAACCACAGCATCTGGGTGACCACCAGCAATGGCATCAGCCGCGTCGTGGTGCAGCGTAACCACGAGGACGGCACCTTCAACTACGGTCTGTACAACTACGACATCAGCGACGGTCTGCAAAGCAACGAGTTCAATATGGGTGCCATACTGACCAAGCAGGATGGCGACGTGCTGTTCGGTGGTCTGTACGGTATCAACTGGGTGCGCCGCAACAGCAAGGATGAGCAGGAGTCGCTGCCTCGCGTCATGCTGACACAGCTCTTCGTGGGTGAAAAGGAGATCCTGACGGGTGTGGAGTATGACGGCAACATCATTCTGCCACAGGCACTCAACGAGAGCAACAAGATAGAGCTGAACAACAGCCAGAACAGCTTCTCCATCAAGTTTGCCGCAGGTAACTATAACCAAGGCGAGCGTCTGCAGTTCATGTACTGGATGGAAGGCCTGGACAACGACTGGCGTAACGGTGATGCCCTGCTACACGGGGTGAAGTTCAACAAGCTGAGCAGTGGTGAATACACGCTACACGTGAAGGCAGTCAGTGCCGACGGTGCTGTCAGCAATCAGGAGCGCACATTGGAGATCACCATCGACCGTCCCTGGTGGTTGTCATGGTGGATGCTCAGCGTCTACGTCATCATCGCCATCCTCATCCTGCTCATCTGGCGCTATGGCGTACAGAAGTTCAGGTCGGTATGGAAGAGCAAGAAGACCGTCATCGAGGAACTGAAGCGCCAGCGTGAGGAGATCAAGCTGACCAGCGACGACTTACGCCAGCCCATGGCCCGCATGACAACCATCATCGGCAATATGGCTGAGAGAGAACAGTCGTTGGAGGGCCGCGAGCAGCTGAACTCGCTCCACTTCCAGATGTTGCAGGTCATCACGCGTATCTCTGAGATGCAGAGCACGCTGGAGAATCCTGAGAAGAAGGCTGAATCGACTGCTAAGGACAAGCTGGAGCTGAACGATCGCGGCGAGGTAGCTCTGACGGCTGCCAGCACTCGTGAACTGGCCATCGATGTGCGCTCGCTGAAGGTCGACGAACAGTCGAAGAAGTTCAGTGTCATCCTTATCGATACCAACCACGAGTTCCTGAACTTCATGGAACTCCACCTGCGCGATGTCTATAATTTCCACACTTACGACAATGTGAAGGACGCGCTGCCCGATATCGAGACGCTGAATGCCGATATCGTCATCTGTAAGCAGGATATGGGCACCATAACAGGTAGCGAGCTGTGTAACCAGTTCAAGACGGACGCCCGCCGTAGCCGCACCAAATTCGTACTGCTGACAGACAGCGTGCTGACCGAACAAGATATGGCCGACCAGAACATCACGCTGGCTGCCGACGACTATCTGGCCAAGCCCTTCAATATGCAGGAGGCCGTCATGCGCTTCAACAAACTGCTGGGTCTGGCTCCTATCGAGTTCAACCAGGACGTCATCGAAGGTAAGGAGACGCGTATGCTGGAAGGTCAGAACGCCAGCATGACGACAGCGACAATGGTCTATGATGATATGGGTAGTGCCAACATCAGTCCTGACACGACGGCACAGGAGCAGTCGGCCACTGAGCAGGAGCCCGCGGAAAAGACGCCATCGACAATGGGTGGTGGAGCGATACTGGCCAAGTACTACGAGGGCAACACCATCGGCGACTACTCGATGAGCAACTTCATGGACCAGCAGCTGATGCGTAATGTCGAGCAGTTCGTGCTGCAGAACATGAGTCGCGGACAGATTAGCCTCGACGAGATGGCATCGGCCATGGGTATGGGACGCGTACCGTTCTTCCATAAGATACGCAGCATCACCACCAAGACACCTGCCGAAATCGTTCGCGAGTTGCGCCTGAAGCATGCCTGCACACTGCTGGTGACCACCAATATCAACATGAGTGAGCTGGCCATCAACGTAGGATTCATGACGGCCGAGAATTTCACCAATGTGTTCCGCGAGAAATTTGGTATGACACCACTTGAGTACAGACTGAAGAATAAGAAGTAACTTAAATTAGTAATTAGGAATTAGGAATTAGTAATTATGATTTGTTGTGTAGGCAGAATATGCCGATGGCTATCACATGGTATTGACTTTCGGTTAATTATTGTAATCATCATTACTCATTCCTCATTCCTCATTACTCATTATGCAAAAGCACAGACTAGAGACTCGCTGATTGTCCAGACCCTGCGCCAAAACGGCATCCGCTTTTCGCACGACAACAGTGTGACGCTATTGCTGTCTGGTCAGGAGAAGTTCGATGATATGTTCCGTGCCATCCGACAGGCCAAGAGCAGCATACACCTGGAATATTTCAACTTCCGCAACGACTCCATCGCCTCGCTACTATTTGACATCCTGCGCGAGAAGCGACGTGAGGGCGTGGAGGTGCGAGCCATGTTCGATGGCTTCGGCAACGACTCTAACAACCAGCCGCTGAAGAAGCACCACCTGAAGGCGCTACGTGCTGACAGCATTGACATCGTGGAGTACTCGCCTATCCGTTTCCCCTGGGTGAACCATATCTATGGCCGCGACCATCGCAAGATTGTGGTCATCGACGGACAGATAGCCTATACGGGTGGTATGAATGTGGCCGACTATTATATAAAAGGTACGGAACAGGTGGGCGAATGGCGCGATATGCACTGCCGCATTGAGGGCGATGCCGTCAACGAGTTACAGGCCATTTTTATGCGCATCTGGAATCGCACGACAGGAGAGCAGGTCAGTGGGGCCAAGTATTATCGGGGAGGTACGCTGACCAAGTTCCACGGACTAAAACCTGACACCACCTATACGCGGGGCCGCAAGATGGTGGGCATCATCAACCGCGAACCTCGTGTCACCCCCAAGATCATGCGGACATTCTACGTGAACGCCATCAATCAGGCACGCGACTCCATCCATATCATCAACCCCTACTTCACCCTAATACCCACCGTGACGCGAGCCTTGACACGGGCCATCCGACGTGGTGTGAAGGTGGAAATCATGCTGTCGTCGAAGAGTGACATCCCTCTGACACCAGACTGCGCGCTCTATCAGGCGCATAAGCTGATGAAGCGTGGCGCACGGGTATGGCTCTACAAACCAGGATTCCACCATTCGAAGATCATGATGGTCGACGGACAGTACTGCACGGTGGGCAGCACCAATCTTGATGCGCGTAGTCTGAAATGTGATTTCGAAGAGAATGCGGTGATCGTCGACAAAGCGACTACGCGCGAACTGGATGATATGTTCTGGCGCGACAAGCAGAAGAGCTTTGAGCTGAACGAACAGACGTGGGACGAGTTTCGCACAGGGTGGCAGAAATTCCGCGGGTGGTTCGCACACCTGTTGCAGCCGTTCCTCTAACTGCCCATTCCGACCAAGTCTATCATCATCTTGATTTCTATATCGCTGATGCCGTGTTGTTTCAGCCACTGCTTGTCCATGATATAGAAGTTGTAGCCGTCACGCCATTTGTCATTAGTCTCATTGTATTTTCTCAACAGGTCAGCTGCCTCTTGATAACGATGCAACAGCCACAGACAATAGCCGTAGTTCTGATAGTCTGAGGACGTCAGTGCCTCGTTGGCTGCCAACTGATGGAAGATGCGTTCTGCCTGTTCCAACTTACCGTCACAAGTCAGCGCCCAAGCCAATGCACGTTGCACATCCTGATTGTCGGGCTGTTCGTAGTTCAGCTGGTAAAGAGCCTTTTGGGCTTCCTCGAAATTCCCCAGGTTGAGCTGACAGATGGCTCTATTCAGCATATAGGCCCGCTTTTCAGGATTCAGCAGTAACAGTTTGTCGTACAGCTCCTCAGCCTCATCGTATTCGCTATCGCCAAACAACTGGCGCGCATAGGCTGCCATTGCCTGTTCATTGTCAGGGAAATATTTTGCCGCTGCCCTGTAGTTATCCAACCAAAGCCAATATTGAAGGTCCCACATATCAGATGGGAACGTGAGTAACAACTGCTTAGCCGCCCTCTTCATCTTCTGTTTCCTCAGGAAGACGACAATCTCGCGTTTTCGCTGATCCAAGGGCGTACCCTTAAAAACCGTCGACGTAAAGAAGAGACACATGCCCAATTCATCCTTCGACGTATCGAAAGGATTGCAAAATGCCGTGCGGTTAGGGAACAGCTTGAAGAACCGGTACATATCCATCAGATAGCAACGACGGATATACGCACCAGACTGGCGCTCCTCGACATCTATCTCTGGCAGTGAGGTCTCGCCACGCTTCATCATCTGACGCATATGCTCAGGCAAGCCGTTGACCACCTGCTGGAAGGCCATCACAAAAGAGTATTTGTCACTGTCGCAGAAGGGGGCTTTCTGTAGCACATTCTCCAGGAACTTGTCGCTCTCGATACGCTCCATGAACTGGCTGATGTCTGGATGTTGCAAATAGAAGGGGGTGAACCAGTTGCTGATGTCATAGAAGAAGGGGTAACGCTTCATCTGTGAGAAACCTCCGAAGTAGATGTCGGCTCCCTGCTTCTGCATATCCATCATCTTATTGAACGAAGCTTCCAAGCGCTCCATACGCTCTTCGGCAGCATCTGGGTGCAGCACATCTTCCAAGGGGTCTTCCTTCACCTCCTCAATGCCGTTATTCGTCATTCGCAGCGAGTTGTTCTTCAGCAAGTCAGGCACAATCTCATCATGTACCACTGCCGAGTCCTTATCAGCATTAAGCGCATAGATCAGCTGCATCTGGAGTTCAGTCAGCTCACGACAGGCGCGTTTCGACTTCAGCACCTCGTCAATCAATGCTTTGATTTCAGGATACACGCTAAGCCATTCATCGTCTAACGACATCACCCATCCCACCAGTGCTCGCTGGCGTACCGGCTCGTCTGGCGACTGGCGATAGACATTGACCAACAGCCGGAACTTCACCATATCGAAACGGTTCATCAGCGACAACATCACGGCTGATATCAGCAGCTGCTGGTCGTTGCTATCCACCGTCGGCGAGAGCAGTATTTTCTCCATCTCGCTGCCCACGCCATCAGTCCACACGCGGCTGGTCAGCACGTAGTTGAAGAGGGCATTCATCTGCTGCTGGTGCTGTTTATACAGCTCCTGACGCTTCTCCTTTTGCTGGTGTTCGGGTTCCAGTTGCAACATGGCCGTCTCGCTGACGAAATTCTCCATCTCTGCGCGAATGTTACTGATCGACCAGCTACGGCCTGATTGCCGAACACCATTGTAAAGGCCCTGCAGAAAACTCAGCGAGCTCATATGCTTATGAATAGAGATGTTGGCACATAACACATACAACCGCTGCAACAGCCGCTGATACTGCTGTTCTAACTGAGGATCCTTCACACCTTGCTGCCAATAGTCTGACATAAGCTGGTATTCACGCTTCAGCACATTCAACTTCTCCATCGACTGTGGGTTAGGCCATGCCATGAGGTAGGTTTCTGTCTCCTGCAGAGCCAGTCCTACGTTGACATGAGACAAACGATAGAAGATTCTACTCAACGAATTATCAACGGTTCCCATGATCCTCTCTTATTTCTTCTCCAGCCATTTTGTCACCACGTCAATATCCTGCTGGCGAGGGCCTTTGGCGTGGGGGTACTTCATATCCTTCGGCAATTCGTCGATCTGTTCATTCTTCATCCGACAACGTTCCTTGATCAGACTGCGATAGTGAAGAACACCATATTTATTGATCGAGTCGCACGCATGGTTGTAGGCATCAACGAAGAGCGTTAACTGCTTCGAGCGGGCCTGACGACGCATCTCCTTTTCGTTGAAGGCCATCACACCCATCTGCCAGCCCAACGAACGCGTGTCCAGAACGACCTGGTGCTTCATCTGGCGCGCCATCGTGGCTTGAGGCTCAGTGAAGCAGAGCGCATCCATGATGTTATTCTGCAACATCTGCATCCTGACGAACACATCATTCACCTGTACCTTGAACACATGGTCCTTATCCAGTTTAGCGGAGTCAGTGGCACGGTCGGCCAACATATCCGTCACCGAATATCTGGTCATGGCCACCATCTTGTCCTCCAGTTGCTTCAACTGCTTGATACGGGCATTGCGGTTGGTCAACAGCTGCCAATAGGCATTGGTAACTGCCACATAGCGAATCTTAGTGCCCTTGCGCTCCATATTCTTTGCCCTGACCAGATCGGTCACAGCACCTTCTACCCTGCCCCGTTCCAAGGCCGAGTCGCAATCCATCTGAGCCGTATAGTATTTCAGACGCACACCACCATTCAGCGTGTCAAACAGCTGATAGTGCTGGGCGACATAAAGTGGTAGACAATCCAATGTGGGCATCACCGCAATCTTCAGTGCTGCAGAGTCCTTACGCGCCTCAGCCAGCCGTTGCTGACGCGTCGCGCGCTTGGTCTCCTCATAGCTGTTTCCACAGGCCGTCAGCAACAAGCCAGCCAATATCATTATTACAATATGCTTCATAAACGCTGCGAAATTACAAAAAATAAATGGACTGACCAAGTAGTCTGTCCATTTTTTATGTTGTTTAGTCGTGAATGATCAGCGCTGACTGCGGATTGACGGTGACTCGTCGGCCGAAGACCTTGTCAGTGGACTGTTCGTTGATGACGCCATCCTGACACACCACCGTGTACATGGACTTTGGAACTTCCACCTGCTGAGCATCACGGTTGCGGTTGAGGATGACGACGATATTACGCCAGTCGTCACGACCTGCATAGTTCTTCAAACGGAAGGCAACAACGCCCTTGGGGGCCTTCAGGAATTCCAAGTGCTTGCGCACCAAGTCGGCATCGCCCAGACGGAAAGCGGGATGGTGCTTGCGCAGGGCAATGAGGTCCTGATAGTACTTGAACACCTGAGGGTAGCGCTGCAGATTGGCCCAATCCAGATGGTTGATGCTGTCGGGCGACTCAAAGGAGTTATGCACGCCCTTCTTGTCACGCAACAGCTCCTCGCCGCTGAGCATGAAGGGAACACCCTGCGAGGTAAACACAGCGGTCTGAGCCAACAGGTCGAGGCGAATGAGCTCGTCTTGCGAAATGCCAGGAATGCTGGCCTTCAGGCGGTCCACCAGACACATGTCATCATGACAGGATACGTAGGACATCATCTGAGTAGGCTCAATAGCCCAGGGCAGCTTCGAGTAGTTCACCTTGGTCATGTCGATTTGCGGATGGGCAATAGCACCAGCAATGCCGAACTTCAGACTCTCCTCACAATCAGGAGCGCCACCCAGCCAACCGGGCTTCGTGTCGTCGCTGAAAGGACCACGGAGGGCATCACGTATCTCGTCAGAGAAAGCGGCAATGCCTGGCATCTGTGGGATATTCGCCTTCAGTCCTAACTTTTCACTAGGATAAGCACACGATCCGGCACTCCATCCCTCACCATAAATGAAGATGGATGGGTCTATCTTGTTGACCATCTGACGAATCTGGTTCATCGTCTCGATGTCGTGACAGCCCATCAAGTCGAAACGAAGACCGTCGATACGGAACTCCTCTATCCAATACTTGACGGACTCCAGCATGAAGCGGCGCATCATAGGCTGGTCTGAGGCTGTCTCGTTGCCACAGCCAGAGCCGTTGGAATACTGGCCATCTGACGTCTTGCGATAGTAATAATCTGGGTATGTACGCTGGAAATTGGAGTGCTCGATGTCGTAGGTGTGGTTGTACACCACGTCGAGGATGACGGCTATACCCTCCTTATGCAGCGCCTGCACCATCTGCTTGAACTCCTTGATACGGGCAATGGGATTGTAGGGATCGGTGGAGTAGCTGCCCTCGGGCACGTTGTAGTTCACAGGGTCGTAACCCCAGTTGTACTTATTGTCGCCCAGACGGGTCTCGTCTACAGAGCCGTAGTCGTAGCTGGGCAGAATGTGTACGGCATTGACACCCAGCGACTTCAGATGACTGAGAGCCCAAGGCTCCGTCAGTGCCAGGAACTTGCCAGGATACTTGGCATCAGGACGGGCGATGGAGAAATCGCGGTGATGCAACTCATAAACCACCAGGTCGGCAGGCGACTTGACCACAGGACGCTGGTCGCAGCACCAGTCGTCAGGGAACGTCTTTATCGGATCAATAATCGCTGCACGCTGACCGTTGACACCCACGGCCTTGGCAAAGACACCTGGACACTCGCCACGTCCCATGTCGAAGGTATAGAAGCGACCCATGAGGTCACCCTTCACAATAGCCGTCCACAGCCCATCGGCATAGGCCATTTTGACGGTCTTCAGGGGCTTACCTCCGATACCGTCCTTATAGATGCGTACCACCACCTTCTTGGCTGTAGGGGGCGCAAAAAGGTAGAAAGAGGTCTGATGGGGACCGTACTCCATCTCTGTGAAGTCGAAGTCGGGAGCCTGCGCATGTGTGATTGTAGTCGCCATGACTAACAGCAGTATTGTGATTAGCTTTTTCATTGCTCTATTATTTTGCAATCAGCGAAACGGCAAAGCCTCCACCAGGAGCTTCGTTCACTTTCAAGACATCGCCAGCCTTCACCACACGCTTGGTAATGGTGTAGGCCTGAGGATTCTTCTCGTAGTGGGCATCCTTAGCATCAGCATAAATCGTACAGTCGTACTTACGACCTTTGTCGAGGAAATCGAGCTTGATGACGCTCTTGTGTCCGTTCTCGTCGCACTTGCCTCCGATGAACCAGTTGTCGGTACCCTTCGCCTTACGGGCAACGGTAATGTAGTCGGCAGGCTCGGCCTCGAGATAGCGGGAGTCGTCCCAATCGACGGCAACATCACGAATAAACTGGAAGGCATCGTCGAACTTTTCATAGTTCTCAGGCAGGTCAGCGGCCATCTGCAGAGGTGAATACATCGTCAGATAGAGGGCCAACGAACCAGCCAGCGTGATACGTGCCCAAGAGGTATTATCACTCCACTCAGACAGTCGGGTGACAAAGATACCGGGGGTGTAGTCCATCGGACCTCCCTGCAGACGGGTAAACGGCAAGATACACGTATGGTCAGGATTAGAACCACCAAAGGCCTCATACTCAGTACCGCGAGCAGACTCCCCACCCACCAGATTAGGATAGGTGCGGCAGAGACCTGTAGGACGGGTAGCCTCGTGTGAGTTCACCATGACGTGGTGCTTGGCAGCCTCCTTGATGACATAGAGGTAGTGGTTGTTCATCGACTGTGAATAGTGGAAGTCGCCACGTGGAATGATATCACCCACATAGCCTGTCTTCACAGCATCGTAGCCATATTTGTTCATCAGCTCGAAGGCTTCTTTGATATGACGCTCGTAGTTCTGTGTACTCGAAGAGGTCTCGTGGTGCATCATCAGCTTCACGCCCTTGGAGTGGGCATAGTCGTTGAGCATCTTAAGGTCGAAATCGGGATAAGGGGTCACGAAGTCGAACACGTCGCGCTTCCAATGGTTGGCCCAATCTTCCCAACCAACGTTCCAACCTTCCACCAACACCTGGTCAAGACCGTTCTTGGCAGCAAAGTCGATATAGCGCTTCACTTTCTCATTGTTGGCTGCATGACGACCATTGGGTTTCACCTTCGTCCAATCTATCTGGTCGAGTTTAATGCTGGGGAACTCATCGGTATAGTTCCACGAACTCTTGCCGACGATCATCTCCCACCATACGCCACAGTATTTCGTAGGATGAATCCACGAGGTATCTTCTATCTTACAGGGCTCATTGAGGTTGAGAATGAGGTTGCTGGACAGCATATCGCGGGCATCATCGCTCACCATAATGGTACGCCAGGGGGTCTCGCAAGGGGTCTGCATACAACCCTTCAGACCAGTGGCATCGGGGGTGAGCCACGAGGTGAAGACTAAGGTCTTATCGTCCAGGTTCAGATGCATCGTGGCATAGTCCTGACAGGCAGCCTCGTGGATATTGATATACAGGCCGTCGTCGCTCTTCATCTGCAAAGAGGTCTGCACACCGGTCTCCGAGAAAACGGCAACCGACGAGTTAGTCCAATTGACAGCCTTTTTGAAACGATCTCGAATCTCAGAGAGACGCGTCTGCTGGGTCTCCTGTTCCTGGGTGTCGTAGTCGCCAGGAAGCCACCAGGCCACATGGTCGCCAGCCATAGCAAACTCGCTCTTCTCCTCCTTAATCAGGAAATAGGTCAGGTCGCGCTGCTGAGGAAACTCATAGCGGAAGCCTACTCCGTCGTCATAGACACGAAAACGGATAATCATAGTGCGATTGTACTGACGGGGCGCCAAACGGGGGCCGTCAGGATTGCTGGGAAGACGGTCGAGCCACTTCTGCGACAGGGTGACGGCATACTCGTTGTAGTGATTGCGGATGGTAGCGGTCTCACCCCAGACGGGGCGCCACGTCTCGTCGAACGTCGTGGTTTCTTCCTTGGCGATGGTGAAGCCTTCCAAGAGGTCGTGCTCACGCATTCCCATCGAGGCGTGTTTGTCCTTAGCCAGCTCGAGACCGAGGTGCGAGGGCTTAATGACGGGTCGGTTCTTATAGGTCACCTCGTAAACAGGCTGTCCAAACTCGCTGAGCGAGAATTTCAGCTCGATATTTCCATTGGGCGACAATACGCTGGCGCCAAATGAGAAATGAGAAATGAGAAATGAGAAATTGATGAGAAAAAACAATCGTTTCATATTACTTTCTACCACTTTGT
Source organism: Prevotella sp. (assembly GCA_015060535.1). Classification (GTDB taxonomy): domain Bacteria; phylum Bacteroidota; class Bacteroidia; order Bacteroidales; family Bacteroidaceae; genus Prevotella. The sequence goes on from SUYH01000006.1 coordinate 122,707, forward strand.
GTGATTAATGTCTTAACAGTATCATTGAAATCATCGGCCTGCATGAGCTGCTCGATAGTCAGATGCATGCGGTAACGCCAGTAGTGACGCGGATTAGCTGGGATATTGATACGCTCGGCATTCGCATCAGGCAAGCGCAAATGCTCGTCGATAGAGAGCCAGTCTTGCAGCGACAGCAGACAGAGCATCGAGGGAGATGTAAGCTGACGGCTCACGATGTCCTTGGCCAACCAACCGGGTAGCGGATGTGGAGCCTCACCACCGCGTCGCAATGGGATATTATAGTAAGCCTGAGTTTGCTCGTAGTCTTCGTCCCACCACTGGCGCAGTGTCGGCATATCGTGGGTGGAGAAGGTACATACGCTGCGATAGGGATTATGCGAGAGCTTGCCAAAACGGATATTGGGATCCTTTGGCATGGTCTGAATCTCCAGCGACAGGATGCGCAACTCGTTCATCACCCAGGGCACGCAGTCGGGCACCATTCCGAGGTCTTCAGCACATACCAGCATGCGGGTGGCCTGCGTCAAGCGAGGCAGCTTCTTCATCGCTTCATTATACCAGAACTGGTTGTTACGACGATAGAAATAGTCGTTATACAAGCGGTTGAAGTTGAACTTCGTGCCCTCATCAAGCTTGGTATAGTCCTCATTAAACTGTACGGCAATACGTGGATGCCAACGGTCGGCGCGCTTATGGTCAACCAAGAACAGCTCCATGTGATCGTGTACACCATAGCCCTCTATCTCCTCACGGCTCAGACCCAAAGCGGGGGCAAACTGACCCTTCAGACCAGACTTCTCTGGTACGGGAATCTCCCAGATACGGAAGAAGCCCAACACATGGTCAATGCGATAAGCATCGAAATACTGAGCCATCTTGCGGAAGCGGCGTACCCACCATGAGCAATCATCCTTCAGCATCTCGTCCCAGTTGTAGGTGGGGAAGCCCCAGTTCTGACCATCAGCCGAGAAGGCATCGGGTGGAGCACCTGCCTGTCCGTTCAGATTGAAATACTTAGGCTCTACCCAAGCCTCAACACCATCGCGTGAGATACCAATGGGGATGTCGCCCTTCAGGATAACACGATGCTTGCGGGCATACTCATGGGCAGCACGCATCTGCTGATCCAGGTTGTACTGGACGTAGCACCAGAAATCGACAACCGACTGTTCCGTCTTAGGCAACTTCTTGGGCCACTCTGAGAATACGGCAGTACCAAACTTATCACGATAGTAGCAGAATTCAGCATAGGGCTGCAGCCATTGCTTGTTCTCTTCGTAGAACTTCTTATAGGCAGCGGTACGTTTCACAGAAGCCCACTCCTGACGGAACAGTTCACGCAGGTAACGCATCTTAGCCTCATTCACACGCTCATAGTCTATCTGCGACAGGGCATTTAGGTCCTTACGCAGCATCTCATACTGGGCACGCTTCTCCTCGTCCTTGATTTCAGGCAACTGGCGGAAGTCAGTATACTGGGGATGCAGGGCGTAAATGCTGATAGAGTTATAAGGATAGCTGTCCTGCCAGGTATGCGTCATATTGGTATCGTTGATGGGCAGCACCTGTAGGATGCGCTGGTTGGTTTTGGCACACCAGTCGACCATCATCTTCAGGTCACCAAAGTCACCCACACCGAATGAGCCTTCACTACGCAGAGAGAAGATGGGCACTACGGTGCCGGCTCCCTTCCACGGATAGATGGGGAAATAGGCTTGTGCCAGTTCGTAGACTACAACCTCACCATCTCCCATCGCAGCCACCTCAATACTGCGGTTTTCTCCTTGCTCCCACATGGGGGTAAAGTCGGGCTCTGTGTCGAGGATAATGAACTTGAACTCAAAGCGTCCTGCAGGCAATAGCGAGGCATCCAGGCTAACCACCCACTCGTTGCTCTCATGCTCCGTCATGGGCTGTGCCTTCTGGGTATCCCATGCACCCAGCACCTCAGGCTCACCGACAATGGCCAGTCGCTCATTCAGACGAAGTTGGGGTGCGCGCACTTTCAGACGTACCGTACGCTGAAACTCCGTCTCTGTGCTCAGTTCACGCTTACGAGCCAACACGCAATCCGTAAAGGCCGAGCTATACATATAGCTATCCTCGGGTATGTCTATCCAATGGTCAAATATGGTGTAACGGGCAGCTTTCTGAGCGGCCATCTCCAGACGGTGTGGCTGAACGAGCCATTCATGGCGAGCCTCATCGTCACCACGCATCACGCTATAATAATAGTCGATATACGTCCCTGGCTTCAGAGCCTTAGTCAGTTCAACAAACCAGTGCAGCCCGTCAAGGGTCTGCATCTTGTGCTGCGATGGTTTGGCGGCAGCATCGCCCGGCAAGATGTTCAACACAAGATTCTCGCCAAAAGAGGTCTGATACTCAATATTAAACAATATCTTCATAGCAATAGGTATTTTAATTTCTTATTTCTTTGTTTTAATCACCGTAACGCAGGCGGCACCCACAACAAGCAGGACACCCGATACTATCATCATCGTAGACTGATGACTGCCTACCAACGAGAGAACACCACCGCCACAGAGGGCTGCAATGATCTGCGGAATGCAGATCGTACCATTGAACAGGCCCAGGTAGGCACCCATGTGGCCATAACCCTGCAGCGCATTGGTGACGAAGGTAAATGGCATAGCCAGCATGGCAGCCCACGCACAACCAATGAGCAGGAATGGAACGAACTGCAGGTACTGGTCATGCAGAAAGGGAACCATCGCGAAGCCGACAGCACCTAACAGCAGACTGACGGCATAAGCCACCTTCGTATTACGGAACTGAGGCAGAATGGTTGCCCACAGCACAGAGCCGATAGCCTGAACGGCAAACAGCACACCTACCCAGTTGCCGGCCTCCTGGAACGGAGCACTGGCAGGATCGGTGGTATCCCATACGGTCTCGGCAATAGCACCTGTGCTGTAATTCCACATATAGAGGAAGGCTGCCCAGCAGAAGAACTGCACCAGTCCGACCTTCCAGAACGTAGAAGGAGCCTTCTTCAGCAGCGTAATCCAGTTGGCAGAGTCGTCACTCCCCTCGCCCTTTGGAGAGGGGTCGGGGGTGAGGCTGTTATATTCTGCATACTCCTGCGGATTCCACTCACGGACTTTCGATGTGGTATAAATGACACAAAGTATCAGGATAGCGGCTCCAATATAGAACGACCAGATGACGCTGTCAGGGACAACACCCTTTTCGGCCACATTACTAATGCCAATGAAGGTAAAGATAAAGGGGAACAGATAACCTGCCACCGAACCGGCATTGCACAGGAACGACTGAATGCTGTAAGCCTTAGCCTTCTGCTCCTCGTTCACCATATCGCCCACCAGCATCTTAAACGGCTGCATCGCCATATTGATACTGGTGTCGAGGAACATCAGCGCTATCAGTCCGAACATCATGGCTGCGCTGACCGTCAAGCCCAGCGAACCGGCATTGGGCAACAGACACATCACCAGCACGGCAACAGCGGCTCCAATAAATAAATAAGGTACACGACGTCCAAAACGCGTCCACGTCTTATCACTCAGTGTACCCACGATAGGTTGTACCAAGATACCCATCAGTGGTGGGAGCACCCAGAAATAGCTCAGCGAGTGAGGGTCAGCACCCAGCGTCGCAAAGATTCGCGAGATGTTAGCCGACTGTAGCGCATAGGCTATCTGCACGCCGAAGAACCCAAAACTCAGGTTCCATAGACTCCAAAACGGAAGATTAGGTTTTTGTTTCATTCTTTTATCTTTTAACTTTTATCTTTTATCTCATCTTGTCGTTCCCCTAACCACGAGACGTGTACGGACTACTCGTTTCTCAGCCTTGTCGCGAGGTATCTTGCCCTCCACCTGCTGAATCAAGATGTCGACAGCCTCCTGCCCTACCTTCACACCACGCTGCTCGACAGTAGTCAGCATGGGGTCGCAGGATACGGCACGCTGCCCGTTGGTAAAGCCACAGATGGAGATATCTTCCGGCACACGGAAACCCATACGCTTGGCGGTATACAAGATACCGATAGCCGTATCGTCGTTGACGGCAAAAAAACCGTTTGGGGGGGCATCTTTTTGAAGCAAATCCGGAGTAATCTGTTCTGCATCAGCACGATTGTCGCAGATACGCGTCAGCGACTCATCATACTTCAGCCCATGTTTCAGCAGCGCATCCTTATAACCATTGAAGCGATTCTTCGATATCTCCAGATTCATGGCAGACCCATAGAAAGCTATCCGGTTGCAACCTGTCTCTACCAGATACGTCACAGCATTGAATGCACCCATATAATCGTCAACGACCACACGACTCGCATTCACACCCGTACATATTCTATCATAGAAGACCAGCGGCACACCGGCATCCATCAGCCGCTGGAAATGGTCGTACTGACGCGTATCCTTAGCCTGCGACACAATGATGCCACACACCTTGTTCTCATAGAACGACTGGCAGATGCGTACCTCCCGTTCGTACTGCTCGTCGCTCTGCGCCACCATGATACGATAGCCACGCGCAGATGCCTCCTCCTCGATACCAGCCAATACTGACGAGAAAAAGAAATGGGCCAGCTCAGGCACAATTACCCCTACCACCTTCATGGGCTGTATACGCGAATAACGCAGCGACTCAGCCAGCACATTGGGCGTGAAGTTATGCTCACGCGCATACTGCTGAATCATGGCCCGCCGCTCTGCTGAGATGCGGGGCGAATCCTTCAGCGCACGTGACACCGTTGCCACGCTTACACCCAACTCACGGGCGATATCCTTCATTGTCAATGGAGCAGTTTCTTTCATCTGGCCAGTAGCATTTGACTGCAAAGTTAGCGAAAACTTCATTTCGCTGTCTTCACACCTTTATAATTATTAATATCAGAGAATGCAAACGTTTGCATTTACCTTATAACGCATTTAACTCAAAAAAAGTATCAACGTATTTAAAAATCTCTTACTTTTGCACTTGATTTAAATCAACATAGTCGAAATTCGAGAAAATAACTTTTATACTAACTTTAAAAACAAAATGATGAAGCAATTAAACATTCAAACTCCGTTTAGGATGCTCGTCCTCTTGTTAGGACTCTTCCTTTCGGTAGGAGCCTTTGCGCAGATTGACGTCAAAGGCCATGTGAAAGATGCTCAGGGTGAACCCATCATCGGTGCCACAGTACGTGTAGCGAACACACAGACCGCTACCGTCACTGACTTCGACGGTAACTTCATCCTCAAGGCTAACCAAGGTGCTGACATCACGGTTTCGTATGTCGGCTACCAAAACGCCACTGTAAAGGCAGCTCCTTCAGTAGAAGTCACTCTACAAGAAGATGCTGCAGTTCTTGAAAATGTGGTTGTCATCGGTTATGGTCGCGCAAAGAAGAACGACTTGACCGGTTCGGTTACAGCTATCAAGCCCGATGAAATGAACCACGGTCTTCAGACTTCCGCACAAGACATGCTACAAGGTAAAGTTGCTGGTGTAAACATTACAAACAGTGGTGGTGAACCTGGTGCAGGCGCTACTATCCGTATTCGTGGTGGTTCTTCATTGAACGCATCGAATAACCCACTGATTGTGATTGACGGATTGGCAATGGACACCTACGGATTGCAGGGTGCCTCCAATCCTCTGTCACTGGTCAACCCGAATGATATCGAATCATTCACCGTGCTGAAGGACGCTTCAGCTACTGCTATTTATGGTAGCCGTGCTTCTAACGGTGTTATCATTATCACTACCAAGAAAGGTCGTAAAGGCCAGGCTCCCAAGATCAGCTATAACGGAAATGTATCTGTAAGCACACTTAGGAAGAAAATGGACGTGATGAGCTCTGCTGAATACCAGCAGTTTGCGAAAGACCTGATTATTGCCGATAAGGGTTACACCGACGAGCAGTGGCTTGCCAGCCCCGAATATGCAACTTTAGGTTATTTCGATGCTAATGGCAATCACGTGTTTGCCAATACAGACTGGCAGGACGAGATTTATCGTACGTCTTTCTCAACAGATCATAACATCTCTGTTTCTGGTGGGTTCAAAAACATTCCTTATCGCGTAAGTTTTGGTTATACTAACCAAAATGGTATTGTCAAGACAAGTAGCTACCAACGCTATACTGCCAGCATTAACGTTTCACCTTCCTTGCTTGAGGATCACCTGACTCTTAACATCAATGCTAAGGGTATGTATTCCAAGACGAAGTATGCAAATGCAGGAACTGCTATTGGTAGTGCCATCTTTATGGATCCAACTAAGCCTGTTTACGACACAAAGTCAGACAACGGATTCGGTGGCTATTGGCAGTGGGGCAGCACCGCAGACTGGGGTGATACAGCTTGGAATACCAATATCAACACTTATGCAACAGGCAACCCTGTAGCAGCTTTGAATAACTATTCTGACGAGGGTAAGTCAAAGGCTTTGATTGGTAACATTGAGGCAGACTATAAGATTCACGGTTTCGAGGATCTCCATATCCACATGAATGCAGGTATGGACATTAGCTCCGGTAAGAGCAACAAATCCCAGTCTCCTTATTCTTATGCTTCAAAAGTGTATTACTATGGCAACTACGGTTGGAACAAGCAGGATAGCTACAACCTCTCGCTGAGCCTCTATGCCCAGTACATGAAGGATATTGCAGATACTCATCACTTCGACATCATGGCAGGTTATGAGTGGCAGCATTTCCATATCAAGACTGATTATTTCTACTATGGACTCTATCCTTCTACTTCAACGAAATTGGATAACGATGGTAAGCCTTTGGCTGGAACCTATTATGAACCATCAGAAAATACGCTGTATAAGAGCGAAAACTATCTGGTGTCATTCTTTGGACGTTTCAACTATTCATTGTTGGATCGCTATATGCTGACTTTCACACTGCGTGATGACGGTTCTTCACGTTTCCATAAGGACAAGCGTTGGGGCGTATTTCCCTCAGTAGCTTTGGCATGGAAAATCAACGAGGAGCCATTCTTGAAGAAGGCCAACTGGTTGTCTGATTTTAAACTTCGCTTAGGCTGGGGTATCACTGGTCAGCAGGAAGGCATCGGTGACTACACCTATATCGCCACCTACACTCCCAACTTCAAAGGTGCATATTATCATTTGTTTGGCGATGGACGCACTTATCGTCCTGATGCCTATAATCCAGAACTCACATGGGAGAAGACAACAACTTGGAATGCAGGTTTGGATTTCGGTATCCTGAACGATCGGCTGACATTCAACCTTGATTTCTATCATCGTAAGACAAAGGACCTGATCAACACTGTTGTAATTCCTGTAGGAACCAACTTCTCTAATAAGGTGACTAGCAACATAGGTTCTCTGCACAACACCGGTTTCGAGTTTGCAACAAACTGGCGCGCCATCCAGACCAAGGATTGGAACTGGCAAATTGGTTATAACCTAACCTGGAACAAGAATGAGATTGACGAACTTGTAGCAAGCTCTGGTGATGATTACAAGATTCTGCATGGTGGTCTTGCTATTGGTGACTCTGGTTCGAATGGCGTTAAATCATGGCATGTCGGCAATGCCGTTGAGGCTTTCTACGTTTACCAGCAGGTATATGATGCCAAAGGACAGCCTATTGAGGGACAATTTGTAGATCGTAACGCTGATGGTATTATTAACGACGATGACCGTTACTACTATAAGAAGAGCTCGCCTGACGTAACGATGGGCTTCACTTCTAAACTTCAGTATAAGAATTGGGATTTGGGCTTCTCACTGCGCGCTAGCTTCAATAATTATGTATACAATGGCATAGAGGCTGGTAACTCTGATCTTTCCAAGCCACAGGTTTATCTTGGTAACGCATGGCACAACGTTATTGCCATAGCACGCGACAAGAACTGGAAAACTGCTGAAGTACAGGGTGCTTTGAGTGACTACTACATTCAGAATGCATCATTCCTCAAGTGTGACAACATCACTCTTGGATACTCTTTCGATACACTATTTGGTCTGAAGACAAGCGGCCGCGTATACGCAACTGCACAAAATGTGTTTACTATAACAAAGTACAAAGGGCTTGATCCTGAAATCGACGGAGGTTACGATGGCAACATGTATCCACGTCCATTCGTTGGTATCCTTGGACTGAATTTGAATTTCTAAACTAAAACAAGGAAATAATTATGAAACTAAATAGCATTAAGACATTGATTCCTGCCGTTGCCTTGGCATTATCAATGGGATTTGTATCTTGTACTAAGGATCTCGATGTGGACAATATCAATCCTCAGCAAACCAGTACACTTGATACTGACGCACTGCTTAACAAGATTTATTCAAGTTTTGTATTGACAGGCCAAGAGGGACCGTCAGGACAAAAGGATATTGCAGACCTTGACGAAGGACGTTCCGACCTATATCGTAAGAATTGGGAGTTGAACGAATTTCCTAGTGGTGAAGCCAGCTGGCAGTGGAACGACACAGGTCTTCCTGAATTAATTGACAAGACATGGGGTGCTGACAATGCTAGCTCCGTAGGTTTGTACTATCGCCTATTCTTCTCCATCACATTGTGTAACTACTACCTGGATGAGGTTGCTGATGACGGTACTGAGGACACCAAGCATAAGCGTGCAGAAGTACGTTTTATCCGAGCATTCCTCTACTATTACATCATGGATCTCTATGCTAATGCTGCTTTTATCGAGCATGTTAGTACTGAGCCTGGCATACGCTATACTCGTCCCGAATACTTCACTTATATCGAGAAAGAGTTATTAGCTATAGAATCTGAATTGGCTGCACCTGGAACCGTCAAATATGGACGTGTTGACAGAGTTGCCGCATGGCTATTGTTGGCTCGTATCTATCTGAATGCTGAGGTATATACAGGTACTCCACAGTGGGCAAAGGCAAAAGAATATGCTGAAAAGGTCATCAACAACGGGTATTATCACCTGAACGAAACAGGTGCGACAAACCCAAGTACCGGTGAGAAATATTCTGCATATCAGATGTTGTTCTTGGCTGATAATGACGAAAACGGTGCTCAGTATGAAAACATCTTCCCCATTCTTCATGATGGAGTGGACACACAGAGTTATGGTTCTATGCACTTCCTTGTGCTTGCTGGTTATGCAAAACGCGACGTAAGCAAAATGGACGTACTGATTCCATCTGGAACAGATGTTGCTTGGGGTAAGTGTATGGCAGTAACAGGAAAGTTGGTTGATGCTTTCTTTGGAGAAGGTGTTTCAGCTCCTGCTACTACAACAAAATGCTCAGACATTACTGATGCAGCAAAAGATGATCGTGCATTGTTCTACACAACAGACTATTCTCGCGACATCACGAAACGAAGTGATGAGGCACAGGGCTACGGCTGTGTAAAGTTCCGCAATGTACGTTCTGACGGAAAGCCCGCAAGTTCTATGGAAAAGGTTGATACAGACCTGCCTCTGTTGCGTATAGCTGAAGCTTATCTCACATTTGCTGAGGCAGAAACCCGCTTGAATGGTCCAAACGGAACAGCAAGGGAAAAATTAAATACTCTGCGCAATCGTGCCCATGCTACCGAACAAGGTTCATACAGTCTCGAAGATATCTATAACGAGTGGGTTCGCGAGTTCTGGTTTGAAGGTCGTGCTCGTATTGACCAGATTCGCTTCGGAAAGTATGACGTGCCTAAGTTCCGTTACATCTATCCTATTCCTTACAATGACCTTGTGAACAATCCAAACCTGACAGGTCACCAGAATGAGGGCTATTAATTGATATTACCGACATTAAAGAATACAAAGTTTTATGAAAAAGATATTTTCATTCGCATTGATGCTGTTGGGAGGTTTCGCCATGCTGACATCATGTTCAGACGATCGCGATTCTAACCCCACTCTGATTCAGCCCGATGTTTTGGTGCTGAACGAGACCAACTGGCGAGGCTCCACCGTAGAGTTGGAGAACACGGCAGACTCTGTTCTTCTGTCATGGTCTGCGCCTAAATATACTACAGACAACGCGGCCATCCTTGTCAATTATGAAATAGACTTCTCTCCTAAGGGTACATTTAATCAAATTTATGATGCTACTGCTGAAGACAACAGTAATGCCGACTATGTAACCATGGGAAAGCCACAATCACAGTGCTCTGTTAAATACTCTGCAAAGGATTTGAATGCAGCATATTTGCAGATATATGGATGGACGACAGCTGAAGAGGTTCCTGGAGCTTTACCAGGTGCATTCAGAGTCCGTGCCTACGTAAAGAAAGCAACTCAAGAGGTGATTGTCGGAAGTCAGATAACTTCTAATGAGGTAACTATCAAAGTCCTCCCCTACTTCATATTGCTGAAGCCTGCAGATCCTGAAATTTGGTGGCTCATCGGTTCTGATATTGCCGATGGTACATGGGGATCAGATATTGGCAAGTGTGTTATCCCCATGCAGACCATTGAGGACGAGAGTTACGACATGACGACTGGTAAGGGTAAGATCCAGTGGACTGGCTACTTGGCTGGCAATGGATTCAAGCTCCGTGGCGCTCTTGACGATGGTTGGGCTGCCCAGTGGGGACAAGGCGACTCATTTGGCGAGTTCAAGAAGAATGATGGTGGTTCGGCCAACATCTCAGTTCCTAGTGCAGGTATTTACACTGTGACATTGCATACCGGTGAGGACAAACTGACTGTTGAGGCAGTAGCTGACGCTCCAAAGGTATTTACAGGAATGTGCATCTCTGGTTCATTCAATGGCTGGGGTGACACGGATATGATTCCATGCTCTACTGGATGGGAGAACCACGATTGGTATCTAGAGTACACCTTCAGTACCGGTGACGAAGTGAAGATCAAAGAGGCTGGTTCTTGGGACTTCAACTGCGGTGGCAGTCTTAACGAACGCGAAGATGGCTTCTACATCTATGGCCAGCAGAATGGCGACAATCTCTGGATTCCTGAGGATGGAACCTATATCATTCTCTTCAACGATATTACAAGATATATCCGTTTGATAAAAAAGTAAAAGCAATATACTATGAAAAGGAATATATTTTTAACTCTTGGTGCGGCAGTCCTAATGACTGCCTGCACCGAAGACTTCAAGGATTGGGCAGCTCCTATGAGCAATGAAACACCCGATGCTACTTCGATCCTTTATGACGGTACTAATATTGAAATCACTCCAGAAGCAAGCACCATTGATTTTGCCAGCATCCCAGAAGGACAGGAGAATATCAAAGTCTGCTCTGTGAAAGCACCTACTGCTTTAAGTGGTGTAACAAAGGGCATAGACTATATTGTGCTTGACGATGTGATAACTTATGAACTAGTAAATGATGGCGAGATGCATATCATCGACTTGGAAAATTATGTTACGACTATCTATGGTCGTCGTCCTGTCGAGCGCACTGTCTCTGCTTATGTCTATACTTCTTATAGCAACAGTAAGACCACAACAAGATGCTCTAGTGAAGTATTTACACTGAAGGTGAAGCCTAAAGCACCTATCATTGAGCAAGCCTATTATCTTACAGGTAACATCAACGGATGGGACAATACCAACACTGATTACAAGCTGACCAATGATGGTAGTGATCCTTACGATAACCCAACATTCACTCTGCGTATCCCTGCACCTGAAGATGGTGGCAACGTAGAATTCAAGATGACTCCTGAGTCTGGCTTAGGAGGCGACTGGAGTGGATGTCTATCTGCTGGTGCAGAAGAAGGCAAGTTTGCTTACAACAATGCAGGAGGAAATCTTACCATTAACGCAGTTCCTGGAGCCAAATTCTATGACCTGAAATTTGAAATGCTCGACCAGACATGGTCTTACACAGCCATTTCATTCAGTGACTACATCTATTTGGCTTGCGACTTCAATGGATGGTCCACAGAAGCTTCTCCTCTGATCCACCTAGGTGATGGTCTCTACGAGGGATTCTATTATATCCAGGAGGCTGACGAGTCATCTACTTGGGGCTTCAAGTTTGTCATCGATGGTTCATGGAGCGGTGGTGATCATACCAAAGCAACCTCTGGTACATACGAGTTAGGTGGAGGCGGCAACCTGAACTGCCCAACAGGTTTCTATCAAGTCAAGGTTAATCAGGCTGAAGCAACGTGGACACTTACCGAGGTCAGCTCAATCTCTCTGATTGGTTCTGCTGTTAATGGTGATTCAAACTGGGGAACAGATGCCGACATGACATTCAGCACTACAGAAAAGTGTTGGATTTATGAAGGACCATTAACCGCTGGTGAGTTCAAATTCCGTATGAATCACGACTGGAGCATTAGTTGGGGTGGTACAGGCATGGACAACCTTACCAATGCCAACGGAGCAAATCTCCAAATGGCCGCTGCAGGCAACTACAAGGTGACATTTAAGCCAAACTGCAATGGTCAAGGTGTTTATACGGTTACACCTGCCAACTAATAGTTAGCATCATATTATCATTCAGGCGGACACCACGACAGGTGCCCGCCTGTTTTTATTTGATGCTACACGTTAGCAAAAAAATTGGGCTCAGTCCGAAAAGCCAGTTGATTCACGCGTTTCGGTAAGCCGATTCGTTTTGAAGCAAATTCAGTTGATTTGATAACCAAATTCAGTGAATTTACAATGTAATTTCAGTGTATTTACAATCTAATTTCAGTGAATTTACATTCAATACTTCTAAGTCTTTGACAATTATCACAGATTTCCGCCGATGCAACCGATTGCGCAACATCAGAAGTATCATTTGAACGCGGAGAGAATAACGGAAAGAAATTTTTCGTACCTTTGCAGACAGAAATAACTAAGGACACTTTTCGCGTATGAAGAAGATTTACACTATTTTATGGATGCTCACCATCTCTGTAGCCACAATGGCTCAGGGGTGGCCCGAGAAGTATGAGGGCGTGATGCTGCAGGGGTTCTACTGGGACGGCTATGCTGATGCACAATGGTCATTGCTTGAAAAGCAATCAGACAATATTTCCACGACATTCGACCTGGTGTGGATACCACAGAGTGCAAACTGCGGTGGACAGTCGATGGGCTACGATGACTTGTACTGGTTCTCGAATTACAACAGTTCGTTCGGTACTGCCGACGAACTCAAGTCGATGATTGCTACATTCAAGGCAAAGGGTATAGGCACCATAGCCGACATCGTAATTAACCACCGCAAGAATGTTTCGAACTGGGTGGACTTCCCCAAAGAGACATACAAAGGTGTGACCTACGAGCTGAAATCGACGGACATATGTGCCAACGACGACGGCGGTAGCACAAAGACTTGGGCTACGAAGAACGGCTATCAACTCTCGACAAACAACGATACAGGCACTGATTGGGGTGGCATGCGCGATTTGGACCATAAGAGTGAGAATGTGCAGAACAATGTCAAAGCCTATCTGAAGATGTTGTTGGAGGACTTTGGCTATGTTGGTTTCCGTTACGACATGGTGAAGGGCTACGGTGGTCAGTATACCAAATTGTATAATGAAGACTCGAAACCGCAGTTCAGCGTTGGCGAGTGCTGGGACAGTAGCAATACTATCAAGAACTGGATTGACGCTACAGACAAGACCAGTGCAGCCTTCGACTTCCAATTTAAATATGTGGTGCGCAATGCTACCGACAAAAATGACTGGACCTATCTTGGCAAGCAGAATGAGGGTAATTGGCCACTCGTCAGCAGCAGCTTCAACAGCGGCAACTACCGCCGTTATGCTGTTACCTTTGTAGAGAACCACGACACAGAAGTACGTCCTGACGGATCTTCCAACGGTCCACTGCGAAAAGATACGCTGGCAGCCAACGCTTACCTTCTGGCTATGCCGGGAACACCTTGTGTGTTCATGAAGCACTGGCAGGAGTACAAGCAAGAAATTGCCAATATGGTGGCAGTGCGCAAGGCTGTGGGTATCAACAATATAAGTATACCAACCGAAGTGGCTAAGGCCAAGGACTATTATGCCGTACAAGTAGAGGGCAGTGACAGCAAGAAACTGCTATGTGTTGTTGGCACCAAGGCTAACAGCTATACTCCAGAGGACAGCAACTGGAAGAAAGTTATCAGCGGTTACCACTATGCCTACTATGTGCAAGGCATTGAACCCGCAAACATTACATTACCCGAACTGAAAGAGGACGAAAAGCCAAAGGATGGTGTTTACGGTGGCGTACCCTCATTCTGCACCATTGAAGAAAACGAGATTTGTGCTTTCTTTGAGGCTCCTATGACATGGGGCAGTCAGATATTCACTTGGGCATGGATGAACGGTGGTGATGGAAAGGACTATGTAGGTGCAAACTGGCCTGGTGTTGAAGCATCATTGCTAGGTACTGCAGACAATGGCAACAAGGTGTTTAAGTGGGTGTCTACCAAGACCACGGCTCCCGACAATATTATTTTCAGTGGTGGCGGCAACAAGACAGCAGACCTTGTATTCACCAACGCTGGCTACTATACCAAGGACGGAAAGCAAGCTGTAGTAACTGCGACCGGCATCGAAGCCATCCGCACTACCCCATCCGTTCAGAACGGAGTGATCTACGACCTGCAGGGACGGAAGATGGGAACGACGTGGGATGCGCTGCCTAAGGGCCTGTATATCGTCAACGGTAAAAAAATTGTCAAGTGAAGCAGCGGCTCCTCTTTGTCTGTTTGGGCAATATCTGCCGTTCGCCAGCTGCCGAGGGTATCATGCAGCAGCTGGTGGACGAGCGAGGACTGACGAACCGGTTTCATATAGAGTCGGCAGCCATAGGGCCTTGGCACATTGGCGACTTGCCTGACAGCAGGATGCGACGCTGTGGCAGTAAACACGGATATAACTTCAATTCCCGTGCCCAACAGCTGGACAGTTCGTACTTCGACCGCTTCGACCTCATCATCGGCATGGACCACGAGAACATCCGTGCCATTAAGGCTAAGGCTCGCTCAGCGGAAGACGAAGGAAAGATTCGACTGATGGCCGACTATCTGCGGCATCATCCTTCGCAGCCAACTATTCCAGACCCCTATTATGGGGCTGAGCGTGACTTTGAGCTGGTGATAGAACTGCTAGAAGATGCCTGCGAAGGACTTTTGGAGGAACTCATCAAAAAATAGCGATGCATAAACATCGCTATTTTTGTGGAAGTGGAAGGAATCGTAATCGACGTAGTCGCTTTGTACCTTTAGGTCAAAGAACCCTCACGAGGGTGAGATCCCTCTGCTGTAACGAAGTGGAAGTGGAGGGAATCGTAATCGACGTTGTCGCTTTGTACCTTTAGGTCAAAGAACCCTCACGAGGGTGAGGTCCCTCTGCTGTAACGAAGTGGAAGTGGAGGGAATCGAACCCTCGTCCACACGAGGAAACCATACGCTTTCTACATGCTTATCTTGGCCTTCATTTTCGTGCCGTGACAAGACCCAAGCCACCAATCACGACCTTATCTCCTAAATTTTCATCTCCCAATCGGAGCGCCCGAGAGACTATTTCCGATTTAACCTGCACCGCTTGACCCTCAGATTCGGAACCAGATCTTTGGAGCGATGTCTCGTTCTCCTACCTGGTAGGAGAATAAAGCCAGTAATCTACTGTACTTCGATTAGGCAGCGAGAGCGTACTTGTTTTCGCCAATTAATTGTTCGACCGAATGGATTATGGAGTATACAGCCGTCACTCCGCATGCTTACGTACCATCTCGGCTCGCTGTCAAATCCAGTCACCCCCAAGAATTGTATCGTAATCGGACTGCAAAAATACACATTTTTTTGGATTATACCCAAGTTTTTCAGAAAAAAACACTAATTTTGCACAATATTTTGCGTTATAGCAGGTTTTCTTTATATTATAATGTACGTGCAAATGAAAAGATTAGCTACTATCATAACAAGTCTGATGCTGGCAACAACCCTATCGTGGGCCCAGTCGGGAATGACCGATAATCAGATTATGGACTATGTCATCGAACAGAATGCCAAAGGTGTTTCACGGCAGCAGATTGTTACCCAGCTGATGCAGCGTGGTGTGACCATCGAACAAATCCGTCGTCTGAAGACCAAGTATGAAAAGCAGATGAAGAACGGCTCCTTAGGAGCTGAAGACATTACCGCCGGGTCGAAGGCGGTGAAGACCCGTATGCGTGAATCGAACGGTGAGAAGCGTGAGGAACAGGCCAAGCAGGACAAGAAGAAGGCTTCGCAGTTCCGCATCACTGATACGAAGATGGAGAGCTACAAGAAAAAGCAGAAGCGTACTTACGACGAGGACGATAAAGATTTCGTAGCGATGGACGAAGCGATGGACTTCATGATGCCCGACTCGCTGAAATACTTCATGGACGAGGAGAAAAAGGAAACGAAGCGCAAGATATTCGGCCATGATGTCTTCAACAACAAGAACCTGACCTTTGAGAGCAGCATGAATCTGGCTACCCCTCAGAACTACCGTCTGGGACCTGGCGATGCCGTCAACGTAGACATCTGGGGAGCCTCGCAGGAAAGCGTGACGGAAACCATTTCACCTGACGGTACTATTACCATCGAGGGCATTGGTGTTATCCAGCTGGGCGGACTCTCCGTCAGTCAGGCAAAGGCTCGCCTGAAGAAAGTGCTGGGTCCTCGCTATCAAGGATCACAGATAGAGCTCACCTTAGGACAGACGCGAACCATCACCATCAGCGTGATGGGCGAAGTCAACGTGCCAGGAACATATACGATGTCGGCATTTGCGACCGTCTACAATGCGCTTTACATGGCTGGCGGACCTAACGAGATTGGTACGCTGCGCAATGTTAAGGTGTATCGTCGCGGAAAGTTGCTTTCGAATGTCGACGTTTACGACTTCCTGCTCAATGGCAAGCTGTCCGGTGATGTGCGTCTGCAGGATAATGACGTCATCACCGTTAGCCCTTATGAGGCACTGGTGAACATCACGGGTAAGGTGAAGCGCCCCATGTTCTATGAGATGAAGAAGACTGAGAGTGCCGCCACCCTACTCCGCTATGCTGGCGGATTCACCGGCGATGCCTATACCAAAGCCATCCGCATTAACCGTAAGGCAGGCAATCGCTACTCCGTGTTTAGCGTGGGTGAGTTCGACATGAGCCAATTCAAGCTGATGGACGAAGACTCCGTCAGCGTTGACTCGACGCTGAACCGCTATCAGAACATGGTGGAGATCAAAGGCGCCGTGTTCCGTCCAGGCATGTATCAGGTTGGTGGCAACATCAGCACCGTCAAAGCGCTGGTCGAGGCTGCAGCCGGACTGACCGAGGGAGCCATCTCGCAACATGCCGTGATGCACCGCATGAAGCCAGACCGCACACTGGAGATGCTCAGCGTTGACATTCGCGGTATTCTTGAGGGCACTACACCTGACGTTCCCCTTCGCAATGAAGACGTGCTCTATATCGCAAGTCGTGAAGAGAAGAATCTGAAACAGACGGTTACCATCTCAGGCGAGGTGCTGTATCCTGGTGTTTACAGATATGCCGAAAACGAAAGCGTGGAAGATCTGATCATTCAGGCTGGTGGACCTACTGATGCCGCTTCGCTGGTCAAAGTCGATGTGGCCCGCCGTATTACCAATCCCAATGCCACAGAGGCTGAGGACCGGATAGCCCAGACCTTCAGCTTCAAACTGACAAAGGATTTCTCTATTGTCGACCAACCCGACTTCCGTCTACAGCCTTTCGACGAAGTCTACGTGCGCCGTAGCCCGAACTACACGGAGCAGCAGAACGTTACCATCGAGGGCGAGGTGCAGTTCCAGGGTACTTACGCTCTGGCAGACAAAGGCCAACGCCTCAGCGAAATCATCAAGCAAGCCGGTGGACTGACCAAGCGAGCCTATCCCGAAGGCACAAAACTGCTCCGACTGATGACTCCTGAGGAACGTGAAATGCTGGAGACCGTACTACGCACTGCGCAACGCAACTCTGGCAAGGACTCTATCGACGTGCGTAAACTGATGACCAACGCCAACTACCCCGTAGGAATCGAGCTGGACAAGGCCCTCAAGAATCCAGGTAGCGATGACGACCCCATACTGCGTGAAGGTGACCGCATTGTCGTTCCCCGCTACGACGGTACCGTAACAATCAATGGCGAAGTGCTATACCCTAACACCGTATATTTTAAGGAAGGCAAAGACACCGACTACTATATCGACTTAGCGGGTGGCACCACATCAACGGCCAAGAAGAGTCAGACCATCATCATCTACATGAACGGCATGGTGGCCCGAGCAGACCGCAAACACAAGCCCCGTCCCGGTTGTCAAATCGTAGTACCCACCAAGCGCCAGCGCCAAGGATTCGGTCTGCAGCAATGGCTCAGCATCGGTACTACCGCTGCCTCACTCGGCACCATGATAGCCACTATTGCTAATTTGACGAAGTAAAGGATTATGGAAGAGAATACAAGAAGTCATGGCATATCGTCTCGTCTGAACCGCAACATCTATTTCCCTGAAAGAGAAATAACCTTCGACGACTTGAAGTTCGTCTGCTATATGATCGAACGGACAGCCCGTCGCATCAAGCAGCCCAATGCATACGTGGTCGACCATGTTGGCAAGGATGAACTCTTACGCAACCTTTCTCTGGCTGATGTGCTGCACAGCGAAAACCCTGACGATGTGGCAGACCGTTGGATGACAGAATACAAGTTGGAAGAAGGCACTACCGACGTACTTGACATTGACAAGACGCTCGCCCCCACCCCACCGACGGCCCTTCAGATGGGTAAGGTATATGCACGACTGATACAATCTGTACAGAATAGTCAAGAAAACCTTGTCGACAGCATAATCAATGTCTACCACTCACCCATCTGCCAACAACTCGACAACTACAACTGTTCAGCCTACTATGAACCCTCTTATGTCATCACAAGAGCATATATCCAAGGAAACTTCAATTGATTATGACAGGAAATAATATAAGCACGATTTATCACGGCAGCAATGTCATAGTAGAGCAGCCCGAAGTCAGAATCTACGGACACTTCAAAGATTTCGGATATGGTTTTTATTGCACCCGCTTTGAACAGCAAGCCAAGAAGTGGGCCTTGACAAAAGGAAAGAAACACTTCGTTTCTTTGTACAAATATACAGAACCTCAAAATCTTAAGGCACTCATTTTCCCGGAAATGTCTGATGAATGGCTGGATTTCGTAACTGATTGCCGTAGAGGCAAGGAGCACCAGTATGATATCGTAGAAGGACCTATGGCAGATGACCAGATTTGGGACTATGTCGAGGACTTCGTCGCCGGCAACATCACCCGCGAAGCCTTTTGGGCTTTAGCACGCTACAAGCATCCCACCCATCAATTCTGTACGCCAGAAGCCCTGACATGTATTTCCTATAAAGGACACTACGCGTTATAACCACTATTACTAATCTGACGAAGTAAACGAAACGAATTATGGAAGAAAAGAAAGATATCAAGCCCATTGACTTTGCGAAAATAGCACAAAAGCTATGGCCACATAGAAAAAAATATTTCTACGTAATGCCTGCGACACTAATTATAACATACCTATTCATGGTATGCATTCCTCGATACTATAGTTGCACGGTAACACTTGCTCCTGAAGCTAACACACCTGCCATGTCGGGCTCACTCAGTTCGTTAGCATCGTCATTCGGTTTGGGCAGTTCTTTGGCCAAGATGGCTTCACAGGATGCACTCTATGCAGAAATTTATCCTGACGTGGTGGCATCCAAGAAGTTTATTGCTGAGTTGATGCCTGTTAATGTGAAAACTAAAGATGGGGCAATTGCCTGTAATTATTATACCTATTTGCGCGACCACCAAAAAGCCCCATGGTGGCTAGTTATTAAGTCGAAAGTCGGTGAACTCCTAAAGCCGACTCCCAAGGACAGCTATTCCGGCAAAGAAAAGTTATCAATATTTAGTCTCACCAAGCAACAGGATGAGGTTTTTAGCTCCGTAAAAAGCAAGATAAGATGTCGTTATGACAAAAAGACCGACATAGTATCCATTCGTGTACTTGACCAAGATCCCTTAGTATGCGCTTTAATTGCCGATGCCACTTGCAGCAAACTTCAAGAATTCATTATTGATTATCGTACCAATAAAACCCGCATAGACTACGAATACTATAAGAAACTATGTGAAGAGAGCAAGGCTGAATACGACAAGGCACTTGACAAATACGCTTCTAGTGCTGATGCCCATACTAACTCCGTTTTGGAAGTGTATAAATCTCGAGTTGAAAGACTGGAAAATGACATGCAAGCCAAGTACAACATTTACACAGCAATCAACAATCAGATGCAGACTGCCAGAGCGAAACTGCAGGAGGCAACGCCAGCATTCACTATTATAGAAAGTGCTTCAGTCCCCGTGAAACCAGCAGGTCCCAAACGAATGATTATCTCGATTGCCATGATGATTCTTTCGTTCTTTGTTCTGTCAGGATGGCTGCTAACAAAAAAGAAATAGCAGACAAATATCCTTAATTTACAAGAAAATAGATGGTTATAGCATTAGTGCTGCTCTTTGTGACATGTCTCTCACTCTCTTTCTTTGAAGAAAAGTTCAAAGAAAGAGACAAGAAGATAATATATATTTTTCTTGGAGTATTGATGATTCTGATTGCAGGTTTGCGCGAGGTAGGTTCTACCCCCGACACCGAAGCATACGAGGACATGTACTATGGTAAATATTTCATTACAGAGATATTAACAGAACCAACCTTTTTATGGATTTCTGCACTGCTAAAGTCGCTATCACTAAGCGTCGGAGCCCTATTCATGACATATGCCATCATTTCAATACCATTACATTTGTCTGTATTGTGGCGAATGTCAAGTATCCCCCTCTTGACTCTTACCATATACATTTCCTACTACTACATGATGCACGACATGGTTCAGATTCGTGCCGCTATAGCCTCTGGACTGTTCCTATGGGCCATATATTTCTACGTTGAAAAGCACAAGATGTATGCGTTGGGGTGTATACTAGTAGGAATTCTGTTCCACTACTCGGCAGCAACCGGTTTGATATTATTCTTGCTGAGAGAGGAAATTCCACACTGGCAAAAACACGTACTCTATGCCATTGTACCTATTGGCCTTGTCGCCTATTTCACAGATCTTGACATATCCTATCTTGTGCCAGAAGAATTAGGAGGCGCGAAACTAATGGCATACCGTGAGTTGAAGGAAAAAGGACTAGAGAACGACCAAGCAGGATGGGCTTTAGAAGTGAACATTCTTATCTGGATGAATATTGTGCTATACTATGCCAGCATCTATTATCAAGATTTTCTAACCAAGCACTGCAAGTATGTGCCCATTGCCATCAAAGTTCAAGCTGTAGGTTTCTGTTGTCTGTTCTTCCTGAAAGGTGTCAGCAAAATTCTGGGCAATCGCCTGAACGATTATTTCTCTGTGGCTTCAATCATTTTATGGACAGCATCCGTCTTTGCCTTTTACCCAACATTGTTGGGCAAAGTTATCAACAATGTTATCTCTTCCATACGATTCGTGACCAGTATGCTTGCATATGCATTATCACTACTTTTCTTGTAAATAACACATATGAGTCTGAAGCAAAATTTCATATACAGCAGCATTCTTACGGTATCTACATACCTTTTTCCATTATTGGTATATCCCTATGTATCACGTATTCTAGGAGTCTCTAATATTGGTATCGTCAATTTCATTGATAATCTTATCAATTATTTTGTACTCATTTCTATGATGGGTATCACCACTGTTGGTGTCAGGGAAATCGCTGCAGCCAGGAGCGACAAGGAAAAACTGTCAAGGACGTTCATGTCGCTGTTTGCCTTAACTGCTATTACAACACTCATAGCCATAGCAGCATTATGGATAGCCATGTATGCCGTCCCCACCTTATTTCCTTTCAGAGACATGCTCTATATAGGAGTAGCAAAATTACTGTTCAATCTATTCTTGTTAGAATGGTTTTTCATGGGCATGGAGGAATTCAAATATATCACCAAGCGTTCCATTATAGTAAAATGTGGCTATGTGCTATGCGTATTCCTCTTAGTCAAAGATTCTTCAGACTATAAGATTTACTATTTCTTGATAGTTGCCATGCTTGCTGTTAACGCCGTCATCAATGTCATCTATAGCAGAAAGTATGTACATTTTTCCCTACAATTTATTACCATTCGGCCCTTTGTCAAGACTTTTCTGCTGATGGGTGTTTACGTACTGCTTGCCAATGTTTACCAGTCGCTTAATCCTGTATGGCTCGGGTTTGTCACCAATACTGATGAGGTGGGCTATTTCACGACAGCCACAAAACTGCACACCATCATTATGGCTGTACTTATATCCTTCACAAACATATTGTTCCCCCGTGTTTCAAACCTTCTTTCAGAAGGCAAAAAGGAGGAATTTTGGAAAAAGATAAACATCTCGTTCGATGCAATTCTCCTGTTCACTTTTCCAACAATTATCTTTGTCTTGGTAGCGGGGCCAGCCTTGCTTAACTTAATAGTCGGCGATGGTTTTGAGGGGTCCTACCTTCCATTAAGGATTATTACGCCACTTGTTCTAATCATCGGCATAGAACAAATCGTTGTAATTCAAATTCTCATGGCAATGCATCAAGACAACACAGTATTGCGAAACTCATTCATCGGCGCGTCAGTAGCTTTGTTTTTCAACATCATCTTAACTGCCGATTTAGGAGCTGTTGGCTCAGCCATTGTATGGGTCATTGCCGAAGTAACAATCCTAAGCATCACTATGATTGACATCTATAAAAAATACAATTACACATTGCCATATAAAAGGCTAGCGGTCTATTGCATCTCATATACGCCACTGCTTATCATCTCAATCATTGTATATAACAACATGAACAATGGCTTTGCTGCTCTTAGCTCTGTAGCAATCCTCACAGTGGCATATTCTGTCCTGAACGAGACACTTATCCTTAAAAACCAGGTAACACAGCAACTTCTTAAATCGCTGCATCTATGAAATTTTCTATCACAATACCGGCATATAAGTCACAATTTTTGAACGAGGCAATCAGAAGCGTCATCGCCCAGACCTTCGGTGACTGGGAACTGATTATTGTTGACGACTGTTCGCCTGAGCATCTGCGAGCTATTGCAGAACCATATCTATATGACTCCCGCATACACTACTATCGTAATGAGAAGAATTGCGGTGCTGTAAATGTAGTAGACAACTGGAACACCTGTTTGTCTTATACAGCAGGCGACTATGTGATTTGCATGGGCGATGACGACCTACTACTGCCATGCTGTTTAGAAGAGTATAAAAAATTGATTGACAAATATCCTTCGCTTAACGTCTACCATGCTCGGACACAAATCATCGACGATAAAGGAAGTATTATCAATCTGCAGGGGCCACGTCCTGAATGGGAATCAGTATTATCACTAATATGGAACAGGTGGGACAACCGGCATAGGCAGTTTCTTGGTGATTTCTGTTACCGTACAGACTATCTGAAAGCAGCTGGAGGCTATTACAAACAGCCATTAGCATGGGGCTCCGACGATATCACAGCGGCACTTGCAGCCAAAGGCAATGGAATTGCCAACAGCCAATGTTTCTGCTTTCAATATAGGGAAAATGCGATGACAATCTCTAAATCGTCTCGCAATGCTCATCTCAAAGTTGAAGCAACTCTCGCCCACTACTGCTGGTTTACTAACTTCATAAAAGAATTATCAATAGGCGATTCCACATCCAATGATCAGTTCTATAAGCAAACAATAGAAACGCCACGTCGTAAATTCTTTATCTCAATTATTGGTATTTATTGCAGCGAAAGTATGCGAGCCAACCCTATGAAGTTGTTTCGTTACCGTAAGCTACTAAAAAACATGCAAATACCAACGGTACATTTCGTCAAGTGGTATCTGGAATCTTTCTACTATCTATTCGTAAAATAAAAACGCCCATGAACATCCTACTACTTACCCCATACCTGCCCTATCCGCTAAACTCCGGTGGTGCCCAAGCCGTTTTCAACATGATCGACCAACTGCGCCATCAGCACCACTACACAATAGTTATTAGTCAGGGCAGTGGCTACAATCCACACAACATACAAGCACTGCAGGAGATGTGGCCTGAGGTTGACATCATATACTATCCACTCTGGCGGCAAATACTCTATCTCCCATTTGTCTATGAGCGCTCTCGCCGCGTACTGCTCAAGAAGTTGGTTCCTAATAGCCGACGACTCATCATCGAGACAGCCACACGTCCCTACGGAGAGTGGTTCTCACCACATCATGTTCGTTTCATAAGCCAACTCATCGAAACACGCCATATCGGACTTGTACAGGTAGAGTTCTACGAATGCCTGCCTTGGAGCAATCACCTGCCACGCACTGTCAAAAAAATATTCATCCACCATGAACTGGGCTTCGTGCGCAAGCAACGCCTGCTGAAGGCTCTCACACTAAGTGCTAAAGAGCAACAGCTATTAGAAAAGTCGAAGCAAGCGGAACTAGCCGATCTTGCACTATACGATGCCGTCATCACCGTCACACAGCACGACAAGGAGGTGCTTGAAGGAGAGGGACTGGTTACTCCCATATATGTCTCTACATTAGCCATCCAAACACCTTCCTACCCCTACCAGCCACAGTCTAACAGGCTTGTTTTTGTCGGCAGTGCAGGCCATCAGCCCAACAAGGAGGGCATCGACTGGTTTATCGACAAGGTAGCTCCATTACTAAAGAAACAGCAACTGACACTTGACATCATCGGCAATTATTGGCCTGACACATATACTGATTGTCAGGATATTAAAGTCAATCTAAAGGGCTTTGTTGAGAATCTACCAGACGTAGCTTTGGGCTGCATTATGATTGTACCCATACTCAGCGGCAGCGGCATGCGCATGAAGATATTGGAGGCCGCTGCCATGAGTCTGCCCATCGTCACGACCACCGTGGGTGTAGAGGGTATAGATCTTGTTGACGGTGAGTCGTGCTTGATAGCCGACACACCTGATGACTTTGCCAACGCTATCCTCCGCCTAGAGCACGACACAGCCCTATGTAGAGGCTTAGGCGAACAGGCCAACCGAGTATTCCGGGCAAAATACCATCCCTCTGTGCTGGCTAAGGCCAGAAACGAGATATATTCCACCATTATTCAGTCAAAACCATGACCGATTTCAGCATTGTCATACCTGCCTACAACAGTCTGCCACTGCTGCAACGAGCTCTCGGCTCCGTCTGCCAACAGCAAGAAGTTAGCTATCAAGTCATCATCACCGACGACTCGACCACCGATGATATCAGGCAATATATTCATAGTCTGGACAATCCGCATGTCAAATATTATCATCACACCCAAAGACTTGGAGCAATCAGTAATTGGAACCATGGTCTTGAGATAGCTTCGAGCGGACAATATATCATACTAATGCATCACGACGAGGCAATGAACGGTGCAAACCATCTTGCAAAAATCAAACGTGACATGGAACAAAAGCAGTGTGACATCGTTGTGACAAACATCGAAGTACACATCAACGGTAATGTCAAGTCCACGCATTTCACGACGTGGATAAAACGATACGCTTTACGTCACCCCTCGCTACTATTCCTCATCAATACTATCGGCCCATGTGCTTGTTTTGCCTTTCGCAAAGAACAGCTACAGCCGTTCTGCGAAGAGCTCCACTGGTTAGTGGATGTAGAGTGGTACTACCGCATGCTGAAAGGGAAGCGTGCTTACTACGACAAATCAATCGTTACCCATTCTATTCACGGCCATCAGGAACAAATTACTCAAAACATTGATATTGCGAACTATTTCGAAACAGACAGGCAAACGATAACACGACTTCATAACGGCAACAGAACTATCCGACGGATGCTATGGTTCAATAAGATACTGATTATCAACACAAAAAAACTGTTTAGAAAGATATGAGAATCGTAAACGTTTTAGGAGGATTGGGCAATCAGATGTTTCAGTATGCGCTATACGTCTCACTAAAGCAAAAGTTCCCTAAAGAAAGAGTCCTCGTCGACCTCCATTGCTTCAATGGCTATCACAAACATAGAGGAATAGAGATAGACAAGGTGTTCAATATCTCTTTCGAGCAAGCTACACTACGAGAAACAGCACATTTGGCCTATCCTTACCCTAACTTCCAAGCGTGGCGGATAGGCAGTCGCCTACTCCCCATTAGACGAACAATGCTTAAGGAAAAACCAAACTTTACCTATGAGCCAACAGCAACGACACGAACCATCGACACCTACTATGACGGTTATTGGCAGCACGAAGAATACTTCATGGACATACGTCCTGAAATTCTGAAAACATTCACCTTTCCATCCTTCATCGACAACAGAAACAGACATATTGCAGATATAGCCTCGACCTCCAACAGTTGTTCTATACACATCCGAAGAGGTGATTATCTGACTGATCCACTTCGGAAAGGAACCACAGGCGATGACTTTGCGCTGAAAGCTATCAATGAGATGCAGCAAAGACAACATCCCAACAGGTGGTTTGTTTTCTCTGATGACATCAACTGGTGTCGTCTGCATCTTTCGAGATTGTTAGGAAACAATAATACTCATTACATCGACTGGAATACAGGCAACAACAGCATCCACGACATGCATCTGATGTCGCTCTGTAGGCATAATATCATTGCAAACTCTTCATTCTCATGGTGGGGAGCATGGCTCAGCCAGAATGACAATAAATGTGTGATTGCTCCTGCCGTATGGATGAACATGAAAGACGTGGCTTCGCCCGTTCCGCACCATTGGATTAAATTGTAATTTAAATAGAAGTATGATTCGGGTTTGCTTCATAGCTTTACTGCTCTTCAATTACATGCAACCAACATCGCTGGCCAACGAAGACGAAATGCCAATCATTGCCTATATGGGCGTGCCTGATTGGCGAACCAGCGAAGAGGACTTTCGCACACTCAGTGAATGCGGATTTAATGTTAGTTTATACCCCTATGCATCACTTGATCTCATGGTTCAAGCATGCCGATATGCCGATAAATATGGTGTTAAGATATTAGGACGATGCCCTGAAATGCGGAATTCTCCTACCAAAACAGCCAACACGCTAAAAAAAGAAAAAGGTTTTTTTGGTTATATCATACAAGACGAGCCTACTGTCCCAGAGATACGTGAGCGACAGAAGGATATTCTCAAGCTCAAACGCATTGACAGCACACATTGCTTCTATATCAATCTTCAGCCTTATTACCATGAAGAATGGGTAAAGCCCAGCATGAAGGCTAAATCCTACCCTGAGTACCTAAAAGCAGCATCGGCAGCTTCAACACAGCAAATATCATTCGACTTCTATCCTATTACGACTAAGGGAATCAGAGGAACTTGGTATCACAATCTCGAGATGGTGAGGAATGAGAGCCAGATATCAGGCAAGCCATTTTGGGGCTTCGTGCTCTCTGTTCCCCACGATGTTCCATTCACACCCGATACCTTCTACCCCACCCCCACGTTAGGCTCACTGCGATTGCAAATTTACTCAAATCTTGCTTACGGTGCCCAAGCCATACAATACTTCACTTATTGGAATCCTGGAGAAAGTGAAGGTTTCCACTACCACGATGCTCCTATCAGTCGCGACGGTAAGAGGAACGACACCTACTTTCTCGTACAGCAGATGAACAAAGAACTTCGTCAGGTTGCCCCACTCTTCTATGGTGCAAACATCACAGAAGTCCACCACCTTGTATCTATCCCTCAGGGAACCTCTAAACAGATGTCAACGCCCACCAACATTCGCTCGCTAAAAATCGTTGGACGTCAAGGAGCTATCATATCACAATTCAATAAGGATGGGCACTCTTATATGGCCATTGTCAACAAGAGTCATGAGAGAAAAATAAAAGTATCCATCAAACTACAAAACAACACTCCACGTCAGATTAGCAAAGATTTGAAGGAGCAATCCATCAAATCAACATATATCGTTGCAGCGGGCGATATTCTCATTTTTAAACTGAAATAGTGAGCTAATAATTTGCCCATCTCTAAACTTATTATTACCTTTGCAGTTATGAATGAGTTTTCAGTATTAATGTCTGTATATAAAAATGAGCAAGCCAGCTATCTCACGGCGTGTTTTGACAGTATATGTCAGCAAACGCTGCTACCTAACGAAATAGTATTAGTAGAAGACGGTCCACTTACCCCTGAATTATACGAAGCCATTGCTCATGAAGAACGACGTCTTCCTATACTTAAACGTATCGTCCTACCTGAAAACCAAGGACTGGGGATTGCTCTCAACAAAGGCTTGCAAGCCTGCTCACATGATATTGTTGCACGAATGGACACCGACGACATCTGTTTACCCAATAGATTTAAAACCCAGATAGATTTCATGATCTGTCATCCAGAAATAGATGTGCTAGGAGCCTGGATAGAAGAGTTTGACCATACCCCAAACAACATCGTCGGAATTCGTTGTACACCTGAATATCACGACGAGATAATCAAATTCGGAAAGAAGCGAAATCCCATCAACCACCCTGTCGTCATGTTCCGAAAGAAAGCCGTGATGGAGGCTGGCAACTACCAGCCTTGCTATCTTTTTGAAGACTATTATCTATGGGGCCGCATGCTTCAACAAGGATACATTTTTCACAATCTGCAGGAAATATTACTCCAGTTTAGGCGTTCACCAGAAATGATTAAGCGTAGAGGCGGCATCAATTATGCGCTATATGAAATAATATTCTTAAGAAAACTTCAAGAAACAAGGTACATTTCCTCCTACGATTTATTACGCAATATTTCGCAACGCACACTCATCAGAATTATCCCCAATGGTATCAGAAACTATATCTATAAAAAATTATTGAGAACAATACCATAACATTTTTTATAAACAGGATAGTACTTTCCCAACTGAAGAATCATCATTTCGGCTGTGAATGTACAAAGAAGAGGTGGAAAAGCCAAATAATCTTCACCTCTTAATATAATTCTTGAGGTTTTTCAATTACTCCGAAAGGACAAAAAAAATTGCCATTGGATGCAATAAAATTGATATTCACTCGTCTTAATAATAGAACGTTGAATTAAAATGAAGTGTTTATCGATATATGACTACTCTTAAAAACGGATATATCGTAGACGGAATGAATGAGGTGGAACGCAATATCAAAAGGTTAATAGACCTGTTTACTGCGCTCATTTGCCTTGTCATTTTTTCACCCCTGATGCTGTTATGTTACATCGCCATCAAACGAGAGGATGGCGGGCCTGCCATCTTCAAGCAGGAGCGCATCGGGCGATTCGGGCGTCCTTTCTATATCTATAAGTTCCGTAGCATGAGAGTAGATGCTGAGAAGGACGGACCTGCTCTTTATCAGCATGAAAACGATACCCGTATAACAAAGATTGGAAAGTTTCTTCGTGCCCATCATTTGGACGAGTTGCCCCAATTATGGAACGTGGTGAAAGGTGAGATGGCTTTTATCGGTCCTCGTCCTGAACGCAAATTCTATATCGACCAAATTATTGAGCACGATCCTCGCTACGTCTATCTCTATCAGGTGCGTCCTGGGGTAACTTCCTACGCTACACTCTATAACGGATATACGGACACGATGGAGAAAATGTTGCGTCGTCTGGAACTTGACCTCTACTATCTGGAACATCGATCTTTGTGGTTTGATGCCAAACTATTGGTATTGACCTTCTTGAACATTGCTTTTGGAAAGAAATTCTAAAAAGAGATTTTCATATTAAACACTTGCATATCTCAAGAAAAAGTCATATCTTTGTCGCATCGTACGTCAATTTAGAATGCACTTACCTTCGATATCCCCAAGATGTAGTCCCCATTCTTGTACGATTGAACAACGTTTGATATACGTCTGTTGTCCGTTTATTAATCGGACAACAATCGAACATCAATCGGACAACAGTGGGAGAACAGTGGGAGAAAGAACGAAGGAAGAAGAGAGCAAAGGTAAAGATGAAATGGAGTGCGATTTGACAGGAATGAGAGTAGAATTAGCATACTACATAAAATATATTGTGATGAAAAGGAAAGGAACAGGAAAAGGACTGATGGTTGTTGGCAGTATGCGAAAGGACGGCATTACAACCTACATGAAGCAAGGCAGAATGATTGTACGGTCTGCAAATTCCATGGAGAGGCGCAGCAATACGCTGCCTCAGTTTATTCAACGGCAGAAAATGCGTCATTCCGTGGCGCTATGGAGGATGATGAAGTATTGTGAGCCGATGTTTACCAAAGGAACAACGGCTTATAACAACTTCCTGTCACTAGCCAACCAATTGCCTGCGTTGTATGTAGAAAAGATCGTGATGGAAAACACCTCGTTCCTGATGCCAGGCATACCCGTAAGTGACGGTAACCTTCCGAAGATTAAAGAGGAGTTGGGCGAGGTGGACGGAATGCCAGCCCTGATTACTAATCTCAAGCCTCATGACTGGGAACCTTGGACGAAGTTATGGCTTTATACCGCCGTTCAGACTGGTGAATACAGAGATATTCACGTGCAGTTCAGCAAGCGCGAAGTATCTTGGGAAGAGATGACGGTGGTGGACGGACATTATGTATTGAAGTGTAAGGAATTCTCCGATGAGACAAAAGGCTGGGCACTGGTGTTGGTAAAAGGGGAACGCTGTTCGCCACAGGCCATTGTTACACGTTGTACGCTATACCAAAAGTACATGACAGAAGAAGCCTTAGAGAAAGCAGCAGAAAGCTATGGCGGACTCACTGGAATAAATAAATTTTTATAAATGGAACTCAAACTATTATAGGCTGATATGAAAATATTATTTAAGACTTTTGAATACATTGTGTCTGGAAGTTATCTTTGCATCGCCTTCGCCATTCTATGTACGAACAACGCTATGGCGCAGGATTCACTGCAGACCAATATCACCTACGACCTAACAACGGAAGCCGCCTTTGGTACGGGCGACTTCACAGCTTATCAACTGGTGACGAATCGGCATCATGTGCTTGCAACCCGTCCCAACACGGCTTATCTGCGGGGTGCGGTCAACGTGGAACATTCATTCAACAAAGACTGGAAGCTGTCAGGGACCATCGATGCCATCGGTTCCCTGCATGCCGACCACAAAGCATACCTGCAGCAGTGTTATGCCAACCTCTCGTGGAAGAGTTTCTTCGTGGAGGCAGGAAGTCGTGAACAGAGGCCCGTATTGCGCGACGAACTTCTGTCGAGCGGTGCATTCACCAAGGGCTGTAATGCCAAGCCCATACCGCAAATTCATGTAGGCACGAAGGATTTCTGGACGATACCATACACCAAGGGATGGTTACAGCTTAGTTTCGACTTCGGCTACGGAAAGTTTCTCGACAGCGACTATCAAGAGAAATTGTTCCTGCGCAACAGCATCGGCAACAGGCACTATGCCACTGGCGTGCTCTATCATCAGAAGCACCTATACCTGCGATCTAATCCAAACAAAACCTTCGTCGTCACCATCGGTATCGAGCATGCAGCGCAATTTGGAGGCACAGGATATGAGATGAAGGACGGGGATCTGGTCAGCAAGAAGAAAGATTCTGGTTTGAAGGCTTTCTGGAAGATCATTCTGCCAGGCGGCGACAGCAACTACTTTAATAACAATGCACAAGAAGACTGGGTTTACGGCAACCACCTCGGTTCAATGACCGTACAGTTAGGCTGGAACATCAACAAAGAGCATCTGTTGCAGGCATATCTCGATAATATTTTCGAAGACGGTTCTGGCATCCGAAAAAGTAATGGATGGGATGGCCTGTGGGGACTGCAGTATAGCAACAAATCAGCAGGCAGACAATATGTTCGTGGAGTTGTCTTTGAATATTTCCAAACCACCAACCAATGCGGTCCCCTGCACTATGATAGTGGTGACTATCCTGAACCTATCCGCAGTCAGATTACCGACTTGGTGACGGGCAACGACAACTACTACAACCACTCGTTCTATAACAGCTACGACCACTACGGTATGGCTCTTGGCAATGCGCTGCTGACGTCACCAATATACAACAAGATGGGCTATAACGACTTTCGCGACACGCGCATAAAAGCCTGGCACATGGGAGTAACTGGCGAAATCTGCGACCATGTGTCATATCTCGTCAAGGGTTCCTACCGCGAGGGTTGGGGCACTTACTGGAATCCGTTACCCAGCAAACACCACTCGATAGACGCCATATTCCAAGGCATCTACATACAGGGGCCTTGGAAGATCTCTGCTGCCTATGCTTTCGATGCAGGCAACGTCTATGGCGACTGTAACACGTTTAACTTTAAAATTGGTTATCATGGCAAGATTCTTTAAATATTTTCTCTTTTCACTTTTTGCGATTCACTTTTCAATTCTCATATCCTCTTGTCAAGAAGGAAGAGAAGCCGGCGATTTGCTAGGCCAGTGGCGCATGGATCATACCGATTCCAAATACATCAGTTTCTCTGGTTCCATTGTTTGGATAAAAGATCTTAACATGGGTGGTGTCAATGGAAATTTCCAGCATATAGGCGACAGTCTGTTCATTCAATGTTATTCTGAAAAGGCCGAAAAAACAGACACCACACTCGTTGAAGAATCATTTGGCTTCAAACCCTTTAATAATATCAGGGTAAAGATAGCTGCCTTGGATAACGACCAGCTCGTCATTACCAAAGGCAGCCAAACGTGGAGTCTCCACAAATACTGATTTATTTCTTAATGCGGTAGATACGGAATGACATAGCAGGCAATTGATCTTTGATAACCGATAGTTTCTTGCCTGCTTCAACAGCTACACTACCCTTCTTCGGAGTGATGAGTTCAGGATGCTGGATGCTGTTCTCATCATCCAAGCCTTGATGACTCAGAGTAAGCGTTTGTGCAGTTTCAGCACCCATCATATCTTTCAGGTTTAGCGTAATGGGTTGCTCGCTCTTCGATGTGTTGACCACCTTAACAATGACCTCGTTGGCATCCTTATCGAAAGCAGCTGAGGCAAAGAGTCCGTTCTGGCCCTCCTGATTAGCTACAGGCTGCGGCTTGCCTTTCTTCGGACGATTGGTACTCACCATCGTCTTAGCTGGTGTGGTCAGCGAAAGCACATGGGTGCCCTTGTTGGTAGCATACATCTGTTGAACATAGTAGCTCACGGTCTTGAACATCTGTGTCTGGTCGTACCATATCTGGTCGGGACGCCACTGCCATCCGTCGACATGGGCAAAGAGCGGAGCTGGTGTCGTCATGTGTACGATGTCGGCATTACGCTCAAATCCCGTCATATGGGCGGCCTCCAGGATAGCAGCCTCATAGTGATTCCATTTCTTGCCCTTACCATGACAGGCATACTCACCGGCAAACACTTTCGGACCCTTGCGATCATACGAATCATAGCGCAGTCCGTGACTCAGGAACCAAGCCTCATTCCGGTAATAATGTTCGTCGTAGAGGTCTACTTTCAGTTCCTTCATACGGGGTTGTAGCAAGTCAAAGTCCCATCCCTCAGAGTTAGGACCTGTTGTTCCGATAAGCTTCAGCTTTGGATATTTTGCACGCAGGGCATCACAGAACTTCTTCAGTCGCTCAGTAAACACGGGGCCATATCCACCATGTGCCTCGTCGTAGTCCCACTGCTCGTTACCCACACCAAGGAACTTCAGATTAAAGGGCGCGGGATGCCCCATATCAGCACGCACCTTACCCCACTTCGTCGTGATGTCACCATTGGCAAACTCTACGAGGTCCAGCGCATCCTGAATATAGGAATCCAGATCGTCGAGTGCCACATGAACACCAGGCTTGGTTGGATTGCGATTCTGGAACTGGCAGCTCAATCCGCAAGAGATAACGGGCAAAGGTTCTGCACCGATATCCTCTGCCAACTGGAAAAATTCGAAGAATCCCAGTCCATACGACTGATAGTAATCGGGGAAGTAGCGGTAGTCAAAAGTGTGCTCCCAGCGGTTCTGGTTCAACGGACGGTTCTCGACGGGACCAACCGAATTCTTCCACTGGTAGCGTGTGGCCAGGTCTGTTCCCTCCACGATACATCCACCGGGAAAGCGGAAGATACCGGGATGCAAATCCTCCAGCGCCTGGGCTAAGTCACGACGCATACCGTTTTCGCGATTCTTATAGGTATTGACCGGGAAGAGTGAGACGTGCTCCAGACAAACGCTGTTCGAGCTATTCAAGAAGATGCGCAACTTGGCATGTTTTAAGGTCTTCCCAGCGGTCAGCGTAATGGTGTATTTCTTCCATTCCGTCGATGTAATGTCCAGTTTCTGCTCAGCAAACTCCTGACGCTCGTCCATTGAATTCTCCAGAATGAGCTGAACGCGAATGGCAGAGTTACCCTTAGGAGCCTTGGCCCATACAGAGAAACGGTACTGTTCTCCCTTCTTCACGCCGATGCCAAAGAATCCTTCATTCACAAGTCCCGTACGACGGTCTCGATGACCTGGGTCGCTCAGCTTCACATAGTGAGGACAGCGCTGGAATGGTCCATCATCCTCAACATCGACATCACCAAAAGCCTGCCAGCCCATCAAGTGCTGGGGAAATTCAAACGAACGGTTCTTCACCAGTTCACCATACAGGCCACCATCGGCAGCATAGTTGATGTCCTCAAAAAAGATACCGTACATGGTCGACTGGATGGGAGCACCTAGCTTCGCTGTATTCACATCCATCGTCAGCTGTGCCATTGTAGCAAATGACGTGACCATGACGGTTGCTAATGATATCAATCTTTTATTCATAATTTTATAGTAATACATCTCTAATTTACTTATTGGATTTAATCTCGGGCCACCCGTCAGGTGTCCACAAGATAGGGCGCTGTACAAGGTATGCTGCACCATCTTGCGTTGCACTGTAGCCATGGCAGATGAATACATCCTTACCATCAAAGTGATATGCAGCGCTATGGCCTGCAGCCTCAAAGGATCGTTTGTCGCCCTCTAAGAAGAGAGTGCCTCCACCTTGTGCCATATCGCGGCCTTCGCGATCAATAAAGGGACCGGTCACCGACTTACTGCGTCCTACAGCGACGCGATAGTTGCTCTTGGCACCTCGGCAGCAGTAGTCCCACGACACGAAAAGGTAGTAGTAGCCACCATGCTTGAAGACGAAAGGCGCCTCAATGGCATTGGTGCCAGCAAACTTAGAAGTGGGGTTGGGTTCTGGCGCCTGATAGCCCTTAGGATAGCGGCGCGCAATAGTGCGTGGCTGCTGGCCTTTAGCCAAGTGCATGGTAGAGTCGAGGCGCGCCACCTGAATACCATCCCAAAATGAGCCCCAGAAGAGCCAAGGCTGGTCATCGTCATCAACCACGAAACAGGGATCGATAGCATTCCACTGGTCTCGTTTCTCGCGCGATGTGACAATGCAGCCCTCGTCGCTCCACAAAGGACTGTTAAGCGACTTGCTGCTCAGGAGTCCGATGACCGAGTTATTCTTACCGAATGTCGAACAGCTATAAGCCATCCACCAACGGTCATGCCAACGGATGACATCGGGTGCCCAGACGTGGTGGTTGAATCCTGGCACTGAGTCGCGCGTCCACTGAGGGATGACACTCATAACGGGTTCATGACGCATTGACCATTGCTTGCCATCCTGTGACGTCATGTGCTGGATACCCACACCAGTGGAATATAGGTGGTAGGTGCCATGCTCATGAGCCATCACAGGATCATGGACAAAAGGGGAGTCGGTAGGGGCTGAAAGACCTTTGATGCGGATGATGTTCAGCGAATAAGCAGGAATTTCCACCTCGACCTGATTGCCCTCAGGTGAGAGTTCGTGCTGAGTGGGATAGATATTGGTGGGCTGCTGGAGGGTGTTCTCGTCCATACCGTCGACTGCAGCCAGTCTGATCAGTTTGGCACTCTTCACGGGGAAGTGGCTGATGTCGAGGCGGACGGTTGTCGTCTCACTGCCTGTATTGACTACCTTGATAATGAGCTCGCCAGTGGGCTCGTCAATCGTAGCCGACGAGAATATGCCGGGCTGTACATCAGCCTTCAATACGGTATCGAATACCAGTTCCTTGTCCAGCCAGCACTTTAGGCTGTCGCCAGCCATCTGGAACGTGATGTCATACCAGCGTCCCGTCTCAATGCTGCCAGGCTTAGTCTCCATCTGTCCCTTACCGCCATTGGTGATGTGCTCGATGCCATGCTGGGTATTGCCCCAGCCGCCCAGATTCACCCAGTCGTAGTTCAGCGAGTCAACATAGTTGAAGACAATGATAAAACCCTCGTTGCCACTATCCTTGCGGGCACGGAACTTGACGGTATAATGGTCGGAAACTTCAGCACGACACATGGCCAAACACTGTTCGTACAGACTGGTCTGACTGACGCTTCCGTCAGCATTCTTCTGCCACTGGCCCGACAGGAATTGGGGCTGTCCGGTCTTGGGCAGCGGATCGGGATGGGTAAACGATGCCTGTGTGGCCCATGTGGCAAAGCCGATACGCGACTTTGGCGGAGTGACGGCAGTACGTCGCTGTAGGTTAACATTGCCCTGCTGTTCGACACGGACCACCTGAGTGCCCACATGCTGAGGCATGAGTTGCTGGACGTAATACGACGGAGTACCCATGACGCGGCTCGAGTTGAAACGTATCATGTCAGGACGCCACTTCGCATCATTTTCGTTGACGAAGATGGGGGCGTATGAGTTCAGGGGTACGATGTCAGAGTTATTCTCCATGCCCATCATATAGACAGCCTCGCCCAAGGCTGCGTTCATATTACCTAAGTTGCCAAAGCCGCTGGTGACAGCATATTCGCCGACATAGATCTTCGGACCGCGGCGGTCGTAGCTGTCGTACTTGCGGAAAGCCTCAGTGAACCAAGCGGGATTGCGATAGTAGTGCTCGTCGAGCAGGTCAACAGGGAGCTGTGAGCCCCATTTGGGGTTGTCATCACCCCAAGCCACCACATTGCCAATCAGTTGCATCTTGGGGTATTTAGCCAGGATTGCCTTGCGGAACTGGTTGTAGCGCTCGTAGTAGTGGTCGCTTTGGTATTCGGCATTAGGCTGGTTATTCTCGTTGCCAATCTCGAGATACTCGATATTGAAAGGAACCGGATGACCGTTCTTGGCGCGCATGGCACCATACTTCGTCGTGACGTCGCCATTGGCATACTCTAAGGCTGCCAGCGTTTCGTCAATCCAAGGCTGAATCTGATCATAGGGCGTCATACCGCCATGCCACAGTCCGATGTTGACAACATAGAGCGGTTTAGCTCCCAGGTCCTCGGCCATCTGCAGGTATTCGTGGAAACCGATACCGTCGGTGGTACGGTAGCCCCAGTTGACATTCCAATGACCAGGACGTTCCTCGATAGGACCGATGGTACGCTCCCAGCGGAAAGCATTCTCAGGTGATAGCTGCCCCTCGACGAAACAGCCACCGGGGAAGCGCATGAACTTGGGATGCATCTCGTAGAGCATCTGTGCCAAGTCAGGACGTAGACCATTTTCACGATTCTTGAACGTCGGTGGGAAAAGCGACACCACGTCGAGGTCGAGCATGCCCTTGCCGTCAAAGACCAGTGCGAACTGAGCCTGCGGATCGTTAGCAGTGCCTGTCAGCGTGGCCGTATATTTGGTCCATCCCTTATTCTTTTTAGCTATGGGGAAACCACTGACCACCGTTTGGGCATAAACAGTTGAGCCGTCCTTCGCACACAGCATGGCCTTAACAGTTCCATTGTATGTACCACGAGCAAAGAAAGAGAGTCGGTAAGTGCGCCCCTGTACGGTGTTAATACCCCAGAAACCCTCATTAACAATGCAGGCTGGAGTCTGAGATGTAGCGTGGACATTCAACTGAAGAGCGTTACCCTGAGCAGTATTCAGAAGTCTAACCTTTTTCGTGGGCTGTATGAGCGTGGCTGTAGCACCACCCTTAACAGTCCACCCCTGCATGTCGGCTGGCATTCCGTATGCAGGACCATCCTCGAACGAACGGTTTCGAATCAGCTCTGCATAAAGGCCTCCATCGGCAGCATGGTTGATGTCCTCAAAGAAGATACCATAATGCGTCGGGCTGATTTGGGGGCCTCGCTGGTTAGCATCAACATGAATAAAAACCTGAGCACTGGCAACCACTGTTGCCAGCCCCCAGGTTAAAATTACTATTAATAAACTTCGCATTTCCTGTTACTTCTTTTTACCTCTTAATCTGCAGTTTGTTTATAACCCCAGATAGTGACACCCGTAGCACTGTCCAAAGCGGTGAAGCACGGTGTCTTGACATCGGTTGGCTCCAGGGTCTGCGGAATCATCACACCCTTGAACTCCGAACCGAGCTTGATGGTGACGTACGACGTACCTGTCTTGGCAGTCCACGTACCCGTCAGCGCACCAGTGATCGTTCCGTCGGCATTCAGCGTGATATCTGTGGGAACGGCATATTCCTTCGATGCATGATCCAGACCGTAGCTGTGAACCAACAGCTTATACGTGCCGGGGATGTCTGCCGTAGCCACCTTCTGTGCAGCGGCAATACCTGCGCTCTTAATGCCTTCGCCGGTATACTCGAACGGTGCAGCCACCAGCCAGCCCTCCTCGTTCTGGTAAACCTGGTGAACACGTACCTGATGACCCTCGCCCCACTCCTGGAAACGAGTGTGGTAAACCAGATAGGTGCGTCCATCGGGAGCTGCAATGATACTGTTGTGACCTTGTGCACGCTCGCCAGAGGCCTCATTGGCACCACCTGTCAGCAGTTTGCCCCACATGGAGTAAGCACCAAGGATGTTCACACCACGGTTGCCGTCGTTAGCCGTAGGCCCGAAGTTCAGCAGATACTTGCTGTAAAGTGCCGAAGCCCCCTTGCTGTCAACATACGGCCCATCAGGATTCAACGAGCGGAACACGCGCATTTGATAACCACCAGCAGCCTCCAGACCACCGTATGTTACAAACAGGAAGTAATAGCCACCGATGTACTCGATATAGCTGGCCTCGCCTGAAACATAGTGCCCACCAGCTATCTTCTTGCCGAAGTAGGGGTCGGAGTTGTCGCCAGTCTCATAGGTCACATCATAGTCGCGCAGACCGGTCTCCTCGTCAAGTTCGAGCATGAAGATACCACCACTCCACGAGCCGTACGACATCCACAGCTTGCCCGTCTCGTCGTAGAAGACACAGGGGTCGATGGCGTTGGGCCAGTGATTGCCATAATTATCGGAGGGAGCATAACGGGCAGGCAGTGAAGCCTGTTCGCCAATCACAATCTCCAGATCGGTCGACTTATAGGAATCGCCCGAGCGGAATCCGCTCATCACGACGGGAGCCTGATAGCGGTAAGGTCCTGCGATGTTGTCAGCAGTCAGCATGATGATGCTCGAATACCAATGGTCGCCATTGACACTGAGGTACATACAATACTTACCCATCTTCTTGTTATAGATCACGTCGGGCGCCCACATGTTGCCATTGACATCGTAAGTGTCGCTGCCACGCTTCGACCACTCCAGAGCATTGAACGCGAAGTCGATTTCAGCCCCGCCCTTTTTCATCTTGGTCACCTGGGGAGTCGTAAATGCGTCAACATTGTCGGCATTCGTACTGGTAGCAGTAGCCCAAGGTGCGGTGAATGCCTCCCACGACATCAGATTGTTGCACCTGGCAGCAGCACGGTGTGAGCCAAAGATATAATAGGTGCTGGTAGCCTGATCCCATACGATGCTGGGGTCATGCACCGAAACACGCTTCAGAGCCGACGGTCCCTCGGTCTGCGGATCGTCATCGACAGGTTCCGTAGCTGTTGTCGTGAATGAAATCTCGTCAGAATATGCTACGTCGTAACTCGTCTGGGCGAAACCACGAACGTAGTAAGTCGTGCTCTTGGTCAGTCCGCCAATGGTCAGCACCATATTTTTGCTACCACCCATGACCTTATCGTCACTAATCGTCGGATTGGGCGATGTAGCGTAGCAGACACCACGATGGGTGATGTGCGAACCCGTAGCCGCCAGCGTGACAATGGCAGAGCTACCTTGTATGGAAGACACCGTGGGCGTGGTCACTGTCAGCGGGATGTTCACCTCGTCGATGTCGTTGCTACAGGCTGTCAGCATCATTCCGATGCTGAACAGCGCCAATAGTTTAGATATATATTTCATAATACAATTCTATTTTTAAAAATTATTCGAATACCAAATGACTGCTATCGACTGTGAAACGGAAGTAGAAGTCGTCAGGATCGATGGTGTTGATACCGATATAATCCTGTGTATAGGTCTTACCATCGGTACCCAATATCGTAGCCTTGACATCTGCTGTGCCATCACCATTATTAGCAATCTTGACAGACACCTTTGCGCCATTCATCGCTGACAGCCATGTAGCCCAGTCGCCACCGTTATCGCAGGTAGCTGTGCAGGCACCATAGCCAGCGCCCCAACCATAGTTGTCAGCACGAACCACTGCATATTCGGTATTATCGGCCTTACAGAGTACAGCTACGAAGTTGTTCCAGTTGGCTACACCACTGGTATAGTTGGTGAAGTTGACAGTACATACTTGATGAGCAACGACCTGGATATTGGCAGAGTGGGCTCCCCACCAGCCGGTAGAGCAGTCGGCAGCACCTAACTCTTTGTCGAACACCAGGTGGCAGCCATCCACCGTGAAGCGGAAGTAGAAGTCGTCAGGATCGGCAATTTTGATGCCCTTATACTCCTGAACATAGGTATTGCCATCGTTGCCCACCATGACAGCCTTGACATCGCCAGAGCCGTCGCCATTGTTGGTCACGTAAGTAGTCACCTTAGCACCATTCATGGCAGCAAGCCAAGCTGCCCATCCTTCATCGTCGGCAAAACCGCCAATGGGCGTGCAACCTGCATATCCGTCGCCCCAGCCGAAGTTGTCGGCACGTACAACGGCATACTCCGAATTGTCGGCCTTACAGAGCACAATGACAAAGTTGTTCCAGTTGGCTCCACCACTGGTGAAGTTGGTGAACGTCGTCACCTTGGTCTCCTTAGGCTCAATCTTGATGTTCTCGGTATGAGCACCCCACCAGCCTGTTGAGTTGTCCTCAGCACCCAGTACCAGCGGTGTCGGAACGACAACGGTTTGTGTGAAGGCAGACAGCTGATTGACTACGCTGAAGGTCTTGGTAGCCAAGATAGGCTTGTCGGCATTTAGACCCTTGAAGGTCTTGTTGTAGATGACAACCAGCGTCTTCTGTCCCAGCTCATCATAGTTAGGAATAGCCTCAAACTGCAGTTCCTCGGCCTTCACATCCTTAGTAACACCCTGTTCGAAGGTCACCACAGCAGTCACGTTAGCCATCGCCTCTTCCAGAGTTGTACCCACAAGAACCTCCGTGGGTACACCCGACAGTTCCATCGACAACGGCTGCTTATCCTCAGCAGACGTGCATCCTCCAATAGGTTCGATATTGGTAGAAATGAAGCTGACCAGCGAGCCCTCTATACCAATGCGGCATGCGATAGGTACATCGGCACCCGTAGACGGGAATGCCGTTGTCTGCGTGTAGGTTTTCGTCAGCGTTCCGTTGGTAAACTTGATAAACATTCCGCCCTCTGCACGGTCTACCGTAATGGTGACCGTACCGTTCATCTT
Organism: Prevotella sp.; assembly: GCA_015060535.1. Taxonomy (GTDB): domain Bacteria; phylum Bacteroidota; class Bacteroidia; order Bacteroidales; family Bacteroidaceae; genus Prevotella. The sequence continues at coordinate 164,321 of SUYH01000006.1, forward strand.
CTGCACACTGGCGTCCACGGAATCGTCACCCGACGAGTTACTGAAGTTGCCACTCACCAGGCTCCTGTCTATTTCTGTTCCTACGGTATTCCACTCAGAGTTTTTGGAGGGGTCGTTGTCGTAGCGGATAACGCCAAACTCATCACCCAGTTCGCCCGTTTCAGCATTATATGCATTCAGCACGAGATAGAAGTTCTTGTAATACAAGTTGTCGGGATTGACCGTCAACTTAAACTGAGCCTGCCATTTAGCACCAGCAGGTACAACATAGGTCTTACCCAACGTCCAGAATCCAGATGACAGGTCTTCCTTGCCGATGTTGTACACATCCTCCATCTGGCCCACCAGTTCCTCCTCTTCTTCGGGTTCTTCCTCTTCGCCTCCCATTTCCGAGAGCCAGTCGGGAGCATTTATCTTGTATAGATCAGCACCTTCACAACTTGCCAACGTCATGATGCCAAGTGTTGCAACGAAAAGAGCTGAAACAAATTTATTGAGATATTTCATAATCTATGTCTTTTAAAAGGTTTCTTGTTATTTGCTCAAGTCAACTACCGGATGTACAGTCCACCCATTCTTTGTAAAGTATGCAGAGTTATCCGAATTGAGGTTAGCGGAATTACCCATAAGGCTTGAGTTGATATTCATATAGTTCTGATAAATGGGGAAATACTCATGGCCCTTCTCATATTTGTCGAAAGTGCTTGCTACACCAGCAGCGCCATAGGTAATCTCCTCTTTGATATCAGCACCAAGCTTATATGCTCCGTGCTCCTTCAACTGCTGTAGACGGTCGTCGTTGTAGAAGAATCCCCAGCGGATGAGGTCGTAGCAGCGACCAGCCTCGCAACCGAACTCCTTGGGACGCTCAACATTGGCAATCTGCTCGAAGAGCTTGTCTGCTGTATTGAAGTCAGAAGCTTGCAGGTCGTTCAGGTTAGCACGACGACGCACCTGATTGATCCACTCAATGGCTTGAGCTGTAGGACCATTCACTTCGTTTTCGCACTCTGCTGCACGAAGCAACACATCAGCATAGCGCATGATACGAAGATTGATACCGCACTTCAGACCTGTCACAACAGAAGAGTAAAGTCCTGTACGGAAATTGGTATACTTAGCCACAGGCAGGCCCTTGTTTGTAGCACTGACAACAACAGAGCCATCATCGGTCATCTTTTCTGTATAGCACATATTACCCAGTCCGTCCGAATAATTGTTCCAGTCATCCTCATACGTACCGATAGTCCAATAGAGTCGGGGGTCAAGCTTTCCGTCCTTGGTCTTCTCACCATTCTTGAAGAGGAAATAGAGCCATGGTGCTGCCGCCAGGTCCTGCCAGCTTCCTACGTGAGCCGGAGCGAAGTTGGCCTCTAAGGCATGTCCCTGCGAAGCATTCTTACTAATGTTTACAGGTGTCCACTCATCATCAGAGCCCTGTGAACCATAGTCTAAGAACTGCACTTCATACAGACTCTCTGCATTGTTCTCATAAGCACTGCCTTCACGGAAGTTATCACCATAGTTCTTCATCAGTTCGTACTTACCATAAGTACCTGCAATAATCTCCTTCAAGACAGCGAGAGCTTCGCCATACTTATGGCGCTGCATCAGTGTACGAGCGTAGAAACCCGCAGCCGCACCACTGGTAGCACGTCCTTTAGCCCACTCTCCACCAGCATCTTTAGTTGGCAGCAGTGTCATAGCTTCAGAGAAATCTTTCTCAACTTGATCCAATACCCTATCGTATTGCGCATTAGGATCCGTCTCCCCTTCCTGATGATTAGCAGCATACAGACCCTCGAGCGTTGAGTATGAGTTGTAATCCAAAATGAGAGCTGGGTTCTGATAGAAATTCGAAAGGTTATAATATGCCAAACCACGAATAAAGAGAGCTTGTCCCTTAATACGTTTCATCTTGTCAGACAAGGCAGTATTGTCTCCGCCACACTTGGTAATCACGAAATTGGTGATATTCGTCACATAGTACCAGTCACGCCAAATCCAGGCAACTTCACCATTGTCTATAGATACATTTAGGTTGTCGGCCGATATATGGTTCCAAGATTGAGCCACGTTCCAAACCTCATCACCTCGGCAACACTCCAATGTGTATCCTACACGAGCATAGGTTCCTTCCATACGAGTATGATGATAGCAGGCTATAACAGCATCCTCCAGATCATCTGCGGTGTTGCCGAAAGTACTTGTAGTCGGATCGTTGGGGTTGGTCAGTTCCAACTTGTCGCTGCATGATGTCAGCGTACCGATGCCCAACATCAGGGCAAGTGATAATTTATATAGTTTCATAATGATTACACCTTAATTTATATTAGAATGAGAATAGAATACCAGCCATGAAGCTACGTGCACTTGGATAAGAACACCAGTTGAAGCCAGGAGTAAAGGTTCCACCTGCATAGTCTACATTATATCCCTTATATTTAGTGAAGGTATGGAGATTCTGTGCAGAAACATAAACACGAGCACCGGAAACAACACCCTTGAACCACTTATCGGGGAAGTTGTAGCCCAACTCGATGTTGGCAATCTTCCAATAGGCTGCGTTTTGAATCATTCGATCGCTGAAGTAGTCGTTCCATGCTTCACCATTTGCTGTAATATAGGTACGCGGAACATCTGATATATAGGTCAGGCCGTCAGCAGAATACCGGTTAGCATCACCGATTGCTACATCCTTATTAGCCCATCCATAGCAAGAGTTCAAACCATCATAAATACCATCAGTAACATGGTAATTCAATGCACCAAAGGTTGAAATGCTCAAGTCGAAGTTCTTATACTCCAGATGAGCGCTGATACCGAAGTTCACCTTTGGCAGACCACTGCCCAGTACGACACGGTCATTGGCATCAATAATACCATCTTCATTAACATCTTTATACAGACAATCACCTATCTGAGCACCTGTCTGGGTAGCGTGATCGTCCAAGTCTGCTTGTGTACGGGCTATACCTTCATAAATCCAACCATAGAACTGTCCTACTTCCTGTCCAACGAAAGTTGCATAATATCCAGTTGGATTGCCACCTGTTATGTATGACTCGTTTCCGAATCCAAGTTTAGTAACTTTGTTCTTCAAGGTACTCAAGTTGGCACTTACCTGCCACTTCAAGGCGTGGTCGCGGTTACGATAGGTTGCCGAGAACTCGAAGCCACTGTTCTCCATCGAGGCAGCATTCATAGTTACACTCTCGTTTCTTACACCGGCATTGGCAGGTACGGGAACGCTATACAGCAGGTCGGTCGACTTGTTCTTGTACCATTCGGCAGTGAACTCCAAACGGTTGTTCCACATAGCGATGTCGATACCAACGTTAGTCGTCGACTTCTTCTCCCAGGCAAGCTGATTGTTCACATAGTCCTCGATAGACGAACCGTAAACTACCGTATTACCGAAGCTATAAGACATATAGCCTGGACGATAGACTGACTGATAGGCATATTCGCCGATGTTCTCGTTACCAAGCTCACCATAGCTGGCACGAATCTTCATCATGTTGACGATGTTATGGTCGATGGGGAAGAACTTTTCCTTATCGAAACGCCAACCAACAGAGATTGACGGGAATGTACCCCAGCGGATGTCTTTGGTCAGACGAGAGCTACCGTCGCGACGAATCACGAAAGACAACAGATACTTGCCGTCGTAATCATAGTTCAAACGTCCGATGAGAGATGTCAGAGCGTGTTTATATTCATACGAAGCTGATTCACGCGTCTCGGCCTTCTGCGGATGGAGATAGTATGGCTCAGTAAGGTTGATTCCCCATGCATCCAGAAGATGGGTGTTCTCCTCTTCGTAAGTAATACCGCCTAAAAGATTGACATGATGTAATCCAAAATTACCATCCCACGTTATTGTATTCTCAACCAAGAAGTCTGAGTAAGTGCGTTTGTTCTCTGTCAGACGCTCATTCGACTTGTCAAGATATACACGGTTACTCTGAATCCAAGCAGCAACCCATGTCTTGTCCTGCGCATTGGTCTTACTGTATGACAGGTTGAGCTTGTAGTTCAGCTTATGGCTCTTCTGCTCCTGACCTATCATCTTCAGCAGGTCGAAATCGGCAGAACCAGTAGCTACAATACGGTCAACCAGTGTGTTACGAGTCAGCTGGTTATTCACCAACAAGGGGTTAGATGCCGAGATGTCACCATGAATGTCATTGTAATAAACACCATATCCATAGGCATCATAGTTATAGTTCTTGGCGGCAGGAACCTTCTCGTCCAAATACCATGTCGTCTCATCGTAAGCCTTGATAGTAGGCTGCATCAGCAGTGTTCCACGTAGTACATTAGTGACATCACCATACAGGCCCTGTATGTATTCGTTTGCATTTGAAAGTCCCATACCGTCCTGATTGGAGTGCGAATAAACCAGGCTGGTGTGGAACTGGATAAACTTGGTCTCCATCATGTTATTCACACGAGCCGTGAAGCGGTTGTAGTTAGGACCAGCACCCTCCAGCGTTCCTTTCTGCTGGAAGTAGTCTAGACCTATATTATAAGTATTGTGTGCACCACCACCGCTCAAGTTGATATTGTGATTCTGGCGAGTACCTGTCTTAAACACCTCTTTGAACCAGTCTGTATCGGTATTGTCCATAAACTGGTAGCGGCCTGTCTCTGCATTCAAGCTATAGCCACCAGGAAGTGGAGTGTTTGAATTGGCGGCAGCATGGCCGAGATAGTTGCTATATTGGTCGGCATTCATCAAATCGTAAGTGCTGCTGGGAATCCAGTCTATTCCAAAGTATCCCTTATAGTCTACTTTCAAAGGCTGATCCTTCTTACCGCCTTTAGTCGTGATAATGACCACACCATTGGCGGCACGAGAACCATAGATAGCACCTGCCGATGCATCCTTCAGCACTTGGATGGTCTCAATGTCGTTGGGCGAGAAATCGCGGATGGTGGTACCCATAGGTACACCGTCGATAACGTACAGCGGAGCCGTGCTGCCGAACGAGCCGATACCACGGATACGTACAGAAGGGTCGGCACCAGGCTGACCGTCTGATGTAATCTGCACACCAGCCACCTTACCTTCAAGCATGGTCGAGATGTTTGAATTGGACACGCGCTTCAGCTCTTCAGCATTTACAATAGAGACTGCGCCCGTCAGGTCGGCCTTCTTCTGCGTACCGTAACCCACAACGACTACCTGATCGAGCATCTGGGAGTCTGGCTCCATCTGAATCTGGTCGATGACAGCACGTCCACGTACGGCAATCTCCCTGTCCTTGTAACCCACATAGCTCACTACGAGCGTAGCATTAGAAGCAGCGTCAATTTGGAAATTACCGTCGAAATCGGTAACAATACCAGTCTGAGCTCCTTTCACCCTCACAGTGGCACCAATCAGGGGTTCACCCTGCTGGTCGACAACCTGACCCTTCACCTTAACGGTTTGCTGGGTCACTGATGCCATCGCACGTCCTGGACACAAAATAGTTGCGCCTCCCAACATGCTTAGCGACAGCATCGTAGAGAATAACAGTTCTTTTCTCATTGTTAGTGTTTTAGTTATAATAAAAAAATGTGATAATGTCATCAGGTTTCGTTGGCAAAAGTATGGAAAAGTTGTTTTTTGGTGGTGGACAAATCAATAAATTAGGTGGACAAAATGCAATTTCAGCATCTTGTCTAACGATTTTTTATTGATTATACCTATTATTTGTCCACTGTCATGTCTTCCTCGACATAAGAGCTGGGACTGCAGCCATATTTGCGTGTGAAGCAACGAGTGAAATATTTCGGGTCGTCAAAACCTACCTTATAGGCTATCTCCGTAATATTCCTCTTGGCCCAATTCTCCAACAACAACTTCCGGGCGATGCTGAGCCGGTAGTTGCGCATAAACTGACTGGTGCTCTGTCCCGTCTCAGCATTCAGGCGCTTCGACACCAGGCTGCGGCTCATTCCCATAGCAGCAGCAAACTCATTGATTCCGAAATGACTGTTTGTGTAGTTCTGCTCCATCACTTCTGTGGCACGTTCCATAAACGATTTTACGGTGCGCAGCGCCTCGTTCTTGTCGGCTTCCACCGTGCGCCGGAAGCTCTTCTGCAAGCGCTCGTGGTTGTCCAGGATGTTCTGGATACGCGACTGCAATTGCTCTGAGTCGTCAGCCTCATCCAGCACGCGCCGAATGGGTTGCAGTAGCTTCTCAGCCTCCTGCTGCCTCAACTTGTCAATTCTCTGGCGGTAGAGCCAAATGCCAACCCCCGTCATCAACAGGACCACCAACAGCAAGAACCACCAGCTCTTCCAAAAGTAGGGTGTCACCTCCACCCGTATGCTAATCATGCTGCCAACGGCTTCCACGCCGTCGCTATACTCTACCTCAAAAGTATAGATGCCAGGCTTCAGACTGGTATAGTGGACAGTGTTCCTATCAGGCTTCAGTGATGTCCACTCGTCGTCGTAGCCTCGTAAACGATAGCGATAAAGCCCTTGTGACTCTCCACCATATGTCAGCTTCGAGAAACTGATATCAACCGACTTGTTGGACTCATGCAGTCTGATTCGGGATGCTTGAGAAATGTCAGCATCAAGAACGTCACTGTTTGCTGCTGTGACTTCTTGATTATCCACCATCAAACGGGTAAAAGAAAGATGTTGAGGATAACGGGCTTCCGCGCTCTCACCCCTAATCTCTGTTAGACCATCCAAACTGCCCAGATAGATAACACCATCGGAACCTTTCACTGTGGAATTCCAATAAAAACGCTGACAGGGGAGACCGTCGTTCTCAGTATAATTAAGAAAGGTACGCGCACGAGGATTATACACCGACAAACCATTGTCTGTGGTAATCCATAGTCGGCCCTGTTCGTCCTCCACAATTCCCTTTACGGCATTATTAGCCAAACCATCTTCCGTTGTCAGAACCTCAAAACGCCACCCGCCGTCATCCGTAATAATTCTTTTATATAAACCATAGCCGTTTGACCCTAACCACATGGTGCCATCACTTGCCTCACAAAAACAGCATATTTTATCAATGACCGGTGACTCCGGCTGGTTGAGTTTATGGCGCAGGTGTAGATATTTGAAATTTTTGCTTTTCAAGTCGACAACACAGACCCCCGACAGACACCCCATCCACAATTTCCCCTGACGGTCAATATGACTGCCTATACATCCACGGAAGACACGATTGCCCTTAAACGGATCCTTCAACGTGCCGGACTGAAGGTCGTAATAGAAAATGCCATCGTTACTCCCTATCCACATCGCATCGTGATACTTATCGTAAGCTAGCGCACCGATATAATCAGTGAGTGGCACCATGGCATCAGGCATTGATACATGATATACTTTGTCATGAGCAGCCTGCGAGATATAATTGATACCTGCGCCCCATGTTCCTATCCATAGTCTGCCATGCCCATCAGGCTCCAATACCGACACCGTATTATGTTTCAAACCCAGTTCATACATTGACCAATGCATAAATTCCCCACTTCCCATTTCCTTTCTGTTCAGACCGCCTTCTACAGTTCCGGCCCAAAGAGTACCATCTGATTCAGCATACATGGCATTAACAGGCCCTGGCGACAGCGACTGGACGTTGCCTATAGCATGGGTATAATGGCGGAGCATCAACGGCTTGGGCGACAATTTGACAATACCAGCCGTTTCTGTACCTACCCAAAGCTGACCATCACGGACAAACAGGCAGTGAACGAAATCACTCGGCATAGGTACACCGCTAGTAGATGTATTCCAATGTTCAAAGGTGCCGTGTTGCTCGTCGAACACATTGATGCCGCATAACGTACCGACCAACAGCCGTCCCTCGGGGGAAACGACCAAAGAAGTAGCATGATCATGCGACAAGCTATGCTTATCCCCCGTATGGCGGTATGCGGTCAAGGTTCCTCGACTCTGGTCGTAAGCATAGAGCCCCTGATTTGTGGCAATCCAAACCACATTGCCTCGTTTCAACAAATCTGTAATATACAAGCCACGCAACTGTTGAATCACCGAAGCTGCATTCTTCTGCACCAACTGATCGCCGACCTCAACAAGCCGATTGAGACCGTCCTCAGTATTGATCCACACCGTACCATTGTGCTCAATGTCGGAAAGAGTGATGTCAGGGGTATTGCCTTGATATTGACAACGGCTAATATGACTCACACGACCTCTCTCATCGAAAGAATAGCGAAACACACTATCACGCGTCACCTGCCAAATACTGCCTTTCGAGTCGCAATAAACCTTTACAGACTGCTGATGGAGCCTGTTACCGATATGACTTTCCCCAAAGGATGGTGTTACACAATTCATCTTGTGCAAGTCAACCACCACCGTACCTTCGTCGAAGGCAACCCACAATCGCTGATGACCATCCTCAGCAAAACCCTTGCACGAATTGCTGGCCATTAACCCACGCGTCTCCAGATGCATGAATAAATAGCCATCATACCTAACAGCTCCGCCACCGTATGTCGACACCCATATAAAGCCTTGACTATCAGCAAAAAGCTGATTGACATGATTATGAGGGAGTCCTGCAGCAAGGTCAAGACAAGTCACATTGTACTTGTCGGTCAACACATTTTGTGCTACCGAAAAGCCTGCCAAGAAGGTCAGCATCAGGAACAACAAAAGGGAATGCTTGCTCATCGTTTTGCATTTATGCAGCAAAGGTAGTGGTTTTTAACGAAAATCCCAAATCTTTATGTCGATTTAGGGAAATTCCCCCTCTGGTTTAGGGAAAATCCTTTGTGATGTCATTATTTTCTTCCTACTTTTGCACCGTGAACATATAACAATTACGATGATGAAGAAGATAATGATAGCCCTGGTAGCAATGCTGACGATAGCAGCAACGGGCAAGGCAATGAGCTACGAACAGGCACGCAATGAGGCATTGTTCCTGACGGACAAGATGGCTTATGAGCTGAACTTGACCGACGAGCAGTACCAGGCAGCCTACGAAATCAACCTCGACTACTTGATGGGAGTGACCAGCTACGATGATGTGTATGGGAACTACTGGGAGCGTCGAAACCTGGACATGAGTTACGTTCTGCTGGACTGGCAGTGGCAGACATTCTGTGCAGCCAGCTATTTCTATCGCCCACTCTACTGGCGTGATGGTTTCTGGCACTTCGGCATTTACGCCCGTTATCCGCATCGCGACTACTTCTACTTCGGACGCCCCGTGTTCTATGCCAGCTATCGTGGTGGACATGCCTGGCACGTAGTAGGCGGACGAGGATACTACTATGGTCGTCGTGATCATTTCCGTCCTGTAGGACGCTCACACTTCGGCATGCTCGACCGCTGGAATCGTGGCGACTTCCGCCATCATCACACCACGTCACGTATCGGCAATGGACATACACGATTCGAAGGAGGTGTACGCAACAGCTCTACACGAACTACGGTAAATCGTCATCACAGCAACAATACGGGCCACTATAGCGGCAATGGCCATAGTTATCAGAATGGTTCATTCCACAACGGGTCTGCTAGCAGAGGTTCGTTCGGCAGTGGAGCTACCCGGGGAAGTGGTTCATTCAGCAATGGCGCTAGCCGTGGAAGTGGTTCATTTGGAGGCGGTTCCACTCGCAGCAGTGGCTCATTCGGTGGTGGAAGCCATCATAGCAGCGGATCATTCGGCGGAGGCGCTACCCGCAGCAGTGGTGGCGGAGGTTCCTTCAGCGGCGGAGGCCATAGGTCTGGCGGAAGCCAGGGAGGCGGCCACAGCAGCGGAAGCGGTGTTTTCGGCAGAGGCCGTTAAGATACGCACCTCAGCATTCATCATCCGATGGACCTCACGCATCGAGCACTTTGCATAAACAGCCAATATAGCTTTATTGACTATACCATGACCAACGGCCACCACCCGCTTTCCTGGGTAGGTGGTCGTTATATATAATAGGAATGCGCGAGCTCTCAGCAGCAATGTTTCCTCTGATTCGATATCGTCAGGCCACACCTCACCTTTCAAGTCTGGGATAAACCGACCCGTAAAGCCTCCCCAGTCGCGCTCTCTTAGAAGGGGAGTCGTTGAAACAGATAAATGATGAGGCGCAGCTATGATTTCTGCCGTCTGAATCGCGCGATTCAGGTCACTGGCCACTACGGCATCAATCTGTTCGCCAGCCAGCCGCCCGGCCACCTGCGCAGCCTGTTCCCTACCCTTCTCGTTCAGACAGCCTTGCGTCTGTCCCTGCATGATTTGGCGTGCGTTGTCGACGGTCTCGCCATGTCTTACTAAGAAAATAGTTGTATCCATTGGTGCAAAATTACGAAAATATTCGTATATTTGCAAACGAAAACCATTAGAAGAAAACAATGAAGATATTTCAAAGTTCTATTTTCCGTGCTTTGTGCGCCATCGTGGTGGGCGTACTGCTGATTAAATTTCCACAAGATGGAGTGACTTGGCTGACCGTAGCCATTGGCGTCCTGTTTCTGGTGTCAGGCATCATTGCGCTGATAGCATATATAAATGCCAGAAAACATGCAGGCGAATATACCATTACCGATAAAGAAGGACGCATCATCTCGGGCGGACAGCCTACCTTTCCCATTGTGGGAGCAGGCAGTGTGATCCTCGGACTGACGCTGGCACTGACTCCTGGTGTGTTCATCAACGGACTGATGTATATCCTTGGAGCTATCATGATATTAGGAGGATTGAATCAGCTAATGGCACTGGTCGCAGCACGCAGACTGGGCAGCATTCCCTTCAGTTTCTGGATTGCCCCTTCACTGATTCTGCTTACAGGATTGTTTGTCGTGCTGAAACCTATGGAGACAGCAGAACTGCCCCTGCTCATTCTAGGTTGGTGCTCATTGGTATATGGTGTGACAGAAATTATTAACTCGCTGAAGATCCACAGTGTACGGAAGGCTGCAGAGCGGCAACGAGTTATTATGGAAGCCGAGGAGGTATCATCACACGTTGGTGACGATACCCTCGATGTAGGTCTTGAGAATGTGGATTCCGGTTCTGTTCTCGTGTCCCCAAGGGATGATTAAGTCGGCAAATTTCTTCGTGGGTTCGATGAACTGCTCATGCATAGGCTTGAGCACTTTCTCGTAGCGGTCGAGCACCATATCGACGGTACGTCCGCGCTCCACGACATCACGACGGATATTTCGGATCAGACGCACGTCATTGTCAGTATCCACGAATATCTTCAGATCCATCATGTCGCGCAGCTTCTTATAGTGCAGCGTCATGATACCCTCAAGTATAATGACGGGCTTGGGCTCTACATGAATAGTCTCCGGCAAACGGTTGGAGATGATATACGAATAGGTAGGCTGTTCGATAGCCTCGCCATTCTTCAACATCTTGATATGCTCCGTCAGCAGTTTCCAGTCGAAGGCATCAGGATGGTCAAAGTTAATGGCTTTACGCTCCTCATCTGTTAAGCCCGTCGTATCGTTATAATACGAATCAAGGGGTATGAGTGCAACACAATCGGGTGGTAACACCTTGGCAATTTTCTTCACGACGGTAGTCTTGCCCGAACCCGTACCGCCTGCAATTCCTATAATGTACATGATCTTTATAATATATCTTCAAACATGGGTTTATAATACTCTGCCTTGCGCTCCACTTTCATGGGATATGCCCTTGAGGAGCTGGGCATCCGATAGAGACGAAGCACGCGCTTACCAAAGAAGAACAGCGCGTACTGACCTACCTTCGGAGGCTTGATGCCAAAATGAGTACAGAACACATTGGTAGCCTTCTCGCCCGTGGTCACCACAGCCTTACACGCAGGAATCCGACCCAGCAGCGCATCCAAATCCGTGGGCTCAATCACCTCCAGATCTTTGTCTGCAGCCGTTCCTGCCAACCGTCGCACCGTCGTTGCGGTATCGTAGATGCCGATTTTCTTCTCCCTTAACAGCTGTTCTATCGCTTCTCTCCGATAGGTTTTAGCAGGCTCATCGACAAAATGTAACTTGTCATCAAAGAAACAGAGGCCAAAGATGCGCCACATATCATTGGTGAAATTGGGATAGAAGAATTCCATTGCCCAACGCTTCCGGGCTGGAGGAAACGAGCCTAACATCAGCAGACGCGTGCCCTCAGGCAGGAAAGGTTCCAGCGGATGGCGCTCTATCTCCATTTATTTTTGTTCTTTTACCAGATAAACCAGCGTGGGCAAGTGGTCGCTGTAGCCGTCGAGCCAAACTCCTCCGGCATGTGTACGCAATGTGTTGCCTTTATATTTTCCCTCCTGTTGGAACAGGTAGTCACGACGGAAAATCTGTGGTTGCCAGAACTTCAGCGTTGAATAGTCGCGCTTCCCATTCTGGTTCAGCAGCGAGTTGGAGAGGATAATCTGGTCAAACAGGTTCCAGGCACCACCATACATCAGCGTACCCGTTCCGCTGGCATGAATGTCCCACCAGGGATTGAACAGGTCGGTCTTTTCCGTAGCATCCTCTATCTTACGTTTGGCACCTAGGGCTACCGACATGGAGGGATCCTTCGGATCATCGTTCATATCACCCATAATGAAAAGTTTCACGTCGGGGTCTTCTGCTATCAGCGAGTCTTTCACCACACGCAACTGACTGCCACCCTCCTCACGATAGTAGCTGGTAGCACCACGCGAAGGCAGGTGGTTAACGATAATCGTCACATGCTCCTTGGCCATCGTACCGCTAACCACCAAGAATCCACGGGTTGCACGCATAGAGTCAGTGGGCAACTTATAAATATAAGGTACGAGCTTCACGTCACGAATGGTGAAAAGTGCAGGATTGTAAAGCAGCGCACAGTCGACACCTCGATGGTCCGGACCTTCCACGTGACAGAACTGGAAGTTACGGGCTTTCAGCGGCTCCTGATTACAGAGGTCTCTCAGACAGTTAGCATTCTCCACCTCAGACACACCGATAGCGGCACAGCCTATCAACGGCAATTTGTCCGTACCCATCTCAGCCAAGACGCGAGCCATATTGCGAAGCTTATGAGTATACTTCAGCCCCGACCACTTATTACGCCCGTCAGGCAGATACTCATAGTCGTTCTTACCTGTATCATGACAGGTATCAAACAGATTTTCAAGGTTATAGAAACCAATAGCATACACCGAGAATTTCTTTTCTTGTGCTTGTGCGTTCATCGTTCCCATCAGGAAGATAACAGCCAGTAAAGTGAATAGTTTTTTCATATACCTATAGTTTTATGTTGCGAAGATAGGCATTATTTCTGAGAATAATGCAACTTTTTTAAAAAAAGATACGAAAAAATACCTATTTTTACATTTTATTCATTATCTTTGCAGCAAATAACTAACAAAAAACACTAACTCATATGCAAAAAAGACTAAAACTTGCCGTGCTGGCACTTTGCCTTACTATGGCAGCTTATGCCCAGAACAATACCGATACGGAAAAGGAAGGGCAGAACGCTATCAATAGTGAGCAGGCCTTCACATTCACGGAAGCTCAGTTAGGCGAAGATGACGACATGTCGCAGAACGTGACCATCATCTCATCTAATCAGAACGTCTATGCCTCGCAAGTGGGATATACGTTCAGCCCCGTGCGCTTCCGCTACCGTGCTTTTAACCAAAAGTACAATGAGATCTACATCAACGGTGCACAAATGAACGACATGGAGTCAGGGCAGTTCCGCTATTCATTGGTGGGCGGACTGAACCAACAGACCCGTGGCGTCGAAAATGCCCTACCCTTTGAGTTCAACAATTTTGCCATGCCAGCTATGGGCGGTTCAAACAACTATGATTTCCGGCCCAGCCACATGCCGACAGGCCAGCGACTGACGCTGAGCGGTGCCAATCGCAACTACACCATCCGTGCCATGTACACATACAACACGGGGTTGCGCTCTGACGGATGGGCATTCTCTGCCAACCTGACCTACCGCTGGGCCAATATGGCAACATCATATGTGGATGGAACGTTCTACAACTCTGTCTCCTATTTCTTCGGAGCTGAGAAGAAACTGAACGACCGACATGCGCTGAGCATTGTCACATGGGGTAATCCCACGGAGCGTGCCTCGCAAGGTGCTGCTACCGATGAAAGCTACTGGTTGGCCAACTCAAACTACTACAACCCCTATTGGGGCTATCAGAATGGCCAGAAGCGCAATTCGCGCGTTGTTCATGACTTTGCCCCCACGGTGATGATGACCTGGGACTGGAACATCAACGACAAGTCGAAGCTGACCACCTCGCTGACAGGACGTTATTCTATGTACAAAAGCACCAAGCTCAACTACAATGGTGGTGAGAATCCTGCTCCTGACTATTGGAAGAACCTGCCATCAAGCTACTATGATGTGTGGAATGAGGACGATTACTGGGGACGTACTCAGACAGGCTACAACGACTTCATGTATGCCAAAACATACCTGATGGACAGTGACAAGAATCGACAGATCAACTGGGACCGCTTGTATTACGCCAACCAGATGGGCAATACCGAAGGACGTGATGCTGCCTACTACGTACAGGCCAAGAACAACGACAACCTTAACCTGACGCTGGCCTCATCACTCAAGACAGAGCTTAACAAGAACACGTCATGGAACGTCGGTCTACAGTTGGCAACCAATAAGGGTATGCACTACCAGACGATGGAAGACCTGCTGGGCGCCAAGACGTTCCACAACATTAACACCTATGCCTTAGGCAACTACGCCTCGACTGACCCACGCGTCCAGTACGACATGAATAATCCCAATGCGGAAGTCAAGGAGGGCGACCGCTTTGGCTATGACTACAACATCCAAGTTCGTAAGGCACAGCTCTGGAGCTCTCTGAAATACAACAAGGGGACTATGCAGACTTTCGTAGCAGGTCGTATTGGCGGTGTCACCATTCAGCGTGATGGTAAGATGCGTAACGGTATGGCTGCCGACTACTCATACGGAAAGAGTGGCGTTGCCAAATTCCTGGAAGGTGGCGCTAAGGCAGGCTTGGCTTATCGCATAGCACAAGGCCAGACCTTGACTATTGGTGCAGGCTTCGAACTGAAAGCACCACAGGCTCAGACCGCTTTCGTATCACCAGAAATCAACAACGACTTCGTGAGTAACTTGAAGAACGAAAAGATCTTCAGTTCTGACCTGGGTTACCAGTATGAGAACAGCTGGTTGAAAGCCAACGTTGGAGGTTATTACAGCTATTTGACGGACGTCAGCGAATGGCAGAACTACTTCGATGACCTCATCGGTTCGTTTACCTACGTGTCGATGACAGGCATCAAGAAAGCTTACTACGGTTTGGAGTGGGGTTTGAATTTCAAAATCAATTCAGCCTTTAGTATCAAGACCTTAGGAACCATCAGCGAAGCCAAGAACATGAATAACTCCAGCGTTCGCTATATGAATTCGACTGAAGGAACCTATCATGACGACCTTGTATATAATAAGAACATGCGCGAGAGCGGTACACCGCTTTCAGCCTACAACCTGACACTGAGCTTCCACTCTGGCGGATGGTTCATCGATGTCATGGGTAACTATTATCACCGCATCTACCTGAGCTATGCTCCCGTCTTCCGCTATGCTACGGCACTGGAGAAGCGCCAGGAGTCATGGACTGGTGTTTATGATGCCAACCACAACCAGCCTAATTCAGGCAATGATCCCAGCAAGTATATCATGACTGGCGAACAGGTTTATTACACGGCCGCACAAGCCGCACAAGACCCCAACGTACAGGAAGGACAGCTGTTGCCCGGCGTTATTGACCAGCAGAAGAGCAACGGTGGCTTTATGCTCGACCTCTCTATCGGTAAGAGCATCTGGCTGAAGAAGGGCTCGCTGAGCATCAACCTCATGATAACCAACGTGCTGAACAACACCAAGCTCTGCACGGGTGGCTATGAGCAGGGACGTATGAACTTCTCTGTCAACTCCGAAACGGGCGAGGTTGGCTCTACACGCCTTTACAAGTTCGACAAGAATCCTAAAAAATACTATGCTTACGGTATCAACGGTATGCTGAACATTGCTTATAAATTCTAAAACAGGAACATGACTATGAAGACTAAGAAATATATACTCTTCGCAATGGCTGCTCTTCTGACCGCCTCGTGTTCAGAGGAGAAGGTTGCAGAGCCATACAGCCAAATAGGAATGGAAGCCTACGGCAATCTGAACCTGAAGGCTACCAATCCGAAGACCATCGCTGAAGTGAAGGCGATGTACAGCAGCGAGATAACAGACGGCAGTCTGAAGCAGGTGACCGATCCCATGCAGATACAAGGCGTTGTTGTGGGTAATGATGAAGGTGGCAACATCTACCAGTCGCTGTACGTTCAGGACAAAACCGGTGCCATCAGCATCAGTATCTCTCAAGCAGGACTCTATGGAGCCTTCTCCGTAGGACAGGCCGTCATGATTGAGCTGGACGGACTCTATGTGGGTGGCTATGGCCAACAGCCTCAGATAGGCACCATCTATACCAACCCCAAGAACGGAAATATCCAGACGGGACGCATGAGCCGCTATGAATGGCAGAAGCACTACAAGTTGCTTAATAGCATCGACGGACTAAAGGCCACTCCGCTTGAGGTAACCTCCATGAGCAGCCTAAGCCTGACTGATGACTGCTGCAAGCTCATCACACTGAAGGGCGTACAGCTGACTGCCGCTGACGGAAAGGCCGTCTACGCACCTACTGACGGTAGTGCAACGATAACCAGCAATTGTGTCAATCGTGACGTCAAAGGTATGAGCAACGTCGTTGTGCGTACCAGCACCTACGCCGACTTTGCCAATGTCGCAATGCCTACAGGAAAAGTAGACATTACTGGCATAGCCTCGCGTTTCAACAACACTTGGCAGATTCTGATGCGCACAGAGAAAGACATCAAGAGTGCCCAATAATATTCAAAACCAACTAGTATAATAAAAAAGAACATCGATATGAAAAAGATTGCAAAACTTATGACACTGGCCTTGGCGGTCATCACGCTCGCCAGTTGTGAGGACGTTCCAAGTCCTTTTGGAACCGTTACGCCTCCGAAGACTCAAGGTGAGAGTTCCACTGTAGAGCCAGCAGGCGATGGTACAGCTACCAACCCCTTTAATATTGCTGCAGCCATTGCGAAGTGTAAGGAGATTGGATCTACCGAATCAACGGAGAAATACTACGTCAAAGGCGTTGTAGTGAATGCCGGTGCAGCTGATGCCACCTATGGAAACGCTTCTTTCTACATGGCTGACGAAGAAGACACGTCGAGCAAGTTCTATGCCTTCCAGGTATTGGGCTCCGACGGCAAGAAGATGACTGCAGGCTATGCCATCAATGTGGGCGATGTAGTAGTCATCTATGGTCCTATCTACAACTACAAGGGTAACACACCGGAGACCGCAGGCAAGGGTGCAGCCTATATCGTGACCATCAATGGCAAGAGGACAGACGAAGGAAGCAGTACTCCTACTGGCGAATATGGCACGAAGGATGCTCCGCTGACCGTTGCTAAAGCACTAGAGGTTATCAATGGACTGGAGCCTGCTGGCTCAGTAAGTCCCGCCTACGTAAAGGGTAAGATTTCGAAGGTTCAGAGCTTTAACGATAAATATAAGAGCATTACTTACTATATCTCTGACGATGGTTCTGACGCCAATGCCCTACAAGTGTATAGCGGCAAGGGACTTGATGGTGCTGATTTCACCGCACAGACCGACCTTCAGGTAGGCTGGACAGTCGTTGTGACAGGCGAGCTGAAGAAGTATGTCAACTCCAGCACTGGTGCCACCACACCTGAAATCAACCAGAGCAGCACGATTGTTTCTATCGACAAGACTACTGGTGGCAACACAACTCCTGATGAAGGCGAGACAAAGAAAGTATCTGTTGCCGAATTCCTCGCTGCTTCAGAAAGCACATCCGACTGGTATCAGTTGACAGGAACCGTTACCCATCTTGAAGATGGAACCTACAACAACAGTACTAAATACGGAAACTTTGACCTTGTCGACGAGACAGGCTCGATTTATGTCTATGGCGTTGTGACGGAAAAGGGAGGCGCCAAAGGACAATTCGCTGACTTGATGGCTGCTAAGGGTATCAAGGATGGATGCAAAATCACCATCATCGGTAACCGTGGCTCATACAAGGAAACTGCCCAGGTCGTCAATGCATACTTCGTCAGTGTAGAAGCCGGTAGTGGCGATGGAGGTTCGTCAACAGGTGCATCCTCTTACAGCATGGACTTCAAGACTAATGGAATAGGAAGCTGGACTCTCACTGACAAGACAAAACCTTCAGATATTGATGCCATCTGGAAGTACAACAGCAAATATGGCATGGTAGCCACAGCTTATGTCAATTCTACGAACTATGCTTCTGAATCGTGGATTATATCCCCAAAATTTGATTTAAGCGGAGCCACCAAGGCCACATTGACATTACACCACGCCATCAACTTCTTCACATCAGTAGACGTGGCTAAGACAGAGGTTCTTATTAAGGTTTCTACCGATGGGACGAACTGGACGAACCTGACATTGACGGGATGGCCGGAAAAATTGGGTTGGACATTCTTTGACTCAACAGCCGACTTCTCATCATATGCGGGAAAGAAAGACGTTCAGATTGCTTTCGTCTATACCAGCACTGCTGAGAAAGCTGGTACATGGGAAATAGAAAAGGTTACCATCGAATAACATCTAACAGCTTTCCATAAAAGCCGCAGGAAACAAGAACTCCTGCGGCTTTCTTTTTATTATTTCTCAAAAAGTCATTAATCCTGGCAATTGCAAGTATTAATAGTAGCAATTGCGGAGATTAATAGTAGCAATTGCGGGAATTAATAGTAAAAACCGCAGGCAAGAAATGCTAACGAAGAAAATAAAAAACGGCAGAATATTTGGTGGAAAGGAAAAAAGTTCGTACCTTTGCAGCCCATAATGTAGAATTACAACAAGTAACAATTAATAATAAACAAGTAAAATGAAAAAAGGTATTCATCCAGAAAACTATCGCCCCGTCGTGTTTAAGGACATGTCCAACGGCGATATGTTCCTCTCGCGCTCTACCGCAAAGACAAACGACACCGTAGAGTTCGAAGGCGAAACTTACCCTGTGGTAAAGATTGAAATTTCGAGCACATCTCACCCCTTCTACACTGGTAAGAGCAAGCTCGTCGACACCGCTGGTCGTGTTGATAAGTTCATGAGCCGCTACGGTAAGGCTGCGAAGAAATAAATAATTTCACGCCAGAAGAAGAATCAAGGCGCGTCCGAAGGTAGTTGCATATGCCTTTCGTACGCGCCTTTATCAGCTAAAAACGACAAGAACTATGAAGACGAAACAACTATTCTTTCTTTTCACTTTTGCCCTGGCAATAACTGCCTGTGGCGATGACGAGCCTATTTATACTCATGGAAACAGCAAGTCATCATCTATTAGTGACGACAAAAGCGCCAACACGAACAAGAACACAAGTGGTCCAGCAGAGGCCCAGTATCGCTATGAGTTCCCAAAAATGAAAGGTGGAAATAGTGATGTCATCATACATTCATGCATCCTGAATAGCAACACGGGTGAAACGGGAGTGAACTACGGATTGGAGTGGGATCACCAAAAACGAGCCACCCGATGGGTGTGCTATCAGATGTACGCCTCGGTCTGTGCATCAAACTGGAATCGCAACAACTGGCCCAATGGCGACCCTTGGGCATACGATCCCCAAGTTAAAGAAGCCGAGCAACAGAATACATACAATGAACTGAGCAAGACCAATCCTCCCCTGCCTAATTCGACTTATTACCAGAAAGGACATATCCTTCCTTCTGCAGACCGTCTCGGTTCACAAGAAGCCAATGGACAAACCTACTACATGACCAACATCTATCCTCAGGTTGGCGATTTCAACAGCGGCATCTGGCTGACGATGGAGGGAAGAATCCGCACGTGGGCCAACCAGTCGGACACCCTTTACGTCTGCAAAGGCGGTACCATCGACGACGATAAAAATATCTTGGGCTACACGATGGCAGAATATGGCGGACACACAGGCAACCATATTGTACCCAAATATTTCTTCATGGCTGCATTGAGCAAAAAGGGGAACAAAGTGAAGGCTTTAGGATTCTGGGCAGAACACAAAGACGGGACTTCGTGGGGCGCTCTGAAGAATTATATTATCAGTGTTGACAGACTTGAAGAACTGACCGGATTGGACTTTTTCTGCAATCTACCAGACGACACAGAAAACAGCGTAGAGGCCAACTTGACGCTCAGTGACTGGAATCTTCAATAAAAAATCATAAAATTCTTGGTAATACCAAGGAAATGTCGTATCTTTGGACTGAAAAAAACAAAGATACGACATTATTAATATCATCAACAAGAAAAAGAAAATGAAGACAGTTTACGATTTCTCTGTCAAAGACAGAAAGGGAAAGGACGTTTCACTGAAAGAGTATGCCAACGAAGTACTGCTGATTGTCAACACAGCAACAAAATGTGGCTTTACCCCCCAATACGACGAATTGGAGGCACTCTACAAGAAGTACCACAGCCAGGGTTTCGAAATCCTCGACTTCCCCTGCAACCAGTTCGGGCAGCAGGCTCCTGGTACTGACGAGAGCATCCATGAGTTCTGCAAATTGAACTTTGGCACAGAGTTCCCCCGCTTCAAGAAAATCAAGGTAAACGGCGAAGATGCGGACCCACTATATAAGTTCCTGCAAGAGCAAAAAGGCTTTGCCGGCTGGGATATGACCCACCCCATCGCTCCTATTCTAGATGATATGCTGGGCAAGGCAGATCCTGACTACAAGCAGAAGTCTGACATCAAATGGAATTTCACCAAGTTCTTGATTAACAAGAAGGGACAGGTGGTAGCCCGCTTTGAGCCTACCGAGAAGATTGAGAATATTGCAGCACAAATTGAGGAATTGCTGAAATAATGGAACACGTAAAATGCCTGATTATCGGTAGCGGACCTGCCGGATATACCGCTGCCATATATGCCTCACGCGCCAACCTGCAGCCCATAGAGTACTGCGGGCTGCAGCCGGGTGGACAGCTGACGCAAACCACTGAAGTGGAGAATTTCCCCGGCTATCCCCAGGGTGTAGACGGCAATCAGATGATGATGGACCTCAGAGAGCAAGCTGAACGTTTCGGCACTGATATCCGCGACGGTTACATCACGAAGGTTGATTTCTCAAAACGTCCTTATAAACTATGGACAGATGACGGAAACGAGATTGAAGCTGACACCGTCATTATTGCCACTGGCGCATCAGCAAAGTATCTGGGACTGCCCGATGAGCAGAAATACAACGGACAAGGGGTTTCTGCCTGTGCTACTTGCGACGGATTCTTCTACCGCAAGAAGACCGTTGCCGTAGTGGGCGGAGGCGATACAGCCTGTGAAGATGCCCTTTATCTGTCGGGATTGGCTAAGAAGGTATATCTCATCGTCCGCAAACCCTTCCTTCGTGCCTCCAAGGTGATGCAGCAAAGGGTTATGGAACGCGAAAACATCGAGATACTGTTTGAACATAACACACTAGGCCTGTTTGGTGAGAACGGTGTTGAAGGTGCACACCTCGTAAAACGTAAAGGTGAGGCTGACGAAAAGCAGGTAGACATCCAGATTGACGGATTTTTCCTGGCTATCGGCCACAAGCCTAATACCGACATCTTTAAGGAATGGCTTGAAACCGACGAGGTTGGCTATCTGAAGAAGATTGACGGCACACCACGTACAAAGCTACCCGGCGTATTCGTAGCTGGTGACTGCGCTGATCCGACCTATCGTCAGGCAATCAGCGCAGCAGGTACGGGCTGCCAGGCTGCCATCGAGGCCGAACGTTTTTTACTAAATAGCTGATTAAACACGATATACAACAAAAAAAGCCTCGCTTCACAGCGGGGCTTTTTAACTAAAAACTAAATTAATCAACCATAAACCTTAACCATTAAAAATATTTCTTGTCAATGATAGGAAATTTCCTATCTGATAAATTTCAATCAAGAATTCTCTAATTCTATCTTTTCTGTTTGCAAAGATAGTGTGATATTCCTATCAACAAGTTCACTTAGCATTATTTGAAGTTTAAATTTCGTTATTTACACGTTTTGCACACCTAAAATAATGATTTTTAAACTAAAATCGGCATTTTTGACGAAATATTTATTGCTTTTGTTGATTTTTCGAAGAAGATTTCCTATCTTTGCAGCACTAAAACTAAAGTAACATGAACCTTGTCGACATTCTACTTATCGTTATCATCCTACTTCTTTTGGTCTATTGCGCCAAATTAAAGCTGCGTCAGCAGCCCTCAAACAACGACACATCGGATTATGCGGGACTGAAAGCAGAGGTCAGCAACAATGACATCATGCACTATATCCGTGAAACGGCTGAGAGCGTCAGACCAGTCATGGATTGCAAGCAGATTGATTTTAGCATCAAGTGCTCCCCTGAGAGTATGATGGGTTGGATTGACACCGACCAGCTGGATAAAATCATTCTCCTGCTCCTCTCTGACATGATTAAGAGCGTCGGCAAGGAAGGAATGATTACTATGGAGGTTAACACCAATAAGAATTATGACAGTATTACCCTCCGTTTGAACGACAATGGTACGAAGATGTTGAACACCGGTATTACGATAGCCCACAAGCTGGTAACACTGCATCATGGTGACATCAGCAGGACGTATTATGAAGGACAAGGTAATGCTGTGCTCATCAGGCTTCCAATTACCAAAGATGCTTTCCTCACAGAGCAAGACGAACAAAAGGGAGAAATAGCCCAACAGCCATCCCTACCCTTCCACATTCCTACCAACATTGAACTGAATGTGCCTACCATCGAGCTACCACCAGGCTTCGAAACAGGCAGTCAGCCGTTAGGAGCCCTTGTGCAACAGGCTTACAACTCGCCTGACCAGAAATTTCTTCTTCAAGCCATGAAATGTATCAATGAGCACATGGCTGACAGCGATTACGACCGCGAGGCGTTTGCAGCCGACATGGGAGCCAGTGTCAGCACGCTCTATAACAAGCTACGCGCTATTACTGGCAAGAATGTTACAACCTTTATCCGTGACCAGCGCATCAAAACAGCCTGCCGACTGGCTAAGGAGAATCCAGACCTGCGCGTCAGCGACATCGCCTATCGGGTAGGCTTTCGCGACCCCAAGTATTTTGCCACATCCTTCAAACGCGTCATGGGTGTCCAGCCCAAAGAGTATTTCGATCGCATCAGGACTTTGCAGGACGAGCCATCCACAATCCCACAAACGTAAACACCCCATTAAGCATCAGCAACTCGTAGCCAAAGCGATAGCCTGCCAGATAAGTCATCAGAGAGTCTATCCCATAGCACAACAACGGTGAGGCTACGCAGATATAAGGCACTAAACGATCTTGCGACTTTCTCTTGGTCAGCATGCCGAAGGCAAAGAGCCCCAGCAGCGGACCATATGTATAGCCACAAATCACGTAGATGGCATCAATCACACTTGTGGAGTTGAGCATCCTGAAGAGAATAATCATCAAGACGAAGAGGGCGCTGATGCCCAGATGAGCCCGTTTACGCAAACGCTCATCCCCTGCCCTGCCACAGATATCCACACAATAACTCGTGGTCAGAGAAGTCAGTGCAGAGTCGGCACTCGAGAACGAGGCCGCCACCAGTCCGATGGTAAAAGGAATCAATACCGACAGACCACTCTGCTGTACAAAGGCCGGCAACAGCGCATCGCCCTTTTCCTGCAGTCCTGACATCACCAACAGCACGCCCAACGACAGGAACAACAGGTTAGCCGGTACGAACGCAACTCCATAGGTACACATATCCTTCTGAGCCTCACGCAGCGTCTTGCAAGTCAGGTTCTTCTGCATCATGTCCTGATCCAGTCCCGTCATGACAATCACGATAAACACACCACTCAGGAACTGTTTCCAGAAATTCTGCTTCGACACCCAGTCATCCATCACAAATATCCTACTGTGTTCATCAGCAAATATGGCACTGATGGCTTCAGGTATCGACATGCCCAGTTCGCCCACCACCTTATATATAATAATAAGCAGAGCCGAGAAGAGGCAAATGGTCTGGAAGGTGTCTGTCCACACCAGTGTCTTGATACCTCCTCCCCTTGTGTAAAGCCAGATGAGAGCCACCATCCCTGACACCGTAACAACGAACGGCACGCCCATCTGGTCGAACACAAACTGTTGCAGGATCATACAGACCACATAGAATCTCACCACAGCGCCAATTATCTTCGAGAGCAGGAAGAAAGATGCGCCCGTCTTGTAGGCCCTCGGCCCCAGTCGCTGACCCAGATAAGAGTAGATTGTCGTCAGGTTCAACCGATAATAAAGTGGCAACAACAGAAATGCCACCAGTACATATCCCAGAATAAAGCCGAGGCAGGTCTGCATGTAGGTCATGTCAATCTGCGTCACCATGCCTGGTACCGACACAAAAGTCACACCTGATATCGAGGCACCAATCATGCCGAAAGCCACCATATACCAAGGCGACTGACGGTTCCCACGAAAGAAAGTATCATTCGTAGCCTTTCGTCCAGTCCATCGGCTGATGGCAAACAGAACGATAAAATAACCCAGTATGATAGCTATCATCCACATAATCGGCGGCAAAGGTACACATTTTTTTGAAATTATCAATTATCAATTATCAATTGTCAATTAAAAATAGTACCTTTGCAAGCGGAATTACCCAATTCTAAAACTTCACATTATGACTAAACAAAAGAAATTCATCCTTCAAGAGAGTGAGATTCCAACACAGTGGTACAACATCCAGGCTGACATGAAGAACAAGCCCATGCCGCCCATCCACCCGGCAACCAAACAACCTCTGGGTGTAGACGACCTGGCACACATCTTCCCTCGTGAGTGCTGTGTACAGGAACTGGATACAGAGCATCGCTGGATAGACATCCCTGAAGACGTGCTTGATAAGTATAAGTATTATCGCAGCACTCCACTGGTTCGTGCCTACGCTCTCGAAGAGGCCATCGGCACACCTGCCCATATTTATTTCAAGAATGAGTCGACCAATCCGTTGGGTTCGCATAAAATCAACTCTGCCCTGCCCCAGTGCTACTATGCCAAGCAAGAAGGCACCACGAATGTGACCACAGAGACAGGAGCCGGACAATGGGGTATGGCCCTCAGCTATGCCGCCAAGCTCTACGGACTCGACTGTGCCGTATACCAGGTGAAGATCACCATGCAGCAGAAGCCCTACCGTTCGAGTGTGATGCGTACCTTCGGAGCCGTCGTCGAGGGGTCTCCCTCGATGTCCACACGTGCCGGTAAGGACATCCTGACACGCGACCCCTTACACACAGGCTCTTTGGGAACAGCCATCTCCGAGGCTGTTGAGCTGGCCACCACAACACCTAATTGTAAATATACGCTGGGCTCCGTGCTCAACCACGTAGGCCTTCACCAGACCATCATCGGCCTTGAGGCTGAGAAGCAGATGCAGATGGCAGGCGAATATCCCGACATCGTCATTGGCTGTTTCGGTGGAGGCAGCAACTTCGGAGGCATCTCCTTCCCCTTCATGCGCCACAATCTGCTCGACGGCAAGAACACTGAGTTCATCGCTGCAGAACCCGACAGCTGTCCGAAACTGACTCGCGGCCAGTTCCGCTACGACTTCGGTGACGAGGCTGGCTACACGCCTCTGCTGCCGATGTATACCCTGGGCCATAATTTCAAGCCCTCGAACATCCACGCTGGCGGTCTGCGCTATCATGGTGCAGGCATGATTATCTCCCAGCTCATCAAGGACGGACTGATGCACGGTGTCGACATTCCCCAGCTGGAAACCTTTGAAGCCGGAATGCTTTTCGCCCGTACCGAAGGCATCATCCCTGCCCCAGAGAGTTGCCACGCCATCGCAGCCACCATCCGCGAGGCCAAGAAATGCAAGGAGAGCGGCGAGGAGAAAGTTATCCTCTTCAACCTCTCAGGTCACGGTCTCATCGACATGCCGTCCTACGAGCTTTACATCAAGGGCGACCTGCAGAACTATACCGTCACCGACGAGATGATTGCCCAGAACCTTGCTGAGCTCGACAAGCAATAAAATAACATCACATATCAACAAAAATGCCCTGCCAATTGAATTTGGCAGGGCATTTTAAAATGAATTCAACTTATGCGATATCAATCTGGCGTGATACCTTCACCTTCTCTTCGACCAGCTTCGGCAAATCTACCGTCAGCACTCCATTGTCAACCTTAGCTGAAATCTGCTCCTTGTTGACATCGTCAGGCAGAATCAACGTCTGCTCGAACTTTGAGTAACTGAACTCGCGACGCAAATAGCGTGTGGTCTTATCCTCCTCCTTATGCTCTTGTTTGCTCTCCATCTTGATGATCAAGTTGCCTTCATCATTGATGTGTACATTGAAGTCCTCCTTCTTCATACCTGGAGCAGCCAACTCAACGGTATATGCTTTGTCGCTTTCTTTTACATTGATAGCAGGTGCCGTGCAGTTAGCCTTCGGCATAAAGTCTGCATCAAAAAGATCGTTAAACACTGTAGGAATCCAACTGTTTGTTCTCATCATTGGCATCATAATCGTTACCTCCTAATTCTATTTTTAAGTTATACATCTTGTTAATTCTTTTTTGATTGCCTTATCGGCTTTCACCAATGATATTGCAAGGAAAATGCCAAACGGATTTTTATGCCATTTTGACAAGTTTGCGTGTCAAAATGTCAGAAAAGAACATTATTGACGAATATCAACTAATCGGCTGTTTGCGCAAACAATTTGCGATTATGCTTGCACAACAACGGGAAATGCAGTACCTTTGCAGCGTATTCAAGAAAACGGATAACTTATTATTTAATTAGAGAAAGGAAAATAAGTATGAAAAAGATGTTGAAAAAATGGCTAAATAGCCAAGCATACCAAGAGTATTGCATGAACATGATTAGAATGTACAGCTATAACGTACTATAAAAAACGGATTGATTCCCCCAGAATTCAATCCGTTTTCATTTTTATTTCATCTTCCACACGCCGTTCTGCTCTACCATCGGCACTGTGATTTCTTCTTGGGTAGAGTCGCCAAAACAAAGCATTAGAAAAGTATAGGTAAGTTGGAGCGTTGAGTCTCGACGAGCCACATTCTCGGAAACAACAACCTTATTAACACCTTCATGCTTAGCACGTAGATCACTGACGTATTGCTCGTACATCTGCTGGAGCTGCATGCGATAGCCTTCTGGCAGACTATCAGAGCCTATCTTAGCTTGAAGAAACTCTGCGGTCTGACCATTGACCAAAAGTTGATAGTACGACTGGGCTGCCTTGGCAGCCTGTTCCTCTGGACTACTCTGCTCCGAGCAAGCCGAAAGGGTTAGGAGGGCAAATAGGATATATATCAGGTGTCTCACTTCTGACGAATGAAAATATTAATGGGAGTGCCCGTAAGCGTCCAGTTATCACGCATCTTGTTCTCTAAGAAGCGACGATAAGCCTCCTTGATATACTGAGGCAGGTTGGCATAGAACACAAAGGTAGGTATCTGCGTGTCAGGCACCTGCGAAACATACTTAATCTTGATGTACTTACCCTTGATAGAAGGTGGCGGGGTGGCCTCGATGATAGGTAGCATGACCTCATTGAGTTTCGATGTACCTATCTTGATTTTGCGATTCAGGTAGACCTGCTTAGCCGTTTCGAGCACCTTGAAAATGCGCTGTTTGGTGACTGCTGAGGCAAAGATAATAGGAAAGTCTACGAAGGGCGC
The DNA here is from genome assembly GCA_015060535.1 of Prevotella sp. GTDB lineage: Bacteria > Bacteroidota > Bacteroidia > Bacteroidales > Bacteroidaceae > Prevotella. The sequence continues at coordinate 192,103 of SUYH01000006.1, forward strand.
CATACGATTGCGGATAGCGGTCTCGAAGGTTTTGATGGCCTCTTGCGACTTATCCTCGACTAGATCCCACTTGTTAACAACTACAACAAGCGACTTATTGTTCTTCTGAATAAGCTGGAAGATGTTCATATCCTGGGCTTCAATACCGCGAGTGGCATCAATCATCAGGATACAAACATCGGAATTCTCAATGGCACGGATGGAACGCATCACACTATAGAACTCCAGATCTTCGGTTACCTTGTTCTTACGACGAATACCTGCGGTATCAACCAGATAAAAGTCGAAGCCAAACTTATCGTATTTGGTATAGATGGAGTCGCGCGTAGTGCCTGCTATATCGGTCACAATATTACGATCCTCACCAATAAAGGCATTGATAATACTCGATTTACCAGCATTAGGACGTCCGACAACAGCAAAGCGTGGGGTGCCGTCCTCGAGGTCATCAACCTCGTCAGTCTTCAGCTTAGAAACAACAAAATCGAGCAGATCGCCAGTACCAGAACCTGTGGCAGCACTGACGCAGAAGGGATCGCCCAGTCCAAGTTTATAGAACTCATACTGGCCGTATAGATCCTTGCCATCGTCGGCCTTATTGGCCACGAGGACTACAGGAAGCTTAGAGCGACGGAGAATGAGCGCTACGTCTTGGTCCAGGTCGGTCATACCATTCTTGATATCCACCAGAAAGAGAACCAAGTCGGCCTCTTCAGTAGCCACGATGACCTGCTTACGAATCTCCTCTTCAAAGACATCGTCGCTGTTGACAACCCATCCGCCAGTGTCGACCACGGAGAACTCACGACCATTCCACTCGCACTTGCCATACTGGCGGTCACGAGTGGTGCCAGCTTCGTCGCTCACAATAGCACGACGACTGTTGGTCAATCGGTTAAACAAGGTGGACTTACCTACGTTGGGGCGTCCTACTATCGCTACTAAGTTTGCCATAAAATATTTTATTCGGGGTTATATCCAAAATGATCGAGTTCACGCTGAGAGGACCGCCAATCCTTGTCAACCTTGACAAAGGTTTCAAGATAAATCGGTTTATCAAAGAATTTCTCCAAAGACTTTCGAGCCTCTGTGGAAACTTTCTTCAATGCTATACCCTGATGGCCAATAATAATGCCTTTCTGTGAGTCACGTTCAACATAGATGACCGCATTGATATGAATATTCTTATCCGTCTCCTTGAAACGTTCGACGCTCACCTCGACACTATAGGGTATCTCCTTGTCGTAGTAAAGCAGGATTTTCTCGCGAATAATCTCTGAAACGAAGAAACGAGCAGGCTTATCGGTCAGTTGGTCTTTGTCAAAATAGGCTGGGCTCTCAGGCAACAACTCATGAATACGCTTAAGTAGTATATCAACACCAAACTTATTTTTCGCCGAAATGGGCAGAATCTCCGCATTAGGCAACAGGGAGTGCCACTTGTCGACAATAGCGGTCAGCCTAGCCTGACTAGTATCACTAGACTTACTAGTCGTACTACTCCCCTCGCCCTTTGGAGAGGGGTCGGGGGTGAGGCTGTCAATCTTGTTGATAAGCAGGATGACAGGAATCGTCATCTTCTGCACCTTCTGCAGAAAATCCATGTTCTTTTCCGGATTCTCTACGACATCGGTGACATAGAGCAAGACATCAGCATCCTGCAAAGCAGACTCCGAGAACGCCAGCATAGACTCCTGCAACTTATAGTTGGGCTTCAGCACTCCTGGCGTGTCGGAAAACACAATCTGCATGTCATCGGTATTGACAATACCCATGATGCGATGACGAGTGGTTTGTGCCTTAAACGTCGCAATTGAAATACGCTCACCAACCAACTGGTTCATGAGCGTACTTTTACCTACGTTGGGATTTCCAACGATATTCACGAAACCTGCTTTATGCATCTTTATTTCCATCATAAGCCCACTTGTAATAGCTTGCTCCATGGACGAAACCTGCTCCGAAAGCCGTCATGATGACATTATCGCCTTTCTTCAACAGATGTTCGTTCTCCCAAAGCGCCAAGGGGATAGTGGCTGCAGAGGTATTACCAAAATGCTCGATGTTGACCATCACTTGTTCCATAGGAAGTTCCAAACGCTTAGCCACAGCTTCAATAATACGCATATTAGCCTGGTGGGGAACAACCCACTGGATATTATCCTTGTTCAGCCCGTTGCGTTCGGCAATGAGCGCACAGTCGTCACTCATATTAGTCACAGCATAGCGGAACACGGTACGTCCTTCCTGATAGAGGTAGTGCAGACGATGATCAACGGTGAAGTGGCTGGGAGGGCATACAGAACCTCCTGCCTTCAGGTGCAGGAAAGGTAAGCCCTTGCCATCAGCACGGAAATAGGAGTCCATCACGCCGATATTCTCCTCAGTTGTGCCTTCTACCATGACTGCTGCTGCGCCATCACCGAAGAGGGGACAGGTGGCGCGATCCTTATAGTCGATTACTGACGACATCTTATCGGCACCAATCACCATAATCTTCTTATAGCGACCACACTGAATCATGGAAGCTGCCACATCGAGTGTGTAGAGGAATCCACAGCAAGCAGCCCAGAAATCAAAAGCAAAAGCATTCTTCAATCCAAGCTTACCCAGCACGATGCTGGCTGTAGAGGGGAATTTATAATCAGCCGTAGAAGTGGTGACAATGACGGCATCGACGGTATCAGGGTCGCAACCAGTCTTCTGCATTAGCTGCTTAGCAGCCTTGCGAGCCATATAGCTGGTACCCAAACCTTCCTCGGTGAGGATACGACGCTCCTTGATGCCTACACGAGTCATAATCCACTCGTCATTGGTGTCTACCATACGCGACAACTCCTCGTTATTGAGGACGTAATCGGGCACGTAGCCACCAATGCCGGTGATTATCGCATTGATTTTGCTCATTATTCAGCAGCTTCGTCCATTACAATAGCAATCTTGCCACGATAGTAGCCACAGGTAGGGCATACGGTGTGGTAGATGTGATAAGCTCCACAGTTAGGGCATACGGCCAATGTGGGAGCTACTGCCTTGTCATGGGTACGACGCTTAGCGGTACGAGTGTTTGATTGTCTTCTTTTAGGATGTGCCATAATTCTATAAACTTTAAACTTTTAACTTTAAACTTTTAACTTCTTCAGTGCTTCCCAGCGCGGGTCTATTGCTTCTGCCTCCTCTTCACCGCTTCGGACGGTACCGCTCAGCTCTTCCAGCTTCTGCGTCATCACACTATTGCATTTTCCAGGTGCATGAACGTGCTTGATGGGTATGGCCAGCATGATAAACTCGTAGATGAACCACGACACGTCGAGTATTCCTTCGTTCTCGTCGATAGTCACAGTATCATCGTCTTCACTGTATGTATCGCCCAACTTCACCATTAACTTGTTTTCGGTCGCTATAGGCTGGTCCATATCGTCCAGACAACGGTCACAGCTTACAACAACAAAGCCTTCGGTGTGGAACAAGAGTTCGAAAAAGCCGGCCATCTTGCGTATAGACACCGACACATGCAGGGCTCCATGCTCCAATTGTGAGCCGTCCAAAGTCTTAAAGAAATCATCATCCAAGTCGAATTCAAGGCATGCTGCCTCCTCTTTCAACCCTTTCAAATCAATCTTACAAAACTCCGAACTACACATAGTTACACTTTATTTGGGGTGCAAAGTTACAAAAAAATTAAGAATAACGAGTAAAAGATTTCGTTTTTTTATGCTTTTAACTGAAAATCAGTGATTAATAAATCTGAATATTGCACAATCGAATCTCTAGTGTGCAGCTATCGATGGATTTCCTGATAACGCGCTGTGCCTTTATCTAGAAATTCCAGATACTTACTGACATCTTCATCGTAGGCGCAAGAGCCACCTAGTGGCATACCCGTATACGGGTCAAGCAAAACATAGAATGGCTGGGCGTTGGCTCCAAACTTATGGCTCTGTAGATAGCTCCATTTAGCACCTACCGTGCGCAACGTTTTACTATTGCCTTCGGCATCCTTCACTTCATAGGGTTCTGACAGCGGTGTCTTATCGTCGACGAAGAGCGAGATAAGCACATAGTCGTTGTTCAGTTTGTCAGCTACACGAGGATCAGTCCAAACAGCTGCTTCCATCTTACGACAGTTGACACAGCCAAAGCCCGTAAAATCAATGAGTACGGGTTTACCTTGAGCACGGGCGGCAGCCACACCTTCCTCATAAGTCAGATATTTGGGCTCTACGACTTTGCTGTTCAAATTAAAATCTTGCGTATTCATCGGTGGAGCAAAGGCACTGACTGCCTTACAGGGTGCGCCCCACAAACCTGGAATCATATACACAGCAAAGGCTAGTGACACCAGTCCGCCCATGATACAGACCACAGGCATGGGTTTACGCAAATCTCCTCCTATCTCATCTTCTTGGAACTTCAGCCAACCACAGAGATAGGCTCCCAACAGGCCGAAGATAACAATCCAGAGAGAGAGGAATACCTCACGGTCCAACAGATGCCAGCCATAGGCCAAGTCAGCCACAGAGAAAAATTTTAGAGCGAAAGCAAGTTCGATAAAGCCTAAAACCACTTTAATCGTAGTCATCCACGATCCCGACCTAGGTGCTTGCTTAAGCCACGAAGGGAACATCGCGAACAAGGTGAAGGGCAAAGCTAGAGCTAGGGCAAAGCCGAACATGCCCACAGCTGGGGCCAGCCAATTGCTACTGGTTGCGGTTTCGACCAATAGCAGTCCTACGATGGGTGCCGTACAGGAGAAAGATACCAAAACCAACGTAAAAGCCATTAGGAAGATAGATATCAGACCACTAGTCTCTGACGCTTTGCTGTCTACGGAATTAGCCCATCCTTCTGGCAATTTAATCTCAAACCACCCAAAGAAGGAGAGTGCAAAGATGACCAACAAGAGGAACAAGAAAATGTTGAAGACGGCATTTGTAGACATGGCGTTTAGCGTATCGGAACCGAAAATGGTAGTGACCAACAGACCTAATCCCAAATAGATGACGATAATACTAACACCGTAGGTAAAGGCGTCTTTGACACCCTTCCGTTTATCTGTCTTGGCCCGTTTCAAGAAGAAGCTTACCGTCATGGGAATGATAGGCCATATACAAGGCATACAGACTGCCAACAGTCCACCCACGAACCCCATCAACAGGATATACAACAAAGAGTGATTGGCGATATTCTCTGTCGTTCCATAGCTACGCAGCTCGCTAATGACAGGTTGCCACAGGTCATTATCTTCTATAGTCACATAGGACGTCACTGACTGAGAATCACGTACTTCCGACTGTGGAGCTACAGATTTCACAGGTTCTGCAACAACCAACTCTTTGATTTTGCCTTTATGCTTCAGTTCGCAGGTTGAAGGAGGCAAACACACCTCATCACTGCATGCACCATATTCTAAATAGCAATCTATCTGGTAGTCAGGATTGGTGAACTTGACTCTCTGTACAAAGATGGCGGTCTCCTCAAAGAAACGGAGTTCCATCTCAAACATCTTGTCATACTGTTTCAATTCCTTACCTCTAGTTTGCAGCTTACCGACTAGCTCTACGCCATCCATCTTCACGACATTGAAAGTGGCAGAGATAGGGCCTCCATCACCAAGGTTTGTTGAATATACATGCCACCCCGGATCGATAGTAGCATGGAATATGATTTCAGCATCCCCACCTTTCAGTTCTTTCAGCTGTGAGGTAAAATGTACGGGATCCATCATCTGTGCAAATGCCATGGTGACGAAAACCCATAGAAAAGATGTTGTTGTTAATATCTTTCTCATCTGTCCGACTATATAGTTATTATCCTTTTGCTATGATTTAGGCATCTCGATTCGGAAAGTCGTTCCTACCCCTATTTCTGACTGTTTCACAAAAATGTGGCCCTTATGATACTCTTCTACAATACGACGAGCCAGCGAAAGACCCAGTCCCCACCCTCGTTTCTTAGTAGTAAAACCTGGCATGAAGACACTGTTGAGATACTTTTTCTTGATGCCTTTACCCGTATCCTGGACTTCGATAGCAATCTGCTGAAGTTCATCATAGAGTGTCAGCGTTATGGTACCTTTTCCCTCCATCGAATCTACCGCATTCTTACAGAGATTCTCTATGACCCACTCAAAGAGTGAGGCGTTCATACGTACTATGACTTCATGGTCAGGAAATTGGCATAAGATCTGGACCTGATTGGATGTGCGACGATCCATATATTCCACGACATGCTGCAAGACTTCGTTCATTGAAGCTTCTACAGGCTCTGGTAGTGAACCAATCTTCGAAAAACGCTCGGCTATCAATTGAAGACGCTTCACATCTTTATCCATTTCAGGCAACAAATGGTCGTTAGGATATTCCTCTTTCAACATCTCCACCCAAGCCATAAGACTAGATACGGGTGTTCCCAACTGATGGGCCGTTTCCTTCGACAAGCCTACCCAAACCTTATTTTGCTCTGCGCGTTTCGACGACAGTAAAGCAAAGATAGCCACCACAACAAAAATAAGTACAATACCCAGCTGAACGTAAGGCCAGACAGAGAGGCGTTTCAACATAATAGACTCGTCATAACAAATAACTTGCGAGTCGATACGAATAGTATCTCCCGTCTGTATCATTCGCCTTAGATAGTTATCAATTCTAATTGTATCGTCAATATTACGATAATCGGTAATCTCGCCATCGTCATTCAACACAATAACAGGTATCGTATTATTGCCTTCTATCACACGGAGAACCAAGGACAAATCCGTATGCTCATCTGCTGCATTAAGTGCATGCAAAGCCTGGGCCCACACTTCCATCTTGTTCCGCTCCTCTTTCGAGAGGTCGCGCACCAGGAAATGAGAAACCAACAGAGAAGCTACTGCGATAATCACCGCAGCAAATACCAAGATAATCTTAATCTGCCTGATTCTGTCAGTCCACTGCATACTCATATATAACGCAGAAAATAATATAATATTATAACAAAGACACCCTGAATCAAAATGAAACAGGGTGTCTTCTTGAAAAAGTGGCGGCCTCCTACTCTCCCACATTG
>SUYH01000021.1 GCA_015060535.1 Prevotella sp.
ACTCGATAGGCGTCTGCTACGAGGGTGGGCTGGACATCCGGGGCAAGCCTGCCGACACGCGTACCGAGGCACAGCGGTGCAGTCTGAGGAAATTGATTGAACAGCTTCATGCCGCCTACCCAAAGGCGCTGATCGTAGGTCACAACGACCTGAATCCGATGAAAGACTGTCCCTGCTTCGACGCCGCAGAGTATGCCGATCTGAACGGTGTTCAAACTTAATCAGGAAAATCTCACAACTGGAACTCCCGTTGTGAGATTTTCTATACCCAAGAGGCTATAAAAAGTGTTTCAAATCATAAAAAAACTTAAATCTTTAGTTTTAGTAGGTATGAAATGGTGTGTATTACACATATTATTTGTACCTTTGCACCCGCTTTGATACGTATTGCGCTGGCAAGAATGCTAACAATGCGCTGAAAAAGAACGATTTAACCTTCAGTTTAGAAGAAGTGAACGTTTCTTTTAGGTGTATGCTGTGAGCGCGATAACGTGACGGGGCACTTAAAAGAAAATCGAATATATTCACATTATTATTTAAATTTTAAACTGAAATGCCAGGATTAATTGGAAGAAAAATCGGAATGACATCCGTTTTCAGTGCCGACGGTAAGAATGTACCGTGCACTGTTATCGAAGCTGGTCCTTGTGTTGTTACTCAGGTGAAGACCGTTGAGAAAGACGGTTACAATGCCCTGCAGTTGGCTTATGGTGACAAGAAAGAGAAGAACACCACTAAGGCAATGATGGGTATCTTCAAGAAGGCTGGTACGACACCAAAGGCCCACTTGGCCGAGTTCAAGTTTGACGAGGAGCACAACCTCGGAGACACAATCACTGTCGACCTCTTTGCTGATACAGAGTTCGTCGACATCGTAGGTACCTCAAAGGGTAAGGGTTTCCAGGGTGTAGTAAAGCGCCACGGTTTCGGTGGTGTTGGTCAGAGCACTCACGGTCAGGACGACCGTCTGCGCAAGCCAGGTTCTATCGGTGCTTGTTCTTATCCCGCCAAGGTTTTCAAGGGAATGCGCATGGGTGGCCAGATGGGTGGCGACCGCGTGACAACGCAGAACCTCAGAGTATTAAAGGTAATTCCAGAGCACAACCTCATTCTCGTGAAGGGTAGCTGCGCTGGTTGTAATGGTTCAACTGTTTTAATTGAGAAGTAAGCTATGGAAATTAACGTATTGAATATCAAAGGTCAGGAGACCGGAAGAAAGGTTACGTTGAACGAGGCCATCTTCGGCATTGAACCCAATGACCACGTTATCTATCTGGATGTAAAGCAGTACTTGGCTAATCAGCGCCAGGGTACATCGAAGGCTAAAGAGCGCAGCGAGCATGCTGGTTCTACCCGCAAGCTGGGTCGCCAGAAGGGCGGCGGCGGTGCTCGTCATGGTGATATCAACTCTCCACTGCTGAAGGGTGGTGGCCGCGTGTTCGGTCCTAAGCCCCGCGATTATGGCTTTAAGCTGAACAAGAAGGTGAAGGAGCTCGCTCGTAAGTCTGCTCTCTCATACAAGGCTCAGGAGAATGCTATCATCGTAGTTGAGGACTTCCAGTTCGAGGCTCCTAAGACTAAGGAGTTTATTGAGATCGCAAAGAACCTGAAGGTTGACGGCAAGAAGCTGCTGATGGTTCTGCCTGAGTCAAACAAGAACGTATATCTGTCAGCTCGCAACCTGCAGAAGGCTGAGTGCATCATCGCAGCCAATGTCAACACCTACAAGGTATTGAACGCTGACGTGATGGTTATCACTGAGAACTCTCTGAAGGCAATCGACGGTGTTTTAAACAAATAATAGGAGACTAAGATATGGCATTTATTATAAAGCCTCTGATTACAGAGAAAATGAATAACATTACAGAGAAGTCTTCTGTAGACAAAACTTACAAGCCAAAGACCGGTAAGCACCGTGGTGAGGAAGTGACTAAGAAGGCTCAGCCCAAATACGGTTTCATCGTTAAGCCCGAGGCTAACAAGGTGGAGATCGCTAAGGAGATTGAGGCTCTGTATAATGTAACAGTAGAGAATGTGAACACTCTTCGCTATGCCGGCAAGCGCTCTTCGCGTTATACCAAGGCAGGACTCGTGAGAGGTCAGAAGAATGCGTTCAAGAAGGCAATCGTCACTCTGAAGGAGGGCGACACTATTGATTTTTATAGCAATATTCAGTAATAAGAAATGGCAGTACGTAAATTTAAACCCGTAACTCCGGGTCAAAGACACAAGATTATTGGCACGTTCGAGGATATTACTGCATCCGTGCCAGAGAAGTCTCTCGTTTACGGCAAGCGCTCTACCGGTGGTCGTAATAACACTGGTAAGATGACTGTCCGCTACATGGGCGGTGGCCACAAGAAGAAGTATCGTCTGATCGACTTCAAGCGAGAGAAGGATGGTGTTCCAGCTGTAGTAAAGACCATCGAGTACGATCCTAACCGTTCGGCTCGTATCGCTCTGCTCTACTACGCTGATGGTGAAAAACGTTATATTATTGCTCCTAACGGACTGGAGGTTGGTGCAACTTTGATGTCGGGTGCAGAGGCAGTGCCTGAGGTAGGTAATGCTCTTCCGCTGGCCAACATCCCCGTGGGTACCGTAATTCACAACATTGAGTTACGTCCCGGACAGGGTGCCCTGCTCGTCCGTTCGGCTGGTAATTTCGCTCAGTTGACTTCTCGTGAAGGTAACTACTGCGTGATTAAGCTCCCTTCAGGTGAGACACGTCAGGTGCTTTCAGCTTGTAAGGCTACAATCGGAAGTGTAGGCAACTCAGACCACGCTCTGGAGCATTCAGGTAAGGCTGGTCGCTCTCGCTGGTTGGGTCAGCGTCCTCACAACCGTGGTGTTGTTATGAACCCCCACGATCACCCAATGGGTGGTGGTGAAGGACGTCAGTCTGGTGGTCACCCACGTTCACGTAAGGGCTTGTACGCTAAGGGTCTGAAGACTCGTGCTCCTAAGAAGCAGTCGAACAAGTACATCATCGAAAGAGCTAACAAGAAGTAATCACGAAATTAAAAGAGTGTAAATTATGAGTCGTTCATTAAAAAAAGGCCCGTACATCAACGTATCGCTCGAGAAGAAGATTCTCGCCATGAATGAGAGCGGTAAGAAGAATGTCGTAAAGACATGGGCCAGAGCTTCAATGATTTCCCCCGATTTCGTGGGACATACAGTTGCAGTTCATAACGGAAACAAATTTATTCCTGTGTACGTTACTGAGAACATGGTGGGACACAAGCTGGGAGAGTTCGCTCCTACGCGTCGTTTTGGTGGCCATGCCGGTAACAAGAAGTAATGCACGGGTTCATCCATTTAAAAAGAAGCAATAATGGGAAAGAGAAAAAGATTAATGGCTGAAAAGATCAAGGCAGCCAATAAGACACAGTATTTTGCAAAGCTGAAAGGCTGTCCCTCTTCACCACGCAAGATGCGCTATGTCGTTGATATGATTCGCGGCATGGAGGTGAATCGCGCTCTCGGCGTACTGAGATTCTCAAAGAAGGCAGCTTCAGAGAATGTGGAGAAACTGCTCCGCTCGGCTATCGCCAACTGGGAGGCTAAGAATGACCGCAAGGCTGAGGACGGTGAGCTGTATGTAAGCCGCGTCTTCGTCGACGAGGGTGTGACAATGAAACGTATGAGACCGGCACCTCAGGGCCGTGGCTATCGTATCCGTAAGCGTTCGAACCACGTGACTCTGTTTGTTGACGCTAAAACTAATGATTAAGAAAAGGTATGGGACAGAAAGTTAATCCAATAAGCAACCGTCTTGGTATTGTCAAGGGTTGGGATTCAAATTGGTTCGGAGGCAAGAACTTCGGAGACAACCTGGTAGAGGATCAGAAAATCCGTAAGTATCTGAACGAGCGTCTGGCCAAGGCCAGCATCTCGAAGATTGTCATCGAGCGTACGCTGAAGCTGGTTACCATCACCATCTGCACAGCCCGTCCGGGTCTGGTCATTGGTAAGGGTGGTCAGGATGTCGACAAGCTCAAGGAAGAGCTGAAGAAACTCTATGACAAGGAGATTCAGATTAATATCTTTGAAGTAAAGAAACCCGAGCTCGATGCAAACATCGTAGCCAACAACATCGCTCGCCAGATAGAGGGTAAGATTGCTTACCGCCGTGCTATCAAGATGGCTGTGGCTAACACCATGCGCGCTGGAGCAGAGGGTATCAAGGTGCAGATTAGTGGCCGTCTGAACGGTGCTGAAATCGCACGTAGCGAGATGATTAAGGAAGGACGCACTCCTCTGCACACCTTCCGTGCTGACATCGATTACTGCCAGGCTGAGGCGCTGACCAAGGTTGGTCTGCTGGGTCTGAAAGTCTGGATTTGCCGTGGTGAGGTTTATGGAAAAGTAGACTTGGCTCCTAACTTCACTCAGGAGAAGGGCAATGCCCGCTCTAACGGTGGTAACAACGGTGGTGGCAGAAGATTCCGCAATAAGAAAAAGTAATTAATTTCAAAAGAAAGAAGCTATCATGTTACAACCAAAGAGAGTAAGATATAGAAGACCACAAGACGGACGTGGCAATAAAGGCAACGCCCATCGTGGTACTCAGCTGGCTTTCGGCTCTTTCGGAATCAAGACTCTTGATGCCAAATGGATCGACAGCCGCCAGATTGAGGCAGCTCGTGTTGCCATCAACCGTTATATGAACCGTGAAGGTCAGGTATGGATTCGTATCTTCCCGGACAAACCCATCACTCGTAAGCCTGCTGACGTACGTATGGGTAAAGGTAAGGGTGATCCCGCAGGATGGGTAGCACCAGTTACACCGGGTCGTATCCTCTTCGAAGTAGAGGGTGTTCCTTTTGAGACTGCCAAGGAGGCTCTTCGCCTCGGTGCTCAGAAGCTGCCCGTGAAGACAAAGTTTGTTGTTAGACGTGATTACGATAAAAACGCTTAAGCTATGAAGATGACAGAAATTAAAGGCCTCGAGACCAAGGAATTGGCTGAGCGCATTGAGAGTGAGACGGCTAAGTACAACCAGATGAAGTTGAACCACGCCGTCACTCCGCTGGAGAATCCATCACAGATTAAGGCTGCACGTCGTGACATCGCACGTATGAAGACAGAACTCCGTCAGAGAGAACTTAACAAATAATAATGGTCCAGATGGAAACAAGAAATTTAAGAAAGACAAGACAGGGTGTCGTTATCAGCAACAAGATGGATAAAACCATTGTTATTGCAGCTAAGTTCAAGGAGAAGCACCCTATTTATGGTAAGTTTGTCCAGAAGACAAAGAAGTACCATGTTCACGATGAGAATAATGAGTGCAATGTAGGTGATACAGTGCTCGTCATGGAAACCCGTCCTCTGTCAAAGACAAAGAGATGGAGATTAGTACAAATCGTAGAAAAGGCTAAGTAATTATGATACAAACAGAAACAAGACTGACCGTTGCTGACAACAGCGGCGCCCGTGAGGCCCTCTGCATTCGCGTGCTGGGTGGTACTGGCCGTCGCTATGCTAGCGTAGGTGACGTGATTGTTGTTGCTATTAAGAACGCAATCCCAACAAGTGACGTTAAAAAGGGTGCAGTGTCGAAGGCTCTGGTTGTTCGTACCAAGAAGGAAATTCGTCGCGCTGACGGCTCGTACATCCGCTTCGACGATAATGCCTGTGTACTGCTGAACAACGCTGGTGAGCTCCGTGGTAGCCGTATCTTCGGCCCCGTAGCCCGTGAGCTCCGTGCCGTTAACATGAAGGTCGTTTCACTGGCACCTGAGGTTCTTTAATATTAAAAGTACAAAGACATGAGTAAGTTACATATCAAGAAAGGTGATGAGGTGATTATCCTCGCCGGCAAGAACAAAGGCGACAAGGGTAAGGTGCTCAAAGTCTTGGTTGATGAGCAGAAGGCTATCGTAGAGGGTGCCAACATGGTATCTAAGAGCACGAAGCCCAGCGCCAAGAACCCACAGGGAGGTATTGTGAAGCAAGAGGCTCCGATACATATCTCTAATTTAAGTCTGATTGACCCGAAGAGCGGCAAGGCTACCCGTGTGGCCATCAAGCACGAGGGCAAGAACGTTATTCGTATCGCTAAAAAGTCAGGGGAGGAGATTAAGTAATGGCAAATACAGCACAATTGAAGAAGACCTATGTCGAGCAGATTGCTCCGGCATTGGAGAAGCAGTTCAACTATAGCTCTAAGATGCAGGTTCCCGTCCTGAAGAAGATTGTCATCAACCAGGGTTTGGGTGATGCCACTCAGGACAAGAAAATCATTGACGTTGCTATCAACGAGATCACCACGATCTGTGGTCAGAAGGCTGTCGCTACCTATTCTAAGAAGGATATCGCCAACTTCAAGCTGCGTAAGAAGATGCCTATCGGCGTCATGGTGACACTGCGTCGTGAGCGTATGTATGAGTTCCTGGAGAAGCTTGTTCGTGTGGCTCTGCCCCGTATCCGTGACTTCAAGGGTATTGAGAGCAAGTTCGATGGTCGTGGCAACTACACCCTCGGTGTGCAGGAGCAGATCATCTTCCCTGAGATCAACATTGATAGCGTAGACCGCATTCAGGGTATGAACATCACCTTCGTTACCACCGCCAAGACGGATGAAGAGGGTTATGCACTGCTGAAGGCTTTCGGTCTGCCGTTTAAGAACGCTAAAAACGATTAAGAGATATGGCAAAAGAATCAATGAAGGCTCGTGAGGTGAAGCGCGCTAAGCTCGTAGCCCGTTACGCTGAAAAGCGTGCAGCCTTGAAGAAGGTTATCGCAACGTCTGAGGATCCTGCAGAGGCTTACGAGGCTGCTCGCAAACTGCAGAGCATTCCCAAGAACGCCAATCCTATCCGTCTGCACAACCGTTGTAAGATCACTGGCCGTCCCAAGGGATATATGCGTCAGTTCGGTCTTTCACGTATCCAGTTCCGTGAGATGGCATCAAGCGGTCTGATTCCAGGCGTAAAGAAGGCAAGCTGGTAATCTCTCTCCAGAACAAGAAGCAAGAGACATTTAGTTTTTAATATTGTCGGGGTAGTCCCGATTAATTAAACAATTTATTTTATGACAGATCCAATAGCAGATTATCTGACAAGACTCAGAAACGCCATCATGGCCAACCACCGTGTGGTTGAGGTTCCTGCGTCTAACTTGAAGAAGGAAATTACCAAGATCCTCTTCGAGAAGGGTTACATCCTGAACTACAAGTTCGTAGAGGACGGCCCTCAGGGTACTATCAAGGTTGCCTTGAAGTATGACCCTGCCACAAAGGCAAATGCCATCAAGTGCCTGAAGCGCGTGTCAACACCAGGTCTTCGTAAGTACACTGGTTACAAAGACATGCCGAGAGTAATTAACGGATTAGGTATCGCCATCTTATCTACATCCCAAGGTGTAATGACAGACAAGGAGGCTTCACAGCTGAAGATCGGTGGTGAGGTTCTTTGCTACGTTTATTAATTGGAGGATTCGATTATGTCAAGAATAGGAAAATTGCCAATTAGTATCCCTGCCGGCGTTACTGTTGCCCAGGGTCAGGACGGTGTTGTTACTGTAAAAGGTCCTAAGGGCGAGCTCTCTCAGAAGATAGATGCTTCTATCAAGGTATCTATTGCCGATGGACATGTAACATTTGAAATTGACGAGAACAGCCCTGTTAATGTAAAGCAGAAGCAGGCTTTCCACGGTCTTTACCGCGCACTCATCAACAATATGGTTGTTGGTGTTAGCGAGGGTTATAAGAAGGAGATGGAGTTGGTCGGTGTTGGTTACCGTGTTTCAAACCAGGGTAATATCATCGAGTTCTCACTGGGTTACACACACCCCATCTTCATCCAGCTTCCTAAGGAGGTTAAGGTGGAGACCAAAATGGAGCGTAACCAGAATCCACAGATTATTCTGGAGTCATGCGACAAGCAGTTGCTGGGTATGATTTGTGCTAAAATTCGTTCTTTCCGTATGCCGGAGCCTTACAAGGGTAAGGGTATTTTGTTCAAGGGCGAGGTTATCCGTCGTAAGTCGGGTAAGTCGGCCTCAGCTAAGTAATCTTAAAAACTGAAGAATTATGACTACAAAGAAGATTGAAAGACGAATTAAGATCAAATACAGAATTCGTAAGAACGTTTTCGGTACAGCCGAGCGTCCTCGTATGAGCGTATTCCGCTCTAACAAGCAGATTTACGTTCAGGTGATTAACGATTTGGAAGGTAAAACACTTGCATCTGCATCTTCTCTCGGTCTTGAGGCTATGCCTAAGATTGAGCAGGCTGAGAAGGTTGGTGAGATGGTTGCCAAGAAGGCTCAGGAGGCTGGCGTTACTGCCGTTGTCTTCGACCGTAATGGTTACCTCTACCATGGCCGTGTAAAGTCACTGGCTGATGCAGCTCGTAAAGGTGGACTTAAATTTTAAACGATTATGGCAATGAACAAAGTTAAGGTAAATAGTGATATTGAATTGAAAGACAGACTGGTTGCCATCAACCGTGTTACTAAGGTAACAAAGGGCGGTCGCACCTTTACATTCGCAGCTATTGTTGTTGTCGGCGACGGCAACGGCATTATCGGCTGGGGTCTGGGCAAGGCAGGTGAGGTTACCGCCGCTATTGCCAAGGGTGTAGAGGCAGCCAAGAAGAATCTGGTAAAGGTTCCCTTACTCAAGGGTACTATTCCTCATGAGATGGAAGCTCGCTTTGGCGGTGCTCAGGTATTCCTGAAGCCTGCAGCTGCCGGTACCGGTCTTGTAGCTGGTGGTGCTATGCGTGCCGTTTTGGAGAGTGTCGGTGTGAAGGATGTCCTCGCTAAGTCGAAGGGTTCTTCTAACCCCCACAACCTCGTGAAGGCTACTATCGTGGCTCTGAGCCAGATGCGTGATGCTTACACCATCGCAGGTACACGTGGAATCAGTATGGAAAAAGTATTTAGAGGATAAAAGGAGAACAGAACTATGGCAACAATTAAGATTAAGCAGATTAAGAGCAAGATCGGTTATCCCGTAGATCAGAAGCGCACCCTCGAGGCACTGGGTCTTCACAAGATTTCCCAGGTTGTTGAGAAGGAGGACAGTCCTGTTATCCGCGGTATGATTCGTAAGGTTCACCACTTGGTGGAAGTTATCGATTAATTTAATCACAATTTTTAAATAGATACGATTATGAAACTACATACTTTAAAACCAGCTGAGGGCTCTACTCACTCACGTCGTAGAATTGGCCGCGGACCAGGTTCTGGTCTCGGTGGTACCTCTACCCGTGGTCACAAGGGTGCCAAGGCTCGCTCAGGTTACAAGAAGAAGATTGGTTTCGAAGGTGGTCAGATGCCACTGCAGCGCCGTGTTCCGAAGTCTGGCTTCAAGAACATCAACCACAAGGAGTACTTTGCAGTTAATCTCTCTACCCTCCAGAAGCTGGCTGAGGAGAAGAACCTCACCAAGATTGGCATTGCAGAGTTGGTAGCTGCCGGTCTGACCAATGGCAAGGAACTGGTGAAGATTCTCGGTAACGGTGAGTTGAAAGCAAAAGTAGACGTTGAAGCTAACGCATTCTCTAAGACTGCCGAGGAAGCAATCAAGGCAGTTGGTGGTAACGCAACAATTATCTAATAGACGACAATGAAGAAGTTAATAGAGACACTGAAGAACATTTGGAAGATTGAGGATCTGCGTCAGCGTATCCTTATTACGCTTCTGTTCGTAGCGATTTACCGTTTCGGTTCATTCGTAGTACTTCCAGGTATCAATCCAGCCCTGTTGGACAAGCTGCAGTCGCAGACTGCCGGCGGTCTGATGTCGCTGCTTGACATGTTCTCCGGTGGTGCATTCTCCAACGCATCTATCTTTGCGCTTGGAATCATGCCTTACATCTCTGCTTCTATCGTTATGCAGCTCCTCGCTGTTGCTGTGCCTTATTTCCAGAAGATGCAGCGCGAGGGTGAGAGCGGCCGCAAGAAGATTATGACTTATACTCGGTACCTGACAGTAGCTATTCTGCTGTTCCAGGCACCGAGCTATCTCATCAATCTGAAGATGCAGGCTGGTGCTGCCTTGGCAACAGGTATCAGTTGGTCGGTATTCGTATTCCCCGCCACGATTATCCTGGCTGCCGGCAGTATGTTCATCCTCTGGCTTGGAGAACGCATTACGGATAAGGGCATAGGTAATGGTATCTCGCTGATCATTATGATTGGTATTATTGCACGCCTTCCCCAGGCGTTCATCCAGGAGGTAACCTCTCGTTTCACCGCCATCACTGGTGGTGGTCTGGTGATGTTCCTCGTTGAGATCATCATTCTCTATGCAGTTGTTTGTGCAGCTATCGTTTTGGTACAGGGTGTCCGCAAGGTGCCCGTACAGTATGCAAAGCGTCTTGTAGGCAACCAGCAGTACGGTGGTGCCCGTCAGTATATTCCTCTGAAGCTCTTCGCAGCTAATGTGATGCCTATCATCTTTGCTCAGGCACTGATGTTTATTCCCCTGGCATTCGTTCAGTATGCAGCTCCCGAGAATGCAAACTGGTTTGTTCGTTCCATGCTTGATCATCATAGCTGGACTTACAACATCATCTTTGCTCTGCTGATTATCGCATTCACCTATTTCTATACTGCTATCACGCTCAACCCCACTCAGATGGCTGAGGATATGAAGCGCAACAATGGCTTTATCCCTGGCATCAAGCCTGGTAAGCCGACAGCCGACTTTATTGACACCGTGATGTCACGCATCACGCTGCCTGGTTCGCTGTTCATCGCTTTCATCGCCATCATGCCTGCTTTGGCAGGACTGTTGAACGTGCAGGATGCTTTCTCTCAGTTCTTCGGCGGAACTTCTCTGCTGATTCTTGTTGGTGTTGTGCTTGACACGCTCCAGCAGATTGAGAGCCATCTGCTCATGCGCCACTACGACGGTCTGCTCAATTCTGGCCGTATCCACGGACGTGGCGGAGTGAGTGCCTACTAAGTCAGTATGAAGATATTTCTGAAGACTGAAGACGAAATCGAGCTGATGCGTCAGGCCAACCAACTTGTTGGTAAGACTCTTGGCGAATTAGCAAAACATATCAAGCCTGGCGTAACGACCCTCCAGTTGGATCATATTGCCGACGAGTTTATTCGCGACAATGGAGCAATTCCTACTTTCAAGGGTTTCCCCAATCCCTATGGAGGGCCGTTCCCTGCCAGCATCTGCACCTCGGTGAATGAAGCCGTAGTACACGGAGTGCCCAATGCAACAACTGTACTGAAGGACGGCGACATTATCTCCATCGACTGTGGAACGCTGCTCAACGGCTTTTGCGGTGACTCCTGTTACACGTTTTGTGTCGGTGAGGTCAGCCCTGAGGTCAAGGAGTTGCTCCGCATCACGAAGGAATCTCTTTATAAGGGTATCGAGCAGGCAGTGGCAGGCCACCATCTGGGTGATATCAGTAGTGCTGTCCAGGACCACTGTGAAGCCCATGGTTACGGTGTCGTTCGTGAACTGACAGGTCATGGTATTGGCCGTGAGATGCATGAAGACCCACAGGTGCCCAATTATGGTCATCGCGGCAATGGCATCATGTTGAAAGCTAATATGTGTATTGCTATCGAGCCGATGATCACCATGGGAAAGCGAGATATCTACCTCGACGCTAACGACCGTTGGACGGTACGTACGCGCGATGGTAAGCCCGCAGCCCATTTTGAGCACACGCTGGCCGTCCGTAAGGGCAAGGCAGAGATTCTTTCTTCGTTTGAGGAAGTAGAGATTATTGAAGGCAAATTATATTAGTATGGCAAAACAAGGCGCTATTGAGCAAGACGGAACTATTGTGGAGGCATTATCTAATGCCATGTTCCGAGTAGAGTTAGAGAATGGAGTGCCCATCATCGCTCACATTTCCGGGAAGATGCGTATGCACTACATCAAGATCCTGCCCGGCGACAAGGTGAAGGTAGAGATGAGCCCCTACGACCTGACAAAAGGACGAATTGTATTTAGATACAAATAATTAGGTTTATTATTATGAAGACAAGAGCATCATTGAAGAAGCGCACCCCCGATTGCAAGATTGTACGTCGCAAGGGTCGTCTGTTCGTTATCAACAAGAAGAACCCCAAGTATAAGATGCGTCAGGGTTGATTTTTATGTTAAATAAGCATAAAAGGGTAGTGGAATATCAGAAATTCTACGTACCTTTGCATGCTTTTTAGCGAAAATTCGAATTTTAACTTTATTATTTTTTTAGTTTAACAAATGGCAATAAGAATTGTTGGAGTAGATTTGCCCCAGGAGAAGCGTGGCGAAATCGCATTGACCTATATCTATGGTATTGGTCGAAGTAGTTCAGCAAAGATTTTGGACAAGGCCGGCGTGAGCCGCGACCTGAAAGTCAACGAATGGAGTGACGACCAGGCAGCTAAGATCCGTGAAATCATCGGCGCTGAATTCAAAGTAGAAGGTGATCTCCGCAGTGAGATCCAGTTGAACATCAAGCGACTGATGGATATTGGTTGCTATCGTGGAGTCCGTCATCGTAACGGTCTGCCCGTACGTGGTCAGAGCACCAAGAACAATGCTCGTACCCGTAAAGGTAAGAAGAAGACTGTTGCAAACAAGAAGAAGGCCACGAAGTAAGTTTAAAGTTTAAGGTTTAAAGTTTAAAGTTATGGCAAAGAAAACAGTCACTTCAAAGAAGAGAAACGTGAAGGTTACCGCTATTGGTCAGCTCCACGTACACAGTTCTTTTAATAATATTATTGTATCACTCGCCAACGACGAGGGTCAGGTTATCTCTTGGTCTTCTGCTGGTAAGATGGGCTTCCGTGGTTCTAAGAAGAACACTCCGTATGCAGCCCAGATGGCCGCTGAGGATTGCGCTAAGGTCGCTTTCGACCTCGGTCTGCGTAAGGTGAAGGCCTATGTGAAGGGTCCCGGTAATGGACGTGAGTCTGCTATCCGTGCCTGCCATGGAGCCGGTATTGAGGTTATCGAGATTGTAGACGTTACGCCACTGCCACACAATGGCTGCCGTCCTCCCAAGCGTCGTCGTGTTTAATCATTAGCAATTTATTTTAGAATTATGGCAAAATATATTGGACCGAAATCAAAAATTGCCCGCCGATTTGGAGAAGCCATCTTCGGCCCGGACAAAGTTTTGTCCCGTAGGAACTTCCCCCCGGGACAGCATGGCAACAACCGTCGCCGCAAGCAGTCGGAGTATGCTGTCATGTTGGCAGAGAAGCAGAAGGCTAAGTACACCTATGGTGTTCTTGAGCGCCAGTTCCGTAATTTGTTTGAGAAGGCCGCTAAAGCTGAGGGTATCACCGGTGAGGTGCTGCTTCAGTTGCTCGAGAGCCGTCTTGACAACGTAGTGTTCCGTTTGGGCCTTGCTCCCACGCGTGCCGCTGCACGTCAGTTGGTAGGCCACAAGCATATTGTTGTTGACGGACAGGTAGTGAATATTCCTTCTTATCAGGTAAAGCCTGGTCAGATTGTTGGTGTTCGTGAGAAGGCCAAGTCACTCGAGGTTATCGAGGCTGCTCTTGCTGGTTTTAACCACAGCAAATATCCCTGGATTGAGTGGGACGAGCAGACCAAGAGCGGTAAGTTCCTGCACCTGCCCGAGCGTGCCGACATCCCTGAGAATATTAAGGAACAGTCAATCGTTGAGTTGTACTCTAAGAACTAAAATCATTTAAATTAATGGCGATATTAGCATTTCAAAAACCTGATAAAGTCGTAATGTTGGAGGCTTCGGACAAGTTCGGCAAGTTCGAATTCCGTCCTTTGGAGCCTGGTTTCGGCGTTACTATTGGTAATGCCCTGCGCCGCATACTTCTTTCATCGCTTGAGGGTTATGCCATCAACACCATCCGCATTGCTGGTGTTGAGCATGAATTCTCATCAGTACCTGGTGTTAAGGAAGATGTTACCAACATTATCTTGAACCTGAAGCAAGTTCGGTTCAAGCAAGTAGTGGAAGAATTCGAGAACGAGAAAGTCTCCATCACTGTCGAGAATTCTACCGAGTTTAAAGCCGGTGATATAGGCAAGTATCTGACTGGATTTGAAGTGTTAAATCCCGATTTGGTGATTTGTCATTTAGATTCCAAAGCTTCGATGCAGATTGACCTGACTATCAACAAAGGTCGCGGCTATGTTCCCGCTGATGAGAATCGCGAGTTCTGCACCGACGTCAATGTGATAGCCATTGACTCAATCTACACCCCAATCCGCAACGTTAAGTACAGCGTAGAGCCCTATCGTGTTGAGCAGAAGACCGACTACGATAAGCTCGTGTTGGAGGTAACGACGGATGGTTCCATACACCCGAAGGACGCCTTGAAAGAGGCTGCCAAGATCCTCATTTACCACTTCATGCTCTTCTCCGACGAGAAGATCACACTGGAGAACAATGACGTCGATGGCAACCAGGAGTTCGACGAGGAAGTACTGCACATGCGTCAGTTGCTCAAGACCAAGTTGGTTGACATGAATCTCTCAGTTCGTGCCCTCAACTGTCTGAAGGCTGCCGATGTTGAGACCCTTGGCGATCTCGTACAGTACAACAAGACCGATCTCCTCAAGTTCCGTAACTTCGGTAAGAAATCGCTCACTGAGCTTGATGATTTGCTCGAGAGTCTGAATCTGTCGTTTGGAACCGATATTTCAAAATACAAACTTGATAAAGAGTAAAAACAAAAATGAGACACGGAAAGAAATTCAATCATCTGGGCCGTACTGCTGATCACCGCCGTGCCATGCTTGCCAACATGGCCATCTCGCTGATCATGCACAAAAGAATCACTACGACCCTCGCCAAGGCAAAGGCACTTAAGAAATATGTTGAGCCCCTCATCACGCGCTCAAAGGACGACAGCACTAACAGCCGTCGTGTAGTATTCAGCTATCTGCAGAACAAGGAAGCCCTGAAAGAGCTCTTTGGCCCTGTAGCCCAGAAGGTAGGCGACCGTCCCGGTGGCTATACCCGCATCATCAAGCTCGGAAGCCGTCAGGGCGACGCTGCTGACATCGCTTTCATCGAGCTCGTTGACTTCGATGAGAACATGCTCAAGACTCCTAAGGCAGAGAAGAAGACTCGTCGTTCGCGCAAGGCCGCTCCTAAGGCAGAGGCTCCCGCTGCCGAGGCTGCTGCTCCCGCTGTAGAGGAGGCACCTGCCGCAGAGGCACCTGCTGCTGAAGAGGCTAAGGCTGAGTAATATTTCGATTGAAATCCCAATAGGGTGGGATGCTGCACGTGGTGTGGCATCCCATTTTTTTTGATGAAATAGGGAATTTCCTCTCGCTTTTTCGGGAAATTCCCCTTGAAGCTAACCGGAAACTTCTTATCTTTGCACTGTGAAATCTAAGAAGTAATGGTTATGAAGAAGATTGCATTGATATTAATGAGTAGTATGTTGCTGATGAGTAGCTGCGGTACATACACTGGTGAAGGAGCTGCTACAGGCGCTGCCTTCGGTTCTATCTTAGGTTCAGCCATAGGAGGCATTTCCGGCGGATGGCGTGGTCATGACATCGGAACCATCGTGGGTATGGCAGGTGGCGCCGCTATCGGTGCAGCCGTAGGTGCTGCTGCCGATCAGCAAGAGCAGAAGAAATATGAAGCCTATCAGCGTGACCGTTATGGCTATCAGCGTGGCAAAAGTGGCTATGACAACGACCGTTACGGCAATGGAAACTATAGTAGCAGTGACGACAGTGGTTTTGATGCCACCAATAGCGGTGACGACCGTATCACGTTTGATGGGGCAGGACCACAGGGTCAGCGTTCCAAGGTGGAGTCTATCCGTATGACATCTCCCCAGATAGAGATTCGTAATGCCCGCTTTATAGATGGTGACAACAACGGTGTGATGTGTCCTGGCGAGGAGTGTCGCGTCGTGTTTGAGGTGATGAACCGCTCAGCTGTGACGATCTATGATATCCAGCCCACTGTGACCGATGTGTCAGGCAATAAACATATCCAGATATCGCCCAACCTGCATGTGGAGAGCATTGCTCCCAATAGCGGCATACGCTATACCGCTACGATCTTACCTGATAAGAAATTGAAAGATGGGGAGGTCGTTATTCAGATGGGTGTGAAACAGGGTAATCAGGAGATGGCTGCCCAGACGAAGGAGATCATTGTTCAGACTCGGAAGCGGTAGTAGCCTTCAGGTCTTTCCAGAACGGCACCATGCCGGGAGCACCTTCGTTGGTCTCCAAATCCAGTTCCGGAATCTCAATCTCATCAGTGGGTTGGAAAGGAACGATGAAACTGCTGGCCTTTTGTACGACAACCATTGCTACACCTTGAGAGAGGATACCCAGTTCCTTGGCAGCTCGCCATGACAGGTCGATAATGCGACCACGGACAAATGGTCCACGGTCGGTCACTTTCACAATGACGCTACGCCCGTTGGCGGGGTTATACACCATGAGTTTGGTGCCAAAGGGATAGCTGCGGTGGGCACATGTCAGACTGTCCGGATGCAGCCGTTCACCGCTGGCCGTCTTGCGACCGAAGAGTTTCCTGGAATAGAAAGAGGCTTTGCCCCTCTGCTGCTTTTGGGCTTGCAGAGGGGTAAAACCTATTAAGGCGAATGTTATGATGAGGATAATCTTATACAACACCTTGTGCTAACATTGCTTTGGCAACTTTCATGAATCCGGCTACATTGGCACCCTTCACGTAGTTGATGTAGCCATCGGGCTGCTTGCCGTACTTGACGCACTGCTCATGGATGCCCGACATGATCTGGTGCAGACGCTGGTCTACCTCTTCTGCCGTCCAAGCCATACGCATCGAGTTCTGCGTCATCTCTAGTCCACTCGTTGCTACGCCACCAGCATTGACGGCCTTGCCTGGAGCAAACAGCTGACCCGCAGCCAGGAACTTATCGACAGCCTCGGCGGTGCATCCCATGTTCGACACCTCAGCGACACATAGCGGCTTCTGAGCCAGTATCTTGTCGGCATCAGCACCATTCAGCTCGTTCTGCGTAGCACAGGGCAGGTAGATATCAGCCTTCTGCTCCCAAGGCTTCTTGCCAGCGTAGAAGGTTGCACCATCGAACTCCTCGGCATAGGGCTCACAGACATCGTTACCCGATGCGCGCAGTTCCAGCATGTATTCTATTTTCTCGTCGTCTAGACCGGCAGGGTCGTAGATGTAACCGTCGGGACCGCTGATGGTGATTACCTTGGCGCCCAGCTCGGTAGCCTTCTTGGCAGCACCCCAGGCCACATTGCCGAAGCCTGACAGGGCTACCGTCTTGCCCTTGATGTCAAGACCATGTGTCTTCATCATGTGGTTGACAAAGTAGAGTGCACCATAACCCGTAGCCTCCGGGCGCAGGATAGAACCGCCCCATTCTATGCCCTTGCCCGTCAGTGTGGCACCATGGAACTGGCTGGTCACCTTCTTATACATACCGAACAGATAGCCAATCTCACGTCCTCCTACGCCGATGTCGCCAGCAGGCACGTCCATGTCGGGACCAATCACCTTGTACAATTCGCACATGAAGGCCTGGCAGAAGCGCATTACCTCATTGTCGCTCTTGCCGCGGATGCTGAAATCGCTACCACCCTTACCGCCACCCATAGGCAGTGTGGTCAGTGCGTTCTTGAAGGTCTGCTCGAAGCCAAGGAACTTCAAGATGCTCAGGTTTACTGATGGATGGAAACGCAGGCCTCCTTTATACGGACCAATGGCTGAGTTGAACTGAACACGATAGCCGATGTTCACCTGAACCTCGCCCTTGTCGTCAACCCAGGGCACACGGAACGTAGTGATACGCTCGGGCTCCACCAGTCGCTCGATAATCTTAGCCTTCTCAAACTCAGGATGTTGATTGTACACATCCTCGATAGAAACCAACACTTCTCTTACTGCTTGCAGGAACTCTGCCTCGCCTGGGTGTTTCTGCTCCAGGCCTTGCATGATTTTTTCAACGTTCATAGTATCGTTATTTATAGTTCTATAATATGGTCAATGTGTTATTATCACAACGCAAAAATAGGAACTTTTATTCAAATGACCAAGAAATTCATGGAATATTTTGCGTAAAAGGTTACATTTTGTTAAATACGCACGTGCAATTCACGCTATTTTACTATCTTTGTGCCCTAAAGATAGAACGACTACATGAGTACGACGACAACAAATATCCCTCAGGAGTTCAACAATTTTTTCCTGAAAGACGTCTCGTTTGTCAACTTGATGACGAAGCGCATCTTCAATGTATTGATAGTGGCTAACCCCTACGATGCCTTCATGCTGGAGGACGACGGACGCGTAGACGAGAAAATCTTCGACGAGTATATGGAGCTGGGTCTGCGTTACCCGCCCACGTTCACCCAGGTGTCTACGACGGAGGAAGCTGACCACGTGTTGCAGACCACCGACATCGACTTGGTGATTTGCATGCCGGGCAATGCCGACAACGATGCCTTCGCCGTGGCGCGCGATGTGAAGATGATGGCCCCCCACGTGCCTTGCGTCGTGCTGACCCCGTTCTCGCACGGCATCACCAAGCGCATTGAGCACGAGGACATGTCGATTTTCGACTACGTGTTCTGTTGGCTGGGCAATACAAACCTCATCCTGTCTATCATCAAGCTGATAGAAGACCAGATGAACATCGAGCACGACATCAAGGAGGCGGGCGTACAGATGATTCTGCTCGTTGAGGATAATATCCGCTTCTACTCGTCGGTGCTGCCTAACCTTTATAATTATATCCTGGCGCAGTCGAAGAATTTCTCTACTGAGGCGCTCAATCCCCACGCTGCTGCCCAGCGAAAGCGCGGACGTCCCAAGGTGGTGCTGGCTACCACCTACGAAGAGGCCATCCACTGGTATGAGATGTATGCCAACAACGTGCTGGGAGTCATCAGCGATACGCGTTTCCCCATGAAGGGTGTCAACGGGCGGCTGGCCCATGTGGAGGAAGGCGACGCGGAGGCCGGACTGAAGCTGCTCCGTGAGATTCGTCGCCGCGACGAGTATGTGCCGCTCATCCTGCAGAGCTCTGAGATAGCCAACAAGGAGAAAGCTGAGCGCGAACACTTCCACTTCGTAGACAAGAACTCGAAGAAGATGAACGTCGACCTGCGTCAGCTTATCGAGGAGCACATGGGTTTTGGCGATTTCATCTTCCGCGACCCAGTGACGCGTGAGGAGGTGGCTCGTGTCAGCACACTGAAGGAATTGCAGGACAACATCTTCAAGATTCCCAACGACTCGATGCTCTACCACGTCTCGCGCAACCACATGAGCCGCTGGCTCTGTGCGCGCGCCATCTTCCCCGTGTCGCAGTTCCTGAAGACCGTTACGTGGCACAAGCTGAAGGATGTCGACGCCCACCGCCAGATTATCTTCGACGCCATCGTGCAGTATCGCCGCATGAAGAACATCGGTGTCGTGGCTGTCTTCGACCGTCTGAAGTTCGACCGTTACGCCCACTTCGCCCGCATCGGTGAAGGCTCGCTGGGTGGTAAAGGTCGTGGCCTGGCGTTTCTCGACAACATCATCAAGCGCCATCCTGAACTGAACCAGTTTCCCAATGCTACTGTCCAGATACCGAAGACCGTCGTGCTTTGTACCGACTTCTTCGATGAGTTCATGGACAAGAACAACCTGTGGGGTATTGCCCTGAGCGATGCCTCCGACGAGGATATCCTGCAACACTTCCTGCGTGCGCAGTTGCCCGATGCGCTGATAGCCGACTTCTTCACCTTCTTCGATGCGGTGAAGTCGCCTATTGCCGTGCGTTCATCGTCTTTGCTCGAGGACTCCCATTACCAGCCCTTTGCCGGCATCTACTCCACCTATATGATACCCTATCTGGAGGATAAGTACGAGATGCTACGCATGCTGGCCTGTGCCATTAAGGGTGTCTATGCCTCCGTCTACTATAAGGACTCAAAGGCCTACATGACAGCTACCAGCAACGTCATCGACCAGGAGAAGATGGCCGTCATTCTGCAAGAGGTGGTGGGCAAGCAGTATGGCACCCGCTTCTATCCGACTTTCTCGGGTGTGCTGCGCTCGTTGAACTATTATCCCATTGGCGACGAGCTGGCTGAGGAAGGCATCGCGTCGCTGGCCCTCGGACTGGGTAAATATATCGTCGATGGTGGACAGACGCTGCGTGTGTCACCCTACCATCCCAACCAGGTGCTGCAAACATCAGAGATGGATACGGCACTGAAGGAGACACAGACCCGCTTCTATGCCCTCGACATGTCGCATGTGGGTGATGATTTCAAGGTGGACGACGGTTTCAACATTCTGAACCTGCGCGTCCGTGAGGCCGACAAGGACCAGTCGCTCAACGGCATAGCCTCTACCTATGATCCCAATGACCAGATTATCCGCGATGGTATCTATGAGGGAGGCCGTAAGGTCATCTCCTTCTCTGGTGTACTGCAGCATGGCATGTTCCCGCTGCCTGAGATTCTGCAGCTCTCGCAGAAGTTTGGCTCCGAGGAGATGCGGCGCCCTGTCGAGATAGAATTCGCCTGCAATCTGGAGAAGGGCAACGGCCTGACGGTCAGCGGCGAGTTCTACCTGTTGCAGATCCGTCCTATCGTCGACTCCAAGCAAGTGCTCGACGAAGACCTGGCAGCCATTCCCGACGAGCAGTGTCTGTTGCGCTCCCACAACTCGCTGGGCCATGGCATCTCCGAGGATGTGGTCGACGTGGTCTATGTCAAGACCGACGACGACTTCACGGCAGCCAACAACCCGCAGATAGCCGACGAGATAGAGCAGATCAACCGTCGTTTTCTGGCAGAAGACAAGAACTACGTGCTCATTGGTCCGGGTCGGTGGGGCTCCAGCGACTATTGGCTGGGCATCCCCGTCAAGTGGCCCCATATCTCTGCCGCCCGCGTCATCGTCGAGGCTGGGCTGAAGAACTACCACGTAGACCCCTCGCAAGGCACCCACTTCTTCCAGAACCTCACCTCGTTCGGGGTGGGCTACTTCACCGTCAATACCTATACGGGCGATGGCGTGCTGCAAAAAAATGTCCTCGACGCCATGCCCGCCGTCGAGGAAACCCAGTTTGTGCGCCATGTCCGCTTTGACCGTCCGCTCCGCATCATGATGGACGGCAAGAAACAGCATGGCGTGGTGCTGCTTCCTTAATACATAATAAAAAAGGTAGGGCGAGGGCTGGAACCCGTTTATTAGCATGCCTTTCTTTTTTGATGAGACCTTCTACTAGGGTCGCTCCGGCAAGCGGGCCACGATAATAGATGCGGAATGTGAGTTGACGCCCTATTGTCCGCCAAGACGTGAAAAGAACTCTCCTACATCTTCCCAAGTCTTGAAGGTGTCGGAACCGAACTCCAGGAGGGTGGCCATCGTGTCACCCTCTTTTTGTCGGGCAATGAGATAGTCGCCGTAGAGCAGGTCGCGGCGGTAGGTGTAGACGGTGTGACGCCAGGCGGGCACGTTGACGTGCTCTTCGAGCCAGGGGGCACAGGCGGCTTCCTGTTCGCCGACGAAGTATACCTGGTAGTGCTCGATGAGCTGGCGCACGGTCTTCATCATCGACGAGGCGGGCTTCTGATAGGAATCCATCAGCGTCTCTATACCTATATATATAATAGGACGCTGACGACCTTCCTGCTGATCGTCAATCCAGCGGATGACGGGGACGACCGAGTGCATGAAACTCTTGTCGTTCATGCGGTGCTCGCCGTGGAAATGGAGCGCCTGCGGGTAATGCGCGCTGAACATCGGGTAGGTGTCGACCGTCGTGTCTTCGTCGCCAAAGAGTCCGTAGACACGCTGGCGCTCCTCGTCGGTGATGCCCACGAAGCGCTGTTCTGACTGCTCCTTGTACTCCTTGACCAAGGCTTTGTCGACGTAGAACTCCTGAACGCCGTCTTTGCGGGGGTTCTGAAACTGCTGCGTGCCGGTCATGCCGTGACTCTTCATCGTCTCGCCCATCTCGAGGGCGGGATTGACGCAGATGCGGTAGAACCCTCGCAGCTGTTCGGCATACATGCCACCCATCGACGTGCCGATGATGAGGTTGGGCTGCTCATTCTGGCACACTTCGTGCAGCAGACTGATGGCCTCGCGGGGGTGTATGGGCAGGTCGGGGGCTATGACGCGGGCGTTGGGTAATACTTCGCGCAGGCGGGTCACCGTGCCCGACTGGCCGCTGCTGGCGAAACCGTGACAATACAGGACCGTCTTGCCGGCCATCAACTCAGGAAATTGCTGGATATATGGATTTTCTGTCATCATGTTTGCAAAGGTAAGAATTTTTTTTTATCTTTGCATCGTCAAACCTCAAAAAACAATGAAAAGGGCCATCATTTTACTAACCGTTTTCCTTTGTGCACTGGCTTCCTCTGCACAGCAGTTGCGCAATCCCATCATCCCCGGCTTCCACCCCGACCCCTCGGTCTGTAGGGTGGGCGACGACTTCTATCTGGTCAACTCGTCGTTCCAGTATTTCCCCGGCGTGCCCATCTTCCACTCCAAGGATTTGGTGAATTGGCAACAGATAGGCAACGTACTGGACCGTGAGAGCCAGCTGCCCCTCAAGGGTACCTCGTCGTGGTTGGGCATCTACGCGCCCACCATCCGCTACCACGAGGGCACGTACTATATGATTACCACCAATGTGGGCAACGGGGGCAACTTCATGGTGACTGCCAAGAATCCGGCAGGCCCGTGGAGCGAACCCATCTGGCTGGAGCAGCAGGGCATCGACCCCTCGCTGTGGTTCGAGAACGGCAAGTGCTACATGGTCAGCAACCCCGACAATACCATCATGCTCTGCGAGATAGACCCAGCAACGGGCAAGCAGCTGACCAAGAGCAAGGCGCTGTGGCGTGGTACGGGTGGCCGCTATCCCGAAGGTCCGCATCTGTACAAGAAGGATGGCTACTACTACCTGCTCATCTCCGAGGGAGGCACGGAGCTGGCTCACCGACTGACCATTGCCCGCTCGAAGAAGATAGACGGTCCGTATGTGTCGAATCCGGCTAACCCACTGCTCACCAACTGTTCGATGGCTGGTCAGGGCATGCAGATACAAGGTACCGGTCATGGCGATTTCGTACAGGCGAAGGACGGCTCCTGGTGGGTGGTGTTCCTGGCCTATCGCAACTTCGGTGGCTCTTATCACCACATTGGTCGTGAGACCTACTTGGCTCCTATGACATGGGAGAAAAACAAGTGGCCCGTCATCAATGGTGGCAACCCCATCGACACGCTGATGCAGGTCAAGGGTATTGCTGCCAAGGAGGTGAAAGCCACCACCACCGGACAGCATGACTGGATCTATATCCAGAACCCCCTTGCTGCCAACTATCAGCGTGTGGGAGAAGGTTTCCGTCTTCGTGGCCACAGCTCACTCACAGAGAACAACCAGCCGACCTTCCTCGGCCGTCGCCAGGAGAGCGAGCGTTTCACCATGGAGACCGAGATTGACACCGAGAAGATGGGCTTCGGCTGCAAGGCAGGACTCACCGTCTACCAGATTAATGAGGGACATATGGAAGTCAGTGTCGAGAAATACATGACGGGCACGGTGTGCGTTGTGGCCGACCATACCGTCAAGAGCATCAATGGTCAGCAGATGGCACAGATTGCTCAAGGTAGTAAGGTGAAGCTTCGCATCGCGAGCGATGGTAACCATTACCGCTTTGAATATTCGCTCGATGGCACCCATTACGAGACCTTGGCCCAGCACAACTGTTCACTGCTCAGTACCGAAGTGGTGGGCGGCTTCACCGGTGCTGTGGTGGGTATGTATGTCGAAGGAGAAGAGTCGGCAGACTTCGGCTATTTCAAATATACCGAAAAGTAATGATTTTATCGATTTTGCTTGCAAGTATCAAATAAAATTCCTACTTTTGCGTTTAAATTGTATCGATTATAATTCATCCATTAATCTAATTAAAAGTTATGAAAAAGTATTTAGCTGAGATGGTGGGCACAATGGTGCTCGTACTGATGGGCTGCGGCGTTGCTGTCAGTCTGGGTTGTGATCCTATTAACAATATCCCCGCTGTGGTGGGTACGGCCTTTGCCTTCGGCTTGGCTGTTGTGGCTATGGCTTATACCATTGGCGGTATTTCGGGTTGCCACATCAATCCTGCCATCACACTGGGTTGCATGGTTGCTGGTCGTATGGATGCCAAGGAGGGCTGCATGTATATGCTCTTCCAGTGCATTGGTGCCTTCATCGGCAGCGCACTGCTCTATGTCCTGACGCAGAATGTTCCTGGCTTGGAAGGCACGGGCGCTAACGACCTTCAGGCTAATGTCTCGATGCTGGGTGGTCTGCTGGCTGAGATCATCTTCACCTGTGTTTTCGTACTCGTAGTGCTGGGTGCTACAGCCAAGACCAATGGTGCCACCAACAACTTCGCTGGTCTGGCTATCGGTCTGAGCCTCGTATTGGTTCACCTCGTTTGCATCCGCTACACGGGCACTTCGGTTAACCCCGCCCGTTCGCTGGCTCCTGCCATCTTCCAGGGAGGCACCGCACTGGCTAACCTCTGGATCTTCATCGTAGGTCCCTTTGTAGGTGGTGCTCTGGCTGCTTGCATTTGGAAGTTCATCGAGCCCGCTGAGAAGTAATTTTTGCAACGCGTAGTTTGCATTTTCCCTGGCACGGGTCACACAGACAGTACGGAAAAACTTAAAATCCGTGAAATCTGCGTAATCCGTGCCTTTTTATTTTTTCTTTTCCGAAAGAATTTACTAACTTTGCGGTCAGATAGATTTTCAACTAACATTTAATATTAAAACAATTATGGTAAATTACAAGGATTTAGGTCTCGTTAATACCCGCGAGATGTTCAAGAGAGCTGTAGCCGGTGGCTATGCTATCCCCGCTTTCAACTTCAACACGATGGAGCAGATGCAGGCTATCGTTCAGGCTGCTGTAGAGACAAAGTCACCCGTTATCATGCAGGTGTCGAAGGGTGCCCGTAACTATGCTAATGCTACTATTCTGCGTTACATGGCCGAGGGTGCTGTGGCTTATGCTAAGGAGCTGGGTTGCGCTCATCCTGAGATTGTGCTGCACCTCGACCACGGTGACAGCTTCGAGCTTTGCAAGGATTGTATCGACATGGGCTTCTCGTCAGTGATGTACGACGGTAGCTCGCTGCCTTACGAGGAGAATATCAAGATTTCTCGTCAGGTTGTAGAATATGCTCACAAGTACGATGTCACCGTTGAGTGCGAGCTCGGCGTGCTGGCTGGTGTTGAGGATGAGGTTGCCTCTGAGGTAAGCCACTACACCAAGCCTGAGGAGGTTATCGACTTCGCTACCCGCACAGGTTGCGACTCACTGGCTATCTCTATCGGTACTTCTCACGGTGCTTACAAGTTTAAGCCCGAGCAGTGCACACGCGATCCGAAGACTGGCAAGCTCGTTCCTCCTCCCTTGGCATTCGACGTGCTGCATGAGATTGAGAAGAAACTGCCTGGATTCCCCATTGTGCTCCATGGATCATCTTCAGTTCCTCAGGACGAGGTTGATACCATCAACAAGTATGGTGGCAACCTGCCCGATGCAGTAGGTATCCCCGAGGAGCAGCTGCGTGAGGCTTCTAAGAGTGCTGTCTGCAAGATCAACATTGACTCAGACTCTCGTCTGGCTATGACAGCTGCCATCCGTAAGTATCTGGCTGAGCATCCTGATCACTTCGATCCTCGTCAGTATCTGAAGCCCGCTCGTGAGAACATGAAGAAGATGTACATCCACAAGATTGTGAATGTGCTCGGTTCTGATGGAAAACTTGCTGAGTAATTTGAGGTAAGTATAATCAATGAAGGTATGCCAAACAGCATACCTTCTTTTTTTTATCCCAATCGTTTGAAAGCCTTGGGCAGATACTGGATGAGATCACCGGCAGTCAGGCTCTCTTCGCCTAAGTCAGCGGCAGCCAGGTCGCCAGCCAGTCCGTGCAGATAGACACCTACGATGCAGGCTTCGCGCGACTTATAGCCACGAGCCAATAGTCCGGTGATGATACCTGTCAGCACGTCACCGCTTCCTGCGGTAGCCATGCCAGCATTGCCTGTCGAATTGAACAGAATATGACCGTCGGACATGCAGATAGCCGTATGGTGGCCTTTCACGATGACATAGCCCTGCAGACGTTCTGCCAGGTTGCGCGCCTTTGCCAATCGTTCGTAGCTGTCGGCAGAGTGGCCTTCCATCCGGTCGAACTCCTTGGGGTGGGGGGTGAGGATGATGCCCTTGGGCAACTGTTGCATCCAGGCACGGTGGTTGGCCAATATGTTCAGTGCATCGGCGTCAGCAACAATAGGGCATTGTGACCGGCGCAGCTGGGTGATGAGTGCGATGGCCGTCTGCTCGCTCTGTCCGAGACCAGGACCGATGCCTAGCGCTTGGAAGTCTTCCGTATCAACGGCTTCCGCGAAGATGGTTTCTTCACTGCCCATCTGTACTACGGCTTCAGGAACGGCCGTCTGCAGGATGTTGATATTGCGTCGGGGGGAGTTGACGGTGACTTTGCCAGCACCAGCCCGCAGACAGGCTTTGGCGGCCAGCACGGCTGCTCCTGCCATGCAGAAACTGCCAGCAATGAGCAGGGCATTACCCATCTGTCCCTTGTGGGCAAACGGATCGCGCTTCAGACACATTGAACGGACGTCGGCTTCATCAACCAGGGTGTATTGCGCCTCTATCTTTTGGATGCCCTCCTTGCTGAGTTGTATATCGAGTACATGTAGCTGACCGATAAACGGCTGATTCTCGGGGAACAGGAAGGAGAGCTTGGGCTGCTGTAGGGTAAAGGTACGAGTAGCCCTGATGATGTTGGCTCGCACGTTGTAGGTGTTGTCTTCGGTCATCAGACCTGAGGGTACATCGATGCTGGCCACCTCAGGCGACGAGGCATTGATGTACTTGACCAGTGAGGCGAAGCCGCCTGCCAAAGGCTTGTTAAGACCAGAGCCGAACAGACCGTCGACAACCAGTGTCGACTTGTCCAGCACCGGAGGGTCGAACTCTTGCGTGACCTCTATGAACTGTTGGATGTGTTTGCAGGCGATAAGCCGTTTCTTGTTGACGGCACAGTCGGTCGACAGATGGCCGGTGATGTTGAAGAGATAGACGATGACCTGATAGCCCTTCTCTGCCATCATGCGGGCTACGGCCAGCGCATCGCCACCATTGTTGCCAGGGCCTGCGAAGACCACAACAGGCATGGCGGCAGGCCATGCTGCAGTGATGGCGTTGGTCAGTGCCTTGGCTGCGCGTTCCATCAAATCGATGCTCGAAATGGGCTCTTTTTCGATGGTATATTTATCGAGTTCTTGTATCTGATTGCCAGTGAATATCTTCATGATGAGTGCAAAAATACGAAAAATATGCTAATCAATGACCATTCTTTGCTGAAAATTTAGTAATTTTGTACCAAATTTCATTTTTTGCAACAAATGGGTATCGTTAAAATTAAGGATAAGACGTTCAAAACGTCGATTCCAGAAGCCGAGATTAAGAAGCGCGTGAAGGAACTGGCTGCCAAGATCAGCCAAGATATGGAGGGTAAGAATCCTCTGCTGTTGGGTGTGTTGAACGGTTCGTTCATCTTTGCCGCCGACCTGATGCGTGAGATGACCATCCCTTGTGAGATATCGTTTGTCAAGCTGGCTTCCTATCAAGGTACCACGTCGACGGGTAAGGTGAAAGAGGTGCTGGGCATCAACGAAGACCTCAGTGGCCGTACGGTGATTATCGTAGAAGATATTGTCGACACCGGTGGCACGATGAAGAACATGATCGAGTCGCTGGGCACCCGTAATCCCGCCTCCATCCATATCTGCACGCTCTTCGTGAAGCCTGACAAGCTGAAGGAGCCTATCGACATCGACTACGCTGCCTTCTCGATCCCCAATGACTTCATTGTGGGCTACGGACTGGACTACGACCAGCAGGGACGCCAATTGAAGGAGATCTATACTTTAGTTTAGCGTTTAGAGATGAGACAAATCAAACTGCCACATTTGCCCAGTGATGTGGAGGCGCGGAAGAGCGACCTCCTGACGGACTTGTGGTATAAAGGAAAAGAATTCAAAATCAACCAAAACAAACAAGAAAAGAGAATCAGGATGAAGAACATTGTAATTTTCGGTGCTCCCGGATCAGGAAAGGGCACACAAAGCGACCTGCTGATTGAACACTACGGACTGGGACATATTTCGACCGGTGACGTGTTGCGTAGCGAGATTAAGAAAGGTACAGAACTGGGCAAGACGGCTCAGGGTTATATCGATAAGGGCAACTTGATACCCGACGATCTGATGATTAGTATTCTGGCCAATGTCTACGACTCTTTCGGACGTGGCCATAAGGGCGTCATCTTCGACGGATTTCCCCGTACCATCCCACAGGCTGAGGCTTTGAAGAAGATGCTCGACGAGCGTGGTGACAAGGTAGCTGCCATGCTGGAACTGGACGTACCAGAGGACGAGCTGATGAAGCGACTCATCAAACGTGGAAAGGACAGCGGACGTGCTGATGATAATGAGGAGACCATCAAGAAGCGCCTGGTGGTGTACCATTCGCAGACTCAGCCGCTGATCGAGTGGTATAAGAATGAGGGCTTGCACTATCATATCGACGGACTGGGTACCCTGGAGCGTATCTTCGGCGATATCCAAAAGGTTATAGATAACCTCTAGTCGAACTAGTCAACTAGTCAGACTAGTAATACTAGAATGATATGGAATCAAACTTCGTAGACTACGTCAAGATTTACTGCCGTTCGGGCAAGGGCGGACGAGGGTCAATGCACCTTCGTCATGTGAAGTATAACCCCAATGGCGGACCCGATGGTGGCGACGGTGGCAAGGGTGGCAGCATTATCCTAAGGGGTAACCACAACTACTGGACACTGTTGCACCTGAAGTACGAACGCCACATCTTTGCCGAACATGGAGGCAATGGTGGCAAGGACAAGTGTCATGGTACCGACGGCAAGGATGTTTATATCGACGTGCCTTGTGGTACGGTGGTCTACGATGCCGAGACGGGAAAGTATGTCTGCGACGTGACGTACGATGGACAGGAAATCGTGCTGTTGAAAGGTGGACGTGGCGGATTGGGCAATTTCCAGTTCCGCACGGCTACCAACCAGGCACCGCGCTTTGCACAGCCCGGTGAGCCCATGCAGGAGATGACTATCATTCTCGAACTGAAGCTGTTGGCCGACGTCGGACTGGTGGGCTTCCCCAATGCAGGTAAGTCGACGCTGCTCTCGTCGCTATCGAATGCGCGCCCCAAGATAGCCAATTATCCCTTTACCACGATGGAGCCCTCGCTCGGCATCGTGGGCTATCGCGACCAGAAGTCATTTGTGATGGCCGACATCCCAGGCATCATCGAGGGAGCCTCTGAGGGTAAGGGACTCGGACTCCGCTTCCTGCGTCATATCGAGCGCAACTCCCTGTTGCTCTTCATGGTGCCTGGTGATACTGACGATATCAAGCGTGAATATGAAATCCTGCTGAACGAGTTGCGTCAGTTTAATCCGGAGATGCTCGACAAACACCGTGTGCTGGCCATTACGAAGTGTGACTTGCTCGACGACGAGCTGATCGACATGTTGCGTGAGACGCTGCCCGACGACCTGCCTTGTGTGTTCATCTCGGCAGTGGCTAACAAGGGTCTTGACGAGTTGAAAGATGTGCTGTGGCGCGAGCTGAATGCCGAGAGCAATAAGCTGACGGCAGTCATGGCCGAGGACACGCTGGTGCACCGCGACAAGGATATGACTCGCTTTGCCGAGGAACTGGCTGATGAGGGCGAGGATGAGGACATCGAATACATTGACGATGACGAGATAGAGGATATCGACGAGTTGGAAGACTACGAATACGAAGAGGATGAATAGTCCCCAGCTGACATATTACGACATGGGAAACCGCGTGGTGGCCTTCAGCACGACCCGTCAGGGTGGTTGCAGCCAGGGCAACTATGCGGATTTTAATATCAACGGTTATTGTGGCGATAGCGAAGAGCATATCGCTGCCAACAAGGCTTCACTTGCCCAGTGTCTGGGTATCACCGCCCACCAGATTGTCATGCCTCATCAGGTGCATGGCCGCGAGGTGGTCCGTATCGACCATCCCAGCCAGACGGGTGTGGAGGCTGACGCTGTAATGACCAATCTGCCGGGACTGTGCATCGGCGTGTCTACTGCCGACTGTATCCCCGTGCTGCTGTACGACGAGCAACAACATGCCGCATGTGCCGTTCATGCCGGATGGCGGGGTACGGTACAGCGAATCGTCGACCATGCCGTGACAGCGATGCAGCTGTCGTATGGAACCGATCCCGCCCAATTGCGGG
Source organism: Prevotella sp. (assembly GCA_015060535.1). GTDB lineage: Bacteria > Bacteroidota > Bacteroidia > Bacteroidales > Bacteroidaceae > Prevotella. The sequence continues at coordinate 30,325 of SUYH01000021.1, forward strand.
CTGTGATAGGACCTGGCATCTCGCTTGACAGCTTCGAGGTGGGTGATGAGGTGTACGACAGTTTTGCGGCTGCTGGCTTTGAGATGGCTGCCATCAGTCGGCATGACGAGAAATGGCACATCGACTTGCCCGTGTGCAATCAGATCCAGTTGCAGGAGGCTGGTGTCCGAGCCATCTACTTGTCAGGCATCTGTACCTATCAGCATGCCGACCGTTATTTCTCAGCTCGCAGGTTAGGTATTCAATCAGGCAGAATCTTTACTGCCATCATGTTAAAATAGAAAGACGATGAAGACAAAGACAATATTACTGTTGATTGGTATGGTGCTGACCCTGACGGCGGGTTGCGCACAGAGTAAGGGTGTCGTGCAGCAGCAGCGTGACAGCAGCCAGTGGTGGTGCTATCCCCTGCCTGGAGCTAAGGTCATCAGCCCTTATGGCGGTCGTCGCCACCATTCAGGTTCCGACATCAAGACTAAGGCCAACGATCAGATCCTGGCGGCCTTTGATGGCGAGGTGGTCTTCTCAGGCAAATTTGGCGGATATGGTAATCTGATTCGTATCAAGCATCCTAATGGGCTGGAGACTTACTACAGCCATAACTCGAAGAATCTGGTGAAGGTAGGCGATTACGTGCGGGCAGGACAGGTCATCGCACTGACAGGACGTACAGGCCGTGCTACTACCGAGCACCTGCACTTTGAAACCAGGGTGAACGGCAAGCATGTCAATTCCAATAAGTATTTCGACCACGAGCAGCATACCATCCGTCTGAAAGCCTTCAAGAAGACTGCGGATGGATATAAGATCAAGTGAACATTGCCGCTATTCATAGCCATACACCAGCCCGTACTTTTCATGGAGCTGACGGAGACTACCATCTGCCTTCATTTGGGTGATAACGGTGTTAACAAGGGTGAGGAGATCGTCCTGACCCTTGCGCATCAGCACACCTATCTCTCCGTGAGTGAAAGGTGTGTTTAGGAGAGGCGCAGCAAGTCGCGGGTCATTCTGCACATACCACGGAGCCTCAGTAATTTCGGTAATCATCACATCGGCATGACCCTCGGCCACCTGATTAGGAATTTCCTCATTCTTCTGATAGACGATGATGGCGGCATGTGTCAGATTCTCATTGGCGAATTTCTCGTTCAGCCCGCCCGGATTTACCATCACGCGCACTTCTGGCTTGTCTAAATCTGCCAGCGACCGGTAGCGGTCAGCTTCTGTTGAACGGCAAAGGATGGTCTTGCCATTGGCCAAATAACCGTCACTCATCAGCATCGTCTCCTTTCGTTTGTCTGTAATGGTGATGCCACCGATGGCGAGGTCAAAGGTCTGTGGTTCTGTCAGCACGTCAGCAGTCAGCGTAGGCCATGAGGTGTGTACATATTCGAGACCTACCCCGATGCGCTCGGCTATCTTCTCAGCCATCTCAATGCCAAAGCCCCAGTAGTTTCCGTCGGTCTCTCGGAACGAGAGGGGACGATAATCTCCAGTGGTTCCTACCAGTAACTTGCCTCGCTCCTGGATGCGGGTGACAGTCGGCTGATGAATCTTGCGCCACTCTTTGGCACGTACCTTGATGTTCTGTTGCAGGCACTCGCTGTAGAGCCAAGGCTCGCAGCTGTGGATGTCGCCCACGTTCAGGAAGCCGCGGAACGGGGGATATTCCGATGCGCTGTAGTTGGTGGCCACGAGGACGTGATGTTCGGGCGAGACGGTGATGGTGATGGTGTCGTGGAGCGTGGCGGGTGTGGCGTCGGTGCGCCAGTTCACGGGATTGATGCAGATATCGGAACCGGCAATGAGGGGCAGCACGTACTTCACGTCCTTCACCGTGTTGTAGCAGATGGTGACGCCCGTGTCGGTCTCGCCCTCGGCCGGGCGGATATGGCTGCACGCGGCCATGTCGGCCTTAGTCACCTTGTAGCCTAGGACATAAGCGGCAGCCAGTTGGCTGTAGGTCTCGTCGTCGATATGTTTCAGCAGTTCCACCACGGCCATACCGCCCTGGCTGAAGCCTGCGATGATGAGCGGGCGCGACTGGTCACGCTGCGCTTGGAAGAGGTCGAAGGCCTTGCGCACATCGTCCATCGACAGACGGGTGCGCTGATAGACGGTGTCCTCGCTGTTGGTCATGAACGCCTGAATGGTCGTGTGGCGATAGTAAGGAGCATAGAACCGGTTGCCGGGCGACATATAGGTCGCCACCTTCTTCATCTCCAGGTCGGCCATGTGGGCACGGTGCTCGGGGTTCCACACGTCAGCGTAGTGGCACACCTTGCCGTCCGCTGTCGTCCAGTCGTCCTCCCACGTCGAGACGACGTAGAACACGTCGGCTCCCGTGCCGTCAGCGTCGCCGTTTGCCGTAATCCACATCGTTGGGTCGCTATAGTCAGGAGCCAATGGCACATACCGGCTCTCTACCGTCAGCCCCGACGGATTATCGTCGTTCGTCGTACAAGATGCAAACGCCGCTGTGCCGCAGATAGTCAGGAAGGCGATGAATAATTGCTTTTTCATTGTAGTTTTATTTATTGTTATTGATAACATAATCAGTTTCACGCGGAAGCCGAGCTTATCACATGTTACTCCCAGCACATCAGATCTTTCTCTATCTCAGGCAACTGACCACGATGGAACACAGGCTCCTTTATTCCTCTGCGTTTCTGTTGTCTGTAGTCCTCAAGCAGCCTGAAAGCATATTTCCCCAGGCTTATTATCGCCACAAGGTTACATGCGGTAAGCAGAGCCATACACAGATCTCCCAAATTCCATACGATCTCGAGACTTGCCATTGCTCCAAACATCACCAGTACACCACCGGAGAACACCCGATACACCGTAAGGACAGTATTACTTGAGGTCATAAACCGGATGTTCGCCTCACCGTAATAGTAGTTGCCGATGATACTCGAAAAGGCAAAGAGCAAAATAGCTATGGCAATAAACGTAGGTCCGATGGCCCCTATCTCTGAGTTAAGAGCCGCCTGAGTGAGTGCTATACCGTTGAGTTCCGGTGTGTTGTATAATCCACTGATCAGTATCATGAATGCTGTGCAAGAGCATACCAGCAGCGTATCCGTGAAAACGCCCAACGCCTGTATAAGGCCCTGTTTCACCGGATGGCTTACGGTGGCAGTAGCAGCCACATTAGGTGCACTACCCTCACCCGCCTCATTGCTGAACAATCCGCGCTTTACACCGTTCATTATCGTTGCTCCGATAGCTCCTCCTACCCCCTGCTCCAGCCCGAAGGCGCTCGTAAATATCACCTTCAATACATGGGGAATCAGTTGGATGTTCATCATCATAATCACCACCACCAGAATAAAATATCCTATTGCCATCAGAGGAACCAATACCGCGCTGACGTTGGCAATACGATGAAGACCTCCGAAGATGATAATCAAGGCCACAACCGACAGGATGCCGCCCACAATCAGCGGATTCCACCCGAAGGCCTCCTGCATAGCCCCACAGATGGTATTGCTCTGGATGGAATTATATGAGAGTCCGAAGGTGATGGTTATCAGCACGGCAAAGAGATAGGCCATCCACTTGCAATGCAGACCTTTTTCTATATAATATGCCGGACCGCCAATAAATGAATCCTTATGACGCTGCTTATACAGCTGTCCGAGAGTCGACTCTATGAATGCCGTTGCCGACCCTATCAGAGCGATAACCCACATCCAGAACACTGCCCCCGGCCCTCCGATGGCTATCGCCGTTGCCACTCCCGCCAGGTTTCCCGTGCCTACACGTGTAGCCACAGATACCGCAAAGGCCTGGAATGAGGATATGTGCTTATGATTCTTGTCCTTGTCTGAAAGACTACCTGTCCCCGAAGTGGCCGAATCAGTGAGAAGCCGAATCATCTCACCAACCATCCGAAACTGAACGCCTCTGGTTTTCCATGTAAACCAGATGCCACATATGATCAGGGCAGCTATCAGGACATAGCCCCATATAGCATCGTTTATTTGAGTTATCAGTTCGTTCATCAGTAATGATCTTATTGATGGCGCAAATTTACTAAATAATCAACGAAAACAATTCAAAATTTCCGATTTTCTATAAACTAATCTACACCAGTATCTGTTCGAACTGCTTAGGATGGCTTTTAGTGGAGAGACCTTTACGGCCAAGCCACCCTGTCAGCCCCTAACCGTGGTTATTCTATCTGGGTTCTCAAAATGGAAATATGAAGTATCCTCTCTGATGATTTTTTTATAGAGAACAGATAGAAAGTTGTACTCTTTAAAACGAGAAAAGAAGTATGAGTCCTAATATAAATAGAAAACTCCGAGGGTTATTAAATGTCTTTTCCGTACCTTACAATACCTATACTAGTAAACTGTTCTCATCGAGCAGGAACTCGTATATACTTATATATACAATGCCATCATTGTCTTGGTAGCGACTGATGAGATCCTCAGTTATCACAAACTTCCTGAAACTATCGTTGATACTCTTCAGACTGCGCACTTCTTGCTCACGTTTCTCCACAGT
>SUYH01000007.1 GCA_015060535.1 Prevotella sp.
CGCTTAAAGTTTTTGGCAGCAAAGGTACGAAGAATCACCGATTTATACAATGTGTGTTCTGTGGACGGTTACTTTTATTGGTAGTGGCCGCCCTCTCTTTAATAATGAGCGCACCACAAAATGTAATAGCACAAAACAAAGAAAAGAAAGTCAAGTACCTTGGTCATAAATATAATGGTCAAGTAAATAATGACAAGATTCCAGAAGGAAAAGGTATATTAGAACTATATGGTGGAGTTGACATTGCTGGTCATTTTAACGGAAACGAGGTTACAAATGCAACAATTGATGTCGGTTCTCTGAAATATCAAGGTGATTTAACTTTTGATGAATCATCTGCAACTCTCAAAGCAGGAGGATTAATAACTATCTTTTATTGCCTTTCAGAACGAGGAATGAATTGGGAGTATGAGGCATCTCAGGGATACGGGAATCATAGTTGTTTTATCAAATTAGTTAAAGATAGCATTGTCGGAGTCAGAGATTTTGACAGAGATGAGTTGTCTGTCATAATTAATGAGAACAGGGATAATGTAATTAGGAAGGAATTAAATCCACCTACTTTCTCCACAAAACAAGTGTTAAAAAGTGAACTTTATACTAGCACAAACAATGGAGGAGTAAGAAAATATGTCTTTGTCCTTTACAAGAAAGACGGGTTAATAGTAAATCAATATAAAGATGATCAAGGTAGGATTTGGGATTTCAATGAAACTGGATTAGTCACATATAAGGTCACATATCCAGACGGAAGTTTTTATCAACAAACTATGCAAGGAGATGTTTGGGAAGTAATCTATCCCAATGGAAATAAAGTAGATGTCAGCGATTCGGGAAGTGATTCATATTATATCACATTAAACAACGGAATCAAAATAAGAACATGGATAAACAGTAATTCTGATGAATTTGTTAGATTAGTCTCAAGTAAAGAACTTCCTAAACTTTCTTCTCCTGCTGAAATCTCATTCCCACCATCAATGATATCAGGATTATCAAGTAATCAAATAAGTAAACTGATTCAGGACGAGGTCCTAGCAATAGTTCCATTTAAACGTCAAAACAACAACACCATATACCTTGTAGAATCATTTGGTTATGATTATATAGGTAAAAATCAAACAAAATATGGAACTTTTAGTGATGGTATTTATACGTCAGATAAAGACGCTCTTGCAAAGAAGCAGACAGAACAAAATGCAAAAGATAAAGTAGGTCAAGCAAAAGTTGCTCAATTTACTAAGCGTTTTGGCTTTGACCCAACTAAAAAGAGCATAAAACAATTAGTAACAGCAGGGAGAGATTTTCAATTACTGCGTGATTATCTCATTTTTTTGAATTCTGATGGTGATTTAAAACATCATTCTGGGGGAAAATATGCTATAAATTTATCGATAGACAAAGGAACTTCAAAATGTTATGACTTGATAAAGGGAAATACCCTCGGAGGTAATGAATTATTCAATCGTGTAAGATTATGCTACTTCTGGGTAAAGAATGGTAAAATAAGCAGTGTATCATGGTATTAATTAATAAGTAAGCTATTATGAAAAAATTATTAATTTTTACAACTATTGTTTTGGCACTTGTGTCTTGCAATGGAGGAGAATCCAAGAATGATCCCAACTCTATTACGTTGCCGACAGAACTCCAGGAACTGGGAGACTTTTCTGACTATGCAACATTTTGTAAAGAACTCAAATTAAAATTGGCCGAAGAACAAACAGAATCGTCAACAGAACAGAGCGAAAAGCCAAGTGATGAAACAATAAAAGTTGTCACAGTTGTTTCAGTCGATGTAAAAAAACCAGTTGCTTCTGATGCTAACTTCGGATTCAAATTGTCTGTTGTTGACGCTGATTACACAGAAATTGCTCGACTTGGCACTGTCTTTATCCCTAGTAATACAGACTTGGAAGCCAACGATTTCTCATATAACTTATCTAAGGGTACGCTACGTAAGGAGAAGACATTTACTCTAACATCACAAAAATGGGAAAAAATTTTGGCAAATGGTGCGCATATCATTGTAAAGCCAGCAGGTTTCAGAGTTAAATTTAAGGCATATAAGGAAGGTAGTAAATATGAGTCAAAAGACAATGATGACGAAAAGATTTCTTCATCAGATAACGCATCTGATAGTAATTTCGATGAACTTTTAGATTCATACGAAAAGTATGTTGACAAGTATATCGCCGTGATGAAAAAAGCTCAAAGTGGTGATGCAAGTGCAATGAGCGAATATCCAGACTTATTAGAAGAAGCTAATAATTTGAGTGAGAAAATCCAAAATGTAAAAGGAGACTTAACACCAAGTCAACTTTCAAGGTACACACGCATCAACAATAAGTTATTAAGGTACGCACAGGAAATGAACTGATGTATAATAATGGCTATTATAATAATAGTAAGTTAGAAAAAATAATCTTGTGAACACAGCGGGTCTGTCCCGCTGTGTCCTTAAAACGCTTGGTGAAGGCCCAAAGTATTCAGGATATCTGCAAATATCTGAATGGAATGCAAGCTGAGAAGAAGATATTGCAGCCTCAGAGTGCAGAAGCGGCCTATAAAGAACTGGTACGCATGGGGATGTCGGATAAAGAAGGCTTTAGCATCAAGACTTTTATGAAATACTATAGGAAATAGGCAATACCTTTTCCCTTAAGTTTAAGCATCAGAAATGGCGGTTTCTGGTGGTTTTTTTTGTGCTTGTTTTCAGAGGAAATCAGAGAATTATAGAGAAAAACAGAGAATGTCAGAGAATGTCGGAGAACGGCATTCTGAAACCCATTGAGGCCTTATTTTTTATGCCTACCTTCGCCATCGAATCAAGACGCGAGGGTCTCGATAAACACTCAGAACGCTGATTCAACCCAGTAACATTATTATTTATTTTTATTAAGGTATTATGGCAAAAAATGAATTGACAAGACAAGAGCAATGTATGAGTTCGCTCGACATTGCTGCAGTGACGGGAAAGCCTCACAAAGATGTGCTGAAAGCCATCCGAACAATGGAGCCAGCATGGGAAAAGGAATGTGGGCGAAATTTTTCGCTCACATCGGAAAAGGTGAAAATGCCGCAGGGTGGCGAAAACACAGCGGAACCGACCCTGTTGTGTTAGTGAATAAAAAAAGAAAACGTTTTTTCTTTTGCATTTCGCTCGTTTTTTTGTATCTTTGCAAGCAAAGAGTACTAACTTGCTAAAACATGTGAAGGTATGAACAAGGAGGAAAGATTTGTTATCACTATTAGCCGACAATTCGGCACGGGTGGACATGAGATCGGTGCAGAACTGGCACGCAGGCTTGGGGTCAAGCTACTCGACAAGCAGATATTGAACGAGGTGGCTTCACGTATCAATGCTGTGGAGGAGGCGGTGGAGAAAATCGAGGCACGTAATCCTTTGTGGCGCGACGACTTTACCAATTTCTATCGTAACTACATGTCCAGCAACCAGTATGATGGACAAGAGCAGGGACAGACGAGTCATGAACTGTTTAAAGCTCAGTGTGACGCTATTAAGCGCTTAGCCTCTGATGAATCGTTCGTCATCGTGGGACGTTGCGGCTTCGATGTCTTTGCAAAGCATCCCAATGCGTTGAAGATTTTCATCCACTCCAGCCTGGACTGTCGGAAACGCCGCATTGCCGAGAAGTACGACATCAGTGAGTATGATGCTGCTGCGATGATCGTTGACAACGACTATAGCCGCGAGCTCTACACCAAGACCTTTACAGGACGTAACTGGTTGGATGCTACCAATTACGACATCTCGCTGGACGTACGTAACTTTGGCATCAACGGTGCAGTTGACTTCTTGATGAATTGTATTGAGTAGAACTCACAGGGTTTACCTTTTATACTGGATGGCCAGCATGGTGAGGTCGTCGCTTTGTTCGGCTTGGCCTACGAAGTCGTGGACGGCATCTGTCATCAACTGGATGATGGTCGAGGGCTTGTTCTGTCCGCGGTTGAGCAGGGTTTCGGCCAGACTGATGATGCGGTCGTCGCCAAACTGGGCATGGAGGATGTTCTCGGCCTCATTGAGTCCATCGGTATAGAGGAAGATGGTGGTCTGAGGGGCGAGGGTGACCTGTTGCAGGGTGAACTGCCAATCGGGCATGACACCGACGGGCAGGTTGGGGTCGCAGGGCAGCGGTGCCACGCCTTGTCCGATGAGCAGCGGTGAGTCGTGACCGGCATTGCAGTAGTCGAGGTGTCCGGTGGCGAGATCGAGTACGCCGACAAAGAGCGTGACGAACATGTTCATCTCGTTGCTCTCAGAGAGCGAGTCGTTGAGGGCACGTGCAATGAGGTGGGGCTCCGACTCGTGAGCTGACACGTTGCGGAACAGGAAGCGTGTGACCGCCATGACGAGCGAGGCAGGGACACCCTTGCCCGACACGTCGCCAATGCAGAAGAACAGCTTCTCGTCGTGGATGTAGAAGTCGAAGAGGTCGCCACCGACGGCCTTTGCCGGAGTCAGCTGTCCGAAGATGTCGATGTCAGAGCGCTCGGGGTAGGGCGGGAATGTCTTGGGCAGCATAGCCATCTGAATGCCGTGGGCAATCTTCAGCTCGCTCTCGAGGGATGCTTTCTGCGAGGTCGTGGTCTTGAGCTCCTCTACATAGCTGGTCAGCGACAGCTGCATCTGTTCGAACGAGTCGCGCAGCAGGTGTATCTCGTCGTGGCTCTTCAGCGGAGGCAGCTGGGTGGTGAAGTTACCCTTGGCCACCTCGTTGGCCGATTCAGCCAGCTGTTTGATGGGCTGTGAGGCTTTCTTGATAACTCTTCGTCCGAAGAAATAGACCACCAACAAGCCAAAGAGAATCATGAGAATCATGAAGCCGCCTATCAAATAGCCGAAAATCTCGACAATGAGCGACGGGATGACCAGCGCCAGCGACCAGTCGGTGTATTTTACGGGCTTGTAGCTGATATAGGCTTTCTCTTCATCCAGCATGAATTCATCGTCGTTGCCGGTATGAAGTCCCAGGATGTCTTTGGCGGTGCTGTCGGGGTCTTCACCTACGTGGGTCTGTAGTTTCTCCTTGAGCAGACGGTTCTGGTCAGGGTGTAGGAGGAAGGTTCCTGTAGAATCGACCATAAAATAGTAGACGCTATAGTTTGCCGTCCATTTCTCTTCTTTGTCCGCATGTACGCCAGTGGAGTCATTGTCAATCTTCCTCCTGCTACGGTTGTTGAGCTGTACTTTATCGTTCAGCCATTCGAGCGACAGGTCGACCCCGAGGATGGCCACGATGCTGTCTCGCTTGTCGTGGATGGGCAGCGTATAGGAAATCATGGGGGTATCGTGATTGATGGTGTCTATATAGCCCCTGCCCCAGCTGCCCTCATTCCTGGCGAGCGCCTGCTTGAACCAGGCTTCTTTCAGATAGTCTTGCTTGGCGTCACCCAGCACGTGCGTCTCAATGGTGGCGCTATCGACACGTACGGCAAAGGGGCAGAACCAGCGTCCTTTCTGGGGATAATAGTTCTCCACGAAGCTGAGGCCACAGCTGCGCATGTAGGGATTATTCTTCAACATACGCTCCATGATGCCCACCATTTTGTCTGGCTGGTCGAGACAGTCTTCGATGACGGGTGCATTATTGACGGAAGCCACATAGAGGTCGGACGTGATGCGGCGAATCTCCTCGTATTCGCCCTTCACAATACGGTTGCTGACGATGGTGGCCCCTGTGTAGACGATGCCATAACCCATCCAGAATACGAGGAATGTGGGGATGCCCATGATAATCAACATACGCAGCATGATGCGCCACGTGAGCCGCTTGGCAAAGGAGCGTGTATAGCCCGTCTTGGGCTTTTTCTTGAAGATGGAAATCATAACCTTTTTATAGTTTGCTTGCAAAGATACAATTTTTTTCCTATCTTTGCAAACAAAACGGCAAAAACGTAATGAATGTAAAGATAGAATCGACGTGGAAGGAGCATCTGGAGGCGGAATTTGAGAAGCCTTACTTCGCAGGATTGACGGGTGCTGTGCGTCAGGAATATGCGGCGGGGACCTGCTATCCGCCAGGCGCCTTGATATTCAATGCCTTCAACCTGTGTCCGTTCGACCGCGTGAAGGTGGTGATTATCGGACAAGACCCGTATCACGAGCCCGGACAGGCCCACGGGCTGAGCTTCTCGGTGCAGGACGGTGTGCAGTTTCCGCCCTCGCTGCAGAATATCTTCAAGGAGATACACCAAGACCTGGGGACGCCCGTTCCGCAGAGTGGCAATCTGACACGATGGGCTGAACAGGGCGTGCTGCTGCTCAACGCCACGCTGACGGTGCGTGCCCATCAGGCCAACAGCCATTCAGCGCTGGGGTGGCAGACGTTCACCGATGCGGTCATCCGTGCATTAGCAACGCATCGCGACCATTTGGTCTATATGCTATGGGGTGGCTATGCGCGCTCGAAGGCTTACATGATTGACAAGACCAGGAATCTGGTGTTGGAGTCGGTGCATCCATCGCCCTTGAGTGCTAACCGGGGCGGCTGGTTCGGCCAGCATCAGTTCTCGCGCTGTAATGAATATCTGGAACAGAATGGTATTGCACCAATCAATTGGTAAATGGTAAAATTGCCAAATAAATGGTAAATCGTAAATTGTCTAATCGACCTTGGTCGCTTTGTACCTTGGTCAAAGAAATTGTAAATGACTAAGATACCACCAATCATGGAAGTCGGAGGCATCCTGATTTCCTCAGAGATACTGACCGAATGTTTCTGCTGTGACTATGAGAAATGTCACGGCATCTGCTGTGTGGAAGGCAGCGACGGTGCCCCAGTGACGATGGACGAGATAGCCGCGATGGAAGAGGCCCTGGACATGGTCTGGGGTGACTTGTCAGCTTCAGCACAGAGTGTGATAGACAAGCAGGGGGTGGCCTATACTGACAGGGATGGCGACCTGGTGACGAGCATTGTGCGAGGGAGGGAATGTGTGTTCGCCCGTAGCCTCACCCCCGACCCCTCTCCAAAGAGCGAGGGGAGTCAAGAGCCTTGTTGGCTCTGTATGTTGGAGCGGGCTTACCGCAATGGACAAACGACGTTCTGTAAACCCATCAGTTGTTCGCTTTACCCCATCCGTGAGAAGAATTTCGGCAATGGGCTGATAGGTCTGAACTACCACCGGTGGACGGTTTGCAAGGATGCCGTAGAAAAAGGGAAGGCACTGGGCCTTCCCGTCTATCGTTTTCTGAAAGAACCCCTGATACGCCGCTTCGGTGAGGCGTGGTATGAGGAACTCTGTGCTGTTGCAGAACAACTCTCTAACCTCTAACCTCTCACCTCTTCCTGTATTCCGAAGGGCTGACACCAACGTGTTCCTTGAAATACTTGCCCAGGAACGACTGGTTGGGGAAGTTCAGCTCGTCGGTAATCTCCTTGATGCTCTTCGTGGTGTTTTTCAGCAACACACGAGCCTCCAGAATGACGTAGCTGTCAATCCATTCGTTGGGGGTGCGCAGACTGATTTTCTTGACTATTTCCGACAGATACTTGGGGGTGATGCAGAGCTGTTCAGCATACCAGCTGACGCGATGCTGGGTGCGGAAGTTTTCTTCCAGTAAGCGTATGAAATGGGCAAAAATAGCCTCGGCACGGGTATGTTTCCAGTTGCCCTGACGCTCCACACGGTAGATGACGTTGCTCATGTCGTAGAACATAGCCAGTAGCAATGCCTTGACCAACGGGGAGCGGTAGTGATGGCTCGTATCGGCCATCTTCTCACGAATGGTCTCGAAGTAATTGGTGAACACCTGTATTTCCTTGCTTGTCAGCGGTACGACGGGATTGTTCATCGAGAACAGCAACAGCGACGACACGTTCTTTACATCCTGGACGAACCCGTGGTAGTACTCAGTGGTGAGCATGATGCAGAGACACTCGAAGTCGGGCGACGCCTCATAGTTGTCGATGACATGTCGCTCGGAGACGAACAGCAAGTCGCCAGGTTTAACCACCTGTTGGCGTGTGTCGATACTATACTGCGCCTTGCCCTTCTTGCACATCGCCATCAGAATAAAGTTGAGACGCGTGGACGACTGAGGGATAGGTGCTTCGCTGATGCGGTCGGTGAGTATCAGACCGTCAGTCATGTACTCGGCATTGCCCCACTGCTTTGCCTCTTCCAGTGTGGCATCTGTAATTCTGTTGTTTACCATGTCTTTACGGGCATCGTCTGCCCTGCTTTCAGATGGAGCGTCTTGCTCTGGTTATTATATAATAAGGTGACGGTGCCAGCCTTGCGTGCCTTGATCTGGGCCTTGCGTACCTTGCCGCCTTTCCACTCGAAGCTGACCTCATAGCCACCACGCGCACAGAGTCCGCTGACAGCCCCTTCCTGCCAAGCTTCGGGAAGCGCAGGGAGCAGTTCGATAGTACTGTTGTTCTTATCCGTTGACGATTGCATCAGCATCTCGCAGACACCTGCCGTGCCACCGAAGTTGCCGTCGATCTGGAAGGGTGGATGGGCATCGAAGAGATTGGGGTAGGTGCCACCGGAACGTCTTCTGTCGCTACCCTGATACTCATCGGGGGTGACGAAGGTGAGCAGCTTCTGATAGATATGGTAGGCCTGCTGGCTGTTGTGTAGACGCGCCCAGAGGTTGATGCGCCAGCCGGTGCTCCAGCCTGTGGTCTCGTCGCCCTTCTGAATAAGCGTATTATGGGCTGCTTCTCTCAAGTTAGGCTGGGTAAGATGATGACCTGGATATAGGCCGATGAGGTGGCTCTGGTGGCGGTGATGGGGATCGAAGTCGCGCCAGTCATAATACCACTCGTTCAGGTCGCCGTCCTTGCCGATGGTATAGGGATGCAGGCGGCGGAGCGCTTTCTGGTATTTAGCTGTAGCAGAGCCACACATCTTGCCGGCAGCAATGACGTTGGTCAGCAGTTCGCGGATGATAGCCAGGTCGGCCGTACCGCCATAGCAAGTCATGCCGTGATACCCATTATCCGTCACGTATTCGTTTTCGGGCGACGTACTCGGAGCGGTAATCAGCTCCTTCTTGTTCTTAGGGTTCTCGATGAGCCACTCCAGGCAGAAATCGGCAGCACCCTGCATCAACGGAAAAGCCACCGTGCGCAGATACTCCTTATCTTGCGTGAACAGGTAACGCTCCCAAAGCGTATTGACAAGCCACGCTCCGCCGAGATTCCAGTTGGCCCACTCGGGCTTCTCACGCTTCTCGCCCACGGGATTCGTCATCGCCCAGAGGTCGCTGTTATGACTGGAACACCAGCCGCGGCTGATGCCGTAGTAGTTCTGGGCGGTATAACGACCATTCTCGGCCAAAGCTCGGACGAAGCCATCCAGCGGTTCTGCCATCTCAGCGAGATTGCTGACAAAGGCTGGCCAGTAGTTCTCCTCCAGGTTGATATTCACGGTGTAGTTGCCGCGCCAAGGCGACCACAGATGTGGCGACCACAGGCCTTGCAGATTGGCAGGCACGCCCTTGGTGCGCGAACTACTGATGAGCATGTAGCGGCCATATTGGAAATAAAGTGTCTCCAGATAGCGCGACGTACCTCCCTTATCAGTATAGTCCTTGAGCAACTGGTTGGTGGGTATCGTGAGGTCTTTCTCGTCAGCATTCAGCGAGAGTTTCAAGCGGTTGTAGTAGTGCTGGTAGTCGGCGATATGGCGCTGACGAAACTCCTGATAGCTGAGGTTTCGGGTGTGCCAGATGTCGTCGGTAGCTTGTTCCAGATAGGGAGCACCTTGCTTGACGGGATGCTGGTCAAAGCCATTGAAGCTGGTGCGGTTGACGATGTAGATGATGGCCTCCTGAGCATTGCGGATAGTCAGGCTGCTGTCGCAGGCCTCGATGGTTCCCCCTTTGGTGTTAGCCTGAAGGATGGTGCAGAAATGGATGCTCTCCATCGGGTCGCCTACGGCATGGCCCGTCTGTATCAGCTGGTTGCCTGACGCCTTGACCTGATGAGGCACCTGGGCAGTCAGAGCGATACGGCAGTTGATGCGGCCCGTCAGTCGGATGGCTATCATGCTGTCAGGGGCGGAGGCGAAGTATTCGCGGGTAACGGCAATACCGTCACGTACATAACAGTCGCGAACCAGGGCTGAGTCGAGGGACAGCTGACGCTGGTAGCCCTTGACCTGACCTAGGTTGAGGTCTTTGATATGCAGGGTGCCTAAGGGTTGGAAGAATTGCGAGTTAGGTCCCTGGAGGTGCAGCTGCAGCGAATCGGCAGCTTTATAGTCCTCGCGGTACAGTGCCTCACGCACCTTCGGCAGCCATTGGTGGGCATCTTTGTCTAAATGCTTGTCAACAGGTTTACCCGTCCATAGCGTAATATCGTTCAGATAGATGATGTTGTCGTCCGTTCCCCCATAGATCAAAGCACCGAGCTTGCCATTGCCGATGGGTAGCGACTCTTCAAAATACTGGGCAGGCTGTTCGTACCACAGACGCATGGCAGGCTGCTGCTGTGAGTAGGCAGACAGGGTGGTCAGTAGGAAAACAAAAAAGGAGAACCACCGTGATTCTCCTTTTTTGATGTTATGCATCGATATTTGCATAGGTGGCATTCTTTTCGATAAATAGTCTTCGAGGTTCCACGTCGTCGCCCATCAGCATCGAGAATATCTCGTCGGCCTCAGCGGCATTCTCGATAGTCACCTGCTTGAGCAGACGGTTCTCAGGATTCATCGTCGTCTCCCACAGCTGCTCGGGGTTCATCTCACCAAGACCTTTGTAGCGCTGCGTGTGCAGGGCTGAGGCGTTCTCATCGCCATCTACATACTTGTCGATGAAGGCCTGGCGCTGCTGGTCGGTATAGCAATACTCCGAGAACTTCTTATACGTACACTTATAAAGAGGTGGCGTAGCGATATAGAGGTGACCCTCCTGAATAACCTTCGGCATGAATCGATAGAACAGCGTCATGATCAGCGTGTCGATGTGTGAACCATCGACGTCGGCATCGGTCATGATGATGATCTTGTCGTAGCGCAACTTGTCGACATTAGCCTCCTTAGAGTCTTCGCCGTCAACACCGAAGCGGACACCGATAGACTGGATGATGTTCATGACGGACTCGGCTTCGAAGACGCGGTGCCATTGTACCTTCTCCACGTTCAGGATCTTACCACGCAAAGGCAGGATAGCCTGGAAGTGACGGTCGCGACCCTGCTTGGCAGAACCACCGGCGGAGTCACCCTCGACGAGGAAGATCTCGCAGAGCTTGGGGTCCTTCTCCGAACAGTCGGCCAGCTTACCAGGCAGACCACCACCCGTCATCGGGTTCTTGCGCTGAACACTCTCACGAGCCTTGCGGGCAGCAATACGGGCTGTAGCAGCCAGGATCACCTTTTCGCAAATCATGTGAGCCTCCTTCGGATGCTCCTCCAGATAGTTATTCATAGCCTCGCCAACGGCTTTCTGTACGGCACCGTTCACCTCTGAGTTTCCCAGCTTGGTCTTGGTCTGTCCCTCAAACTGAGGCTCAGCCACCTTGACGGAAATGATAGCGGTAAGACCCTCGCGGAAGTCGTCCTGTGCCACTTCGATCTTGGCTTTCTCAATCTGTTTACGCAGCTGGTCGTCCTCATCGGAGTATTTCTTCAAGGCACGAGCCAGCGCAATACGGAAACCCGTCAGGTGGGTACCACCCTCGATGGTATTGATATTGTTGACGTAGGAGTGGATATTCTCCGAGTAGTCGCTATTATAGAGCAGAGCAACCTCGATGGGCACACCGTCCTTCTCCGTCTTCAGACAGATAGGGTCGCCGATGATAGAGGTGCGATGACGGTCCACGTAGCGCACAAACTCCTTCAGACCCTCTTTGGCGTGGAATACCTCAGGCTGCTTCAGATTGCCTTCCTCGTCAGGTCGCATATCGGTCAGCGTGATGGTGATGCCGGCATTCAGATAGGCCAGCTCACGCATACGGCGGGCAATGATGTCGTACTTGTATTCGGTAGTGGTGAAGATGGTGGGATCGGGCCAGAACTGCTGGCGCGTACCCGTCTTATCAGTATCGCCGACAATCTTGACGTCGTAGAGGGGCTTGCCCTTCTCGTATTCCTGCTGGTAGATGTGTCCGTTGCGGAATACTTGCGACAACATGTGGGTAGAGAGTGCATTCACACAGCTCACACCGACACCGTGCAGACCGCCAGACACCTTGTATGAGCCCTTGTCGAACTTACCGCCGGCGTGCAGTACCGTCATGACGACCTCAAGGGCCGACTTGTGCATCTTCTCGTGTTCGTCGACAGGGATACCACGTCCGTTATCCTGAACGGTGATGGAGTTGTCTTCGTTGATGGTTACTTCGATATGTGTACAATAGCCTGCCATCGCCTCGTCGATAGAGTTGTCGACAGTCTCATTGACCAGATGGTGTAATCCTTTCTCACTAATGTCGCCGATGTACATAGCAGGGCGCTTGCGCACGGCTTCCAGACCCTCGAGCACCTGAATATTGCTCGCGGAATAATTGCTTGGGTTGTTCAGTTCTTCTGCCATTTCTTTTAAATAGTCCTTAATAGGGTGCAAAGTTACATAAAAAAATCGACAATGACGAAATTTTAAAGCTAAAAAAAGACTGCAATCTGTTAAGAATTGCAGTCTTTTATGCTGTGTTAAAAATATTTTTTACAGCTGGTTGATGTGCTGGCAGAGGCTCGACTTCAAGTTAGCGGCCTTGTTCTTGTGAATGATGTTGGTCTTAGCCAGCTTGTCCAGCATCTTCTGTACTTTGGGATAGAGAGCAGCAGCCTCTTCCTTGTTGGTCATAGCACGGAGCTTACGAACAGCGTTACGCATGGTCTTGGCATAATAGTGGTTGTGCTCTGCCTTCTTCTTGTCCTGACGAATTCTCTTCAGGGATGATTTGTGATTTGCCATTTTTTTAATTTTAATTTTAATGTTTAACCATAAAGCTTATGGGTCTTACACCTCATCGAGGTCGCCCTGGGCGGGTTGTTACACCCTCTGTCACCGTTTTCCTCATCGGATAGCACTTGGCTGTGCAGATGGCAGATTTAAGTGTAGTCCCTAGGAGAGTCGAACTCCTCTTTAGAGAATGAAAATCTCTCGTCCTAACCGATAGACGAAGGGACCATCGCCTTTTTTAGCGGGTGCAAAGACAGTGCAAGCCGAATACAAAGAATATGTTTTTTGTTGAGGCGTAGCCTGTTTTCGCAGCGGCATTTTCCCAAAATGCGGCTGCAAAGGTACTGCATTTTTTCCGTTTCACAAAATTTTCTTAGGGAAAAATGTTGTTTTCCCGTGTTTTTTGTGTAATTTTGGAGCCATGTTAGTGAAAACGGAAGCCATTGTGCTGCACTCTTTCAAGCTGGGCGATACCAAACTGGTCGTCGACATGTTCACCCGCGAGGCGGGTCGGCTATCGTTTGTCGTATCCGTTCCCAAGACCCAGAAGGGGCGGCTGAAGAAGCAATACTTCCAACCGATGACGCTGCTCGAAGTGGAAGTGGACTATCGCCAGCGGGTGCAGTTGCAGAAGATGAGGGATGCGCGTCTGTTGTCGCCCTATGCTTCCATTCCTTTCTCGCCGGAGAAGCTGGCGTTGTCGCTATTCATCGCTGAGTTCCTTTACTATGCACTACGCTCTGAGCAGCAACACGTCACCTTGTTCTCCTACATCTGCGATTCCATGCAATGGCTCGATATGGCCTCTGCGGGCTATGCTAATTTCCATCTGACGTTCCTGATGCGCCTGTCGCGCTTCTTGGGATTTTATCCTAATTTAAGCCTCACCCCCGTCCCCTCTCCGAATGGCGAGGGGCGTGATGTGTTCTTCGACTTGCGTGAAGGTCAGTTCTGTACCTCAGCTCCGACGCATCGCGACTTTCTGCAACCCGACGATGCTCGTCGCATCCATATCTTGATGCGTATGGACTTCCCTACGATGCATCTCTATCGTTTGTCGCGTCAGGAGCGTAACCGTATCACCGATGTACTGCTACAATATTACCGGTTGCATATCCCTCAGTTCCCTGAACTGAAGAGTCTCGCCGTCTTGCAGGAGCTGTGGGCGTAGGCTATTTGCCAATCAGGGTCAGCATCTTTTTGGCATCCTCGTCGCCTTCGGCAGCCTTCTTGCGTATCTTGGCCAGGATTTCAGGCCCTTTCTTCTTGTGGGCGACAGCTCTTTTCAGCCACGTTTTGGCTTTTTTCTCGTCAGCGGTCAGCCCGCCCTTTCCCTTCAGGTAGGCTTTTCCTACTTCATATTCTGCCTTAGCGTATTCCTGTTTGGCTGACTTCATGAACAGCTCGGTGGCCTTCTGGCGGTTCTTGTCAACGCCGTAGCCTTCCTTATAGCACTTGCCTAATCGGTATTGTGCCTTCTTGTGGCCTTTGTCGGCGGCGGCCTTCAGCTTGGGAACGGCTTGTTGGTAGTTCTTGGCTTCATACAGCGCCTTGCCTTCTTCGTAGAGCGCGTCGGCGTTCTGTGCGCTGGCAACCATTGTGGTTACTGCCAGCAGCAGGGTCATCATCCATTTTCTCATTCTACTTTTTATTTTATAAAATAATGTGCAGGCAAAGGTACTACTTTTCTGCTAAATGACCAAAGATAATCAGCGAATAGCGGTTTTTGATAAGCAAATTTTTGCACAACAAAATTATGGAAGGCATCCATCGGCATGGCTTAACTTTGCTCCCTGTACTCCGTGGGCGACAGCCCTGTGTTCTTCTTGTAGAAACGGCTGAACGAGGCCTGTTCGCTGAAGCCGAGGCGGATAGCTATCTCCTGCACGGTCAGTTGGCGGTGATAGCGCAGCAATATCTTAGCCTGAATAGTGACGTAGCTGTTAATCCAGTCGAGGGCGTTGATGTTGGTGTGCTGCTTGATGATGGTGGCGAAGTGCTTGGGCGCAGAGGTGGAACATGTCGGCATAGAAACGCACACGAGCGGAACAGCCACCATCACCGACGACTATTCCTCATCGACACAGTATTATAATGTGATACAATGTACGGGAGGCACGCTGACCACCACTTCGACCAGCGGCAGCGGTACCATCAACACCACGACAGGCATCAGTGAAATCGTCAATAGTCAATCGTCAAATAGTCAATCTGTTTACACTCTCGACGGTCGCCGAGCAAATGCTTCTACGAAGGGCATCGTTATCCAGAACGGCAAGAAAGTCATCAAATGATTTTTGGCGGGGTGCTTAGTTTTTGTTACTACTGTTCATACATTTTCTTTTTTCGC
This sequence comes from Prevotella sp., assembly GCA_015060535.1. Lineage (GTDB taxonomy): Bacteria > Bacteroidota > Bacteroidia > Bacteroidales > Bacteroidaceae > Prevotella. The sequence continues at coordinate 15,237 of SUYH01000007.1, forward strand.
CTCTTCCTATTTTTCGTACCCAAGTTAGAAACTTATGTACCTAACTTGGGTACATATGTTTCCAACTTGCGAACATATGTACCCAACTTGGAAACATAAATTTTTACCCTGCAAAAAAACATTTATCTTCCAGAATGGTAAAAAGCGCATCCAATAGGATTCGCTGAATGAATGAGCCGTTTGGCTGAAAAGATTTGCGGATGAGTGCTGTTGTTGGTAACTTTGCTTCCGCAAACTATTAAAACATGCGTTATGAAGAAAGTCTTATTATCAACAGCACTCATTTCAGTATGCCTGATGGCCAGCGCACAAACGCGGGCTGGCGGCTCGTCATCGTCAAAGACTCCGGCAGGGGCAGCCTACACGCTCTTAGACGGCTCGACAGTAACAAAGAGCGGCGAGACACTCGCTACAGAGACCTCCGACTACAATGTGGTGCAGGTGACGAAGGGAACGCTCAACCTGACGAACTGCACCGTCACGAAGACGGGCGACTACAGCAGCAGCTACTCAGGCGACGACACCAGCTTTTACGGTACAAACTCGGCCGTCTATGCTTCAGGCACAGGCGCAGAGATTAATATGGAGGGCGGCAGCGTCAGCACCAACGCCAAGGGTGCGAATGCCGTCTTTGCCACTAACGGAGCCACCATCAACGTCGCGGACATCACCATCGACAACCAGAAGAGCGTCAGCCGAGGACTGCATTGTACGGGCGGTGGCATCATCAACGCCACGAATGTCAACATCACCACTCGCAGCGAGACCTCATCGACCGTAGCTACCGACCGTGGGGGCGGCACCGTCACCGTGCGTGGCGGCACCATCACCGCCAAGGGCAGCAAGTCGTCGGTGCTCTACTCCACGGGAACAATCAGCGTCGACGGCATCACGGGCCTGTCGGAGAAAGGACCGATGGCAACGGTAGAGGGTGCCAACACCGTTATCATCGAAAACAGCCAGATGACATCCAGTTCAGATGCGCGAGGCATCCTGCTCCACCAGTCGAACTCCGGCGATGCCGAGGGTACGAAGCCCGTCTGCAACGTCACCAACTCGACGCTGACCACCACCGACAGCAACGCACCGCTTTGCTTTGTGACCAACGTCACCGCCACCCTGACGCTGACGGACGTGACGCTCAACGTGGCCAGCGGAAAGTTGATGAGTGTGGAATACTACAAACGCGGCGAAGGTTCGACGGGTCACCTCGTGCTGCAAACCACCAAGGACAGCTGGACATATACGGGCAGCGTGGATGCCGACAACGTGAACAATGCGGCAGTCACCGTAGGCGAGAACGTCACCTGGAACGGCGCGATGGACTCCGACAACAATGCCGTCTCGACCGCTGTCACCATCGAGAGCGGAGCCGTATGGAACCTCACGGGCAACAGCTACGTCACGACCCTCACCAACAACGGCACCGTCATTACCAACGGCTACACGCTGAGTTACAAGACGCTTAGCGGAAGTGGCACCATCGGCGAGACATCGGGTATCGACGAAATCGTAAATAGTCAATCGTCAAATAGTAAATCCATTTTTACCCTTGATGGTCGCCGTGCCGATGCTTCCACGAAGGGTATTGTTATCCAGAATGGTAAGAAAGTCATCAAGTGATTTTTCTTTTCCATACGACCCCCAAAATTGGCATTTTTTTTCTCGCCATCCTACCAAATGCCAAACATTTCGGATAAATCGTTAAGGGGATTCGTCGAGAAAATGAGTACTTTTGTCCGCTAAATGAATACTCACTAACCCCAACCAATGGCTGATGAAAGAAAATTCGCTGAAAGAAACGGGCAGTTCGCTGAAAGAATTTGGTGAATTGCTACAGACGGACTAATTTTGCAGACACAACATATAATAAAAGGAATTGAACCGAAAATAAAAACATTTATTAACAAACAACTTACGATATGAAGAAAACTTTATTATTATTCCTAATGGCTATGATGGGAACGATGGGCATGAAGGCTGCCGACTATCCCTACCTGACATTCGAACTAACCGACGGCACAAAAGCCTCTGTGTCTGTATCTTCCGATGTGGCCATGACGTTCAGCGGCAGCACGCTGACCATTGGCTCTGAGACATTCACGCTGACCAACCTCAGCAAGATGTATTTCTCGACTTCCGACGAGACTACTACGGGCATCTCTGCCTTGGAGACTGCCGACAGCAATGAAATAGAAGCCATCTACAACCTGCAAGGTCACAAGGTGAGCCGCGACCAGATGCAACGTGGCGTCTATATCATCAAGACAAAGAAAGGAACCTCTAAAATCACGGTGAAATGAAAAAGTTATTCTCTATACTTGCAGCGCTCATGCTGACGATAGCAGCAGGAGCCCAGACGCTGAGTATCACCACCAGCAGCGGTACGAAATCGTATAGTGCGGCAGACCTCACCTCGACTTCGCCCGTTACGTTCTCTAACGGTTCAACCATGACTGTTGGTAGCGATACCTATACGATTAGCGACATCACGAGTGCCGGAGCAGCCGACGTGGATGCCAATGAGGTACACATTATTTATAATGGTACATCGGCATCGGTAGTCATGGCTACCAATGTCGTCAGCTATGTCACCGCATCCGTCAGCGGAGCGCATGTGACGATTACCCAGTCAAACACTGACGCTGTAGACGGCGACGAGATTACCTATGTGCTCACAGGAACCTCTACCGACGGCTCGCTGACGCTGGGCGGCTCGTATAAATGTACAGTCTCGCTGGCCGGTGTGACGCTGACCAACCCCAGCGGTGCTGCCATCAATATCACCAACTCGAAGCGCATACAGCTCAGCGCGAAGAAGGACACAGAGAACACGCTGACCGATGGTAGCGGTTCGCAGAAGGCTTGCATCTACTCGAAGGGACAGTTGCAGCTACAGGGCAACGGCACACTCAACGTAGTGGGCAACTACAAGCACGGCATCAAGTCGGCATCGTATATCGAGATTAAGAACCTGACGCTGAACATCACTTCCACCGTCAGCGACGGTATCAACTGCGAGGAGTATTTCCTCATGAAGAGCGGTACGGTAACCATCAGCGGTGTGGGCGACGACGGCATCCAGTGTGACCTGGGCGGAACCACTTCTACAGGTGTAACCACCGACCACGAGGACGAGGATACGGGTAACATCTACCTCGAGGGCGGAACGCTGAATGTGACAGCTACAGCAACAGCTACAAAGTGTGTGAAGTGCGACGGCAGCATTACAGTAACTGACGGTACCTATACGCTGAATGCCCAAGGTGGTGTCGATACCAGCGACGCTACCGATCTCTCCTACGCAGCAGGCTTCAAGGCTGACGGTGATTTCACTCAGAGCGGTGGTACAATCACCATCACCGTGACGGGTGCTTCTGGACGTGGTATCGGTGTTGACGGAACCTTCACTTCTGCGGCAAGCAGCACGGGTACGCTGACTATCACCAACAGCGGTGCGCTGACCAGTTCAGGCTCCAGCTATTTTGCTACCGCCAAGGGTATCAAGGCTGGTGTCGTTGCCATCAATGGCGGAACGATTGACGTCACCATGAGCGGACAGGCCAGCAAGGCCATCAAGAGCGACGAGGACGACGGCAGCGGTAACATGACGATTACTGGCGGTACCATCACTATCACTAATAGCGGTGCAGGCGGCTACGACGGCACAGACAAGGATGCCAAGGGCGCAGGCTGTCTGAAAGCCGACAAGAATATGGAGATCAGTGGTGGCACGATCACGCTGAAGGCTACTGGTACTGGCGGCAAGGGCATCAAGGCAGACGGTACGCTGACCATCTCTGACGGTACCATCTCGGCAACGACTACTGGTAGCCAGTATAAGTACAGCAGCAGTGTGACGGCTTCGCCTAAGGCTATCAAGAGCACAGGCGCCATGACCATCAGCGGCGGCAGCATCTATGCCAAGTCGGGCAACCACGAAGGCATTGAATCGAAGAGCACCATCAGCATTAGCGGCGGATACGTCTATGCTGAGGCCAGCGACGATGCTATCAATTCGTCAGGCGACTTCACCATCTCTGGCGGCTACGTGATGGCCAATTCGACAGGCAACGACGGTCTGGATGCCAATGGCAACTTCTATATCAAGGGTGGCAATGTCTTTGCTGTGGCTACGTCTCAGCCTGAGGTAGGTATCGATGCCAACACTGAGGGGCAGAAACAGCTCTACATTACAGGTGGCAACGTGGTGGCTATCGGCGGCTTTGAAAGCGGTGCCAGCATCTCGGGTGGTACGGCCAAGTCGGCCAGCTACAGCAAGGGTACATGGTACGGACTCTATAATGGCAGCACCCTGGCCTTCGCCTTCAAGGTGCCTTCGAACAGCAGCATGGGTTCGTCAATGGCTGTCTACACCACCAGCACACCAGCCCTGAAATCAGGCGTGACAGGCAGCGGCACCAGCTTCTGGAACAACTATGGATATACCAGTGCCAGTGGTGGCTCTGATGTGACATTGAGCACCTACTCGTCATCAGGCGGCGGTGGTGGCAACCAGCCTGGCGGTGGTGGCAACCAGCCTGGCGGTGGTGGCTTTGGACGTTAAGTGAAGAGCAAGTACAACAAGCTATGACCGACCTGTTAAGCACCTTCGCCCCCATCACGCTGGAAGAGATGTCGAGCGTGAAGCTGATGAACCGCACGGACACCAAGTTTGTGACCAATCTCCAGAAGCTGCGCGAGCTTCTGGAGATGGCCCAACAGGACTACTACGTGCAGGACATCGACGGCGGCCGAAACCTGGAGTACGACACGACATACTTCGACACCACCAGCTTCGACATGTACTGCGTACACCAGCACGGCCACACCAACCGCCAGAAGATACGCTTCCGTACCTATTGCATCAGCGGCCTGCAGTTCATGGAGGTGAAGACCAAGAACAACCACGGGCGCACCAAGAAGAAGCGCATCGAGGTGACCGACATGAACCTCAACGACGAAGAGAAGCGCCTCTTCCTGGGCAAGCACCTGCGCTACGGCGTAGACACCCTGCAGCCTGCGCTGAACAACCACTTCTCGCGCATCACGCTGGTGAACAAGGGTAAGACCGAACGGCTGACCATCGACTCAGGGCTGCGATTCCATAACCTCGTCAACGACACCAACCTCGATATGGACGACTTGGTCATCATCGAGCTGAAGCGCGACGGACTGGTTTACTCGCCTGTCTTGGAGATGCTCCGCCAGCTGCGCATCCAGCCCCACGGGTTCTCCAAATACTGTATGGGGTCGGCACTCACAGGCAGCGACCATCTCGCCGTCAACCGTTTCAAGCGCAAGTTGATAGAGGTGGGCAAGTTAGTGAAACAACAATAGAAACAAAACAAAAATACTAATCGTTATGCAAGACTTATTTTCCAACGGCTTTGCCGACATCCTGCTGCGGTTCGCCATCTGTATCCTCGTGAACTGGGGCATTGTACATTTCCTCTATTTCAAGAAGAGCCAGCGTCGCGACTTCTACTTCACATTCATCATCATCTCGGTAGCCATCTTCTTCCTCGTCTACCTGATGATGGGTATGGATCGTGGTAAGGCTACGATGGGTGTAGGACTCGGACTCTTCGGCATCTTCAGCATCATGCGTTATCGCACCGACTCGATGCCTGTTCGCGAGATGACCTATCTCTTTGTAGTAGTATGCCTCTCTGTGGTTCACGCTATGGCTGATATGGTGGGCGTTGACGCCAACGGTAAAATCGTCGGCACACCCATTGCCGAACTGGTGGTCATCGACATCATCGTCATCCTGGCCATCATCATCTTCGAAAAGATGCTGAAGATGGAAACCACCAAACTGGTGCAGTACGACCGCATCGAGCTGATTAAGCCTGAGAAGCGCGACGAACTGATTGCCGACTTGGAGCAACGTCTGGGCATCAAGGTGTTCGACGTGAAGGTAGGTGCCGTCGACTTCCTGCGTGATATGGCTATGCTGCGTGTCAGCTATGAAGGCGAGAGTGCCGGCGAGGTAGACCAGAAGATAAAAATCAAAAACTCAGAATATGCGAATGTTTAGAATCACCTTGGCGGCTCTGGCGCTGACAGCCCTGAGCCAGCCGTTGATGGCACAGAGTGAGGCAGGCCTGCTGATGGAGGTGGGTGCCGAGAAGAAGCTGTCGAAGAAGTTCAGCGTTGGGCTGGAAGCCGACATGCGTACTCGTAACAACCTGAAGACGATGGATCGCTGGAGCATCGGCGTCAGTGCCTCGTACAAACCCATCAAGTACCTGAAGTTCAATGCTGGTTATACGTTGCTGGACAACAACTTCCGTGAGAAGATCAGCTACAATACCAGTGGCAGCTACAACAACTGGCGACCCTCCTATTGGGGCATCCGCCATCGTCTGCACGCCTCTGTTACAGGCACCTATAAGTTCCGGAACAACCTGCGCATCTCACTGCGCGAACGCTGGCAGTACACCTATCGTCCTGAGAAGACCGTCACCCGTTGGGACTTCGACAACTCCTGGTGGGAAGACAAGGTGCGCTCGGGCAAGGGCAAGAACCAGTTGCGTTCCCGCTTGCAGTTGGAGTACGACAAGAAGGGTGCCCTGCTGACGCCATTTGCCAGCGTCGAGCTTTACAACTCATGGGCTGTCGAGAAGATACGCTACACGGTGGGTACAGACTTCAATGTCACGAAGCAACATACCTTCAGCCTCTTCTACCGCTTCCAGAACATGAAGAATGTCGATGATGACGATTATGATCCCGATATGCACTATATCGGAGTAGGGTATAAGTTTAAATTCTAAAACGTAATAATGATTATGAAAAAGTACATCACATACATCTGCTTGCTGGCATTGACACTCACCGCCTGCAAGAATGATGATACCGACTTCAGTGCCTATACCGACGGGACAGCATCGACGGCAAATATCATCTATATAGCCTACAACGGCACCAGTGTCACCGTTACTGGCGACACCAACGGATACGTGTCCTACAGCGGGGCTGATGTGACGGTGAATACAGGAACGGACACCGACTCGCTGCTGCTCGTGCTTAGCGGCAGCACCAGCGATGGCTCGCTGCTGATCTATCGTGAGAAGAAGTTCGGCATCAGGCTGAATGGAGTGACCATCAACAATACAGAAGGTCCAGCCATCAACAACCAGTGTAAGAAGTCGGTTTACGTGGAAGTAGTCAGTGGTACAACAAACACGCTGACTGACGGCACGTCATATACCGAGCAGGACTACGACCAGAAGGGTGCCCTCTTTAGCGAGGGGCAGATCTATTTTAGCGGCAGTGGTACGCTCAACGTAGTGGGCAGTACGCAGAATGCAATTGCCTGCGACGACTATATCGTTGTTGATGAGGCTAGTATCACGGCTACATCGTCTACTGGTCATGGCATCAAGGTGAACGATGGTTTCTGGATGAACAGCGGCACGCTGACGGTCGATGTGACGGGCGATGGCTGTAAGGGTATCAGCAACGACTCCATCACCGTCATTTCGGGTGGTACGATGGCCATTACGACATCTGGCGATTGTGTCTACGATGCAGAAGCTGCTGATTACAGCTCTGCTGCCTGCATCAAGAGCGACTATCAGTTTAAGATGACAGGTGGTATGGTGACGCTCGTCAGCTCAGGTGATGGCGGTAAGGGTATCAACTGCGACGAAGATGTGGTCTTCAGCGGTGGCACGCTGACTGTTACCACAACAGGTGGTAATGAGGACGCCAAACCTAAGGGTGTGAAGGGAGATATGGGTATTATCGTCAGCGGTGGCTTGTTTAAGGTCAGCGTCAACAAGAGCTGGGCCTGCGACAATGGCACTGACAGCGATACTCCCGCCGACCACGTGACGGTAGTAGGTACGCCAACCTCCTCGACTATCGAGAAGAAGTCTGTCGAGATTATCTTCTGACGGCAGGTGTTGCAGGCGGATTGATGCTTACCCTTTCGCCAAACGCCCTGCGCAGTTGAATCTCTTGCTGTTCAGCCAGTTCTCCTTTGATGATGAGGTGATCTATCCGAAGCTTATAAAACCAGTCGGGTAGGGTCACCTCTCTTTTATTAAATTCAATGTCGAGACTGCGGATATGTTCTAACTGCGAGAGAGCTAGAGGTACCTCGCTCACCTGTTGCAGCTTGATGCCGCCATAGTATTCTTCTGCTTTAAAGAACTTCTGGACCAGTTCCTCTTCCTCGTTTGAGGTACGTACCAGCCATCCGATGCGAGGCGCCAGCTCCTGTGTGTTGTCATTGCGGTCAATGCCGACAAAGCCAGCCCACAGTTCCATAGGTGTCTCGCTCAGCATCTGGCCTTTGCCGTCTACCTTTTTATATTTGAAGCCCACGCGCACCATTTCCGACGGCATGTAGCGATAATCGTAGGGAATGCTATCGAACACCTTCCCGTCCTTGTCAGGGAACAGTTTCAGGAACCAGCCATCAAGCCTGGTAGGCTTGTCGGGACTACATCCGCCGCCTCGCAATTCCCCAACTCGCTTCTGTCGCACGATGCTCTGCCAGAACACCTGACGGGGCTTTCCTTCTGAGGCTGCAACGAACTCCTTGAGGATAGGCTCCAGCTTCTCTATCCAAGGAGCAATGCCTTGATAGGCTTTCAGCTTCTGCGTCTTGCTGAGCACATGCTGCCAGTCCTGAGGCGTACCCGTCAGCGTGATATACGGAATGCCACAGACGATGTACATGACCTGATAGTTGAAGTACTGTTTGAACACATCCATCAGCACCACCTGCGAGGCAATACGCTCCGTCGCGCCAGTCGTACTGAAGTCGGCAGTAATGTTCTTTGCCAAGTCGCCCTTGGTGTTTTTGCCTAACTGCCGCGTGAAACCATCCAGCAATGCTGCCCAATCTGCATCCTCCGTCAGCAAGTCTTTTTGCGACACGATGCTAAGGTTTTGCCTGCCCTCCTGATGATTGACCAACAAGGGGCGCATCTCCTCGGCGTGGGCATTGACATAACGCGAAAAGCCCTGACTGATGATGAGCCAGAGGGCATCGGGCGACAGCACCACAGGACGATGGTCGGCGTAGGCTGTGCGCAACATGTCGAACAGCACAGCCGGTCCATGCATGACCAACGAACTACCCTTGAAACTGTAGGAGAGGATGCGCGTCCCATCGTCATCAGGCATATTCTCGCTTTGCATGATGACTTTGGCAACAATGCTGTCTGCCAGGCAACGCAACTCCTCCTTAGGCTTGGGCAGGTCTTCGTCTACCACAAAAGTGACAGCCCCCTTCGACTTCTTAATGACGGTATCGTCGGCCCATAGGCTGATGCCCAGGGTCAGCAGCGTGATAATACATATTGTCTTTTTCATATCCTTAACGTTTCTTCTTGGCATACTTCTTTAGTTGTTCGCGCAGGTCCAACAGGTCGGTGGGCTTGTTGCGCTTATAGACCACGCGGCCCGTTTCGTCGACAATGACGTAGAGATAGCGGCTCTGATGTTTGCCCATCACGCTACGAATGATGCCTATTGGCTGGTAGTTTGTGGTAAACGGATAGTGGTAGCCCGGCAGTTGGGGCAGTTGCTGGCGCCAGCTGTTCTCGTTGTTATGGCGGGCCAGGTGTACCCATGCTATGTCGTACTCTTCGAACTCCTTCTGAAGGGGCATGATGGTGTTTCGCGTCATAGCCATATCGCTGTTAATCGTGGGATGCCAGATGTGCAGGAATATCAGTCGTCCGCGATAGCGCTGGCAGATACGCTCGAACAACAGATGGTCGCTATAGGGAGGCACTTCCGGCAACTGGTATACCTCATAGTCTGTGCGACGGCTGTTGTCAGCCATCAGTTGGCTCAGTCGCTGTCTGTAGTTGTCAATCCACAACTGGTATGCTTTGGGCAGCGTAGCCATATTCTGTTGCAGCTGCACGGAGTCAAGTTGTGTGTAGTCCTTGTGCAGTTGCTGTTTCATCGAGAGTGCATTGACTTCGTGGTCCACATAGTCAGGATACATGGTAGGCATCTGGCTTAGCAGGTGGGCAACACCCATGAAGGCAGGACACAGCAACTGCTTCTGCGAGGTGAGCATCTGCAGATAGGCTTCCGTCACGTAAGGCTTCACCTCTTCTGCCCAGCGTTTCCTGCGACGGTTATACATGGCTTTCACCACGCCTCCACGCTGGTTGATGTGGTTGGGAAATCCCATCAGCTCCTGCTGATAGATGGCTATCAGGCAGAGTTGGTCGTTTAGCTTGAGCAGTTCCTGCAGAGCCGGCGACAGCTTTTTGTAATGAATGTTGCGGTTATGTATTCTTCGGTCAACCACTTTTGGCAATAAATCCTTGGGATTGCTGCCGATGAAGTCGGGATGGTTGATGTAGGTATCCAAAGCAAATTGGCGCAGTTCCCTATAGTTTTCAATGGGCTGCGTGTGGTTATACTCGTTGGCTAACGCTGCCAACGGTCCGCTCTCTACCAATGAGTAATAGCCCTTTCGCTCCTTCTTGGGCTGGTGCATTGCGAACATGTCGAGTCGTACGCTGGTTGTATCGTCTGGTGCTGCATAGCACATCATCAGCCTTCTGCCCTCATAACCTAACATGACGGGCTGCGTATGGGTGACGGGCAGACGGCATTCAAAGTCGCCATTGTCGGATATCGGAATATGCAGCGTATCAAGGGCAGTGGCGTTGTACTGATAGAAAGAAGCGCTCTGATTGAGGATAATATGGCTCAGCATACCCCTGCGGAAGTTAAGCAGCCGTCCTCGGATGGTGGCTACACCGTAGCGAATATCTGGCATAGGCAGCGAATCCACACGGGTCATAGTAGCCGCCCCCTCCATAGGATCAATCAAATCAGCCCATTTCAAGCTGTCCAGCCGTATGCCATAGATGCCGGCTTCCGTAGGAGGCTCGCCCGTCAGGTCGACATTGTCCACATCCCAATCGGGCACAGGCGGGAAGATCAGCCGCACACGTATCTCGCCCTCATGGCGGGCAAATATCTTCTCGTTTAATCCTTTGCCATAGCGCGAGTCAAGGCCGCGAATGGGCCAGGTGCGCCCCTGAACATCACGAAGCAGCATGTCATCGCCAAACATAAACCACAGATTGGGCTTCTGGTTGACACGCATGTCGAGCACCGTTGCTGTGTCAGTGAGTTCGACAGCCACCAACTCGAACAGTCGCTGTTGCTGAAACATGATGTCAGGCTGTTCGATGCGATGCGTCTGTCCTAAAGCTGATAATGCAGCAGACAACAGAATAAGGTATAGCGTCAATCGTTTCATATCGTCAGTAATCTATGGGTAGTGTATAGGGTGAGGCTACTATCTGTCCGTTTCTTCGGCCAGGAATCCAGCGAGGCATGTCGGCTACCAGCCGGAGAGCCGCCTCGTTGGCTTCTGCGCTGCCACTGCGCAAGATGCGGATGTCGCTGAGGCTGCCGTCCTCGCCCACGACAAAGCTGACAAACAATCGTCCCGCCTCTTCCGTCTTGGGCAGATGTTGTGCGAGATAGTCACGCAGGGCGGCATTGCCACCAGGAAACTGAGCCATCTGGGTGGGTACTACTGCTGTTGGGGCAATGCGTTCTGCCGTTTTCTCTTCCTCAACTTCGACAGGTATTTGCTGGTGTTGCTCCTTTTTAACTTGTTGCTTGACAGATAGTGAGGACTGCGGATTATTAACCGATTCCTCTGCAGGCTTAACCAGAGATGTTTCTTTCAGGACTTTTGTCAAGGGAAGAGACATCACTTCCCGTCTGATGTCATAGTTTGCTACCAACAACAAAGTGAGCATGATGGCAGGCAAAAGTACTGCAAACTTGCTGCGTTGCCAAGGTGAGGAAGGTATGCGGAGCATCATCTGGATGCGCTGTTTCAGGCTCTTGCAGACGAAGCCGTTTACCATTGCCAGCTTTTTGCCCCTAACAGCCTTGCCTATCAGTAACAGTTGATATCGAGTAGCATCCGTCCCACTCTCCAGCACGTCAGCATCCGCTTCATATTCATGCACATCTCTGAGTGAATCGCCCAACAGATAGACAAATGGATTGAACCATTGCAAACATTGACATAGCATCACCAACAGATTGTCGTACGAATGGAGATGACGGACATGCGACAGTTCATGAGCCAGCACTTCAGGATGCTGTTCGTAGTCGGTCTCGCTGATAACGATATGGCTGAGCCAACTGTAAGACGGGCTGTTGCCTGTGTGACAATAGACGGTGGTATCGTGTTCGCGCTGTACCCACAGACAGCCTTGCCTCATGCTCTGACGAACATGCCAAAGCCCCGTCATTCTATAGCCTACCATCAGCACTATACCTATTATATATAAGGGTGGTAAAAGAGGAATTGAAGATGTGAGCGGCATAGCGGTGTCCTCCATATAGCTTGCCATTTGGACTGCTGTGTCCTCGTCAACCATCTCGTTCAACTCCGTCTCGTTGACTGGTATCGTGATGTCTATTAGGGGTAGTGCCATAGACAACACCATCATGCAGAGCAATGCTATACGGTTCAAACGAAAGAACGTTTCCTTTCGTAACATCAGCATCCAAGGCACATAGAGCACCGTCAGACAAATGGCCGATTGCAGGGCATAGTGGAACAGCGTGTTCATGATATGTTTTTCTGCTTTATCAGGGCTATTAATTCTTCTATTTCTTCAGAGCTAAGGTCTTCTTCCTGCACGAAGTGGTTTAGCAGCGACTTGACAGAACCATCGAACAGCGATTCCTTTACTTCGTCCATCACCTGACGGCGGTAGCGCTCCTTCGTCATCAACGGATTATAAACCAATTGTTTACCTATCCCCTTCTTCGCCTCTACAAATCCTTTCTGCATCAGTATCTTCAGAAAAGTCGCTATGGTAGTATACGCAGGACGGGGTTCATCGTATCGTTCCAGAATATCGTTCACGCAGGCTCCACGTCCGATTTTCCACAACACGTTCATCACCTGCATTTCGCCCTTGGTCAGTGTTTTTTCTTTCATGCCTGCAAAATTACTAAAACCTTAGAAATGCAGGAAGCAACAAAGCGCATAATGTCATGAATAGCCGTTTCTTTAACATTCATTCTTAGTAATTAAGGGATTTTGCAGCGATAGTCGATTACTATTCAATCCAGTATAAAAATCGGATTAGGCCGACCGCTCGCACAGATACGGCCGCTCGCTCGAAGATATAAGGGCGGGCGCCCGAATTGATGCGGGCGGGCGCCCTAATCTTTCGACCTGCCGACTCTCTCCTTTTTACATTCCCTGTAAAACCCTGTTAGGACGGGGCTCTACCCCTTTTAGGACGGGGACCTCGCAATGCCAGCCTCAGGCTTTGCTGTTGCCAGCCCTAACAGCAATGGCGGCTACAGCAGTTCGGGCAGTTGGAAGAGTTTAGTGCTGTTCGAGCCTTTGATGAGGATGTAGCGGTGCTGCGGTTGCTCTTTGGCGATGGCAGCCTTGACTTCCTCGACGTCGTGGAAAACTGAGAACTGAGAACTGAGAACTGAGAACTGAGAACTGAGAACTGAGAACTGAGCGACGGCTTTCTCAAACTCTTCGCCAACGAGCCACACTTTGTCGAAGCCGGCGGTGGCCAGCATGTCGACAACCTTCTGGTGTTCCTCTTGGGACACGTCACCCAGTTCGCCCATCATACCCAGAATGGCCATCTTGGGACTGACCTCCATCAGGCGGAAGTTGTCGATAGCCGCTTTCATGGACGTTGGGTTGGCATTATAGGCATCTACGATGAGATGGTTCGTCTGAGTCTCCGTCAGCTGTGAGCGGTTGTTGGTGGGTATATAATTTTCCAGCGCGTGGTTGATCTGCTCAAAAGGCACGTTGTTGACATAGCCAACGGTAATCGCAGCCAGCATGTTGTCTAGATTGTAAGCTCCGATCAGATGAGTCTGAACTTCCATCCACTCGCTCTGATAGTTGGCGTCGGCATCTTGCTCGCGCCAGCGGAACTTCAGGAAGGGGGCACAGCTGACCACCTCGCCATGAATCAGGATATCAGCATTGTCGCTCTGACCATAATAGTAGATGTCAGCCAGCCCATCGGTCATCTTCATCAAGTGTTCGTTGTCACGATTGACGAAGACGGGGCATTCGTGTTCGCGGAAGAAGTCGTAGAGCTCACCCTTCGTTTTGCAGACACCCTCGAACGATCCAAAGCCTTGCAGATGAGCGCGTCCTACATTGGTAATCAGACCACAGGTAGGCTCGGCAGTCTCCACTAGCGTCTTGATGTCGCCAGGATGCGAAGCTCCCATCTCCACTACGGCAATATCGTGCTCCTCGTTCAGCCGGAACAGGGTCTTGGGCACACCCACGTCGTTGTTGAAGTTGCCCTCCGTAGCCATCACGTTATAGCATTCCGACAGCACCGCACGTATCAGTTCCTTCGTCGTTGTCTTACCATTGGTTCCCGTAATGCCAACGACGGGTATGTCGAACTGGCGACGGTGTTCGCGAGCCAGGTCTTTGTAGGTCTGCAGACAATCATCAACCAGCAGGATACGCTCGTCTGTCTGATATTCCTTCTCGTCGACAATCGCGTAGGCGCAACCCTGCTGCAGCGCCTGCAGGGCAAATTGGTTGCCATTGAACGAGGCACCTTTCAGGGCCAGGAATATACTACCTTCCGGACAGTTGCGCGAATCGGTAGTGATGCACGGGTGCTGTTGATACAGCTTATAGAGCTCTTTGATGTCCATCTTCTTTAATGCTATTGATTTACAACTTGCAAAAGTACAAACAATTTCCTAATCCGCCAAATTTCTCGCATATATTCGGGCAACGATAGCCCCGCTGATGTTATGCCATACGCTGAATACTGCGCCGGGAATGGTGGCCATAGGATAGGCGGCAAAGTGGAGTGTAGCGAGACTGGAGGCCAGACCGCTGTTCTGCATACCCACCTCTATACTGATAGCCCTGCGTTTGCTATCAGGCAGTCGCAACAACCGACCAATGAGCCAGCCTAGTCCCAGACCGCAGAGGTTATGGAGTATCACCACAAGGATGATGACCATACCACCTGCCAGCAACTTCTGAGCATTGGCTGCAATGATGATGAGGACGATGAAGGCGATGAACAGCGACGACACTGCGGGCAGGTAGGCAGTCGCTCGCTCCGTGAACTTAGGCCAGAGTGCTTTGACGACCAAGCCTGCTACGATGGGCAGGATGACTACCCAGACGATGCTCAGCAGCATGCCCGCCACATCGACATCTACGGTCTTGCCCGCCAACAGCCATACTAGCAGCGGTGTCATTACGGGTGCCAATACTGTCGAAGTAGCCGTCATACCTACCGACAGCGCTAGGTCGCCCTTAGCCAGATAGGTGATTACATTCGAGGCCGTACCGCCCGGACAGCAGCCCACCAGTACCACACCTACAGCCAGCGCCTCGTCAAGTGAGAACACCCGCGACAGCACCCAAGCCAACAAAGGCATGATGGTAAACTGCGCCGCACATCCGATGATGACATCCTTCGGACGGCTAAAAACTATCTTGAAGTCCTCCAATCTCAGCGCCATACCCATACCGAACATGATGACGCCTAAGAGTGGGTTGATGACGGTAGGACGTATGCCGCTGAACGCGCTGGGCACGATGAGTGCCACCACTGCTGCCGCCAGCACCAGCACGCCCATATAGTCTGAAATCAGTTTGCAGAGTCGTTTCATAGTCAAAACACCATTTCGGCTGCAAAATTACTAATTTTTTATATGATAAGGCAGCTAAATGAAAAAAATATTGTACCTTTGCTGACAAGAACAATAACGAATCAATGGACTATACGCTAAATTGCAACGGGCGGCTCCTTTCGCTGGATACGCCACAGGTGATGGGAATCCTCAATGTGACTCCCGACTCGTTCTATGCCGACAGCCGGCAGACGACGGAGGAGGGGATAGTGCGTCGTACTCATCAGATACTTGACGAAGGGGGAACCATCATCGACGTGGGGGCTTGCTCCACTCGTCCCGGTAGCGAGCCCGTCAGCGAAGCCGAAGAGATGGAGCGTCTGCGTTTCGCGCTGCCCATCGTTCGTCGTGAGGCCCCCGATGCCGTCATCTCTGTCGACACCTTCCGTCCCGTCGTCGCTCGCATGTCCGTCGAAGAATACGGCGCCTCCATCATCAACGACGTCGGTAATCTCCCCTTCTCCCCCTCTCCCCTTCTCACCTCTCCGTTCGACATGTTCCGCATGGTCTCTCGCTTACGCGTACCTTATATATTTATGTCTAGCAAGCCGACGATGAAGGAAGTGCTGCTCGATTGTGCTGAGGCTGTCGATGCGCTGCGCTCTATGGGTCAGAAGGACATCATCCTCGATCCCGGTTTCGGCTTTGGCAAGACGCTGGAGCAGAACTATGCCGTCATGCAGCAGTTGGAACGGATGCAGACCTTGCAGCTCCCCCTATTGGTAGGCGTCTCCCGTAAGTCTATGATATGGAAACTGCTCCAGACATCGCCCGATGAGGCGCTCAATGGTACCACCGTGCTGAATACCCTTTCACTGATGAAGGGTGCCAGCATCCTCCGCGTCCATGATGTCCGCCAAGCAGTAGAATGCGTTAAACTCACCTCTCATCTTTAAGCGTATGTTTTTTGAATTTGGAATAAAAGATATCATCGACATTCTGCTGGTAGCTATCATGCTATTCTACATCTACCGGCTGATGAAAGAGTCACGTTCGCTGAATGTGTTCATGGGCATTCTGATTTTTATCGTGCTCTGGTTGGTTGTCACCCAGGTGTTGGAGATGAAGCTGCTGGGTAGCATTATGGACAAAGTGGTCAGCATCGGTGCCATTGGTCTGGTCATCCTCTTTCAGGAAGATATCCGCAAGTTTCTGTATAACCTCGGAGCCCATCAGCGTATGCAGACCATTCGTCGCCTGTTTACCAGTAGTGGCAAGGGGGTCGACAAGGAGCATCTGAAGCAGATCATCATGCCTATCGTGATGGCGTGTATGAGCATGAGCAAGAAGAAGGTCGGTGCCCTCATCGTCATCCAGCGGGCCACCCCTCTCGACGATATCATAGCCACAGGCGAGCAGATCAATGCCGACATCAACCAGCGGCTGATCGAGAATATCTTCTTCAAGAACTCACCGCTTCACGATGGTGCGATGATCGTGGCCCATGATCGTATCAAGGCTGCAGGCTGTATCTTGCCCGTATCCCACGATCTGCAGATTCCCAAGGAGTTAGGTCTGCGCCATCGTGCTGCCTTAGGTATCACCCACGAGAGCGACAGTATCGCCGTCGTCGTTTCTGAGGAGACGGGCGGCATCAGTGTCGCCATCCGCAGCGAGTTCCAGCTGCGTCTGACGGCCGAGAAACTGGAAAGCATCCTGACGCAGGAGTTGACGTAAACGTAAACACTAAAAAATTCCTAATTCCTAATTCGTAATTCATAATTATTTCGTACCTTTGCAAACAGTGTATATCTTAAAACTAATTTTAATATAAAAAACAAACTATGGATTTATTGAGTCAAATCGTTGCGCGTGCTAAGGCTAACAAGCAGCGCATCGTGCTCCCTGAGGCAGAAGAGGAGCGCACCCTTTGTGCAGCCGATAAGGTTCTGGCTGACGACATCGCTAACATCATCCTGATCGGTAACCCCGCTAAGGTGAACGCTTTGGCTAAGGAGAAGGGTCTGCAGAACATTGGTAAGGCCACCCTTATCGACCCCGAGAACTACGAGCGTAGTGAGGAGATGGCCGAGAAGCTGGCTGAGATTCGCAAGTCTAAGGGCATGACCATCGAGGAAGCCCGTAAGCTGGTGAAGAACCCCCTCTATCTGGGTTGTATGATTATCAAGACTGAAGGTGCTGACGGACAGATTAGCGGTGCCCTGTCGACTACTGGCGACACCCTGCGTCCTGCTCTGCAGATCATCAAGTGTGCTCCTGGCATCACTTGCGTCAGCGGTGGTATGCTGCTTATCTCGAAGCAGAAGCAGTATGGTGAGGATGGCGTACTCGTTGTTGGCGACGTTGCCGTTACTCCTATGCCCGATGCTGCTCAGCTCTCTCAGATTGCTGTTTGCACCGCTCAGACTGCTAAGTCTGTTGCCGGCTTTGCTGATCCCCGTGTGGCTATGCTGAGCTTCTCGACCAAGGGTTCTGCCAAGCACGAGGTTGTCGACAAGGTTGTCGAGGCTACCAAGCTGGCTAAGGAGCTCGATCCCTCACTGAAGATCGATGGTGAGTTGCAGGCTGATGCCGCCCTCGTTCCCTCTGTAGGTTCCAAGAAGGCTCCCGGCTCTGACATCGCTGGTAAGGCCAACGTGCTCGTATTCCCCAACCTCGAGGTAGGTAACATCGGTTATAAGCTCGTTCAGCGCTTGGGCGACGCCGTAGCTATCGGTCCTATCCTTCAGGGTATCGCTCGTCCCGTCAACGACCTCTCTCGCGGTTGCTCCGTCGACGACATCTACTACATGGTAGCCATCACCGCTTGCCAGGCAATGGACGCGAAGAAGTGAATAGTGAAAAGTGAAAAATTTGCTACCGCATAAATAGTAATAACAATATGAAAATCCTAGTATTAAACTGTGGTTCGTCCTCTATCAAGTACGCATTGTACAATATGGACGACAAGAGTGTGATGACCAGTGGTGGTGCTGAGCGTGTAGGCTTGGACGGTGCTTTCGTAAAGGTGAAGCTGGCCAATGGTGAGAAGAAGCAGATCATGCACGACATCCCCGAGCATACTGAGGGTGTGAAGTTCATCTTCTCGCTGCTTACCGATCCTGAGATTGGTGTGATCAAAGACCTGAAAGAGATCGACGCCGTAGGCCATCGTATGGTGCATGGTGGCGAGAAGTTCAACAAGTCTGTACTCCTCACCGACGAGGTGCTCGAAGCCTTCGAGGCTGTCAGTGACCTGGCTCCCCTGCACAACCCCGCTAACCTGAAGGGTGTCAATGCTGTGAAGGAGCTCATGCCCGGTCTGCCCCAGGTTGGTGTCTTCGATACCGCTTTCCATCAGACCATGCCTGCTAAGGCCTATATGTACGCTATTCCTTACGAGCTGTACGAGAAGTATGGTGTACGCCGTTATGGTTTCCACGGAACCTCTCACCGCTATGTCAGCGCTCGCGCACTCGAGTTCCTGGGCATGAAGCCCGAGGGCACTAAGGTGATCACCTGTCACGTGGGTAATGGTGGCTCTATCGCTGCAGTTGTCGATGGCAAGTGCGTTGATACCTCGATGGGTCTCACCCCACTGGAAGGTCTCGTAATGGGTACCCGTTCTGGCGATATCGACGGCGGTGCTGTCACCTTCCTCGAGAAGAAGCTCGGTCTCGATGCCGATGGTATGTCTAACCTGCTCAACAAGAAGAGTGGTGTTGCTGGTATTACCGGTGGTTCTAGCGATATGCGTGACGTTGAGAATGCTGCTAAGGCCGGCGAGCCTCGTGCTGTCCTGGCTCAGGAAATGTATTTCTATCGCATCAAGAAGTACATCGGTGCCTATGCTGCTGCTATGGGCGGTGTCGATGTCATCGTCTTCACCGCAGGTGTTGGCGAGAACCAGCTCTCTATGCGCGCTGCAGTCTGCGAGGGTCTCGAGTTCCTGGGTGTGAAGTTCGACGCTTCTAAGAACACCAAGCGTGGCGAGGAGTGCATCATCTCTGCCGACGACTCTAAGGTTAAGGTTGTTGTCATCCCCACCGACGAGGAGCTGATGATTGCTACCGACACGATGAATCTGCTGTAATCCGATTCATGACGATCAGATTTACAGTCGTTATATCCCTCTTGATGGCGTGCCTGTCCCTGCAAGGACAGGCACTGCCTATTGACGGCCCGCTGACCATACGCCCCATGTTGCAACAGTTGGGCGAACGTCTGCTGCAGGGCAAGACGGGCAGCATCGTAGCCATCAATCCTGCCAATGGCGAGATTCTCTGTCTGGCTACCAACACGCCTCAAGGTGCTGATGTGCGTCAAGCTATCGGCAAACCGCAGGCTCCCGGTTCTACCTTCAAGACTGCTCAGGCGCTGACCTTGCTGTCCGAAGGTATCATCACTGCTGATACGAAGGTGGAGTGTAAGAATGGCATTACCGATGGCAATATCAAGGTAGGCTGTCATCAGCACCGCTCCCCGTTGAAGCTGAAGGAAGCTATCGCCCAGTCGTGCAACACCTGGTTTCTGATGACCTTCGCCTCGATGATCAACGACGACTTCATGTACGAGTCGCGCGATGAGGCTATCACCACGTGGCGCAGCTACATGCAGTCGATGGGACTCGGTGGTCCTATGCATATCGATATTCCTGGCGAGCAGGGTGGGTTGCTGGCAGGTGCCGACTATCTGAACCGTCGCTATAAGGACGGGTGGGACGGTAAGACCATCTGGTGGGCTGGGATGGGGCAGGGTGATGTCACGCTGACGCCCCTACAGCTCTGCAATCTGGCTGTCACCATTGCCAATCGCGGTTGGTTCTACGTTCCCCATATCCATAAGAACACGCAGAACCAGCGTTACCTGACCCGTCGTCAGACCAAGGTTGCTGCCGAAGCTTATCCTATTGTTATTGATGCGATGCGTATGGCTGTCGACAAGGGTACCGCCACCAGCATCAAGACTACTTATCCTATTTGTGGTAAGACGGGCACCATCGAGAATCCTGGTGCCGACCATTCCGCTTTCATCGGCTTTGCCCCTATGCAGCAACCGAAGATAGCCGTCAGCGTCTACATCGAACACGGTGGTTTCGGTGCCGATCTCGCCGCCCCTATGGCCGCCCTCATTATCGAGTGCTACCTGAAAGGCCAACTCTCCAAGACCTCCGAAACCAAAGCCACCCGCCTCGCCTCCAAAAAAATCAAGTAATCATACCTCTCACCTCTCAGTTCTCACCTCTCAGTTCTCACCTCTCAGTTCTCAGTTCTCCGTTCTCTCACGGTCTGCTTTCCCCCTCCACATATTCCTCCAGGAACATGTGTTCACCGTCGTATACCGCATACGTAAACTGACTGATCCAGTCGCCCAGAATCATCAGTCGCGCCTTATGCCCTTCAGCCGTTGCGGGGCGCGATAGCTTGATGTCCAGTTCGATGTGGCGATGTCCGAAGATGAAGAAGTCGATGTTCGGATGCGTCTTGATATATTCCTTAGCAAACAGCACCAGATGCTCCTTGTCCTCCCCCAAGTATACCGGCTCGTCGCTCTCCTTATGCTTGATATAGCTGTGCTTCGCCCAAGTCAGTCCGAATCCGATGCCCCATCGGGGATGCAGATTCGAGAACGCCCATTGGCATAGCTTGTTGTGGAAGATAGCTCTGATCAACTTGAACGACTTGTTCGGGTCGCCCATCCCGTCACCATGCGCCAGGAAGAACTCATGGCCGTATATCTCCGTCGTCTCCGGCTTCTTATGCAGTATCACGCCACACTCCTTCTCCAGATACTCATACGCCCAGATATCGTGGTTGCCCGTGAAGTAGTGCACCTCAACGCCCATATCCGTCAGCTCCGACAGCTTCCCCAGGAATCGTGTGAACCCCTTCGGCACCACATACTTGTATTCGTACCAGAAGTCGAACATATCGCCCAACAGGTAGATAGCCCCCGCCTTCTCCTTAATCGAGTCGAGGAATCTCACCAGCCTCCTCTCCTGCATCCTTTGATGCGGAATCGCCAGTGACCCCAGATGAGCATCCGATAAAAAATAAACACTCTTCATAACTGTCAACTATCAACTGTCAACTGTCAACTAATCAAACCCTAG
The DNA here is from genome assembly GCA_015060535.1 of Prevotella sp. Classification (GTDB taxonomy): domain Bacteria; phylum Bacteroidota; class Bacteroidia; order Bacteroidales; family Bacteroidaceae; genus Prevotella. Next base: position 36,982 of record SUYH01000007.1, read on the forward strand.
TTCTACTCTCGCTTCTTCACTCATCATACTCTGGTCCCACGCCGGCTCGAACACCAAGTTCACATTCGCCGTCGTGATACCCTCCACCGACTCCACTTTTGTGCGCACATCCTCCAGGATAAAGTCCGCTGCCGGACAGTTCGGCGCCGTGAAAGTCATGTCCATCTCCACACTACCATCCTCCTGCACGTCTATCTTGTAGATCATGCCCAGGTCGTAGATGTTCACAGGTATCTCAGGGTCGTAGACCGTCTTCAGCACGTCTACGATGCGTTCTTCCAGTTGTGTCTTTTCTTCTTGTGTCATTATTTCGTTTTTATTTATTTTCTTGTAATCACCAGTTTCTTACCGTTAATGATGTAGATGCCCGTTGCCAGCCCATCTTGCCACGTGCCGTCCTTCACCTGCTCCTCCGTAGCCACACAGCGTCCCTGCAGGTTATACACTCGACCGTCAAACACCTGTTCCGTCTTGTCGCTAATCTCCTCATCGCCCTCCTCATCATCGAAGATAACAGGTACGAACTCAATGGCTCGTTTGCTGGGGGCGGAGGCACCGCTACTACTACCTCCTCGATAGTATATCTTGTTGTGCAGCACGTAGAGGTTGTTGCGGTTCCAGTTCGACTGCAAGGGATCGTTCTCCTTATTGGGTGTGGCGTTGATATAGAAGCCCACTCCCGTGGTGGCCTGCTCAATCAGAGGAGCTGTAATGCTACCGTCGGTGCGGTCTATCGTCACAGTGCTGGTGAACGGTAGTCCGAAGGTATAGACATCGTGCGACGCATCAGCAACCAACATCTGCTCTAAGTATTTGCCGGTGAAGATGCTGGTCACTGCCGAAGTCGGTGAACTGTTGGGGAGTGTGAGGCTGATACTTCCGCTATTGTCTGTTGTTCGGAAGATGACGGGTGTACCGGCAGGAACGAACTTACCCGCTGCGTAGGTCTCTCCGACCGCAGGCACCTTCGCGGGATGAATACCCGTGGTGTTCCACTCCGTACAAACATAGGCATAGCTCTCTCCGTCAGTCAGGAGCACGTCGAAGGGCGCACAGAATGTGGCATAGTAGTAGCCGTCGCCACCATTGTTCATCGTCACCTTCAGCGGCATCTCGCCGTTGCCGGCAGTAGCGGTCTTCTGCACAGGCTTCATACACCACCTCGCACTTTCATCACCAGTAGTAGTGTACGACAAATCATAAATATGATCAGCATCCGACTGGTCGTATCGCAGATATGTAGGACCAGAACCGTTCAGCGCAACGATGGCACCTCCGATGTCGGTAAGGGTAAATGCCGTACCTGTGGAAGTTGTCATCTTGTTCCCCAAGACATTGAGTCCCTGCGTGCTGATGTTGATAGAAGGCGATGAGCCCGAGAAGTAGAAGATAGTCGACGGGTCGTACTCTGTAGCGGGAATGGGAATATCGCCACGGGTAGCGTTGGTCTCTGTAAAGCCCGATTCCAACGGATATGTGTCTCCGTCGAACGTTCCGGTGATGCCCGCCCTGCTGTAGAAGTGCATGGGGATGGCGGTAGAGCTTTCACCGGCAGTTTTCTCTATGTCATGCAGATAACCGCTGGCATAGCGCAGCGTGCTGAGCGATTCTGAGCCGGGCTGATTGTGCAGACGGTAGTAGCCAGGCGTATAATGCACGATGTAGTTGCTGGCATCATTGTCGGCCTTATCGTGGTTGTACACTACGCCTTGGAGCGCAACGAGTTTTTGGAAATCATTTTCAATTGCCAATGCCGTCTCATAGGCCGCCTTGCCTGCTGCGTTCAGACCACCGACATAGCCTGCCCTATCATAATATGGCCTCATCACGTCCTCACTTAGTCCGTAGGTCCACTCCGTACGCGTTGTGCTTAGTTGCATGGTTCCGTTGTTATCACGCATGTAATACTGCGTACCAGCGTTGTTGGCCACAGGGTGAACGTAGAAGTAACCGGGCGTTGTCAATCCGTCAGCCAACAGTTCGTATACTGAGTTGGCAGTATAGCTTGAACTCATTACAATGTCGATGCCTTCATCAAACTCACTGGTGGTCATCACCGTAGACGTTTCCCCCTGATTCTTGTACATGTAGCGGTTGTACATCTTGAATCCGTAAGGGTCGCCCAGCGGTGTCCACAGGTAGTCGTTGGTATAGTGGGTTGCGTAGCCGCTCACGGTTTGGAGGCTACTAGTATATTGCGCCAGCTTCGGAGTGGTAGCCTTGGCCTCGTAGGTGTACCAGAGGTTATCGTCTACGTCCGTCACGAATCCCTTACCGGCATTGGTCTCCAGACCCGTATTGAAACCATAGGTGACGTTGACCTTCACCGTGGTACCTATCAGGGCAGCATCGGACATCAACTTGGTTAACTTCAGGCCCTTGAAGCGGTTGTTCAGAGTTGCATTAGGAGTATTACAAGCGTTATCGTTGTACACTCCTTCTATATAATAATAGAAATTACAGTTAGGCCGGTAGAAGGTGCTGGGCTCTTCCAGGTCGTCACCGAGACTGACTTGTCCTGCATCGACATCTGCAATCGGATGCGTTGAGAGATTGCGCTGCGTAGTGCCGGGGATTGTTTCAGTGTTGGGTGATGCTTCTGCGTAGGTCTTCCAACCCTCATCGAGATAACTTGTTTCCGTACCTTCACGGTAAGGAATATCGGTGCTATTTCCAGTGTTTTTGATGACCAGATGGTAGATGAGCTTATGCACGGAGAGTGCAAACGGGATAAACTTCGTAGGAGCCGTGCTGCCATCTGCGGTCAGTGTCTCGCCATAGTCTGTCAACTTCTTGACACCGCCAGTCTCCTGCAGTACGCCATAGTCGTAGCCTTCTTTCTTCAGCAGCATGAAAGGCTTGGCGGTGGCGTTGAGCGTACCCGTCCCGTCTGCATACTTACCGTCATCGCCTTTGTGGCGGATATAAATGGCGTAGGGGTCGTTGTTCTCAAACTTCCATACGTATGCATTACCGCCATCCAGCGCATGACTTCCTCCATCGGAGATGGCAGAGCCGTCGGACGACGTCATCATGTTGTCATTGAGCCAGATGATGTTATACGGCAGGTTGCCGCTGAGGTCGAAGGCCACATCGTTTGAAGCACTACCTATAGCAACCGTACCCGTTCCGGTGCTGTTTCGCACGTTGGGCACATAGTAAGGTGTCTTATCCCTGTCGAAAGCCTCGTAGCGCACATACACCACATCGTCGTAAAGGCCATACAGGGTAAACAACTTGGTAGCGGGAACTACGGTATAAGTACCCGTACTCTCTGTCGCACTGCCGTAATACAGATAGTCGGTTTCTTCGTTCAGCAATGGCGACTGAATTTCCGACGGTACATAAGGTGCAAAGTTATTACCGACGGCTTCTGCATTTGTCTGGTCAGCACTGGCAGCAAGTGCTTTGCCATTGGTGATGACCCGATAGTTATAGGTATGCGTCACGTCATCGTTGATAATGAGTTGCGAGCCTGCGCTGATGGTGTTTGCCTTATTGGTGAAACCGGCTTCAGCAGCAGTCGTAGCTGCCACGCTGGTAGTCATCGAGGTTCCGTTGAGGAAGTCATAGGAATACGACTTCAGTCCGTTCACCGCCAATGCATAGCCGCCGCTGGGGTGTGACAGCAGACTAAAGCGGTCTTCACCATTCACCTTGATAGGCACACTCATAGGACTGGGTTCCGCTAAGGTGCTGGAGTAGTTGGCATTGCGGTTGTACAGCTCTATGGCGTACGGGTCAGGGGCTGTATAGTATGCTGAAGAGGGGTCGGCAGGTGCCTTCAGGAACTTCCACTGCCAGGTCTTGTCATCTGCGTCGACGGTTCCAGGCTTCGTAGGGGTTTCAGTATCATCAGCAAACAGCGACACGCCCGTGCCGTCTGAAGTGTTGATGGTTCCGCTGGCCTCCACATCGAGACTGTTCAGCTTCATCGTAAACCACTTGCCTTGCAGGATTTGCTCACCGTCGGTATCAAGACTTTCGTTGTAGCTATAGCGCACATAGACGGTCACATCTTTGCCGTTGAGTCCTGCATCGGCAAACGAGCCGGTGATCTCGTCGGCTATATCTTCCAACTCATAAACTCCATCTTCGTTTTCATCAGGCAACGTCTTATAATACTTGAAGTCTGTGGCTAATGGACTCTTGAAGTGTTCGGTGATGGTGGGGTAGTAGTCTCCAGCTCGCTTGTAGCGCAGGGCTTCGCGACCTTGGTTATCGACAATAAGATATTCCATAATTTGCGGACGCACCAGGAAGGTGGTCTGCGGACCCATCGACGAGTTATTGTCGGCAGTGGCCGTCTGTGTGTGGTCTTCAGCATCTTCCAGCGTCGTCAGATAAGGTGACGCTTTGCTTGTGTTGATGCGCTTGGTATGGTCGAAGCGCGGCATCAGCTGCATGTTGCCATTGACATCCTGCACTGCCATGAAGGTCTGGTTGGTAATCGCTAATGTCGAATGGTCGTAGCCTTCGCTACTGATAGTAGAGGTGGTTGCATCTTCCATAGTAATCACCCCGTCAGTCGAATAGCCACCCACCATCGCTCCGCCTTCCAATGTCGAAGAGGTCATGTTGGAGGTGAGGAATTTATTTTCTCCTACATTTTTGATCTGTATGTTATAAGGGTCGAAGCCGTTTTCAGCATCAGTGTAGGTTATGGCAGTACCTGGATAGCCCATCTCTGTGTCAATAGCCGTATTAGGTCCTACATACCAGAAGTTGTAATCGGCAATATTCCCTGAGGTGTCTAAGATAGTAACAGTATTATTCTTGGGACTGAGAATCAGGTCGTACACATTGCCACCCTCTGGGTTGGTGTGCTCATAGATAGGCTTACTGATGTAGGAGGGAGTGTCGTCGGTGTTCTTCTTCTTCAAGAATCTGCTGTTTTGCAGCACTAAGAACTTCGAGCGCGTATCAGTACTTGGGTCATAGCTCTTCTCGTACTCCTCCTTGACGGTATAGGTGACGTAGAAGTCCTGGATGAATCCGGAGTTGTCCATGACTCCAGTTGCGTTGATTGGAGGCAGCGTGGCGAGTGAGGTGGAGGTATAGGCTGTGCCACTGACCTTGATTTCGTCTCTCAGTGCACCGTTCTGGGTTCTAAGCGAGTACTTATGACAACCGCTGGCCTTGGTGGCATTGTTGTAGAATTTGTATTCTTTTACCATCGGACTGTCGTAGGCACGCAGGGCATTCAGTTCTTCGCCGTTGGGGTAGGTGCTTTTAGTAGGCAGCGGCTTACGCATAATCTCCCAGCCGTGACGATCGAGCAGCACCAGAACGGGCGGGATATCAGCACTCTCGATGTCGAACGCGCCAGTACCCATGTCGAAGGTCTGGAACCAGTGCTCCAAATACTCTACCACCTTCTTTCCAACACCGTCTTCTTCCTTGTCATTATAGCCGTTCCATCGGGTAGCGTTGGCATAGACTGCATAGCTGTGCCAACCTCTTGCAGCCAATGTCGCACGATAAGTACTCTCGTCAACATCTGTTGTTTCGGGGTTATCGACGGTTGGGACGACCCAAGTTGATGCGTCTTCGCTGAATGCGTTGGTGCTTGCCAATATGCCCAGTACATCGAGCTTCACCATGTTGTAGGTCTTCCAGTACTGTTCGAATGAGGTGACTGTGCGACGCTCATTTGATTCGCCTTCGTCATTGGTGTCGCCGTCTCCGTTCAGGTCTAAAGCGATGGCATTGGTGGTCACCAGTCGGTAGTTGCCCTGCGTACCCAGAATCATATACTCTGTAGGGTCTTCCGAAGCGATGCCAGGCAGAGCACCGCGGGTGACGATATGTTTTGTATTGGCATCAGCATCCTGATTAAAGTGTACGGCGTAGGTCTTTAGGTAGGTGGGGTGGCCGACACCGTTGTAGGTAATGGTACTTCGTGAGCGTATCGTCACGTGATAGGGGTCGTCGGTATAGCCAGTAGGGTTGTTGAAGTACCATATCCAGCGCGGACGGGTATTGGCACCGCCGTTCATCTGTTCCTCGTTCATCGCTGTGCCGTAGATATTCAGGTTGCCGTCACCGTTACAGTAGGGATAGACGGCCTGAATCTTACTGGTCGTCAGTTTGTCGTTACCGTCCTCCAGGAAATAGCCTTCGGCAAGGGGCTGCAGGAACTTCAGCAAGTAGGGATGGCCGTTGCTGTTGAACGTCACGAGGTCGTTCTTCTCGTAGGTGACGTAGATGTCTGTATAGCAGGCCTTGGTGACATTAACGTCATAATAATCATCTCCTACTTTGTAGTAGTAATGGCCTGTAGAGGTATATTTTTTCGCCTCTGACTCCATGTCGTCCACACTGGAAGCAGTCAGTTTATTGCTTTCGTCAAGTGCATCATACGTTGCAGCATCGCTCGACGTTTTTATATAACTTGCCTGAAGTGATAAGATGTTCGTCAGTTCGGTGGGGCTAGCCTTCAACGTATAGACACCCTCGCTGACGTTGAAATTAGTGATGTCATAATAATGGTATCTGCCCACCAGCGGACTCTGATACTCCGCCGGCAATACCAGCTCAGGGCTCTTGCTCGACGCTGTCAGCAGATCATGTTTGGACTTGTCTATGAGATGATAAGTATAGGTTGTGTTCTCCTCCAGTCGGAACTTAATCTCATCGTCGTCACCCGCCTGATAGGTAGCGTTGCTATATATCTTGACGGTCGTCGCATCGGGACGTCCTATATTATAATAGGTGATGCTGGCATTCACGCCGTCGCCGGTGGCCACCATCACTTCATACACACCGGCGCGGGCACTGCTCTTGGCAATGAACGGCTGGGCGTTGGCTCTGACTATATCGAAGGTAAGTGCCACGCCATCAGCTACATCATCGGCCAGTTTCACCCAGGCACCCACCTGTCTTGATACGGAACCTGTCGTACCGTCATTGTCGGTGGGCACCGTGACCGACTCACTGCCTGATGCGCCGAGGGCGGTTCTTGCCCCGAGGTTGTCCAGAAGCATGGCATAGGGGTCGAGGTTTCTCAGCTTCCACTTATATTCATCGCCTGCCCCAGAATTCTCTGTACTCTTGAGAGTGCCGTTATCATAGTAAATATACTGCCCGTTCAACCGGACGAAAATCTCCTGGTCTTCACTCAGATTAAAAGGCTTCTCGTCGAGTTTTGTCGTGGTGTACTTCACGTAAATGACAGCACCTGTTTCAGGGTCATCCACTTCGGGAGCCTCCGTAATCTCACCGCTCAAATTGCCACGGCCTCCACCAGTGTAGGTGCTGTAGAACGTCACCGTCTCGTCCACAATAAACGGGCTGACGATGACGCTGGGGATGGTGGCTATCGACAGAGGCGAGTAGATGGGCTGGGTGGTAGTAGCCGTGACGGCAATGCGGCCCGCCTTGTCCACTATCTTGTAGGTGTATTTGGCATTGCTCAGTTCCATCGCTTTGACACGGGTGGACGCTGTGGCGCTGTACTCCACGGTGCTGCCCGCATAGGCCGTCGTGCCTTGGTTGATGGTGATGACAGAAGGTGCTCCCACCGCAGCATCGCTGGAGTTATACTCCTGTATGGTCAGCGTGAAGGTCTTGCTGGTTTCGCTGTTGGCGGCTATCGTAGCCGTGACGGTGGCAGTACCGTCTGACGCCACACCGCCGATGCCACTGCTGAGTGCCGGGGTGGTCGATATTACCTGAGCAGCATCCGTCCCGCCTGCCGTCACCTTGAAGTAGTTACCATCGGCAACGGTCAGGCCGCTGATGTTGAAGGTCAGCGTCTGGGCGTTGCTGTATGTCACATTGCAGGTATGGGCTTTCGTGGTGTAGGCGATGTCCTGACTGATGTTTCCTGTCTCCCACTTCCAATGGCCTCCGCCACCGAAGCGCCGCAGCAGGAAACTGCCTGCCGTGTCGTCGTCGGGCATTTCCCAATGATATCCGGCACCATCGACGGTGCTGATGCCCAGATTACCCTCGCTGGCAGCACCCACATACGACGGCGTGGCACCGCTGGTCGCGCTGCGCAGCACCACCTGCAACTCGTAGGGGTCGCCGATGAAGGCATACTCGCTGGTCTTCGTAAACTCATTGTGTGCACCGTTGTTCTTGAAGGTGCTCGTGCCGTCGTACTTCAGCTTCTTGCCGCTCTCCTCCGTGCTGCCGTCGTCGGTCAGTTCGTACCAGGTAGCCGTCTTCCACGTGTCGGCAGTATAACTATCAGCATGTGTGATGGCCTTGAAGGGTATGCTGGCCGACACCTCGTAGGCTACGTAGATGTCGTAGCCCGTCATGTCAGAATACTTCGTAATCTCACGGGTGTGGGCTGCGTCGTCGTAGAATCGGGTGAATGTGCAGTATTTGCGCTCCAGCGACGCGGGGATGTCGCTCATGGCAATGTCGTCGTTCAGAATCTTGTACTCGCTCATCCTGACGTCGGCCGACACCGTGTTGCCGAAGGGTGTCTTAACCTTGAAGGTGACGGTCTTGATCTCATAGAACTTCTGGTCGGTACTGTAGTTCGTCGTAGCTTGGGCCGGTGTCTGGTTATTGATGGTCAGGTTGCCGGCGTCGAACTTCAGGTATTTATACTGATAGTTGTTGTTCGAACCTCCAGGGTTACTGAACGTTCCGTCGTTGTTGTAGGTCCGGCTGCCCATGAAGACGTAGCCGTCGCCCGTGGTGTTGTTCAGCAGGGCGAAGGTGCTCCAGATAGGTCCGCCTTGCCTGTGGAAGAATCCGGGGGTGTCAGTCCAAGTCAAGCCTCCCACAGGGAAGGAGGCGTATGTGGGGTAAGTAGCGGCATCATAGACTACGGTGTATTCCCTGTGCTCGTCGCTGGCCAGATAGGCGTTGTTAGTGCTGGGGGTGAAGATGCTGCTTTCTTTATAATATTTGATATGGAGCACACCGTTTCCCTCCTTCTCCATGTAGGTGGAGTCCCGGTCGTAGGCGGTGCGGATGATGATGTTATAGGGGTCGTTACCTTCCAACTTAAACTGGAAGTGGAACTGCGACCCCACGCTTGCCTGTGGGTTCTTGTTGTCGCCACTGCTCCAATAGGTGGTGATGCCAGAGCCGGTAACATCCATCTTCACAAAGTCCTCACTGATGAGGTGTGCATCGCCGACCATGCTCTTGGGCACCACAGCCGGGCGGTTGTTGCGGCCTCGGTTCAGGGCCAGGAAGCCTTTCTTCACACCGATGTTATAGATTACAGAGCCGTCAAGCTTGGCGATGGGATTGGCTGTTTCATTATCGGCATACAAGTAGTCGTAGGTGACGTAGATATCGCAGTTGCTTGTCACTTCGGCACCCTCTGCCGTCTCCACAGCACCGGCTTTGAGGTTATAGATAATGCCCCTCACCCTGGTAGACCCCGAATGCAAATACGTTGCGGCACTCGCCTCCACCTGGTCGGCTTTGTAGTATTTGAAGTTGGTGGCCAGCGGACTCTTGAAGTGGGCAGGCAACTCAATGGTGGTGGCATTGTCCACAATGGCCCTAACTGCCTCCAGACGTTTGCCGTCGACAGCATCCACCATATGAGCCGATGAAGCGTCAATCGGCAACGTCAACACATGGTATGTCACTTTGGCTGCCCATGCCTGGTTAGCCACGCTGCCAAGGAGCAGCAAGAATATGATGAGGGTGATATGTCGTTTCAGAGCTACCATTGTTCGGTATATTTTGACGTGTTGACCACGAGGTCAGTTTCTGTGATATTGAATGTGTAGGTATAGCTGTAGCCTCGCTGCCAGGTGATGGTACCTTCCAGGTCTTTGCTCACCGTATTAGTCTTAGATTCGCCCCATACGTTCCATGTGGCATTCACTTCGATGACGCCTTCCCAGGTTTGGGGGATAACGAGGTAAGAGTCGTTGATGACGCGAGCTTCTGCTTGAGAAGGATAAGAAGTGTTGATATTCCATACAAGGTCTGTAGCAGCACCGCTAGGGGTCCATGTGCCATTGTTGTAACTGCCACTTTTCTGAATGGACTTGAACGTGATAGTGTTGATTTGTATAGCTGGATGATTTGCTGCCAACTTAATTACAATGCGGGTAAAAGGTCGGAGGAAAGTGAGCGTAACACCATTTGCGGCATTGGTTTTGTTCTGCTCAGTAGTTAGGGCATAGACAAACTCCGTCATTTCGGCTTGGTCTAGGTTTTCACACTGAAATTGAACGACACGAGCATTGTAAGTTATTGCACCGGAAACGGGCTCCTGACTGGTATCTTTGATATACGATGGTATCGTAGTTGGTGTATAGGCAAAGAAATCCAAATCACCGGAAGCAGGCCAATTACGTGTTCCACCATCGAAATTCCATCTTGAGTTTTCCCATCTGACGTGATTTCCATCGATATTCGCGCTTCCATTAACATTATTGGTACCCGCATCGTAGGCAGTACATCTAAAGCCGTTATTTTGCAAATATGTATTATCCAACATCGTTGCCCTCGTGGCCTCTGCCATCTGCCAGACAGTGGGGATGAGGCTGATCTCCTGTGAGGTGTTGGGGGTAGGAGAGGGCTGTACGTCGTTGCTGCTATCGCTTGAGCAGGCGGCTGTCAGCAGCAGGATGGCTGTCAGTAGCAGGACGTGGGATATGTTGTAGATTTTATTCATTAGCTATTCGTTATTTTGCCCAAGATATATCCCCTTGTTTACAAGGGGAAGGGGTATCAGATGCAAAAGTAATGTATTTTGGTGAAATAGCCAAATGTTTCCCCAACAAATCGCTTATTTATTCCAATGCTTCTCCAGTCGGCGGGCTTCCTTTTCGGTGATTTGTACCACAGCACCGTGTTTTGGCGATACGCAATTCTCCATTTTCATGCGGTTGTCGGAGAATTTGCCGATATGGGTAAATTGATTCAGGTCTGTGCTCTCGTCGAAGCCGAAGGTATGGGGATTATTGCGGTAGATATCGTACATCAACACATACTTTCCATCGCTGATACGTTGCCAGACATTAGGGGCCTCGTGTCCGCGTCGCTCCGTACTAACAGGCTGAGGATTAACCTGGTATGGACCGGTGATGTGGTCGCTCACCGTACGGCAGATGCCTGCTGTATGCTCGTGCGAAACATAAAAGAGATGATATTTCCCGTTGTGTTTGATGATGTCGCCGTCGATCACGCTATACGACTGATTGGGGGCTTCCAACAACAGACGGGGTAGAGTGAGCAGCTTGTTATAGTCGTTGTTCACATAGCAATAATATATCGCATTCTTCTGGTTGCCGTGATGCATGGTGAAGTGAATCATCAGCTGTCCTGTCTCGTCGTCATATACTGTTTCGGGTGCCCAGACGCATCCTACATCTGCCAGTGTGGAGTCGAGACGTGTAAAGTCAATGTTGGTGCGTGTCCAGCTGATCAGGTCGCGACTCTTCATGAGTACCAGCCCTCGGTTGTTGCCCCAGCCAAACTGCTTGCCGTCGCGCTCCCATTCGGTAGTTCTGAAGCCGTCGCGTTGGCCAAACACATGCAGGTCGGTCATGGCGAGATAGAATGCGCCGTCTGGACCTTGGAAGATGTGTGGGTCGCGAATGCCATGTTGCTGGGCTATGGTGTCGCCTCCGATGATGGGCTTGTCGTCGTTCAGCGCTTTCCAGTTGTATCCATCACGGCTTAGTGCCATGTGAAGGCCGTGGTCGGCGTCCTTATGGTAGACCATCAGGTAAGCACTCTTCTTGGGCTTTGCTGCCTGCATGCCTGACAGCATGCATATAGCCATCAAAATGATTAGTATTCGTCTCATAACTGTAGTTCGGATTAGTCGGTACAAAGTTACAAAGTAAAAGCCAACTAACCAAATTGTAAGCTTGTTTTTTGTTTCTACCCTAACACAAAACCTCTTACCTTTGATTCTTGGCTGAAGGAAACGTCATCTTTCGGTCGTTCTAATGCCTTCTTCGACTCATTCAAACGTCACCTTATAGGGTATAGGAATGCTTTGAACGGGTGCAAACCCTTATTCCAACAGGGTTTAAGAGCCTATCTAACAACCTTACACCTATACCCAAAACACTTTACGCCTATACGCAAAATACCTTTTGCCTATACCCAAAATAGATTGTCGAAAATTCTTCAGTAGCACTATAGTAGCACCTCAGTAGCACCATTTTTGCCCCTTCCTGCACCAGGTTCTTGTTGATTATCAGCAGTTTACAAGCCTCAGTAGCACCATTTTCTTGTTTACCCAAAGAAAGGGAGTTCTTTTATTCGTATATAAAAAGAAGTGGTGACAGGATAGCTGCCACCACAGAATGATATCAATCTATCAGGGGGTCTCCCTGTGTCCTCTGTGTGTCCTCAGGTTACATATCAACATTAGTATTATTAGGACCTGTCCAGTTGCTAACAGTAACTGTAGCAAACGTGATAGGATTCAAATTGAGAATTCTGTCAAGGGTCGCACCAGAAGGAGTAGCTTGATTTTGTTCATAATAGCCACCGCCAGCAAGGTCAATCGTATAAGTATAATGTGTTCCTGCTGCCCATGTCGTAGTATTTGTATTATTACTAATAGGCCAAATACCTTCAACCCAACTATCAGAACCTCCTGCAAAATAAACATCATTATTGGTAGCTGACTGACACTTGTATTTTACTTTAATATAGGCTCCTCCATATACTGCATTTGTCTCACCACTTACATATTGACCATCATTCACAGGCTTGGCCAATGTATGAGGAATCAGTATCCATGTTGTACCAGCAGCTGCTGCATCTGTAAATACAGCAGGCGTAATAGACTGTACATAATTGGTTACAGCACCAAATTCTCCCCATTCCATCGTAGTTGCAGTTGATGGATTTGCATTACGATTCTTGAAAACACCAGACTGAGCTATATTACAAATAGCAACCTCACTAACGGTAATCTTTAAAGCTGCATCTGTGTTCTTTAAAACAACACCAATCTGCGACTCCTTATGACCAAATGTCAAAGCCATATTTCCTGTATTTGGAGCTTGATTTGTTAAGGTTGCATATACAAAGTCTGTCTGATTGGCTGCTGCAGTATTGGGAGTTACAGTATATTGAGGACATCCATTTTCATTAGCAACAGCAGTGTTAGAAACAGTAACTTGGCTTGCAGCTCCATTACATGCATAAGCATGGAAATCCAAATTGCTGGTTGGCCAATAGATTGTTGTGAAAGCTGTTCCTGTATATGGTTCGTATTTTGAATTTGTTGAGTTCCATTTAAACTCTTGATTTGAGAAATAGGCAGTATGTTCCGTTGCATAAGTAGCTGTTACATAGAATGAAGTAGAACCGCCTGAGAAATCAGTAGTAGTCAAACTTGTTGCACGTGTCACATTATTCATCAATGGCCTGAAGCTAATCTCATTAGCCCCAGTATTTACCTGACTAGCCACCGTCTCATCATTACTGCAAGAAGCGAGGGCGAAGCCTGCTACTGCTAGGAAAAATAATTTCTTTTTCATAATTGTAAAGATTAAAATATTAGTTCTTGTTTTATTTGTTCTATCTGTGCGGGAAGTTCTTGCGTCCCTTCGGTAGCAAGCGGCAGAGCCGAGCGCCCCAGTGCTGCACGCAGCACAGATGGGACAGTCCCGAGTGTATCGTTACATACCTACTTCGATCTCGATGCTCTGCCAACCGTCGACGGTGGGCTGGAAACCACCATTGCCATCAGTGATGGGCTCTGGGATGGGCAGACCCTCGACCTCGACATTGATCTCTTCTTCTTCTTCATCGTCAGATCCAGGCTCTGGATCTGGATTAGGTCCAGGGTCTGTTCCTGGCTGCCATTTGTGCATCTGAGGACTGACGTCGGTGGTGTAGTACCACTTGGAGCCGTCGGCCAGGATGGCGTAGATGGTGAGCGGATGATTGTGAAGCAATTCCGCATGTTCGTGGCCTCCAGGACAGTGTCCGAAGATTCGGAACTTCATCTCCAGCGTCGTCGCATCCTTCACATGACAAGTAAACGTCTCCGTAACGCATCCCTCGCCCAGCTGGCCTGTCGCCATATTGATGGAGGGTGCCAGTCCTGAGAGTGCTCCACCAAACTGAGTCGCATACTGCAGATTGGGAACGTTGACGATGGTGATTGTCACCTCCTTGGTGCGCATCTCCGGCTTCAGGATGACCTGTGTGCCCTCGCTGGGGGTGAGCGTAAACTCATCGCTGGCTGCTCCACAGAGCGCGTCGGGCTCTAGGATGACAGGCTCGTCTTCTGTTCCTGTTGCACGAGGCATTGACTGTCCTCGGGTGAAGGGAGCCAGTTGGGTGCCCTCCTCGACGCTGGAGTAGCGGGTGTAGGCCTCGAGCGTCTGCTCGCTCTCGCTACCGCGATACAGGATGGTCTCCGTGTCGTAGTTGTAGGCTACGGCCCGATAGGACCCTGATATCAGTCGCGCTGTGCCTCCCTGGGTGCCTGCAAAGTCGTATCGCTCAGGCTCCTGGTAGTCGCGCTGCGTGTCGTAGAAGAGCACGGTCATACCCTTGGGTTGCATCTCGTGAGTATGCTGCCAGTCGAACGCCACTTGGAGGTTGGAGATGTGGCTGTGGTCGTAGCACAACTCTCGCAGTTCTGCCTTGCACGAGCAAAGGGTCAGTAGCAACAGGTAATAGATGACGTTTCTCATACGCAGACTTTTTTACCCTTTTACTTTCTTACCCTTTTACTTTTCCCTATGTGCCACACCAGGGCCACTTCAGCACGCGTGGGACCGAAGTAGTGACGAATCTTGTCGGCCGTCCAAACATTGTGCTGGTAGTTGTCGTCGCTGGGCTCATACTCCTTGTACTTGCCTCCTACATAGCCGATGCCAATGGAGAAATCGAAGCTGAAAAGGCGACTGACGGGCAGCGAGTAGCCACAGCTGAGGCCCACACCCCAATTGACTTTCGCCTCCTGGCCTTTGTGGCCGAAAAGGAAGTCGTAGCGGTAGAGGGCAGCATAGGCTCCTGCATAGAGGCCTCGCCTCATCACCTCAGCACCTTGATGATTCATCCAATAGCGCACCTCTGTGTCGGCTATGAGCACTCTGACCTTATCATTCCACAGCCATCCGTCGTTCCATCCGTAAGTGCCCGATACGGAGAGTGACATACGCTGACCCAAACCTGTTTCCACCCTGATAGAGGGGGCGAACATGACATCGTAGAGCAGATTGGTGCTCACGTTGATTAATGGTCTGGGTTGGTCGGGCTGATCGGACTGACCTGCTGATTGACTTTTTCCAACTGATGGAATCAGTAGTAGCAATATCAGTATGGTGATATGTCGTCGTAGTCTGTCAAGCATTAGCTTTGTTGTAATCGGGGCCAAAATTAGGTAATAAATTGCTGATTACCAAACTTTTTGGTCAAAAAGTGATAAAAAAGAGAAAAATATTCTCAGAATTTGCGTTTTTTGCATAATTATGAGTACCTTTGTGCCCGATTTGCGAATGCGAAGATATTTTTTATTTTTAGATGTTTTAATACAAGATGAACGTAATTACGAAAACCATTCAATTGTCTGATGGAAGAACCATCACAATTGAGACCGGGAAAGTGGCAAAGCAGGCCGACGGCAGTGTGATGCTGAAGATGAACAACACTGTGCTGCTGGCTACTGTTTGTGCCGCAAAAGATGCAGTTCCCGGAACTGATTTCATGCCTCTGCAGGTAGACTACAGAGAGCAGTACGCCGCAGCAGGGCGCTTTCCTGGCGGCTTCACCAAGCGCGAGGGTAAGGCCTCGGACAATGAGATTCTGACCAGTCGTCTGGTTGACCGTGTGCTCCGTCCGCTGTTCCCCTCTAATTATCATGCAGAAGTATTTGTCAACGTGATGCTGCTCAGTGCCGATGGTGTTGACCAGCCCGATGCTTTGGCAGGTTTCGCCGCCTCTGCTGCGTTGGCATGTTCAGATATCCCCTTCGAGTGTCCTATCTCTGAGGTTCGCGTGGCTCGCATCAATGGCGAGTATGTGATCGATCCTACCTTCGAGCAGATGAAGGAGGCCGATATGGACATCATGGTAGGTGCTTCGGCTGAGAACATCATGATGGTAGAAGGTGAGATGAAGGAGGTCAGTGAGCAGGATTTGCTCGGTGCGCTGAAGGCTGCTATGGCTGCCATCAAGCCCATGTGTGAGCTGCAGACCGAGCTCTCTAAGGAGCTGGGCAAGGACGTTAAGCGCGAGTATGACCACGAGGTGAACGACGAGGCGCTGCGCGAGCAGATGAACAAGGAGCTCTATCAGCCCGCCTACGACGTGACCAAGCAGGCGCTCGAGAAGCACGCCCGTGCTGAGGCCTTCGAGAAGATTCTGGCCGACTTCAAGGAGAAGTATGCTGCTGAGCATGCTGATCTGACTGAGGACGAGCTGGAGGAGAAATATGCTATGATGGACCGCTACTACCACGATGTAGAGCGCGACGCTATGCGCCGTTGCATCCTGGACGAGGGTATTCGTCTGGACGGTCGTAAGACCGACGAGATCCGCCCCATCTGGTGCGAGGTTTCTCCGCTGCCCATGCCTCACGGAAGCAGTATCTTCACCCGTGGTGAGACACAGTCGCTGACTACCGTTACGCTGGGTACCAAACTGGATGAGAAGCTGGTTGACGATGTGCTCGACAAGAGCTATCAGCGCTTCCTGTTGCACTATAACTTCCCCCCATTCTGTACGGGTGAGGCCAAGGCTCAGCGCGGTGTAGGCCGTCGTGAGATTGGTCACGGACACCTGGCTTGGCGCGGTCTGAAGGACATGATTCCTGCCGACTTCCCCTACACCGTACGCGTGGTTTCTCAGATTCTCGAGTCTAACGGTTCTTCCAGTATGGCTACCGTCTGCGCTGGTACGCTGGCTCTGATGGACGCTGGTGTTCCCATGAAGAAGCCTGTCAGCGGTATCGCTATGGGTCTCATCAAGAACCCCGGAGAAGACAAGTACGCTGTATTGAGCGATATCCTCGGTGACGAGGACCACCTGGGCGATATGGACTTCAAGACCACCGGTACGAAGGACGGTCTGACTGCTACCCAGATGGATATCAAGTGCGACGGTCTGTCGTTCGACATTCTGGAGAAGGCGCTGATGCAGGCTAAGGCCGGTCGTGAGCACATCCTGAACTGCATCACCTCGACCATCGCTGAGCCTCGTCCTGAGCTGAAGCCCCATGTTCCCCGCATCGAGGCCTTCGAGATTCCGAAGGAGTTCATTGGTGCTGTCATTGGCCCGGGCGGAAAGATCATCCAGCAGATGCAGGAGGACACTGGTGCTACCATCACCATCGATGAGGAAGACGGCGTAGGTAAGATTCAGGTCAGCGGTCCTAACAAGGAGTCGATTGACGCTGCTATCGCTAAGATTAAGTCTATCGTAGCCATCCCTGAGGTAGGCGAGGTTTACGAGGGTACCGTTCGTTCAATCATGCCTTACGGCTGCTTCGTAGAGTTCATGCCTGGCAAGGACGGTCTGCTGCACATCTCTGAGATTGACTGGAAGCGCCTCGAGACCGTCGAGGAGGCTGGCATCAAGGAGGGTGACAAGATTCAGGTGAAGCTGCTGGAGATTGATCCTAAGACCGGTAAGTTCAAACTCTCACACCGCGTATTGGTGGAGAAGCCCGAGGGCTACCAGGAGCGTCCTGCCCGTGGTGAGCGTCGTGAGCGCCCCGAGCGTGGCGAGCGTCGTCAGCGTCCTGAGCGTAACGAGCGTGGTGAGCGTCGTCCTCGTCCTGAGCGTGGCGAGCGTCGTGAGCGCACCGATGAGGTTCATGAAGAGAACCACGAGCCGAAGGACTTCACCGACGAGCTGGACAAGATGGATTTCTAAGAAACCCTGAGCATATACTCTAGTTTCAACGAGTAGAACAATTGCTGGGCACTGATCGATTGAGTCGCATCAGTGCCCAACTTTTTAGCAGATAGTATAGCATGATGCCCGTGATGAATCCCGCAATCGCATCGATAGCGTAGTGGGCATAGATATAGACCGTAGAAAAACACATCAGCACGTAGAAAGGTAACATGCCCAAGAACAGCCGACGGCTGCGGGTATGCAGCGCCAGCATCATTAGGACGGTGGTACAGCCGACGTGACTGCTGGGGAAGGCCGCTGTGGGGCGCTCGCCAGCATCGTGAGTCATATCGAGCAGATGGTAGAAGAAACCGTCGCTCCATCCGGGTGCAGCCATGCGTTCGGCATGTGTCATAAACCAATTGCCCACATCGGGGAATACGCCTGAGGCTATCTGGTCGGTGCCTACTGCCAGGTAGTAGAACTGCGGTCCAGTGACGGGCAGCAGCACGAAGACATAGTAGTAGACGAAGAACGAGACGAGGATGACGGTGGTAGCCATCAGGAACTCATGGTAGCGTTGGAAGAAATAGTAGATGGTGACGGTGGCTATCAGCGGGAAGTAGCTGACGTAGCCCAGACACATCAGTTCGGAGAACCAGCCATAGGGTACGGCCTGCGAGAAGAGTAGGGAAGGGTGACACCCGAAGACGCTCTGTTCGAGCGTTGCGAAGATGTGGTCGAGGTTAGGCAGTAGACGGTTCAGTTCGTAAGTATCGGGATACCACCAGCTGAGGAAAACCAGCTGGGCGCTGATGCGTGCCAACATGGTAGCGCGACAGGGCTTGTAGCGATAAACGCCCCACATGAGCAGCGTCACTGCTGTGTAGCGGGCGCGCCCCCAGAGCATCTCGTCGGCATGGGCCAGCTTGGGCCACATGAAGACCATGAGCAACAGCGTGAACACCATATAACCCATGATGAACCATTCGGCTGCCAACAGTCCGCGTTGGGGCTTTTCGTCGGTGATGAAATACTGCGTTATAGCCATCCGTTCTCCTTATACCATTGTATGCTGCGGCGCACACCTTCCTCCAGCTTCACCTGAGGCTGGTAACCCAGTTCCTGGCGGGCAGGCTCGATGTCGCAACGCCAGTTGCGCTGGCGCATGATGTTATACTTGTCGTTGTTGAGGGCGGTCACCTTACCCGTCAGATGGGCGATATACTCGCCACAGAAGGTGATGATGCGCAACAGCCACAGCGGGGCGGTGATACGAATCCACCAAGGATTGCCCAACTCGCGGTGTATCAGGTCGCTGAAGGTAGTCGACTGGTATACCTCACCGTCGCTGAGGAAATAGCGGCGACCGGTCTGTCCCTTCTCCATCGCCAGGAAGACGGCCTGCACCACATCGGTGACATAGACGAAGGTGATGTCTTGCTGACGGAAACCCACCGCGAAGTCGATATGCGACTGGATGCTCTTGGCCATCATGAAGTAGTCGCGCTCACGAGGACCATAGACGCCCGTAGGCCTTAATATGACGTAGGGGATAGACTGCGTGTCGAGCCACTGTTCGGCCTTCAGCTTGCTCAAGCCGTAGGCGGTATTGGGCTGTGCCTCGTCACTTTCACGAATCTCCTGATAAGGCTGCTCCTCACGGATGGCTCCCATGATGCTCAGCGAACTGATGTAGACGAAGCGGCGGAGCGGCATCTGCAGGGCTGTCAAGGCGCGCACCAGATTCTTCGTACCCTCGGTATTGATGCGGTAGAAGTCCTCCTTGTGCAGGCATTTGGTCACACCAGCGGCATGTACCACGTAGTCGAACTGGTGGTCGCGGAGCTGCTGCTTCAGCTGTTCTTCCGACGAGAGGTTCAGCTCGATCAGGTGGATGCGCTCGTCCTGCAGGAAGGCGCGCGAACTCGACTTGCGCACGGCAGCCCACGTATCAAAACCTCTCTTGAGCGCTTCTTCTACGATGAAGGAGCCAATGAAACCGCTGGCTCCAGTCACTAATATCTTCATTGTTTAAGAAAATTTTGCTGCAAAGGTAATCATTTTATTTGTATATTTTGTATCTTTGCAAAAAATAACTAACAATTTACTACTATGAGCAAAAGCAAAGGCAAGAAACGACTCAGCAAGAAACAGATTGCTGAAATGTTGCAGACGCTGTTTCAGCAGAACCCGAACGAGACCTTCTCGTTCAAGCAGATATTCAAGGCTCTGAAGCTGGACACACATCCCGTCAAGATGATGGCCGTCGACCTGATGGAGGAGATGGCGTGGGACGACTTCTTGAGCAAGGTCAGTGACAACTCCTACCGGCTGAACTTGAAGACGCAGGTGCAGGAGGGAACCTTTATCCGCAAGGCTAACGGCAAGAACTCGTTTGAACCCGACGATGGCGGCAAGCCCATCTTCGTCAGCGAGCGCAACTCGATGTTCGCCCTGAATGGCGACCGTGTGAAGGTGGCGCTGATGGCTCGTCGACAGAACCATATCAAGGAGGCTATGGTGGTCGAGATCATCTCGCATAAGATGGACCAGGCCGTCGGTAAGCTGAAGGTCGAGAAAGACTATGCCTTCCTCGTGACGGAGGGTAATATCTTCGTTCATGATATCCTGATACCCAAGAAGAAGCTGAAGGGTGGTAAGACGGGTGACAAGGCCGTCGTGAAGATTACCCAGTGGCCTTCGAAGGATTCGAAGAACATCGTCGGCGAGGTCATCGACGTGCTGGGTAAGGAGGGCGACAACAATGTGGAGATGCACGCTATCCTGGCGCAATACGGGCTGCCCTACAAATATCCGAAGAATGTCGAGGAGGCTGCCGAGAAGATCGAGCCGGGCATCACACCGCAGGAGATCAGCCGACGCCTGGATATGCGCGACGTCTGGACCTGTACCATCGACCCGAAGGACGCCAAGGACTTCGACGATGCACTCAGTATCCGCAAGATGGGCAAGCTCTGGGAGGTGGGTGTACATATTGCCGACGTGAGCCATTACGTCAAGGAAGGCTCCATCATCGACAAGGAGGCGATGAAGCGTGCCACCAGTGTGTATCTGGTAGACCGCACCATCCCGATGCTGCCTGAGCGCCTGTGTAACTTCATCTGTTCGCTGCGCCCCGACGAGGAGAAGCTGACCTATAGCGTCATCCTCCAGATGGACGACGAGGCTAACGTGAAGAGTTACCGCATAGCGCACACCGTCATCAAGAGCAACCGCCGCTACGCTTATGAGGAGGTCCAGGAGATCTTGGTTCCTGGGGAAGCTAGTAAGGCTAGTAGATCTAGTAGCTCTAGTATATCTAGTAGTACTAGTGAGACTAGTAAGACTAGCGATACTAGCCCCCTAGAAACTGAGAACCTGCGCACCCTCGACCACCTGGCCAAGAAGCTGCGCGAGCGTCGCTTCAAGAGCGGGGCGGTGAAGTTTGACCGCGAGGAGCTGCACTTCGATATCGACGAGCAGGGGAAGCCGGTTCGCGCTTACTTCAAGAAGTCGAACGATGCTACTCAGCTCATCGAGGAGTTCATGCTGCTGGCTAACCGCACGGTGGCTGAGAGCGTTGGACGCGTGAAGAAAGGCACCAAGGCGAAGACCTTGCCCTATCGTATCCACGACCAGCCCGACCCCACGAAGTTGGAGACGCTGCGCGAGTTTGTGGTGAAGTTCGGCTATAAGATGAAGACCGCAGGTACCAAGGGTGCTATCTCGAAGAGTCTGAATGCACTCATGGAGGGCTGTCAGGGCAAGAAGGAGCAGAAACTCATCGAGACGGTAGCCCTGCGCGCCATGATGAAAGCCAAATATTCTACCCATAACATCGGCCACTACGGACTGGCCTTTGAGTATTATACTCACTTCACGTCGCCTATCCGTCGCTATCCCGACACGATGGTTCACCGCCTGCTGACGAAATATCAGAATGGTGGCCGCTCGGCTAATCAGGAGAAGTACGAAGAGCTGTGTGAACACTGCTCCGATATGGAGGTGGTAGCCCAGCAGGCTGAGCGCGACTCTATCAAGTATAAGATGGTGGAGTTTATGGCCGATAAGATTGGCGAGACCTTCGATGCCCACATCTCAGGCATCCAGTCGTATGGCATCTATTGCGAGATAGACGAGAACCACTGTGAGGGTATGGTACCCATGCGCGACTTGGACGACGACTACTACGACTTCGACGAGCGTAACTACTGTCTCGTAGGACGTCGCCATCATAACAAGTATCAGTTGGGCGATCCTATCCGCATCCGTGTGGCACGTGCCAACATCGAGAAGCGCCAGTTGGACTTCACATTAGAGAAATAAGGTACGCGTGAGGGAGGGCGTTACATCAACGTGATGTTGTCGACCTCTACGGGTTCATGGAGGAAGATCTGGGCTTGCTCCTTGAACTTCTCGGGATTCTCCGTCGTCAGGTAGTGCACGCTGCCGCCTTTGGTGCAGCGCTGCTCTATCTGCGGATGGCGCTCGAAATACTGTTGCAGCGAGTGGGCCACATATTCGCCCTGTGCAACGATACGGATGCCACGCGGGATATACTTGTGAATCTTAGGCAGCAGTAGCGGATAGTGGGTGCAACCCAAGATGACGGTATCGATATCGGCATCCATGCGCATCATCTGGTCGATGCGCTTCTTGACGAAATAGTCGGCTCCGGGCGAGTCGGCTTCATTGTATTCGACCAACGGCACCCAGAACGGACAAGCTACTCCACTGACCGTGATGTCGGGGAACAGCTTGTGGATCTCGAGGTTGTACGACTCGCTCTTGATGGTACCCTCAGTGGCGAAGATACCCACGTGGCGCGACTTCGTGATAGAACCGATGATCTCGGCCGTAGGCCGGATGATACCCAAGACTCGACGTTCGGGGTCGAGCTTGGGCAGGTCGTTTTGCTGGATGGTGCGCAGCGCTTTGGCTGAGGCGGTGTTGCAACCCAGGATGACCAAGTGGCATCCCATCTCGAACAGGCGCATCACAGCCTGGCGCGTAAACTCATACACCACTTCATAGGAGCGTGTACCATAGGGCGCACGGGCATTATCGCCCAAGTACAGATAGTCGTACTGGGGAAGTAGCTGACGGATGCCATGCAGAATGGTCAGTCCGCCATAGCCGCTGTCGAAAATGCCTATAGGCCCCGGTTCACTTCTTAGACCAAGGTCAAAGCGACTTTGTCGATTATTCACTTCTTGTCCTTTGTATCTCGCTCATTGATAGCCTGTTTCACGGCTTCTGTGATGTCTTCGCCCATGGCGGGGTTGACGAAGGTGACAGCCTGCTTGTCGCTGTTCAGCACGAAGGCATAGCCGCGCTCCTGAGCGATGATGCTGACGATGATATTGATCATCTCACGCATCGTAGCGATTTGCTGAGCTTCGGCTTGGTTCAGCAACTGCTGACTCTCCTTCTTGAAGGCGATGTTCTTGTCCAGCAATTCCTGGAGTTCGCTCTGGCGCTTCTGCAGGATGGTCTTTGGGAACGTGGCCTGACCGTCCAGGAAATCCTCATACTTCTGGTTGAAGTCGTTCTCCACGCGCTTCTGCTCAGCACTGTACTGGTCGCGAAGCTGGGCCATACTGGTTTGCATCTCAGCATACTCTGGCATTGCTACCATCACTGAGTCGTAGCTCAGATAAGCATACTTGAAGGCCACTGAGTCGGTCTGTGCGAAACCAGTCAGACACATCAAGGCCATCATCAAAATAAGTGTTACTTTCTTCATATCCGTTGTTTTTGACAATATTCTTTTCGGCTGCGAAGATACGAAGAAAAAATGGAACTGCCAAGCGGCAGCTCCATTTTCTTTATTTCGACGGCTATCGTTGTGCTATGCCCAAGGATTGTCGAAAGGTACTGGACCGTTCTCGAGTTTCTGGCATACAATCTCCATCTCCTCGAAATGCTCCTCACCGTCTTCCCACTTCTCCTGGTAGTGTACGCAGTAGCAGCCTGTGCCCTTCAGCTCCTTCATGGTCGATCCGTCAACGGTGTTGTAGAACGTGATCTTGAAGTCACGAGGATCGTTGGGAGAAATCATCCACTGAAGCAGCTCTGAGTTGCCGTCGTTCAAGGCCTTCACACGGATGTTTACGCGGCCGCCACGGGGAATACCTGCTATCTGTCCTTCACGATCGGTTGCCTGTTCAAACTTGTAGTCAACCATTAATACCTGACGCTTTGCGAAATCCTTAACCTCGAGGGTTACTGGTGTTACATTCTCTGCCATAATCTGTTTCCTTTCTTATTTTTAATTCTTAATTCTTACTTCGTAATTCTTAACTCTTACTTCGTAATTCGTTATGCCCACTGGTTCTGCCATTTTACGGAACCGATAGCGAACTCCTTACAGGTGATGGTGATCTCCTCGAAGTGACCCATCTTGTCCTCCCAGCGCTCCTCGAAATTCACGCAGTAGCCATTCTTGAACTCGATAGTCTTCATGGCCTTACCGGTCTTCGTCTCCAGGAACTCGATCTTACCATCCTTCGGCAGATTGCGCTCAACCATCCAAGCCATCAGGTCGGGGGTACCGTCGTTCAGCGCCTTCACGCGAACTGTAATCTTACCACCGCGGGGGATGCCGGCCATCTGGCCTTCTACGTCTGTTGCCTGATCGAACTCGTAGGTTACCATCAATACTTCGCGATCTTTGTAACCGTCAATCTTCATTGTAACTGGTGTTGTTGCCATAATCGTAAATTTTTTAAGTTAATAAATAATGTTTTTGTTGTTTTCTGAGTGCAAAGTTAAAGCGAAAAACTATTGCCTCCAACTTTTCTGCTGTTTTTTATCTCCAGTTGTTCGGACAAGAAACGAGTTTTCGGACAAATCCAGCTCACTGGCCGCATTTTTGTCCGAAAAGCATAAAAAAGAGGGATGAGTTGTAGTATCTCATCCCCCTAGTGCTTATCTAAAATAGTATTCTTTACTTCAGACCGAGCTTAGTCTTCACCTGTGCGGTAACATCGGTAGAAAGAGTAGTGCTGATGTAGGGGATACCACCTGCGATGTCCATGATGTAGACATAGCCGCCAGTCTGGCCTACACTCTTGATAGCCTCAATCACCTTAGCAGTGATGGCCTGCATCTTCTCAGACTGCTCCTTGGCAAGAGCCTGCTGGTTGTCCTGAGCGCTCTGCTGGTACTTCTGGTACATCTCCTGGAGCTCGGTCTCACGGCGCTGCTTGATGTTAGCGGGCAGATTAGCCTGCTCCTTCTCGAGTGACTCAGCCTTCTTCTGAATCTCTTCCTGCATAGACTTCAGGTCGGCATCGTACTGCTTAGCAAGTGCCTCGATATCGGTGCGAGCCTTTGTGAATTCGGGCATAGCCTGGATAATCTCCTGAGAGTTAACATGGCCAAACTTCTGTGCGAATGCTGCCATAGGGGCGAGCATCATCAGCATAAATAATAGCTTTTTCATCATTTAATTTACAATTTTACAATTTACTATTTACAATTTATTTTCTCATTTTTGAATTTTAGTTGGAATATCCGAGTTTAGAGAGCACTTCATTGGAGATGTCGATCTTCGGCGAGCCGAAGATGATGCCTTGGTCGCTGGCACGGTCGAGGACGAGCTGGTAGCCACGCATGTCGGCAATGTCGCGGACGGCAGAATAGACTTCTTCCTGGATGGGGGTCATGAGGGCGGTGCGCTTCTTGAAGAGCTCGCCCTGAGGACCGAAGTATTTCTTCTTCAGCTCAGCGGCTTCCTGCTCTTTCTTGACAATGGCGTCCTGACGGGTCTTCTTCTGCTCCTGTGAGAGGAAGACCACCTCGTTCTGATAGTTCTTATAGAGGGTCTGAGCCTCTATCTGTATGGCTTCAACTTCAGCCTGCCACTTCTTGGAGACTTGGTTGAGCTGTTCGTTGGCTCGCTCGTAGGCGGGAATATTCTTCAGGATATACTCCATGTCGACTAAGGCGAACTTTTGCGCTCCTGCGGAGCTAAATATAAAAGAAAAAATAATAAATAATAGAGCCCTGTGGCACCGTTTCAACATGATATTCATAATCTTTCTTTTTTATTTTATATTTTTTATTTAGGCCGTAGGCCGCATTAGAATTCCTGTCCAAGGATGAAGTGGAACTGACTGCCACCAATGTTTGAAGAGGTAGAGTAGGGCTTGTCGAAACCATAGGCCCAGTCGATACCCATCAGACCCACCATGGGGAGGAAGATACGCACACCGAGACCGGCAGAGCGCTTGATATCGAAGGGGTTGAAGTTCTTGGCCTCGCTCCAGGCATTACCGCCTTCGATGAAGCCCAGTCCGTAGATGGTGGTATTACCCAACAGGAACGGATAGCGCAGCTCGAGGCTGAAACGGTCGTAGGCATAGCCCGTAGCGCGATAGGGAGTCAGTGAGCCGTTCTCGTAACCACGCAGACCGATGGTCTCCTCAGCATAGCCTGACGAGTAGCCGCTCATACCGTCACCACCGACGTAGAAGGTCTCGAAGGGTGAGCGCTTGTCGCTGTTGTAAGAACCCAGCAGACCGAGCTCGACGCGTGTCATGAGCACGAAACACTTCTGGCCGTTGGTCAGAGCGGTATAGGTCTTTGACTTAAATTTCCACTTGTGGTATTCAATCCAGCGGTACTTCTCCTGTAGCTCGTCGTTGTAGCGGTCTACGTCGGTCTTGTAGGTCTCGGCGGTGGCTAGCTTAGCATAGTCCTTGCCGTCGAATACCGACCAAGGCGGAGTAATAGTGAGTGATGCCGAGAACTCGGAACCACGACGTGGGAAGAGCTGGTTGTCGGTAGAGGTACGTGATAGCGTAACTCCGAGGTTGATGTTGTTACAGTTACCGTTGGAGATGATGAAGTAGCTCCAGTCTTGCAGCATATAGCGCGTGTAGGCTAACTGCAGCGACAGCTGGAAGTAGTCATCGGGCCAGCGCAGACGCTTACCCCATCCGATGGAGGCTCCGAAGAGCTTGATGTACTTGTCGTCGTCCATCATAGAGGTGTAGTCGTAGTAGCCGCTATTGTAAGAGCCATAGCCGTAGGCATAGCTGTAATAGTTGTTCATCCAGCTAGAGTTACGATAGGTGCTGGAGATATCGGTCTGCTTCGAGAAGAAGGCATTGATGCTCAGCGCATTAGGGCGCTTGCCACCAAACCATCCTGTAGAGTAGCCTGCCGATATGGAGTTATAGTAGCTACCGTTGGACTGATAGGAGAGCGAGAGTTGCTCACCATCACCAATAGGCATGAGTCCGCGGTGCATCTTGTTCTTACCAAAGAGGTTACGCATAGAGAAGTTGTTAAGCTTGATACCTATGCGACCGATGATACCCGTCTGTCCCCAACCGAGCGAGAACTCAAGCTGGTCGTTCGACTTCTGCTCCAGTTCCCAGTTGATGTCGACGGTACCGTCTTCGTAGTTGGGCTTGATATCGGGGTTCACCTTTTCAGGATCGAAGAATCCCATTGAGGCGATTTCACGGGCAGAACGCTGGATGGCATCCTTGGAGAAGAGGTCGCCAGGCTTGGTGCGCAGCTCACGACGTACAACCTCTTCATACAGGCGGTCGTTACCATAGATGCGCACGTGGCTGATATGTGCCTGTGTGCCTTCCTGGATACGCATCTCGAGGTCGATGGAGTCGCCTACGATGTTGACCTCGGTAGGCTGCAGGTTATAGAACAGGTAACCATTATTCCAATAGTAGTTGCCAATGGCGTCATCGTCCTCAGAGAGGCGCTTGTTCATGAGCTTCTGGTTGTAGACGTCACCCTTCTTCATGCCCAGTGCGGTGTTCAGATAGTCGGTAGTGACGACGGTATTGCCCACCCACGTGATGTTACGCAGGTAGTAGCGCTGACCTTCGTCCAGACGGACAAGCACGTTGACATGCTTGTCGTCGACGGTCCATACGGAGTCTTCGATGATGGCGGCATCGCGGTAACCCAGTTCGTTATACTTATCGATGAGGGCTTTCTTGGCCTCTTCGTAGCGTTCGGGAGTGAACTTCTTGGACTTGAAGATGTTCTGCAGCTTGCCGGCCTCGTTGATCTTGCCGAAGGAGCCCTTTTTGAACAGGTTACCCTTGATCTTGTTGTCTTTCAGCTGCTCGTTGCCTTGGAAGATGATGCGGCGCACCTTCATCTTCGACTTCTTGTCGACATTGACGTCGAGAATTACCTCGTTCTTGCTGGTGACGTCGTCGCGCTGCACAATCTCAATTTCTGCATTCTTATAACCCTTGTCGTCGAAGTATTTCTTGGCCAGAATCTTAGCGCGGTCGAGCATGTTGGGGGTAATCTGGCTGCCTTTCATGATACCAAGCTTAGCCTCCATGTCCTCACGTTCTGACTTCTTCAGACCGAAATAGTTGATGGTGCTGACGCGTGGACGCGTAGCCAGATTGATGCACAGATAAACTTTCGAGCCTACAATGGAGTCGGCAGTGATGGAGACGCGTGAAAACAGACCATGTTTCCAATAGCGCTTCACGGCTTCGGTAATCTCGGTGCCAGGCAGGGTGATGGTCTGACCAATAGTCAGTCCTGACAAGCCCGTCAGCACGTAGTCTTCGTATCCTTCTACACCTTTGACTGCCAATCCGCCAATCTCGCAGGTGCGGGGTGTACCGGCATAGGAGATATCAGGGTTGACAATGACGTCTTGAGCAATTGCGCTAACGCTAAATAAAAAATATAAAATAAAAAATAAAAGGTATTTCTTCATTTGTTTATTTTTCCTTTTTATTTATTATTTAGAGGCGAAGCCTCGCTTTCTACTTGAGCTTCAGTCTTGCCAAAGCGGCGCTGACGGCCCTGATAGTCGGCAATAGCGAGGTGGAGAGCCTCTTCGTCGAAATCAGGCCAGTAGGTGTCGCAGAAATACAGTTCTGAATAGGCTATCTGCCACAGCAGGTAGTTGGAGATGCGCTTTTCGCCACCCGTGCGGATAAGTAACTCGGGGTCAGGCATGAAGCGGGTCTCCAGATACTGGCTGATGGTATCCTCGGTAATCTCCTTGGGGGCGTCGGCCACGATGTCGCGCACAGCCTTGGTGATTTCCCAGCGTGAGGAGTAGCTCAGCGCGATGACAGCCGTCATGGCGTCATTCTTTGCAGTATGCTCCTCGAGCTCCTTGATCTTGACCTGAACGTCGGCAGGCAGGCGGTTCATGTCGCCAATCATGCGGAAACGCACGTTGTTCTTCATGAAAATCTCCTCCTCCAGCGATGTGAGGATAAGACCCATCAGAGCCGATACTTCCTCTGCAGGACGATTCCAGTTCTCGGTAGAGAAAGTGTAGAGCGTGAGGTACTTCACACCGAGGCGTACACATTCGGACGTAATCTTGTGTACGGCATCTACTCCAGCCTGATGGCCGAAGCTGCGTTCTTTACCACGTTCGTTAGCCCAGCGTCCGTTGCCGTCCATAATGATGGCAATGTGCTGAGGAATGCGCTTTCTATCCAGTTCTGTATTCATATATCTTAATTTCTTATATTCTTAATCTCTGTCATTGTGACATGTCTTGCACTTGGCCCAGATGTCGTAGGTCACCGACAGGCGCAGGTGGCTGTAGCAGTCGGTATTCTTGAACAACCCCGAGCTGGGTATGCCGTAGGGGTCGCTTACCCCGTCGAGACGGTCGTTGCTCGAGAAATGCATGGTCCATTCCAAAGCCATGTTCACACGGTCAGCCACTTTATATTTCACGCCTCCGCCTATGGGAACGTTCATGCCCACCTCGGTCTTGTCGGGTGGGGTGGCTATCGTCATGCCTACACCTATATATATATAAGGTGTGACACGCTTAGCTCCACGATACTCCATACCTGTACCATAAGGCCAGAAGTTGTATTCATACCTCAGACCAGTATCCCAGAGTGCGTGGTTGAAACTATAGTCCTGCCATGGGGCAGGGTAGTATGTGTTGGCGTCTTTCGACGCTCCTTTTATCTTACCGTAACTCACGTTGAAGGCCAGTGCCATACGTGGGTTTAGCTTATATTTGGCCAGCGCTGAGAACATGGGCATCGGGTTCTTCAGGATGTTGCCGTTGAAGTCGCCCAGATAGGTGACCAGTCCTGCCCCTGCGCCTATCTCCAGACGGTATTCAGGCTGTGTCTGTGCGCTGACTGTAGTGGCCAGTGCCAACAGCAGGATGATGGTGCCCAAGCCCTTTCGCATGTGTAGCCCGTTTACTTGTTTTCCCAGACAACGCGGGGCAGATAGCCTTTGATGACATTGCCCTCTCCACCAGCACAGAAGAGCCAGATGTTATTCTTGTCGTCGACCACTCCGCTGACCATCGTGGGCGCGAAATCTTTAGTCGGCATGGTATAGGCACTGGAGGTCTTCCAGGTGATACCATTATCACGGCTTTGCAGCATGGTAGAGTATTTGGATTGTGTCGGATCGTCCATTTTGTCGACAGTAGAACTGTAGAAGGCGATGATGGACTGGCCGTAGTACAGCAGGTTGAGATCCTTGACGCGTGGCATGTTGAACAGCGTAGCGTCACCGCGATTCATATAGTTCCAGTGACCCCATGAGAGGTCGTAGTCGAAGTCGATAATCTTACGCCAGATGTAGGCATAGTCGTGGTCGGAGTTGTAAGGCTCGGCGTTGCCTACTAAGAGCACCTGTTCAGAGTTGTCGGCCATATAGACGGGATAGCATACCATAGCTAGATCCTCACTGGGCAAGGGCTCTGTGGTCTCGTCGTAGTTCTCCTCGAGCCAGGTGGTGCCAGGAGCCTCGTAAGTGCCGTCGTCATGGAATCCGCCCTCGCTGACGAGCAGTTTGTTGTCTGTCGACAGGGCATAGAGCTCGAAGGTGCTGGCGCCAATGAGTTGCTTGATGGGCTTGGGAGTTACATATTCGACAGACTTCCAGTTGACAGCATCATCATCGCTCACGTAGAGCTTGTTGTCGTCGAAGACGTAGAAGTCGCCTCCTATCAGTGCTGTATTCTTCCAGGCATCAGCGCTGAAGGATTGTTTGGAATGTTCGTAGTCGTATTCCGATCCATCAGGGGTCATGACAACGTTTGTCTTGCCCTCATGATTGCCGAAGATGTAGAACTTCCCGCCTTGATAAAATGCCTTCAGGCCTTTCATCTCAGCAAAGTAGTCTACGTAGTATTCATTAGACCATACGAACTTGTCGGCTTCTTCCCCGTGTACGTTGACCTTGACGGTATAGTCGGTAATGCCTTCACCATCGCTGGAGATAACTCTGAAGGTGCGTGGCGTGCTGAAGTCGATACTGTCGGTGGAAGAATAGTAATAGTAGGTGTCTGCCTCCGTCTTGTCCTTCAGCAGGACGATGCTATTGTGGAAAGAGGAGATAGAGCACAGCATGCGTGAGGGATCGGTACCAGCAGGCAGTGAGTCGGGATTGTAGATTTCGTGCTTCAGCTGGTCAATGACAAACTTGTAGCTGGTTGCCGTATAGGTGGACTTTGTGGTGGTGATGGTACCGTCGCTGCTCTCTGTAGTGGTGTATTTGATAGCTTTGCTCACTGAGAAAGCGGTGATGGCAGCCTCGCCATAGAGTGTCGTTTCGCTGTTGGAGTTGCTGGTGCATGAGGCCATGATGAGCATGGCTGCCAACAGCATAATTATAGCCTTTATCTGTTTCATTAATATAGTCTTATCCAATTTCGGCTGCAAATTTACGCACAATTCTCCAAATTTGAGCAAATTTCTACCTTTTATTAAGTTAATTATATGATAAAAGGTGATATTTTAGGGAAAGTTTGCAAAAAAGAGCGCGGTATGACTCACTCACTCCGCGCTCTTTCCTCTCAACGTACGTTGGTGTGCGTCAGTGTTACGACGCTTAGGATAGTGGCTAAAGCCACACCTGCCAACATCATCGTTGTTTGAAAATCTAATAACATAATCTTTACCTTAATATAACTACTAACCTAATGAATAACGAAGTAATCCGCATGATTACTGGTGCAAAGGTAAGGTGTTTTTCATATGAATGCAATAAAATAGGGGCGATTTCCTGTGAAACCACCCCTTATTTTGATGTAAGTCAAAAATCGATTAAAGCTTTGGACCAGCCTCTACGAGAGCCTTACCGGCCTCGTTGCCCTCGTACTTCTTGAAGTTCTTGATGAAGCGGCCAGCGAGATCCTTAGCCTTCTCTTCCCACTCATTGCGGTTCTGATAGGTGTCGCGAGGATCGAGAATGCCCCAAGCCACGCCGTCGAGCTGTGTGGGAACCTCGAAGTCGAAGTAAGGAATCTTCTTGGTAGGAGCCTTCAGGATAGCGCCACCGAGGATAGCGTCGATGATGCCACGTGTATCCTTGATAGAGATACGCTTGCCTGTGCCGTTCCAACCAGTGTTCACGAGGTATGCCTTAGCACCGCTCTTCTCCATCTTCTTAACGAGCTCCTCAGCGTACTTTGTGGGGTGCAGCTCGAGGAATGCCTGGCCGAAGCAAGCAGAGAAGGTTGGAGTGGGCTCTGTGATACCACGCTCTGTACCAGCCAGCTTAGCTGTGAAACCAGAGAGGAAGTAGTACTTGGTCTGCTCAGGAGTCAGGATAGATACTGGGGGCAGTACGCCGAATGCGTCGGCAGAGAGGAAGATCACGTTCTTAGCGTCGGGACCAGCGCTCTTGCCATTTACCTTCTGGGCAATCTTCTCGATGTGGTCGATAGGATAAGATACGCGGGTGTTCTCAGTTACGCTCTTGTCTGCGAAGTCGATCTTGCCGTTAGCATCAACAGTCACGTTCTCCAGCAGGGCGTCGCGACGGATAGCGTTGTAGATGTCGGGCTCGCTCTCCTTGTCGAGGTTGATAACCTTGGCATAGCAGCCGCCCTCGAGGTTGAACACGCCCTCGTCGTCCCATCCGTGCTCGTCGTCACCGATCAGCAGACGCTTCGGATCTGTAGAAAGCGTGGTCTTACCTGTACCAGACAGACCGAAGAAGATGGCGGTGTTTTTACCTTCCATATCGGTGTTGGCAGAGCAGTGCATTGAAGCGATACCCTGCAGCGGCAGATAGTAGTTCTGCATAGAGAACATACCCTTCTTCATCTCACCACCGTACCAGGTGTTGATGATGCACTGCTCGCGAGAAGTGGTGTTGAAGGCAACACAAGTCTCTGAGTTCAGACCCAGCTCCTTGTAGTTCTCAACCTTTGCCTTAGAAGCGTTATAGATTACGAAGTTAGGCTCGAACTTCTCCAGCTCCTCAGCGGTAGGCTGGATGAACATGTTCTTAACGAAGTGAGCCTGCCAGGCAACCTCAACGATGAAACGAACGCGCAGACGGGTAGCCTCGTTGGCACCGCAGAAAGCGTCGACAACATACAGGTTCTTGTTGCAGAGCTCCTTGATAGCGATCTCCTTAACCTTGGCCCAAACCTCCTCGCTCATGGGGTGGTTATCGTTCTTATACTCCTCAGTAGTCCACCATACCTTATCCTGGCTCTGTGCATCCTTTACGATGTACTTGTCCTTAGGCGAGCGACCGGTGTAGATACCAGTCATTACGTTAACAGCGTTGAGCTCGGTGTTTACGCCCTTGTCGAAACCCTCGAGACCAGCCTTTGTCTCCTCTGCGAAGAGATACTCATACGATGGATTGTGAGCAATCACGGTAGAACCGGTGATGCCATACTGAGTTAAATCTAACTTTGCCATAATACCTTAATTTGTTTTTATTGTGAATTTACTATTACCTATTTTTCAAATCGCTTGCAAAGTTACAAAATAATTCATAATTCAGGATTTATAATTTATAAATTTTAGCTTTTGGGGGCGTGTTTTTAGGTTAAAGTATATAAAATATAGTGTTACCCCGAAACTTTTGCCACCTTGACTTTGCAAAAATCCACGCAAAATGCTTAACTTTGCAACATCAAAAAACCGGAATTTATGAAAGTAATCAATTTCTCTGAGCAGAATAGTGTCATGAATATGTACATGGCCGAACTGCGTGACAAGAAGTATCAGCAGAATCGTCTGTTGTTCCGTAACAACGTACGTCGCATAGGTGAAATGATGGCCTATGAACTGTCGAAGACATTGGAGTATAAGCCCAAGACGGTGACTACACCATTGGGAACAATTGATATTCCCTTGGTGAAGGAAGAGGATATGGTCATCGCTACGGTATTACGTGCGGGACTGCCTTTCCACGAGGGATTCCTGAATGTGTTCGACAAGGCTGACAACGGCTTTGTGTCCGCTTTCCGTATGTACATCAACCGCGAACATACGGAGGTGGGTGTACATACTGAATATATTGCTACGCAGAGCGTGAAGAACAAAACACTGCTCATTGTTGACCCGATGCTGGCTACGGGAGGCAGTCTGGCTGCTGCTATCGAGTCGCTGTTGCAGGCCGGCAAACCCAAGAAAATTCATCTCTGTTGTGTGATTGCTGCCCCCGAGGGTATCGAGGTGGTGAAGCAGGCACTGCCTGAGGACTCTACCATTTGGTGTGCCGCTATTGACAAGGGCATGAACGAGCAGAAATACATCGTACCGGGCTTTGGCGACTGTGGCGACTTGTGCTATGGTGAGAAATTGCAGAGTTTCCGTAAGATTGCTGATAAGTAAACGAAATCCTGTTGTACGCTGACGTCATATTGCCATTACCCCTACCGGGGTTGTTTACCTATGCCGTACCGGAAGGACTGAGCATAGGTATCGGAGTGCGTGTGCTGGTGCCTTTCGGGCGCAGCAAGACGTATCTGGGTATTGTGGCGAAGGTGCATGACGTGAAGCCTCAAGGGTATCAAGTAAAACCCATTGCCCAGGTGATGGATGCGGACCCTGCGGTTACGGAGCGCCAGTTGGAACTGTGGCAATGGATTGCTGACTACTATCTCTCACCCATTGGAGAGGTGTATAAAGCTGCCCTTCCTTCAGGGCTGAAGGCAGAAGACGGGTATAAGCCCAAGACGGAGACGTATATCCGACTGACGCCAACCTACACGAATGCCCCTGCTCTTCACGTGGCGTTGAATGTGTTGGCGCGTGCTCCCCGACAATTGGAGGCTTTTACAGCTTATCTCGAATTGTCGGGGTGGGATCAGGTAGAGGATGGGGTGAAGCCATCGGAGATTACGCGAGAAGAACTGATGAATGCCAGTCATGCTTCTGCGGAGACGCTGAAGCAGTTGGAGAAGCGTCAGATACTGGAGACTTACGAAGTGGAAGTGGGGCGTCTGAATCATGGAGGTGACTATCATCCTGACTATATCAAACCACTCAGCGAAGCTCAGCAGACGGCCTATAACGCCATCCTGATGTCGATGATGAAGAAGAACGTCACGCTGTTGCATGGGGTGACGTCGAGTGGTAAGACGGAAATATACATCCATCTGATTCAAAGGGCCTTAGAACGCAAAGAGCAGGTGCTTTACCTATTGCCTGAGATTGCGCTGACCGTACAGATGATGCAGCGATTACAGCGTGTTTTTGGCAATAGGTTAGGTATCTATCACTCGAAATATTCCGATGCCGAACGGGTGGAGATCTGGCAGAAACAACTCTCGAAGAATCCCTACGACGTGATACTCGGTGCCCGATCGGCAGTCTTGCTGCCCTTCCAGCGCTTAGGACTCATCATTGTCGATGAAGAACATGAGACCTCTTACAAACAGCAAGACCCGGCTCCGCGCTATCATGCCCGTTCAGCAGCTATCATGTTGGGACAGATGTTTGGCGCAAAAACCTTGTTGGGTACAGCAACGCCCTCACTGGAGAGCTATCATAATGCGAAGACGGGAAAGTACGGACTGGTGGAACTAAAGGAGCGCTACCAGGGAATCGAACTTCCTGAAATACAAGTGGTTGATGTGGCAGACCTACAACATCGTAAATTGATGGCCGGATCCTTTTCACCGTTGTTGTTGACACGCGTAAGAGAGGCGTTGGAACGTGGTGAGCAAGCCATTCTTTTCCAGAATCGTAGAGGCTTTGCCCCCATGATAGAATGTCGCCAGTGTGGATGGGTGCCTCGCTGTCAGCATTGTGATGTCAGCCTGACGCTACATCGTCAGATGAACCAGTTGACATGTCATTATTGTGGCGCTGTCTATCAAGTGCCTACGGAGTGTCCTTGCTGTGGCTCTACCGACCTGCGTACCAAGGGCTATGGCACAGAGAAAGTAGAAGAACAGGTGCGCGAGGTGTTTCCCGAAGCACGGGTGGCGCGTATGGATCTGGATACCACACGGACACGTAATGCCTATGAGCGTATCATCACCGATTTCTCTGCAGGCCGTACCAATATACTAATAGGTACGCAGATGATCTCCAAGGGACTTGACTTCGACAAGGTGTCAGTGGTGGGTATCCTGAATGCTGACACTATGCTGAACTATCCTGACTTCAGGGCCTATGAACATGCGTTCATGATGATGTCGCAGGTGAGTGGCAGAGCAGGCCGTAAGGGCAAGCGTGGATTGGTCATCCTACAAACGAAGAATAAGGACCTGCCTGTCATCCAACAGGTGGTGCACAACGACTATACCGCTTTATATAAAGACCTGATTGCCGAGCGGCAGGCTTTTCGCTATCCACCTTATTACCGGTTGATCTATGTGTTTCTGAAGCACAACCACGATGAGGTGGTCAACAGGGCAAGTCTGGCTATGGGCACCTGTCTGCGTCAATGGTTCGGCGAGCGTGTGCTGGGACCGGACAAACCCGCCATCGCCAAGGTGAAGTCGCAGAACATCCGTAAGCTGATGCTCAAACTGGAGTTGGGCATCGACATGAAAAAAGTCCGCGAGTACCTGCTGCTTGCGCAATCACAGATGCTCGCGGATAAACGTTATGCGTCGTTGCAAATCTACTACGACGTAGATCCTCTATAGCATTTTACAAGCTCAGTTCGCAACCTACACCGAATACGCGGTTGGTACGGGTGAAGGAGTCTTTGACTTGAGGATTCGTGGCATCGGTGCGGTCGTAGTCGCCATAATAGGTCTGGAAATAAGCGGCCTTGATGGCAACCTTGTTGGACAGCTTGTAGTTGAATCCGAAACCAATGCTATAGCTGTTGACAACGAATGACATGTCACTGATGTACTCGTCGCTCATACCGTAGCGTGTCAGCTGACCACCAGCTGAGAAGGTCAGGTTCTCAGTGGTATCCCACTCAGCACCCAGCAGGTACTCGTTGGTGTTGTGCTTCAGTAACTCCTGTGAGTTGTTGTACCATGAAGCATCCTTGTCGAAGTAGTGGTGGTAACCGGCATTGATACGTACGACATCTATAGGACTGTATTGTACACCTACAGCCAGCAGGGCAGGCATATCCTCGTTGACATTCTCACCATCGCGATACTTGTTGACAGCTTCAATGGCACTGGCCTCGTTGACTGTTGACTCGTTTTTCATACGGATCTGAGTGCGGAACTCATACTTGGCGGCAAAGTTGAACTTGCCAATCTTGTAGTCGACACCAACGATAGGAGCAAAGCCTACACCATCCTGGTTACACAGCAGGTTCACACCCTCAGAATACTTCTGCAGCGGAGCAACCACCTCGCCATAGCCAGCTTCTGTCACAGCCTGAAGATAGCTACCAAAGTCTACATAGCCGTTGGCGGTCTTTACTTGGATATTGCTGATCTTAGCCTTATAAGTGGCATCACCGTAGAGCATACGCAGACCACCATAGAGGGAGAGGTTAGGGGTTACCTTGCAGGCAGCACCAATCTGTACACC
The DNA here is from genome assembly GCA_015060535.1 of Prevotella sp. Lineage (GTDB taxonomy): Bacteria > Bacteroidota > Bacteroidia > Bacteroidales > Bacteroidaceae > Prevotella. The sequence goes on from SUYH01000007.1 coordinate 74,454, forward strand.
ATAATAGTATTGGCGTCCCTTCATATATCCGTCCATGTCGTAGCCTGTTGCACCAAGGGGAGCCAGCATAGCTGCGATGTTGCCCACTACACTCTCGAAAGAGCCGAGACCGTCGCTGAACTCACAGCTGCCACCACCACCGGGTACTGACAAGTTGGCCTGAAGGCTCCAGTTCTCCATGTTATAGGCAACCTGGATAGAAGGAATGATAGGCGCATTGGCCACACCCTCGAAAATCTTGGTGGGATTGTTCGCATTGTTCTTTCTACCCAACTGGAATACGGGGTTGGTAGAGGTAATGGTACGTGTCTGGTGAGCATACTGCCAGTTGATACCCAAGTGGAATCCCTCAGGCATAAACACTACACCAGCAGGGTTAGAGTATACACCGTCGAGGCCGATAGCGGCATCGCGGGCGGGGTTTCTCAGAAAGTCAACACTCTGATTTGTGTTGGTAAGGATACCGCCAGCCAGGGCGCTTACCGTAGTCATCATGAAAACAACTAATGAGACTAAAATCTTTTTCATCACTTTTAAACTTATTTTGCTAAAAACGGCTGCAAAGGTAATGGTATTGCACAAACCGACGATAAAAGTGCATATAATATTAAGACTTATTAACTAAAAAGTGCACACTTTCTGCACAAATGTGCCAAAGTGTGCAAGTTTTTGTGTCCGCAAACAGCGTTTTTTTACTTCTTTTCAGAAGGATAGCTCACACGGGTGTGATAGATGGTCTTCAACTTCTCGATAAGTACTGTCTTGGCATACTGAATATCGCGGAATGTGATGGGGCATTCGCGGAAATAGCCCTCAGCCACCTGCGTGTCAATAAGTCGTTCTACGAGCGAACGAATTGACTGCTCCGTATAATCGGGCAACGAGCGCGAGGCGGCTTCTACCGTATCGGCCATCATCAGGCAGGCCTGTTCGCGCGTAAAGGGGTTGGGACCGGGGTAGGTGAACAGCAGGTCGTCAACCGGTTCGTCAGGATGTTCGTTGTTATAGCGGATATAGAAGAATTTGGCCTTGCCTTGTCCGTGGTGGGTTGAGATAAAGTCGCAGATGACTTTAGGCAGGTTGTATTTATCAGCCATCTTCAGACCTTCTGTCACGTGGCTGATGATGATCTGTGCACTCTCGATGTCTGTCAGCGTCTCGTGGGGGTCAATGCCTGATTGGTTCTCTGTGAAATAGATGGGGTTGGAGAGTTTGCCGATGTCGTGGTAGAGTGCTCCAGTACGTACCAACTGGGCCTTGGCACCTATCTTGTTGGCTATCTCGCCAGCCAGATTGGCCACCTGTATAGAGTGGTTGAAGGTGCCTGGAGCTATCTCACTCATCTGACGTAGCAACTCATTGTTGGTGTTCGACAACTCAATCAGCGTGATATCGCTGGTGAAGCCGAAAGTCTTCTCCATCAAATAGAGCAGCGGATAGACGAAGAGTAGTCCGATGCCGTTGGCTATCAGATAATTGTACGTTCTGAAGTCGATTTGTGTCAGTGCATCAGCGTGCATCCAGTCGAAAGCCAGATTGACAACAATGCAGGTGAGGGTGATAATGATGGATGCCTTAAACAGCTGTGAGCGTTGTGACAGTTCTCTCAGCGACATGATGGCTGCCAGACCAGCTACCAGCTCAATGACGATGAACTCGTAGGGGTGTTGCAGCATGGTGGCACAGATCAGGACCATGATGGTGTGTGTCATAAAGGCCGTTCGAGAGTCCATGAACACACGAATAAAGATAGGCACCATGGCGTAGGGTAGGATATACACGTGGATGAACGTGTTGCGCATAAAGAGTGCCGTCAGCAGCGTGAAGATGATGATGAGTGTGTAGAGCATCAGCATGCTACGTGGCTTCTCAAAATAGTCTTTGCGGTAAAGTGTCAGGTAGAGTGTGAAGGCCAGCATGAGGATGAAGACATAGACAATCTTGCCCAACAGCGAGATCTTGCTTTGTGCGTCGTCTTCGTGTCGTCGTTCGTTCTCACGTTTGAAGGATTCGACAATGCGGTATGTCTTCTCCGTCACAATTTCACCTCGGTCTACTATCTTCTGGCCTTTCTGTACCAGTCCGCTGGCCAGGGCAATACCTGATAGTAGGTCGTTTTTATAAGTTTCGCTACGCTCGCGGTCGTATATAAAATTAGGAACAATATAGTCGTTCAGATTGCACTTCTGCAATACGGGACGGAAGATAGACAGTTGCTCCTCCATGAACAGCTGTTCGTAGGCTGTCTTGGCAGAGTAGACCTCATGAATGGAGATGGTGGCGGCCTCCTTGCCGCTGACCACTCGAATCATCTGGGCGGTATCCTTTACGAGTTCGGTATATTCTTTCTGTTCGATGATACCCTGCTGATAGAGGCTGTGCAGGCGGTTAGAAATCAGACGGACGTAATGATCGGGCAATCCGGGGATGCCATTGGCAAAGTCGGTGTCGAATTTCGAAACCATCCGCTGCTCGACGTTCTTGTCATAAATATAATAGGGCTCGTATTGTCTTAAGGCACTGTCTCGTTCCTCGTTGATGGCAGCCTCCGACTTATAGATGGGAAAATCGTAGGGGGCTGTAAAGTCGGCATATTTCCAAGGCTTGCCCTGTTCTACATGAAAGTAGCTGCGGTTATCGTTAGGCATGGCCCATACGACAATCGCTACGGTTGTGATGATTAATGCGGTACGTATTAAGATGTCGCGCCACTTGAGGTCTTCTTTGATGAATGTACTGCTCATTTTTATTATTTTGTTTGCAAAGGTACAAAATAATTCCTAATTCATCATTCCTAATTCGTAATTATTTCGTACCTTTGCACCTAAAATTAGTAATACATGGCAGAAAGAAGAGTTAGGGTGCGTTTTGCGCCAAGTCCTACAGGGGCTTTGCACATCGGTGGTGTGCGTACTGCGTTATATAATTATCTGTTCGCTCGTCAGCATGGTGGCGACCTGGTGTTCCGCATTGAGGACACCGACTCCAACCGTTTCGTTCCAGGTGCTGAGGAATATATCATTGAATCATTCAAGTGGCTGGGCATCCAGTTCGACGAGGGTGTCTCGTTTGGTGGCGACAAGGGTCCTTACCGCCAAAGCGAGCGTCGTGATATCTATAAGAAGTATGTCCAGCAGCTGTTGGATGCTGATAAGGCATATATTGCTTTCGATACGCCCGAGGAACTGGAACAGAAACGCAATGAGATACAGAACTTCCAGTACGACTGCCATACCCGCAGTCAGATGCGCAACTCGCTCACCATGTCGAAAGAGCAGGTGGATGCCCTGATAGCTGAGGGTAAGCAATATGTGGTTCGCTTCAAAGTGGAAGCGGGTCAGGAGATTCTGGTCAACGACTTGATTCGTGGCGAGGTACGCGTCAAGAGCGATATCTGCGACGATAAGGTGCTCTACAAGAGTGCCGATGAGCTGCCTACTTACCATCTGGCCAATATCGTCGACGACCACCTGATGGAAATCTCACATGTTATTCGAGGTGAGGAGTGGTTGCCTTCAGCTCCATTGCACGTCATGTTGTATCGTGCTTTCGGATGGGAAGATACTATGCCTCAGTTTGCCCATCTGCCCTTATTGCTGAAGCCTGATGGAAAGGGTAAGCTGTCGAAGCGTGATGGCGACCGCTTGGGATTCCCCGTATTCCCGTTGTTGTGGAAGGATCCTAAGTCGGGAGAGACCTCTCGCGGTTATCGTGAGGACGGCTATTTCCCTGAGGCAGTCATCAATTTCCTGGCCCTGCTGGGATGGAACCCAGGAACAGAACAGGAGTTGTTTACGCTTGACGAACTGGTTCCTCTGTTCGATATTTCCAAATGTTCGAAGGCAGGTGCTAAGTTTGCCTATGAGAAGGCTATTTGGTTCAACCACGAGTATATCCTGAAGAAGTCTAACGAGGAGATTGCTGCTTTGTTCGAGCCCATTGTCAAGGAACATTGTCCTAACGAGACCTCAGAGCGCATCCTGCAGGTGACTGCTATGATGAAGGACCGTGTGTCGTTCGTTCATGAGTTGTGGCCTCTGTGTTCCTTCTTCTTCGTGGCTCCTACTGAGTATGACGAGAAGACTGCCAAGAAGCGCTGGAAGGACGATTCCGCACAGCAGTTGACTGAGTTGATGCAGGTACTGGAGGGCATTGATGACTTCTCCTTGGAGAACCAGGAGAAGATCGTACACGCTTGGATTGAACAGAAGGAATACAAGCTGGGTAACATCATGAATGCCTGGCGACTGACACTTGTAGGCGAGGGCAAGGGTCCTGGCATGTTCGACATCTCGGCCTTCCTGGGTAAACAGGAGACGCTGGAGCGAATGAAGCGCGCCATAGAGGTGCTTGGTTAAATCGTAAATTGTAAATTGTCAAATTGTAAATTGAGTGTATAACCTCATTATCTATCTCTACCAGTTAGGCGTCATCGTCGTGAGCCTTTTCAACGAGAAGGTTCGTAAGATGTGGCGTGGCGAGCGGGAAGCGATACGCATTCTGCGTGAACAGGTAGACCCGAATGCTCAGTATGTGTGGTTCCATGCCGCATCATTGGGCGAGTTCGAACAGGGCCGTCCGCTGATGGAGCAATTACGTCGTGACCATCCCGAATACAAGATTCTGCTGACGTTCTTCTCACCTTCTGGCTATGAGGTGCGCAAGAATTACGAAGGGGCTGACATCATCTGTTATCTCCCCCTTGATACCATTACCAATGCGCGACGGTTCCTGCGTACCATCCGTCCGGTGATGGCTTTCTTCATCAAGTATGAGTTCTGGTATAACTATCTGCATATCCTACGCCATCGTGGGGTTCCCGTCTATAGCGTGAGCAGTATCTTCCGTCCAGGTCAGATCTTCTTCCGCTGGTATGGCCGCCAATATAGTCATGTGCTGAAGTGCTTTACCCGTTTCTATGTGCAGAACGACATCAGCAAAGAGCTTTTGGCCAAGATAGGTATTACGGCTGTGCAGGTGGTGGGCGATACGCGCTTCGACCGTGTATTGCAGATTAAGGCCGCAGCCAAGCAACTTCCTATCATTGAGAGCCTCACCTCCGTCCCCTCTCCAAAGGGCGAGGGGAGTAAAGTGTTTGTTGCCGGCAGCAGTTGGCAGCCCGACGAGGAGATTTTCATCCCCTGGTTTAAGGAACATACTGACTGGAAACTCGTTATAGCCCCTCACGTGATTGGCGAGGACCATCTGCGCCAGATAGAGGCTCAACTTGATGCTATAGGCTTTACCCATGCCCGCTATACAAAATTAGAATCGCAGGGAGATACTACTCCCCTCGCCCCTTGGAGAGGGGACGGGGGTGAGGCTTTGATTGTCGACTGCTTCGGTTTGCTGTCAAGCATCTATCACTATGCAGATGTAACTTATGTTGGTGGTGGCTTTGGCGTAGGAATCCATAACACGCTGGAGGCTGCCGTCTGGGATGTTCCCGTATTCTTCGGTCCTAACAACCAGCGCTTCCAGGAGGCTCAAGGACTGAAGCAATGTGGCGGTGGCTTGGAGATAGCTAATGCCGATGATTTCCGCCGACTGATGCAGGGCTTTGTCGATCATCCTGAGTTGGCAAAGGAGCTGGGTGAGAAGTCTGGAGCCTTCGTCAAGACGATGACGGGTGCTACGCAGAAGATTCTTTCCGATGTTCATCTCTAAACTATCAACTGTCAATTGTCAACTGTCAACTAAAATTATGGCTTTAATCAAGAGTTATCGTGGTCTTACCCCAAAATGGGGCAAGGACTGCTATTTCAGCGAGAATGCAACTATCGTGGGTGACGTAACGATGGGCGATGAGTGCTCCATCTGGTTCAATGCGGTGGTGCGTGGTGACGTGGCTCCCATCACCATAGGCAACTGTACTAACGTGCAGGACGGCTCGTGTGTGCATGTGACGCATGAAACAGGTCCTACGCATATTGGCAACTATGTCACCATTGGCCATAACGTTACCGTACATGCTTGTACCATCCATGACCATGCGCTGATAGGCATGGGTGCTACGTTGCTCGATGGTTGTGAGATAGGCGAAGGCGCCATTGTGGCTGCTGGAGCCTTGGTGCTGCAGAATACCAAGATTGGTCCTCACGAGATATGGGGTGGGGTGCCTGCCAAGTACATCAAGCCCACCCGTCCTGGTCAGACGGATAATGCTGAGCACTATGTAGCGTATTCAAAGTACTATCTGGAGGAGAATCCCGATTGTCGCTTTAACGCTGAAGATTAAGCACGACATATTCTGAGCGGGTTCCGATACGGAACTTGCCACCCCAAATGCCGAGGCCACTGCTGACATAATAGTTGGTGTGGCCTCTTTTGTGTGCTCCGAAGGCACATTCGTAGATGGACTCCGTAATCCATGAGATGGGCCATACCTGTCCGTGATGGGTGTGACCGCTGAACTGGAAATCGATGTGCTGACGCTCTGCCTGCTCCAAGTGGTAAGGCTGGTGGTCAAGTAGAATGAGGAAGGAGGAGTGTGGAGTGTGTAGTGAGGATTCTTCCATGATCTTCCCTAAAGATTTGCGATGGATATTGGTGCGGTCATCGCGTCCAATGATACAGAAGTCGCCAACCACCGTCGCACTGTCTTGCAGTAGATGGATGTTGGCATCTCGATAGAACTGTTGGGCATCAGGCTCTCCGCTATAGTATTCGTGGTTGCCTAGACAGGCATAGATGGGGGCAGAAAGCCGGTGGAACTCCTCGTACATCTTTTGATCCTTGAGTGGACGCATGCTACCATCGATGATGTCGCCCGCAATCAATATCAAGTCGGGTTTCTCAGCATTGATGAGGTCTACCCAACGGTGAAACTCCTCGCGCTGGTTGTGATAGCCTAAGTGCAGGTCGCTCACCATCACCAGCTTGACGGGTTTGCTCACCTTCTCTGACTTCAGCGTCAATTCCTCACGTACTTTATGCTTATAGTGCAGGTGTCCATAGACAAACAAGGCAATCATGAAGAAGGCAATGCCTCCCGTCACCCACCAGTTATTATATAATAAGGTACGCGAGATGAGGTGTACCAGTCGACCTAAATCCAGCACTACGAAGAGCATAAACAGATAGAGCAGGATAAAAATGCTCGATGTGCCTATCTCGTAGACTGCCGTAGCCAGTGGCATGGGCATCTTGTCCGTCGAGCGGAAGATTCCTGCAAACATTAACAGGAAGGAGCCTACCATCAGCATAATGGCTAGGGTTTTCCATATCCAACTGAGGGGCAACAGGCACCACACGTGCCAACTGATATAGGCTATGGCCATCAGGGGCAATAGCGTGAAAGCTAACATCCACATCATCTTCATTTACAATTTTACCATTTACAATTTGGGGGCAAAGGTACGATTTTTCCGTCTTAATTATATGAAGCGAGCAAGTTTATTTTTTATATTTTATTTTTTATTCAGTTCCGTAGGAGCGCAGCCAGCGGATTATGTCTGGACTTCGCCCAGCCAGAATTCCTCAGAGTCGATGCCTTGTGGTGGTGGCGACGTGGGTATGAATGTGTGGGTGGAGCATGGCGATGTGCTCTTCTACCTGTCACGCAGCGGGTGTTTCGATGAGAATAATAGTTTGCTGAAGTTGGGACGTTTCCGTATCAGTCTGTCTCCAGGACTGGATATGCAGTCATTCCAACAAATACTGCACCTCAACGAGGGCTATGTCGAGGTGACTGATGGCCAGATCAGCGTCCAGCTGTGGGCTGATGTCAATAAGCCTGTAGTACATGTCACCACCTCCAGCAAGAAGGGCAAGTTGACAGTAGGAGCTACTTATGAGAGTTGGCGCACCAAGGATATCACCCTCTCGAAGCGAGAACGTTTCCAGAGCAGTTATAAGTTTGCGGCTCCAAAGGGCTTACAGACCCTCCACGACAGCATCATTGCCGATAATCATTCCGTTACTTTCTTCCATCATAATGGAGATGAGACCATCTTTGATGCTACGGTTAGCCAGCAACGTATGGAGAGTGTCAAGGAGCGACTCTATAACCCGCTTCGTCGTCTGACCTTTGGTGGACAGATGAGTGGACAGGGTTTTGTGTTGGTCGATCAGGTGTCGGGCCACTATGCCAGCAGCGACTTTAATGGCTGGCTGTACGTCACTGAGACCCCCGTCAAGCAGGCCCATCTGCAGATAGCGATGGCTACCGTTCAGGGTACTGTCGCTGATTTCCAGAGCACATTGACGAAGACAAGACAGGCCATCAGACTCAATGCAGACCGCAAGGCTTCCCGCCGCTGGTGGCACAATTTCTGGACTCGTAGCTACATCACTGTCAACTGTCAACTGTCAACTGTCAACTCTATCATCCGCAACTACACCCTTTTCCGTTATATGTTGGGTTGTAACAGTCGAGGTCAGTGGCCTACCAAGTTCAATGGCGGTCTCTTCACTTTCGACCCAGAATATGTGAATCCTGCTGAGGAGTATCGCCTTTCGCCTGATTTTCGCAACTGGGGTGGGGGCGTGCATACAGCTCAGAATCAGCGACTGGTTTATTGGCCAATGCTGAAGAATGGCGACTTCGACCTGCTCATACCTCAGCTGGAGTTCTATCTGAATATCTATAAGAATGCAGAGGAGCGCAGCCGTCTCTACTGGGGGCATGAGGGAGCCTGCCTGACGGAACAGATTGAGAACTATGGACTGCCCTGCTATCCTGAATATGGCACTAAGCGTCCTGCAGGCTTTGATCCCGGTATGGAGCGTAATGCCTGGTTGGAGTATGAGTGGGACACCTGTCTGGAGTTCTGTATGATGGCCATCGAGGCCCGACGTTATACCCTGTTCGATCTGGAGCGTTATATGCCTATGATTCGTTCGTGCCTCCGCTTCTTCGACGAACATTACCAATATCTGGCCAACCAGCGCGGTGCCAAGCGTCTTGATGGTCATGGCAAACTGGTGCTCTATCCTGGCTCAGGAGGTGAAACGTTCAAGGGTGCCTATAACTCCACCTCAACCATCGCTGCCCTTCGTACCGTAGCCGCAGCTATTGGCGATACCGCTCTGTTGCGCCGATTGCCTGATATCGTGGTTCGCGACAGCATGATTCAGCCTGCCTTGCATTACGAACGGCTGCAGAATGTAGAGACCACCCAGCTCTATCCCGTCTTCCCCTGGCGAATGTATGGGGTAGGACGTCCTGACTTGCAGATAGCCCGCAATACCTATCAGAACGACTCGCTGGCCCTGAAGTTCCGCTCTCACGTAGGATGGAAACAAGACCTGATATGGGCTGCCTGTCTGGGAATGACCGACGAGGCTGCCCGACTGTTGGAGTTGAAAATGGGCGATGGCCCTCACCGATTCCCTGCCTTCTGGGGTCCGGGCTTTGACTGGACACCCGACCACAACTGGGGCGGTTCTGGTATGATAGGTCTACAGGAGATGCTGCTGCAGGAGGTTGATGGCAAGATATACCTCTTCCCTGCCTGGCCTCGCGACTGGGATGTGAAGTTCAAATTGCATGCATCAAGGAATACTACTGTTGAGGCTGAACTGAAAGATGGACATGTCGTCCGCATCAAAGTGACACCAGAGAACCGCCGGTCTGATGTAGTTTTCTAAAAAGAATAGAGCCCGTCATCACGACGGGCTCTATCTCTTGAGTGTTAATCTAATAACTTTCACTATTATCCAATTACTATGAAAAAACTACTAACCTTTTACAAATAAAGAATCATTTTTGATGATGCAAAGGTACGAACTTTGCCCGATGTCCGCAAAAACTTTCGGCAAACACCCAATTTTTTTAAGCGAAAATGTTACAGATGCGATGTTGGAACGTCTTTTTAACGAATAACTATTAATATTAACTTAAAAACAAATCAAATGAAAAAATCTATGAAGACCTACTTGGCTTTTGGTCTGATGGCAGGTTTGTTGATGCCTTGCACGGCAATGGCTGATACGACTACACCTCCCAGCCAGCCTGCCGCAGTGCAGCAGGCAAGGCCCGTTAAAGGTAATGTAGTGGACGAGAACGGTGAGCCGCTGATTGGCGTATCCGTTAAAATCGTCGGAGCTAATGGTGGTGCCATCACCGACATCAACGGTAACTTCACGCTGCAGGCTCCCGGTACTGCCGAATTGCAACTCTCCTACACGGGTTACAAGACGGTTACCGTCAAGGCACGTCAGGAGATTAACGTCCAGATGGAGCCTGATGCTCTGGGACTGGATGAAGTGGTGGTAATCGGTTTCGGTACGGTGAAGAAACGTGACTTGACTGGTTCTGTGGCTCAGATTAAGAGTGAGGCTATCTTGCAGACCCCCACTTCTGATGTGGCAACAGCTTTACAGGGCCGCATCACTGGTTTGGATGTGAACGGTTCTGACATGCGTATTCGTGGTAACCGCTCTATTAACGGTAGCAATGAGCCATTGGTTATTATCGATGGTGTGCAGGGCGGAAGTCTGAGCGACTTAAACCCTGATGACATCGAGAATATCGATGTACTGAAGGATGCCTCTTCAACCGCTATCTATGGTTCGCAGGGTGCCAATGGTGTTATCATCGTGACGACGAAGAAGGCCGAGGCTGGTCGTTTCCAGATATCTTACAATGGTTATGTGACGGGTGCTTTCCGTCAGCAGCATCCTGACTATCGTTCGGGAAGCAATTACTACGAGGCTCGTAGGCTGGCAGCCCAAAATGCAGGCAACTGGAGCAGCAGTGCCGACGACATCAACCTCTTTGGTGGAAGTCCCGAAGCTCTGGCAGCTTATCAGGCAGGTGCCTTTACTAACTATGAGGACGAGGTGCAGAAGTCTACTACATGGAGCACCCAGCACTCACTGACTCTTTCTGGTGGTAACGACAAGACGACAGCCCGCTTCAGTGTAGGCTATGCCAATGACGGCAGCAAGTGGAAGAACAGCGGTGGCACAGACCGTTACACGCTCCGCGCCAACATCGACCACAATATCCGCAAGTGGATTAGCGGCGGTGTTACCTTCCAGCTGACCCACAACCGCTCAGAGCGTTCCCCATACGAGGAGGCTTCGACCACCGACATGCAGCTTGGATCGCCCTACGGATACTATGATTACGGTACAGGTAAATACGTGATAGGTTCTGAATTGGTGGAGCGTCCGCTTGATGCTGGTAGCTACGTCAATCCACTTGTTAACACCCTGAATGGCGACCGTTACAGTCGTGAGACCTATGGAACGAATATTGTGGCTAATGGCTATCTGGATATTCATCCTATCGATGGTCTGACTTTCCGCACTCAGTTCAATGCGCATATCACCAATGCTTCTGATGGTAGCTTCCAGGCTAACAACTCAGCGACTCAGCTATACAACGGTACAAACTTGAGCGCTGCTTATGAAAGCAAGTCAAACAGCCTGCATACAGAGTGGAATAATATCCTGACTTACAATTTCACGATGCTTCCTGAGGATCATCATCTGGGTGTTACGGCACTGACTACTTGGAGCAAGAAGACCTATGATATCTTGTCTGCAACATCTTATGGTCAGACCATTGCCAGCAACCTCTGGTGGAATCTTGGTAGCAACGATGGCGGCGCAGGTCATGTGGTTCATGGCAGTGCCTACACCAAGGAGCAGAACTTCTCTTATGCTTTCCGTGTCAACTACGACTGGAAGAGCCGTTATCTGTTCACCGCCTCTCTGCGCCGCGACGGTGCTTCTCGTCTGGCTGAGGGACACAAGTGGGATACCTTCCCTTCTGCAGCTGTTGCATGGCGTGTCAGCGATGAGCCCTTCATGAAGAATACCAAGTCTTGGCTCGATGATTTGAAGATTCGTGCCACTTATGGTGTGACGGGTAATGCAGGTATCGGTGTCTACGGCACTCAGTCGGGTGTCACCTTCGACGCCGGTCAGCTTGGCTTCCAGGATACTCAGGCCAATCACTACTGGTTAGGTGTGAAGACTACCAGCGACAAGACAGGTGAGGCCATTATCGGTAACCCCGATACCAAGTGGGAGCGTTCTACCACTTTTGACCTTGGTTTCGACCTGATGCTGTTCAACAATCGCCTGAGTGTTACCTTCGACTGGTATAACACGAAGACCACCGACCTGATCTTGCTGCGTCAGTTGCCTACTTCGTCGGGTAATGATGGTAAGTTCAGTACCTACACCAATATCGGTTCTACTCGTAACCGTGGTTGGGAGTTGACTATCAACAGCCGTAATATCGTCACCAAAGACTTCCAGTGGAACAGCACATTGTCACTGTCTGCCAACCGTGAAGAAATCCTGGAACTCGCTGATGGCAAGGATATGATTCAAGTAGGTAGCAAGCCTGAGGAAGTATTGATGGTGGGACATCCCGTCAATTCGTTCCGTGCATACGTCTATGAAGGAATATGGACCACTGCCGAGGCTGCTCAGGCTGCCCAGCTCTACAAGGATGAAGCCAAGAAGAAGCCTTTCCAGCCTGGCGATATCAAGGTGAAAGACCTCAACGGCGACGGCTACATCTTACAGAGTGCCGACTATGACTATCTCGGCTCTACATCGCCCAAGTGGTTTGCCGGATTCAACAACGACTTCCGCTACAAGGACTTCGACCTTAACATCTACATCTATGCACGCTGGGGACATTGGGGTGAGAACCCATTGGCCAACTTCACTCCATCTAATGGTGGACGTTATACAACGATGGATTATTGGGTAGCCGGTTCTAATGAAGGTGGTTCTTTCCCCGCATTGATGCAGAACTACAACTTCTACGACTATCTGGGTTATACCGCATATTGGTACTGCGACCAGTCGTTCATCAAACTGAAGCGAGTTGCTTTAGGATACACTCTCCCGCGTTCTGTTATCAAGAAGCTGGGTATTGAGAAACTTCGTGTCTATGCTACCGTCAACAATCCTCTCTATATCGTCAAGGAAGACTGGATGAAGGAGTTTGATCCTGAGGGTCAGCAGCGTAGCATTACGTTTGGTTTGAATGTTAACTTTTAATTGATTAGGAACTATGAAGATTTTCAATAAATATTTCGTAGGTGCGTTGCTGCTTGGCACCACCATAGGTCTCACATCGTGCGACCTGGACGAGTATAATCCTTCTTCAGAAACTGCCGATGCCGTCTTCGCTACGGAGCAGGGAATGCAGGGACTCGTCAACCAGATGTATTACAACTTCCGATGGAAATATTTCGGACGTGAAGACCCTGTGCTCTATTTTGAAGGTGCCGGTGATATCTGGGCTAATATTCCTGATAAGTACACTTATGGTATGCAGCTGACCCGTTTTGTCGATCTGCAGGGTGACCGCGGTCAGGTGCAGGGAGCATGGAACCGTGTATATGATAACGTGAATCTGGCTAATGAGGTGCTGGAATACCTGCCCACCACTCAGGGATTGAAGCAGGAGACCCACGACACCTTCGAGGGCGAGGCACGCTTTATGCGCTCCTATAACTATTGGTGGCTGGTAGAGTGGTTTGGTGACATTGAGATGCGCACCAAGCCAACTTCGACACCGGTATATACAGCCTATCGTACAGACCGTAAGGTCATCTACGACGAAGTGATTATCCCCGACGCTGAGGCAGCAACGAAGCTGTTGCCCATACAGCCGTACAATGGTGAGGTAGGACGCTCAACCAAGAAGGCAGCCTATGCATTGCTGGCTCGTGTGTGTCTGACTCGTGCTCAGTATGAGACTGCCGGCAGCAGCGAGGCCCGTGCTTTCTATCAGAAGGCTTACGACGCAGCCAAGTATGTGATGGACAATCAGGCATCGCTGGGTATCAGCCTTTACAGCACCTACGATGAAATCTGGCAGGCTAAGAACAACAAGACTAATTCTGAGTATCTCTGGGTAGTCACTCACTCTAGCAACTCTACGCTGAATAAGCAGAGTGGTAACCCCAACCGTCTGCACATGTACTTCTCACCGCGTCTGCTCAACCGTTTCGGCAATGTTCAGAATGCCACCAACTGGGAATATCCACGCGAGAGTGTGCTGCTCTGTCCTACCTATTATCTGCTGAACCTCTATGCCGACTGGGATCTCCGTTACGACGTGCTGTTCCAGGAGGAGTTCCCTGTCAGTGCCGACAGCTATACTTGGGACGAGGCCGCTGTGACCAACTACATGGCTCCAGCCGCGTTGCAGGGCAAGACCATCAAGAAGGGTGACTTGGGTTTGAAGGTAACTCGCAAGACTGTTACAGATGCAGAGCGTGAGGCTGCTGCCGAGCAAGGCTATGTACTGCTGGGTGCTAACAACGTGTATGACCTTCGCGCAGGAAAGGTGACTTCGATGGGCGGAGCTCGTATTCGCGACTTGAACCCCGACGATATTGGTGGTGTTCCCACTACTACCTTTGTGGCAACCTCTTATCCTCGTTTCCGCAAATATCGTATCTGGGACCGTGATCCCAATGGAACATTCCTGCTGACAGCTGCTAATGCACAGATTGGCTTCGCTGATGTGCCCATCTTCCGTTATGCTGAAATGCCTCTGATCGCTGCTGAGTGTCAGATGCAGTTGGGTAATGCCGCTGCTGCTGCCGACATCATCAACGACGAGGCTAAGGGTATCCGAACCTCTCGTATCTTGAAGCCTGGCCATAATGCTAGCGAGATGAAGGTGTCAGCTTCTGACATGACAATTGAGTGGTTCTTGGAGGAGCGTGCTCGTGAGCTTTGCGGCGAATGGCTGCGCTGGTTCGACCTGAAGCGTACTCATAAGATGGTAGAATACTTCAAGGGCCACAATCCTGCTATGCGTGGTGATGAGCCTGTGGATGAGCACAACTATCTGTGGCCTATTCCCACAAGCTTCCTCGACAAGCTGGAGAATGCTACTGAGTTTGGTCAGAATCCTGGCTACAACCCCTATGTCAAATAGATAACTCTATAATCCTGAGAGTAGAGCTGGCCTTGGTGCCAGCTCTTTTTTTGTTCAGACGTCAGTGGGAGTGGTCATGGTCACAGCTGTGACCATGACCGCTTTTGCAGGGGAATGGAGCCGGATGACAGGGGTAAAGAAGCCAGATAGCAGGGAGAGAAACGGCACTTTACGTTCGTACGCCTATGCCCAAACGTTTTGTACGCCAATGGCCAGAAGCGCATCGTTTCAGAGTGGAACCTACGTCCCACGCCTCGCGACCTGAACCAGCCGTTGACGGGCTGCGTGGCCGATGGAATCACGCGCCATTACAATGAACAAGGCAGACTGACAGCTACCTATCACTTCAAGAACGGTATCCTGCAAGACGACCAACAGCAAGGTAGCTCAGGACTTGTTGGTGACATGTAAAAAAAGGAAACTGGTCCCGATGTCTTTCGACTGGGACCAGTTTTTTTTATGGGGTTGACCAATAAGCTGTAGCTTACAGGTTGGGATTGATCTTGCTCCACTCAGAGATGGGGGGAACGATGTTCAGCGTAACCAGCTCGTCGCGCATCTTGCAGAGGTGCTCGTAGCTCTGGTCGAGCTTGGCGTTCTCCTCGGCAGTACCCTGAGGAACCTCATATTTGGCACCCTCGGCAGTCATGGTGGTCTTCATAGCCATCATGATGTGGTCGTACTTGTCGGTCTTTACGTAGGTACCTACGGGGAAGCGGAATGGTTCACCACCCATAGCGGCACGAATCATCTCAACAGAGAGGTACGAGGGACTCTGGAATGAAGAGCGTCCGCGGAGCTCGATAATCTTGGCACCACCCTTGGTGACGTCAACCTTCATCTGCTCCCACTCCTCTGCTGGGAACTCAGCGGTACCGATGATGTCGGTCAGCTTGCGACCCTTAACGGTCACGTGGCTTCCGAATACAGCCATCTGCTCACCGTGTCCACCATAGGTAGCACAACCGGTAATCTCGTTCTGCATCACACCAAACTTCTTGGCCAGTGCACTCTGCAGACGAGTGGTATCCAGACCTGCGAGGGTGGTCACCTGTCCGGGTTTCAAACCAGAGTAGAGCAGCGTTACCAGACCGGTGAGGTCGGCAGGGTTAAAGATGATGACAACGTGCTTTACATCAGGACAATACTTCTTGATGTTCTGCCCCAGCTCCTCAGCAATCTTACAGTTGCCAGCCAGCAGGTCTTCACGGGTCATACCAGCCTTACGGGGAGCACCACCGGAAGAGATGATGTACTTAGCACCACGGAAAGCCTCTTCGGCATTAGTGGTAGCCACGATGTTCACATCGTCGAAGCCGCTCTGGCGCATTTCCTCTGCTACACCTTCGGGTGAGAATACGTCGTAGAGACAGATTTCACTTGTCAGACCCATCATCAGGGCAGACTGAGCCATGTTTGAACCAATCATACCGGCTGCGCCGACGATGGTCAGTTTGTCATTAGTTAAAAATGCCATAACATTTACGATTTTACAATTTACAATTTACGATTTGCTTGCAAAGATATAAAATAATTGTGAATTGCCGTCAGCGAAATGCAATTTTATTTGTTATTTATTCTGAAAATGTGTATCTTTGCAAAGTAGAAATGACAAAATGCTATGAATATTGACCAGCGAATAGCCCTTTTGCGTGACGAGATGCGACGCGAACATCTGGGTGCTTTCATTTTTCCCACTAGCGACCCCCATCTGGGTGAGTATACTACCGACCATTGGAAGGGTCGTGAGTGGATTAGTGGCTTCGACGGCTCGGCAGGTACCGCTGTGGTGACCATGAAGAGTGCTGCCCTTTGGACCGACTCTCGCTATTTTATTGCCGCTGAGCAGCAGTTGCGGGGTACGGAGTATCAACTGATGAAACTGAAGGTTGACGGCACACCCACCATTGCCGAATGGCTGGGGTGTGAACTGGCTGACATGAGCGACCGCGAGGTGGGTATCGACGGTATGGTCAATGCGGCTAATAGCGTGAAGCAGCTGGAGGCTGACCTTCGCCAGCAGGGTGGCATCACACTACGCACCAATTTCGACCCCTTGGAGCGGATATGGCGCGACCGACCGGCTATCCCTGCCGACAAGGTGGTCGTCCAGCCCTTGGAGTTTGCCGGTGAGCCTGCTCATGAGAAGCTTGCCCGCATCCGTAAGGCTTTGCGCGAAGACCATGCTGACGGAATCCTCATCAGCGCACTCGACGATATCGCCTGGACGCTCAACCTGCGCGGCACCGATGTGCATTGCAATCCCGTTTTCGTATCCTATCTCCTGCTCTCGTCTACAGATGCTACCCTTTACGTCAATCCCGACAAACTGACGTCTCAGGTCGTAGACTATCTGAAGGCCGAGGGGGTAGGGGTGAAGCCCTACGAGCAAGTGGTAAAAGGGTTGAAGGACTATTTCGAGTACAATATCCTGTTGGATGCCGACGAGGTGAACTATACGCTTTACCAAGCCGTGAGTCGGCAGATTGTGGAGCGGGAATCGCCCGTTAAGCGGATGAAAGCCATCAAGAATGAAAAAGAAATTGCGGGTTTTAGGTCAGCGATGCTGAAGGATGGTATAGCGATGGTTAAGTTTCTGAAGTGGCTGAAGCCTGCCGTTGAGGCCGGTGGACAGACCGAGGTTACCATCGACCGGAAACTGACGGCACTGCGTGCTGAACAGCCCCTGTTTCGCGACATTTCCTTCGACACCATTGCGGGCTATGAGGCTCATGGCGCCATTGTACACTACGAGGCCAGTGAGGCGAGTGCTGCCACTTTGGAACCCCGAGGTTTGCTGTTGCTCGACAGCGGAGCTCAGTATCAGGATGGTACGACTGATATCACACGTACCATCGCACTGGGACCGTTGACCGACGAACAGCGTCGTGTTTATACTCTGGTGCTGAAAGGCCATATCGACTTGCAGCTGCTCCACTTCCCCGACGGAGCTTCGGGTACCCAACTCGATGCCATAGCCCGCAGACCTTTGTGGCAGGCAGGCCTCAACTACCTGCATGGTACAGGGCACGGCGTAGGCTCCTATTTGAGTGTACACGAGGGTCCTCATCAGATTCGGATGGAATGGAAACCCACCCCTTTGCGAGCGGGGATGACCGTCACCGACGAGCCTGGCATCTATTTGGAGAATCGCTTTGGCGTGCGCATTGAGAATACCCTGCTCATCGTCCCTGCCGAGGAAACCGAGCTGGGCCGCTTCCTTGCGTTCGAACCGCTCACCCTTTGTCCCATCGATACCGCTCCTATTATGCCCGAGCTGCTCTCAGCCGAAGAGACGGCATGGCTCAATGACTACCACCAGCGCGTCTACGACACGCTCTCGCGCCATCTTACTGCCGACGAGTCTGACTGGCTCCGCGAGGCCTGCCAGCCCATCTGATTATTTCCGAAGAACTGGCGACTCCTCGCCAAAAAGGTATTGAGGTTGGTAGCCGCCTAAGTCGACAACCACTTTCTCGAAGACGATGCCTGGATGACGTGGGGTCAGCGTCAGTTCATGGATATCTGCATGGCCGACAGGCAGTTCCACCACTTTTTCTACCACACGGCGGGCTACTGCTGGATAGAACTCAGAATACATATAGGGCTGACGGTCGACGAGCGTCTTGTTGAAGTTAACCACCTGAGGCTCAGTACCATCCAGGCTAACGGCATACTCATGACCACCGACATTGAGGAAGTCAAGTGTTGACTTCACGATAACATGAACCTTCACTTTGGCTGGCGCTTGGGCTGGCAGCGTGAAACGATAAGTCAGGCTAGCACCGTCAACGGGCTGGGTATAAGGAGTCAAGGCCACAGCACTACGGGTACGTCCATAGTCAGGATAGACGCTCCACTGGGATCCAGCAGAAGCCTTTGCATTGTAGTAATGCTCAGCCTCCATAGCCACAAAGCCGTTGGAAGGTACGAACACATAGCCTCCCGTGGCGCCTTTCTCTATGCGTTTTGTTGCAGGCAACATCTCATGGGGGAAGTCATCGTTCCACGAGCTATAGCCGATGTGCTTCTGCGTCATCATACCATCCCATTTGCCTCGAGCCATCACCTTATTATAATAGTTACAGAGTTGTGCATCGCGCTTGAAACACTCCTCCACCTTGTCGGCCCAAAGGTTGGCATCAGGATTTCCGGCTTCCGCCAAGACTTTGTTCATGGCCTGTGCATAATACATGTCGTAGAGATTAGCCATCGCCTGGACAGGGAAAAGGATAGCCTGACGATAGGCATCGCGGGTCGCCTCAGGAATGTCCGAGAACAATCGGAGAGCCCTACGTTCCAATCGGGCATAGTCGTCAGCTACTCGCCGCCATTCACCTGTAGCAAGGTTGTAAGTCTGGGCATCCAGCATCTCAGGAGTTACACGAGCCATATACTGGCAGTTGCGGTTGTAAATAGAGGCTGCCTCGTCGGCAAGTGAAGAATCGCCAAGCACAGACGAGAAGAAGCGGCAGGTATGGTCGGTAACCGTCTGCTGGGTGTACTCCTTGGGATTCCATGCCATATCCATAAACAACTGGATGGGATACTCCATCGGTTTCAAGTCGCCTACGTTCAGTATCCACATACGCTGGATGCCATAGTCATAGGCCAGCGAGAGTTGTTCGAACATCTGCTGGGTCTGGGTGACATTGATCCATTTGGTATTACGGGGCGCTCCGACATAGTCGACATGATAGTACAATCCCCATCCTCCAGGATGCTTGCGCTCCTGCGCACTGGGCACACGGCGCACATTGCCCCAGTTGTCATCACACAGCAACATGATGACATCGTCGGGCACGCGCATACCTTTATCATAGTAGTCGAGCACCTCTTTATACAAAGCCCATACCTGGGTCGTCATACTGGCAGGTTTCTTGGTCACCTGCTTGATAATCTTGCGCTGGTTCTCCACAATGCGTTGCAACAATTTGGTATCGGCATCCTCGCTCATCGCCTCGTCGCCATCACCACGCATACCGATGGTCACCATATCCTCCGTACCCTTCATGCGTTCGATACCCTCACGGAAGAACTGATCCAGCTTCTGTTGGTTCTTCTGATAGTTCCAAGGACCCCACTCACCACGCTTTCGGGCATACTCCTGATGGTTGCGGGCCATCGGCTCGTGGTGGGATGTACCCATGATGATACCCATCTCATCGGCAGTCTTCGAGTTTTCCGGGTCGTCGGCATAGAAAGCCCAGCCCCACATGGCAGGCCACAGCATGTTACCTTTCAGGCGCAGGATGAGTTCAAACACACGGGCATAGAAACGATGGTCGCCATATTCCGTGCCGTAGGTATTCTTTACCCACGACGTCAGACAGGGAGCTTCATCGTTGAGGAACAGGCCACGGAACTCGACTGCTGGTTCTCCATCGGTATAGGTGCCTGGCAGAATGCCCACATAGTCGTGATGAGCAACAGGCACATCCATCCACCAGTACCAGGGCGATACGCCCATCTGGCGACTCAGTTCGTAGATGCCATAGACGGTGCCACGACGGTCACTGCCCGCAATGACTATCTGTCCGTCGATGGTGGTAATCAGGAACTTTTCACGACTCCCTTTCAAGTCGACTAACTTGCCGCTCTTCACCCATTGGTCAATCTGCTTGTTGAAACCCACAGTACCAATGAGGATAGTGGGCTGATTGGCCGTTGTGGGACGGAATCCCATCACCCGCTGGAAATCCTGTTGCAGATTGGCAGCAGCTATCTGTACTGCCTTTGGCTCCTGGGCACTAAGACCAATGGTTGCACCCTTTAATGACTGGGCGTTTTCCTGCTCCGAGAAAACAACAAAACTATTAGCAGCACTGAGTCGCATAGCCATCGCCATGCAACTCAGAACCAAGAAAAGACACTTTACATGTTTCATGCCGATCTATTTATTTCTTGAACAAAAGAGGAACAAACTGTCGCAATCCACGGCGCCAAGTGAGCCACTCATGGTCTGTGCCTGTAGACTCGTAGTAGATAGCCTTGATGCCCTGGGCATTCAGCTCGTCAACCAGTTTCTTGGTGGCAAACATCTTGTCCATGCCCTCCGTACCACTCATCATAAAGAGGCAGTGGATTTTTTTGTTAAAGGCATCAGCGTCCGTGAAGACTCCGTTATAGGCAGTCTTCACATCGAGTCCGAAGATAGCTCCGCTGAAGGTTCCCATCCAGGCAAACTTGTCCAAATGGTTGAGCACGATGTCGAACGTCTGGTGTCCGCCCCACGACAGACCGGCCATCGCACGATGGTCGCGGTCTGTCAGCGTGCGGAACTTCTGGTCTATGGTTGGTATAAGATCGTTAATCATCACGTCATAGAACGAGTTGCCATAGGTGCTAAAGCCTTGACGATTATCTCCACCCTTGAAAGGAGCTTTGATGTCACCACTCTCCATTACGACAATCATGGGTTTGGCCTCACCCGAGGCTATCAGATTGTCCATGATATGCTGCATGTGGCCCTGCTTGCTCCAGCCAGTCTCATCCTCACCCATACCGTGTTGCAGGTAAAGAACGGGGTATTTCTTCTTACCCTTCTCATATTCGGCGGGCGTATAGACCATGGCGTGGCGCCACTCATGGGTAGCGTTGGCATAATAGTAGATGCTGCGCACCTGTCCGTGGGCTATGCCCTGTTGTGGACGGTAGTAGTTGCCCTCCTCACCCTCAGGAATCTCGATGCCACCTGCCTCACGATTGCACCCGAAGAAAGTCTCGGTAGCAGGGTCGATGAAGCGGACACCATTGGTCTCCATGAAATAGTAGTGGAATCCAGCAACCAGCGGGTCGGTGACAGCCATGAAGTTACCCTTGCCATCGGGCTGCATGGTATATTTCTTGCCACAGATGTCGACAACCATCTTGCGAGCTTCCGGAGCAGATATGCTGAAATAGGCACGTCCCTCCTTGTCGACCTTGGGGAATTCATTGCCAGGAACGGTGGTCTCAGCAATAAAGGCATCGGCAGGAACCTCAATCTTCTTAGGCATCTCGATGAAAGGGCGCTTAGGCTCAAACCCTAAGTGGCGCGCTACGGCCTCGCCGTAGCGGCAGCCCAGCTCCCGATAACCCGCCGCATCGAAGTGCAGACGGTCTGGACCATTCGTGCAGTCGTCTGAAGAGATAATCTGAGCCGTATGCAGCGTGTTAGGCAGTTCGTCAATCTGCTTCTTGCAGCCGATGCACACGCCCTTGCCTTCAGCCTGAACGATGTTGCCGGCATAGAGATTCACCTCTTCGGGTTTCAGTTGCAGGTCGCCACAGAGGTTATCATACACCTGCTTCACCATACCAGCCCACTTCGGATCACCTGTATTGGTCTCACCCTGATGCATCAGGATACCCTTGATGACACCATCCTTCTGAGCCTTCTTGGCCAGCGTGACCAGACGCTCATACGGGTTGTTATCGTAGGCTTCGAGCATTCCCTTCATCCACTGAGGAGCCCTCTTCACATAGCTCTTGATGCTATCGGGCAGAAATCCCTTGATATCGATACCACCGATGGCCACATGGATAACACCAATCTTGATGTTCTCAGGCAGCGAAGCCACCATCGTACGTCCAAACCAGTCGGCAGGAGTCAGTCCGGTATTGGGACGGCACAGCGGAGCAGAAGCCTCGCACCACTCACCTATCTTCCTGCCCTGCTCAGGGAAGTCCACTGCGGGCATCAACAGAAAACGAGGACCAGGGCTCTTCAAATCCTGAGCCTCCGGACGGGCTGCACCCTCCATGTTCGACTGGCCGAAACACAGGAAGATATAGAAATTAGGATCTACCTCCGCCTGCATCTTCAAGGCAGACAGCATCAAAATCATCGTCAGCAAAAAGGTCTTTTTCATTTGTCTTTTATTTACAGTTTTTGTTATTTCTTCATTTGGTTGCAAAGATACCATATTTCCGTAAGAACAAAATACTCCTTTGTTTCATATACTTTATGGTATGTAACTTTTACCAACTTGTATTGTCATACGACTCGGACTTTCCAACTTTGTTCCCATCTCACGAGCTTCAACATCAACGGGTCCTGAGGAAAAGTCGGGTGTGTTATAGGAATACATCAGACGGCGGTAATACTCCTTAGGGTTACGTTGGGGAAGCAGGAAAGGCTTGGTGGCTCGTCCATGTTCATCAATCGAGGAGAAATAGAGCCGAGTATAGAGACCGTCATCCCTGCGACTGGTGAAGAGAAACCAACGACTGTTGGTGCTCCAGTTGTGCAGACTCTCTGATCGCTGGCTGTTCACCTCGTCCATCAACCTGCTCTCACCCGTCTCGAGGTCGAGCAGGAAGAGGTCGGCCTCGGGATGCCATACGGAGAAATAGCCATAATCCAACTGCGTGTACATCAGGTAGCGACCATCGTAAGAGGGACGGGGCCATGTAACGCTCTTGCCCGTCGTGTCGGCATTGACTAGCGTGTCAACCTGCTCTCCGATTTTCCCTGTATGCTCGTCGAAAGCCACCCTGCAGAGACTATACTTCACCTTGTCGTAATCAACGGGATAATTTCTGCATGGGGTTGTGATAAAATAGAGATACTTGCCGTCGGGAGAGAACACGGGCGTATTCTCAGCCCAGTCTTTCCGCATCAGTAGCGTATCCTTGATGGCTATACGGTTTTTGACATCATAGACAAAAACATCCGACGAGGTGTCGTACACCTCGATGCGTTTATTGTTACCCATGTGGAAAATCTGAGCTGTCTTGTTGGTGGAGAAAGCACAGAAACGGCCACCCGGATGCCAATAGGGATAGACCATCGAACCACCTAACGTGTCGCTTCGAGCCTGCAACACCTCATCTTTCCCTTGGGAATGCACAACGGTAGCACCATTCGCCCCTCTGACGTGGAATACATACTGCTCAGGATTGGTGCGGTTCTGGGTATGGCAATTCACGCAATTACCATGAATCCGGGAATTCTCCATCAAAGCGCTCTCCTGGAAGTCAGAGAGTCGACGCTGGTAGATAGCCATATCGCTATAAAGCATATAACTGGGAGCGATGCGCCGGTAGGTAACGCCCCATTCGTCTAAAGGGTAGGAACTGACGTTTATCGTGAAGTCCTGATATTGGAACCACTGACCGTCTTTTTGAGCACAGACGGTTACCGTGAGTTGGCTGCCTTTGTTGTCTTCTAACAACTGATGCCATTCGTTGATGTCGAAATCGGCATAGGAACCGCCAGCATGCAGACTACCTCCACGCTGACCTTTCACCTCGACATCTATATCCGTAAAGGCATCATCAGCCATCGAGAAATTCAGGGGCGCAATGCCAACAGGTATCGTCACTCCAACATAATCAGGGTAGATAACAGGCTGCTGGTTGACCGATTGAGCATACTCAGGGCGTGTGCTGCAAGCCGCCAGCATCCACACCAACATGATGATATACCCTATTTGAATCCTTCTGTTCATCGCTTCGTCTTTTTCAAATAAACAATGTATCTTCCGTCTCGCCATAAATCTTCTGCAAAGATCCATAGAGCGGATGGTTCTTAATGTCTTCAGGGTGGGTTGCCAACTGTTTCATATATTGAGCCCAACGGCGGTACATGAGCGTTTGTTCCAAGATAGAGATATACTTCAGTGCTACCTCGTACTGGCCCGTCACGATAGCCGTCTCCGTCAGACGGCACAGCACGCGGGCGCTCTTATTGGCATTAGACGCACTTTCCATCGCCTCAAAGACTGCCCGCTGGGAGAAATTCACAAAACCCATCTGGAAGAAGATGTCACCTATCATCATAGCCGAAACGGCACTGGTGAGTGACTTGTATGGCTGATACATACTCTCTTGCAGACTCTCCGGACTCATCTGTTTCTGGTAATATTTGGCCAGATTGACAATGCACATGCATGCTCTTGCATGAGGATCTTCCTTTCTTGCCTTTTGTAGAATCTTTCCCCAAGCCTTCTGGCGCTGCAGATAGTCGTACTCCATCATCTCGAGCGTTCCAATCTTACCAGGTTGAATAGACAAATAGTCGATACCCTTCGCCAAGTTCGACAAAGAATAAGGCACCAAAAAGGAACTGATATAGACACAATTTGCCAATAGCAGTGCCATCGCGATGGATTCTATAGATACCCATGCCCTGTTGAAAGGCTTATGTAACCAACGCAGATGATAAACGGCTATCAGAAGAGCCGTCGGACCTGCTATCCAATAGCCTATCGGTACCAGTATGAAAGAGACTATCTTGCTACTTTTCCGCCCTGATGGCAGTAGCATCATCAGCCCCAGCGTCAGCAAAACGGCTACAGGAAGCGTCATCGACGTATCTATGTCGCACAACAGATACCACAACGCAATAGCTGGCAGGAAAGAAAATGCGAGAAGAATAAACTCATTGGCAGACGGAAGGCTACGACGAAGCAGCACCCGAAAGAACCATAGTACCGAGGCCAATACAACAGCAAGAATAGCTGCCCCCGTTATTTCCGACATAAAGAACTGCACCAGAAACTCACCTACATAACGGGCAAAGCCTCCTGGCACCGACAAGCGTTCTGTCAGATAGTCACTATTCCAGAGGAATAGCTGAAGCGCTTCACGTTCTATGACGACTGCTGGGCGAACGAACAGCCAGAAGCAGAATGCCAAGACACCGAACAAAGCTGTCAGTCCTATTTGCAACTTATTTTTCATCCTTCTCTTTTTTTTCTTATTAACGAGTACAAAATTACAAAGAAATCACTATAGCGCCAAATTTCCCTTTATAAAAAGTTCCCCTCCAAATGTAACACGATTTTTTGATAGTGTTTCACCTTATACCCTCGTCTACCAGTCGTAGTCTTCTACATAGCCGTCGAACTTCACTTCGTCTGTCCATCCGTTTTCGCGAAACAGGTTACGGATAGCCTGTTGCAGGGCAGGGGGGATGAGGCGTGAGCCGTTGCGATACTCGAAGTAGTAGGTGCGGTTGGTAAGGCCGATGATACCATAGCGGACAGCAGACTCCACGCGTTTGGGCATATCATCTGTAAAGATGTGCTGCATGCCCTTAGCGAAACGTACCTTCTGGTCGTTACGACACATGGGGCAGTCGGCACCCGCCACACCCTCGAAGTGTGGATTGACACAACGATAGGTGCTATGACTGCTGGGCACGTGCTGTCCCACGAGCCATCGCAGACAATGGTCGCGCAGCGGACAGTTTTCCATATAACAAACCGTGTAGCCTTCTTTGGCTTTTTCGATTAATAATTCTTTCTCAATATTCATAATCTCAATTGTTTTAGTTTCTCTTTTTTAAATGAATTTCAAAATGTCCCTCCCTTCCTCCCGTTTTTGTCCGAAAGGCCGATGTACAGAGGGATGAGGCACGGGAGGGTAAATCGGTTGTCCCTCCCGTCTCCCTCCCGTTTTCACTCCCACGCCATCATGCAGCCTTAAGCGGAACGGCTTTGTAGTAAGCCACATGGCTGTGCTCTCGGCGCTCGTAATCGAGACTGACTGGCTGGCTTTTCATGGTGTTTTTCTTGTGTTTTCCATGATCCCATTATCCAACTGCAAGTGATTTCTCAAATGCTCTGCAAAGTTACAAAAAAAAATTGCGGTTTGCAAGTTTTTTCTCAAAAACTCGACGTTTTAACACTCTTTTTTTTGCACAAATTCTGCTATATATATAATAAGGTGAGTGACACCCCCTAAAATGGGAGGGAGACGGGAGGGACAACCAATTTACCCTCCCGTGCCTTAGCCCTCTGTACATCGGCCTTCCGGACAAAAACGGGAGGAAGGGAGGGACATTTTGAAAAAAACTTTTTTCTGATGTCAATAAGGGACGCTTATTTCTCAATAAGGGACGCTTAATGAAAAATAACCAAAGGTTATTATGGAACAACCTTGGGTTATAATAGTAGCAATCAGTCCGAAGGCTTCGGACTCGCAGTCCGACCCGAGCGGACTGGCAGTCCGTGCGGACGGACTAAAACATAAAAAGGAGCCTTATCAGGTTCCTTTTTAAAATTATACAAATTTGCGTAACGCATTTTTGTATAAAAATAATAAAAGAAGCCCGTATCTTCACAGACACGGGCCTCCATTTTCATGTAAAGTTCTAAAAATTACCCTAAGGGTAATGGGGTTATCACTTGACGAGAACCTTACGAGTGGTTCCGTCGGACATACGTAGGATGTTCAAGCCACGACTGATGGCAGACTGACGAACACCAGAGACATTGTAGATTTCCACAACCTCCTTGCTGTCACTTTCCACACGCTGGATGCCTGTGGCTTTAATCAGCTTGACCTCAGAGTTCAAGAGCAAATACTCGTCAAAATAGCCATTGCGGCTCTCATTGGTATAACGGACGATGTACTTGCCCGGCTTAGTGATGGTGAAAGGCAGCGTGCGCAGTTCGGCACTGCTGACATTGCCTGACTGACTACCGTTTACATTCGGAGCAGCTGTGAATACTTCCGACTGGGCGACGGCACTTCCCGTAGCGGCATCGAGGATTTGTGCCTTATAGCGGGGAGACTCTTTCCAGGCAGCCATTGCAAAGCGGAGCTCGTATTCTCCGGGCTCGAGTTGCAAGGGATAGTTATTCTGGCGACCATACTCAGCATATTCTTCACGCCAGTAGAGTGCCTTGCCCTGATAACCGGTAAAGCCGGCGAAGGTACGGGCTCCCTGTCCATAAGTATTGGGGTACTGGTGTGTCTCATTATTCTCTTGCAAGCACACCCAGCCTTCGGGAATAGCACCTGCCAACGTATTGCTGAAATCAAGCTTTCCAAAGGAGGTGACATCAACGAATACAGGTTGCAGAGTGACATTATCGTCAGGCATGGTGAAGGTAATCTCGTCGCTGTTAGGATCGATGGTAATTGTCTTGTCCATGGAGTAGAACACGGAGTTGACGATGCGCAGTTCTTTCAGCTGGTAACCCTCGTCGGCAGTAACTTTCAGGGTGACAGTCTCACCCTCGGCAGCCTGGTCCTTGTCGGGTGTCAGTGCACCATGCTCATCTTCGCGAACGGTGACGAGGAATTTCTCCACCTCAGTACCTGCAGGAGCATAGATGACCTGGTCGATATAGGCGGGTACGCCGTTGACATTGTTGAGGAGCAACTCGTTGGTACCTTCGTTCAGCGTAGCATTAACCGAGGCCTTCAGCCACTGGTTCTTCTCTGTGGTGTTAAGCAGTACGGTTTTCTCAGTACCATTCACTGAGACAACCATCTCACCTGCCGGATTCGTGTTCATATAGCGCACGGTGACAGTGTATTCACCGCCCTGACGAAGGGTCAGGCGATGGCGCAACGAACCCGACTTGCCTGTGCTCATGCGTATGAAGCCGTTACCGGCAAAGTCGTGCATATCAGGCTTATAGTAGCCTGCATTATTGACGTAAATCTCGCCCACACTCTTATAGTCCATATCCTCCGCCTCGATGATGATAGGACCATGATATTCAGCAGGCTGCTGGGGGATATCAAGTGCTGTTGGTGCAGTAGCAGTCTGGGTGCGCTCGTTGTGACCCGCACAGACGATGTTGACATCAACAGGTCCGCGGTGCGACAACTCGAGGGTAAAAGTCTTAGTCTCTTCGTCCCAAGTCATCTTAGGAATACAAGTCGTGCCGGCGCGCTTGGTAACGGTATAGGTAGGCTCCGCCGTAGCACCTGTCACCGTCACATAGTCCTTGACCAGCGTGGTGGTGTCGGTACGGAAATTATTCAGATACAGGTCGATGTGGTCTGCATATTCACGGATGAGTCCGCTCGACAGCTTGTTGTAGTTCAGCTTTAAGGCTTCGCAAGTGTTGTATTGCAGAGGTATGGTAGCCTCAGCCGTCGTCTTGCTGTTCAGATAGCTGTACGGTGTGTAGGTAACCAACTGATTACCCATACGTGCCACGAAGAGGTCGCCAGTGGATATCTCAGGATACTGCTCGTCATACTCGGCAGTCTTCTTAGCGAGTGTAGGCCAGCGCTTACTGCGCTCCGACTTCTTCACCTGCACGGGAATGCTCTTAGCCAAATCATCGGCCAACTCCAGGCAGACGGGGATGGTGCCATAGCGTCCGGTCTTCTTGAAATAGCACAGGTTGTCCATCCACTGGCCGTTGCCGCGGTTCAGAGGATCAGTTTGCTTGTAGAGTCCGTCATAGAGGTTACCCCAAGCAGCATATTTGTTCTCGTTGTCCGAGACATCACCACTGCTTTGACGACCGTCAATGTCGTTGATAATGGCAATCTTGGTGTGGTCGATGACCTCCTTGCGTGAAGGGATGTGCAGCGTGCCGTCAAGGATCTTGCGGAACATGTCAATCCATATCTTCTCAAAGCCAAGGAAGCGACCCCATCGGCGACGTGAATAGCCTTCCACCGTTGAGTTGCTGAGATTCTGGAAGTCCTCGGTCCAGATAAGCTCAGGACCATCCCAGACAGCGCCTCCGTTGATACCAGTCTGTTCCATCACGGTGCCTATACCGGCACTGACGGGATATTTCTTACCGCTATTTTCACCGAAGATAGCATCCATCGCACCGTTCCATCCGCAGTTGTCGTAGCGTACACCGTAGTTCTTGGCCAGTCCGCTGACGAAGGGCGACCAGGAGACACTCTCGTTGTTATAGAAACAACTGGAAGTGGTGTACTTATAGAGCCACAGGATAGCCTCGGGATATTTGCGGCAAGCCTCCAACAGTTTAGGCTCACGCTTCATCTCGCCAAGCGGGTTCAGCGGGTGACTCCAGATGTTACCACAGAAGCTGATAGTCAGGAAACCACCATATTTGTGCGACATCTCGACAAGCTTGGCAAACAAAGCCCAACGGGTGGTCTGCTGTGATGAGCTCTTGTCACCAGGCTCATCGAAGCCCCAGAACTGCTCGGCATAGTTCCAACCCAGGAAGTTGGGGTATTTCTTGAAGAAATATTCAAAGGTGACGAGGTCGTCATCCTGAATGTGCGTATGACCACCACTGGCAGGCTGACAGGTAAACCAGAGTCCGTTCTGCTGGCACACGGTAGCCCATGATTTCCAGGTGCGCACGGCGCAACGTGGCATCTTATATACATTGTAGTCCTTGTCGTATGCGCACGACAATGACAGGTTCATGCAGACATAGGGTTTGATGTCGTCAGGAATAAGGTCGATGATTTTCTGTGGGTCGGCCTGGTTCCAGACATCGACATGCACAAGCCACAAGGGATGTTCATTGTCGATAGGTCTGCGCTGTTGTGCCATGATTGGCTGCCAACAAAGTGTCAGCAACAGCAAACTTAGGGAAATAAGTATTCGTTTCATCTTAAATATAATTATGTTATTTATCTCTTAATTCTTCGCTCGGCTTCGCCGCTTGGCTCAGCCAAGAACTCTCACCTCTCTGGCGCAGGTCCGATATAGGAAGACTGCAGACCGCCCCAGTCAATGACTACACGCTGAACCATCTGACCGGCATCGATGCAGGTAAAGGTTACCGTATGACTGGAACGCTTCCTGTCAACGGCAAAGCGCATGCGGCACACGGCACCGTTGCGGAGCACTTGTTCTTTCCAGCGAGGTCCCCACTCCTTGAAATGGTTTTCAAACACCTGCATGGGATTATCGTCAATAGTGACGCCGATGCGGTTGCTCTTTCCTGCGTAGAGTGGCCAGAAAGGAAGGGTGGTGAGCGTTAGTTCGATGGTGTCGCGGTTGACTGCAGGCAGGTCATAACTGACCTCACCGCTGTTCAGCTGCACCACTTGCCAGTCGTAGCCCAGTCCCTTGACAAGCTGGATGCCATCGCTTTTATGACGGAAGTGTTCCAAGGGTATGGTGTAACAGTTCGTCAGACGATAGGGTTGTGGTGTCAAGTCAACAGGATTTTCACCTGCCCCCTCGGTATAAACCACAGCGGGTTTCTGGTGGTAGAGGGCACAGAATCCCTCAGGTACGTCCATGAAGCCTTGCCACTTGCCGTCACCCTGACTGTTATAGCGGTTGTTGAGTGTGTTAATGCTATCGTAAGCCTGTTCCATCTGCCTGGCAGCCCAGTTGGCTTCAGCATAACGCTGCTGACTCGTCAGTTCCTGGTTCAGCTGTGCCATCAAGAACTTGCGGTTCATCTGACAGGCTGCCTGGATGGGGTACTGTACCATTTCGAAGTAGGCAGCACTTCCGTCGCTCAAGCGCTCTGCCTCATCACTGATATGCTGGTAGTCAGCCAGTCGCTGTGTTGCCTCGCTATAGTGCTGGAAAGAAAACTCGGTAGGGCGTAGCTTGGTGCGCCAGGGTTCGTCCCACTCGTATTCCCACCCCATGTATTCGGGCTTACGGCTCCATGCCAATTGGTAATAGGCATCCAAAAGCGCCTGTAGTTGTGTTGTCGACGTACGAGGGAAGAGGTGGGACAGCCACTGGGCTTGGTGGTGATTGACGTTCTTGATGTCGAAGGCGTTAAAGTCCCACGCCATATCCATGAAGGTCTGTATACCCAGTTCCATCGGTTTGATGTCACCTACGTTAAGCAGCCAATAGCGGTCAGCTCCTGTGTCGTAGGCTTTCTTTAGCTCTTCATACATCAGGACGGGCGGTGTGGTGTTAAGCCACAGGTAGTCGTGGGGCGTACCCAGATAAGAGAGGTGGTAATACACACCCGACCGGCCCGTTCGACGCTGTTCCTCAGGAGTGGACACGCGTTTCATATAGCCATAGTTGTCGTCAACCCACACCAAGGTGATGTCCTCAGGTACTTGGAGACCATTTTCATAGATATCCATTGTCTCCTTATAGGGAACGAAAATCTGTGGAATGGCAGCTGCCGGCCGATGGAGGTGTTTTTCCAAAAGCTGGCGCTGGTTCAGGATGACCGTATCAAGAAGGGACACACGCTCGCGCATGGACAGGTCGCCACGCAAACCGGCATCATGCACTCCGCGCATCGCAACGGTATAGATATTCTCATATCGGGAGGCCTCCGTCAGTCGGTCGTCCCATTTCTTGAGAATGGTCTGGCGGTTTGTCTTGTAGTTCCAGTCACCATCGCGCTTTTGGTTCCACTCGCTCTCTGCGGCATTGTTCAAGAGCAGCGGTTCACAATGGCTGGTGGTGACGATGATGCCAAACGAGTCGCAAACCTGCTTGCTCTCAGCATGGGAGTAGAAGGCTCCAGTGCAGGAGTGCATGGCTGGCGCCAGCATGTTGGCCTTCAGGCGCAACAGCAGTTCGCAGACCTTGGCGTATGTTCGTGGGCCTATGTCGCCCAATTCTTTTTCAAAGTTGTTGGAGGCCCAGGGCTTCAGGCTCCAGTCCTCGTCGTTGATGAAGATGCCCCGATACTTCACACTGGGGGTAGAAGATACGTAATCGGCATCAACATAGACAGTATGGCGGGGCGTCACAGGGACGTCAGCCCACCAATACCAGGGTGAGACGCCCAAAGCCTGGCTCAGGGTGAACACGCCATAGGCGGTGCCACGGGCGTCACTGCCCAGGATGAGCAGATGATGGTCGACGACTTTCAGCAGGAAGCACTCCCACTGGTCGCGAATAGACGAAATGTCAATATGGTGTTTTTGGATAAGGCGGTCAACGTTAGGGTTGTGGCCGATAGTAGCCACGATGATGTCGTGCCGACCGAAGCGGTTGCTGAGCTGTGGACGACTATTGGTTACGCGCTCCACATCGTCTGCCAATAGCGACGCTGCCTTCCTGACAACCAAGGGCTCGTTGGCTGATACGCTGATGGTAGCTGCTTGTCCTTGGACAAACAACGGGAAGGCTCCCGACTGACTGTTAACTGTCAGCAGTTGACCGGCCTTGGTACCAGCTGACATGCACAGCAGTGCAAGCAATAGCAAAAAACGTATCTGATAGTAGGCTACGTAGTGTAAGTGCATAAAGTCTTAGGATTTTGAAAGACATTCGCCGCCCAGACACACTGAACGGCGAATGTATGATTTCTTGTAATAAAGAATGTTTATTTCAGGATAACCTTCTTGCCGTTGTGGATGAACAAGCCCTTAGCGGGGTTGTCAACACGCTGACCCTGCAAGTTGTAGTAAGCGCCATCCTCTGCAACTTCGTTCTTAATAGTCTTGATAGCGGTCTCGCCACCAGCTTTCCAAACATAGATTGAAGAAACGTTAATAGGGAATGATCCACCCCACGCGTTCTTCAGGCAATGGAAATGTACGAAATCGTCAACACGCTCAGCACCTCCTACAATACCTGCATCAATCTCAGCCTGACGTGCTTCCTGAGCAGGGTCTGGAGAGTTTTGTTCTACAGGTCTGGTCATAAACGTAGAAATAGGAATTGCAAGACATCCCAAATCTGCATTGTAATATTCATTGGGCTTACCATCTATTTCTGCAAAGAAGTTTGTATTAACCTGTTTCCAAGCGCCTTCAACATGAATACGATTACACATTATACGCATTCCTGCGCCAGGATTTTCACCAGAACAACTTCCAAAAATAATCAGATAGTCGTAACCTGTAATATCGGCATAAGTATTATGTTCAATATTTGCAGCACCAAAAATGGCAGTACCCGCACCAATATCACTATTTCTGCTATCTGTAATGGCGGCTGTTGCAGGAACTGAAGGGTCATCAGGATTCATCACCATTGAGGCATTTTTATCACATGCCTCAAAACCCAATCCATCAACTTCACCTTTCCATTGATGCCAATCAGCACCTGTTAATTCAACCCAATTTTCTGAGTCATCAATCCACGACTGCGCATTGGCTGTTGTTGCGCCTGCCATCATTGCGACGGCAACCAAAACTGATTTAGTAAAAATTTTCATAATTCTAAAAATTTGGTTAATAATGTTAATAATAAAGTTATTGCTTAAATGAATTTTTTGCCTTTCGACGGTGCAAAGTTATGTGATTTCCGTAGAAACAACATTATGTTATGTTACATATACTTTGCGGATTGTTACACGAAAGATTTTTGTCCGGACAAAGGCCTTGTCCGGACAAAAAAGAGGATTATTTCAGAGCTTCTGCTACTGATGCATAGCTTGACTTACGGTTGAAACCAGTGGTCCACAAACCTACGTTGCTGGCAGATTCTGTGACTGCCTGGAAATTGATACCATACTGCTGAGCGGCAGGAATCTGCTTCTTATATGTTGCAATAACCTGAGCTAAAGCATCGGCAGCCAGGGCATCTGAACCTGTAACGTTCTGGATAGTCAGACGAATCAGTTTACCTGTAGCCTTCAGTTCTCCCAACATCGTAACAAAGTCATTTACATCGAAAGAGGCCACATCGATAGGCAGCAGGACATCAATACCATTGATTTGATCCATACCAATCTCATCAGCAGTCAAAAGATGCAAGAACGTTGCACGCACTTCAGGATCCATCAGGTATTCACTGACAAACAACTTAGCATCGCTACGCTGTTCGCGCATCAAATGTGCTGCATAACCGAAATAGGTGTCATGCAAAGTCTGCTTCCAAATCAAGTCGGGAGCAGAAGTGACAGGACAATCGGCCACTGCCCAACTATTAATAGTAGGTGCAGCTTCCATTGCGGCTGTAATGTATTCATCGAGTGCTTCTCCGATAATCAGGAACTTCTCCTCTTCTGTTTTCTCCACCTCGTAAGTAGGTTTATACTTATACTTCAAGGAGATGTTATCAATCAGGTAGTCACAGTTCATCAACTTCGGACCAATGACAATCGTTACCTCATTCTGTTGCTTCTGTTCTTCAGAATAGCTCATCGCACTAAGATCGATGGAAATCTTGCCACGACCCCAGTTATTCAGCGTACAACCGAAGTCTTTGGGAGACTTGAACTCAGCATTCTTGCCGCCCATAGCGAAGAAAATTTTCTGATTGATGGCTGTGGTATTCTTACCCATGAAGTCGATACTGATGTCGGTGTAGTCGCCTAACTTACGACCATCAGGGAATTTGATAGTGATAGCAGGGAAACTCTGAGTAGTTTTGGTGACGTGAACTACATGACCAGTCTCACTTTTGGGATCATCCTCGACTACCGCACTACCTTTACCGACCAAACCAGAAGATTGCTGCAAAGGATAAGTAGTTCCTAAAGCATCATTTTCAAAGTCGATAACATCAGCACCCGTTACCTCAGGCTCTTCAACAGTCTCTGGTTCTATGAGCTTTGCAAGATAGCCGGCATTGATGTTGGTGCTGGCACAGAGAGGAGAAGAGAAAATGTTGATACCCTTCTCGCTGACATCAGCAACTAAGGAAGAAGCAACGAGCACATCAATCTTACCCTCGTTATCCACCTGCTTGCTGTGAAGAAAGAGATCAGGAATGGTTACTTCGTTGAAGTTTGACAGTGTCAGCGAAGCTGCAGCTGTTTTTCCATCCAGATCGGCAGACGCCAGGGTATTGCCCAGATGGAAACCATCACCAACATAAGACTGCAAAGTATTGTACTGAGCGAGGTTCTCAGCCTCGACTACAGAAGCAGGCTTTTCGACCTGATAGTTAGTGTCGAACTCATCAGCACAGGCCGTCAGCAGAGCCGTAGCTGTGAAGAGGCTCAGAAACAAGCTGATTGAATAAAATTTCTGTTTCATAGCTTTTTCGTTTCTTTATTGCTGGAAATTATTAACTGGTTTAACACCACGGCTTTTAAGCGTCAGAACGTACTTTTCAGTAACATCAATCTTGAGCGCATTGTCGTTGGACTTAACCGTGAAATCGAGATACATGGTGTCAGGATGGCGAGCACCAACCAACTGACTTTCGTCAGCTTCTACAAAGCGACCAGTACCGGTAACGGTGAAATTAGGATCACTCGTGGTAATAGTGCACTTACCATCATCGCCAAAGTTCAACTGTAGTTCACAATTGTGAGCCTTACCAGCAGCATCCTTGGCAGCATAAACCATCAGCGACTTGCTGAGAGATGCAGTAGTTACGAAGACACCACTGCCGTAAGTATCTCCATTGAGGATGTACTCGCCATGATAGCGGTTAACATACTTGACAGCATAGAGAACGAAGTCCTTGTCTTTAAGAATCTCTTTAACACCTGTTGCTTCAGTCATACGAACGGGGATGACAAAGCAGTTGGTTGTTGATCTGGGATCAGCAAAGAAAGCATCAGTGAGCTGAACATCAACACCACCTGTTACCTGACCGGCAGGAATAGTTATCTTTTCGGGCAGAGGTTCGTAATAGTTGCTGGGCATCACGGTGACGGGTGTTCCGTCTGCGAAGGTAACGCCGTCACAAGCTGATGGATCAACTAAGATGCTGATATTAATGTCCTGACGGTTGTTATAGGCGCCACCCATGGCAGCCTGAATCTGAACCTTATGCTGATTGTCAGGTGTCAGGTCCACATAGGGGTCGTTACCCAGCTCTACGGTGCGAAGAGGATACTGCTTGGAAAAGTAGCACGTCTGGTAAATGTAGTCAGGGAATTCTTGATCACCGCTCTTGCAGGAGGTGAGACCTGTGGCCAAGCCACAGCTCACGATACCTGCGAGAAGTAATGATTTGATATTATTGGTTTTCATAACTTTACATTTTTATTTTTTTCGATTCATATTTCACTTTACTTCCATCCGTCATTCTGCTCCAAGTTACCATACTTCAGCACTTCAGACTGAGGAATAGGACCGTAGGTCTGGAAAGGCTGGAATGAACGTACCTCAACATTGTTGAGCGGAGTATAAGTAGTTCCACTGACAGTCTCGTTGATGTCAAGACCACGAGCTGCCTCTGTGAGGTTAGCCTTCCAACGGCGCAGATCCCAGAAGCGGAAGCTCTCGAAGCAGAGTTCCAAGCGACGCTCGTTACGAATCAGCTGACGCATCTTAGCTGGATCTCCTGCACACTCGTCCAGATAGCCAGTATCAGTGATACCAGCACGCTGGCGGATGGCCTTGATAATGTCGTAAGCAGAATAGCCATGACTGCCAGTACCCTTGGCACCCCAAGCTTCGTTGGCAGCCTCAGCATAGTTGAGGAAAATCTCCGTCATGCGGATACGTGGAGTGATGTGTCTCTTACCAGAGGTTGCAGATGGATTGCAGTTGACATCCATGCGCAGACGCTTCTTCATGTAGTAACCTGTACGGGTTGACTTGCTCTCCACCTTGTCGATACCGTCGTTAGTACCCGACTGGCTACCCGTGCGGATAACGGCACCGTCAACACCTGCAATGCTTCCATCGTGGATGATGTAGGTGTCCAAACGGGGGTCACGGTTGACAAAGGGATTCTGTGCATCATAACCTGAACGGTTGTCGCTGATAGGATAGCCATTGGCTGCAGGGAAAGCATCAACCAGGTTCTGAGTGGGGTTCATGCGGCCATTGCCGAAGAGCGAGGGAGGAAAGTTCTCAGACTCTTGAGAAGTAGAGTTGTCTTCCCAGTTGGAACGCCAGAGAATCTCAGCGGGATTAGAACCCTCCTTGATGTTTTCAATATCACTATTAGTATAATAGGTGATACCATTTGAAGGCAGTGCACCGATACCACCCAGGTTGTCAATAACTGTGGCTGCAGCATCGGCAGCCTCAGCCCAGGTGAAAGGATTGGTATCTGCCTTGAATGCAGGACTTGCAGCCAGCAACAACAGACGTGAACGGAAAGACTCTACGATCTGTGAATTAACCAACTGACGAGACTTATTACCCATCACCTGATTATAGATAGAGGGGTCGGTAGTGATGTTACGGAACTTAGCTGGAATTTCAGCCTCGCTGCTGATATCACCATAGTCAAATGGCAACAACTTAACAGCCTGGTCAAGGTCTTCAAGTGCCTTTCTTACACAGTCGGCAAATGAAGCACGAGACTGGTTGAAATCGCTGTTCGTATCAACAAATCCATCGAACAACTGCACACCCTTCAAGACACCATCGGTGGTAAAACCAGCATGAGCACGTAGCAGGTAGTAGAGGTGAATACCACGCAGGGCATAAGCCTCACCCAACAAACGCTGGGTAAGCAGTTCGTTCACGGTCAGGTTCTTCACATACTGCTGACCTTCACGGGTTTTCAGGAACAGGTTGACATACTGAATGGCAGCATAAGAGTCATTCCAACGGCTAAGAATGCCATTGTCAGCTGTCCAACCACCAGTAGCCACCAGCAGGAAACCATTATCCTTCTGGTTGGTTACGGCATCATCGGTAGCATAGTCGCTATTGTCGTAATATGCAGGCAGCACACGGTAGGCATTGGTCAGGAAACCGCGTACGGATGATGACTCTTTCTGAGTCTCCTCCAAGTTCTTCAGATTTTCCTGTGCAGGCTCCAAAAGGTCGTCGCAACTGGTCAGTCCAAACGACAGCAAGAGCCCCATGGCAGCAAGCTTATATATTCTGATTGTTTTCATATCTGAAATGTCTATTATTATATGATTATAAGTTCACCTTTACACCAAGGTTGTAGAAACGACACTGAGGCATAGCACCAATGGTAGTCTCCATCAGTTCGCGCTCGCCAGAGATTGTCAGCAGGCTCTCGCCACTCAAGTAGACACTCAGACCCTTGACAAACTTGCCTTCGAACCAGTCCTCAGGCATGTCGTAGGTCACCTGTACCTTGTTGAGGTCGAAGCGGTTGGTAGAATACTTCCAGAACGAAGAAGTCTGGCGGTTGTTTGAGTTGCTGGTAGTTGTCAGACGTGGATAGGCAGCTGTAGCAGCAGTAGCCGGAGTCCAACGCTCACGAGCATAGATACTGTACTTGCTGTCGCCACTGGGGCAGTAGTAAGCATTGTTCTTGAAGGCAATACCACCAGCCTGGCCTGTTGCCAGTGCAAAGAACGTGAAGTTCTTCCACTTCAAAGTCAGGTTGACACCGTAGAAGAAAGGTGCAGCACCCTTACCCAAGTCAATCTGGTCCTTAGAGTCGATGACATTATCACCGTTCTGATCCTTATACTTCAAGTCACCAGGGCGAACATCACCAAAGGTCTGCTTAGCGTGGTTAGCAATTTCTGCTTCGTCGTTGAAGAAGCCCTCGCACTCATAACCCCAAGCTGTGCTGAGGTTATGGCCAGCACGATACTGATAGTCGTTTGCCCATACCTCGTCGCGCTTGTCAGCCTTGGCACTGTAGTATGTTCCTACCAAGCCAAGCGTTGCATCCACTTTACCGAGTTGCTTATTAAAACGGACATCGAAATCGAAACCGCTACGCTTGTCGGCATTGTAGTTGGTGTTGGGCAGGAAGCTACCAATACTTGAGAAGAAAGAGGGATAAATCGTCGAACTACCATTGGTAATAAGACCATCGGTCAACTGATTGAAGTAGTTGAAGTCGAAGGTAATCATGCGGTTGAGCAGGCTACCCTCCAGACCGATACGCCATTCCTTACGCTTGATGAACTTCAGGTCAAGGTTCTCACCGCGGTTAGAGGTATTCGAGTAACCACCCTGATCACCGTCGCGCCAAGTGTACCAAGTACCACGAACGTTGTATGAACCTTGATACATGTACCATTCATTCAGGTCGATATCCTGATTCAGGCAAGAATAAGCAGCCGTGAGTTTCAGGTTATCAACGAACTTCACATTCTCCTTGAACCAATTCTCGCTGCTAATGCGCCAGCCTAAAGCGACTGAAGGAGAGAAAGCGTTGCGATGACCTTCCGCTAGCTTGGCAGAATGCGTCAATGTTCCACTGAACTCAGCATAATACTTGTGAGCGTAGTTGTAGTCAACGAGGAAACCAAGGTTGGCATTGCTTACACGGTGGTAGTCACTACCGCCGTCATGGTTCTCGTCACGAGATGTCTGCTGTTGGTATCCCCAGCCCAGCAGCTTGGCAGCGATGTTGTGCTGATTGAAGCTGTTGGCATAGTCGAACTGGAAGCGCATGGTTGAAGTCTGCATATCAAAGCTCTGTCCGATGTACTCAGATGTATTATGGTTATCATCACCGTACTTGGTCAGGCCAATAATGACATCCTTACCATTCATGTTAGACCAAATGGGGTCATAGGTAGCATAGTTCTCTTTCCAAGCCTCGTTGTAGTTGTACCAATAGTCGATGTTATAAACAACACTGAAGGTAAGACCCTTGAGAACGCTGCTCAGATCAGCTTTCAGACCGATATCGAACATGAAGGTACGGATGCGGCTCTTGATGTATCCAGCCTTCAACATATCGCCATAAACCGTTGTCTGGTTGTCATTGTTACCACCGAGCAGGTACTGACCGTCAATGGTGTTCATGCTCGACTTAACGGTAGAGCTGATAGCATCGATGTTCTGGTCCATCATGCTGATGGGAAGGAAGGGTGAATACCAGTTAGGACGCATGTTAGCAGCAGCTCCCCAGAAGTCACCACGACCACCATAGTTGTTTTCAAACTTCATGGCAGCATTGGTATAACCAGACAGCCAGTCGGTAATCTTCATGTCCACATTGGCACGGACATTCAGGTTCAGGTCGTCGTCTTTCTTCTTATCACCGTATTTGATCATCGAACTGTTGTACTGGATACCCATATTGGCATAGTAGCGGGCACGATCGTTACCTCCGCTGATTTCAGCAGTGGCATCGCTGCGGTTATAAGCCTTGCGCAAGAACTCGCTGGTGTAAAAGTTCATATCGGGATAGCGATAGGGATTCACACCGGCAGCCGTGTTGTAGATGGTAGCAGCATCATACTGAGGAGCTAAACCATCATTGGCACGAGCTTCGTTGTATAGTGTCATATACTCAGCAGCACCCAGGTATTGGGGATAGCGCTTCGCAAAATAGAGACCCGTATTGGCACGAACGTCAACACGCAGGGGCTGAGCCTTACCGCGTTTCGTCGTGATGAGGATGACACCCTTGGCACCCTTACTGCCGTAAAGAGCGACAGCACTAGCAGCCTTCAGCACGGTAATCGACTCAATCATGGTAGGATTCACGTAAGAAGCATTACGGGGAGCCCCGTCAACGAGAACAAGAGCATTCTGCCCCCATACGCTACCGTTGTAGCCAGCTATCAGACCGGAGATCTCGCCAAGACTACTGGTATAATAATCCTTCTTCATCAATTCAGACACATTGACAACGCTGACACCACCGAGGATATCCTCTTTGGCCTGAGTGCCGAATGCCACATTGACTTGTGTGGTATCGGTCGTTTCTTGTGCCCTTGCTACTGTACTTGGAGCTATCAGGCCGCCAAGCATCAGTAAAGCAAATGATTTATATAGTTTCATAACGATTCTAATTCTTAATTGTTCACTTTTCTCTTTACACTTTTCACTTCGTTACTCCCAGCCAGGGTTCTGCTTGAACTCAGGATACATCTGGACATCCTTCTTCGGGAAGGGGAACCAGTTGTGCTTGGGCAGTGAGTAATGACGCTCGGTGAGCACGACCTCACGCAGGTTCAATACGTGATTATTCTTAGGATTTTCATAACGTTCCTTATCAGTCTGGTCGGCAGCTCGGTCGAAATAGACGGCAGTCTTCTTATTGTAAGGAGCCTTATCAAGCAAGAGCCAGCGGCGCAGGTCAGTGAAGCGGTGTCCCTCGAAAGAAAGCTCAACGGCACGCTCACGGCGAACCTCGCTCATAAACTGGTCAACACTACCCAAGAACTTAGCATCAACATGACCGACACCAGCACGGTCGCGAATCTTATCGACAGCGCCAACAGCGGTGAGACCATAGCCTGAAGCGGTAGCAGTAGCAGAACCATAGCCATTGGCAGTAGCCTCGGCATACATCAGGTAAACATCAGCCAAACGGACAAGTGGCATCACCAATACATTACCCTCTTTGTAGTCGTCAAAGTCATTCATGTACTGAGAGGTGAACTTCATGTTCATATAGCCAGTGAAACAGCACTTTGACGGAGTGTCTGTACGATAGAGACCACCCTCGAACATGCTGGCATACTGCTTACGCTCGTCAGGCAGACCATCTTTCAGGATCTTACTACCATCCTTAACCGTCTTCACACCATCATAGATGAAGTTGGTGTAGAAGCGTGGGTCACGATCCTTATAGGGATACTCGGGATTGTAACCACTGGCAGCATCGGGCTTAGTGATGTCAGGAATAGGCAGACCATTCGCCATTCCGAAGTAGTCGGTATAGTTGGCAGCAGGATAGCACTTGATACCAGAGTTATTGATCAATGGTGGACGCCAGTCGTTGACAAGGTTCCAACGCCATACACCAATGTGGCAGGTTGCCATGTTCTCATAGAAGAGGACCTCCTTCATACCATTCACCTTGTTCTGCTTGTAGGTGTAGAAGATATCTGAGTAGTGATCAAAGTCAGCCAACTCATAGATACCTGTCTCATCGCAAATCTTCAGTGCCTGAGCAAAGGCATCAGCAGCACGCTTGCAGAATTCTGCATTATAAGTAGCATTGCCCGTAGATTCCTGGTTCATCATGGGGCTGCCTGCCCAAAGCAAGTCCTTGCCCAGATAGGCCAGTGCCATCACCTTATTAATACGGATAACATTCTTACCCAAGGTCGTCTTACCAGTAGCTGTCTGATCCCAGTCAATAGGCAGCAAGTCAGCAGCTTTCTGGAAGTCTTCAGCAGCTTTTTCTGCAGTCTCCTGATAGCTCAGGCGAGGCAATGTATAGGTCTCACTGGATGACAGTGCACGATCCAGATAGGGAATACCTCCCCAGTACTGCATCAGCATAAAGTGG
Source organism: Prevotella sp. (assembly GCA_015060535.1). Classification (GTDB taxonomy): domain Bacteria; phylum Bacteroidota; class Bacteroidia; order Bacteroidales; family Bacteroidaceae; genus Prevotella. The sequence continues at coordinate 116,933 of SUYH01000007.1, forward strand.
TTCCAAGCACGGAAGAAATAGAGCTGTCCGGCAATAAAGTTTTTCTCCTCCTGTGTAGCATCCACCATCTTGTCAAGGTTGGCAAGACCGATGTTAGCCTTACGGATACCGAACCAGCAGAGGCCGTAGAGATAGCCCTTGGAGGATACATCGTTGACCATGCGGTCGCCGGTAGCAGTATTCATTCCACCCTGCTTCTCCTTGAAATAGGAATAGAAGCACTCGTTCCATCCCCAGTAGTTACCCTGGTCGATGGCATAGGTCAGCATACGAGTCTCAGTGGGTTCCCAATAGTCGTCTTCACCGAAGTTCCAGCAACTATGGTATTGGTGACCCGTCATGATGGGCATGGCGGCATAAAGTTCCTCTACAAAGCCCTGGAAGTTACGGAAATTCAGATAGGGCTGTGTAGGATCAATATCGCTCATCGGCTCCTTATCCAGATATTCCTTACAACTGGTATTCAGCGTCAATGCTGCCAGAAGCAGAAGAGAACATGAAATATATTGTTTGATTTTCATAATACGCGTATTTTAGAAGTTTAAGTCAATACCTAAGTTGAAGCGGCGTACTGTAGGATATGCACCAGAAGTAGCAGCACCGCTGAAGTTAGACTCACGGTCGTCAGGCATGTCTGACCAGAACAACAGGTTGTCACCATTCAGATAAACCTTCATGCGGTTAAGACCTACTTTCTTCAACCAGCTCTGGGTGAAGGTATAGGCAATCTCAGCATTCTTCAGACGCACGAAAGAGCCGTCGTACAAATAGCGTGTACCCTCGTGACCAGTACCTTCTTCTGTGGTCCAGCGAGGCAAGGGGATACCAGATCCTGACTCCTTAGTCCAATAGCTATCCTCCTTGAACAAGGAGTTGGTAGCGCCATAGAAGCTGGGGAAGCCGATATAACGGGTAACGTTGTTAACACCATAGAACTGGCAAGTGATACTGAAGCCCTTCCACTCGGCACCAATTGTTGCACTATAGGTATTCTCTGGCGTACCCGTATATTTATAAGGAGCACGGTCATCTGAGTTAACGACACCATCGGCATTAAAGTCGACGATACGATAGTCACCAGGAAGCACGTTAGTATCGTAGACGTCACGGCTGGTCTCACCGATGACATCGTCCCATGTGCGAAGGATACCCTGATCTATAAAAGAGGTCGTCTGACCGATAGCATACCCTGCTCCCATCTGGTATGAAGGTCTCAGGGCTGGGTCGTCAGAGAAAACCACTTCGTTCTTAGCGTGGGTAATGTTGAAGTTACCCCACAGACGCAACTGGTTGGCAAACACTTTGTTCAAGCGAACGCTCAACTCCCAACCATGACTCTTGACCTCACCGAGGTTGGCATCTGGAGCACTGAAACCAAAATAAGAAGGAATGGCACGGTTTGCACCAAGCACATATACATCAGTACGGGTATCACCGAAGATATCGAATGAACCTGCAACGAGACCTCCTAAGAATCCGAAGTCGAAACCGAGGTTACGCTTCGTCACCACTTCCCATTGTGCTTGGGGGTTACCAATCTTGGTGATGGTGTAGAATTCATAGGGCGACTGGTCATCCTGGCCAGGACCCTGCTTCATGTGACCACCATAGGCAAACTCATCTTTGTAGATCCAACGTGCACCAGGCTTGTCGTCACCGACCTTACCGATAGAAGCACGAATCTTAAACATATCCAGGAATTTCACATTCTTCTTGATGAAAGGCTCTTCGCTCAGCATCCAACCAACAGATACAGAGGGGAAGAAGTCGAAGCGGTGCTCATTGTCATACTTCTCAGAGCCGTTGTAGGCACCATTGAATTCTGCAAAATAACGTGTAGCATAGTTATAAGTCAAACGGAATACCCAGTCCTCACGGTAAGTGGGGAAAATACTACCTCTCGATTGGGTGTCGCGGCTGAACAAGCCCAAGGCTGTCACCTCATGATCGCCGAACTGACGGGCATAGTCCAATTGCAGGGAGTAATACAACTTACGATAGGTACGTCCCACATCTACACTTCCTGCTGTGGTAGTCCAACGCACCTGCTCCTCGTATGGTGTATTCTCTGTCTGGTTCCAGCGGGAGTTGTAGCTGATGTCACCAGATTCAGGGTTGATGTACGTATAGAACGGGTTATTGTACTGGTCATTGATACCACGGCCGCGCTCGTACATTGTATTATCATAAGAAAGACGACCCTGGAACTTCAATCCCTTTGTAATGAAGTCCAATTCCTGCTTCAGGATGAAGTCGGTGGTAATCTGCGTATTCGTAGCGCGCTCGTCACCAGCTGTAGCCAGATTGGCAACCGAGTTGGGTTGGTCAGCATCACGGGGAGCGTAGAAGCCATACGAACCGTCGCTGTTAACAGGACGGAAAGCATCAGGAGCCGTACGATAAACTGAACCCCAGAATGCATCACTACCGCTGGGCGAACCATAAGGATAACGGCGGACACCATTAGAACCGAACAGGTTAACGGTAAACTGAGTGGTCTTGGTGATGTCGAAGTCCAAGTTTGAACGCAGGTTGATACGGTTGTAGCCGAAACCAGAGCTGTAACCACGGTTGTTGGGGAACTCCTTGAAGATATCACCTTCGTGTGTGAAGTCGACAGCAGCGAAGTACTTGACAGCCTTGGTACCGCCTGATACATCGGCAGTTACGTTGTATGACATAGCGCTCTTTCTGAACAACTCGTCCTGCCAGTCTACGTTAGGATAGCGGTCCCACTCTTCAGCATTGGCTGGATAACGATACTTGTTGATGACATCCATGGTCTTGAACGAACCCCATGCATTAGGAGACAGGGGAGTTTCACGCTGTACCACGTCGTTCTTAATCATAAAGGTATCGTACGAGTCATACTTTTCAGGCAACCTTGACACAACCTTCATGGTAACGTTTGCCTTAACGTGTACCTGTGCCTTACCTTCGGCACCACGCTTGGTGGTAATCAAGATAACACCGTTAGCACCTTTCACACCATACACAGCCGTAGCAGAGGCGTCCTTTAGGACGGAGATGCTCTGTACAGAGCTGATGTCCACCGTGTTCATGGGACGCTCAACACCATCCACCAAGATCAACGGGCTGCTGTCGGATCCCAATGTAGCAGCACCACGAATCACGATTTGTGGGTCTTCCTCACCGGGCAGACCTGTTGAGGCACTTGTGATAACACCAGGCAGGTTACCCGTCAGAGCAGCACCCAAAGAGGGCAGACCACTGTGACGTTCCAGCGTCTTGGCATCAGTCTGGGTAATACTACCCACGACAGAAGCTTTCTTCTGCTGGCCGTAGCCCACTACAATTACTTCTTCCAACTTGGTGTCGTCAGCCAGCGTCACTTTGAAGCTACGCTGCTTGCCCACCTTGATCTCCTTTGTGGTCATGCCCACATACGAGATCACAAGGACGGTCTGCTCTGATGGAACCTTCAATACGAAGTTACCATCGAAATCAGTCACTGTACCTTGGGAAGTGTTTCCCTTCACCACAACCGAGGCTCCAATCAGGGGCTCCTCGCTTGCATCTGTTACCGTACCCTTCACGGTGATGCCCTGAGCGTGCAGCGTAGTGCTACAGGTCAGCAGCATCAGCAACATGGGTATGGTCTGTCTAATCAGTTGTTTTAGATTCTTCATTTTGACAGATTTTGATTCATCGTTGTAAGTTATTTGAAAAATGTTAGCTGTTTTCTCGGGTGCAAAGGTATATTTTATTAATATCACGCGTTTAATTTCTTGTAACACGGACTTTTCTATTTGTAACAAACCTTAAAAATACTTGTATTTCCATTATTTTTTGTTACTTTAACAATATTCAAACCGGGTTGAGGCGAAGCCAAACGACGGCCGTCTGGCGAGTAATATTCGCGGGAGATTTCATCAAAAGTACCATTTTCGTACTCAAAAATACCAGTCGGATTAACACCGTCGTCACTCAGATATACCTTATTAATATATATAGGTGAGCTGCCACTGGTCCAGAAACCTGCAATATAGATATGTGAGGGGTCGACATGATGGCCATCATCCTGTGCCGTCATGTTCTGTAAATCAATGACAATACGAGTATCATTACCGAAATCCTTCATATAGGGCTTACTCCAGTAGTTGTTGATATCGAACAAGCGGAATGAGGCACTTGCGTTCTGCTTTTGTTTCAGTTCTACAACCAGGTATTTATAAGCAGAAAGGTCTACGCCTTGAGGGTATTGCCAACCTCCGAAGCCCCACTGACCTGTTTTTAATTCACCTGTTGTTTCATTAAATGTACCTTTCTCCCAGATGTTGGGGTTGAACCATTCTTCAGTCAATGAGAACAAAGGCTCTTCTTCACGGTGGTACCCATAGCTGGGATCATTGATCTTATCGCGATACTCTTGGGTGGCATATTCCTGATACCAACGGTAACAAGGACGGGGACAAGCCTCAGGATCGGTTAAGAAGGTTTCACCGTCTGGAGCAGCATCGTTGTATTTAGCCAATAGTTCTGCGCCTGTAAAAAGTAACCAACTGACATTACATGTCTCATCAACAATACGACGGAAATTAGCACCAAAGCCCTCGCCGCCAGCTACACCTGTGTAAGCAAAGGCAAACGAGCAACGGGTGTCGAATACCTCATTGCCGTTGGAATCCTTGTGAGAAGGGCTATACTTTTTGGGTCCCCAGTCCATCTCCGTAACAACTATAGGAGCCATTTCCGCTATAGGACCTATCTGCGATTCCCATCCACGTTTGAATTCACGATAGGTAGTACTAACCTCACCTTCATGACCGCTATTGTACCAACCAGGATAACAGTGAACAGCATAGCCGATATTGTCACCTTGAACAGGATACTTGGCAAAACCGGCATATTGCGACTGGTAACCCAAACCGGGCACAAGCAGGACATTGTTACAATGCTGGCGCATCACGTCGACAATAGCCTGGAAATATTGTGAAATAAGCTGGTCACGATTGCCTTCACCGATAATATTCACCGGTTCATTGGCCAACTCAAACATCACGCATCCATTGTCCTTAAGATCTTTGTGCTGAGCCACATATTCCCAGACCTTGATCAGATACTTCTGATAGTCATCGCCTATGGAGATATTCTCAGGACAGACTCCAGGTGGGCGCATAATGACATAAAGTCCCTTCGACTGCATGTATTTGGCCATTGGAACAAACACTTCGTCCAAATACTTCTTGAAATTGTCGAAATTGAAATACCGGATGTCACTCTCTGGCACATAATACACTCCCTGAGGTAGTACGTTACTCCAATGGGGGTCCATGTGAAGACGGCAGAAGTCCATCTTCCAACCTGCTGCGAGAATCTGGTCGATCAGGCCTTTGTTGTAACTGAGGCATCCATCGACGTCAAGTCCGCTCCATTTGGTACCTTGCTCGTTGAACCAAGGGCTATAGGTCTGGGCAAATCCGTGTAGGACAACCCGCTCGCCTTTGGCGTTCACAAGGTAAGGTCCATCGACGTGTAGGGGTGAAAGTGCCTCCTGGGCATTACTCTTGCTGCTGGCTGTCATCAGCAGTAGGATGACGAGCAGCAGTCTTGTTAACTTTTGTTTTTGCATACTTTTAGATTCTAATCAATTGATTCTGAGCGCAAAGATATGCAAAAAGCGGATATGGCTATTTATGCGCAGTAACACGGATTTTACGTTTTGTAACACTTGCCACAAAACGTCTGAAGAAAAAGTGTTTTTGTTACACTTTAGGTATTTCTACAATGAAGCGGCAGCCTTCTTGGTAACTGCTGTCGAGCGTTAGCGTTCCACCCAGATTGCTGACGTGGCGTTGCGATAGGGGGAGGCCCAGTCCGAGTCCTTCACTCAAGTCGTTGACCTTCGTAAAGAACTGGTACATGCTATCATGGTAACTCTCGGGTATGCCTATGCCCTTGTCTTCAATGGTGAAACGTATGGTGTGTTCTGTTTCCGTGATCTTCATGGCTACATGTTTGCCGTCTGAGTATTTGGCGGCATTGTAGAGTATTTCTCGCAGGCTACGCATCAGATAGAGTCGGTTGGTATGAATGTGTAGTGTATCGGGGATGGATGTCTCAAACAGGATGTCCAACTGGGGGAAATGCTCTTTGGTGTCGGCAATGCTCTCGCGGGCTACTTCGTTGCACGAGACAGATTCGCGCATTTGGCTGTCAAAGAGTTCTTTTGTAAGCCCGATGTCAGAGCTGTCGAAGAGCATCAGTACCATGCGGTTCAGCGACTTAGCGTTGTGGTCCATGGTCTCGATGATGTTCTTTATTTCGTCTTCCGAGAGCATGCCTACGCTATCGCGGATAACCTGTGCAAAGCCCATGATGATGTTCAGCGGAGTGCGTATCTGGTGTGTCGTATTTTGGATGAAGGTCGTCTTCTGGCGGTCAGCCTCCTCTGCCAGCTGGGTGGCTCGTGCCAGTTCTTCGTTGCTGCGCAGCATCTCTTGGTTGGTCTGCTTGATGGCATTGACGTGTGTGTTCAGCGCTGCCAGCATAGCAGCAAAGCTGTTCTGAAGGCGTCCAACCACGTGGGTACTTTTGCTATGTGCTATCTGCTGGTCGTAATGGCCGGCAGTAATCAATTTCGACTGGTTGAGCAACTGTTTCAGGGGGCTGATGGCATGGCTGACGGCAAGGCGGCAGAGCAGCACAACAGAAATCAGACCTGCAGTAGCTAGCAGCAGGATGAGTATGGTCAGCACGCGGTAGCTTTGCAGAATGTCGTCTTCGGGACACACTAGAGCCAGGCTCCATGATGTGTTAGGCACGCGATCGTAGCTCACCAAACAGGGTGTGTTTTCAATGATAACTTTCATGTTTCCTTTCTCGCCCGCCGTCATCTCGTGGCCTAGCGCAATGAGATCAGTATGCTGGTTTGCGTCCCTGTCGCTGAATATAGTCTGGTTGAATAGCTTTGCCGTGTCTGGGTGAATGAAGTAGTGTCCCTCCCTGCCTATCAAGACGAAGTAGGAGTTAGGGTAGGGTTTCTCTGAGTTGATTGTCTCTTTTAGTCGGCGTAGGGAGAGGTCTGTGGAGATGACTCCAATGAACTTCCCCTTCTGATACATCGGCTTGCAGTAGGAGGCAATGAGTTCGGTGGTATAAAGCGTCCCCTCATTATAGTCGTCGAAAGGTTCTACCCAGCAAGGCTCACCCAGCGTTTTGGGTGTTTTGTACCATACCTTGTTGAAATAATCGTATTCTCCTTCGCGGATTGTTCTTACCGAATCACCTTCCTTGATGGAGTAGGCAGAGAAATATCTGCCGTACTTCTCGAAAAAGTAAGGTTCCATCGTGATAGAACAGCCGTTGACGTTATGGTTCATCCATGTGATGCGCCGTGTGTATTCCAGCAGAGCCTCCGGCCTGAGGTCTTCCATAACCATCCACTCGTAGGAGTTGGTGGCGGTCTCTATGGTGTTCAGATAGCGGTTAACGCGTTGCAGTGTGGTGTTCAACACCGTTGTAGCTCGGCTTTGTGCTTCTTCGCGGATAATATGGCGCGACTGTAGGAACAGTGTGCCCAGGGCGACAATGAAGATGGGTACGGCCAGCAGGAGGAAACCCAAACCGAGTTTCATCGATAGCGATTGGCGTATATGTCGTATCAGTTTCTTCATTTTTCACTTCTCACTTCTCACTTTTCACTTCTCTCCAGCATTCCTCCCAGTAGGTCGGTGATGGTCTGACTGTCTTTCTGGATGCTATCTACTACCTTGGCTGCCTCTTCTTTGCTCATGTTGCTCCACTGCTGACACAGCGTGTCTACGCTAGTGAGGATGGTCTGCGAGGGGGCTATCATCTGGTTGGTCATATGGTGTAGGAAAGCAGTCTTCAGCTTATCTGCCTCCTGGGCTCTTTCGTATGCTGTTCTCAGTTCTTCACCCTGTATTTGGAGCGATGCCCTGAGTCGATTCAGTTCGTTGACGTGGGTAGCCAATGACTGCTGCATCTGTTGGAACTGCTCCTGCAGTTGGCCAATCTCGTCCTCCTGCTTGCTGTCAGGGATAGGTTCGTTGTAGTCGCCTTCGGCTATCCGTTGCGCCGATTTGGTCAGCATGCGCAAAGGGAGCAGACGACGATGGGTAAACCACTGGCAGAGCACCAGTAGCATGAACAGTCCTGTCAGGGATATGGCCACCACTACATAGAGCATTCGGTTATATTGTCCGAAGATATCGTCCTCAGGATATACGATTCCTGCGCTCCAATTCAGTTTCTCCATGGAGCGACCGGGCAGCACCGAGCGGTTAAAAGGTTTGTAAAACACGAACCAGTCTTTGCCGTTCTGTTGGAACTCCTTGTATCCTGTTTGCCCTGTCACCATGGCTGCAACTGCCTCCTTGATGCTTTGATTGTCACTCTCCTTATAGTAGGAGTATACTGTCTCATGCATCAGCTTCGTGCTGTCAGGGTGTACAATGTAGGAGCCGTCGCTACCCAGCAGTGTGCAGTAGGAGTTGGGTGAAGGCTTGACAGCCAGCACTATCTGCGACAGCTGTTGCAGTGCTATGTCGACACCCAACACGCCAACTCTTGCTCCGTCACGGTTATAGATGGGCAGGCTGAACGTGATGATGGCACCACCCTCGGTATCGGAATCTTTCAGCGGGCCTATCCAACAGGGATGCCCAGACTTCATAGGCTGGGTGTACCATTCTTGTTCGGTGTAGGGACGGTTGCCGAATGTTTCGGCTTGAATGATAGGTGAGTTGGTGGATGCCATTCCTGTCTTTGTCTGATGGGTATAGGCCATGAAGTACTTCGAGCGATTCTTATAATAATAGGGCTCCATAGCGATGGCACAGCCGGTAATATATGGATTCGTTTCCACCAATTTGCGGCAGAAGACTTGCATGCGCTCAGGCTTGTCTAGCTGCTCCACCATATTCCAATAAGTGTTCCCTGAAGCCTGTTCCACACTCAGCAGAATGTTGTCGATACTCTGTACTGTAGCCTCCAGCGTCTGTTCTGCTTTCTGCAAGGTCTCCTGTTTGATGGATTTACGCGAGAAGTGCAGCATCACCAACAGCGCAGCCGTGAGAATCAGGGCTGTAGGCAGTGCTACCATCAGGCTCAGTCGTACGGACAAGGTGTGGGCCATATGTTGGAATGAAAACTTCATGCGTTAGGCTTATGAGCTATTAACAGCTGCAAATTTAGATAAAATTTTCGATGATGATGCATAAAAAACTCTAAAAAAATGCAGAATGCGAGAAAAAGATACAATCCGAAAACTCTGTGTGACATAACGGAAAGTCATTTCTGTGTTTTTTTACTACCTTTGCATCCGAAACTAAATATATAACACCGAAAACAATGAAACGACTATCCATGCTTTGCGCTGTCCTTGCGGGCAGCCTGATGGCCGCAAGTGGCCAGAAACCCATGACGCCCCCTAAGGGAGGTAAGCTCATCAGTGACGAATTGATTGGTATATTTTTTGAGGATATCTCTTCGAGTGCCGATGGTGGACTCTATGCCGAACTCATCCAGAATGGCTCGTTCGAGTTCAGTCCTGCTGAGCGCGACGGATGGGGAGCAGGAACAGCCTGGCGTCAGATACGACCAGGCCACTCGTTAGGCACCATGGAGGTGCGGAAGACGGAGGGAATCCACCCCAACAATCCCACCTATATGCGACTGTACACAGAGCGTGTCAAGGAGTATTACGACTACGATGGCTGGAAGGGCTACGGGCTGGAGAACGACGGCTTTAAGGGCATCAGTGTAAAGACTGGTCAGCACTACGAATTCTCCGTCTTCCTGCGCAACGCTGGTGCAGCCAAGCAGGTGCGCATTGTGCTGGGTGTGCCTCAGGGCTGGGGCAAGAATCCGAAGATACTGGCTGAGGCCACGCTGGATGTCAGCAGTGCTCAGTGGCAGCAGTATAAGGCTGTGCTTACTCCTACGGACGACTGCACCAATGCCGTTCTTCAACTTTTAGTGCTTAATACGGGTGTGCTCGACGTCGACATGGTTTCGCTGATGCCACAGGATACCTATAAGGGACATGGACTGCGCAAGGATCTGGCCCAGGCACTGGCCGACCTGCATCCTAAGTTCATGCGCTTTCCTGGCGGATGTGTAGTACATGGAGGTGGCGACGGTTTTTGGAATACCTATCGTTGGAAAACTACCATCGGACCAAAGGAACAGCGTCGCCAGCTGAAGAATACATGGGGTTACCACCAGTCTATGGGCTTGGGATACTATGAATATTTCCAGTTCTGTGAGGATTTGGGCATGCAACCCCTGCCAATCTTGCCTTGTGGTGTGAGCTGTCAGGGTACCAATGGTGGCTGGGGAATGAAAGACCAAGCACAGGACGTCGTGCCTATGTCCGAGATGGATGAGTGGGTGCAGGATGCTCTTGACCTCATCGAGTGGGCCAATGGAGACCCCGCTACTTCGCGTTGGGCTAAGATGCGTGCTGACGCAGGTCATCCTAAGCCCTTTGGACTGAAGTACCTGGGTATTGGCAATGAGGAGCGTATCTCACCCGAGTTTTGTGAACGTTTTAAGTATATGTATGAGCGCATCATGAAGGCTTATCCCGAAATCATCATTATCGGTACAGCTGGACCTGGCTCCCATCCTGGCAATCCTGATTTGGAGAACGGTTGGCGTCTGGCAGAAGAACTGGGTATGCCCATCATCGATGAGCACTATTATGAGCCGCGTGACTATTTCCTGACCAGTCGCCAGTACGACCAGTATCCTCGCAACCGTAAGACAAAGGTCTATCTGGGCGAATATGCTGCTAAGGACAAAAAACTCATTGATGCCTTGGCGGAGGGTCTCTATCTGCTTCATGTCGAGCGCAACGCTGATATCGTTTGTATGACCAGTTATGCACCCCTTTTCGCCAAGAAAGATGCCACGAACTGGAATCCCGACTTGATCTACTTCGATAATGAGCGTCCTTACCTCACCTGCAGCTATTATATCCAGCAGATGTTCGGTCAGTCGAGTGGACAATATCACTATGGTGACTGTGTCACTTTTGGAGAGCAAGAAACATCTAATCTGCAGGGCCAGAGTGTCATCCTTAACGTGAAGACACGTCAGCTTTTCGTCAAACTCTGTAATGCCAGCTCGGAAAGTAAGACGGCTCACATTGACTTGTCCCGTTTCAAGCTGAAGAAGACTTGTACTAAGACGACACTCACAGGTGCTGCTGACGCTGAAAACAACTATGAGGCTCAGCCCATCAGTCCTCAACAGCAGACCATGAAGGCTGCTAAGAAGATGACGCTTCAACTCGCTCCCTATTCATTTACCATGTTACAGTTTTCACTATAATACGCGATGATGAGTATTATCCTGTCACTATTAGCATTAACGACACTCCTGCCTTACCAAAATCCTAACCTGTCGGCAAGAGAGCGTGCCGTTGACCTCTGCAGTCGTCTGACTTTAGAGGAGAAGGCTCTGCTGATGCAAGACGAGTCTCCTGCCATTCCCCGTTTGGGCATCAAGAAGTTCTATTGGTGGAGTGAGGCCCTACATGGTGCTGCCAATATGGGTAATGTCACCGTATTTCCTGAGCCCATCGGTATGGCTGCTTCCTTCAATCCCGACTTGCTTTATCGGGTGTTCGATGCCACCAGCACCGAATTCCGTGCTCAGTACAACAAACGTATGCTCAACGGTGGCGAGGATGAGAAGTTTCATAGTCTCAGTGTGTGGACCCCTAATGTTAACATCTTCAGAGATCCGCGATGGGGACGTGGACAGGAGACCTATGGCGAAGACCCTTACCTGACCTCTGTCATGGGCGATGCTGTGGTTCGTGGTCTGCAGGGACCTGAGACGTCTAAGTATCGTAAGCTATGGGCTTGTGCTAAGCACTACGCAGTGCACAGTGGTCCCGAATACACTCGCCATACCGCCAACCTGACTGATGTGTCGCCACGTGACTTGTGGGAGACCTACATGCCTGCTTTTAAAAAACTGGTGCAGGAATCGCAAGTCCGTGAAGTGATGTGTGCCTATCAGCGTCTGGACGATGAACCCTGCTGTGGCTCACAACGCTTGTTGCAACAGATCCTGCGACAGGAGTGGGGCTTTAAGTATCTTGTGGTCAGCGACTGCGGTGCTGTCACTGATTTCTATACTACACATAAGTCTTCCAGCGATGCTGTCCATGCTTCCGTTGTAGGTACCCGTGCAGGTACTGATGTGGAGTGTGGTTTTGGCTATACTTATGCTTCTATTCCCGAGGCTGTACGTCGTGGCTTGATGACCGAGGAAGAAGTCGACTGGCATGTCATCCGCTTGTTAGAAGGCCGTTTCGACTTGGGCGAGATGGACGATCCTTCGCTGGTAGAGTGGTCAAAGATACCATATTCCAAAATGTCTTGTGCTGAACATCGCCAGCTCTCTCTCGATATGGCACGCCAAAGTATAGTGTTGTTACAAAACAATTTCGGTATATTACCCCTTGCCCCAGGAAAAGGGGAGCGGATTGCTGTTATCGGCCCGAATGCCGATGAAGAGCCACTGTTGTGGGGCAACTATAATGGAGTGCCCAACCAGACAGTGAGCATACTCAAAGGTATTCTCCAGAAGCATAAAAGAGTGACCTACCTAAAAGGTAGTGATCTTACTGATGATAAGGTGCTCCAGTGTCTGATGTCCGTATGTTCCATCGATGGCAAGAAAGGACTGCGTGGCACATTCTGGAATAATACCGAGATGTCTGGTCGTCCTGTCACTACACAGTATTACAAGAATCCGTTGGCTGTCACTACCAATGGTATGCACGAGTTTGCACCAGGAGTACGTATTGCTGACTTCTCTGCTCAATACGAGACAACCTACGTGCCCCAGCAGGATGGCGAGTTTGTTGTTAACGTCGAAGGTACAGGCCATTTTGAGGTCTATGTTGATGGTCAACTGAAGACAAAGGAACATACATGGCGTACCACACCTACCCGCACCCCTGTTCAAGGCATCAAAGGCAAACCTTGTCAGATAGAAGTACGCTACCAACATGTCCGCACCTGGGGCGCAAATCTGAAGATCAATATCGCCACCGAGCATCCTATTGACTATCAGTCTATCATCGCTCAACTTGAGGGTATCCAGAAGGTTATCTTCGTAGGTGGTATATCAGCAACCTTAGAGGGCGAAGAGATGCCCGTCAATGCAGAAGGTTTCAAGGGTGGTGACCGAACCAGCATCGAGTTGCCTCGTGTACAGCGTGATTTCCTGCATGCCTTAAAGGCAGCAGGTAAAACGGTTATCTTCGTTAACTGCTCAGGCTCAGCTATTGCATTGGAACCAGAGACTACAACATGCGACGCTATTCTCCAGGCTTGGTATCCAGGACAGGAGGGTGGACGTGCCGTGGCCGATGTCCTGTTTGGTCAGGTCAATCCATCAGGTAAGTTACCTGTCACGTTCTATAAACGCACTGACCAACTGCCTGACTTTGAAGACTATTCTATGCGTGGACGTACTTATCGCTATTTCAGTGATGCCCTCTTCCCCTTCGGTTATGGCTTGTCATACACCACATTCCAGATTGGTGAAGGCCAGCTTTCTCAACAGGGTGATGTAAGAAGTCTGAGCATTCCTGTCAGCAATACAGGTCACCGAGACGGCTCGGAGGTACTACAGGTCTATGTTCGCAACACTGCCGACCCCGAAGCTCCACTGAAGACACTCCGTGCTTTCCAACGTGTCGATTTGAAGGCGGGCCAAAAAAAGACGATAACCCTGCAATTATCGCCTACGACTTTCGAATTCTTTGACCCTGAGACCAATACCATGCGTGTCAAGCCTGGTCGATACGAAGTGCTTTACGGTACCAGTTCAGCCGATCAAGACTTGAAGTGCTTGACGGTTGATCTCTGATTTTTCCAGTAACAAGAATGATTGAGATGATGATAAGAAAAATTTTCGTAATGTGGTGCCTGTTGCTGACTACAATGTGTCTGCAGGCACAGGACTGGGTAGGTACATGGGCAACAGCCATTGAACGCTGTGGCCAGACCGATATGCCCAAGCAGGTGAGTTTGACGAACAATAGTATTCGTCAGGTTGTTCATGTCTCCCTTGGTGGCAGTGTGCTGCGATTGCAACTGTCGAATCATTTTAGCGATGAACCGGTGGAAATAAAATCAGTCTATATCGCTGATGCGCTGGATGCTAAGCATATCAATGCCAAGACGGCCAGATATTTGAAGTTCAACGGGAAGAAGAATGTCACCATTGCTCCCCATGAGATGGTATTCAGTGACGTGGTGAAATATGAGCTTCGCCCGTTACAGCGACTGACTGTCACCATCTGCTATGGTGCCACAGCGGAGACGGCTTCTGGTCATCGTGGCTCACGAACTACATCGTATATCATGCAAGGTGAAAGCAAGCCTAATAAAGAGTTTCTCGTGGCTGAGCAGTTGGACCATTGGTACAATATAGCGGCTATTGACGTTCTGGCAGAAGACCATAACTGTTGGGCCTGTCTGGGTAATAGCATTACAGATGGGCGTGGAACGACCACCAACCTGCAGAACCGCTGGACAGACATTTGTGCAGAGCAGTTGGGCGGTCATGTGGGCATTCTGAATCTTGGCATTGGTGGAAACTGTGTGCTGCAGGGAGGATTGGGTGAACCTGCCATCAATCGCTTTGAACGTGATATCATGAGCCAGCGTGGGTTGACGGGAATCGTGATCTACGAGGGCATTAACGACATAGGAAACAGCAGGAACAGTGAGCAAACTTCTCAGCAACTCATCAGTGCCTACCAAGATTTCATCAGCAAAGCGCATCAGCGTGGACTGAAAGTGGCAGGAGGTACTATAACCCAAATGGGAAAGACAGACTATTGGTCGTTTTTCCACGAGGCGGTACGGCAGACTGTAAATGAGTGGATACGTCATAGTGGTCAGTTCGATGCCGTCATTGACTTTGATCAGGTTTTGCTCGACCCCGCTAAGCCCACCCAGATGCGTGCTGACTACCAGTATGACTGGTTACACCCTAATGCAGAGGGCTATAAGGCGATGGGGCAGGAGGCCGCAAAAGTATTGCAGAATGTGAAGTAATTCAATATTTTATGCAGGTTGTTGCATGTCGCAAAGTCTGTGTTACACCAAATAACGGCATATAGAAAAAATGTTGCTAACTTTGCACTCAGAATGAAAAGATTTGTTTTAGTAGTAATATCATTAGTAGTTTGTTTTGTTACGTCAGCGGCTGTCGGAAAGCGTTCCGACAGCGCTGATGCTTTTATTCAGAACCCGATGTTATGGGCCGACGTGCCCGATCCCGATGTCTTGCGCGTGGGCGATACCTATTATATAATGTCTACAACGATGCACCTCATGCCGGGTGCACCGCTGATGCGTTCTCGCGACCTGAAGAATTGGGAGACCGTAGGCTATTTATTCGACAAACTGACTGACTCACCGAAATACGACATGAAGGGAGGAACCGTTTATGGGCGTGGCCAATGGGCTACATCGCTTCAATACCACAAGGGACGGTTCTACGCACTGATGTCTCCCAACGAACAAGGTCCAATGGGCAATACTTATATCTTCACAGCGGATGACATAGAAGGTGAGTGGACGTTGGTATCTCGCTTCCGTCACCTGCATGACTGTTCGCTTTTCTTCGACGATGACGATCGAGTATATGTCATTTATGCTACAGGTGAGATGATGGAGTTGAAGCCAGATTTTTCCGACGTGATAGAAGGATCGCATGTCAGATTATTCAATCGTGGTCCCCAGGAACAAGGACTGTTGGAAGGCTCACGTATGATAAAACATGGAGGACGTTACTATTTGCTGATGATAGCATGGCCACCAGGCGGACACCGCCACCAGGTTTGTTACCGGTCCAAAGATATTCGTGGACCCTACGAACGACGTGTTGTTTTGGACAGTGAGTTCGGTGGATTCGGTACAGTCGGACAGGGTACTATTTTTGATACTCCTGACGGCGACTGGTATGGTGTGATATTCCAAGACCGAGGAGGTGTGGGTCGTGTGCCTATGCTGATGCCCTGCCGTTGGATTGACGGGTGGCCGATGTTAGGCGACGAAGAAGGACGTATTCCAGAGCGTATGCGCGTATTGAGAAGTGGTGAACCTGAACGAGGCATCGTTTGCAGTGATGACTTCTCGTCCACACAGTTGGGCAAACATTGGCAGTGGAATCATAACCCCAAGGATGAGGCATGGTCGTTGACGGAGCGTCCAGGATTTCTACGACTAAAGACTAGCACGGTTGTGGACAATCTCTACTTGGCACCTAATACGCTTACGCAGCGTATGGAAGGTCCAACGTGTAGTTCTGCTGTCCAGATGGATTTATCACACATGAAGGATGGCGATTGCGCTGGATTGGCAGCTTTCAATAGTGAGACCGGTGCGCTGGCAGTCAGGAAAATCGGTCGCCGATTGGTCTTGGAAATGGTGGAGATGAATGTCACCTTAACGGATAACGACAAAGCCGTAAAACAAGTCACTGAACAATGTGTGGAAAGTGTGCCTTTGAATCAGAATACGATATGGCTACGTGTGGATGCCGACTTCCGATTAGGTGAACACGGCGGACGTGATGCTGCTAATTTTTACTACAGCCTCGATGGCCAGCAGTGGACGAAAATCGGATCGAATGACTATAAGATGCGTTTCGATTGGCAACGTTTCTTTATGGGTTCTAAGATTGCTATTTTCTGCTATGCCACCAAACGAAAGGGTGGATATGTAGACATTGACAGCTTTAATTATAGCAAGGATTAAGGCCCCTTTTCTTCGTCAGATATATCTAAAACTTTGCGTCATGTAACATTTTTCGATGTTACGTGGTGCAAAGTTTGGTTGGTATTTTAGAATTTGTTACCTTTGCCCCCAGATTCAAACTAACTAATGATTACAACGTATGAGAAGTAAAGTAGTAATACTGCTAACACTGGTGACACTAACCATCGAAGCACAGACGGGGAAACACTTTGATGCTGACAATATGATGTCGAGCAGTTTCACCACACAAGTATTTATCGACCATGATGGTTTTATTTGGTCGGCCACACGTAACGGATTAAACCGCTACGACGGATACCAATATCAGATATTCAAAAAAGAGAAGAACGACCAGATGGGTATGGCGAGCAACTACGTGAACTGTATGTTGCAAGACCGTAACGGGTTGTTCTATATCGGAATGTGGGGAGCCATCCAGACGTACGATGGACAACGGTTCCGTAACGTGAAGACTCATGCTGTGGATGGTCAAGTGCTGCCATGCTATGTGACCAGTCTGGTAGAACGGAAAAATGGAGACATATTGGTGGGCACGTCAGGACATGGAGTGATGCAGATGACGGATGGTGAGAATGCCCACGAGATTGGTGGCGTATTAGAACCCTTGAAAATGGTGGCAAAGCTAATGGAGGATAGCAAGGAGCGTCTTTGGATTGTCACTCAAGACCAAGGCCTTTGGCTATACGACGGCAAGGGGGTGAAACCGTTTTTCAGTGGTGAGACAGAGCGGGCATCGGTGCTTGATGTGTGTGAAGACCATCAAGGACAAATCTATGTGGGCACGTCAAACGACGGTATGTTCAAATGGCTGAACGGACGTTTCGAACACATAGCCGCCACGGGTTCGATGCATATCGCCGTGCTTTACGTGAACCGTGCTGGCGACATCATGATGGGATGCGACGGAACGGGGTTGGCCATATACCATCCACAAACCGGACTGTTGGAGGATAATCCTTTCTACAGCCGAGAGGTTGACTTGTCCAAGACCAAAGTTTATAGTATTGTGGAGGATCTGAATGGCAACTATTGGCTAGGATTGCTACAGAAGGGTGTCTATATGCAGCCTGCCAGCGAGTCAGGTTTCTCATACATGGGATATAAGTTAGGAGCCCACAACGTGATCGGTACCGCCACTGTCACGAGCGTGCTTAAAAGTAAGAATGGCTATGTTTGGGTGGGAACGGACAAAGATGGACTGTACTGTTTGACGGCTGAAGGCAAACCGATAAAACATTTCAAAGAGCATTTTCCCGCCACCATACTCGGCATGACCGAGGACGGGCAGGGACGCGTATGGACAGGAAGCTATAAGGAAGGTATGGGATGGATTGATACGAAGACGTTAACCTACCATCCCCATCAGTTGCCACAAGGACCAACCGTCAGTGTGTTTGGCCTTGAGGCTGACAGGCAGGGACGCCTATGGATAGCAACCATGGGACAAGGCTTGCTTCGACTGGACATGAATTCCGGTGAACTGAAGGCCTATACATCCACAGAGAAGTCAACCCTTGATCGTAAGGTCAATCGTATTGTCAATGACTATATTTCACATCTCTCGTTGTCGCCTGACGGCAAGCGTGTCTATGCGGCTACGACAATGGGTGTCTGTGCGATGAATATTGAGACAGAGAATTGGCTGGAGACATTTGGTGGCGTAAACTGCCCTAACTATGGTGTGCCCATCCGTGTCGTTCGTGAGTTTGGACATAAGCTACGCATCGGTACCAACGATGGACTACTTTGCTACGACTTGAAGAAACATAGCATGCATAAACATGGCATTGAGAGTGGATTGGGCGACAACGGCATCTGCAGTATAGAGCAGGATAAGAATAACAACCTTTGGATAGCCACAGACCATGGACTGTGCTGTGTGGATCCGAAGACGAAGCGGGTGACCAACTACTATGTAGATAATGGTTTGCAATCTAACGAGTTTAGCAATGGTGCTTCATGGACTGATCCTGATGGCATGATGTTGTTCGGAGGATTGGGTGGTATAACGTGGTTTAATCCCGATGACATCCGAAAAAGCGAATGGCGGGCAGAGGTAAAGCTGGTGGACTTCAAAGTGAATGGCGAGTCCGTTATTCCTGGTACGATGTCGGGTTTCTGGCAGGTGACCGACACGACGGTCATTGCCTCCAACCGCTTCGTGCTGAGTCCTGGCGACAACTCTTTTGCCCTGGAGTTGTCGACGCTGACCTTCGATAACCCTGAGCATATCGTATATCGCTACCGTATCAACGATGAGGAGTGGGTGCGCCTGCAACCTGGTGTAAACGAGATCACGTTCAGCCACATGTCGCCAGGAACCTATCATTTCTGTGTGGTGGCTCAGCGTAACGATGTGACTACTCCCGAGCGCTGTTTTACCGTCATTATTCATGCACCTTGGTACAACACTCCACTGGCCTATGTTATCTACGTGCTGGCTGCTCTAGGAGCCATTTGGTACTATCTTCGTCTTCGTCGTCGTAAAGAGCAGGATCATCTGCGCTTACAGGAACATATTCACGCCGAGGAAATGGCCGATGCCAAACTGAAGTTCTTCATGAACATTTCGCATGAGATCCGTACGCCTATGACGCTCATCGTGACTCCGTTGCTCTCACTGATCAAGCAGGATGATGACTCGCAGCGCCGCAGCATCTACGAGACGATGCGTCGTAATGCCGAGCGCATCTTAGGACTGATTAACCAGATGATGGATCTGCGAAAGATAGACAAGGGACAGATGCATATGCGTATGTGCGAGACCGAACTTATTTCGTTTGTTGGTGATGTCTATACACTCTTTGCCCAGCAGGCCAGGGCGAAGAATATCAAGTTCAGCTACGATCACAACACGGAGCATCTACCGGTATGGATTGACCGTGCACACTTTGACAAGGTGGTGGTCAACATCCTCAGCAATGCCTTTAAATTCACCCCGACAGGCGGACAGATTCATTTGGGTGTCACCCAGATGGAAGGGCAGGTGAAGATCACTATCAAGGACTCCGGTGAGGGTATTCCCAAAGATAAGTTGGATAAAGTGTTCGAGCGTTTCTATCAATTGCCTTCGAATGCCAATGACCGCAATACAGGTACTGGCATCGGTTTGGACTTGACACGGTCGTTGGTAGAGCTGCACCACGGTACCATTGCTGTGCAGAATAATAGCGATGGCCCAGGTTGTGAATTTACGGTAACCATCCCGTTGGGCAACGCCCACTTGCAGGCCGACGAGATGGTGACCGACAAGCAAGACGTGTCGCATAACGTCAGTCTGCTTGAGGAAGAGCTGGTGGATGAGCCTGTGGCAGAAAGCGAATTGCCCAAGGGCACCCGGCATTTGCGTATCGTCGTGGCTGAGGATGATGCCGAGATTCGCGAATACCTGAAGACGGAACTGTCGGCCGACTATGAGGTGGTGGCCTGTGAGAACGGCCGTGTGGCATTAAGCGAGATTCACAAGCAACTGCCCCATCTGGTGATTAGCGACGTGATGATGCCAGAGATGGATGGTAACACGCTCTGTTCGAAAATCAAGTCAAATGCGACGACGAGTCATCTACCGGTCATCCTGCTGACCGCTAAGAATCGTGATGAGGACATGTTGGAAGGTCTGGAGACGGGTGCCGACTCCTATATTGTGAAGCCATTCAATATGAATGTTCTAAAGCGTACTGTGGCGAATCTGATTCATAACCGTCAGCAGTTACAACTGAAATACGGCCGTAATGACCGGCTGGAGGAACAGGTGGACGATGTGGTCATGCAGTCGCCTGATGACAAACTGATGGCTCGTGTGATGAAAGCGATTAACCAGAATTTGACCAACAGCGATTTGAGCGTTGACCTGATAGCCCAAGAGGTGGGTATCAGCCGTGTTCACCTGCACCGTAAGATGAAGGAGCTGACAGGACAGACCCCACACGAC
Organism: Prevotella sp.; assembly: GCA_015060535.1. Lineage (GTDB taxonomy): Bacteria > Bacteroidota > Bacteroidia > Bacteroidales > Bacteroidaceae > Prevotella. The sequence continues at coordinate 137,669 of SUYH01000007.1, forward strand.
TTCATCCGTAACTTACGAATGAAGCAGGCTGCTCATCTGCTGGCATCAGGAAATATGAACGTGACGGAGGTTGTCTATGCCTGCGGATTCGGTAATGTGCCGTCGTTCTCAACGACATTTAAGAAATACTATGGAATGACTCCTCGAGAGTATATGACGGAACACAACAAATCAAGCGAGAGCACTCACTCGGCAAATTGACGGAAGTAGTCGAGACATACATCGCGCCACTGGCGGGCATTGTCCAGCTGGTGGTGCAATCTGTTGTCCACTTCCTCCCATCGCTGAGCGTCGACCAAGTGTCGCATCTGGTAGTGCCAGATGAGGTGATGACGTTCAACGGTATTGACGCCAAGCTGGTAGTGATATTGCATGGATTCCCACAGTGTGCTGCCATCGTGCATGCGGTGCGTCCAGGGAACATGATGGAACCACAGCAACAGTTCGTCGGGACAGGTGTTGATGTCGTCGTACAAGGAGCGGAATGGCTCACGATATTGACTCGTGGCATCAGTGCCTGTATGGCTGCGATTGAAGCCAATGCCTTGCTTGTCGGCCTGATGATAGTATACTGGACACCACTCTAAGGGGTAGTCAGCCTTGAAACCATCAGGTTCCGGACCATAGTGATGGTCAAACTGGAAGATGTGGTGCAGGCCTAAGGGCATCATGTAGTTGACGCAGGCTTCATGACTCTCCATCATGACTGTCAGCATCGTGCTGACAAAATTGTTGTCACCAGTGAACGTCTGACAAAGCCACTCGCGGGCAATCTGCTCAGAACTGAGTGAAGGGTTCCAAGCCAGTCGGCCAAAGGCATACCAGTTGGCTTGCGAGAAATGATGACCACACCAGTTTGTGTCGTCACCGATGTTGGCTACGCCAGCAACACCCTTCAATGGGGTGGCGAGTGTGCTAAAGAACTCTTTCCACATGGGTGCCAGATAGACTAGATGACGTGACTGGCCAAGATACTCCTGGGTAATCTGTAGCTCAGCCATATTGGGAGTCAGTTTGATCTGGTCGAAGATGGGACTGTAGGGTTCGCGCGGCTGGAAGTCGAGCGGGCCGTTTTTTGTCTGCAGGATGACGTTGGCATGGAACTGTCCATCGAGGGGCTTGAACTCGGATACCGCCTGCTTGACACGATCTTCGCCTTTATGGTTGGCACCATATACGAAACAGCGCCACATCACGATGCCACCGTAGGGTTGTAAGGCGTCGGCTAGCATGTTGGCACCTTCAGCATGACTGCGACCATAATCACTAGGGCCTGGCTGTCCTTCGCTGTTGGCTTTCACCAGAAAGCCTCCGAAGTCAGGGATGAGCTGATAGATCTCCTTGGCCTTACGCTTCCACCACTTGATGACATACCGGTCTGTTGGGTCGGCAGTACGCGTTGCTCCCAGTGCCATGGGGGTGGCGAAGTTAATGCTCAGATAGACCTTGATGCCATAGGGGCGCAGCAGGTCTGCTATCTGGCGTACCTGCCGCAGATAGGGCGTGGTCAGCATGCGTGGCGAGGCGTTGACGTTGTTGAGTACCGTACCATTGATGCCTATCGAAGCATTGGCCAACGCATAGTCCTTGATATGCGTGGCATCAAAGTGCCTATCCGGATGCCAAAAGATACTCTGACCGGCATAACCTCGTTCGATAGTTCCGTTGAGATTATCCCAATGGTTCAACAGCCGGTATTGGAAAGCGGGAATTGACGTGCCACGCTCACCGCGCAGCAGGGCAAAGGCACCATAGAGCAAACCTGGCTCGCTGCCTGAACTGATACACACACTATCGGCGGAACCGGCTATCTGGTAGGCTTCGTTGTTGTCGGCAACGGTGTGTAGTTGCAGGGTGACCTTGCGCCCAGGAAAGTAGTTGCGCAGGATGTCGGCAGCTAAACATGGATGACCAGTGACCTCGGCGGTGTGGCAGACGGGATAGCGTAGCCACAATCGGCTGCCATCTTCAGCATGCAGTGTGCAGATGCTCAATAATATAATGATGTAGATAGAAAAGGTTCTCTTCATGATACGTTTCTTAATCGTTTCCTGACTTCTTTGCGGGCCATCCCTAAGCGGTATTCCACGGTCTTGTAGGGCTGACCTAAGGCTTGCGATATGTCGCTGACCTGCATATTGTCGTACAGATGCAGGTGATAGATTTCGCTGCAAATGCTTGGCAGACGGCTGAGACATTGTTCGACCTCGCGTTCCACCTCGTGAATGGCCACTAATGATTCGGTACAGGAAACCACAGTGGGCGCAGTATATTGCAGCTCATATTCATAGTCCTTACGAGGCTTGCGTCTGCGGTAGTAATCGCAGATTAGGTGGCGTGCCATCGTATACACCAGTGACGGCAACGTCACGGTGGTAATCAGCTGTTGGCTGGATAAGAGGCGCAGAAAGACATCTTGGACGATGTCTTCTGCCTCGGTTGCACCCTGAAGGCGGCTGCTCACATAGTTGAGCAGTTCGCCATGGTGTTGTTGGTAATACTGGGTGATGGTGTCTTGACTATTCATTCTCGACTTTCTCAATGCTTCCATCAGCACGATAATAGAGCCGTTGCACTTTGAGCGAACGCAGATGAGTAACGCCACCTGACGGCTGGCAGTCGTGATAGAACAGATACCACTGGTTATGGTATTCTACGATGCAGTGATGGGTGGTCCATCCTACGACGGGATCGAGCAGTACACCACGGAATGTAAAAGGACCGTAGGGGTTGTCGGCAGTGGCGTAGCAGAGCAGGTGGCTGTCACCTGTAGAGTAGGAGAAATAGTAGGTTCCCTGATATTTGTGCATCCACGAAGCCTCGAAGAAACGGTGAGGATCACCGGCACTCATCGGCTGGCCCTGCTCATTGAGCACGACAACAGAATGGGGTGCTTCAGCAAACTGCATCATGTCGTCGCTCATACGAACCACAAAGCTGCTTAATGCAGGGACGTCAGCCGGAGCATAGAGCTGTGTCTTGCGGTCGGCGGCAGGACCCAAGTCAACGCCATTGCTAACGAGGCGCTGAGGAGCTTGGTACCATTGCAGCTGTCCACCCCACAAACCACCAAAGTAGGTGTATATCTGACCATCGTCGTCTTTGAATACACAGGGGTCAATGCTGAAAGAGCCTCGGATAGGGTGGGGCTGAGGTATGAAGGGGCCTTCAGGACGATCGCTGACGGCTATGCCCAGATGGAATACCCCATTGTAGTCCTTGGCAGAGAAAACGAGGTAGTAACGGCCGTCTTTTTCGACCACATCACTGTCCCATAGCTGTTTTTCAGCCCAGGGCACTTGGTCGACGTCGAGTATGACACCATGGTCGGTGGCAGCATCCTTCTCCACATCGTCGAATGACAGCACATGGTAGTCGCGCATTTGGAAATGACCACCATCATCGTCGAAGGCATGACCAGCCTCACGGTCGTGTGAAGGATAGATATACAGACGGTTGTTGAACACATGGGCCGAGGGATCGGCCATATAATCGGATGGGAAAAGATAACGTGGTTTCATATTACTTGACTAATTGGATGATTTTCTTGACAACGGGTTTGGGTTGACCTTGGCGGTTGAATAGTGTGGCATAGTCGGTGCGACCATGAATGGGGAAATCATTACGCCAGGAACAACCGTCGTGCAGGCACCAAAAACCAACACGCAGAATATCCTTCTGATGGCGTAGCAAGAGTTTGTAGAAGTCAATCCAGAACTGCTCGGCAGCAGTCTCCTGGCGCTTGGGAAGTCCTGACTTGTAGGGGTCTAACTCGACACGGTAGGCAAAGTTGTCGCTGATGTTTGCGCCAGAAAAATTATAGGGGTTGGGGAGTACCGAGAGGTCGAGCTCAGAGAAGAATGCCTTCACACCCAATGAGGCAATAGTGCTGATGCTGTGTTCATACTCCTGAATATCGTTGTCCCCCAGAATCATGTGGCCTTGCATGCCGATGGCCGTAATAGGCAGTCCCTGTTGGATAAGCGGACGGAAGAAGCGGCAGACACCCTCTACCTTCGAGGCCTTGTTCATGGAAAAGTCATTGTAGTAAAGTTCCACGGTGGGGTCGGCTTCATGCGCATATTGGAAGGCCAGGGGGATATAGTCGCTGCCTAAGATCTGATAGAACAGACTTTTGCGGGGAGTGCCGTCATCCTCAAAAGCCTCGTTGACCACATCCCAGGCATCTACACGACCCCGGAAGTGGTTCATGACGGTGAGGATATGTTCGCGCATGCGTTTTTTTAGCACTTCAGGGCTAACGAGTTTTCCTTCGTCGTCGTAATGGAACCATTTGGCGCACTGCGAATGCCAGATCAGACAATGTCCCAGTACCTTCAGACCTGCAGCCTTGGCTTTGTCTACAAACTGGTCTGCCAGCGTGAAGTCGTAAACGCCCTCTTGGGGGTGTATCACCTCACATTTCATGCAGTTCTCAGCGACAACCCAGTCGAAGTTCTCGACGGCGATAGACCAGTCTTTGGATTGGTCGCCCTCAACCTGCCACTGGTTGACACTTACACTTGTACGCCATAGATTGCGGTAGGCATCCTTCAGGGTTTGAGCGGATGCCTGACGCGCAATCAGGGCAAATACAAACAAAACTACTAATTTATTAAAACTCATGATGCTTTTTATCTGTTACGTTTCTCGATTGCGATATTGATGTCGTCAATAACCTTATCGGTCAGTTCATATCGTGAGATGATAAACATCGCAAGACCTAACAGCAGGGCAGGGATGACACAGACCAGCCAAAGGATGCCTTGCTCGGCAAATGCCGTCTGCTGGGTAACCTTGGCATTGAACCCTACATATTCCAGCACCAAGCCGGGGACAACACCACCTAAGGCCATTCCGGCCTTGAAGAAGATACCCGTCAGGGCGTTGACGATGCCAGAGATGCGCTTACCTGTGGTGTACTCGCCATAGGAGATGACCTCTGGTACCAATGCCCACATATAACCCGTGGCCACGATGACACCCGTAGACTTGATAAACTGTGCCGTGTAGACTATCCACATCTGCGTCTTCAAGGCTGGGATGACGGAGACTACATAGAGAATGGCCATACCAATGATGGCGATGGTGAGGAAGATGTTGAACATACCCCGCTTACCTACCTTCTTCTTAATGGCGGGAACCATAGGCATAAAGATAAAGGCCGGCACGGAACCTAATCCCATAAAGATAGCCAGTTGGTCGCTGGTAGCCTGCAGGTTGCAGGTCATATAGTAGGAGCCAGCGGCATTGCCTACCGACATCATGGCAAAAGCTGTTATAAAAAAGAACGCGAGAACGCGTAAGGGACGGTTGCGCGTGAACTCTGTCCAGAGGTCTGATACCTTCACGTTCTCCATATCCTTGGCGTCCATCACCACACGCTCCTTGGTTTGCGAGAAACAGAACACCAGCAGCAGCAATCCTACAGCCGCATACAGACTCATGGTAATGAACCAGGCATTGGCTGCGCCGGGCGTGCTGATGATGGCTTCACCGCTAGCATCTTTAGGGGCAAATGCGGCCACAACAAGGGGAATACCTGAGGCGACACAGAGTCCGCCAACGTTAGCCAGAAACATGCGGACGGAAGTCAGCGTCGTAATCTCGTCGGTGTCGCGGGTCAGCGAGGAGTTCAATGCGCCATAGGGCACATTAATGAGCGTATAGAGCATCGACATGCCCACATAGGTGACGTATGCATAGAGTAGTGAGGGGGAGAATCCGTCGAAGAAGCAGAGTCCGGCAAAGGCTGTCAGTGGCAGTCCACCTAATACCAGGTAGGAACGGTACTTGCCCCAGCGTGGGTTGTGTTTATCGACATAGGTTCCCACCAAGGGATCCCATAATACATCGACCAGTCGGACGACCAGGAACATAGTAGCTGCGTCGGCAGGCTTAAGCCCGTAGACATTGGTGTAGAAGAACAGCAGATACATGCTGATGGTCTGGTAAATCAGGTTCTGAGCCAAGTCGCCCGAACCGAATCCAATACGTTGAATCCAGGAGAGTTTGTAGAAGCCCTTAGCTTCCTGTGTTGCATTTGCGGTCATTGTGACTTCAGTTAGGTTACGTTTTCTGTTTTCGTTTGCAAAGTTAGGATATTTCTTTGAAACCCTATTTTCTGTGTGTTACAAAAACGTCACTTTTTGTATCATCCTTAAAGAAAGCACATTAAAATAACATAATATGCAGTAGAAAGGAAAAAACGCTATTTTGAATCTTGCTTCCGCTTTAGCTTAAATGCTTCGTTAAAATCATGCTATTGGGGATTCCGTTCCAAATATTTTGGAATGAATAACTCTTCCACGAATTGGCGCAAGTCTTCCTGCGTCATTTTCGTTCCGCCCCGTTCAATGGCCAGCTTGCCATTGAGTGACTTGGCACTGAAGGTGGCTTTATACTCCTGTCCGTTGAGACGGGCCGTCAGTCGCATGGCGCCATTGCCCATCTCTTCCCACTGCGCATCCTCCACATGAATGCCTTGCAGGATAAAGCTGAACACATGGGGCTTATAGCCATGCAATCCAGATAGTAGGTCGGGTGACATCTCAACAAAGTGGCGCTCGACTTTTTCTATCCAAGGCTCGCTGACATCATAACGCGCAGCAATCGTTCTGAACTCCATGACAGCATCCACACATTCCTTAATAATGGCATTGGGATTCTTGATATTATAGATGCGTCCCAATGTCAGCAGGTCATTGGCATTGACATTCATAGTCTTGCCGTTGAGGCTTAGGAAGTGGGCTGGATCGAACTTGTTGCCAGGATTGAAGCATGAGAATGTCAGATCGTAGGCTGGGGTGATATGCCATGACTCTCCTTCTTTCATCATGAACGAAAAGTTCTTGATGTGAGCATCTACGTTAGTGGTCAGAATGTTGAATACAGCACGTCGATAGGTCTCTTCCACCTCACTATATGACAGTTGCAGTTTCAGACAAACGTCCATTAGGTCTTCATATGAAGAAGCATCAGGCATCATGGCAGCTAGCGTCTGCGTGTGCATTTTCTGTCCGTTCTGACGGTCGTAGCGTTCCGTCAGGAAATGTCGCTCGTTTCCAATGTCGATTAGCTTTGAAGGCATCATGTGAATGGCGCACAACTGTGCCATATCGTAATAAGCCATCTCAATACGTGTCAGTGGATAGTGTTCGTGTTCCTCAAACTTCAGCAGGTAATAGGTGTAATCCTCCGACAGGTTAATCTGACCACTGCGAATCTCGCCTGTCTCTTTATTGATGGCTATGACAGCCTTGGCATGATTGCCGCCTGCTGACGTACCCACCTCGTAGAGCACGTCCATATTTAAGTGGTGGGTGTCTGCCGAAACTTGCTCTCGGCTTTCAAGAATCTCCTTAGCTCGCAGATATAGATCATTCAAGGCGATATCCTTGTTTTCGTTGACAGGAATAGCTGGTTCAAACTCCAAAGCACCCATACCACGACTTCCGATAAAGGCTAACTTGTCAATGGGGGTTATCTGTTTTGAACTCAAATGATGTTCTGCTATCCAAGCGCTATAGACAGCGTTACCCCAACCGCCAGGCAATGAGTCAGCAATAAAGGCAGGCAGTCCTGAGAAGATATCCCTGTCTGCCTCTCCTAAAAACGGCAGACTGTAGCGAGGGTTGTGTATGGATGCCGTTAGTGGTGCGATATCAACGCCTCGACTGATAAACTCCTTGTCGTAACTGAAAATGGCACGTTTGCGGTGAACGCCCCACATAATGGTGCCTACGGGCTTGCCCCAAATCTTAACCAATACTACGTTTTCCATGACTTGCTCGTTTGCGTTGTTTGCTTTGCATCTTGAATAATAAGTTAGGGTCAGGCAGCATCTCTGGGATTGTATCCTTCAGATTGTCGGCAAAGCCGATGGCCTGAAGCAGTGCAATGAAGTGTGCCAACGTGAGGTTAAAAGTCAGTCCGTTTTCAAAACGGCGTATGGTACTCAAGCTGATACCTGTCTTTTCTGACACTTCCTGCTGAGTGATTTGTAAGGCTATCCGTGTAGCTTTGAATTGTTGGCCAAGGAAGAGAATAATCCTTGCTGGCGACTGGTTTTGTGCGTCTAATCTTGTACTCATGAGTGCAAATATACGAATTAATATCTAAACATGTAACGAGTACGGTTATGTTTTATGTATTATTAACTTTGCGGTCATATTTGATAGTTTAATAAGCAGGATAATATATAACCAATCATATGTGAACGTAATATTCTTGTGTGTTTAGCATTTTAAGTATTCTTCTTTTCTCATCCGTATTTATAAAAAACGGATAAGATGAGGAAGAATCTTTTTATACTTATGGCCTTATTTTCAACAGTCGTTGCACAAGCGCAAATATCAGCGATGACATCGCCAACCGCCCTGAGTTGGCCCTGCTCCAGAAGAATGTCGATGTGAAGCGGGCTCAGTTGAAGAAGGAACGCTCCATGCCATTTTTTTCTACCGTTTAAATCGCAAGTGTCTGAATATCAATATTTAAAACGTTCATTAAATAAATCTGGGTGCAAAGGTATGGTAAATTTCATGCGTACACAATCCCACTATTATGTCATTCCGTATATCATAAGTTTGGTATATCGTTATAAATCACTTCAAATCGTGGTCAGTCATCGCACAAACGCAGGAATCTGACCATACATTTTCGGCCGTTTCCACCATATCGATGATGGTATAGATGGGTAGGATGACACCCAGGATGGCGACGGGTGCACCGATGCCCGACATCAGCGAAAGTGTCAGGAAGAAGCAGCCCATGGGGACACCGGCATTGCCAACAGCAGAAACCACAGAGATAAGCAGCCATAGTAAGATGGTGCCTAACGTAAGCGGTGTACAACCGTTCTGCATGACAAAGAGTGAGGTAACGAGAATGAAGGCGGCACAACCATTCATATTGATAGTTGTACATATAGGCAACACAAAACGGGCAATTTCCTTACGAACCCCTAATCGCTGTTCTGCCGACTCCATCGTAACAGGTAGGGTAGCTGCACTACTCTTGGTAAAGAGGGCCATCAAGACGGCGGGCATCATCTTTCCCAAAATATGAATAGGATTCAAACCGCGAGCCAGGAGGAACAGCGGCAGGACGATGAAGAACTGAATGACATTGCCGCCCAGCACCACCAGGACATATTTTCCGATGGAGTCGGCCACGACACCTGCAGAAACCTGGGCCGAGAGTTGGGCGGAGAAAGCCACAATGCCGAGGGGTAGCGTCCAGATGAGCCATCGGATGAGCAGAAAAAGGAGCTCCTGAAGCCCTAACAGTCCCATAACAACAACAGATTTATTCTCACCCTCAGGCAATTTCGACAACCCGATGCCGACGGCAAAGGCCAGTAGCAACAAAGAGAGGACATTTCCTTCGAGGAAGGGTTTGACGATGTTGTTGGGGATGACGTTCAAGATATGATCATATAATGATGTCTGAGGGCTGATGTCTGAGGGCTGAGTAGTGCTGCTGATGGCTTCTGCAGGTAGATTTCCAGGGGCAATCACCACATAAAGCAATGCTCCCACAGCAGCAGCGGTGAAGGTTGTCAGCAGGGTATAAATCAATGTGCGGCCAAAGATACGACCAGATCCTTTCGAACCGAAAGTAGCAAAGGTTGTGATGACTGCCAGCATGATGGTTGGCACAGCCAACAATTGGAACAGACGCGTATATACCGCTGCCACAAAGTCAGCTGTCGTGTTGAGCCACTCTAAACCCAACACACCAAAAATGGCACCCACTACGAGTGAACCAATCCATAATAACGTCTTTTTCATCCTATAATTCAAACGTCAAATTCATATAAATATTGCGCCCTTTCTGGGGAATGTGGTTCCAGTCGGCATAAGTGGCATACTGCTTGTCGAAAAGATTCTCGACACCCACCCTAATTGACAATTGATAATTGACAATTGATAATTGATTCTGCGCAGCGAGGTTCAGAATCGTCCAAGCCTTGGCAGCCGTCTCGCCGTATTTTTCGCCGTAGTTGCTTTGGCGGGCGTTACCTTTCACAACGGCTCCAACTTGCAGACGCTTGTAATGGTATTGCAACTCCGTCTGCCAACTGACGGGGGAGATAAGTGGCAGTGGGTCACCGTCAGCATCGCGTCCACTGCTATAGCCCACTTTGCCATTCCAGCGCAGCTGTTCAGTCAACTGCCACTCAGCCGTCAGCGAAGCATTGGCAATGGTGGCATGCGAGATATTGCCATAAACCTTCACACCCTCGGCACCAACGGTCATCGGCGACAGACGCGTCTCGAACTGGCCGATGATATAGTTACTAAACAAAAAGACGTTTCCTTCAATTCCAATTGTGCATTGTGCATTGTGCATTGAGCATTTCAGAGCCCCGTTCAGCTCTACTGCCGACTCGTTCTTCAGCGAGGGGTTGCCGATGTAGTCGTACTGGTCGAACGTATTGTTCAGATAGTAGCCGTAGGCCTCCGTCACTGTTGGTGCACGACTGCCCCAACCTGCTCCGATGGAGCAATTTAAAAATTTAAAAATTAAAAAATTATAGTTGGCGGCTATACGACCTGTTGTCTGATGATATGCATCGGTCATGCCAGGGAAGAAGACCTTCAGGGCATGATAGCCCTCCTCGTTGTTCAGGCGCTGCTGCTGCCAAGCCACCTTGGCTGACAGACGCAGCGACTGGTTGCGGGCGATGCGCACGTTATCTGTCAGAGCCACTCCCGTATTCAGCGTCCCCACGTCGGGCCACGTCACCATATACATCGGTGCTGCACCACCCGGATACATCGTCATGTCGGCAAACAGACGATTGTAATAGAGGTCATAGTTCAGTGCGAGGTCGTGTTGCTTCAGCGATGTCGTCAGCAAACTATAGACGCCTGCCGTCCAACTCTTGCCCGGCATATCCATGTGGATCGCCACGTCGGGGCGCTTGGTATCATCCATTTCGTGGGTGATATGATTGTAATACGCCTTTGTCTCCCAACTGGCCTTGCGAAAGAGGTGCTTATACGACAGTGATGTGATCAGTCCCTCAGCTTTCGCCACGTCCATGTTCAGCGCAGGATAACCCACATCGGTGGCGCGGTCGAAGATGAAGGTTGCCTCCAGCATATCCTTCTCGGCCAGTCGAAGTCCCGCATTCGTAAAGACGTTCACTTTCTGGAACTGCGAAAACTGCAGTTCGTCGCCACCGCCCACCTTGTAGTTGTCGGCATGACGAAAGAAGGCACCCGCATTCAGATACGTCCTATGACTGCTCAGCGCCGCATCGGCACCATACACCTGCACGTGGCCGTTCCACTCATGACCTACCGAGGCGCTGGCGTGAAAAGCGTCATTATCGAAGCCCGCCTTGCGCAGTTTCAGGTCGAGACTGCCGCCGATGTTGCCTGTGGCCTGCGGATTGCCGTCGAGGCCGCTGTTCAGACTGATGCTTTGCAGATTGCCGCTCTCCACATACGAGGTCACTGGGTCCATCTTGTCTGTGCAGGCATAGAAGATCTTCATGCCGTCGATGGTCGTAGAGAGACGCTCCGTCTGCATGTTATTCACCACGGGTTCCCATGCATACGAGCCACGACGCACCAGATTGACGTTCTTCAGTTCACCGAGGTGCTCGTCGATACTGGCCACCTGTCCCTTCGCAGAGCGTTTCCGTCCTCGCCCCGTCTCCGAAACGATGACCACCTCGTCAAGGTTTTGCGCCTTTTCGGTGGTCACCGTGTCTGACAAAAGTATAGTGGATAGCAAAACTGTCAACATACTTAAATAGTTACTTCCCAATAAAGTGAACTGAAACCATTAGCGAGCTCATCGCCACCAGCCACGATGTTGCCCTGAGCGTCCTTCACCGTCAGGTGGATGCGCCACAGACCGGTCATCGTTAGGTTGATATTGCCCTGATAACTGCCGTCGGCTTGACGAGTCAGAGGTGTATTGTCAGGTGACGTATGGTTACCCATGTCGGGCATGCGCGGGTCAATCTCGATGGTGAACTGCTCCTCAGCCAGTGCGTACGGCATGGTGATGGGGTTGCTCTTCTGCGACACGTAGGCCGTGATGGTGTTCTTACCCATCTGCCAGTCCGTTGGGTTCACCAGCGACAGGAAGTACGTCTGGTCGTTCCACTTGAAGTTCTTCAGCCACGACTGACCATCAGGCAGCGCATTCACCGTGATGTCAGTCGCCTTGATGCCGCCTTTGCTACCCAGTACGTTTACGTCGTAACCCAGCGTCCACGAGCCTGACTCACTGCTATTCATCAGGTACGACACCCAAGTTCGTTTCACGGCCAGATAGTCGTTATTAAATGACTCCACCTTTCCACCTACGGGTGTGCTGTGCTTCATGTTCATCTTCACCATCAGCATCAGCGGCGCCACGTTCGTCACGTCGAAGTTCTTGATGTAGTTGCCATTCTTTTTCTTCGTAGCCACAAAGAACAATTCGTTGTAACCTGTGTGGAACGATCCCGTCTTCGAATAGGCAAAGACATTATACTGTCCGTCCACTACTGTCGAGAGTTCCGGAATAATCTTCACCGTCTGCAAGAAGCGGTACACCTGCAGCGCCTCCTCGGCTGAGCAGCAATCCACATCACCGTCTATCGTCACACCAGGAATCTCAATCGTCTGACTACCAAAATCATCGTTCGAGTTGCAAGCCGTCAACCCCACCAGGACTGCCGCGGCGAAAAACAATCTCATTACCTTTTTCATATCCTTACTACATTTTAAAGTTTGTAACTGGGTGCAAAGGTAGTGGGTTTCTATGAGCTGCACAATCGCCACTTCATGGCATTTCACATACCAAACGTTTGGCATACAGTTTTTATCATCCCTTCTCTGTCATTATCTTTAGGATGACTTTCTCAGTTTCTACCATACCTGGAGAGGCAATCATGCCGATATGACGCATGGTTTCTTCAGGCGAATGACCATTAATTCCGTGACTATTGCCGATGGTGATGCCTTCGAGGGCAAAGTTGACGGATTGAAAGGCTGCATCTACAGCAACGATGCCCTTCATGGTACACCCATGGTTACCTCCATCGCATATCATGCCGGTGATACTGGAAGCCATATTCTGGATGACGAGCTGAAGCGTTTTCAGAGTGCCTCCTTTCAGGAATGCGAGTCCGCAGGCCATGCCCGTACCTGCTGCTATGGCGCAGCCGCAAAAGGCAGATAGTTTGCCGGAATATTCTTTGATATACATGCAAACAAGGTAACTAAGGGCTGTGGCACGCAGTAATTGCTCTTCACTGTAATGGTTTACTTGCGCCGATGCATAAAGGGGCAATGTGGCGATAATACCGTGAGCCCCACTGCCAGTGATGCTCATAGCGGGCAGTGAAAGTCCCAGTACTCGTGCTTCGATAGCGGCATTGCAGAGCAGGGAGGCAGACGTTTGTTCGTTGTCGGAAATGATGCGCTGACCGTTTTTCTTAAACAAGTAATGCGCAAATGATGTGCGACGGCTTTTGAGGGATTGCTTGAACAGAGCCAGGTTAAGGTTGTAGGCCTGACGGATAAAGCTGATTTCCTCTAAGGGAACCTTATGGGCGTAACTAAAGAGTTTGCGAAGGGTGTAGCGATGAATCAAGGGCACGGATTTGTTTTCTTTTGCCGACTGGTCATCTGATCTTTTCTCGAAGATAGTTTTTCCGTCTTTCGTAATCTGCGTGATGTTGGTGTGCGTATCACGAATTGTCACACTGGCAAAGCCTTCGTTAGTAGTAATCTCGGTAAAAATATAGATACGACTGCTGATGTCGCCCAGTTCTACTTTCACCTTCCCTTCCTTGATGAAGGTCTTGGCCACTCTGTTGTGATAAGGTTTCACGCCCTCAAGACATTCCAGACCTTTGTCGGCATTAGCTGCCACATAGCCGAGGGCTGCAGCATGTTCATTGCCCACCTCGCTACTATTTGGTATTCCACAAGTAAAGGCATTTTTATACATCCCGCTATTAAGTACCAGGCGTATGATCTTCACATCGCCCGTCACATACTTTTTTGCTGTTGCCACTGCAAAGGCTATAGCGCCTGGCTCCGTGACACCCAGTGCAGGACGCATATCGTCCAAAATCAGTCTCGTCAGTTCTTTCATTGAATCTTTCTTTTATAACCTGTTAAACACACCGCAAACATCACGACGAATAAGGTCCAGGGATAGATTGCGGTGAGGAACACATCAGTTGCACGGATACTTACTCCGCAGGTCGATGCTTCAATGCCTTTTTGCAGCAATAGTACACATCCGCCGTAAGGTAAGAAGAAGGGGAACGTGCAGATAACTGTTGCCAACAGCGTAGCCCGACGATAAGGATGAAGAGCGTGCTGATGACCAATGCTGTTGACAAACGGTGCAATGCAGATGTTGGCAATGGTGTTGACAGCAGCGATAAGAATACCTGCTAGCGATACCAAGGAGAAGATGGTCAACTCTGCATCCCTCTTCGAGCGGATGATATGACTGTTCAGCTTCCCAATGATAAAATCCATACATCCACTACGGATAATCAGCCCCGACAACGATACCACTACCATAAGCAGAATACAAATGTTGGCCATACTGGCAATGCCGTTAACCACGGCTCCGCAAACTTTCCCATCGCTGATACTGATGAGTTCACTCATGTCAAACAGTTGAAATGAAAAGCCAATAACCACCGCCAAGAGCATACCCATGAAGAGAGAGATGAAAATATTGACTCGATGGAATGAAAGCAGGATGACCAGAAAGGTGGGAATCAACATGGTCAGCCCGTATGGCTGCATATCCGTATCTTCATCAAGAATGATTGTTGATGATTCGTTTGACAGCAGTCCCACAACAACAAATATTATCAGAGTGAAGAACGCAGCGATAAGTACAAACCAAAGTCTATTCTTTACCGTTCCACCAATATCCGCCACTTGCCTGCCGTCAGCATATTCTTGTGTGCTGGCAGCAATCACCGCCGTATCTGATACAGGGGCAATACTGTCACCCAATGCTGCCCCGGATAAGATGGCGCCACCAAGAAGGGCAGGATTGGCTCCCAACATGATGCCGGCGGGAAAAAGCGTGATGCTCATGGCACTGATGGTGCCGAAGCCTGATCCGGTACTGATGGCAAACAAACCTGAGAAAAGGAATACCGCAACGGTAAATACTGTTCCTCCTATTTGTAGCCTCTCTGCCGCCCACACCAGTCCTTCCACGATGTGTCCCTCTTTCAAGATGGCACCGTAAACCCCGACGATGAGCCATAATAGCGTAGCAGTAACAGCAGTTTTGCTACCAAAGAACTCGAATATCGTGCTCCAATACCAGTCTTTCCCTTTTGTAAGCAGTGCCCCAATTAGTATTGCCAGGATAGCGATGCTTACCAACAAGTTGATGTCAACAGCACCCACGAAAGAGATGCCGATGGCACTAATTACGAAGATGCTAAATGGTATCAGAGAAATGAAAGCGTTTTTCCTCATGTTCTTTCTCATAGAAAAATGAGGACTGGTATTACCTTTATGCCAGTCCTCATTTTCAATTATTATTATGAATGAGCCAAAAGATATGTTATTAGATTAATATCCGGGGTTCTGAGCAATACCGAGTGCCTCTCCAGAGAGACCTGTGGGGATGGGCTGGCGGTAGTGCTTGCCGCGAACGTTGTTGTACTTAGCCACGAGGTGGTTGTGCACCTTCTGGAAGTAGGCCTCCTGGTCAGAGGTGAAGGTCTGCTTCTCCTTCCAATCGTCAGCGAAGTGCTTGTAGTTCTTCACCTGCTTGACTGACGAGATGAGGTCCTTCCAGCGATAGCTGTTCAGCACGGAGAACTGCTCGTAGGTGAACTCGTAGTCCCACTCACGCTTGATCTGGTCGAAGGAGGGGGCGCTGACCTCGGCGATTCCGGCACGACGGCGCAGCTGGTTGAAGGGCTCGGCAGCCTCGCTGTTGCGACCCAGTTGCACAAGGGCCTCGGCCTTGATGAGCAGCACCTCGGCGTAGCGAATCTCGATGCGGTCGACAGAGTTCTGCTTAATCTCGAGGTTCTCGGCATCGTCGTAGCTCTGATCTACGCCCTTGCCGTTGATGGGGGTATAGATGGGCGAGTAGTAGTGGTGAGTGAGGCCTGTCTCGGGGTTCTTAACCTCGACGAAGTAGGTCTCAGCCAGACGCTTGTCGTTGGGCTGCTCAGCCTTCCAGTCGTCGTAGAGGTCGTCATCGGCCACCTCGGTGTGGTTCTGGGTGTAGCCATTGCCGTTCTCACCGTTCTGGAAGGGGAAAGTCCATGAGCAGTGTGTCTGGTGGTTGCCCTGAGCATCCTTCTTGTCGCCGTCGTGAGCAATAGTAAAGAGGTGCTCGTTGGTGCCGCGCTTGTTCGACTCGTAGTCACGTCCATAGAGTTTGTTGTACTCGGGGTCAAGGGCCAGACGGCCACTGCTGATCACCTTGTTAGCATACTCCACGGCCTTCTGCAGACGGGCATCAGTCTTCGAGAAGGCCGGATCGGACTGACCGTTGGCAATGGCTGCCACCTCGGCCTGCGACAGCGGGTTGTCACCCCATACCAGATAGGTGCGGGCAAGCAATGCCTGAGCGGCCTGCTTAGACGGAACACGTGGGTCACCGCTATAGTCGAGCAACAGCGATTCGGCATCGGTCAGGTCGCTGACTATCTGGTTGAATACGACATTAAGTTCCTGACGCTCAGTGGTTGAACCGCCTGCCTCGGTAAATACAGGCACTTCGCCCCAGAGCTGGGCCAGTTTCAGATAGGCCAGGCCACGCAGGAACTTGGCCTTACCCACAGCGGCATTATAACCCGCCTGTGTCACCTTGCCCAACTTCAGCGAGTTGCTGATGGTGGTGATGGCCTCGTTGTCCTGAGCGATACCCAACAGCAGGTGATTGAAAATCTTCA
Source organism: Prevotella sp. (assembly GCA_015060535.1). Lineage (GTDB taxonomy): Bacteria > Bacteroidota > Bacteroidia > Bacteroidales > Bacteroidaceae > Prevotella. The sequence goes on from SUYH01000007.1 coordinate 154,578, forward strand.
CTTGATACCATGTCGTTGGTTCCTGCTCGAAACGGCTGTTCACAGGACCTGCCTCGCTCTCCTCACCCTCGAACGAGATGAGCTTGTTGGAGTTCAACTCGATGATGAACGAGAACGATGACGACAGGGGCTGCCAGTGACTATACACACCGTTGACCAGCGAAAGGGCCGAGGCATCGTCGGCTACGACATTCTGATCGTTGATCTGGTTGTTATTACTGCTGTTGTCGTCACTGTCACTTGAGCAAGCTGTAAAGCCTGTCGATGTTGCTACTGCCACAAGGGCTGCAAAAAGTAAACTCTTCTTTTTCATACTGAAAATCTCCTTTTACCTTTAAATTAATACTATGTTTTGTTTATAATGATATATTCACTCCAAACGTGAAAGTGCGCGAGGCGGGGTAAACACCACTGTCGGTGCCGCTGCTGACTTCTGGATCGTAACCTTTATAGGGTGTGATGGTGAAGAGGTTCGATGCCGTAGCGTAGAGGCGAATGCTCTCAACAACAGACTGCAAGCCAGTTACCTTAAACTTGTAGCCGATGGTCAAATTACGCAGTTTCAGATAACTGGCATTTTGCACATAGCGACTGTCGATATAGCTGAACGGACGGGCGTTGGTGGCCAGGGGGAGTGTCTGACTGCCGTTGGCAGGGGTCCAAGAGTCGAGCACGGTAGTCAGTACGTTGTACGAATCGCCCGTCTGTTCCAGTCGGCGCTCCAGCGCATTATACACCTTGTTGCCATAGCTGCCCGAGAAGGAGGCCGAGACATCAAAGCCACGATAGGAGAACTGCGACGAGAAACCATAGACGATCTTGGGCTGTGTGCTACCCAGAATAACGCGGTCGTTACCATCGATGCGGCCGTTTCCGTCGGTATCGGCAAACTTCAGGTCACCCGGCTTAGGTATCTGTCCGTTGACGCTAGGCAGCTTTGAGACATCCTCTCCCTGCTGAACGATGCCAGCAAACTGTAGGCCGTAGAAAGCACCAAGCGACTCGCCGCGGCGCAGTATCTGCTGCTTATCGGAGCCTAGGATAACATCGTTGGTGGTGCCCATGTCGGTAATCTCGTTCTTGTTATAAGCAGCATTTGCGCTAACAGTCCACTGCAGTTTCCTGCGTTGCAAGAGAGTAGCATTGACGCTGAGTTCGACGCCCTTGTTCACCACGTTGCCAACGTTCTGCAACTGTGAGGTGACACCACTGGCAAAGCCTACTGGCACAACAAGCAGCAGGTCGCTGGTCTTCTTGTAGTAAGCGTCGAAAACAATATTCAGGCGGTTTTTCAGCAGACCAAGGTCGAAGCCGAGGTTATAGGATGCGGTGGTTTCCCATTTCAGATGATCGTTCGACGCATTCTCCTTCGAGTAACTCGATGAGCCGGCATACGAGCCTGTGGCATACGAGGTGGTAAAGGCATAGTCGGGAATCTCCTGATTGCCCACGATACCGCCCGAGAGGCGTACCTTCAAGTAGTCGATGCTCTTGACATTAGCCAGAAAGCCCTCTTTGTCGACATTCCACGACAAGCCCAGCGAGGGGAACCAGCCCCAACGATAGTCTTTCGAGAAACGGCTCGAATTGTCGGCACGCAGGGTGGCAGTGGCATTATAGCGATTGAGCAGCGTGTAATTGACACGCGCTATCAGCGAGTTCAGCGTCGACTCTGAGATGCCCGTCTGCGGAGTATAGGTGCCCGAACCGTCGCCCAGGTTATACTGCTTCAGCGATTCGTTGGTATAGTGGTTGGTGCGGATATTGCTATATGTTGAAGTCGAGGTCTGGCGCGTAAATCCCACCAGCGCATCAATATAGTGGTGGTCGTTGATGTCCTTTGCGTATGTGGCGGTATATTCCTGCTGCCAAATGTCTGTCTGACGGTTGCCAGTTCCGCCTATGCCCTGAGTGGCCAGACCCAGCGAGGTGTAGGCACCAGAGAAGTAGTTCTGCGTCAGCTTCTCACTGCTCAGACCTACTGATGCCTTCAGTGTCAGGTCACCGATACGGTAACTCGCCCAGATATTCGACAACAGATAGTTGTTGATGTTCTCTGCCACACTTTCCTTGAGGTCGTAGACTGGATTGGCGGCGTGGTCGCCGATGGCGAAGTAGGCATACTCGTAGGGGTTCGTGAAATTGTAGGAGCCGTCAGCGTTATAGACACTGATGACAGGCGGCATCAGTAGGGCATAGACAAAGCTGTTGGTGATGCCTGCAGAGTAGGGCGAAGAGTTGAATACCTGTTCCTCAGTGGTGGTCAGCCCCTGCTGTTTGGATCGGCCGTAGGTGGCATTGACACCAAAGCGTAGTCCTTCGCGTAGTTCCCACTCCAGATTGGTATGGAAATTGTAGCGTTGAAATCCTGTATTCAGCACGATACCATCCTGGTCGGTATAGTTGGCCGAGAAGGCATAGCGGCTCTTGTCGCCTGCCCCTGTGATGCTCAGTTCATGACTCTGACCGATGGCGGTGCGCAGCACGGCATCCTGCCAGTCGGTACCACCTCCCAAAGCAGCAATCTCGGCATCGGTGTAGCCGCCCTTGTTGCTGAAATAGTCTTTCTGGAACTGTGCCCACTCTGAGGCATTCAGCAGGTCGAGTTTCTTGCTGATGTTGCTCACACCGATGTTATAGGTATAGCTGATATGCGCACGTTTGGCGCCGGCCTTACCCTGTTTGGTGGTGATGAGAATGACACCATTGGCACCCCGTGAACCATAAATGGCAGTAGCCGATACGTCCTTCAGTACCTCGACGCTCTCGATGTCATTAGGGTTGATGGTGGCCAGTGGGTTCAGTCCGCTGGCAAATCCTCCCAAACCCGTACTGCTGTTGGAAGCATCCTTGAAATAGATAAAGCCGTCGATGACGTAGAGCGGCTCGTTGGAGGCGTTGACCGAGTTGCCGCCACGGATGCGCAACTGACTGTCGGCACCAGGCTGACCGCTACTGGCCGTCACGTTAAGACCAGCCACCTGTCCGCTCAATGCGCCATCAAGCGTTGCGGCCTGCGAGGTTTCAAAGATGTCTGCCTTTACCGTTACTACACTTCCCGTCAGCTGTGTGCGCTTTTGTGTGCCGTAACCCACGACAACAACCTCGTTAAGCCGGTTGGTGTTTTCCACCAGTTCTATGTCGACGGATTCTGCACCATCGTAAACATCAACCTCCTGTGACCGATAACCAATAAACTGCACATCGAGTGTGAGTGGCAGTTTTACACGTGTGGTCAGTGTGAATTGTCCGTCGATGTTCGTCACAGCACCAAGTTCGTTACTCGATTTTGGAACTAATGTGGCTCCAATGAGTGGTTCTCCTGTGCGTGCATCGGTGATACGGCCTGTGATGACTGTTTGTGCTGTCGCAATAATAGCAGTAAGCCAAACTATGATGATAGAAGTAAATCTCTTTTTCATAAATACAAGTCTCCTCTAAAGGAACGGGCACTTATGGCCCGATCCTTCATCTAAAACAAATAATACTACTAATATATGGCTAAAGTTTGTGGAACCTATTTCTGTGCAAGATAATTCTTCGACAACTGAAGCAAACCATATTCGTGGACGTACTGCGTGCCATTGACAAGAGCCCATTGTACGAAACTTTCTAGCACGGGGTTGGCATGGTTGTACGACAGTCCGATAGTACCAACAGGAATCTCGCTATATGTCTGATTTTCGAGCAAAGTTATAATCTGGTCGAGATGTCCCTCATTGAGAACCTGCTTACCCTCCTTATTGATGTCAAGAGGGAGCAATGCAAGGTCGCTACGCACTTCTCGGCTCTGCAAGTCAAAGATATTGGAAAGCGGGTTGAAGGTAATACCCAGAGGGTCGCGGCTAATGGCGGTATTGAGGAAACTGTCGTCGCCTGATATCTTTTTACCTTTATAGTTTGCTGTCTCCTGTTTGAAATAAGATGCAATGAAACGGGAAACAGATTGTTGACCACTACCTGTATAGATATGGAGTGCTTGTTCGTTGTCGTTGTCTTCTTCTTCCTCGTCAAAATCTTCCTTCTCAAAGAAGAGACTCTTCAATTTCTTTGCATTAAGGCGATGGGATCCTATCAGCTGTTGTGCTTTTGATGCTTTGGTGGTAATGGGTAGTACGGCAAAGCGCGCGAAAGCAACGGCATTATCGTCGGTAGTGAATGAAATCGTGTTGTTGTTATCTTGGGATTTCCCTGAAACGAATTGGAAATCCACGTTGATGTTAGACTTCTGATACTCAGTAACCCACTTCTCAACTAACGGACGTACAAAATGAGGTACTCGAAGGGCTATCAGATCATTATTCTGTGCAACGGCTGTCAGACTAAGCTGCAGCCCTAAAATCAATGCTATTGTAAATACTGCTTTCTTCATGTTGTTGTCGTTTCTTTATATCTTTTTAGTGAATTTAATGTTTCTGGGTGCAAAGGTACGGCAGAAATAAAAAATGCGAAATACCACCAGCGTGGCATTTCGCATCACAAAAATATGGTATATTGACGATATACGGCTTATTTCACGGCATCTTGCAGCACCAATCCTGCCAACATAAAGCCGAAAATGGCGGTGATGTGTGACAGCGTGCCGTTAATTTGAGCCTTCGACGAGCACCACTCGTGATTGAGCAGGTTGGGATCTCCAGGACCGCTCTTAGTCTTAGGACACATACACTTCTCTGTGCCACAAGTAGCGTTATGACCTTTGTTTTCCAAGAGCTCGTCGGAAAAGACGCACTGGAACTTGCGCTTGGGGAACTGCTTGTCGCGCTTAAAACGATTGCGGAGCGCACGGGCAAGGGGGTCACCCTTGACCTTCCAGAACTCAGCCACCTGGATTTTGGTGGGGTCGAGCTTCAGGGCAGCACCCATCGACGAGAACAGCTTCGCCTTCGTCTGGCAAGCCATGAGGATGAGCAGTGCCTTGTCTTTCAGCGAGTCGATGGCGTCGATGATATAGTCGTAGCTGTCGAGTTGGAAGCTCTCAGCGGTTTCTGCCGTAAAAATCTGTTGCAGGGCTGTAATCTCTGCCGAGGGGTTGATGGTCAGCAGACGCTCCTTGAGAGCCTCCACCTTCACCTGTCCCACAGTCTTCGTTGTCGCCATCAGCTGACGATTGATGTTCGTAATGCACACACGGTCGGAATCGACAATCGTCAACTTCCTGATGCCAGAACGAATCAGGCTCTCAGCGCACCAAGAGCCAACGCCACCCACACCAAAGATGATCACGCGTTTCTCACCGATGCGGCTCATCGCTTCATCGCCCAACAGGAGTTCCGACCTGCGGAATATTGCTTGTTCTATTGCCATGAACTATCTCGATGTCTCTATTTTATTACTGCCAAATATGCGTGCAAAGTTAGCAATTTTTTCCCAATAATTACTATATTTGCAAATAGTTTTAAGTGAAATAAGGCATTTATTTTCGTATTACACGCTCTTTGTTGAATCATTCCCGTTGTTCGTTGATTATTTTTCGATAGTTCTGCAGAAGAACTTACTTTTGCATCATAATTCTAAAATTGTAAGAAAATGAAAAAGGTTATTATGATGCTTGTTGGCATGTTTATGCTGTCATGTTCTCTGATGGCACAAGAGGCCATGCCAAGAAAACAGAAGAGAGTCACTTATGAGCAGATGACTGAACAGATGGTCAAGGAACTGCAGCTAAACGAGAAACAGAAGAAGAAGGTGGCTAAGTTGAACAAGAAGTATAAGACACTGATTGTGGGCGAAAGGTTACGGGTAGGCGACGGAACGTCGGGAATGCAGATGGAACGTCCTGAAGGAGAGCGTCCACCAATGGGCGTGCGTCCCAGCGGTAGACCAAGTGGCGGCATGGGTGGCCCCGGTGGAGGAATGCCCGGAGGTTTCGGAGGTGGTATGCCTGGCGGTGGCTTTGGTGGACGTGGCGGTGGAATGCCTGGAAGTCCGAGAGGCGGTATGCCCGGAGAACAGTCACAGGAGAAGTCATACGACTATGACAAGCAACAGCAGAAGTACGACAAGGCTATCGGTAAGATCCTAACCGAACAGCAATACGAGGGTTATCAAAAGATAAAGCCTCAGTTTTACTCTCAGCGCAAAAACCGTGAGTTCCTTTTTGGTAGTCAGCAGTCTTTAGGCCAAGGCATGCCCATGCCTCCAGGTGGTATGGGAGGCCCCGGCTCTCGTAATCAGAATATCACCTACTCTGGAGCTACAGAATTGAAGACATCTGTCACAGAGATGAGCAAGACATACCAAAGCAGTAAGACTGATGAGAATGCATTGCTGATAAACACTAAGGAGGCTGTGACCATTGTTCAGCCCACTATCAATAAGACAGGCAGTTCTGATGGTGGTGATAACTGTAGCTTTTACGGTATCAACGCTGCCCTGCTTGTAAAGGGTGGCAGCACAACAACCATCAAAGGAGGCGTAATCACAAGTAACGCTACAGGTGCCAACGGCGTATTCTCATACGGAGGTAACGGTGGACATAATGGTGGTCAGGGCGATGGTACAACCGTCATTATCGAGGATACTAAGATTACCACCACAGGCGATGGCTCTGGTGGCATCATGACTACAGGTGGCGGTGTAACAAAGGCCAAGAATCTGACCATCAACACCAGCGGTCGTTCGTCGGCCCCAATTCGTACCGATCGTGGCGGTGGCGTCGTGACCGTAGATGGTGGCAGCTATACGAGTAACGGTCTTGGTTCACCTGTTATCTATTCTACTGCCGATGTGACAGTATCAAACGCTACGCTTACATCGAACATGTCTGAAGGTGTCTGCATTGAGGGCAAGAACAGCATTACGCTAAACAACTGTCAGATGACTGTCAGCAATACGAATCGTAATGGTCATGCACAGTTCTTGGATGCTATCATGATCTATCAGTCGTTCTCAGGCGATGCCGATAGTGGCAACTCGCATTTCACGATGAATGGCGGTTCGCTGACCAATAAGCAGGGCCATTTGTTCCATGTGACCAACACAAATGCCATTATATCTCTGAACAATGTCAAACTGGTGAATGAAGATCCTGCCACGGTTTTGTTGTCAGTATGTGCTGACGGATGGCAGGGAGCCAGCAACAAAGCAACGCTTAATGCGAGTCATCAGCAATTGGAAGGCACCATCCTTGTGGGCAATGACTCTGAACTGACACTGAATCTGGCGGATAGTTCAACATTCAATGGCTCCATCAGCGGCAATATAACCAATGCTGCAGGCAACACAGTATCTACTGAAACTGGAACTGTGAATGTCACCCTTGGCGATGACTGCACATGGACACTTATAGCCGATACCTACATTACATCTCTGAAGGGCGATGCGTCACTCATCAAGGCTAACGGCCACCGATTGTTTGTGAATGGAAAGCTGTTGAAAGTGAATTAAGAAGAGTTTTTTTATGAGTATTTAGGAGCCAGGCAAATCCCTTTGCCATCCGCTTGTCGGAATCGACGAAGTGGTTGCCTGCGTTCCATTCAAATATGGTATTAACCTCTTGTTCCATCAATAGCTCATGCTGCTTGCGGATAGCATTGCCGACCTGTGCCATCATAGGATTCTTTGCTTTTTCCTCCTTGTCGCCAAGACTGAGATAGACGGACTTTGCGAGCGGTTTATTCTCTGATGCAAAATCAATCCACTGAGGGTACCATACAGATGGGGAGGCAGCTGCAATGCCTTCAAACTTGCTTGTCTGATACCCTGCCCATAAGGCGAACAAACCTGCCAGAGAATAGCCGCCAAGTATGATGTAAGGAATAATATCTTGAACCTCTGGCAGCAGATGACTTGTGACGAACTCCAGCGTTTTTTCTGCTCCATCGCCAAATGGAGTTTTTCCAAATACAGGAGGTGCACCCCAGGGAGTCAGTTCCTGATTCCAGTCCTTTATCATAAAAGCCACAAGCGAAAATGGCTCATCAGATAGCTCCTTGATTGCTTCGACTTCTTGATCCAATACCTCCAAGTCGTGTTCGTCTATTGGCTGAATCAGCAGATATGTGGCTGTTTCATCCCGATACAGAAAATATGTCCTATCGGAGAGAGTGCATTCCTTTCTACTCATCATTCTGACATCAGTTCTTGACAGCCTTGGGTGTCCAGTTTTGGAAAAAGCCCAAGACCTTCTTTTGATTGTAGCCCTCTCCTTCCTCCAAAAGGCCTGAATCCTGAATATGAATCACCCTGCCTTCTTCATCGAGTACAACAAGCACAGGAAATCCGAAACGTCCTGCATTATTCAGGCGCTTCATGAGGGTTTTTCCTTGCTCCAGCTTTTCTGCTCCCTGAGACTTTCGCGGATTGTAATTCACATGGATATACTCGAAGTTCTCGTTGATGACATTGCTGATATTGGTATCATTCGTAATATAGTCTGCAAACCTCAAACACCAGGGACACCAGTTGCCACCAACCTGACAGATGACGAATTTTCCCTCAGATTTCGCCTTGACAATCGCTTGGTCTATCTGCTCGATGGGGTCGACGTCCTCGTTATAAACCTTTTTCAGACCCGTTTGAGCATTTGCCAACAGGGGAAAGAGAACGGAAAGTAATACAACAAATACCTTTTTCATATCATTCAATAATTGAAATCCGCATTTCTATGTCATCAACAGGTCTGTCACCACGTGCGGTAGCTGTGCCCTGAATCATCTCCACGACATCGAGGCCCTCTTCCACTTCACCAAATACGGTATATTGTCCGTCAAGGTGGGGCGTGCCTCCAATGGTAGAGTAGATCTTTAGCTGCTCATCTGTCAAACCATTACCCTGAACCTGCTTCTCTGCTTCTGCAGCCAATTTGTCTTGGAGTTCCTGTAGTCCGGCACGGTTGCGTTCGCGACGCATCTGCATAATCTCGTCACGATGCTCCTTGGCCAACTGGTTGAAGGTATCTTGAATCTTCTGCATCTTCAACTGCTTGGTGAACTGGCGAAGCTGCCCCTCGTTATATACCTGTCCCCAGACGATATAGAACTGTGAACCGCTGCTACGGCGCTCAGGGTTCACCTCGTCTCCCTGGCGTGCTGCTGCCAAGGCTCCACGTTTATGGAAGAGACCATCTTTGATTTCGGCCTCCAGCGTATAGTCAGGACCACCTACGCCAAGCATCTTGCCAGCAGGTGCACCCTTTGAGTCTGGATCACCGCCTTGAATCATGAAGTCCTTGATTACTCGATGGAACAGCGTACCATCATAATACCCTTCCTTCACCAACTTTACGAAATTATCACGGTGGATGGGAGTCTCGTCATACAGGCGAACCACGATGTCGCCCAACATTGTCTGTATCTTTACTTTCATACCGTTATAGTTTTGACTTAGATTTCCTTATTCTTTTATGAAGCGAATTCTGTTTCACAGGCTCTTTACTACTTTACATGGATTACCGACAGCAATGGTATTAGAGGGAATATCTCGAGTTACAACCGATCCAGCTCCGATGGTCACATTGTCGCCGATGCTGACATCAAGTAGAATGGTGACACTGCCACCAATCCAAACGTTGTTTCCGATGGTAACAGGCTTTGCCCACTCCTGACGGGTATTCCGTTCTATAGGGTCTGTACTGTGGCATGCTGTATAGATGCTAACGTTGGGACCGATAAAACAATCATCGCCGATGGAAACTGGCGCTTCATTGAGAACGGTGAAGTTTTTGCCATAGTCGCAGCGGAACGGCTGATTGATGAGGAAATTATCATCGCCAGTATACCCCAGCAGACCCTTCAAAATCTCCTTCCTCCGCTGAGTCTCAGATGAACGGAGAATGTTGAACTCATGCAAGGCTTCTCTCGTAGCTTGCAAACCTTCTTGTAGTTCAGAGGCAACGGCATCGTAAACCAGTCCTGCCAACATCTTCTCTTTCTCTGTCATACACTGTTAATCAGTTACCACTTCATCGAAATGCTCCTTGCCCCAGGCGATAAGTGCCATGATGGCTGGCATCAGGGACTTGCCCGTGTCGGTCAGTGAATACTCTACGCGGGGAGGAACTTCCGGATAGACCTTACGATGCACCAGATGACTCTGCTCCAGATTCTTCAGCGTCTGTGAGAGCATCTTCTGGGAGCAGTCCGTCATCAGACGGCGAATCTCATTGAAACGAAGGATGCCCGTCTCGTTGTTGTGAAGCATATAGAGCACCAACATCGACCACTTGTCGCCGAAACGACTGATTACATTCCTGATTGGACAAGCCAAATACTCTGCTTTTATATCTGCCATACCCTTGCTTATATTACGTTTACAGCGCAAAAGTAACCAAAAGAAACCGAATTACCAAATTACACTAAGTTAATCAAAGTTAAAGTCGTTTTCAGCAAACCCCGATAACATCACAATTCCTACTTTTTGGTAACTATGTTACTTCAAAGTGCCTTCTTGTGGGAATGAAAAATTCACCGTACCTTTGCACCGTCAAAAGAAACAAACATGTATAATAAATAAAAAGGTAAAGACAATGAAAAAGTATTTCGTAATCGCACTCGCAGCTGTCGCCATGATGAGCTGCAATGGTACAAAGAATCAGCAGGCTGCCGCAGAGCAGGAGGAAGTAGAGAAGGACTCACTGGTAGGCGCATTCCAGAGCTATGACCTCGACGGCTTCAAACTGCACGTGTATAACTCAAACGACGTGATGGGCGATGCCAGCTACATCGTAGAAGGTGACAGTGGTCTTGTGGTGATGGAGTACCCACTCTTCAAGGTGAATGCCAAGGAGTTTGCCGACTACATCGCAGAACTGGGCAAACCCATCGTGACCGACATTACCGACTATCACCTTGGTGGTTCAGACAAACTGCCACTGACCATGCCTGAGGGTATGCCCGCATTCATCGAAGGTCCCGTTTATGGCGGTATGATGAAGAGCTTTGCCGATCAGTTTGGTGACACGATGGTAGAACTGCCCACTCAGAAAGCCGCTGAAGTTCCCTTCGGACAGACTCAGAACTGGGCTGGTGTTGATTTCGACTTCCAGCATGGTGCTACCTCCGACTTCCCTGGTGCTTCTATTATCATCGGCAAGCAGGTTTACTACACACACTGGACTCCCGCCGAGGCACACATAAGCCCGCTTCAGGTTGCCAATGCCGCAGCTGTTGATGCAGAGTTGGCCGAGGCTCAGAAGTCACTCGCATCAGGTGCCAAGTACTTCATCGGAGGTCATGGCGGTCTGGCTGAAAAGGCTCAGGTAGAGTTCAAGATTGCCTATCTACAGAAGGTGAAGGAACTGCTGGCTCAGAACAAGGACGCTGCCACATTTGCCGAGGCTCTGAAGGCTGCTTATCCAAGACTTCCTGGAGATGCTGACGCACTGGCACAGGCTCTGTATAAAAAGTTGTAAGCAATGGACAGGCTTGAGAATCTGAAAAACATCATCCAGTGTCTGATGGCTGACGAGAGGGTCAGCCATCGGATACCTTCTTCACTGGAAGAACGGCAGCGGATGATGCGGGCGTTAATGAATGTCTGGGAGCCAAAACCGATTTCGCAAGACTTGATTAAAATGCAGGATGTTGAGTTGCAGCAACAGGCAAAGGGCAAGGGAATAGTGACGATTGAAGGAAAAGGGCTAAGTATCTGGCATGGTGACATTACCCGATTAAAGGTCGATGCCATCGTCAATGCTGCCAATGCCCAAGGGCTTGGTTGCTGGACACCCTTGCATAACTGCATTGACAACTGCATCCACTCTGCAGCAGGCATCCAACTCAGAAAGGAGTGTAACGATCAGCTGAAGGGCAAACTCCTGAAAACGGGCGAGGCCATGATGACTAAAGGTTATAACCTGCCTGCCAAGCACGTCATCCACACCGTTGGCCCCATCATAGAAACAGGTGTGCCAACAAAGGAACAAGAAGAACAATTGGCTCAGTGTTATCGTTCGTGTCTTGACCTCGCAGAGCAGGCAGGCCTTGAGAGCATCGCCTTCTGCTGCATATCAACAGGCGTGTTCCATTTCCCCAGCGAGCGGGCTGCGGAGATTGCCATCGAGACGGTGAAACGTTATCCACGACAGTCAGTCAAGACTGTTGTTTTCAACGTATTTTTAGATAAGGATTATGACATCTACAAACAGTTACTCACAGAGGATTGAACAGTTGCATCAACTGATTGCTGATGCCGACTACGTGTTGATTGGTGCTGGTGCAGGACTTTCTGCTGCCGCAGGATTGGACTATGTCGGTGAGGATTTCCATCGCGAGTTCGCAGAATGGATCAACCGCTACGGCATTAGCGACCTCTATTCAGCATCGTTCTATCCTTACAAGACTGAAGAAGAATTGTGGGCTCAGTGGGCCAAGCATTTGTGGTTTGCTCGTTATCGCCCAGAAGCTCTACAGCTCTATCGTCAGTTGTTCGATGTTGTGCAGAAGAAGAATTACTTCGTCATCACTACCAACGTAGATGGTCAGTTCAAAAAGGCAGGATTCGACATGGAACGCATCTTCGCCACACAAGGCGACTATGCTCTATTTCAGCCAAAGTCAGGATTCCCCAAAGAAACATGGAGTAATCAGGATTGGGTGAACCAAGTGCTGACATTCATCAAAGACTGCCGCATACCAGCAGAGTTGATTCCTCATACTCCAGATGGGAAACCTGTATCGCTGAACCTCCGCTGCGATGACACTTTTGTAGAGGATGCCCATTGGCACCAGCAAGCAAGCCGCTATCAGTCGTTTGTCGAGCAAGCCAGCACCAAGCGGCTGCTACTTCTGGAACTTGGTGTAGGCTTCAACACCCCCGTCATCATCCGTTTTCCCTTCGAGCGTATGGCTGCAGCATTCCCACAAACCACCCTTGTCCGCTTCAACCGCGACTATCCGCAACTGACTACAGAGGGGGTAAAGCGCTTCATATCTTTCACCGAAGAACTAACAGAGATAATGCCCCTGCTCAGTTATAGTACTCGATTTGCAGCTCTTCACTGACATTGAACTCCGTTCGAAACTGCTCACGCTCGGCAGAGCTGATGCAAGCATCGCTCTGCTCTCGCTTAACCGCAGTTTTGAAATCATCGTGGAAACCGTCATCATACTTATAGACAATCCGCATGCCGCGATAGGTGGAAGGAACCTTCTGTACATCCAGCAGATAAGTGTTTATGCTGGTTGACCATTCCAAGACGAAAAGTACCATCCATGCAGATTATGAACTTCGGGAGCGTCATGCAATACCTAACAATTCAATTTCAAAGATAAGCGTTGACCCGCCTGGGATGCCTGGCTGAGAGCGCTCGGCTCTGCCGCTTTGTCCAACAAAGAACTTGCCATAACCCATCTCTGCAGGGATAAATAGCAATAGCGTAATCTCTACTAAAGCGTATGAACCAAAATAGTCAACCAATGTCTGGAACTTAAGGACTCCATCTACCAGAAAGACCAAGACAGCAAACCATAATATCAATATGGCAGAATACTTGATTTATCGCTTCTTCAGCTTCATATCTCGGCTATGACTTCTATTTCAACCAATGAACCCTTTGGCAAAGTTTTGACTGCAACGGCTGAACGGGCAGGATATGGCTCTGTGAAAAACTCTGCATAGACGCTGTTCATATCCGCGAAGTCTCCCATGTCTGCCATGAAAACAGTTGTCTTTACAACGTTGCTCATGCTGAGACCAGCCTCTTCCAGGATGGCCTTGACGTTAGTCAGCGACTGGCGCGTCTGTTCCTTGATGCCGCCCTTTACGAATACACCTGTGGCAGGATCAATGGGTATCTGCCCAGATGTATAGACGAGATTGCCTATTCGGATGGCCTGACTGTAAGGCCCAATGGCAGCTGGTGCCTTCTTTGTACTGATTACTTTCATTGTTAGTTATAAAAATAAATGTTTGTTCAAAAGCATTGAGGATACTATAATTTAATTTCCATCAGAATGTCACACCGTTCGTAGGCATTACCTTCAAGTGGAATCTCCCTGAATCCCAGTTTGCGGTAGAGAGCGATGGATGCCTCCAGACGGGTGTTCCCTTCAAGGAATATGCGCTTTACGCCGTGACTTTTGGCATAGTCCAACAACGCCTCACCGAGTTTCCGACCTATACCTTTCCCCTGTGCTTCTGGAGTCACGGCCATCTTCGCTAACTCATAGCAATCTGCTTCTGGGTGGGGTTTGAGAGCACAACAGCCAAGAACTTGACTATCAGCACTAATGGCCAGGAATATCTGCCCGCTGTTTCTGATAATGCTGTCGTCGATATGCGCAAAGGTGTTGAGGTCAGACTGCTCCAGCCTGAAATATGTCTCTATCCACTGTTTATTCAGTCGGATAAAGTCATCCTTATAACGTGGTTCGTATGTTATAATCTTTATCATGATCAAATGACGTAATCCCTGTCTGGTGCCAGCAGTTTGTCGATGAAATAGACGATCTGCTTGCGCCACCAGGCCCAGTCGTGAGCGGAGTCGAAACCCCAGTAGTCGATCCAAGCTGGAATGTTTTTCTCCTTGAGCAGGGCATCCATCTGGCGGGTGCTGTCGAGCAGTTCATCCTCCCACGAGCCCTGACCTACGCACATAATGATGCGGCGATGACGGTAGATGTCCCAATAGGGATGGTCTGCAGGCATCTGGCGCAGGAAGTCGTAGGGCGAGTTGTTGTAGATGAGCGGGTCCTGATAGTTGGGGAAGAAGTAGCCCGCATAGTAGAGTCCGCTCAGTGCCAGCAGCGTGTCGAAGAGGTCGGGACGGCGGAAGAAGAAGTTGCCGGCGTGGAAGCCGCCCATGGAGCAGCCCGTGACGATAAAGGTCTCGTTGCTGAAATGGCGTACCTCGGGTATCAGTTCGTCGACGATGTAGTGATACCAACGCTCGTGCAGCTCGATGCGACGGTGATGGTCGCCCTGGATGTCCGACCACGTCTCACGGTCGATGCTGTCCACACAGACGAGGCGTATCTGCCCACGGTCGATATAGCCAGAGAGTACGCCCACCATGTCGAAGTCCTGGTAGTCGTAGAAACGTCCGTCCTGCGACGGGAAGACGAGCACGGGGTGGCCCTTGTCGCCGTATGTCTTGTATTCCATGTCACGCCCGAGGGCGGCAGAGTATTTCTTCACGTAATTGATATTCATTTTTTCAAGTGTACAAATTCAACAAATTCATTAACTTCATCCATGCTTTCCAGACGCACGGTGTACATCTGCTGTCCCATGGCGGCTGAGAACAGTTCCGGCATGCGCTCACACATCACCATGCGGTCGCCGTAGCGCGTCAGCACCTCGTCGTGCGAGTGGACGTACTGGTAGATGTCTCGACGGCTGGCAAAAGCGCAGTAGTGCTGCTCGCCGATAGCCGTATGACTTTTGCCGAAGGCCACCATGTCGGCCCATATCTGATAGACGTCGGTCGAGTGGGCATAGTTGATCATGTCGGGCGTATAGCCGCCGGCAGGTCGCATGTTCACTTCCAGTGCCACAAAGTCGCCCTGCTTGCCAAGACCCTCGCGGTCGCTGTCCAAGCGGAAGAACTCCAGATGCACGAAGCGGTTCCACACGCCGAAGGCTTTCACCGTGCGGCGTCCCAGTTCACGTAGCGGCTCTGGCATCTCCCTGTCCACATAATAGGAAAGGTCGAGCTTTTTGTTGACGATGTCCATGATGGAGGGTGGCCAGACAGTCATCGACTCGAAGATGGGTTCGCCCTCACGACTGATGACGGCATCGTAGGAACAGATCTCGCCCGTGATGAACTCTTCGACCACGTAGCGGGTGTAGTTAAGTTCTGTCTCGTAGAACTGCTTCAGCTCTGCGTCATCATGAATCTTATACGTTCCGCTGGCTCCCACACCTACATCGGGCTTGGCGATGATGGGATAGCCCGTCCTTGCAGCGAACTGTTTAACGGTTTCCTCACCCTTGGCGGCACTGATCTGCCGGGCTGTGGGCACTTGGCCCTCAGCATAGTATTTCTTCATCTCTGACTTCTCCTTGATGGCACGGATGCGGTCGGTCTGTATGCCCGTCGTCACGTTGAAGTCCGTACGCAGCCGTGCGTCCTGCGCCAGCCAGTACTCGTTGTTCGACTCAATCCAGTCGATGCGTCCGTAGCGGAAGGCCAGATAAGCCACGGCACGGTACACCTCGTCGTAGTTCTCCAGCGAGCCCACACGGTAGTACTCCGTCAACGACTCTTTTAACTCATGAGGCAGACTCTCATAAGGTGTGTCGGCTATACCCAGCACCGTCACTCCGTTCTGCTTCAGCCGCTGGCAGAAGTTCCAGTAGGTATGCGGGAAATGTGGTGATATAAATACAAAGTTCATTATCTCTGCTTTCTAATTTGACTGCAAAATTACGCATTTTCGAGTAAAAAGCGATGCATCACGCACAGAAACTTTAACCGACAAACGTTTCGAGCGGACGCATCGCGGGTAAACCGGTTTGTTTTTTTACTTTTTTACCTTTTTAGTTTTTTACCTTTTCAAAGGTGTACCTCTTTATCAACCACCTCGCCATTCAGTATCTTGAAGGAATTCAGTTTCGGTTCTCCATCAAGCAACGAGAGGATAGCGTAGCGGATGGTGGGGTCGTTGGCCAGACGCAGGTCTTCCTGCGAAGGGCGCGAGGGCGAGGCGGGATGACTATGCCAGTTGGCGAGAATCTTTAAGCCATGCTCTCGTGCATAGCGCAGGGCTGCAAACTGGTCCTTCGGCGCAAAAGAGAAGTGCTCCGACGAGTGGTCGATATTCTCCATCCAGTAGTTCTCGGTGACCTCGTCGCCTGTCCCAAGCAGATAGCCGCACGACTCGTTGGGTGCGTCCTTCCGAGCCTGCGCTATCAGTTCTTCTATGATGTTCTGTGGAATCTTCATAATGTTCAATGGTCAATCGTCAATGTTCAATGATTCTTCAAATCGCACGCAGCCTGTTCATAGTCAATGAGGTGATCGATAGTCGGATGTTCACCGCAGATGGCACACGACGGACGTTGCTTCACGTTGATGGTACGGAACTGCATCGTCTTGGCATCGAACGTCAGCAGACGATTCGTCAGCAACTCGCCGATACCCGTAAAATACTTCAGCGTCTCAGCAGCCTGGATGGTACCCAACATACCAGCAATAGCACCCAATACACCTGCTTGTGAACAGGTCGGCACAGCTCCTACGGGAGGCGGTTCCTTAAAGAAACAACGGTAGCAGGCCGTACCAGGCAAATGGGTAAAGGTTTGTCCATTAAAGCGCAAGATGCCACCATGCGAGAATGGCTTACCTGCCATCACGCACGCATCGTTGATGAGGAACTTCACGGGGAAGTTGTCGGTACCATCCACAATGAAGTCGTATTCCTTGATGATATCTAGCGCGTTCGACGAGTCGAGAAACTCATAGTAGGTATCCACCTGCACATCGGGGTTGATGGCCTTAATCTTCTCTTCGGCACTCTTTACCTTAGGAACGCCCACGTCCTTGGTGAAGTGGATCACCTGACGCTGTAGGTTGCTCAAATCAACCACATCCGCATCCACAATGCCGATACGTCCGATGCCAGCTGCCGCCAGATAGAGGCTCACGGGAGCCCCCAGGCCGCCGGCACCCACCACGAGCACGCGTGCGTTCATTATCTTCTCTTGTCCCTCGACGCCCACATCCTGCAACAGGATATGTCGCGAGTATCGCTGTATCTGTTCTTCGGTAAAATCTATCATAATGGTCAATGTTCAATGGTCAATGTTCAATGAAATTCCCTCCTCCCATGAAGTATAAGAAATCAACCTTGTCGCCCTCTTTCAGTTGGATTGTTTCCCAGTCCTCGCGTTCAGCAAACTCCTCGTTCACCTGCACACTTACCATATCCGGTTGTACTACGTTATTCTGCTGAATCAGTTCACTCACGTTGAGCGGCAGGCTCACTTCCTGCGCGTCTCCATTTACATAAATCTTTGCCATATCTTTGTCGGTTTAAAATGAATAAATTTCACGGTGCAAAATTACTGCCTTTTGGGGAATG
Source organism: Prevotella sp. (assembly GCA_015060535.1). Taxonomy (GTDB): domain Bacteria; phylum Bacteroidota; class Bacteroidia; order Bacteroidales; family Bacteroidaceae; genus Prevotella. Next base: position 172,547 of record SUYH01000007.1, read on the forward strand.
TCACAATCCCACACGGATGGTAAATCGCATACCATATCAAGGGTATGCGAAATGCCACAAATGGGCGATTGTGGGGATGCCGAAAACCCACTAACTTTGCACCCAGATTCTAAACCGACAAAAATATGGCAGAAACAAAGAAACTGAGCATCATCGCCTTCAGTGGCGATTTCGACAAGCTGACGGCAGTGTTTACACTAGGTACAGGCGCGGCAGCAGTAGGTTACGAGGTCAACATCTTCTTCACATTCTGGGGACTGGATGCTATCAAGAAAAAGCAAGGTAGAAGTTTTACAGGCGGTAACTGGCTCACCAAGATCTTCGGATTCATGATGGGCGGCCTGAAGGTGACGCCAACCTCGCGCTTCAACTTCCTCGGTGCAGGACCGAAGATCTTCCGCTATCTGATGAAGAAGAACAACGTGGCCACACTCGAAGAACTAGTTGAGGCTGCCAAGGCATTAGGTATTAATATGTACGCCTGCGAGATGGCGATGCACGTGCTGGGTTTGAAAAAAGAGGACTTCATTCCTGAGGTAAAAGATGTGCTCGGCGTGGCGTCATTCCTGAACCTCTCGGATGGTGGACAAACGCTGTTTATTTGAGTATATAGGCCCCCTAAGTTAGGGGGCGACAGGGGTCTGAACAGGCGCAGGCTCCATGTATAACAATAAAAGGTCTGATAACGCTTGTTCAGACCCCCATCCCCCTAACTTAGGGGGTTCAAGCAATGAAAAAGGTTTTAGACATTACGAAAGAGCATTGCCCAATGACTTTCGTGAAAACGAAGATTGAGCTCTCGAAGCTCAGTGAGGGCGACATCCTGGAAGTACTCCTCGCCGAGGGCGAACCCCTCGACAATGTTCCCCGTAATGCGAAGGAACAAGGATTTAACGTTCTCTCCGTAGAACACGTAGAAGGAACCACACATAAAGTAACAATTAAAAAATAAGTAAAGTTATGGCAGATTCTAATCTTCAGCGCAGTGTGACCACTGCTACCGCCAGAAGGCTGGCGACCACTACCAAGACCGCCCCTCAGATGGGCAGTATCACTCCTCGTTTGCTTTTGAAGTTGCTCCCCTGGGTACAGGTTTCAGGCGGCACATTCCGCGTGAACCGCACGAAGGTGGAACTTCGCAAGAACGACCGCCTGCCCATCCAGTATGTGAATGGCGTGCCCTCGTTTACGGCAAAGAACCTGAAGGCCATCCCGCTGTTCTCGGAGTTCGACGACGAGATTCTGAACCGTCTGGTGAGCTCGTTCGAGACGAAGGAGGTGGATGTCGACAAACTGTTCGTGGAGGAAGGTAAGGACAAGCAGCGCTTCTTCATTGTGGCCAGCGGTCAGGCTGAGGTCATCAGCAAGGGTCCTCACGGCGAAGACCTGCGGATTGCGCTCTTGGGCGACGGCGAGTACTTCGGCGAGGCAGACCTGCTGGACGAACAGGAGTCGACCGTCAGCGTCCGTGCCATCACACCTACCGTATTTCTTGGCCTGAAACTGAAGGAACTGATTAAGTTCATCAAGGAGGTGCCCGACTTCCGCGAGACTTTCAACAAGGCCGTCGATAAGCAGCTGCGCCTGAAGGCCAGTGTCAATGACAATGGCGAGAAGCACATCGATCTGGTGAGCGGCCACGAGGAGGACAACATCATTCCTGAAACCTATATCGACTACGAGGAGAACCCCACGGAGTACAGTCTCAATACTCTGCAGACCGTTGTTCGTGTGCATACCCGCGTGAGCGATCTTTATAATAATCCCTACAACCAGTTGGAAGAGCAGTTGCGCTTGTCGATTGAGAGCATCAAGGAGCGTCAGGAGTGGGAACTCATCAACAACAAGCAGTTCGGTCTGTTGGCTGCTGCCAACCCCGCCTACCGCATCTCGGCACGCTATGGTTCACCCACCCCCGACGACCTCGATGAACTGCTGAGTCTGGTCTGGAAGGAGCCTGCCTTCTTCGTGGCCCATCCGCGTGCCATCGCCGCCTTCGAGCGCGAGTGTACTTGGCGTGGTGTGCCCCCTGTGACCACCGACCTCTTCGGTACGAAAGTCATCCTGTGGCGCGGTGTGCCCCTGATTCCTTCAGACAAGGTTGAGGTAGAAGGTCAGTATCTGACAGGTCGCGGCGTAGGTACCACGAAGATTATCCTCGTGCGTACCGGCGAGCAGAACCAGGGCGTGATCGGTCTGCACCAGAGCGGCATCCCTGGTGAAATTGCACCATCGTTGAGTGCTCGTCTGATGGGTCTCGATAAGTTCGGTGTGGCCTCTTACCTGCTCACGAAATACTTCTCATTGGCCGCCCTCACCGACGACGCCATCGCCGTTCTCGAGAATGTGGAGGTAGGCTATTATCACGATTATCAGCATCGAAATAAAGTAGAGAAATAATGGTTGATATCCAGAATATTAACGGCTACGGCATCGAAGACCCAGGCTTTGCGCTGCTTCGAGAGGTCGCCCAACGATATTGCCCCGAGGAGGTTAGGGAGGCTCGTCTGAGTGTGCTGCCTGACGAGGCCCTGAACCTCACGGAGCTGGAGGCGGGCTTCAAGCAACTGCTGGGTGGCGGAAGCGGCTATGCCGACCTGCCGTACTTCGGCGACCCTGACGATTCGCGAGGTTCGGTGAAGGCTGTACCTCAGGACAACGGCTTCGGCATCGGCATTCCTGAGACGCAGAAGCTGCGCGACCTGCACTACGAGGAGATCGATACGCTGAACTCGGAGGAGATCAAGAAGGACTTCCCCGTGCTCCATCAGAAGGTGAACGGCCACGACCTCGTATGGCTCGACAACGGCGCTACCACGCAGAAGCCGATTCAGGTCATCGACAAGATCAGCGACTATTATAAAAACTATAATAGCAACATCCACCGCGGTGCTCACACGTTGGCTGCTCGCGCTACGGATGCCTACGAAGAGGCCCGTGAGAAGGTGCAGCGCTTCATCAATGCCGCTACCAGCGAGGAGATCATCTTCGTGCGTGGTACCACCGAAGGCATCAACCTTGTGGCGCAGACCTATGGCAGACAGTACTTGACGCCTGGCGACGAAGTTATCGTCTCGGAACTGGATCACCACGCCAATATTGTTCCTTGGCAGCAAGTAGCCCACGAAAAGGGTGCTACGCTGAAGGCCATCCCTACGGACAAGAACGGTGACCTTATCCTGAGTGAGTTCGAGCGACTCATCACACCTCGCACACGTTTCGTCAGCGTAGGTCATGTGAACAACACCTTCGGTACCATCAACGACGTGAAGCGTATCATCGATATCGCCCACGGGCACAACATCCCTGTGCTCATCGACGGTGCACAGTCCATCGCCCACACGCCTGTCGATGTGCAGCAGCTCGATGCCGATTTCTTCGTCTTCTCAGGCCACAAGATCTATGGTCCCAACGGCATCGGTGTGGTGTATGGTCGTAAGGACCTGCTCGACAAGATGCAGCCCTGGCAGGGTGGTGGCAACATGATCAAAGACGTGACTATCGAACGCACGGAGTACAATGTGCCGCCTGCTCGCTTTGAGGCTGGTACGCCCAACGTGGCCGACGCCATCGGACTCGGTGCCGCCCTCGACTACGTGAGCCGTCTCGGCATCCGTAACATCGAGGCACATGAGCACAAACTGACGGAATATGCCCGCGAGCAACTGGCTCAGATTAAGGGCCTCACGCTCATCGGCAATCCCAAGAACCGCGTGTCGGTAGTAAGCTTCGTGCTCGACGGCATCCCCGTTCCCGAAACAGGTACGTTATTAGATAAGGAGGGCATCGCAGTGCGTGCTGGTCACCACTGCGCCCAGCCCGCCCTCCGAGCCCTCGGCTACGAGATGAGCGTCCGTCCCACCTTCGCCCTCTACAACACCCGCGAAGATGTGGATAAGTTAGTCATCGCTGTTAGGAAGATCGTTGGAAGCAGATGAAATACGAAACGAAAGTATTAACCACAAAGTATCAGAAACCTGACGCATACGGGGCGCTCTCGATGCCGGTGTATTATACCGCTGCATTCGAGTTCCCCGATGCCAAGGCGATGAGCGATGCCTTCTGCGGTCGCTCGATGGCGCCTTCGTATGCCCGCATCGCCAACCCCACGGTCACTTATCTGGAGGAGCGAGTTAGGCAGATTACTGGCGCTCAAAGTGTCACTGCCCTCAATACGGGCATGGCGGCTATCCACTATGCCCTGACGGCAGTAAGTGGCGCGGGCCTGAACATTGTGGCCTCGAAACATTTGTTTGGCAATAGCGTCTCGCTGATTCGCGACACGCTGGGTAGTTTCGGAGTGGAGCCGCGATTCGTAGACTTCACGAAGCCCGAGGGGGTGGAGGCACAGATTGACGATAAAACCGCCGCACTGTTCTTCGAGATCATCACCAATCCGCAGCTCTTCGTGGCTGACATCCGCCAGCTGTCGGAGATAGCCCATTCCAAGGGTGTGCCCCTGATAGCCGACACGACCATCGTGCCGTTCTCCAACTTCCATGCCAATGAGTTTGGTGTCGATATCGAGGTTGTCAGCAGCACGAAGTATATCTCTGGCGGAGGCACAGGTCTTGGTGGTTTGCTCATCGATTACGGTAAGTTCGACTGGTCGCAGTCGCCCTCCCCAGCCTTGCAGAGCCGAACAAAGAAAGTAGGAAAGAAACTGGCATTTACGGCGCGTGTAAAGACAGAATTGGTAACCAATCTCGGTTCGCTGATGACACCGCAGGTGGCCTATATGGAGACGCTCGGACTTGACACGCTTGATATCCGTTTCCGTCGTCAGGCAGAGACTACACTTTGGCTCGCCCAGCAATGTCAACAACTGCCAGAAATCAAGCGCGTGAACTACACAGGTTTGGAGGGTAATCCTTTCTATGAATTGTCGAAGGCGCAATTCGGCCCGTTGCCTGGTGCCGTCTTCACCATCGACCTCGAATCAAAAGAAGCCGCCTGGGCGTTCATCGACAAACTGCAGATTATCCGCCGCGCCACGAACCTCTTCGATCGTAAGTCGCTGGCCATCCATCCTGCCTCGACAATCTTCGGTCTCTTCACCCCCGAGCAATGCGCCGAGATGTCCGTACCAGATACAACGGTACGATTAAGCATCGGTCTTGAAGCCCCAGAGGATTTGCTGGAGGATATCAAAAAAAGTCTCACTTCTCGGTGAGACTTTTTAAATGTAAAATTCCGAAGGATCTATCAACCCCGCACGGAGCGCGTACTTCACTGCTTCGTGCGCTGTGTTGATGCCCAGCTTGCGGAAGATATTTTTCCTGTGGGTAGTGACTGTATGGATGCTGGAGAAACGCTCAGCAGCAATCTCCTTCGTGGTCTTACCCAGAGCGATGCCCTTTACAATCTCCATCTCTGTTGTCGTCAGAACACTGGGCGTTTCGTCCTCTTGTTGTTGCTGTGTGATGATGGTCTCCAAGGCACGCTGGCTGAGATAGCGCGTATGGTGGCTGACAGCGTTGAGAGCCTCGCGAACCTCGCTCAAGGGGCCGTCTTTGTAAACCACACTGAATTGGTGCGATGAATAGACCACGCGTCGTATGAACTGGGGTGTCAATTCGTCGCTGATGAGTATCCAGTCGGACAGGTTGAAGCGCTCAGCAATGATGAGCAGTTGATCCTCGTCGGCAAAGTCGAACAGGGTATAGTCAAGTAAAACTACGGCACTCTCGTGTTCCTTGAGCAGCTCCATAAGCCTTGCCCTGTCGAATGCACGGTATACAACATCCTCTTCATCCTTCTTAAGCAGGCTCTCTAGCGCGAATCGCGTCAGCTCCTGATTGTCGGCTATAATATAATTTCTCATCTTTATGTTGGTTATTGGGTGCAAAATTACTAAATTCGAAGCAATCTGCCAAATCTTTTTATGGATTTGACAGATTACTCTATTTAAATTGACTTATATGGTCAAATCTCGTAAGAGCTGGTCTGATATGAAGTAAAAAAGTCGGATTCAGCGAAGCACTCCGTTGTGATGTGTAAACCATAAAATGGTGCTACTGGTGCTACTGAGCGTTGTATGTCGCTGATAATCAACAAGAACTTGGTGTAAGAAGGGGTAAAAATGGTGCTACTGAGGTGCTACTATAGTGCTACTGAAGAATTTTCAACAATCTATTTTGGGTATAGGCAAAATGTATTTTGCGTATAGGCGTAAAGTGTTTTGGGTATAGGCGTAAGGTTGTTAGATAGGCTCTTAATCCCTGTTGGAATAGGGGTTTGCCCTTGTTTGAAGCATTCCTATACCCTATAAGGTGACGTTTGAACGAGTCGAAGAAGGCATTAGAACGACCGAAAGATGACGTTTCTTTCATCCCAAAGTGCTTTTTCTTCGAAAATAAAGGGCTATTTCCTTGCATTATCCCCTATTTTTTTGTATCTTTGTAGTCCGAATTAACGCATAGAACAAAAACAACAAACAACCATGAAGATTACAAAGCTAAAGACCCGTTACGGAGAGTTTGGCTCACCAGTATCTACTGATCTGGAAACCATAATAGAGCGTATGCGCTCTGAGGACAGCAAGGTGGCTACGGAGACGATACGCAGGGCAGCCCTCCAGTTGCGGCTGATGATGGAGCAGGGCATGCCCCGCTATCAGTTGGAAGACACGGACCGGCTACCGTACCTGCTGTTCTCTGCCACCTTTGGCAAGGGTGGGCTGGAACATCCCAACACGTTCACCCGGCTCCTACTGCTCAACATCCCCTGCCCCAAGGGTATGCAGAGCGTCAACGAAATGAAGCAGCTCGTGTCGCAGGTACCATACACCATGCTGGCTTTTGCCGGTGCAAGCGGCGTGACGCTGAAGGTGGTGGTGCGCTGTTCCTACAATGGCGGTGCGACACCATGGGTTTTAGGTAAGGGTAAGAGCATGAGCCTCGACACCTCCGCCTACCTCACCTTCCTGAAGGATGCCCAACAGTCGGCTGCTCATTTGTACGCGGCTCTGGTGCAATGCGACCTCATCGTAGGCGATCCGTCGCTCACGATGGGCTGTCGTCTGGCTCACGACCCCAAACTGTATTACAACCCTCAGGCTCTGGAGTTGCCCGTCATACATGATGAAGCGGGTGTGCTGCGTCCATACAGCGGCACAAAAGCGGACGACGACGGCACCGTAGTGTGGTATCCTGACTCCGACGAGCAGGAGCGTTACAAACTGGAATTCTATACCTGCATGAAGAAAGCGGTCGACGAGTGCGCCGACAATGCGGACCACGCGCTGGCACTTCTGGCCACCTACTGCTATAAAGCCGGTCTGGAGGAAGAGGCCTGCATCACCCGTACATTATGGGACCGCCATTTCAAACCCTTGGGCGACGACCTCATCCGCAAGGTGTTCCGCACGACCTACGACGAGCCCTACGACGGCAAGACGCTCTCGCAGATGAACGAAAAGGAGCGCATCATCCGGTCCATAGAGAACTTCTTCCGTCGCCGCTACCAGCTTCGCTATAATGTGGTGAAACAGCTGACGGAATTCCGACCCAACAACCTGACCTTCAGGCAGTGGCAGCCGCTGACCGACCGTCAGCTGAAAAGCATCGTCGTCGAGCAGATGAAGGAAGGCGGCGAGAGTTGGATGAACGACATCCGCATCTATATAGAGAGTGCACACATCAAGGAGTACAACCCCGTACACGAATTCCTGGCCGGCTGTGGCGACTGGGACCGCAAGGCCAACTACATCGAGGACTTCGCCCGCCGTCTGCCCACCGACTATGAGCTCTGGCCCAAATACTTCCACCGCTGGTTCCTGGCGATGGTGGCACAGGCCATGAACATCAACCGCGACTACGGCAACTCGATGGTGCCGATGCTTATCGGCGGCGAAGGCATCAAGAAGTCCGTATTCTGCAAAAACATCCTCCCGCCGTCGATGCGCGAATACTACATGGACGACATCAAGATGCAGAATGCCGAGCAGGTGGAGCGCGTACTGGGTCGCATGTGGCTCGTATGCATCGACGAGTTCAACGCCAAGACAGACCGTGAGCAGGCCAAGGTGAAGCGATTGCTGACGGAGAAGGACGTGCAGATGCGCAAGATGCGCTCGTCGGAGTACACGATGACTCCGCGACTATGCTCGTTTATCGCCACCACGAATGACCCCACGCCGCTCTCGTCGGCAGAGGGCAACCGTCGCTATCTCTGTATCGAGGTGAAGGGCGAGATCGACATGACGGAGCGCATCAACTACAAGCAGATGTACGCCCAGGCCGTCGCAGAACTGAACCAGCCCGACTGCCTATACTGGTTTACCTCTGAGGATGAACAGGTTATCCGCGAGCACAACCAGTCGTATATGGAGGAATCAACATCAGAGGGTGTGTTGCCTGGTATTTTCGAACCCACTACTGAGCACACGAAACGAAATCTGTGGCGAGTGGTGGATATCCAGCAGGAGCTTTCTAAACACTTGAGCGCCAAGGATGTACCCAGTCTGAAGGCACTCTCTGTAGCCGTCAAAGCACTCCGCTGGCCCAGAGGAGCCAACAACGGCATCAGAGGTTACTACCTGAAACTGCGTAAAAACGACTCGCAGTAGCACCATGATCTGCAAAAAGGAGCTGATTTGTTGGGAAGATAAAATAAAATATGTACCTTTGTCCAAAAGTAGAGAGATATGCCAAGGAAGAAAGACGGAATGTTGTTTGAAGTTCACCCGACACCAGTGAAAGGCAAGGACGGGAAAAACCTGGTTTATGTGCGGCCTGCTATGAGAGACAAGATGTCAATGACGGGTCTGGAGGATTTCTGTAACAGGAACTATCACTCCCCATACGGAGAGCTGATGCGTGCCTTTGACTATTTCCTGCGTGCCGCAGGAGAGCTGATGGCTATGGGCTATCGGGTGGATACACCTATCGGCTCGTTTGCACCGAGACTGAAACTGGTGCGCGAGATAACCGACTCCAGCAAGGTGACTGGACATGACGTCGTGTTCGACGGAGTGGAATACAACCCCGGCAAACGCTGGAACAGGGAGCTGGAGAAGTGGTCGAATGGTTTCCGACGTTATGAGAACCCCGACACACAGAAAATCATGTCCGACAAACAGCAACTGGAGGATGTGCTCAGGAAACTGCTGGACAACAAAGGCTATACTACAGTAAGACTCTTCTCCCAGTTCTCACACCTCACCTATTACTCTGCCAGGAAACAACTCGACGCGTGGTGCCAGGGGGAGAGTGCCAAGCTCCTAAAGACCAAGCGTGGACAGGAATACATTTACACAGCCCTGTGACTGCTCATTTCCAGAAGATTCTTACCCCTTCTAAATACTGGCTTTGTATCAACTGACTCAACGGCCTTCGTGCTGTTTTTTAAAAGACAAAAACAAAAAAATCGGGGATTTATTTGGTTATTTGCTCGTTTGTTAGTAACTTTGCACCCGCTTTTCGTGGCACCTATGCCCGAGGCGTAAGTTTAACATAAAATTTTAAAATCAAGAAACAACATGATTATTGTACCCGTAAAAGAAGGCGAGAACATCGAGAAGGCCCTCAAGAAGTTTAAGAGAAAGTTTGAAAAGACAGGTGTCGTAAAGGAACTCCGCTCACGTCAGCAGTTCGACAAGCCCTCTGTTCTCAAGCGCCTGAAGATGGAGCACGCTGTTTACGTACAGAAGCTGCGCACTAACGAAGAGTAAAAAAAGCCAAAAAATTTTGGCAGTTTGAAGAATTATTCGTAAATTCGTTGCCGAAAAGAGATGCAACGAATGAATATGACGGAAGAATTCTTGAACTACCTACGTTATGAGCGGAACCGTTCGGAACTGACGGTGCGCACTTATCGGCGAAGTCTGGAAGACTTTGAGTCGTACTTCAAAAATCGAGATTGTCAGCTCTCGTGGGAGTCGGTAGATTCGGACATCATCCGTGACTGGATGGAGAGCATGATGGATAAAGGCGACATGGCATCAACGGTGAATAACTGTTTGAGTGCCGTGCGTTCCTTTTTTCGTTTTGCTTTAGCCCGACATATGGTGGAAAAGGATCCTGCCTATGCCATCAAAGGTCCCAAGAAGCAGAAACCGCTGCCTCAGTTTGTGCGAGAGGAGGAAATGAACCGTCTGATAGATATTCCCGAGATGTGGGGTGATCATTATAAAGATGTACGTGCGCGTACTATTATTATATTATTCTATGAGACGGGCATCCGTTTGGCGGAGCTGATCGGACTGGATGATAAGGATATTGACTTTGCTACACACCAGTTGAAGGTAACGGGAAAGCGTAATAAACAGCGGATAGTTCCCTTCGGAACGGAGCTGGAACGTGAGCTCAGACAATATCAGGAAAGACGCAATCGGGAGGTGCTGGACAGCAAGAGTACTGCATTTTTCCTGAATGACAAAGGAGAGCGGATGGCTCGCCACCAGGTGGAGACCATCGTCAAGAAGCATCTGTCGATGGTGACAACACTGAAGAAACGTTCGCCTCACGTACTCCGGCATTCCTTTGCTACGGCGATGCTGAACAATGGGGCAGGGTTGGAGAGTGTTCGGAAGCTGCTAGGCCATGAGAGTGTGGCTACGACCGAGATCTACACCCATACGACATTTGAACAACTGAAAAAAGTATATGAGAATGCCCACCCAAGGGCTTAACCTTATTTATTTACCCTTTAAAAAACAGGAGGTAACTATGGAAATTAAGATTCAGTCAATTCACTTTGACGCAACTGAGAAACTGCAGGCGTTCATCGAGAAGAAAGTCGCCAAGTTGGAAAAAACTTTTGAAGACATTCAGAAGGTTGAGGTGCAGTGCAAGGTTGTTAAGCCTGCCACAGCACAGAACAAGGAGGTGAGTCTGAGTGTGACCGTTCCCGGAACAACACTCTTCGTCGAGAAGGTGAGCGATACATTTGAAGAAAGTACCGACCTTTGTGTGGATTCCATGAAGGTTCAACTGCAGAAATTTAAGGAAAAATTGCGCAATAGATAAAAAAAACCTCGAAAAGTTTTGGTAATTCGAAAATAATGCCTACCTTTGCATCCGCTTTCCGACATTCAGACTCCAATCGGGGAGCGGATGCTTAAATGCCTCTTTAGCTCAGTTGGCCAGAGCACGTGATTTGTAATCTCGGGGTCGTTGGTTCGAATCCGACAAGAGGCT
>SUYH01000008.1 GCA_015060535.1 Prevotella sp.
TAAAGTCTCGTTGGATTGTTTTTACAGATACATCAATCCTTTTGGACATTTCATTCAATGTGATGGTTGGGTTAAGCACTATCAATTCCAATATATCTATCTGTCTTTCAGTCAGTTTCTTTAGGACATCCTTTTGGACATTCTTTAGGACATCTTTCAGGACATCGGGGATATTCTTGTCTACTTCCTGAGAACTATCTGGTGATTTTTCTCTTGTCGCAATGTCAGCAATGATATTGCCTGCACCTTCATGACAGGGGATTGTGATACGGAAGAAGGTGCGCTCTTCATCTGTAACGACAATAGCGCGAGGCGACCCATTGGACTTCAGCACATTCTGGATGGTAGGAATACCAGTACTACGCCCTTCGGTTAATTCCAGTTCCTTCAAGTACTCTCCCAATCGACGGTTACGATAACGTTTGGAAATAAGCAACTCTCCACGATTGATGTCAGCAGCAGGGATGCTACGGTCTGGTCCACCTACGTTCTGGATGGTGATGCTCTTTGGTTCTACCGTTATCACAACAGGCTCCCACTCCCGATAATCGCGATGATAAAGCGAGTTAGTTATACTTTCCTCCAATGCTTGGTAAGGATAGGTATAGAACTTGATGCTGTGATTATCATTCTTGGGTTTGATGATGGTCTGCATCACTACCATACGATTCAGATACTCCAGCGTCCGCTCTATAATCTGGGTGACGGAGCCTGTGATAATTGGGGCTTCGTATAGATTATTGGGATTCACCAGCCGACCTTCAGGGAAGAAAACAACCTCCACCTGTGTCCGCTTGAAGAACTTGCTTGGATTCTCACAAAACATCATAGCAGCTACATTCCTCAGCATACGATTTTCAGATGGGCCAACAAACAAATCCATCTGCTCCAGAATCTCGCTCAGCGGTCGTTCATAAAGCTCGTTGGCCAGTTTACTGCCAACCTTCACAAGATACTCACGAAGCAACAGAGTAGAAATGTCCTCCAGCTTGATGTCTGGATTTCCTCTTTCATCAAACGGTACACGGCTGGCCAGTTCGCGAAGTTCATCCAGAACCTCACCCTTGGCAATGATACTGCTCGATCCACTGCGAATATAGAAATATTCCTTGCTTCCATTCTTCGCTGTCACATTCTCTGGAACAGAATATGGCCTATTGATGCCAGCAGGACACCAAATCACCAGAACCTGCTTTCCATCCACTTCCTCAACGCTTGTTCTAGGCATGTAGTAGGGCGACATTTTGTTGTTATAGCCTACCATATCTTGAAGGATGCCGTCGATCTTCTCAATGGGTACACCCTCCACGGGGCGGATAGCCATACCAGTATTGTCGTCACTATCTACGCCAACAAGTATATACCCACCTCCAAGATCATCGAAATCATTGGCGAATGCACATATACTATGGTATATGCTCGCCGGATTCCAACCCTTCTTGAACTCAATCCTATTGGACTCAATCCTCTGTTTATTCAGCAGGTCTTCTATGTTTATTGCTAGTGCCATAATCTATTTTCGTTTGCAAAGTTACAATATTTCTTCCAAATAATCATTAATCCCAACCTTCATCATCATTATTCTCCATATACCGACTCATGCCGTTATCGTCCATTTCGTCCTCAGATGCAGGGTCGAAGCCACGCATATTATCGCAACTACTTGACTTATGAGAGTGCAAAGAGGAAGATGATGTACTTGTAGGAGCTGCAGTTTTAGGCAACTCCTCTTGAACAAAGGATGATGTATCAGGAGTTTGTTGTTCAAGAATAGTCGGATTATCATAGACAATCGGTTCAGTTTGCCTTGACTTATTCTCACATGCTATTATGAATAGTGAGAGTGCAAGTGTCAGAAAAACAGCATTACAATTTCTCATATTTTAATTTAGGTCATTCATAACCATATTACAGAATTCTTCAGCTTTATTAGATTGGAATACTTTTGCGCCAATATCTTTCAATCTTTCGTATTTGGCCAAAGTAGAACTTTGGCCAATAATGAATATGTATAATATATTGTCGTTATCAATATATTCCCTAAAATAATTCAGAGATTCCTGCATATTTCCCAACTCACCGTCAGTAATGATAATCGTAACGATTTCATTCTTAGATTTATCTATCGTGTTTCGAATGGCAGATATCGGGAAAGTTGTACCACCTTGTCCATTTACTAACAACTGACTCCTAACGTCTTCATAGTCATCAGTCCAATTAATATTTACTCCGACCCTCTCACTGAATTCTATAAGAGCTATTTTACCTTGTATTTTTTCGAAGTAAGATATTATGCCATATGCAGCCAAAACGGCTTGATGCATATTGCTCGACTCATCTAGGACGTTTTTCATACTACCAGAAGTATCCAAAACTAGCAACAAGTCTCTATTCCTTTTTTCAACCCCTTCAATGTCATTTATGGATTTTTCCCATTTTTTTGTTGTCAGACCAGGAATTATTCGTGGTGATGTCATAAATGAGAGCATTAAATCCAAGTCATCAACAGGATCACCAATCCTCCATGCAGACGGATATGTGTATGCGTCTTTGCTTCCAGCCAGAGAATATTCTTCAATTGGAATAATGCCGGCACCGTTAATAGTGAACCACAGTTTTTCTTTTTGTGCTTCTGTCATACCCCCTATCCCAACAATAGACAAAATCTGTGAGAACTGCTTTACATTTGTTTCCTCAGCAAGAGCTTCTATGGCTTCTTTTATTTTATCTGGGTCTGCAAAAACAAAAGCGCTCCCATTGCTATTGCCATCTTTGGGACGTCCTGCATTTGTAGGCTTAAAATTCTCTGGACTGCCCTGCTGCTGACCGTGTTGCTGACTGCTTTGTTGCTGACCACCCTGTTGACTGCTTTGTTGCTGAGCGCTCTGTTGTTGGTCCACAGACTGTTCCTTCGATTCCAACTTGTCTTTTATATATAATTCAAAGAAAGCTTTTGTATATTCCTCTGTCTTATCTAAAAAAGAATTTTTATCTTCAATGCCATTTTCCTTAAACTTTAAAGCAAGCTTATTGACAATAGACATAAGTTCAGAATCTGTCTCATTGATTTCTAAACTTCTTCCCCAAATGGCTTCTTTGGTTAAGAACATTAATTTGTTGTGTCGAGGACATAGGCGCAAATCTGCACCTTTCTTAATCCAATTTATCTCACTTTTTAATGTATCTTCTGGATGCCTGATAAAATTTTTAGTATCAACAATAATATCTGCAGCTTGATTTGAAATAGACCCACAAGCAAATTCAATGTTTATCCCCATAGAAGAAAAATCTCTATTATAAACATCAATTATTCGTTTGAGCATTCGAAAGTGGGATATTACATCAAATGGACAACACATGTAATGCTCAATTTCATGCCTTGTCAACACCTTAACCTCATCGGAGAATTCTTTGTAACTGACTGGGAGCTTTCCAAAATTCAAATGAATCTGCCAAGTTTGATCAATCGTTATGTAGTATTGGCCAGTCGCATAGTTTTCGTCATCAGCTAGAAGCATTTTTACTTCAGGCATTGGTATCCCTAAGGAACTATGGTATTCGTTATTAAAAACGGATTCGATAGCTTCTTGAGCCTTTTGTCTATATGCTTCTATATCAAATAGCATTGTGTTCTGACAGATATTTGAATAATTCGGTATTTTCCTCACCCTTATAGGTGAATTTATATTTCATACGGACAAATTTAACAGTCAACGTGCACTCGTCAGTAGAGATGTCTTTAATGTGGTACTCTTTGGCTTTTTCAAGATCGCTTATTGTCAAGTCAATCTCTGGAGCCACTCGACTTATACAATTGAAAAGCTCTACATTTGAAAGAACATCTTCTTTCTCAAGTACAAATTCTTTTTGTTGAACTGCAATGCCCTTAATCTTTCTTTCAATCTTATCAGATAAGTACTGTCGATTAGGTATATTATATTTGAAAGCGATTTCTTCCTTGATTTGTTTTAACTGTTCTATGTTTGACGTTACATCTATCCTTTGATTATACTTAATAATATCTCCATATACTGAGCTATACTTATTTTGTAGAACTGGAAGTATCTCTGCGTTTATTATCAAAGAGTTATAGTTTGAACTTTGAGCATCTTGCACTAACTGACCGAAATCTTCCTCCGAAAGTTGCCCCGTTTTTACCTCTTGAAATTTTATAAGCAGATATTTTACGCCTTGGAATTCCTTATATATACGATTGATGATTTCTCTCGTACCATCCAGATCAATATTCGTAATGAAGTTTGTTGTCTGCTTAGAACTTGAAGTATCCCTCCATGCTTCGGTAAGTGAAGATGAGTATTTTTTGCTAAGTATAGACCTATGCCAAATCATATATGGTGAAAGTGCCAATATATGTTCAATATAGACCTCTTTATCTCCAAGAAACCATGCCAAAGCCTTACCATAACGGTAAAGATCTTCTTTTACTCGAACACTTAAAGGTTGCTTGATTTTGCTGCATACTTTCTCCGGAGCATTCATATGGCAATTTTCACATAAATTTTTATCAACAGAAATCATATCATTTGATTCTTTTGATGCGCGTTCACATAGTCTATATGATGCAATGATATAATTAATAAACAGTTCAGCGTCTTCAGAATAAGGTACGCTTTTAACTTGCTCTTGAATTTCAGCAAGTTCCACTCCTTGCAAATAGGATTCTAAATTATCTTGATGTCCAAATTTGTCTTTTTTGCCAATTGTGCTGAAACTGTCATAGTCCGGCATTGTTATTGGTAGGGCTAATGCAAATCTATCCTTGAATGGAAGTGACAACTCCGAATTTGCATTGTCTTTTGGATTCAATGTAGCATATAAAGTAAACGGAGGGACAATTTTACTTTGGTCATGATACTTTACACTTCCCTCTGCTAAAAGAGACAAAAGAATGTTTTGGGCATAAGGAGACAATCGATTGATTTCATCGATAATTTTCCATTTGGATGTCACGAATTCATTCCAAACGACATTGAGTTTGCCGTTAACTAATTCTTTTTTTCCAAGCATTTGGGCAAAGTCTAAACTTCCGAGTATCTTTTCTTCAGTTAATTGAGGATGGCCTCTAAGGATGCAATTTTCTATTTCTTCTTTGGAGAGTTTGCAAAATATTTGCCCTAGATATTTGGATAGAGTAGTCTTTCCTCCGCCATGACCTCCAAATAACATCATAGTACCTCTCTCTACCAAGGCATTAATTACAGCAAGTGTTTCAACCAGATATACTTTTCTTTCTTTAAGTTTATTAGTAGAGAAATGTACACCTTCAAGCTCGGTGTTGTGAACATATAAGTTGTTTATTCTAAGCCGATCTAGGGCTTGGACTATTTCTATATTTGTGTGCACCATATTAAAATTCTTTCTTGAATGATAAAGATATTAAACCGTTCTTTAGTAATTCTAAGAGATAATCTGGCTTGAAATTGGTTTCATCAATCTCAAATGATGTTAACGAATTAAGCCAGTCAATTTGTGCCTCCATCTGAGATTGTTTAAGAATTTCAATAAACTTCTCTTTGGTTTTATTCATGTCACAAATCATATCATAGATTGTACCATCTGATAAAGCGTTGAGAAATGTTCCATCACTAGAGATTGCTTCAATACCATTTATGAGCGTTGTCAAAGTGCTGCCTTGAGCATAGATCTCGTCACATGAAGCTTTTAACGGCGGATGTTTCTCGACAAGTTTGTCGAGCAATTGTTTCTTATTATTGTACGTGTTTAAGAATTCTTGGAACCATTCTCTTATAGTTTTTGACGTTTCGTTTTCCTTTTTTGATAGTTTAGCTATCTTATCATAGCAAGCATTTAACTTATGAGCGACATCCTCCAATTTAGTTGTTGGTATCTGGGGTAAGACATTGCCTTTTCTTACAGTATTATACTCATTGTATAATGCTGTAATTTCTGCCTCTTTTTCAATGCCTAACCAGTCTGTAGTTTGAAATTCCAAAGTACTTTCTTCGTAAAAGTTCTTGATTGACGCGTAATTGTTTTGTAATGGCTCCCAAGAATTCGTAAGATAATTAGAAAGGGATTTTGAAATATCTCCTGTTGATGTAACCATTTCTTTGTCGTATCGCAGGAATAGTTTTTTCAAATCCTCGTCACCACAGTCGGCTACACCCGTCTTGATTAAGGTGGAAATACATGCCCTTATAGAATTAATCCTTGCCTGAGCACGTTCACAAAGGGTTGTACCTTTTTCATAGTCATCTATTTCCTTCAAACTTTGTCCCTTTGAAATAGCTTGCTGAATGATTCCTTCATAAAAAGATATGGAAGGAATGGCCTTTTGCTCTGGAGTATACAATTGGTCAATGTCTGTAAATGTAAGTTCTACTATTTCTGACATTCCGGCATATTCAGAACTAAGCGTTGACAAGAAATCGTCTATATTGTTCTCAAACTTATCAGGAGAACTTATAAACGAAGAAACTTCCGACTTTAGTTTTTTGTTAAAATCGGTAACAATAGGATCAAACAAATGTTTCTCATCTTCCTGTGGCAAATTTTCCATTGAGGTCAATATGCTATCAATGGAAGTAGAATAGGACTCATAGTTGTCCTTAAGAAAAACACTTAATATCTTGATATTCTCATCATTATTTTTCGAATGATCCTGGATCCACCTGATGAATGCATCTAAACCAGGAGCAGTAATCTTTTCATATACTCGGTCAAAAAGAGAAACCAGTTCTTCTAAACGTTTTTTAAAGTCTGACTTGGAACCGATAGAATGAAGTCTTTCTGTTATAGCATCCAATTCTTGTTTCCAAGTCGGATTAGACAGTTCTACTTTAAGTAGGTCTGCATATTTTTCACTAGATTTCAATTCCAGTGCTTTCTCGTATTGTGTCTTTATTTTATCAATATTCATTTCTCTTCAATTTTTAATAGTTCATCAATATAATTGAATATTTCAGAATACTGTTCTGACTCTGACTGGCAAGCCTTGCAGGTTGCCATCACTTCATCCATCTTTGTTTTATATGATGAGTTCGTCAGTGTTGTCTGCAAGAAGTTTTTAAACTTCTGAATATCATTAATATCAATTTTTGTTTCCTTAGCCGGAATAAGGTTTGCATCAATTACATTTTGCACTTCTTGTTTAGGTGTTAAATACCTTGCAAATTGAATCCAACACCATTCGCCATCATACTTGGGGATTTGGCCTGCAGGTTTTTGTTCACCATAGCTTATCAACTTAGCAGTAAGCTCGTTTTTGTAAATCTCATTAATCGGAATCTGGTAATCTTTTTCAATTTGGCTCTTCTTTGAATTAAGCGATACAAGGATGTTAGTAAATTGGTCACAAACGACTTTTACATTGCTCGTAATATCCGAAATTCTTGAAACTACTGAATATATAATGCAGAAAACAGATATGCTTGATGTATCTTCATTAATTACCCTTTTGCAAAGGGACAATAGCTGAGAAAGTTTCAGTAATTCATCATCATATCCGTAGAAAGGCATTTTCGTTGAATTGGTTTTGGCATAAAATTTTGAATATAGTAATTCTGTTATCGATCCTACCGATGTGCCAACTTCTGTCCGTGCTTTAGACAACGCTTTCTCATTTTCTTCTATCAAACAGTTTAATTGTGTGCGCATTAAAGAAAAATCCATATCACCAGCATATGCCAAAAGATATTGTAGCTGAATAAACAACTGTCCTTTGATGGAGCCATAAGACATCTTCGTATTATAGGAATTAATCCAATGTTCAGAAAGATTGTTCTTGACAAAATCGAAGAAAACGCTAAGTTTTGTGTCTGAACGTTCTTTCTTCATCAGTTTCACAAATGCAGTAATCTTTCTTGCAAAGTAATCCTCGCTGTCATAATCTGATAGCATTGTTTTAACGTTGTCATTGGTCAGAATACGGCGGATCTGGTCAAAGTATAAAGATTTTAAAATACTATTATCATCTGGGGATAAATATAGACTATTACTATTAGTGCCTACCATTTGAAGAATTCTTATCAGGGAGGGGTTTATCTCTGAAACTTTTTTAGCATTCTCCACAAAGTATAACATACCTATGTACTTGCTAAGATTATCTGTTACAGAAGCACTGTCAACACGAGTAAAGTCCCAACAAATATTATCATCATAATCTGACTTAGGGCAAATCATGTCTGTTAAAGCATTATTGTAATCATCTTCTATAGACTTTGATATAGACCTAAGAACGCAACTATCTCCCTCTGTCACTAATCGAGAATAATGATCAATTGTTCGGATGGTCTCTTTCTGCTTAGTCCAATCCCTACTTTTAATTGTATCTACAACAGACTTAAAATCAAGTGTTAGGTTTTCATCGTAACAAGTGATATCACCACAAGAACCACCTGTTATGAGTATTTTGGCCACAGAATCAATAAAGTCTGCTATCTGTCCTCCGAAATTGAATTGATAGTCGTCATAGTAGTCAAAGACTAGCTTCTTCAACTTCACAATCGGCAACACCTCACCTGCAGAATCATTGCAGATTTCATTCTTGAGAATATCTATTTTCTCATCCTTTTGAAGAATTAAAATTCTTAATGTTTTCTTTGCGTTGTTGTGAAGTTCATCTTTCTTTGAATTTATGAAATCCTTGACTCTCATGATATAGTGCTCCAATTGTTGCCCCTCTAATACAGGCATGAATATAATCATATTGTCAGAATCTCCATTTGTCAACAAAACACTTTGTCTGAAGTTCGCCGTTTCCATTTTCTTCTCCAGGCCCATCTCTTTGTATTTCAATTTGGGAGAACCTATTGGTTGTTCTATGATTTCACGTATTGCACGAAGAGAGTATTGCATATACAATTCTGATACCCCCTTCATCTTGCATGTATCGTAAAGTGCATTTAAGTTTTCAAAATCGTCATCTATTGATTCTTCTTCAACAGAATGCCTTATATATTCAATACAATCCAGTACAAAATCTTTTGTGTCTTTTGTAACAGTATCATCAGGATCTTCATATTGGCTTATGAAATCATAAGTAAGTTCTAGGAGTGGAATAAGAAATGATATAGCCAAAGATTTTTCTTTCTTATTGCGACATGCAGAGCTTATACTAAACGCAATCTTACCGTCTTTATTAGCACATGCGTAAAGTATATAATCAAAATATTTTGCAAGATTCCGGATATAATCTACACTTATATATTTCCCTTGTTCCTTACATTTGTCAAGATAAGCAGCAAAGTCATCGTTTAGTGCAGGATTAAGTTCTTTTTCTACATCTATCAATTCGTCTGAACAGTAGAAATCCTCCGCGCTTTCTTTCATGGCATCTTTGTAAGAGTCTTCAACCTTAATGCTTTGAGGCTCAAAATCTAACAAAAGCTTGCCAGAAATAGGACGTAGATAACTATTCATTTTACTGAAATAAGAAATCTTAAGGTATTTGACCTCTTCCCCACTTTCATCTATAGGTTCATTGAAAATACTGTTGTTAAGGAATTCTGTGGAATTATATTCCTTAAAAGTGTTATAGTCAATCCTCTCGTGCAGTTTTTGGATGTGTCCAGGACGGCAACGCGACATCCACCAAATAAAATTAACATATCCATTGGGGCATCCCTGCATGAATTTTCGTTTTAGTAAGTTTACTGTTGGGAATGGGATTTGAAGCGTCTTTAAGCGCCTGTTGGCTGCTGTTTCGCTATCATTATTCCCGTCTGTACCTTTTTCTTTAGCGACCTCATATCCAGATGCCGGACCATTACCAATTACCAACTGGAATGGTCTCGATTGAACAATTTGGTCAAATAGTTCTCTCAAAATACCACCACCAGAAGACTCTACGATTCGTTTTAGTTCATAGAACTTTGACTCAAACTCGTCAACCAATAAAAGTGGCGTGTTATTTGTTGAGAGTGCAGAACGTATAATTTCTTCAGAGAAAACAGTTCTTCCTATCTCTGATTCTTCTGAATTGTCAGATTCTAAAACAACAGCCTTAAAGCCATCTAAATAATCATTAAATGATATATCTACGGAATCATCACTCCCCTTAAATTCTGGAAAGTCAAGATTGTGAACATTATCCCAATTTTCAGATTTGAGCAAGTCCAACTGGGACCTAATCATGCTGTGGATGATTGTACTCAGTTCACTATTTTCAACTTTACCTGTTGCCGATTTTATTGCTTCTACTTTTACTCGCTCTACTATTTTAGCCAAAGGCATATAGAACGTGGGGGTTTTAAGAACTTCCCACCCGTAATGAAATAGGTAGTAAAGTGTCGTAGATTTGCCGATGCCGAATGCTCCTTGAAGCATTATGGGCTGGATATTGCCTTTCTCGCAACATCCTTTCCGTAAATCACCTTCAACGATTTCTCTGAGTCGCTTATGTTCATCGCTAAGGTCAACCCATTTGGTCTCTTTAATGAGTGGAATGTATGCCATATTATTTTAATCTTATTGTTACAATTTCGTTAGACTGTTTTGACTTTATCTGGTAAATCCCTTTTCTCAAACCGTTATAAACCAGACGTTCAGAATTAGACATGCCATGTATTTCCTGACCATTCTTTATTAGTTGTACGTCAACCTTAGGGATTATTGTTAAAACATAATCTCCGGATTTTTTTCTCACTTCTAAAGCGAATGATAACCTCTCATCGCCAATTTCGATACAATCATTCTCAGTAACGCAATTATTCATGCGTGCCGCTTGCGCATATTCTTCATGATCTGACAACTGCACTAATTTGGGCTTTTGAACATTAAGAATAGGCATATGAATAGTCTTCACTGTGTTATACAAATGCACGTCAACGGAGAATGAAAAATCCTTAGCCTGTTCCATCTCATTCATGTATGCAGTAATAGAATGATTCAAGTACAGTGCATTTGAGATTTCTAACTCTCTAAAGCATTTTTGATCATCAGATAGTACTTCATTCTTTTCATTAACATCAAGGTAGTAGTCTGCGACAAAATTTTCCAACAACTCTGTCAACATTGGCTGTTCGTTCCAAGTCTCTACAAAAAAAGGAAAACCCACAATTGAGGGATCATCACACAATTGGTCATTTGCTGATGCAGTTTCAATAAAAGGAGTTATAGGGCAGACTCTTACAAACGAAGTGTCATCGTCTAAATCCTCAGGGTCAGAAATTAATAAAACCAAAGTGTTGTGATTAGCCTGTTGCAAAACACCTTCATAATCTATATAGCAAGTTTTAACAGTCCATATTTGGTTCTTTCTACATTTTGGCAGTATTCTTAAAAATGGAAGATTTGTACACAAAGAAGAGAACATGTCATTGACATGTTTAACTTCATTCGCGGTAACTAATATGTCTTCCTCCGGATTACCCGCATTTACAGGGTTCTCCAAAAATTGATTTATAATATCCATTACTACAGCGTTTTTTCACATATAATACTCCTACTTTGCCCTTTCGTCCAAAGCATTTGCCAAATTCTGCAAAAAAGCAATACCATCTTCCTCATTCTCTGGCATATAGCATCTGAAAATATTTTGCTTAAAATCAGACACTAATTTGTGAATAGTACTTTTCGGCATGTCGTATTTGGCAGCTAATTCAGATAAAGAGGCCTTCTCATCATCTTGAAACACATACTCAAGTATAAGTCGTGCGTCAACTTTTGAAACCCCATTCATTAAAGAATTGATTTCATCGTCATATTTTGAGTTGGTTAAATCTTCAAACTTTACAGAATCTTCAACATGACTAGCGAATGCATTTTGGTCAAGAATCTGAAATACTGCATTGGGAAGAATTGTTGTTAGGACGTATCCATTGGCAGACATGAGGATGTCATCAATAGCTAGTTTAACTATCGGTTTAAATTGTTTGGTGTTTTCGGTGATAGGATAATGAGTAAGATACTTTATTGAATCTTCTAAGTCGTCTATCAAAGTTTCCTCTGAAACCAATGGACTTTTTATATAATTTCTGTTTTTATAACTAACTTCGGTAAAGTTTTCATTACATATCTCTTTGACCAACTCTTGACATTTTTGAAAACTAATGCCCACTTTTTGTTGCTCCTCTTTTATTCGATTGGCAACAAAAGAAACCAACATTTGAGTAAAGTAATATGCTAAGTATTCTTGCGGAATTTTATCAACGTATTTTAACTTGTCATTAGCAATAACCCACTCAAAAAATTGATGAGTAAGTTCTTTAATGTCATCATTAGACCACTCTGGGTCACTATTGTCAGACACCACAATGTTTTTCTGCCAATGATACAGCCGAACCATTGATGCAATGGAACCAACAATACTGGCATATCCTTTCTGGTTCAACTTGCCAGATATTAGATCGATAATATATTCTTCCTTAAACATTGATTCCTAAGCTAAATTTGATTTGTAATTTTAAATCCTCTATTTGTTCGTCACTAAGAGTGTCTATACCATTCCAACCTCTCTGAAGATTGTATAGGTCTTTAGAATTATAGGTCATCCTCAATTTTATGAGAAAATGAGAATATGGACATTCAGGATCATTTGGGTCTAATTTAACCCTGTAGACATTGGTACCTTTATTGTAGTCTTTTGATGTACCTGGGATTAGCCAGCATTTTCTATTCTCATCATATACTCGCCCAATAACTGACGGATGAATGTCATCTTTATCTTTGTTATGGGCAAAGGAATTGTTCCAAATCCCATTTGGAGCGACCCAAATTGAACCGATTTCTGGAGAATAAATATCTCGCAATATATTTTTCCAATTGGAATTCTTAAAATCTATCATCTAATATCGATCTCTTAAAATGAAACAGATTCAATAAACTTCTTATTGAACAATTCTTCTATACCAACGTCAAGTAGTCTTGAGATTCTTGCGAGGGTCTCAATATCTGGCTGAGAGGAATTCGTACACCATTTGGAAACGGTGGATGGATTTACCCCCAGTTCTTCGGATAGCCACTTGCTTGTTTTTTTCTGTTCTACCAGAACTAATTTTAGGCGATTTACGTCTTGCATATCATTCAGATTTTTTGTTTGGGTGTAAAGATAGTGAAAAGTTTTCTATCTTCAATCTGTTTCAGCCTAAAACCTCAATTGTTTTACAGATAATTCACAAATGAACGTCGAAATTGCTCCAAATATCGTAGCTGAGCATGCTGATTTCGTTGCCTCCGCTCCCCCCAAAATGGACTTTTTCTGCGATAAGCAACACCCTGTTGTTCCCGTGACTTTGTTATTCATCCAGCGGGAACGATTTGTCCTTCTCGAAGGTGATGCCTTCATAGAGGGGTTGCGAGCCTTCGTAGCTTTCTGGGATGAAGTGGAGACGGACACCACGGATGTGTTTGTTGGCACGGAATTGCTTAGGGTCGTCAATCTTGTCGCTCTCGATTTCGAGTTTCATCAGTCCGAAGTCTTTCAGGCGCACTTTGTCGCCCATCTGCAGATGACGCCGGACGGTCTCAGCCACCGTCATCATCATACCTTCGAGCACGCCTCCGCTGATGCTCATGTATCTGGCAGCCTCTTCGAATAGCTGGCGGCTCTCGATAGTCTGGTTATGTACTGCTACAGCCTTGTATTTGCCAAAGGTCTGCAGTCTTGGTTTGGTCTCTTTCTTGATTCTGTATTTCATAAATTATTTGTTTGATTTTGTGCAAAGATACATTTTTTTCCGAGAATTTTCAAAAATATCTCAGAATTTATTATTTTTGGTGAATCGAAAGGTTTGAATTTTACTAAATGATTTAGTGTTTAGCCTACATGCCTACATAAATGAAGATAAACTACAGACTATTAGCAATATACAAATATTTAAGCCTACATAAAACCTACACTATGCCTACATAAAGCCTACATGGATTTGGCTAAAAACATATCAAAATGGGTACTTCTTAACATCTGCATAGGGGGCTAGCACGATGAAAGATACGACTTCGCAGCTATGGGGATTAATAGTAGTTATGAAATTCTCGAGAGAATTTACTGCTTAGATAGGCACTAACAATTGCCAGATAGGGAGGTAAGCGCTAAATTCTCTAGAGAATTTTTTGTTTACATTAAGGATAAGTTGTGCGGATTGCCTGTCTTGATATTGCTAGATAGGGGGCTAAATGTATCAGAGTGACATGTAAGCTTTATGTAGGCTGAGTGTAGGCTTTATGTAGGGTTTGTGTAGGCTAAAAATTGGCTAAACCCCTTTGTATATAGGCAATGTAGAAGATTTTATGTAGACATGTAGGCATTTTGCACAATTATTTTTTATAATTCATGTTGTAATCCGATTTTTTTTCGTATCTTCGCAGCAAAATAATGAATAACGGAACTATCATGAATGTAACTTTACTGAAAAAAGACGGAAAGAAAGAGGTTATCAACCGAGTTGAGATAGGAGCTATGGCGAATGCCATCAAAGGGGGTATGATTAAAACGACGGTGACGCATACCCGCGAGGTGTACCATCTGATGAATCCGCATCGATTGCCAGACGGACAGGTCTCTGTGCAATGGGAGGGTGGAGTCAAGCTGCCCAGGATTTGTTTCGCAGCCGACTATATCAAGCGCAAGGGCGAGTTGCAGATGATGGCGTATAATGGTCTCGTGGTTTTGGAAATTAACGGCCTGCAGACCTATGAGAAAGCGGTGGAAATCAGAGAGTTGGCCAAAAAGTTGCCAGAGACAATGATGTGCTTTCTGGGTGGGTCAGGCCGTAGCGTGAAGATTGTGTGCCGAGGTGAATTGTTTGGTGGCGGGTTGCCCAAAGATGAGGCCGACATCCAGCAGTTCCACCTTAATGTATATAACACTGCGCGAAGAGCCTATCAGAACCAGTTTGGCTTCGACATCCAGTTCATGGAGCCACGACTCGACCGTACGGTGTATATGAGTGCTGATCCTGAGATGGGGTACAATTTGGATGCTCGTCCCTTCTATGCCGATACTGCACAGCACGAAATGCCTCAGCCTGTGGAGATTAGCCGTGAGGAGGATCGTCTGATGCCTGGTCGAACAGTCACCAGAACGTATCATCTGAACTGGACCTTTATCGTAGAGGCGGTGATGGGCCACTATTTCGACCTGCCCGACGAGGATAAGGAGGCGACGCTGCTGATGCAGATAGCCTCGATGTGTCTGGATCAGGGCATCCCTAAGGCTCATGCTCAGGGGCTGACGATGCTTCACCCCGTGTTGAATCGCGATCGTTTGCTGGTAGAAAAGATTTTCCAGACGGTCTATAGTGTGTCAGAGCAGGAGGAGTATCGTGAGAAATACAAGATTAAGCCACTTAAAAGTGTGCCCGAAGACACGCTGGCCCAGATGAAGACGGAGATATTCCTCCACTCAAACTTCGAAATGCGGCAGAACCTGTTGACGGGTGTGGCCGAGTATCGCGAGAAGTTCAGCGACGACCAGCGTTTCAAGCCGCTGACGGAGGAGGTGCGCAACGATATGACGCTGAGAGCCACCGAGTTAGGCCTGAAGGCATGGGACAGGAACGTGAACCGTTTCATCGACTCGACGCGCATCGAGCAGTATGACCCCGTGAACACTTGGCTCGACCAGCTGCCCAAGTGGGATGGTCATGATTATATCGCCGATTTGGCATCTCGAGTGCCAACGTCGCAGCCCCATTGGCAGAAGTACTTGAAGTTCTGGCTCGTAGGTATGGTGGCCCAGTGGCGTGAGAGTGATAAGCAGTTGACAGGTAATGCGTTAACGCCATTGCTGATTGGTCGTCAAGGTTGCGGAAAGACGCGCTTCTGCAAGATTCTGCTGCCTCCAGAACTGCGCGATTATTACAACGATAAGATTAATTTCAAGAATGAGTTCGACCTGAACATCGCGCTGACGAGCTTCGCCTTGATCAACATCGACGAGTTCGACAAGACCACCTCGTCGCAGCAGATTGTGCTGAAATACCTGCTTTCGTCGAGCGATGTGAAGTTCCGTCCGCCATACGGCAAGACCATCAAGCAGTATCGGCGTTATACCTCATTCATCGGCACGACCAACCAGCTGAAGCCGCTCGTCGATCCTACTGGCTCACGACGCTTCGTGTGTGTGGGTGTGAACGGCAATATCAATTTCGAGGATAATCTCGATCATCAGCAACTCTTTGCCCAGGCTCTCTACCTCTTTAATAATGGTGAGCGATTCTGGCTGAACAACGAGGAAATCGACACGCTGATTCAGGAGAACGAGCCTTTCCAGAAGCTGAACGACCTGGTGGAGATGATAGGCGAAACCTTCCGTCGGCCTAAGGAGACAGAGACTGCCAAGTGGTGGAGCCTAGGCGACATCAGCGCCCTGCTCGCACAGCGCTACCCCAACTTCGACCCTGAAACCCCGTTCCATAAAATCGGCTCTGCCCTGAACGACGTCCAGTTCAACTTCAAGAGCAAGCGTACTACGAAGCACATGGAATACTGGCTGATAGAAAAATGAAAAAGGCTCCCAATTTGGGAGCCTTTTCTATATAAATGCTTCTTGCGATTTACTTCACCTCCTCAAATGAGACATTCATTGATTTACAACTACTTGCGTGAGCTTGGTGTCAAAATGTTGCAAAATGCTTATAAGCATCCGTGTAGCAAACATCTAGCAACCAACGGCAAAGGTATACATTTTTTTCAAAATAGAGATAAGAAAACCAATATAAATGCATCGGAATAGTCAATAAGTCTTAAAAAAGCGTCTAATTTCGGACAAAAATGAAAAAATTCCATGCTTTTTCTTGTTTGTTCCGAAAAAAATATCTAATTTCGGACAGAAATTTAAGGATTAATTATAATTGTATGCCCCAGATACTATCAAAGGAGATACGGAATCGCATCGTTTCAGGTGGTGAAAATAAGATGTACACCATTAGCGATTTTGCCGACTTGAACAACGACTCGTTGGTTACGAGAGTGTTATCAAGGTTGGAAGAGGAAGGTATGCTAGTACGATTAACTCAAGGGCTTTACCTCTACCCCAAGCAGACTCGTTTTGGCATTGTTAAGCCTACCCCGTATGAAATTGCCAAGGCTGTAGCGGGAAAAGACCATGCGAAGGTGATTCCTTCTGGCGCAATGGCACTGAACGAATTGGGCTTGTCTACCCAGATTCCAACCAATGCTGTTTTTATTACTAATGGTACACCGCGTACAATTAAGGTTGGAAATCAAACCATCACTCTGAAGCGGGCCGTACCAAAGATGTTCTCATTCCAAAGTACCTTGTTTCCTTTAGCCATTACAGCCATGAGGGATCTTGGAGCTGCGAATGTAGATGATACTATGGCAACTCGGATTATAGAGATATTATCAAAAGATGACAAAGAGGCAATCAAAGCTGACTTTCTAAAAGCACCAGCTTGGATTAGAAAGAAACTGGCTCCTCTGTATTCATAATTATAATGAGGTATAAGGAATGAAACGACAGCAGTTATGGACAGACCTTGACATCAGTGAGCGTCAGGTAATACTTGAAAACGTCAGGGAGAAACGGAAGCTTGACGTTATCGCAATAGAAAAGGACTTTTGGGTCAGCATGGTCCTAAAAGCTCTATTCTCATTGCCTGCAGGAAAAAGCATTGTATTTAAAGGGGGAACGAGTCTGAGCAAGGGATGGAATCTTATTGACAGGTTCAGTGAAGATATAGATCTTGCGATCGATCGCGAGTTTTTCGGTTTTGCCAAAGACTTAGGCAAGAACCAACGCGACAAATTGCGCAAGACCTCGAAGAAGTATATCGAGGAAACACTTGCTCCAACTCTCGCAAATCAACTTGGTGAATTAGGGCTGGCAGACCAAATCAATGTTGTAGTCCCGCCTGTCAAGGAGTCAGATAAAGACCCGGTGGAACTCTTTATAGAATACAAATCCGTGCTTCCCTCCATCAATCCATATATCAATAAACGGGTGAAGTTGGAGATAAGTTGTCGTTCCATGCGAGAGCCATTTAAGGAGATTCCCATGCGTTCGATGATTGCAGAGGAATATGCTAACGAGCCTTTCGCAGAAGCCCCATTCCTTGTTCCAACAGTATTACCGGGACGGACATTCTTGGAAAAGGCATTTCTTTTGCACGAGGAATTCAATCGCCCCAATGGTTGCACGCACTTAGAACGTCTGACCAGGCATCTTTATGATATTGAGAAGATGATGGACAAGCCATTTGCAAAAGAGGCTATGAACGATAGCCAGCTCTATAATGATATCGTGGAGCATCGGAGTAAGTTTACTGCATGGAGTGGACTTGATTATAATAGTCATCAACCCTCAACGATTTCATTTGTTCCTCCATCAGAGGTTGAAGATAGTCTGCGGCGTGACTATACCAGTATGCAGCAGAACTTCATATATGGCGATTCTCTACCTTACGATATGCTGATTGAGCGCATGAAGGAATTACAACAGCGATTCAGAGAACTAAAGTGAAAGGACTAAAATATTAGTAAAAATATGCCAGTAAACAAGAATAAAAAAAGAAGATATATAATGATTCAAAATATGCCAAAAGCAAGTATAACGATTCCCGTTGGCGGAATGTATCAGGAATGGATGAGCCTGATTGACTTGGTGGAAGAAGATACTGCCAAGAAGTTGAACGAAATAGCTACCAAGGACGGTTGCCGTGAGGTTCAACCGAAGGATGCTCTGAATATGGGCTTCGAGGAATTGGTGAACTGGTCAAAGCCGGAAACCGATGTACTTGTGCTGGTAGGCGACGACTATCTTGTTTGTCTGAACAAGGAAGAAATTAAAGCTGCATAACAATATTCGTAGTTATGAAAGCATTGAGAGTACCGCCAATGTATCGGTGTATTGGATTGGTTGACGCAGACCTACTTGACAATGGTTCGCGTCATCCAAATCTTGCATTGTTGAAGATTGCTGGTTTCCTCTCGGACAATGGTGTCATGTTTCAACTCATTCTTGACTCGCAGGCAGATATTAGTCGATATGACAGAATCTATCTCTCAAAGGTTTTTACCTTTACCAAGGACCCCGAATTCTATACTAAGGCAAAAGGAACACCCGATGAGGCAAAGTTTGAGGTAGGCGGAACAGGCTTCTATGCCACCGTCAAAAGCATTAGGGAATTCTCAAAACTTCGAGAGGAGGATATGACACGGCTTGAGCGAGATGAGTATTTGAACTCGCTGGACAATCATTGTGGTGGACCGAAACTAAAGGGTATTGATATGGCTCGGCAAATGCCTTATTACCACCTCTATGATACTTTTGTGGAACTGCAGGTAAAGAAAGGCTTTAAGCGTGAAAAGTACAAAGACTATCAGAAGTATAGTATAGGATTCCTTACTCGTGGGTGCAAACGCCATTGCGCTTTCTGCATCAATAAAAAAGAGAATACTATCCTCCCTTATTCGAAACTCGAATGGTTTTTGGATGATGAGCGAGATGAACGAGGTCGTCGAGTTCGCCCGTATATCTATTTGTGGGACGACAACTTCTTGGCATCTTCGCCCACCATTTGGAAACCGTTGTTGCAGCAATTGATTGATACCAAACAGCCGTTCCAATTCCGTCAGGGATTGGACGAGCGAATGTTGGCCGAGAGCCCTTATGGTGAGGAGATGGCAGAAATGCTTTCCCATGCTCGCTATCATGGTGACTTTATTTTCGCTTTCGACAATTGGCGAGACAGAGATACAATAGAAAAGGCACTAAAAATTTGGAAGCGATACAATCCAAAGAAGGGTACTAAGTTCTATTTGTTCTGTGGATTCAGGTTGACGGAACACAGTCATGAACGGTTCTATAATGACATCTGGGAACTTTTCCAGCGCATCAGGATTCTTATGTCTTATGGATGTGTAGGATATGTTATGAGGCATGAGGACTACCACAAATATGAATTATCTAATTTGTATATTCAGATTGCCCGATGGTGTAACCAACAACAGTTCTACAAGAAAATGTCTTTTTGGGAATTTGCATATAGGAACCAGTCCTACTGGGAAGAGCATACATTACATATAACTGACAGACCTCATCTGAAATCCTTTGATGAATTCCAAAGAGACTTAGATAATGGTTATTACGGCGATGGCAAAGACCAAGTTAAAATGTGTTTGCCTTTGTGCTCAGTTATGAAGACTCTGGATAAATTTCCGCAGCACAGAGAAGAGTTGCTGGAAATGTTTAACTATAAGATGGAAAAATTATTAAATCCTCATTTGTGGGAATAATTTATTATGGCAGCAACACGATTAAAAGAAGCATTTCTTCATCTAAGTCAACATTCGGTTGATTCCGTTCAGAACGGTATGGCATTTACCAACTGGGATGAATATATGCATGTTGATCGTCCCATCGAATCAAAATTAATGGAGAAGATGGACGAAATAGACAAGGCAGGAGGCGGTATTGTTCTATTAATTGGAAGTGCAGGTGATGGCAAATCTCACCTCATCAGTCGTATTAAACAGATGTCTGATTGGGGAGATTCAAGTTTCTATAATGATGCTACTGCAAGTAGTTCTCCTAAGAAGACAGCCATAGATACACTAAAGGTCGCTCTTGTGGATTTCAAAGATGCCAATCTATATAACACTAATAAGAAACTCGTTCTAGCAATAAACCTAGGTAAGCTCAATGCTCTCATTGACGATAAAGAGTTTAGGTCAGATTATCATGAGATTGTTAATTCAACTTTGCCTATTTTTGATGATGATGACACGACTCCACCAATAAATACGGAAAGAGTAAAGGTCATCATGTTTACTGATGAGCAAATCTTCGAGTTCTTTGCTGATAGTTCGTCTGATATTCCTGTTGATTCTATTTTTTTATCCAAGATTATGGAGAAAGTTGTTGCAAAAACAGACGATAATCCTTTCTATGCCGCATATGCAACTGATATAACAAATGGAGCTAGTCCAAAAGATCCTATAATACTGAACTACGAGTTGCTTTGTATACCAGAAGTGCGAAATACCATTGTTCATACAATAATTGAAGCAATAGTAAGATACAAACTAATTATTACACCGAGAGAGTTTCTGGATTTTCTCTATTCAATTATTGTTTATCCTCATTATGATGAATATATTGATGGACATAAGGAGAAAAAAGAATTCTTTGAGGCTTTGCTTCCGTCTCTTCTTTACTGCGGTGGAGAGAATATGATTCAAAGAGCAATCTGCAAGCTCGATCCTTTAAAACAAAGCAGTACTGAACATGACAAACAGCTGTCTGTGTTGTTTACTTCATATTCAATTCCTTCTTCATATTTTACCGAACAACAAGCTTCTGCACTTCCTGTTGATTTGCTTAAGCGCACAAATGAATTCTATGCAAATAATGGAAGAGATATTGAGAGAACAACAAAGTTTGTGTTTAGATTGAAGCATCTCCTTTCGTATCATACAGAAAGCGAGGTGTATAAATCATATCTTGTATTACTTAAAGGAGTCTTTAACAAAGATGTACACAAAATGCAAGAGATTTATAATGTTGTATCAAAGGCGATACCTCGTCACTATGGGTCATTCTATGAAAAGGGTAATATGGTCCCACTCAACATACAAGGTGGTCGGTATCGGTTGTTTGGCAGTTTGCAACTTAAGCCAGAGCCTGTAAAATCGTATCATTCAGAATCATATAAAAATGAGTTCCTTCTGAGATTTGATATGGAATGGAAATTTCCTGACGAGTCCGTCCGATTAAGGATGGATTACCAACTGTATTCATATCTTAATGAATTAAATAGAGGAAAGCTGGCGTTGTCTTATGAGAACGAAAAAGATCTGACATTCAGTAGATTCGTGAGAAGACTTGTTGAGAAGTGCAACTGTGAACAAGAAATAACAGTTGTAAGGTCAGATACAGGCATTTTAGAGTTAAGTGAATCATCATTCGGAAATATTCAACTACAATGAAAATCGATTTAGAAGCATATAACGAGCATTATCACCAAGGTGGTAAGTTCATAGATAATTGGCAGGAGGGAATAAAGTTACTTCCCTTTAATTCCAATCCTGCTTCAGCGTACGACAAGAAGTGTGGTTTACATGGTACTACTGGAGAATTCTTCCGGCTGTGGGATAATGATGGAACAAAACCAATTGAGGATTTTGAGAAGTCTGCAGTAGAACCTGTTAAGGAATATTTGGTCAACCAAAAGCAGATGCCTACTACGCAAGTTCCAGAATTTGTCCGAATGATGCGTGACATCATGTTTGTAAATGGAAATCTTAACATAACGGATTCAGCATTTATAAAATATCTGCCATTAGTACCAAATGACGAACGAATCTCCATGAAGGACAGAAAGAAATACAATGATGGGCAAAGGAAACTAGCTAATTACCTGTATTCTATGCTTTCTGATGAAATGCAGATTTCTGGTCATTCAAATACCCCGAATTTGTTCTCTAAGATTCTTCAGGAGGCATTAACACCATTTTGTGGATTCTCAGACGATTCGAAAGAACGTGATTACATAGTTCTTCCATACATAAAGAAATCATTTGAAGAAGACCTCTGTTGGATGCTCGAACAGGAGGAGTCTGTAAAAGTAAAATATCTCCACCTTTTGCTACACTTCTATGCATGTTATGCAGTAACACAGGCAATTGTTAGAATTACAGCAAAAGACAAACAGAGTGAAGATGAACCTGCTCCTTTTTACTTCATATTGAATTCTGAACGTGCATCCGTTAATCATGATGCTGTTGCTAGGGGATGGTCGTATCAAATACCGAAGTCTTCACTTGACAAATTATACGGAAAGTCACAAGCCCTTGACATTCTGAATAGCGTATTGGGAAGTAACGTAGGTTTCTACAACAACATTCGTAAAGTGCTGTATCAAACCGACTTTGAAGATAATCGTGAGTTATGTAATAAACTTTTGTCAAAATACCAAGAAGAGAAAAGAGAAGTTTTCAACAGACGGTCGAGTGAAAGTGGTTCAATTGAAGAAATAGAGATTGACGTACATTCATACGATGAATTCATTTCAACTTTGGAACTCCTCTGTACTGGCCTTCAATCTCCGAGTTACATATCTCGAATGAGGAAAAAGGTGATAGACTTATTGAGCGTAAGATTTTTACAGAGTCGTAGAGGTAATTTCGTCCTTGTTCTTGACAACGAAATGCTGACATTCCTTGTGGCATTATTTACCAAGAGTAAAAAAACAAAATTAGAAAATCTATATAAACTATTCAACAAGTATGGCATCTATTTCAATAGAGGTAGTCGCCTTGCTATTGAAGAATATTTATTGAAGTTGAACCTTTTAGACAGGAAGAGTGATTCCGGTGAAGCACAATATGTTACAGTCATTTTATAATTATATTGTAAATGAACTTCTGATTGGCTATTTCAAGAAACATCCATTACAGAAGGGAAGCCGATACTTCATGATTGTAGAAAACAAGAAGCATCGGAACGGGTTAATGCAAGCATTGAATAGTGCGTGTGATAATATTACCATCTCTGGAATTTACCAGAGCAATGACTCTTCTGTTGTGGAGGAGGCATATGAAACACATGAAATTAAGTTATCCACTGATTCTCCTTCAATTATCATTGGCTACGATAAAACATCAACTGAGGACTATCTTACAACAATAAGAAATTCAGTTGGAGTATCTGGTGGAAAATATGAGAATTATGGCGTTATTTATGTTCTGTCAGATAGTATTCTTTCGTCTATCATAACTGCCTGTCAAGATTTACAAGCAATAGGCGGCCCGCTTCATTCGAGCTATATCATACGTGACATTCATGAAAAAGCCGAGGATGTTATCTCAAAAGATCTAGAACGCAAGTATCTTGATAAGTATCTTAACAAAATTTCTGAGTATATTGCTGATGGAACATGTAACCTCTTTGACTTTAGTCATGCGCTTAACGTATTGTCTGATCAAACATTAAAGGGACATTACAATGAATTAGACTTCTTTAATGACAAAGCTGTATATGATAGTACATTTAAACCGTCCGATACTGAAATTGAAAATCGCGTTGAAAAGAATCACGAAATCTATAGAAAGGTTAGTGATATTATGAATGAAGATGATGACACTGATAAGTTCAAACTATTACAGAAATTCGTTGATGAGAAACTATCCAAGAAAATTGTTTCTAGTCCAGATTCTTGGAAAAACATTGACTTCCAAGAGTTTCTCGATAGTATTGAAAGAAAAGCAGCTACAGCAAACTTAGAACTTTTGGGTGTAGAACTACCATCTGAGGGCTTGTTGACTTCTATAGTTGCATTCACAAAGGGAAATAAAAAGAGAAAGTCAACAACATATGTAGTAATCTGTGATCAAACAGATTCTGTAGGGCAACAAGTTAAAATAACTTTTAATAAGGAAATAAAGAAGGTAACATCGGAAGTTTGTCAAACCCAAGGACAAATCTTAAAGGTAACAGTAGGTGAAACTCTTATCAAACAGTCAATAGGGTTGAATGACAATCACCATGATTTCTTTATGATGAAGCTGCCATGCAATAGGAGTTTTTTCAAAGACGTAGAAGAATGCTTCTCAATAAACAAAAAGGGTGAAATCGTTATCGTTGTACCAGATGAAGTTGATGTTTTGACATTTGGCAATGGTAATAATCTACTTTCCATTCCACTTGACAACAAGGTGGTTTGGACAAATAATGCCAAATTAGAAATTCCCGTTGTAGCTGATGATGAGAATGATCAGATTGATTTCTTTGTTGATTTTGATGGCAAGGAGGTTAAATTTATACTTAAACTGAATATTGCGAAGCCTGTTCCACCTGCGCGTCCAGGAACAATAGAAGAAGGAACATATGAAGGAGGAGAGGTTATCGTTGATGGAACTCCTCAGCCAGTTTATTCTTATTGGAAAAAGTATTTGGATTGGGAACTAGCGTTTATTAAGAACGGCTGTTCTTTTATTAACTATACATTTAATGGCTTGACTGGGAAGTATGAGCCAGAATACGTAGTTCTCGAACTACCTATTACAGTGCAAAATACTTTATCTCAGATATTTGCATATTTCAACAAACATAATACAATTCCATCTCTTTGCAAGATGAATGATGAATTACGA
This sequence comes from Prevotella sp., assembly GCA_015060535.1. Taxonomy (GTDB): domain Bacteria; phylum Bacteroidota; class Bacteroidia; order Bacteroidales; family Bacteroidaceae; genus Prevotella. The sequence goes on from SUYH01000008.1 coordinate 25,039, forward strand.
GTTTTGTATGAAAACTATTGGAAAGCTATTGTTACTTCAATTAATAGCATCCCTAATAGTAGATGCTTACTCAAAGAGGAATACTATCTGACGAAGTTAGGTATAGTATCTTCCTGGGAACGGTTGTATTTATCACCTTTCCACCCATTACTTGTTGCGTACACACTTGAATACGACAAGCAGTACGATGACAAGGAAGAATCTTCATTTGCCAAGAAACTCCTATCTCCTTTCTATCTTATCCCTTACATCTACTTTAATGATTCGCCAAAACGTCCTTACACAGATAAGGAGATTGGAGAGATTCATAACTGGCTAAGTTATGAGTGTATAGGAAGCAAACCACAAGAACGCACGAATGACATTACCACAAAGATGGTATGGACAAAAATGGAGGCTTTTATAAAGCACTTCAAGTATCTTTTTCAAGACAAAGATTGTCCTATTATTATCAGTACAATAGGTATTGCAGATGATACAAATGTAATCAAAGGTGTAGTTGAATTCATAAGGAAACAGTATTCAGATGGCGTCCAGAAAATAGAACTCCACGAATACGTTGACAATCTTATGGAAGAAACATTCTTCGAGAAACTTAATCGTCTTGATTCAATTGACGCAATTACGCGTGAACTTGAATCCATAAATCTAAAATTGGAATCAAAGGGCGAATATACGAGTCAAGAAATAATACACCAGCTATTTACTCGTGTATCTTTCTACAAACATACGTTGGACCCTATTAATGGTCAGATTGGCTATTCTCATATAGCATTCTATCAGATGGATACAGGAACAGAGTTTATAAGACAAGTTACATCTGAACTGCGTACAGAATTATCCTTCAATGGATTGATTTCTATCCCATCTACCTATAATAAGATGGGTGCATATATAATTGGTTATGGGACTAGCGGTGTAAAGGAACAACCTGGTTATCTTTATCCTATGACAACAGCTCTGAATACTCTTTATGCTAATGAAGAGCATGAAGGCAGTAGCGTGTACAGTAATAACACATGTGTAGCTAAAAGATACAAATTCAGCAAGTCTGATTTGCTCCAATCAATTTATGAAAATGCCAACTGGGTAACATTTATCAACCCGGAAGTAGACATCAACTTCTTCTATAAGCAAAACCTTTATGTGGTTCACTATACCGACCAATACACTATCAATGCCAAATATGATAGTATTACGGTAACAAAGCATGTGGATCAGTATGAGAATATGCTGAGAAAGTCGTATGAGAAGTATGCACTATCAGAAGAGAAGTTTCAGCATTTCAATGAGACGATGATGAACTATTTCAACTGTCTCAATGGTAGTTGGATGCTCGATATTGTCAAAAAGAGTGAAGATCAAATACGCGAGAAAATGAGCATTGTGGCTGCAAGCATTGCTATGTTGCGATTCATGCGACGTAACAAGAATGTCCATTGGATTCCTGTTTCGCTCGAAGAAATTCTGCGTGTAACAGGTTCTATTGGTTTACCTCAAGATTATATATTTACAAAGAAGACACTTGGAATTAAGGGTGCTTTATCTGATGATCTTCTGATGATTGGTCTTGATGCTACAGATGAGAAAGACCTGAAACTTTATCTATATCCCGTAGAGGTAAAGTTCTCGAAGAATTGCTCAATGGCAGATAAGGCTGGAAAGCAGGTTAGTCAAACCTTTATCCAATTAAAGGCGCATTTGTTCGGTGACACTAACTTTACCAAGAACATTTACCGCACATTCTTTGCGTCTCAATTCCTGACTAATGCAGAGAAGCTGAATGCGAACAATCTGCTGTCTGACGAAGAGTACCAAGAAATTGAAAAGTTCCGATTTGAACTCTTAAATTTGAATTATACACTAAAGGAGAAACTGCCTGTTAAGGAAATGGGTTGTGCTGCTATAGTGTCATTCTATAGTCATGCATCCCATAGCCTTTCTACTTCTCTTGTGGATAATGTTCCTGTATGTGAGGTTCATTTCTCTGAGCAGGAATGTTTCAAGTTTGTTGCAGAACCAGAGAATAATCACATGAAGTTCCTAGAAACGAATCTGATTATGATTGATTCCGACACACTGAATGCTATTGACACCCCTATGGCTTATGCATCTGTTGAAGAAACGGATTCATCGATTGAACTAACGGAGATAGAAGATGAAGACGTAATCGAACGGGCAGCTAAGACGCCATTAGAACAAATAACTGTTACAGCAACGCCTCCACAAATTGCAGGTCAGAAAGGAGAGACAAAAGCAGAAGTTGTGAGCCAAGAAAAGACTAATAAAATTAGGATTTTGGTTGGACACACACAATCAGGCCATAGAGAGGTTGTATTTGAACCTAATAATACAAAGATGGTTTCTCATCCTAACATGGGCATTATCGGAACAATGGGTACTGGAAAGACACAGTTTGCTCGCTCGGTAATTGCCCAGTTTGCCAAGGAAGGTGTGAACAATGTTGGTGGTAAGCCTGTGGGAATGCTCGTGTTTGATTATAAGGGCGACTATAAGGACAAGGAGTTTCTGGATGCAGTAGGTGGCACCTGCTACAAGTTCAACTACCCTTTCAATCCTTTGAAACTTGTGGTAAATGACGAAGTCGATGGGATGAATCTGCCTGCGATTACAGCAGACCGAATCAGCGATTCGTTTGCGAAGGCATACGGATTAGGTTTGAAGCAACAGAGCAATATCAAACAGGTAATCATTGAAACGTACGCAGACGTAGGAATAACAAAAGAAGCGGCAACGTGGAAAAAAACTGTCCCGACGATGGAACAGGTGATAGAGAAGTATTTCAGTACTTATGATGCAAATGACAAGGCATATGCATTGTTCGATAAACTGAGGGACTATACTATCTTCACGACAGACAACCACAATTGCGTGTCACTTTTTGAGTGGCTCGATAGTGTACGCGTCATAGATTTGACACTTTATCCGGATGACACCAAAAAGGTGATAGTATCGCTGATACTTGATCTTTTTTATGCAGAAATGAGACAGTTAGGTAGCAGTCAGCAAAAGGATGGATTCCGCGAACTACGAACAATGATTATGGTGGATGAGGCTCATCAGTTCCTTAAGAAGGACTTTAACTCTTTCCGAAGCATCATCAGCGAAGGACGTATGTTTGGTGTGGGAATGATTTTATCTACACAGAATGTGAGCGACTTTAGGACGCAAAAAGAAGATTATTCGCAATTCATTCTTAGCTGGGTTATCCATCATGTGAATTCTATTAGTCGTTCAGAGATTGCGAGCATCTTTGGTGCCAGCGATTCTAACGGTGAGCGGTATATGGACTTCATAAATAGAGCTAAGCTCTTTGAAAGTGTCTGTAAGATTGGCTCAAGAGTAGAGGGAATTCGTGATTTACCCTTCTTTGAGTTGGTGAAGCAGGATGAAAGATTTAAACCAAAAGAACTGTCATTGTTTGACTGATTAAAGGAACACCATAATAATGTCTGATTGAAGGAAAAAAAGATAATGAATTCCCAATAGCAAATTAAGTCATGCTAAAGATATATTTAGATTGGAATTGTATCAATAACATACAGACAAGACACCTGGAACTGTATGAACTGATTAAGGAATATGGACATTTGTTCATCTTCCCGTATTCCAATGCACATATTCGTGACCTTATGGTTAGTAAGGATGAGAACAATCCATTTTACCAAAGAGATATAGCTACACTTAACGAAATATGCGGAAAACATTTACTCCAATTTGAAGATGAAAACAATTTGACCAATCCTCTTTTCTGCTTGCCTAAAGATTATATTAATTTAATTGGCACTCCTTTAGAAATCATTCAGAAGACAGACTGGTTCCCACAGCAAATCTTTCAACAGTTTAAAGAAAATGTCAGGAAGAGCTTTCCCGATAGTGTTCAAAAGAGAATACAGGGGGCTAATCCGGAAGAGGTGTTTGAGATAATCAACAAAGGTCTGAAATCCATTAATTCCCAGTTCACGATAGAGGAATTATCCCTCTCACAAGTCAATAGCATTCGTAATATGATGAATGAGGAGGCAAGATTCAAGTCTTTGTGTCTGGCACTTGATATGTGTGGATTCCGACCAGAAGATAAGGATAAATCGTTTACTAATATTGATGCTGACGCTAGCCACATCTTCTATGCGTCAAAATGTGACATATTAGTTTCCGGTGACAGAAAAATGAGAGGAAAGGCAGAAGCAATGTTTTCAAAATACAACGTTGTTACAAAAGTTTTCACACCAAAACAATTCGAAGACCTTATACTTGAAGAAGTAAATAAGGAATATAGCTTACAGAACCTGTTGTCAAGCATTAGACAATATGGACATCCACGGGAAGAAGAGGATGGAGCTCACTACAAATTGATGGAATCCCCCGTATTCGGACTGTTCAATGCTTGTTTCTTGGTTGATGAACACTTTGGATGTAGCGGCGAGCCTAAATCAGCACTGTTTGTCTATTGCTTTAATAACACACCCTTCCTGTATTATACGGAGCTAACGAGGTTCTTTGATTTGATTAAAAGTTTCTTGCCAGAAAAAATGAAGAATGTGTTCCAAAAAGTATACATTGATGAGATATGCAGTCGAGATAAGAGAAGGGCAATGGATGCAAGATTCTATTTTGAATGCCCTGATTTAAACTTGTCATTCGCATTTTATGGTGACCCCATCTCACCTGTGCCATGTCCCATGATGCAGGTGAGGTTTGCTTAGTGATAATGTAGAACAAAAGAACAGAAATCGATAACGTTATAAGAATAAAGTAAGACGAGATATGAGCGAAAAGCAGAAATATATTGACTTTGAGGCTTACGAACGTGTGGCTGAGCCACATAAACGTGAGCGGGTTTCGGCTTGGCGTACTGCAATAGGACTTCAAGACGTAGATGGGCTTCGTGTGTCTGACTATCTGAAGAACGATATATGCTGATTGGGTATAAGGATGACGAGAACGACACCCATACAAGTACCCGTACAAGTACCCATACAAGTTCAATCGACATACAACCTTCTTCGGAGAATGTAACGCGTTTGGTATTGGCAATCGGTAAAGAAGAAATGAGTGTGAAGAATATGATGGAAGCTGTAGGTTTGAAGAACCGTCCGAACTTTATGGATTATTCTCTCACACCAGCAATAAGAGAAGGATTTGTGTGTATGAAGTATCCTGCCAATCCCCATCATCCCCGTCAACGTTATTTGCTGACGGTAAAAGGATTGATGTTGTTGGACGGAAATAATAGTTAAGTACTCAATAAGCCAAAAGCATTTGTCCGACACTATCCAAATAATTTTGTAAGCTTCGGACAAATGGTCTGGTGAGGTGATGATGTAGTAAGTTGGAAGAGTATAAGAAGATTATAGGTGATATTTATTAATGAGTATTTCCCTGAAGATGATTGACAAATAAGACAAAGAGGATGTGTTTGACACATCCTCTTTTGTTTTCGGCAACTATTATTGTTGCTTATCGAATCTTACTTCACCTCCTCGAAGTCGGCATCCTGGATATTCTCATCCTTTGGAGCCTCCTGCTGAGTCTGCTGCTGACCATTGAAGGGATTCTCCTGTCCGGCCTGAGCACCTTGGGCTCCTTGATACATCTGCTGTGAAGCAGTCTGCCAAGCCTGGTTGAGGTTGTTCATGGCAGTGTCGATGGCAGCAATATCGCCTGACTTGTGGGCATCCTTCAGCTGCTGCAGAGCCTGCTCGATGGCGGGCTTGTGCTGTGCGGGCAGCTTGTCACCCAGTTCCTGGAGCTGGTTTTCGGTCTGGAAAATCATCGAGTCAGCCTGGTTCATCTTGTCGACGCGCTCGCGCTCCTTCTTGTCGTTCTCAGCATTCTGTTCAGCCTCGGCCTTCATGCGGTTGATCTCGTCCTGTGACAGACCGCTGGATGCCTCGATACGGATGGCCTGCTCCTTGCCGGTAGCCTTATCCTTGGCAGATACCTTCAGAATACCGTTGGCATCGATGTCGAAGGTTACCTCGATCTGAGGAATACCACGACGGGCGGGAGCAATACCAGTCAGATTGAACTGACCGATAGACTTGTTCTGTGAAGCCATTGGGCGCTCGCCCTGCAGTACGTGGATGGTTACCTCCGTCTGGTTATCGGCAGCTGTTGAGAACACCTCGCTCTTCTTGCAAGGAATGGTCGTGTTGGCCTCGATGAGTTTGGTCATCACGCCACCCATGGTCTCGATACCCAGTGTCAGCGGAGTAACGTCGAGCAGTACGATGTCGCCTACGCCACCTTCCTTGTTCAGGATAGCACCCTGGATAGCAGCACCTACGGCTACTACTTCGTCGGGGTTCACACCCTTTGAAGGCTCCTTGCCGAAGTAGTTCTTCACCAGTGTCTGCACGGCAGGGATACGGCTTGAACCACCTACGAGGATGACCTCGTCGATATCAGCAGTGCTTAGCTTGGCATCAGCGATGGCTTTCTGACAGGGAGCCAGACAAGCCTGGATGAGTCCGTGAGCCAACTGCTCGAACTTAGCACGAGTCAGGGTCTTCACCAAGTGCTTGGGAACACCACCTACGGGCATGATGTAAGGCAGATTAATCTCCGTAGAGGTAGAGCTTGACAGCTCAATCTTTGCCTTCTCAGCAGCCTCCTTCAGGCGCTGCATAGCCATGGGGTCGCCCTTCAGGTCGGCACCCTCGTCGTTCTTGAACTCCTGTACCAGCCAGTCGATGATTACCTGGTCGAAGTCGTCACCACCGAGGTGGGTATCACCATTGGTAGAGAGCACCTCGAAGACGCCACCACCAAACTCGAGGATAGAGATATCGAACGTACCACCACCGAGGTCGAATACGGCAATCTTCATATCCTTGTTAGCCTTGTCGACACCGTAGGCCAGAGCAGCTGCTGTAGGCTCGTTGACGATACGCTTTACATCCAGACCTGCAATCTGACCAGCCTCCTTGGTAGCTTGACGCTGAGAGTCAGAGAAATAGGCAGGAACGGTGATGACAGCCTCTGTCACCTCCTGTCCGAGATAGTCCTCGGCAGTCTTCTTCATCTTCTGCAGCACCATAGCCGAAATCTCCTGCGGAGTGTACTTGCGGCCATTGATGTCAACACGGGGATAGCCTCCCTCGTTGACTACAGAATAGGGAACGCGTGAAATCTCCTTCTCCGTCTGCTGCCAGTTCTCACCCATGAAACGCTTGATAGAATAAACCGTGTTCTTGGGGTTCGTGATAGCCTGACGCTTAGCAGGATCACCCACTTTGCGCTCGCCGTTCTCCACAAAACCAATAACTGAAGGTGTTGTACGCTTACCCTCACTGTTGGCGATTACTACGGGCTCGTTACCCTCGAATACGGCAACGCAGCTGTTTGTAGTACCTAAGTCAATACCAATAATCTTTCCCATAATTTTATCTTTTTTTATTTGTTAATATGCATTTTTTATCGACTGATTAACAGCAAAGCATGTGCCAAAATCATTTTTTTTTAATATTAAGGTGACAATTTGGCATAAGTATCAAATATTTTTTTTATCTTTGCAGCGCATTATTGATCAATAATAAAACATCATTATCATGAAACGAGTGATTTTAATGGCAGGACTTGCCTTCTCGCTGCTGGCTGCTACGGCTCAGGAAAATCCCTATATCGTCAAGACCAAGGGCGTGAAGAAAACAGTGGTGAAGGATTGTGAGTTCAACGCTGTTGAGGAGGACGAAGGTCCTGAGGCTACTGACTTTATGGGTAAGAACTTCCGCTTTTACAGTATGTGCGACTGGAAGGAAGGTATGCGCTTTATGGTGATTCCTGAAAAGTACGACTTGCTGGTCAATACTTTCCGTGATGGTACGACCAACAAGGAGGTTAGTAGTGGAAAGTTGCGCCATAAGATTATGGTATACAAGGGACACGAGGATATGCCCAACGGCAGGGTACATGTAAATTTTACTTGTGAGGATAATGGTAAGAACTACTATTATGAATTGCCTAATGGTACCTTCGACGACTATTGCTTTGGCAAGTTGGGCGTACCTACTCTGGCTTATCTGGGTGATGTTGACAAAGCTCGCGAGTTGCTGCTTGGTAAGACACTGCTGACTCGTACTCAGTTCTTCCGTGTGGATACTGAGTATGATGGTGATGGCTATCGTGAGGTGACAGTCGATAAGAATAAGGTCGTTGAAGTGAAGGCCATTGGTGTGGGCACCCGTTCGTTCCCTGTGAAGATTATAGTTGAGGACGAGAACGGCGAGCAGTTCTTTCAGAATGTTGCCATGAGTAAGACGAACAGCGGAATGCGCGATGACGAGTTCATCGTGGACAATGAGAAGTTCCTGTTTCAGGGCTCTTTCGAGTTCACAGATGACAATATGGCAGTATCTAATGACATCAAAGATTACCTGAATTCTACTGTTTATACGAAGGTGGCTACCAGCATGAGTAGTAAGGGTGCCGGTAAGGTGCGTGACATTCAGGTACCACGCTTTACGGGCTTCGTCATCGACGAGATTAATCCAGTAAAGAATACTCGCTATTACACATTGACACTCCGTGAGACGGAGAGTCGCCGTATCTATTATAAGGATGTCACCTTCACAAAGGAAGACGAGCAAGGTGGGCTAATCGCCGATAATAGCGATGACTTCTTCGGATATGTGTTTGGAATGGGTGAGGGTGCTGCCCGTAGTACCAGCAAGGAGACGCGTGCTGCTATTCGTGAAGGTCGTGTCATTCCAGGCATGTCGAAGGACGAGGTACAGTTGGCTGTGGGTGAGCCTGCCAGCAAGATTGTTGATAGCGAAGGTCTTGATATGTGGCTCTATGCCCGTTCGAATGGTGTCATCCTCGATGTGAAGTTCGATGCGAAGGGTAAGGTGAAGTCTGCCAAGGCTCGTGCTGGCAACAAGCAGGCTACGTCAAGCAAGAAAAAGAACTCACGTCGGAATGTGGGTGGCATACAAGGGGGAACGATGGAGACGGGTACCCCGATAGGAGAATAAAAAAATGAAATAAGAAAATTAGCAGCGCATCCAAATGTGGGTGCGCTGCTAATTTTCTTATTACTGATTGGTAAGGGCCTGCATGATTTTGGCCTCTATCTCCTCACAGAGTTCTGGGTTGTCAGCCAGCAACTGCTTGACGGCATCACGCCCCTGACCAAGTTTGGTGTCTCCGTAAGAGAACCATGAACCACTCTTCTTGATGATTTCGTGCTCAACACCAAGATCGGCAATTTCGCCAGTCTTCGAGATACCCTCGCCAAAGGTGATTTCAAATTCTGCCTTGCGGAAGGGGGGAGCCACCTTGTTCTTGACTACCTTTACGCGTACCTGATTACCAATGATGTTATCGCCATCCTTGATGGCAGCGGCTTTACGGATATCCAAACGAACGGAGGCATAGAACTTCAAGGCATTACCACCTGTTGTGGTCTCTGGATTGCCAAACATCACGCCAATCTTCTCGCGTAGCTGGTTGATGAATATGCAGGTGGTATTGGTCTTGGCGATGGTACCTGTCAGCTTGCGCAGTGCCTGCGACATCAGGCGGGCATGCAGTCCAACGGCAGAATCGCCCATGTCGCCTTCAATCTCCTTCTTAGGTGTCAGGGCTGCCACTGAGTCGACAACCAAGATGTCCACAGCACTTGAGCGAATCAGCGAGTCGGCAATCTCCAGAGCCTGTTCACCATTGTCAGGTTGTGAGATGTAGAGGTTGTCTATATCTACACCCAATTTCTCAGCATAGAAGCGGTCGAAGGCATGCTCAGCATCGATGAATGCTGCTATACCGCCTGCCTTCTGGCATTCAGCGATAGCGTGAATAGCCAGTGTGGTCTTACCTGACGACTCAGGACCGTATATCTCGATGATGCGTCCCTTGGGATAACCGCCAACACCCAATGCTGCATTGAGGCCAATAGAACCCGTAGGGATTACCTCTACATTATCAATCTTCTCTTCGCCCAGTTTCATGATGCTACCCTTGCCGAAGTCCTTTTCAATCTTCGACAGCGCAGCCTGCAGGGCTTTCATCTTTTGTTGTTGAGGAGTCAACTCCTCTTTCTCTTCTTTTTCTTTCTTTGCCATAATATTTTTTATTTAATGAATGATTTCATGTTCTTATAGTTTAACATTCACAGGCTGACCGTTATAGACTACCGTCTGCTGGCTGCCATCGGACAACATAACAACAAACTGGCGCGTAGCGAGCATTCCAGGGAAACTTCCCTGACGGCTGCCGATAGTCAGTGTTCTAGTGTGGTTGTTCCATGTCATAGGAATAAGCGTATAGGCACCTTTTTCGTAGTTGTAGCTATCACCTTCGTCCTCATATAAGGTAAACGAGCCGTCAGCTCCAGGATAGACGCGTAATTCCAACTTGTCCCATTTCTTCTCTCCTACATATTGCATCACCGGACCCATAGGCACGATGCTGCCCGCACGGACAAACATCGGCACGCGGTTCAACTGCGTTTCTAGCGTCACCGTCTGTCCGCCCTTGTATCGTTTACCCGTCCAGAAGTCGTACCAATCGATACCCTTTGGCAAGTATTTTGTGGCAGCCTTTGTCGCCGTCCAGTCAATTCTTCCTTCTTCCTTCTGACCTCTTACATCTTTCCTATCCCATCCCGTCATCGCATCCGTTCGGATAATTTTTTCTTCTGTATATTGTGGATTAACGATGGGGCAAGCCAGGATATTGTGTCCGAACATAAACTCGTCGGTCATGTTCCATACCCGCTTGTCGCTGGCGAAGTCAGCAAACAGCGGGCGCATATAGCTGTCGTTGCTCGACGTCACCTGCCAGGCGGTACTATATAAATAAGGTATAAGCCTGTAGCGAAGACGGATGGTCTGCTCAATGGCATCGTAAACAGGCTCGCCCTTCTGGCCGAACTGCCATATCTCGCGGGGCGCATCAGCACCATGACTGCGGAACACCGGGCAGAACAGCCCGTACTGCATCCAGCGCACATAGAGTTCTTGGAACTGCGGATTACGTGGAGCAGAAGCTGGGCCCATCGTATTGTACGAATTACAGAAGAATCCACCGATGTCGGTATTGAAGTTAGGGTTGCCCGTCAGCGTGAAGCTCAGTCCTGCAGGCACCTGCTTGCGTAGCAAATCCCACGACGAGTTCACGTCGCCACTCCACATGTTCGACCCGTAGTGCTGCTGTCCGGCATACGAGCTCCGCGTCATGATGAACACGCGCTTCTGACTGTTGGGATAATCCTTGCGTTGCGACTGATAGATGCCGCGCACCGTCTCCAGCGGGAAGGCGTTACGCTGCGAACGCCACGTGCCACCATACACCTTGTGGGCGTAGTCGGATTCCGTCGGATAGAAGCAGTCGGGATCCGTCGAGTCCATCCACCAGGCATCTGTGCCATAGTCGAAGAGCTTTCTTAGGTATTTCCAATAGATGTCGCGGGCCACAGGACTAAAGGCATCATACACCTTCACGCCCGAGGGATAGTCTTCTTTCATCGGCGGCCAGACATGTGAGATACCACTCTGGGGCCACGTCTCGAAGGGCATCAGCAGCCCTTTTTCGTTCAACTCGCGGAACTGCTTGGTCTGTGGTCCGAAGCTGGCCCAAATCGAAATCATGAAGTGGGCGTTTTTCTTGTGTACATTCTCAATTAGCTGCTTGCCAGTTGCGAAGTCCTCCGACAGGAAGTCCATCGCGTTCCACAGGTAGTTCGAACCCCAGTACTGCCAGTCCTGGATGATACCGTCCAGCGGCACCTGCAACTCACGGTACTTGTCGACGATGCTCTCCGTTTCCTGGGCACTCTTATAGCGCTCTTTTGACTGCCAGAAGCCGTAGGTCCACAGCGGGAACATCGGTACGTCGCCTGTCAGCCATCGCATCTGGGCTATCACACCGTCGGCACTGCCGCCATACATGAAGTAATAGTCCACGCCCTGCCCGGCCTCCGAGGTAAACGACATGCCCTCAGGACCGTCGTCAAACTGTGTCGGCGAATAGTTCTCCCAATACAGACCCCAACCCTTGATTGACTGCAGTACGTTCTGGAAGTCCTCTAGGTTCGACTGTTCCATGCGTTTATGTTCACCGCGACGGTTCATCTTACCGTTCTGGATGGTTCCCAAGCCGTAGATGGCTTCGTCTTTGTCGAGCAAAAAAGTCTGGCGCACCTTGCTGATGTCGCAGCCTTTCTCCTTCAGCAACACCTTGCCCTTCGTTGTCAGGAATGTCAGGTTCCCCTGTGCATCCTGCTTTACCGTCAGTTTACTGCTCTTCCAGGTGTTTCCGTTTTTAGCGACAACAACCTCTTCGGGCTTGGCAATCACCACCAGGCTCTTCGTCGCTGTTCCCTTCACCACATGCACGATGCCGGGGGCAAAGAACTCCACCTTCGTATCCTGTGCCCAACAGGCCACGATGGTCAGTAGGGCAGTTAAGCCTATCAGAGCGCGTTTCATCCGCTGTTGTCGTTGAGTTGTTTTTATAATTCCAAATCGCCGTCGTGAATCTCGTGCCAAGGCAGTCCTTGCTTATTCAGCTGCTCCATGAAGGGGTCGGGATCGAACTCCTCGACATTGTGAACACCAGGCTTTTTCCACAGACCCTTGCAGAACATCATGGCACCAATCATGGCTGGCACACCTGTGGTGTAGCTTACGCCCTGCATACCCGTCTCCTCGTAGGCAGCACGATGCGAGCAGTTGTTATATACATAATAGGTATGCTCCTTGCCGTCGTTGCCAATACCGCGGATGCGACAACCGATAGAGGTCTCACCTTCATAGTTCTCACCCAGATCCTGTGGGTTGGGAAGTACGGCTTTCAAGAACTGCAGAGGAACAATCTTCACCTTCGCAGTACCCGTGCCATCGGCCAGAGGAGCCTCGTATTCTACCTCGTCAATACGACTCATGCCGATGTTCTGAATCACCTCCAGATGCTTCAGATACTGTTGTCCGAAGGTCATCCAGAAACGTGCACGCTTAATGGTTGGGTAGTTGATGACCAGCGATTCTATCTCCTCGTGGTGCAACAGATAGCTGTCGCGAGGGCCTATGTTAGGATAGTTCAGGTCCTTATGAATCTCCAGCGGCTCAGTCTCCACCCACTTACCGTCTTCCCAGTAGAGACCCTTCTGGGTAATCTCACGGATGTTAATCTCGGGGTTGAAGTTAGTGGCGAAAGCCTTGTGGTGGTCGCCAGCATTACAGTCGACAATGTCCAGATACTGTATCTCCTTGAAATGATGCTTGGCAGCGTAGGCCGTATAGATGCTCGTCACACCTGGGTCGAAGCCACAGCCGAGGATAGCTGTCAGACCGGCCTGCTCGAAACGCTCACGATAGGCCCACTGCCAAGAATACTCGAAGTGAGCCTCGTCTTTGGGCTCGTAGTTGGCTGTGTCAAGATAGGAGCAGCCACAGGCCAGACAGGCGTCCATGATGGTCAGGTCCTGATAGGGCAGGGCGAGGTTGATGACCAACTCAGGCTTGTAGTCGTTGAAGAGTGCCTTCAATTGTTCTACATCGTCAGCATCCACCTGTGCAGTCTTGATGTCCAGCTTATAGCCAGCCTTGTGGATGTCTTCTACTATCTTGTCGCACTTCGCCTTTCTGCGACTTGCAATCATAAACTCGGTAAATACGTCAGCGTTCTGAGCAATCTTGAACGCTGCCACTGTTGCGACGCCACCTGCGCCAATCATTAATACTCTTGACATCTTTTTGATTTACTATTTGACAATTTACTATTTACAATTTATTTCTTCTGAATGGATGCCCAAGGCTGCCATCAGCGAGTAGCCCAGGATTTCCTGGCGGAACTGGCCTCCCTGCATGGGCTGCATGCTGAGAATGGTGATATGTTTGTCTGGGTCTGCATCTTTCAGTCCTGCGCGTACCTTATTATATATATGCTCAGCATCAGGCACAACGACCAGTCGGCTGACCTCCGCAGCGTTGGCAATGATCTGCATCGAGTCGATAAAGAGGTCGTCCATTGTCACCATCTCCTCCACCTTGATGCAACTGATCAGAAATTCACCCAGTTGTCCGCTGAATGCTTTGCCGTCCAGTTCCTCAAACTTGCCAGGCTTGAAGTTCTCCATCTGTTTCTTGTCATGCAGCAGCACTACCTGGACTTCGTTGCCGCCTGCACGCAGGCCTCCGTCCAGCGCTACGCACTCCAGCCATTGGGCCATATCAGCCTGTGGAATCTGTCGCCCAATCATGCGCTCGAAGTTTACAATGAGGTCAAAAGCAACCTTGTCGACGTAATCGGCGTCGACAAGGATAACATTCTTGCTCCACTTTGTTTCTTTCATGCCTCAAAGGTACGAATAAGTGAGCAATTTACCAAATTTTTCTTTGATTAATTGTACCAGATGCTGGAATCGCCCTTCGTGTAGTAGCGGTCTTCTTCGTTGTACTGATTGTCCAGTTCGTACTCCTCTTCGTTGTACATCTTCTGAGTCTTCATAGTTTTGTCCTCCCAAAATTTAATAAGTTAGTAAATTAAAAGTTAGTTTGTCAAGCGGATTTGTTGTATCCGCTGCAAATATAAAGAAAAAAATCGGAACGACCAACAAATTGTCCCGATTTTTTCTATTTTTCTTTCAAAATTCTTATTTTGCCATGATTTTTGTTGTGCGTATCGTTCCGTCAGCAAGCGTTTCGCGAATGATGTTCAGACCATGTTGCAGACGCTGTACCTGACAACCATCAGGCGTAAAGTACTGACGACTGACAACAGCGGCATTGGTTGTGCTTACGCTGATGCCTGAAGGATTGTCAGAAGAGGCCTTCTCTCCACTCACGCCATAGGCACTGACACATTGTACAGTAACTAGTTTGCCACCTGAGTTGATACTGGTATCGGTAGTAATAGAAGCCACACCGTCGACGATGACCAGATACGACTGGGCATAGCCTGTTGCGTCGCTCCACGAAACCGTATTTCCGCTGACGTTGATGGTGGGAGCTGGTAGGATAAAGCCCTGCCAGTCGGCGTCCCAGTTGTCGGAGCCTCGCAACATATAGTTAAGCTTATAGCTGTCGGCCTCCTTGGGGGTGAGCACAGCCTTGCTAGTCTTGGTGGTTCCCGCGTCATTTGTGAACGAAGTCTTGCGCTGGCTCAAGTCGACAGCATTGCCGTTGGCATCCATCGTGTTATATTCAGCCATCTGCGAGGGCAGTCCATCCATATCGATCCAGCCTTGAGCGGTGATGCTGACGCTACTGGTTAGCTGGGTATTGATGAAGGCCACCTTAGGTGTGTTGCCCCAAGGACGTCCCAATGCGGTGGTAGAGCCCGACTGGGCAGCTGTAATAGTGGCGTTGCGGAACACATAACCATACTTTGGCGAGATGTGGTCAGGAGCCACAATGACGTTCGAAGTACGCAGAACATGTAGGGTCACATCGTCGAAGAAAGCCTCGCCAGCGCCATAGATAAAGTCGGTGGTACCACTGACCTTCGAGTTACGCACCAGGTGGCGGTGTCCGTCCTTACCGGTACGATAGGTATCCTGCCAACCCTCGAGATTACAATTGGTGATGATGATGCGATCTGCCTTGGTATAGAGTGCCAATGCCTGGCCTTCATTGGTACGAGTGTTACGGATGGTCAGGTTGTCGAACGACACATCCTGAGCTGTCACATTGATGGTAGAGGTATTATCAACATTGCCCTCAGCAGCAATCTTATTCCATGAAATAACTGTATTGTCGCGCGACTGACCCATCAGGTGGACATTCTGACGGTCAATCTGTACATGACCTTCGTAAGTGCCTTTCTTAACGAATATATAATAAGGTGTAGCGTCGTTGGGGGCAGCATCAATGGCGGCCTGGATAGTCTGATAGGCCTCACCCTCGCCCACAACAGCATTAAAGCCATTCATCTTGGCAACAGGCTGACGCTGGGTGTACTGCTTAGCGTCAATCTGTCCGTCAGCTACGCCATTAAGGAAGAGTTCCAGGTTGGAGTATCCGCTGGTGCTGAGCTTAGGACCATCGCTGGGGTCATTGGGGTTTAGGCCCACCTCTGTCTCGTACGCGTCGGGCAGTCCATCACCGTCACTATCCAGCACGCCACAGTCATAGCTATCCATCTGCAGACGAGGATAGCAGGTGACGTCGATTTCCTGGCCAGTGGCCTCGTCGAGTGCAACAAACTCGTCGTGCGACTGCAGGGTAATTGCGCTGGGTGAGTCGATGATGCCCAGCTTGTTGCCACGTTGTCCTCCATACTGTGGATCTCTGGTGCCTGCAGCCTCAGCCAGCACACGCGTGTCCACCTCGTCATAGCGAGGCAACGAGGCACCTGCCTTAGTCACCACACTCTGGAAAGCAGCATCAGCTGTCTCGTATTTAGTATAAGTCAAGTCACCTGATACGGGTTCTGTCAGCAAAGCCTTGTCAGCCAATTCTTGTGAGGGCGACAGCGACCAGAAGTTCATAGCTCGTGAGGCGTTGTTGCTCACAAAGCCATAGTAGTTATCGTCGTTTACCTTTTGCAGTTCGGCATCTTTCCAGATGTTGCTGGAGGGAGCCCACTTGCTGCTTAGTTCAAACTTGTTACCACTGAGGTACCATTGACCTATCATATTCATATTAGCACCACTGGCTGAACACCAGTAACGCCGACTGCTTGTTGCATCCTTTGTGGCAGGTCCAGGACGATAGTAATTGTTAATCATGTAGACGCGATTGTAGTGAGGTGCTGCTCCTTCCGGATCCTCACCAGTATTGGTGATATAGTTCTCGCCACCATATATCGCATTCGGACTTCCCCAGTTGTAGATGACGTTATTGACAAACTCGTTAACGGCCTGTCGGTCATGGTTCTCTGTACGCACACCATTGAAGCGTGGCGAACGGCTATTGTTATGGGCAAACAGACAGTGGTGCATCGTACTGCACTCACCACCCCACTGGGCACCATAAGCACGCTGGCCCTTTACATTCTTAGAGTAATAGAGACTCTCCGCGAAGATACACCATTGTGTAGTCGTGTACTTGTTGTCATAGAGCGTGATATTTTCCTCCATCGACCATCCGAAAGAGCAATGGTCAATAACGATATTCTCGACATTCTCTACCCCCAAAGGCGACATACTGCCATTGGGAAGATCGCCAGCACGGAAGCGGAGATAACGAAGAATGGTGTTCGACGACAGCTTGAACCTATATCCGGCAATACAGATACCACCAGCGGGAGCCGTCTGACCAGCAATTGTCGTATTGGCTTTAGTTGTCAGATTTGAGGTTAGATAGATAGTTCCTGCCACTTTAAACAGCACCGTTCGAGGCGTATCGTCGCCTGTGGTGCAAGCCCAGCGGAGTGTTCCTTCCTCACCAGTATCGTCCAGACGAGTGACGTAATATACCTTTGAACCACGACTGTCGACAGCTCGTCCACCTGTGGTAAAGCGACCCCAGCCCTCACAACCTGGGAAGCTGATGAGGTCGGGGTTGTAGTTCTCCATTACCTTGAACACTGCATAGAGCGCCACATCGCTATTAATGTTAAACGTATAGTTAGCCTGATTAGACACCTGCTGTCCATTGGCATCTTCCCAATAATCGAAGCAATAGCCCTTGTTGGGCAAAGCCTTTACCGTAATCTGAGTACCAGCTGTGTACTTATAGCCACTCTCCGTCTTAGTACCTACAGGGCTGACGCCTACCGTACCCATGTCCTCGCAGCCTGCCTTGACACCAAGCTTCAGGTTACTAGCAGCTAGTTCATTAAACTTGGCAACAACAGTCATATTACTCTCGGCTGTCACAAACTTAAACGAGGAGGCATCTGTACCCTTCAACTCATCGTCAATATACCAGCCAGCAAACTCGTAGCCAGGGTTAGATGTCGCAGAAATAGTCATCTCCATTCCAGAAAATGCTTGTGCTGAAGTATTCTTTGAGCCACTCAGCAAAACATCGCCAGCTCCTTCCGGATTAACGACAAACGTCACAGTTATAACACCATTCAACGCGGTTAACTTGGCCCACGTTATTGATGTTGTGCACAATAATAGCACAACCATCAACATCATGAATATTTTCTTCATTTCATTGGTAATTATAGTATAACAATAAGACGAACATCTTTCCGTTTTGCCCCGATAGAATTAAAAAAATCGGAGCAACAAGTCTGTGCTCCGATTTTATATAGTGTATTATGTGTTTACTTATTCACATATTTCTTGCCATTCTGAATAACCACACCCTTAAAGCCATTCTCTACACGCTGACCAGCCAGATTGTAAATTGGAGCATTCATGTTGAGCTCTGCATTAACTGTGCTAATACCTGCACTGCCACTAAAGTCGGCCTCAACAGACTCGGGCTCAGCACCACCAACAGCCTCAACAGTCATATTATCAGTACCAAAAGAAACTACAGAACCCTTGCTAGTCACATTGGTAGCTGCGCCAGTTTCGTCAACGACGCTGGCAAACTCAGTGTTCAGGGCAATGGTCCCACCACCCATATCTAAGCATGCAACATAGCTTTCTGCAGCACCACCTGCAGGAGTGAACTCGTAACCACCAAAGCCAAGCTGAGAAGACTGCTGATAAACGACATAGCTTTCACCTGCAACGACATCGAAGGTAAGCCAACCCCATACAGCCTGGTTTCCTGCATCAATTACATAAGGGTTGTCATCAACACCATCCTTAACATGAGCATTGTCATGACGCTCTTTAATTTGCTCAGCCGTGAAGTATGTAGGAGCCTGAATCCAGACGGGGTTGCCGTCATTGTCTACTGCTTGTTGTCCCGTAGTTTCATCGATTTTAGGCTGATCGGTATTGGTATTCTGACCATTCACATAACCATCGAAAGTGTACTCAACATACGGTGTTAATGGTTTGCCGTCTGATGCCTTTACGATAAAAGTCTTGCGATTTGTCTTATTGTTCCATACGCAGACCTTCAGTGTTCCGGCTGTCTTGGGGGTAAATTGATAATATAGACCATAATCGGGGATTCCGGTCTCGCCATTTTCGTAATCGATATAGGTATAACCGGCTTTAGTTTGCCATTCGCCTTTATCCTCGCTAAAACCATATTCCGCATACATGGTGGCATAGCCGTTACCTGTTCCCATCAAGAAGAGCATATCCTTGTTGTCCTTATCCTTTTTGTTGTTGCCATTCTTCCAAGTAATAGCTTTCCAAACAACATTTTTAACAGGATATTTACCTTCTGCATGCCCTTGGTCATCAGTCTTTTGAGCATTAACACTCAGCGTAACACACGCTGCTGCAATTAGAGTAAAAATTTTCTTCATAAGCGTTTTAATTTAATTTATAATTAGTAACTGTTTGTTCGCTTCATACGTTCACAAGCCGGTTGTGCGCATAATCCGCTGCAAATTTAGGGATTTTCTTTGAAACCGCCAAGTTTTTTGCCCATTTGTTGTTATTTAGACGCTTATTCAGACATTTTGTCATCACTTGTGCGGCGAATCCAGACTTTGTGTGAGTGGGAGCCGCGTGTGGTAATGCCTGATGTGGGGTCGCTGACCAGTTGCCGGAGGTCCTTCGATGCCGTTGAGCGGCTCTGGCTGGTGGCAATGGCATAGTCGCTGAGGGTCATGTAGCCCTGTCTGTCAATGACGGCGAGGGCTTTGCTGATGCGCTCGTCGCGGCTGTCGCTGGGTTTGCGAGGCACTACGACGTCGGTCTGTGTCCGTTCGAAGGTGGCCTCCTGGTTCATCTGCTGCAACAGCTGTGGGTCGGGCTTGAAGTTGATGCCTTTGATGCAGACGTGTCTGTACTTGGTTCGCGGCTCGTTGTCAGCGTCGTTGTCCTTCTGCTTCTTGGCGGCTTCGGCCTCGCTGGGTGTCGAGGTGTCGAAGCCCAGCGTCAGCGAGAACACGCCCAGCCCGTCAATCTTGACGTTGTGGCCCAGCGGCATCCAGCTCTTCATCGTTGTCACCAGCGCGTCCAGCACCCCTCGGATGGTGCCTTCGCTGAAGCTTCCACTATAGTCGCGCATGTGTCGGATGACGGTGTTGAAATCGTGCAGCGAGTAGGTCTGCATGCGTGGATAGACCTTCTTCTTGCCGTCGCCCATCTCCTCGCTCATCTCTTGTAAAACGTAATTTGGCATAGTCTTTCGATAGATATTTTCTTGGTTCTCTTGTTATTTGTTTTTTTGCTCTCTGGAAAAGTTTTGTACCTAACTTGGAGACATGTGTATACAAGTTGGAAATATATATCGCCAACTTGGGTACATATGTCTCTAAGTTGGAAACATAACTTTCTTGGCTGCAAAAATACATTTTTCTTTCGAGACGGCAAAATGTTTTACCTGTTTTTTTCAAATTCATCGGTAAACAGACCTTGAAGATGATCTAAACAGGACGTAAACCTTTTCGTTGATTTCGTTTGATTTAGTGGGCCAAAAGTTTGGCAGTCTCGCTGAAAAACCGTAATTTTGTCGCCAAATAGATTTTAATTTAAATGATTTACTAATTTAACAAAAAAGCGTATGAAGAAAATTTTTACTCTAATTGCTGTAGCCGCTATGGCTATGAGTGTGAATGCACAAAGACTTACTTTTACGGAAGATCTTAAAACCTCTTATGATGTTGAAGGTTTTAAACTTGATATCGTAGATACAAATAGTAAGTTAAGTATTGATAAAACAAAGGAAACGAACTTTGGTACAGCCGATGCCTATGAAAAAATCGCAGGTCTGCTCAAAACAGGTGGAAAATCGAGTTCAAATAATAATATGACCTTGACGATTCCCGCAGATGGAACTTTAAAAGTTTATGTCAGAACAGGTTCTAATAGCGCAACAGATCGTACCCTTGTCCTTACTCAAGGAGAGAATGAGCTGTATAACAAGGTTGTCCAAGAAGCAGATGCCGTGAAGTCTGGTGAATCTACTATTTACCCTGTTATCAGCGTAAGTGTAAAAATAGGCTCAGTTTCAGTGGCATATCCTGTAGGCTCTCTGAACTTTACTGCTTTTGAACTTGTGAAGGGTACCGCTGGCATCAACAACGTAAAGGTTGTTGAGGCTGAGAACGGTGCTGCTTACAACCTCGCTGGTCAGAAGGTTGCTGACGACTTCAAGGGTGTAGTGATTAAGAACGGTAAGAAGATGATTCAGAAGTAATCATCTACCACCTATTTTATAATATAAGCAGGGCTGCTCAATCGGGCGACCCTGCTTTTTTTTTATCTCTTCTGCCGAAAGAAGTCCTGCATCAGCTGACGACATTCGTCTTCCAGAATGCCGCTGGTGACGGTACACTTGGGGTGTAAGGCCCGTGGAGCATAGTCGATGTAGCCTCGCTTCTCGTCGCGACAACCATAGACGACGCGCGAAATCTGGCTCCAGCCTAAGGCTCCGGCACACATCGTGCAGGGCTCTACGGTGACATAGAGGGTGCAGTCGGTCAGATACTTGCCGCCCAGTTCGTTGGCAGCTGCCGTAATGGCCTGCATCTCAGCATGTGCCGTCACGTCGCAGAGCGTCTCCGTCAGGTTGTGGGCACGGGCTATGATGTGGTCTTGGCATACGATAACGGCTCCGATGGGTATCTCGCCCTCATCGAAGGCCTGCTGCGCTTCCGCCAAAGCCTTGCGCATATACATTTCGTCTTTCTTTTCTTGTTCCATGATGCAAAGATAATAAAAAGTTTAGAGTTTAGCGCTTAGAGTTTAGAGAATTATTCGTAAATTTGCAACGTGGAATGGAAAATAACACATATTGACGAGACAGACTCGACCAATCGCTGGCTGCGCGAGCACCTCACAGGGGGACAGACCCTCTGTGCTATGAATCGCACATGGGGTCTGTCCCCCTGTGAGGTGGTATGGGCCGACTACCAGACGGCAGGACGCGGTCAGGGCACCAATCGATGGGAGTCGGAACGCGGCAAGAACCTGACGTTCTCCATTCTGCTGCACCCTGTTGATTTGCCTGCCAACCGCCAGTTCTTGCTGTCTATGCAGGTGTCGCTGGCTATCTGTGAGGCGCTGAGCGAGCATATTGGCGACCTGAGCATCAAGTGGCCTAATGATATCTATTGGCGCAATGCGAAGATTGCGGGCATCTTGATAGAGAACAGCTTGCAGGGCAGTGTGATTCGCGACAGTATCGTTGGGGTAGGGCTGAATGTCAACCAGCGCCAGTTTATGAGTGATGCGCCTAACCCGATTTCGCTGTGGCAGATCTGCGAGCATGAGACAGACCGAGAGCAGTTGCTCAAAGATATCCTGGCTGCACTCGACCGCCTGTTGGGACAAGAGGTCAGGGAGCAGTATCTCGCTATGCTCTATCGCCGCAAGGGTTTTCATCCCTATGTTGACAAGAATGGCGCCTTTATGGCCGAACTGGAAGATGTGGAGGACGATGGACACCTCCTGTTGTGTGATGACTCAGGAGCCCATCGGCGCTATGCCTTTAAAGAAGTGACGTTTATCTGAATACTGCCATTGATATGAAACGAGTAGCAATCCTCTGTATCTTGATGCTAGGCTTGGTTTTGGCGATGTCGGCTCATGAGTCTAATAAGCCAAACAAGTCTCAAAAGCCGAAGGTGGCTTTGGTGCTGAGTGGAGGCGGAGCTAAAGGTACGGCCCATATCGGTGTGCTGAAGGTGCTGGAGCGTGCAGGTATTCCAGTATCCATCATTACAGGTACCAGTATGGGTAGCATTGTGGGTGGCGTATATGCCTGCGGTCATCATGCAGCCACACTCGATTCAGTAGTCAGAGCGCAAGACTGGGTGCAGCTGCTCTCCAACAAGGAAGAGCGGAGCCAGAGCCTGCATGTGCGCGAACAGCAGAATACCTATGTTTTTTCTACGGTCTTGAAACTGGGTAAGAAGAAATCAGCTCCTGAGGGTGGTCTTCTCTCTGGCGTCCGAATCAGTCAGCTGTTGGAGCGTTTGACCTATCCTTACAACGACTCCATCGACTTCAATACCCTCCCCATCAAGTTCGCTTGCGTGGCGACCAATATTGCCGACAATACCGAACACGTCTTCCATAGCGGTGTCCTCAGCCGGGCTATGCGCGCCAGTATGGCTATTCCTGGTGTCTTCTCTCCTGTCAGGATGGGCAACGAAGTGCTGGTTGATGGTGGCCTGAAGAACAACTATCCTGCCGACATAGCCCGTCAGATGGGGGCTGACATCATCATCGGCTCGTCCGTACAGGACAAGCCCAAGACTGCCGACCAGCTGAAGTCGACGATGGATATCCTGATGCAGCTGGTCGACCTGAACTTCAAGAATAAGGAAGAGAATATGGCGATTACCGACATCCCCATTGTCGTCAATGTAGAGGGCTATGGTTCTGCGTCGTTCAGTACTGCTGCCATTGACACGCTCATCCGGCGTGGCGAGGAGGCAGCTATGGCCCATTGGGACGAGCTGGTGGCTTTGGCCAAGCGGTTGGGGGTCAATCAGGACGACGTGCAGCCGGATACGACTGTCGACAGCATTCCCCCGATGGCGAAGATGACCAACCGTCGCATCGGAGACCCTCTGTTGCGCGTGGGTATCCGTTTTGATATCGAGGAGTTGGTGGCTCTACAGACTAATGCCAGCCTGCCTTTCAATGCCAAGCGGGTGATGGCTTTTGACCTCACCCTCCGTCTGGGGCGCCGTATCATGGCCAAGGGTGAGTGGACTTTCACGCCCTCCAAGCTGTTGCGCTCGACGATTTCCTATACCTTCAGGCGCAATGACATCAATTTCTATGAGTATGGCGATCGAAGCTATAACCTCACCTATAACCGGCAGACTGTTGCTGTTATGCCCTTGAACTTCAACTTCAGGAATTTCAACTTCAGCATTGGTGGGGTGTGGGATCACTACTTCAATCTGAATATGCTGACCGACGGCACACCTGAACATCAGTTGGAGAAGCCTGATAATCAGCACCTTTTCAGCTATCAGGCCCAGGTAGACTACAATAGCGAGAACGACTGGTACTTCCCTGTGAGAGGCTCGAAGTTCGTGGCACGCTATACCTATTATACGGATAACCTGGTGACGCTGAAGGACAAGACGGGAACGACAGAAGTGGGTGCTATGTGGCGTACCAATATACCATTGAATAAGCGGCTTGCCGTTCAGCCCATGTTCTATGGTCGGCTGCTGCATGGTAATCATACCCCGCTGATGCTTCAGAACGTCATTGGCGGGCAGTGGTTCGGATTCTATCTGGAGCAGCAATTGCCGTTTGCGGGTATCGGACATGTGGAATTTGACTATGATAAATTTGTGGCAGCACAACTGCAGAGTCAGTTCATGCTGACTGAAAAGAACATCATCCAGCTCCGCTTGGCGACAGCTCAGAGTGCTGACCAATATGAGAGACTGTTTAGAAATCAAACGATGCTAGGCGCTTCGCTGGGCTATTTCTATCATACGCTTTCGGGACCCTTGGGTGCTGTCCTGGGTTACAGCAATGTGACCAAAGAGCCCTACTTTTATATTAACTTAGGATATGTCTTTTAATCAATAGAGAACTATGAGATTTAAACGAATTCTTTTAAAGCTCTCAGGCGAGAGTCTGATGGGTAATCAGGGCTACGGCATTGACCCTGAGCGTCTGAGTGACTATGCACGTCAGATTAAGGAAGTGAGTGAAATGGGCGTACAGATTGGTATCGTCATTGGTGGCGGTAACATTTTCCGAGGCCTGAGTGGAAGCCAGAAAGGCTTCGATCGTGTGAAGGGTGACCAGATGGGTATGTGCGCTACCGTGATCAACTCGCTGGCTCTATCGTCAGCGCTGGGTGCTATTGGGGTGAAGAACCGCGTCATGACGGCTATCCGCATGGAACCTATTGGCGAGTTCTATACCAAGTGGAAGGCTATCGAAGCGATGGAGGCCGGCTATGTCTGCATCTTCTCCGCAGGTACGGGTTCGCCTTACTTTACGACAGATACCGGCTCCAGTCTTCGTGGCATTGAGATTGAGGCCGATGTGATGCTGAAAGGTACTCGTGTGGATGGTGTCTATACCGCTGACCCCGAGAAGGATCCTACAGCTACAAAGTTCGATGCCATAACTTATAAAGAGGTACTCGCGCGTGGACTGAAGGTGATGGACCTGACTGCTATCTGCATGTGTCAGGACAACAATCTGCCCATCTATGTCTTCAACATGGATGTAGTGGGTAATCTGAAGAAAGTAATGGAAGGTGAGGAGATTGGAACGTTAGTACATAACTAATTGATAATTGAAAATTGATAATTGATAATTAAGCCTCTTCGAACTCTACGTATTCGCCATCAGAATCGTCGAAAATCTTTTTGTTTTCGCGCTTCTGTTGGCGATTATCTATGATGGTCTCACCAGTAGCGGTCTGGGTGGTCTGACTCGACTGAGCCGACTGGCTGTTCTGCGCTTTCTGGCGATTGCTGTACTGTTGGCGCTGACGGCCCGTCTCCGTACGGTAGTTGAAGGCCTGTTGATCGGCAGCTTGTTCTGCAGCCTTACGAAACTCTCTGATTTTCTTGAGGATAAAGCTGCCTGTCAGCAGCAGTATGAAGATGGCGAAGACAAACACGAAGAGCAGAAAGCCCAGAATTCCTTTCAGCATAGCGGTCAGTAGTTTTAGTTCTCAGTTATTTTGTTTTGTAGTTATTGATGACTGACAGAATGACGTACCAGGCAATGATAGCTGCCAGTCCGCTCACTCTCAGCAGCAGAAGCAGAGGAATACAGGTCAGCAGGAAGATATACTTGATCTCGTTGCCCTTCCATCCCCATGTCTTGAACTTCAGGGCAAACATCGGAATCTCGGCAACCAGTAGCCAGCAGCTGATGAAGGTACCCACTAGAATAATCCACTCCATTCCTTCGAAGTAAGGATACGACTCAAGCCCAACAATCAGCGAGCCCCAAAACAGGGCGTTGGCCGGTGTTGGCAGTCCGATAAATCCCAGAGCCTGACGCTCGTCGAGATTGAACTTAGCCAGTCGCAACGCTGAGAACGCAGCCATGATAAAGGCCAGAAAGGGGATGAATGGCAGATGGATATGGAACGAACAGAGGAAGCTGAACACGATAGCCGATGGTGCAAAGCCAAAGGTAATATCGTCAGCCAGCGAGTCGAGTTCCTTGCCAATGGGAGAACTGACGTGGAGCAGACGGGCTGTCATGCCATCGAAAAAATCGAACACCGCACCAATAACGATGAACAATAGGGCCATGCTGTAGTCTGACTGAAAGGCAAAATAGGTAGCAATGCAGCCTGAAATCAGATTCAGACAGGTTATCATGTTGGGGATATGCTTCTTCATGCTAATTTCGCTATTACTGTTTGGTCGCCGGTGGTAGGCTGGTTCATGGTGACACATGGACGAGCTGTTAAGGGCAGATAGACGTCAACACGCGAACCCAGTTTGATGAACCCCAGGTGTTCGTCAATGTAACACTCCTCGTCAGGCTTGGCATAGGTGACAATACGTCGAGCCATCGCTCCGGCAATCTGACGCACCAGCACCTCTTGTCCGTCAGGAGTCTCAATCAGGATGTCTGTGTGCTCATTCTCCTCGCTGGCCTTAGGAAGCCATGCTTTGTGGTAGTTGCCGTTGAAGTGTTTCACCAGCTTCACCTTGCCATCGACAGGAAACCAGTTGGCATGTACGTTGAGCGGACTCATGAAGATGGAGATCATCTGTCGCTTGTCGTGAAAATACTCATGCTCATCGACATCCTCTACTACTACGATTTTTCCGTCGGCCGGTGCTACTACCATATGCTCGGTGTCGCCATTGAAATAGCGGATAGGACAACGGTAGAAGTTAAGCATTGACAGCCAGATGAAGGCTCCAATACCACATATGAAAGGCATCACGATGTGGCGGGCAATAGGATGGATGGCTTCCAGCAGGAACCAGAATATGAGGTTCACGGCTATAATAGCGACTGCACCATAGAATAGTTCGCTGGTGCCTTCTCTGTGTATTCTGATTTTTTTGAGTTTCTTGATTCTTGCTCCCATGAGGTAGTAATCTGTAGTTTCAATTTGCAAAGGTACGAAATAATTCTTAATTCGTTTTCATTCTTCGCATTTTTTTTGGTTATTTCGTTTTTTTGTCGTAACTTTACGGCTCAAAAACTGCAAAAATGGAAGATTTCATACATTTACACGTCCATACATACTATTCTATCCTCGACGGACAGTCGAGCATCAAACGGCTGGTAGACAAGGCTGTAGGCAACGGCATGAAAGGTATGGCTATCACCGACCACGGCAACATGTTTGGCATCAAGGAGTTCCATGACTATGTGAACGGTGTGAACAAAGGTCGCAAGAAGGAAGGACTGGAACCTTTCAAGCCCATCTTCGGTTGCGAGATGTATGTGTCGCGCTATGGCTCCAAGTCGCTCAAGGACGACAAGCGCCATCAGGGCGGTTACCATCTCATTGTGCTGGCGAAGAACTATCAGGGCTACAAGAACCTCATCAAACTGGTGAGCCGTTCGTGGGTGGATGGGTTCTACATGCGTCCGCGTACCGACCGCGAGGATTTGGAGAAATACCATGAGGGCTTGATTGTCTGCTCAGCATGTATTGCCGGCGAGGTGCCCAAGAAGATCCTGAATGGCGACATTGAGGGTGCTCGTGAGGCTGTGGAGTGGTATCATCGTGTGTTTGGCGACGACTACTACCTGGAGTTACAGCGCCACGAGGTCAAAGACCCTACTATCCGCGCTAACCGTGAGACCTTCCCTGAGCAGCAGAAAGCGAACAAGGTGCTCATCGAGTTGGCTCATGAGTATGGTATCAAGCTGGTCTGCACCAACGATGCCCACTTTGTGGACCAGGAGAATGCAGAGGCTCACGACCACTTGCTCTGTCTCTCTACAGGCAAGGATTTGGATGACCCCACTCGCATGCTTTACTCCAAGCAGGAGTGGTTTAAGACCCGTGAGGAGATGAACGAGGTGTTCAGCGATGTGCCAGAAGCATTGTCGAACACCCTGGAGATATTAGATAAGGTAGAAATCTACAGCTTGGATCACGACCCCATCATGCCCTTCTTCCCCATTCCCGAATCGTTCGGTACGGAGGAGGAATGGCGCAAGAAGTTCACCGAGGAGCAGCTCTATGAGGAGTTTACCCGCGATGAGAACGGTGAGAATCCGCTGCCTCGTGAAGAGGGTGAGAAGAAAATAAAGAAGTTGGGCGGCTACGACAAACTGTACCGCATCAAGTTCGAGGCCGACTATCTGGCAGAACTCGCCTATGCTGGTGCCAAGAAACGCTATGGTGAGCCCATTCCTGCGGAGGTTGATGACCGCGTGCGCTTCGAGCTTCATATCATGAAGACGATGGGTTTCCCGGGCTACTTCCTTATCGTGCAGGACTTTATCAATTCCGCTCGCGACGAGCTGGGTGTGATGGTGGGACCGGGTCGTGGCTCTGCAGCCGGCTCTGTGGTGGCCTACTGTCTGGGAATCACCAAGATTGACCCCCTGAAGTATGACCTGCTGTTCGAGCGTTTCCTGAACCCCGACCGTATCTCGTTGCCTGATATAGATACCGACTTCGATGACGATGGCCGAGGACGAGTGCTGAAGTGGGTGGAGGACAAGTACGGCCACGAGAACTGTGCGCATATCATCACCTATGCCACGATGGCCACCAAGAACTCCATCAAGGATGTAGCGCGTGTGGAGAAGGTGCCCCTCAATATCACCAATGCCCTATGTAAGGCTATCCCTGACCGCTTGCCCGATGGGCTGAAGATGAATCTGCCCAACGCTATCAAGTGTACACCAGAATTACGCGATGCTGAGGCTTCTGTTGACCCCGCTATGCGTAATACCATCAAATACGCCAAGATGCTTGAAGGTACCGTTCGCGGTACGGGTATCCACGCCTGTGGCTTCATCATCTGTCGTGACCCGATTAGTGAATGGGTGCCCGTCTCAACTGCCGACGACCCTGACTTCAAGGATACCAAGACCAACTGTACTCAGTACGATGGTCATGTCATCGAGTCGACAGGACTCATCAAGATGGACTTCCTTGGACTGAAGACGCTTTCGGAGATGAAGGAGTGCTGTGCTGTCATTAAGCAGACACGTGGCATCGATGTAGACCTCGATACCATTCCCATTGACGATCCCAAAACCTTTGAACTCTACCAGCAGGGGCGTACCATCGGTACCTTCCAGTTCGAGTCGAACGGTATGCAGAAATACTTGCGTGAGTTGCATCCTACGGTGTTTGAGGACCTCATCGCCATGAATGCCCTCTACCGTCCAGGTCCTATGGATTACATCCCCTCGTTCATTGCCCGTAAGAACGGTAAGGAGGAGATCAAATACGATATCCCTTGTATGGAGAAGTATCTGAAGGATACTTATGGCATCACCGTCTATCAGGAGCAGGTGATGTTGCTGTCGCGCCAACTGGCTGACTTCACCCGTGGTGAGAGCGATGCCCTGCGTAAGGCCATGGGTAAGAAGAAGAAAGACATCGTTGACGCCATGAAACCCAAATTCATCGATGGTGGCAAGAAAAACGGCCATGACCCTGCAATACTTGAGAAGATATGGGCCGACTGGGAGAAGTTTGCCTCCTATGCCTTCAACAAGTCGCATGCTGCCTGCTATTCATGGGTAGCCTACCAAACTGCCTACCTGAAAGCCAATTACCCGGCAGAGTTCATGGCTGCTATCATGAGTCGTCGTCGCGACCAGATTACCGAGATTACCAAACTGATGGATGAGTGTAAGTCGATGGGCATCGCCACCTTGGGTCCTGATGTCAATGAGTCGTACCAGAAGTTCGGTGTCAACCAGAAGGGTGAGATACGTTTCGGACTGGCAGCCATCAAAGGAATGGGCGACGGTGTGGCACAGGCTATCATCGATGAGCGACAGAAGAACGGCGCTTATCAGGATATTTACGACTTCGTGCAGCGCATCAATTTCGGTCAGGTCAACCGCAAAGCCTTTGAGTCGCTGGCCCTGAGCGGTGGTTTCGACAGCTTCGGACTGCGCCGTGAAGACTTCTTTGCTAAGAATAATAAGGGTGAGTCGTTCATCGATATCATCATGCGCTACGGACAGACCTATCAGACAGAGAAGCAGCAGGCGCAGAACTCGCTGTTCGGTGGTTTCGATGATATCGAGATTCAACGTCCTGCCGTTCCCAAGAGCGAGGAGCGCTGGAGTGATATCGAGCGTCTGAACAAGGAACGCGAATTGGTGGGCATCTATCTCTCTGCCCATCCGTTGGATGAATATAAGATTGTGCTGGACCATCTGTGCAATACCCGATGTGACGAATTGGCAGATGTCAACAAGCTGAAAGACCGCGAGGATGTCATCCTCGGTGGCATAGTGACAGGAGTGCGCACCCGTTTCGACAAGCGTGGCCAGCCTTGTGGTTTCGTCACCCTGGAAGACTTCGAGGGCAGTGGCGAACTGGCACTCTTCGGTGAGGAGTGGGGTCGCTGGAGCGGTATGTTTACTGAAGGAGCCTCCGTCTATGTCTTGGCCAAGGTGCAGCCTCGCTTTAAGTTCAGCGATATCATGGGACTGAAGATTCAGAATATCGAATACCTGCAGACCATCAAGGACAAGGCCATTGAGCGTATCACCATCTCCATGACCACCGACCTGCTGGACAACCAGATAGTCACCGAGCTGAACGAGCTGATTGACGAGAGTCCTGGCACCACCAAGCTCTACATCCAGCTGCACGATGCCATGGGCAAGCGCCACATCCTGCTGACCAGTGCCTCGAAGACTGTCGATGTGAAGCGCGATCTGATACAGTATATCGAGCAGACCGAGGCCTTAGACTATACCATTAATTAATGGCACGATGTTTGTAGATAAAATAATGAGAAATATATCGTAAATAGTAAATCGTTAAATTGTAAATTACAAGATGGAAGTAACAATCACAAGTGAGAATTTCGAGAGCCTGAAGAATGGCGAGCAGCCATTAGTAGTTGATTTCTGGGCAACATGGTGTGGTCCCTGTCGTATGGTTGGTCCCGTTATTTCGGAGCTGGCTGAGCAGTACGACGGCAAGATCGTAGTGGGTAAGTGTGACGTGGAGGACAATGAGGAACTGGCCGTTGAGTTCGGCATCCGCAATATCCCCACCATCCTCTTCTTCAAGAACGGTCAGGTTGTTGACAAGCTGGTAGGCGCACAGTCCAAGGCTAAGATTGACGAGAAGTTCCAGACTCTGCTCTAAAACTGCACGAGTCTGCTACCATCTGCCTGCTCGGTGATGCTGACACGAACAGCATCATCGGGCAGTATTTCTTCTATCAGCTCAGGCCACTCGATGAAGCAGAGTGCGCCAGAGTAGAAATAGTCCTCATAGCCCATGTCGTAGACTTCTTCCAGTTTTTTGATGCGGTAGAAGTCGAAGTGGTAGATGGTCTCATCGCCTTCATACTCGTTGATAATGGCGAAGGTAGGCGACGTGATGACATCCTTTACACCCAACTCTTCACAGACGGCCTTGACAAAGGTGGTCTTGCCAGCCCCCATCTTGCCGTAGAAGGCGAAGACGCGTGACTCGCCCATGTTCTCAATAAACTCACGTGCAGCCTCACGAATGTGCTCTATATCTTTGATAACTAAACTAATCATAATTCCTAATTATTAATTATCTTTTCTTTCCTTTCATACTGATGATGGGTATGATCATCTCCTCCATCGAGATGCCTCCATGCTGGAAGGTATTGCGATAGTAGGACACGTAATAGTTGTAGTTGTTAGGATAGGCGAAGAAGTCGTCGCCAGTGGCAAAGACATAGCTCGTCGAGAGGTTAGGAGCAGGCAGATGGGCCTTGCGTGGTTCCTTGATAACAAACAGCTCCTTCGAGTCGTAGGCCAGGTTCTTGCCTAACTTATAGCGCAGATTGGTGTTGGTGTTGCGGTCGCCGATAATCTTCACCGGATTGGTGGCGCGGATGGAGCCGTGATCGGTGGTGACAATGACATGATAGTCGCTCTGTGCCAATTGTCGGAACAGGTCGGCAATGACCGAATGGCGGAACCACGACAGCGTGATGCTACGGTATGCTGACTCGTTGTTGGCCAACTCGCGAACCATCTTCGACTCCGTTCGCGCATGGCTCAGCATGTCGATGAAGTTGAACACCACCACGTTCAGGTCGTTTTTTTGCAGCTCGTTCAACTGGCTCATCAGTTTATCGGCCTCTTGCGATGTGTTGATCTTATGGTATGAGAACGTGTTCTTCCGACGATACCGTTCCAGCTGTGTCTGGACGAGCGGTTCCTCGTTCAGGTTCTTGCCTTCCTCTTCGTCCTCGTCAACCCACAGGTTGGGGAACATTTGGGCTATCTGTTCGGGCATCAAACCCGAGAAGATGGCATTGCGCGCATACTGCGTCGCGGTAGGCAGGATGCTGCAGTACAGGTCTTCGTCAATCTCAAATTGGTCGCCAATCTCACGTTCCAGCATCTTCCACTGGTCATAACGGAAATTGTCGAGCACGACGAGGAAGACTTTCTGCCCCTCGTTGAGCTGGGGGAAGACCTTGTATTTGAACAGCTCGGGCGACAGCATCGGATGTTCCTCACCTGTCATCCAGTCCATATAGTGCTGACGAATGTATTTGCCAAAGCCTCGGTTCGCCTCCTGCTTCTGCATATCGAGCATCTCGGTCATCTGCGAATCGGTAGCGCTGAGCTCCAGTTCCCAGCGTACCAGCCGCTTGTAAATATCAACCCAGTCCTCCCACGTGCGACAGTCCATAATCTGCATCGACAACTGCTGGAACTGTTGCTGATAACTGGTCTGCACCGTCTCCGTCACGATTTCGCGGCGATGGATATTCTTCTTCAGCGTCAGCAATATCTGGTTGGGGTTGACGGGCTTGATCAGATAGTCAGCTATCTGTTGGCCGATGGCTTGGTTCATGATGTCTTCCTCTTCGCTCTTCGTCACCATCACGATGGGAACCTGAGGAGTTATCTCCTTGATGCGCTGTAGTGTTTCCAGTCCGCTCAGACCGGGCATCATCTCATCGAGCAACACCAGGTCGAACGTTCGTTTGCGACACTCCTCAATGGCGTCGGTACCGTTGGTCACTGTGACCACCTCATATCCTTTCTTCTCCAGGAAGAGCAAGTGGGCGCGGAGCAGTTCCATCTCGTCGTCAGCCCATAACAGTAGTCCGTTAGTCATATCTTATCTCCAAAAATCATCATCAAATTCTATGTATCCACCGTTACCGGTATTCTCCGTCTCTTCTTCATCGTCATCTTCGCCTTCTGCCTCAGGCTCCTTCTCCTGGACGATGGTCTCAGGCTCATCGAGCAGCGGAGTCTTTGAAATCTCGATGGGTGCCAGCTGCTTTTCGAAGAACAACTCGTAGTCAGCATAGCTGAACACCGTGCCTAAGAGTGGTAGGTTCTGTTCGCTGACGATCAGACTACGACACCGCTGTAGCATGGTGGCCAGCAAACCTCCTGCACCATGTAGCTGCCGGGCATATTGGCGTGCCTCGTCGTAGTTCAGAAATCCGCTGATGACCATCCGGCACAGGCCGTTCTGATCCTGATCCGTCACGATTTCGAAGTTGCGCACCAGATAGTTGGAGAAGTTATATTTAGCCATCTCGTAGAGCAGCTGGTTCTGATTGACAGAGTCCGGCTGATAAGCCAGCAGGAAGACGTGGCTGACATTTCGTTCAATGCTCAGCGTGTCGATATGCATCGAGTCTGCTGCAAGGCGGTCGGCATTGCGTCGTGACCAGATGTCGCCCATGTCGAACTTGCCACCATGCAGACGGCGGCCCTGCTGTACGCCACGGATAATCATGCCGGCCAGCTCGCTGACCTCGCTCTGCGGATATTTCTCGACTACTTGTTTCATGCGTTCGGTACATTCGGCAGGATGGCCTTCGTTCAACAGACTCATGCCTTCGATGAAGAGGAATTTCGGCCGGTGCTGTCCTAACGGGAAACGTTTTTCTGATAGCAGGGTGTTCGCCTTGACTTCCTCGTGGCGGTTCTGCTTGAAGGCCTCATAGGTAGCCGCATAGAGTGAGTCTTCTATATGCACCCCAAAGCGCTGGTTCTCTGCAAAGTAAGGGTCGGAGAGAAGAATGGTCCATTGGCTCTCGGGGAAGTTCTGCTGGAGTTGTGTGATACAGTTCTCTGCCTCTTGCTGTCTGCCTTGGCGTGAGTACAACAGGAACAGGTGGTACCACGCCTCGTCGTTGTGTTCGTAGTCGGCATACTGGGTGATTAGGCGATTGAGAGCCTTATGGCTGAGGCCGAGGTTGTCGAGTTTGTCTTTGAAGATGATACCCGAGTGGAACAGTCCTTCCTTGATGATGTTATCACTCTGTTGGCGTTGCTCTTCGGTGAAGGGAATCTGTGCCAGGTAGTATTCGCGCTGATGCGGATCATTGACTGCAGAGTCGGCAGGAACTTCCGACGGGTTGGCTTGGTTCTGGCTGACCGGGTTTTCCGGATTTTCTGGAATCTCCGGACTGTCCGGACTATCTGTACTATCCGGATTCTCCGGAATACTGGCTACCACCGTCAAGTTGATGCGTTGCCAGTTGTCCTGGTTGTCACGCTTGCCCCAGAGGCGTTGGAACACCTGCTTACCCTGACTGACGGCCTGCGGGTTGTAGAAATACCAGGCTTTAGAGGCTGCTGTAGTCGTGGTTGTCGTCGGAAGGGTAGGGGTAGGCTGGTAGGTCTGACCGCCCCCCATGGCAGACTGTTGCTGTACGGTGCGTTCTGCTTCGGCCTCCTCTAGGGCACGCTGCTCTTCCTTCTCTTTCTTGATAAGGGCGGCTATCACCTGGTCGATGGCTTTGTTTCGGTCTTCTTCCGACATGTTTGCCAAGCGTTGCAGCGAGTCCTGCAACTGGACAGCACTGGTGTGTGGGGCCAGCTCGTCGAGCACTTTCGAACGTTCTGACAGTTGTTCGTAGTCCTTACGGTCCTTGTCCAGCAGTCCGATGGCCTGTCCGTAGCAGCGCTGGGCATCGGCATATTTCTCCTGTTGCCAGTAGACATTGCCTAAGGTGAGCAGCAATACACCTTTCTCCACACCGCTGCGGGTAGCTTTCTCGCAGCCCATCTCATAAGCCTCGATGGCTCGTAAGGTGTCGCGTTGTGTCAGATAGGTATTGCCAATGGCATAGTACACCTGGTCCAGATATTCCTTGTTGTTATCAGAAGCAGCCATGCGCTTTAGCTTTTTGATCTTCCGCTCGTGGTCTACTCCTGGCAGCACTTCTGTCTGGGCTATGCGGGCATTGAACTCCAGTTCGTAGGGTGGACTCAGCCGGATGACGTGGCGATAGGCCTCGTAAGCCTCTTGCCGATGGCCTAGGAGCGTCTGCAACTGTCCCATCAGGAACCACTCACGGGCTTTCTGCTTGCGACGTCGTTCGTGGCGTATCACCTTGCGCAGGTATTTGACAGCCTCGTCGTAGCGTTGGGTGTGCAGATAGTAGTCGGCATAGGTGTAGTCCCAGTCTTTCACGGCGCGGAAGTGCATCGAGTCACGTTGCTGTTTGACGATCACATCCTCGGCATCGTATATCCAGTCGAGCTCAGCGTAGCTCTTGGCCAGCCAGGCACGCGCGATACCCAGAATGGCAGGCTGCGTCTGGTAGAGGCGCGTCATATAGGAAAAAGTGGCTGCCGCTTCCTCAAACTCGCCCTTCTGAAACTGCGACTTACCCATGAGCAACCAGGCCCGCCAGAGGAAGGGGTTGTATTCGCGGCGCCCCAGCCACTCCAGGTCCTTGGCTGTCTTTCGTCTGCCCTTATTCCATTCCGGGCGTCGCTTGATGCTGTGTTGCTTGATGGCTTTCTGCGATTTCTCTATGGCGCGGTCGAAGTTGCCTTTGCCTAAATCGCGGCTTTCCTTGTTAGCAACAGTATAAAGCGGTATCAGCTCCGTGCAGTTGTCGCGGTTGCCGTTCTCCTTCTCCAGGCTACCCTCGATGAAGGCTTGTGAACCATTGAAATAGGTGTTGTAGCGTGCATTGAACGAATGCCAGAAACGGGTTCCCGCCGTATTCTTCTTCGTCGAACAACTGGAAAGAAGTAAGATGGAAGATGTCAGAAGTAAGATGGTCGTCGTGGGGAGAAGGTGATTGTGACATTTTTCTTCCTTCTTCCTTTTTAC
Organism: Prevotella sp.; assembly: GCA_015060535.1. Classification (GTDB taxonomy): domain Bacteria; phylum Bacteroidota; class Bacteroidia; order Bacteroidales; family Bacteroidaceae; genus Prevotella. Next base: position 61,197 of record SUYH01000008.1, read on the forward strand.
CTCTTTCTTCAGGTCGGCCAACTTACACTCGTCTCTGCTGGAGCACGAGGAGCAGTCATCTTCTTTCGTGACGATAGGGTCGTCTGTACTGCCGATGGAAAAGATGGCAGCAACGACGCCCAGGGCAACGAGCGAGATGATGACTATCAGCAGGAAACTCACTTTTCGACGATAATAAATTGGGCTTTTTTCAAGTCATCCCAGAAGTGTGGGTACGACTTGGATACTACTTTCGGATTATTGATGAGCAGTCCTTCCGTCTTGAAGGCGGCAGGGGCTATCGAGAGCGCCATTCTGTGGTCCTCATAGGTGTCTATACCCATCTGCATGGATGGCTCGCAGCGTTCGCCGTCCCAATAGAGCTCGCTGTCGTTCACGTCGTGGATGACATAGCCCAGCTTGCGCATCTCGGTCTTCATAGCCTCAATGCGGTCCGTCTCCTTGATCTTCAGCGTCGACAGGCCGCGGAAGTGGAAGTGCACATTCTTCAGCGCGCAGCACACGATAAAGGTTTGCGCCAGGTCAGGCGAATTGGTGAAGTCGTATTCCAATCGGGGAACGCAGTGGTGCGAGTGGCGTAAGGTGACGGTGGTGGGTATGCCTTCTTGCTTTGTCTCGAATTGGGTTTTGATGCCCAGCAGACTGAAGATATAGCGAACCGAGGAGTCGCCTTGCTTGGAACCGTCCATCAGCCCCGTCAACCGTATCTCGTCGTCGTCGTGGTCGGTCAGCGCCATCATCTCATACCAGTAAGAAGCGGCACTCCAGTCGTTCTCGATGTAGTATTCGCGCTCCTGATAGGGTTTCGGGTCCACGGTAATGGTCTCAAAGTCGCTCCAGTCAGCATAGGCGCCGAACTCGCGCATCGTCCATAGTGTCAGGTCGATGTAGGGACGTGAAATGATGTCACCCTTTAGTTTCAGGGTTAGTCCTTGGTCGAGTACCGGTCCTATCATCAGCAGCGCCGAGATGTATTGCGAGCTGATGTTGCCCGGCACCTCCAGCAGTCCGCCTTGTAGGTTCCGGCCTTTGATGCGGAGTGGGGGAAACCCTTCTTCACCCACATATGAGATGTCAGCCCCCAGGCGTCGCAGAGCATCAACCAAAACACCGATGGGGCGGTGCTTCATTCGCTCCGTACCCGTCAGTACGTGCTCCTCACCTTTCTTTACCGACAGATAGGCTGTCATGAACCGCATGGCTGTGCCGGCAGCCTTGATGTCTATCTCGTAGGGGTTATGTTGCAGCGCATGGATAATCACTTCCGTATCGTCGCAGTCCGACAGGTTCTCAGGGAGAATTTTTCCTCCCGACAGCGCATGAATGATCAGCGCACGGTTCGAAATGCTTTTCGATGCGGGCAATTTGATGGTCGTGTTCAGCTGGCGCGGAGCCTGTATATGATATTGCATGGGTATTCTGGCTTTACCTTTTTACTTTTTTACCTTTTTACTTTTTTTACCTTTATTCAACTCGCAAAGTTACGAATTATTTGATGATTTCCCAAAGAAATAACATTAATTATGCTATTTTTAAGCAAAAAATGGATTGAAAATTTGTCAGTTTCAAAAAAACTCCGTACCTTTGCAGCGCTTTTGAAGAAAAAGTTCGGGATTTAGCGCAGTTGGTAGCGCACACGTCTGGGGGGCGCGAGGTCGCTGGTTCGAGTCCAGTAATCCCGACAGAAAAAGGTCGCTAGGTTGCTTAGAAGTAAGTGCTTAGCGATTTTTTTTGTAAAAAACAAACGAGTTTTTTTGTTTTACTCTCGACTTTTTGTATATTTGCAGTCGAAAATGTTTCAAAATGCAAATGACTATGAATAAGACAAAGAAATGGATGCTTACCGCTATCCTTACTATCTGCGGTACAGTGACAGTGTGTTTCGCACAGACCTCTTGCCAGAAGGCTAGTGCCAGCGACAATCCCGTACAGAAGGTGGAGACCACCGAACTGATTCGTACCAGCCAGAGCTGGGACGGTGTTGAACTGCCCGACTATTTCCAGGGCCGTCCTGAGTTGGTAGCCGTGAAGTATGTGTTCCCTGCCGGTCAGAAGTTGGGCTGGCATCACCACCCCGTGATGAACTACGGCATCTTGGCACAAGGCGAGCTGACCATCATCGGTCTCGACGGCAAGGAGAAAGTGGTCCATGAGGGCGAAGTCGTCGTCGAGATGGTGAATACCGTCCACCACGGCGAGAACCGAGGCTCCAAGCCCGTCATCCTCTACATGTTCTATCTCTCGCAGGATGGCAAGCAGCTGGCCGTGCAACATCCTGAAATTCCGTTGGAGTAATCAACAGCGAACCTTAAAAGGATAAGACTATGAAGAAATGGAACCTTTGGATGAAGACCGCCATCCTCGGACAATTAGTGATCGCTATTGTCTTCTGCGGCCCGGTGCTGACATCATGTAGCAAGGACGATAATCAAACCACCACGCGACAACCCACCACCAAGGAATACTTCACGCTGTGGAACCCCTGCCCGGCGCTGACCGTTCTGCAAGACTATGTGAAGGATGTGACCAACCCCAGTTCTGCCAATTTTATTAAGGTGGAAGACCGCATCGCCACATTCGACATGGATGGTACATTCGTCGGTGAGCTCTATCCTACTTATTTCGAGTATAACATGCTGGAATACCGCGTGTTGGACGACCCGACGTATAAGGATATCGCACCCGCTGACGTCAAGGAGACCGCACAGGATATCCGCGATTTTGTCAGAAACGGCAAGAAGCTGCCCGACCATTTCGACATGAAGCACGCCTACGCGGCAGCCAAGGCCTACAGCGGCATGACGATTGCTCAGTTTGATGCCTATGTCAAGGCCTATGCCGCCCAGCCCGCCAATGGTTTTACGGGTATGACCTACGGTCAGAGTTTCTACAAGCCTATGCTCCAGGTGTTTGAATACCTGAAGGACAACGGCTTCACCTTTTACGTGGTGTCAGGTTCCGACCGCTTCATCTGCCGTTCGCTGGTCGAGTCGATAGGCATCGAGCCCAACCGCGTCATCGGTATGGACGTGAAACTCATATCCTCTAAACAGGGTGACGCTGAAGGCGTCGACTACACGATGGGTAAGGACGAAGAACTCGTGCGCACTGACCAGCTGATCATCAAGAACCTGAAGACCAACAAGGTGTTGCAGATTTCGCAGGAAATTGGCAAGGTGCCCGTGCTGTCGTTCGGAAACAGCAGCGGCGACTGCTCCATGCACAACTACTGCATGGGTAATCAGAAGTACCGCACCGCCACCTTTATGCTTGTGGCCGACGATGATGTCCGCGACCATGCCGACCTGGCAGAGGGAGCCCGTCGTGAGGCCAAATGGCGCGAGGCCGGCTACAATGTCATCTCGATGAAGAATGACTTCAAGACCATCTATGGCGATGGTGTGACGAAGACTGCTTTTTCCTTTGAATAAATCATTTTTCCAGCATGGTACAGGATCTATACATTTTGATGATTACGGCCGCAGTGGTCAGCATCGTGTTTAAGTTGTTAAAGCAACCGGTGGTGCTGGGTTATATCGTAGCAGGTGTCTTGGTAGGCCCTTATCTGTTTGGCCAGACCCTAGTGAATGCTGATAACGTCAAGGCATGGGGTGACATCGGTGTGCTGTTTGTGTTATTCTGCATCGGTCTGGAGTTCCGTCTGAAGAACCTCATCAGCAGTGGCAAGATAGCGGCAGTAGGTGCGCTGACCATCATTCTTGGTATGATGTTGATGGGTTATCTCGTGGGCTGGGATGCTGGATTTGACATGGTCAACTCGCTGTTCCTGGCCGGTATGCTCTGCATGTCGAGCACCACCATTGTGATGAAGGCCATCGACGAGGCAGGCATGAAAAATGAACGTTTCGTCAAGGGAGCAACCAGCATTCTGATTGTCGAGGATGTAGTGGCTGTGGTGCTGATGGTATTGCTCTCCAGCATCGCCATCCGCCATCAGTTCGAAGGTGCCGAACTGGCCGGCAAGGTTGTCGATCTGGCCATCACGCTGGCAGCATGGTTCATCTGCGGTATCCTGATTATCCCGACGCTGATTCGTAAAGTGAAGAAACACCTGAATGACGAGACGCTGATCATCCTCGCCCTTGGTCTGTGTCTGGGCATGGTGCTGACGGCCGAGGAAGCTGGTTTCAGCAGTGCCCTCGGTGCTTTCGTCATGGGTTCCATCCTGGCCGAGACGGTGGAGTCGCATCGCATCGAAAAGCTGATGACACCGCTGAAGAATGTCTTTGCTGCCATCTTCTTCATCTCTGTGGGTATGCTGATTAATCCGTCGTCATTGGCGGAGTATTGGATGAGCATCGTCTATGTCAGCCTGGTCATTATCATTGGCATGATTCTCTTTGGCACCCTGGGTTGCTGGTGGGGTGGCGCTACCATGCGCGACTCGATGCTGACGAGCTTCTCGTTCGTGCAGATCGGTGAGTTCTCGTTCATCATTGCCGGACTGGGTACCAGCCTGGGCGTTCTCAATCCTATCATCTATCCTATCATCGTGGCATCCAGTGTGGTGACCACCTTCCTCACACCTTATATTATGAAGGCAGCGCTGCCGTGCTATAGGTTCCTCTACAACCACGCCTCTGCCAGTCTGCGCGCTAAGATCGACCGCCGCGAACAGGAGACTGCAGCAGCCGAGACGGCCACCGCTGCCGATGGCCCGTCGATTGCCGACAAAGCGCGTCATGCCGTCAGGAAAACCTTCTTTTTGAAACGTCTTGTCGACCTGTTTATCAGGAACATGAGTGCTCATGAAGACAAAGCTGAATAAATGTATTACCAAGCGATACCACAAAACATACTATTTTATCTGCTTTACGGTGGCGTCACCATGATGTCGCTGATGGCCTGTTGCTATCTGCTGCTGCGTCGGGGTAATGCCTTTGCACCTGGCATCACCACACCCCAGCGTCTGCGCCGGTGGACGGCAGCATTCTTTGGCTTCGTCGCCTTGGGCCATCTGTGGTATCTGCCGCCCGTGTTTGTCACTTCGCATGAAGCGCTTCGCATGACCTTGCTCATAGGTGCCTCGCTCGACTTTATGTTCGTCTTCCCCTTGGCATTCTTCGTGATCATTTCTATGCTGCAAGACCATCGACGAGCATTATGGCCTGCCGTTCTGCTGGTGATGCCGGTTGTCATGGCTCTGGTGTGGTGTTGCGTCAGCCGCAGCGATGCATTGGTGCCGGTGATATATGGCTATGTGATGGCGATGGGGCTGGCTTTCATCATATCGATGGTTCTTGCGTTGCGGAAATATGGACGGTGGCTGCGTGACAACTATGCTGACCTGGAGCACAAGGAGGTGTGGCAGAGCTTCGTGGTGCTGACGGCCATTCTTCTCCTGCTTGGCTTCTATGTGTTTGGCGTCGGTGGCCCTGCCTACGAATACATCGTCCAGTTCTGCGACATCGTGCTGATTGCCTTCCTGCTGTGGCGTGTCGAGACATTGCAGAGCCTCACCCCCGACCCCTCTCCAAGTGGCGAGGGGAGTGAATACGCTCAAGATGACGTCTCCTTGGAAGAACAATCTACTTCCCTCGCCACTTGGAGAGGAGCTGGGGGTGAGACTATTTCTTCTTTATTGCAACAGCATTGTATTGAACAGCAGCTCTTCCTGCAGCACGACCTGACCCTGCAGCAGTTGGCAAAAGCAGTAGGTACCAACCGTCTTTACCTCGGCCAGTATTTCTCCTGTCAAGGAACGAATTACAATACCTACATCAACGACTTGCGCATCCGCCATTTCGTCAGTCTCTATCACGAGGCTGTTGCTAATCAGCGGTCTGTCTCTGCCCAGCAGCTGGCTCGCGAGAGCGGCTATCGCAGCTATAGCACCTTCGGCCTTGCCTTTAAGAAGCGTATGGGCCAGAGTGTGACGGCATGGATGAGCGAAGCGCAGTAGTGCTTTGTCACTGAATCGAGAGCGGAGAGCAATTAAAGTATCTTGTAAAATGCTTATGACTAAAAACATCAATTGGAGGCTGACTACTATCCGACTATGGATGCTCACCATAGTCTTCTGTGGTATTTCTCGCTGACAGGCAGTCCGCTCAGCACGGAGGCCCTCGAAAAGCTCAAGCAGAATCCGTACCACACCAAAGGCGAACTGCTGGTTGAAGCCTACCAATAAGCGTACCGCCCGCGCAGTGGGGGGATGGCATTATATAGAATTTCTATTATAGAATTTGTATAATTGAAATATATTGCTTATCTTTGCACCCAAAAGCAGTATTATGAATAATCCATTTTACATCACTGGCATCATCCCTGAGCCCTATTTCTGCGACAGGGATAAAGAAACATCATGGATGGTGCGTACACTTGAAAACAAGGCACACATCCTGCTGACATCGCCACGAAGAATGGGTAAGACGCAGCTGATTCGCCACGTGTTCGAACAACCGCCTGTAAGGGACAACTACTATACGTTCTATACGGACATATACCCTACCACCAGTTTGAATGAGCTTGTACTGTTCCTTAGCAAAGAGATTTATTCTGTACTGGTTCCAAAAGGGAAGACCGTCCTCAACAAATTCCTGGCGGGGCTTCACTCGTTAGCGGGAAGTTTTGGCTACGACCCAGTTTCCAACACACCTACTTTCAACATCAAACTGGGTGATATCCATTCTCCCGAGTTGACGCTGGAAGAGATTTTCCGCTATCTGGAGCAAGCCGACAAGCCCTGTATCTTCGCCATCGACGAGTTCCAGCAGATTGCCAACTATCCGGAGAAGAACGTGGAAGCCACGCTTCGCACACATATCCAGCGGATGAACAATTGCCTTTTCATCTATGCGGGCAGCAACCGCCATGTCTTAGAAAACATGTTCAACTCTGCGGCGAAGCCTTTCTACAACAGTGCAGAGCAGATTTACTTAGACCGCATCCCTAAAGACATCTATACTGTCTTCGTGGAAAAACAGTTCGCAAACGCAAACCGCAGGATTACCTCAGAGGCCGCATCGCATGCCTATGACCTTTTCGAAGGTCACACCTACTATGTCCACAATGTGCTCCACAACGCATTTGCCTATATTGACTCGGATAAAACCATCAACGAGGCGGATATCAATAAGACACTAAGTGACATTCTGGAGGAGAAAGGACGCACGTTTGCTTCCGTCATGAACCAGCTTAATTATCAGCAAAAGGAGACGCTGGTTGCCATTGCGAAAGAAGGAAAAGCCAGTGGAGTAACCTCAGTTGCGTATGTAAAAAAACATGCGCTCAAATCTCCCAGCTCCGTCCAATATGCCATCAGTACGCTGCTGGAAAAGCAACTCTTGACTTACGAAAGTATAGAGCGCACGAAGGTTTACAGCATCTCAGACAGATTTCTTGAAATGTGGATGAACAGAACTTATTAAGACCGATGTACGAACAGATCAGGGAAGATATATTCTTTATTTTGTTTTATGGCATAGTGACTGCTATGGCTATGATGGCCAGCTGCTATCTGCTGTTCCGTCAAGGCAATGCCTTTGCCGCCGATATTACCTCGCCGGTACGTCTGCGCCGGTGGACTGCTGCCTTTTTTGCGGCCTTTGCTTTGAGTCACATGTGGTATATGCCGATATTCTTTCTCACTTCCAGCGAAGATATCGAGATGGCCGACCTGATAGGCGGGGTGCTCGATAGCCTGACGGTTTTCCCCTTGCTCATCATCGTTTTGTTTGTCATGCTGCAAGACCACCGTCGTCCGCTTTGGCCTGTCGGTGTTATGATGCTACCGCTCTTGTTGGGAAATACGATAAACGCTGTTACCCGTAGCTATGCCCTTTTGCCAATGCTATATGCCTATTTCCTGTTGATGAGCATAGGCTTAACGATATATATGGTTCGCGCGTTGCGGCAATACGGTCGCTGGCTGCGTGACAACTATGCCGACCTGGAACATAAGGAGGTGTGGCAGAGCTTCGTGGTGCTGGCCATCATACTTTTGGTGTTCGCTTTCTATGCGTTTATATACCAAGGTCCGGCTTACCGGTATGGCATGCAACTGGTCAGCGCTGTGCTGATTGGATATCTGCTGTGGCGGGTAGAGACATTGGGGAGCCTCACCTCCGCCCCCTCTCCCCCTTTGAGAGGGGGCGGTGGTGAGGCTGTTGGCCCGCTGCTACAGAAATATTGCATAGACACTGGTCTCTACTTGCAGCACGACCTGACCCTTCTCCAACTGGCCAAGGCCGTTGGAACCAACCGTTTCTATCTCAGCCAGTATTTCTCCAGTTTGGGTACGAATTACAATGCCTATATTAACGATTTGCGCATTAGGCATTTTGTCCGTCTCTATCGCGAGGCAGTGGCTGTTAAGCAACCTTTCACTGCCCAGCAGTTGGCTGCGGAGAGTGGTTTCCATCATTACCGCACGTTCAGCAATGCCTTCAAACACCAGACGGGACAAACTGTGACGAGTTGGATTAAGGCTCAGCAGGGGAGGGGAGAGCCCTAAAGTGGAAAAATCTGCAAAAATGATGGCAAAATCAGCAAGAATCACGGCTCAGGGCATGGGCCGTGATTCTTTTTCCAGCAAAAATGCTAACTTTGTCACCAATATGTGTTTAACCTAAAAATTATTTAGTGATGAGTAAATTAAAACTATTCCTGCTCGCCGTCACCATCGTTTGCGGCGCAAGCGTATTCACATCGTGTATCAGTAAGGACAACCCGTCAACGGAAGACAAGGCCGTTGCCGACTTGGTGGTCTATGGTAAAGTATTTACTGCCGAGGGTAACCAGCTGGCAGAAGCCTTCGCCGTGAAGGACGGCAAGTACATCTATGTTGGCGACAAGGCGGGAGCCGAGGCTTATGTTGAGGCAGGCAAGACCGAGGTGGTTGACTACACCGGCAAGGGACTTGTAATGCCCGGTTGCGGCAACGGACATGCACACTACTCGATGGCTAACGCCATCAAATTAGTCGGTGCGACAGTAGGTTTAGAGGACAACGCCAGCAAGTTCCTGACGGAAATCGTACCTGCTGCTGTCAAGCTGGCAAGAGATGCAGGGGTAAAAAGTATCTTTGGTTTCGGATGGAATGTTCATGTCTTCGAGAGTAATATGCCTACTCGCCAACAGTTGGATGCCATTTGCAGTGATATTCCTATGTACTTCTCAGACAATGAGGGTCACAAGGGGCTAGCAAATACCGCCTTACTGGTCAAGGCCGGTATTATGAAGGCTGACGGCACCGTGCTCAAAAAAGATGGAGACATATTAGGTGGTGAGATTGTAATGGGTACCGACGGCACACCTACAGGCTATCTGAAGGAGCAGGCCGGCACTTACGCACGCTCCTTCTTAGACAATGAAGAAATCTTTAGCCTTGAAATTGCGAGTGAGATCTTGCCAAAAATCGAACAGCAACTATTGTCTGAGGGCTACACCATGTATGTCGATGGCTGGGGTTCCTATTTCTTTAACACCAATTTCTATCAGGCCGCTCAACAGTTAGACAATGCTGGTGGTATGCACTTCGTGTTGGGCCTGACCTACGAGATTGAAAGTTGGATGAATATTGACGAAGCCCTGGTCAAGGCTGCTGACGCCAAGAAATTTGCTTCCACTCACGTCAAACCGAACTGGATTAAACTCTTTATGGACGGCACGGTGGAAACTGGCACCGGATTTGTGGATCCGCTCTATCCTGACGGACATCAGGGCCTGCCCAACTGGTCGGAAGATCAACTGACCGAAATGACCCGTGTGGCTAATGAAAACGGAGTAACTATGCACATACATGCCATGGGCAACAAGGGCGTCACGCGTATTATCAACGCCTTCATCAATGGCGGAAAGGATGAGATGCGTAACACGCTGGTTCACGTGCGTAATATTGACGAAGCAGATTACAAGCGTATGGCAGACCATAATATCTATGTCACCTCAGGTGTGCTTTGGCATTACGGTCCTGATGGGCTGGCTGAGTATATGCGCGAGCATGGTATCGTTCCTGCAGGTCAAGAAGACAAATCTTATCCGATGAAATCGTATTTTGAAAACGGCATTATTGCGACTACCCACTCGGACTATCCTGCAACGAGCGGCAGCCCCGACGACCCGTTTGGCATTATGGAGATAGCCGTGACAGGTATGCTTACAGGAGTGAACGGAAAGCCCTACTGGACTGAAGAACTCGTCACCCGCGAGCAGGCCATCGCCGCTATGACCATCAACATTGCCAAGCAGATGTTCATCGAGGATGAGCGAGGCAGCATCAAGACAGGCAAGTATGCCGACTTCCTCCTTGTCACCAAGGATGTGCTTTCGTGTCCTGCGAATGAGATTCACGAGGCCAAGCCCGCAGCCACCTACTTCGAGGGGAAAAAGGTTTTCTCGATGTAACATGCTGGCATGGCATGACTCTGAATGATTATCCGCAATTGCGGATAATCATTTTTTGTAATCCTGATAACTTCGCTTATTTTTCGTCAATTTTGCGATAATCTTCTTGAAATTTTTTCTATTACAGCATTTTTACGTATCTTTGCAGTTCGGATGGCGGGCTGTGGTTCCGTCGTGTCAGCTCTCAGGGAGTACATTTAGTAACATTTGACGTTTATGCCAGAAATCATATGAACAAAGAGCAGTTAATACAATATTACCACCGTTTCTGCCGCTGGCAGCAGGCTGAGCCGCGCTATGTCAACCGGCATGAGGGTGAAGTGCGGCATTGCCATAACTGCGGCACGGAGTTTTCCGACAATTTCTGTCCGCGCTGCGGCCAGCGTGCCGAGGTGGGTCGGGTGGGGTGGCGCTCCATCCGAGAGAGCATCACCCTCCTCTGGGGGTTAGACTCCCGCTCGCTGGGCTATACGCTCGTACAGCTGCTGGTGCGTCCGGGCTATCTGGTGCGCGACTATATCAGCGGCCATCGCCAGGTGTCGTTCCCGCCCGTTAAGATGCTGGTCCTCGTCTGTCTATCGGTGGTAATCTTCGAGTCCGTCTTTCATCTGGAGAACAACGTCATCAGCATGCATTTCAAAGACGAGAAGATAGACAGCGTCATAGCATGGATCAATGCCCAGAAGAGCTGGGCCACGCTGTTCTACCAGTCGCTCTATATTCTGCCCACGTGGCTGGTGTTCCGCTTCGCCCCGGGCTATCCGCGCCACACACTGCCTGAGGGATTCTTCCTGCAGGTATTCCTGAGCGTACAGAGTCTCCTCTTAAGCTTCTTGGGCTACTGGAACTCGGATATCGAGCTCTGGCTCTGGCTGATTTATATGTACATCACCTACCGCCAGCTATTCGGTTACGGTTGGTGGAGCACACTGTGGCGATTTGTCGTTGTCATGCTGTTACATTTGGGAGTGATGGCAACTGTTGCCGCAACTGTAACGGTTTTGCTTCTCCATCGCGACAATGGATCATACGTCTATTTCTTGGTGCTTATTTCCGCCATAGTCTTGCTGACGGCAGTCATGCTCCTTGTCACTCACCGCATCAATAAACGCGCTGTCAATCAAGAACGATGATGTACGATCAATATATAAGGGAAGATATACTCTATCTGATGTTTTACGCAGGCGTGGCCGTGTTGAGCCTGATAGCCAGCTGTTACCTGTTGTTCCGTCGGGCCAATGCTATCGCCCCGGACATCACGTCGTCAGTACGCTTGCGGCGATGGACGGCGGCCTTCCTGGGTGCCGTTACGTTAAGTCACCTATGGTATACACCTCTCCTTTACCTGACCTCTGCCGAGGACATCAGGATGGTCTACTTCGTAGGAACACTGCTCGACCTCCTGACGGTGTTCCCCTTGGCAATAGCCGTGTTGTTCATTATGCTGCAAGACCGCAGGCGACCGCTGTGGCCCATTGGCGTCATAGTGGCACCGCTTGCTGCAGGAATAGCGGTGTGCATCGCTACCCGTAGCGACGACATCCTGCAGGTGCTGTATGTCTACTATCTGTTGTTGATCATCGGGTTAATAATATATATGGTACGCGAGACGAGGAAGTACGGGCGCTGGCTGCACGACAACTTTGCTGATCTGGAGCACAAGGAAGTGTGGCATAGTTTCATGGTGCTGGCTGGCATTCTGATGGGATTCAGTTTGTATGCGTTTGAACTTCAAGGGCTTTTTTTCAAATGTGCAGCCCAGATGAACGTCATTATATTGACCTTGTTTCTTCTGTGGAGAGTGGAGACGCTTAGCGACCTGACCATCCAGAAGGATTCAGGTGATGAGATTGCTCCGCTTTCAGGTGATGAGGTGACATCACCTGATAACCTTAAAACTTCACAACCTCACAACCTTACTTCATTGCTGCAGCAACACTGTATAGACACGCAACTATATCTGCAGCATGACCTGACCTTGATGCAATTAGCCAGAGCGGTTGGAACCAACCGCTACTATCTCAGCCGCTATTTCTCTCAGCACGGCACCACATACAATGCCTATATCAACGGTCTGCGCATCGACTATTTCATCAATCTCTATAGAACGGCTGTCGCCGACAAACAATCTTTCACCGTCAAGCAGCTGGCAGAAGACAGCGGTTACCGCAACTATGCCACTTTCAGCAGTGCTTTCAAGCAGCGCATGGGTAAGAATGTGACGGCGTGGATGCAAGAAGTTTTATAAAATTAGCAAAATTTCGCTATAAAATCAGCAAAATCTTTCCCGCAAGCTATTTCTGCTAAAATAGTTTGCGGTTTTTTTATTACTTTTGCAGAAATAATTTATTCTTAATCCTAAAACAAATAAAGCATGATGAAAGAGACAATTTCCAAGTGTATGAAGCAGATGCTATCGTGCATCGTGCTGCTGAGTGTTTTCGTCGGCATGGGGCTGCTTGCCAGCTGCAAGAGTAATACCGGTGCTGACCTCGTGGTCTATGGCAAGATCTTCACTTCTGACGGTAATCAGATAGTAGAAGCCTTTGCCGTGAAGGACGGCAAGTACGTCTATGTAGGCGACAAGGCGGGTGCCGAAGCCTTTGTAGAGGAAGGTAAGACCGAGGTGATAGACTATACCGACAAAGGTCTTGTGATGCCTGGCTGCGGCAACGGTCACGCCCACTATACACTGGGCTATGCCATCCAGACGGTAGGAACAATCATTGGCTATGAAGACAGCCCCGAGAAGTTCCTGAAGGAAATCATGCCCGCTGCAGTCAAGAAGGCAAAGGACTCAGGGGCTAAGGCTATTTTCGGACAGGGGTGGAATCTGTTTACCTTCAAGGACAAGATGCCTACCCGCCAGGATTTGGATGCCATCTGCAGTGATATTCCTATTTACATTGCCGACGAGGAGGGTCATAAGGGACTGGTCAACAGCATCATGCTTGTTAAGGCCGGCATTATGAAGGAGGACGGCACCGTGCTGAAGAAAGAGATACGCGGCGGCGAGATAGGGATTGCAGCCGACGGTACGCCAAATGGTTTCCTGTCGGAGCAGGCAGGCACTTATACACGTTCCTTCTTGGACAACGAAAGTCTCTTTTCCATTGACATAGCGAAGGCCACGATGAAGAGCGTGCAGGAGCATCTGCTGTCAGAGGGCTATACGATGTATATTGACGGTTACTCCACCTACTTCTTCAATGAAAATATCTTCAAGGCTGCTCAGCAGATAGACCAGGCCGGTGACCTGCATATTGTCCTGGGTCTGACCACCGAACTGGATAGTTGGATGGATATGGATAAAGTCCTCACTAAGGCTGGTGATGCCAAGAAATATGCTTCCACACGTGTAAAACCCAACTGGCTCAAGATATTCATAGACGGCACGGTAGAACCCGGCACCGGTTTTGTGGAGCCACTCTATCCAGACGGTCATCAGGGTGTTGTACTCTGGTCGGAGGAGGAATTGACTGACATCACGCGCAAGGCGAATGAGAAAGGAGTGACTGTACACGCACACGTCATGGGTAACAAGGGTGTCAACCGTATTGTCAGTGCATACATCAATGGCGGAAAAGACGAGATGCGCAACACACTGGTACACGTTCACCAAGTCATGGCCGATGACTATCAGCGTATGGCCGACCATAACATCTACGTCACCGAAGGTATGTTGTGGCACCATTTCTCCAATGACAAGCAGGAGTTGCTGAAGGCTGGCTATGTTCCTAAAGGCATGGAAACGAAGAGCTATCCCATGAAATCATACTTCGATCACGGCATCAACATGTCGTCACACTCCGACTTCCCTGCCTTGAGTGGCAGTCCTGACGATCCCTTCGGCATCATGGAGGTGGCAGTGACAGGTGTCTACCACCCCGAACAGGCCAAGCCCTGGTGGCCGGAAGAGCTGCTGACCCGTGAGCAGGCCCTCACCGCCCTGACCATCAACGTGGCCAAGCAGATGTTCGTTGAGAATGAGCGTGGCAGCGTCAAAGAAGGCAAGTATGCCGACTTTTTGCTTGTCAACAAGGATGTGCTGACCTGCCCTGCAACGGAGATCCACGAGGCGAAGCCCGCCGCCACCTATTTCGAGGGAAAGAAGGTGTTTGAAAATAAGGAATAAAGAAACATAATATATAAGCAATACATTATGAAAAAGATTTTGTCGATTATCGCAGTGCTGACTGTCATCTTTGGAATGGGGATGATGACCAGTTGTAACAGTAAGCCCAGTGCCGATCTTGTGGTCTATGGAAAGATCTATACCGCCGAGGGTAAGCAGATTGTTGAGGCCTTTGCCGTGAAGGACGGCAAGTATGTGTATGTAGGTGACAAGGCTGGAGCCGAAGCCTTTATCGAGGAAGGTAAGACAGAAGTGGTTGACTATACTGACAAAGGCCTTGTGATGCCTGGTTGCGGTAATGCTCACGCCCACTATGCGCTGGGTTATGCCATCCAGTCAGTAGGAACAGTTATGAGTCGCGACACCGATGTAGACAAGTTTATCAAGGAAATCGTTCCTGCTGCCGTAAAGAAGGCCAAGGACAATGGCGCTAATGTCATATTTGGCAGTGGCTGGGAGATGATGAAGTTCCCCAAGGACTTATGTTATCGCAAGATGTTGGATGAAGTATGCAGTGACATTCCCATCTACTTCGCCGACGAGGAAGGTCACAAAGGTTTGGCCAACACCATCCTGCTCAAGAAGGCCGGTCTCATCAAGGAGGACGGCACGGCTGGCAAGACGGAAGTGCGCGGTGGCGAGATTGTGCTCGATGCCGACGGTGTGCCCACGGGCTATGTGAAGGAACAGGCCGGTACCTATGTGCGTTCTTTCCTCGATAATGAATACCTCTTCTCCGTTGATGTCGCCAAGGCCAACATGGCCGGCATCCAGGAACAGCTGTTGTCAGAGGGCTATACGATGTATCAGGACGGCTACTCCTCTTATTTCTTCAACGACAACTTCTACAAGGCCGCCCAGCAGATGGACCAGGCCGGCGACATGCACTTCGTACTGGGTACGGCATGGGAACTGGACAGCTGGATGGATGTGGACAAGACCTTGGACAAGGCTGCTGCCACCAAGAAATACGAGTCTGCTCACATCCGCACTAACTGGCTCAAGATGTTTATGGACGGAACGGTGGAAAGCGGCACAGGATTTGTTGACCCGCTCTATCCTGACAATCACCAGGGTATCCCTAACTGGTCGGAAGAGGAACTGACGGACATCACCCGCAAGGCCAACGAAAGGGGTATCACCATGCACGTCCACGTCATGGGCAACAAGGGCGTGGAGCGTATTGTCAATGCCTACGTCAAAGCTGGAAAGAAAGAACTACGCAACACGCTGGTACACGTGTACGGTGTCAATGAACCCGACTATCAGCGTATGGCAGACAATAATATATATGTTACCTCGGGTATGCTCTGGCATCACGCTGACAGTGCGTTGCAAGAAGAATTACTTCGCATACTACCTGAGGGGTTGAAGGATAAAGGTTATCCGATGAAGTCCTTCTTCGATTATGGCATCAACTTGTCCTCACACTCCGACTTCCCCGCATTGTGCGGCGCTCCTGACGACCCCTTCGGCATCATGGAGATTGTAGTGACGGGTGTCTATTATCCAGAACAGGCCAAGCCCTGGTGGACGGAAGAATGCCTCACTCGCGAGCAGGCTCTTACGGCCCTGACCATCAACGTGGCCAGACAGATGTTCCTGGAGAACGAGCGTGGCAGCATCAAGGAGGGCAAGTATGCCGACTTCCTGCTGGTTACCAAGGACGTGCTGACCTGCCCTGTGACGGAGATCCACGAGGCCAAGCCTGCCGCTACCTATTTCGAAGGAAAGAAAGTCTATGGGAATTAAGCGTTAAGAATGAAGAGTTGTCGCCTACGACGATAAAGAATTGAGAATTATGAGTTTCACATTGAAAGAGAAAATGTTATCGCTCATCACGATGATGAGCATGGTGGTTGGTATGGGCATGCTTGCCGGCTGCTCCAGTTCAGACAACCCAAGCGGTGGAGGCACTACTCTCGAAAAGGCCGACCTTGTGGTCTATGGCAAGGTGTTCACTTCTGAAGGCAATCAGATAGTAGAAGCCTTTGCCGTAAAGGACGGCAAGTACGTCTATGTGGGCGACAAGGCGGGAGCTGAAGCCTATGTTGAAAAGGGCAAGACCGAGGTGGTGGACTATACCGGCAAGGGTCTCGTGATGCCCGGCTGTGGCAATGGTCACGCACACTATTCGATGGGGTATGCCCTCCAGTCAATAGGGACGATAGTCAGCAAAGAAGAAAGTGTGGAGTCATTTCTGACAAAAGTCGTTCCCGGTGCGGTGAAAAAGGCAAGAGATTTAGGGATGAAGACTGTATTCGGCTTCGGATATGATGCGCTGGAGTTCGAGAAAAACATGCCCACCCGTCAGCAGTTGGACGCCATCTGCAGTGATATTCCCATTTACTTCGCCGACGAGGGAGCCCACAGCGGTATATTCAACACCATTGCCTTGGTCAATGCCGGCATTATGAAAGCCGACGGCACAGTGCTGAAAAAAGAGATAAGCGGCGTTGAAATCGAGATGGGAGCCGACGGTACGCCTACCGGCTTTCTGAAGGAACAGGCTCAGACCTACGTGCGCTCCTTCTTAGACAATGAAAACCTCTTTACCGTGGATATAGCAAAGGATAACTTGGTGAGAGTCCAAGAGCATTTGTTGGCAGAGGGCTACACCATGTATCTCGACGGCTGGACCACCTATTTCTTCAACGACAACTTCTACAAGGCCGCCCAGCAGTTGGATGAGGCCGGCGACATGAAGTTCGTGTTAGGTGCGACCTACGAAATAGACAGTTGGATGGATGTGGATGCTATGTTGGCCAAAGCCGTTAATGCCAAGAAATACGCTTCCACCCGAGTAAAGACAAACTGGATCAAACTCTTCATGGACGGTATCGTGGAGACCGGCACCGGATTTGTAGAGCCGCTCTATCCTGACGGACACCAGGGCGTGGCCAACTGGTCGGAAGAGGAACTGACCGACATCACGCGCAAGGCAAACGACAAGGGCATCACCATGCACGTACACGTGATGGGCAACAAGGGTGTCACGCACCTTGTCAATGCTTATATCAACGGTGGAAAGGACGAGATGCGTAACACGCTGGTACATGTGTACAGTGTCAGTGAGCCAGACTATCAGCGGATGGCTCTGCATAACATCTATGCCACCGTAGGCTTGTCCTGGCACCATTTCACCGATAAGATGCAAGAGTCACTGCCAAGCATGGTTCCTGCAGGTATGGATGTCAAGGGCTACCCCCTGAAATCCTTCTTCGACCACGGCGTCAATGTGTCCTCTCACAATGACTATCCAGCATTGGGCGGTGGTCCCGATGATCCGTTCGGCGCCATGGAGA
Source organism: Prevotella sp. (assembly GCA_015060535.1). Lineage (GTDB taxonomy): Bacteria > Bacteroidota > Bacteroidia > Bacteroidales > Bacteroidaceae > Prevotella. Next base: position 79,005 of record SUYH01000008.1, read on the forward strand.
TAGCCGTGACGGGTGATTTTTATGGCGAAGTGGGAAAACCCTGGTGGACGGAAGACTGCCTCTCCCGCGAGCAGGCCATCACCGCCCTGACCATCAACGTGGCCAGGCAGATGTTCCTGGAGAACGAGCGTGGCAGCATCAAGACGGGCAAGTATGCCGACTTTCTGTTGGTCACCAAGGACGTGCTGACCTGCCCGGTGACGGAGATCCATGAGGCCAAGCCTGCCGCTACCTATTTCGAAGGAAAGAAAGTGTTCTCAATGTAGTTCGTGCCTATATGGCATACCTTTGAATGATTATCCGCGTGACGCGGATAATCATTTTTGTAAAAACATTCAGAAAGCGTTGCATGATGAGGACAACTGGATTACCTGTCCGAAGCAACAAAGGACGTTGATGTGTTTTATGTCTATCCGACCGAGTATGTCGACGACACCGAGGGCGCACCCTGAGTATCTGAAGCGCATGATTGCCGCCTACGTGATCGGTTTCTCCATCACCGAAGATTATCTCAAAGACAACCCTCACCTGAAGTTTGCTGAGGGGGCCGACGACACCGGCGTCATCATATCGTACAACACTGAGGCAGCCGGCAACACGAACAACATCGTTGTACTGCCAGGCGCCATCAGCATCAATCCCATCAACTGGAAGCGCGACGAGACATACGCCTCGGCAGAGGAAAGCCTCGGCGGCTACATCTTCAACGAAGAGACCGGACTGCCTGAGGACTATCCCCATGCAGCAGATGCCAAGATCGACCTGAAGAGGGGCGTCATCATCACCACGACGAAGGCCGTTGCCCCTGAGACATTTCCTCTCTTCGGCCCTGCCAGCTTCCACGAGAACGACTATCCGCTGTACTACTATAACATCAAGGCCAATGCAGCCGTGAGAGTTGCAGCTTATAAGAATAAAACCAAAGAATGAGAACAACGAAAAAAGTTGGTACAAGCTAAGGAGATTTATGCCAGGGGATAGAACACAATCCCCTGGCATCTTCAATATCGTTAAATTTGCTTTGAAATTGTAAAAAAATCATTTATCCTCCTTTGGACAATTGCAAGATTAAATAGTATTGACTATCTTTGCAGCATGTAAGGCTGCCATTACACAAAGCACCAGCAATATATTTATTATTCGTGGACGTTCAACGGGTACAGCAAAATTTGTTCCTTGTGTTTTACGGAGGAGTGACCGTATGGAATGTGATAGCCTGCTGCTATCTGATGTTCCGTAAAGGCAACGCCATCGCCCCCAGCATCACGCCGCCGGTGCGCTTGCGCCGGTGGACGGCTGCTTTCTTTGCAGCTATGGCGCTGAGCCATGTGTGGTATATGCCGATGTACATCCTCACTCCAGGCGATGATGCCTACCTGAGCTATCTCGTAGGTGGTATGCTCGACGTTATGGTAGTCCTCCCCCTGGCGATAGTCGTATTGCTCGTCATGCTGCAAGACCGTCCGCGACCGCTGTGGCCCGCCGGCGTGATGGTGGCACCGCTCGGTGTGGCAGGGGCATGGTGCGTTGCCACCCGCAGTGTGACCGTCTTACCCTTCGTATATGCCTATTTCCTGCTGATGTGCATAGGCATAATGATATTTATGGTACGCGAGACAAGGCGTTATGGCTGCTGGCTGCACGACAACTACGCCGACCTGGAGCACAAGGAGGTGTGGCAGAGCCTGATGGTGCTGGCCGTCATGCTGCTGGCATTTAACATCTATATATTTGAAATCGGCGGGCAGGCATACGAATATGTCATGCAGTTGGTCGATGCCATGATGATATGCTACTTCCTATGGCGGACAGAGACGCTGAGTGACTTGAGCATGGTTGCCCATGATGCTGAATATGGTCAGCTCCATCCCGCAGATGATACTATAAAGGCTGAAAACAATAACTCTTCACTATCCATCCGCAACAAGATAGGACCATTGCTGAGACAGTATTGCGAGGAGCCGCAATTCTACCTGCAAAACGACATATCCCTTTCCCAGCTCGCCAGACAGATAGGCATCAACCGCGTCTATCTCAGCCAGCACTTTGCACAGCAGGGTACCACCTACAATGCCTACATCAACGGTCTGCGCATCCACCACTTCATCAACCTCTACCAAGAGGCTGCCGCAGCCCATCTGCCTATAACTGTTCAGCAACTGGCCTTCGAGAGCGGTTTCCGCAGTTACGGTACATTTAATACCGCCTTCAAGCAGAGCATGGGAATGACGGCAACGAAGTGGATGCGTAATATGACGCAACAGGAACAGCAACCAAAAACATAGTGCAATGATATTAAAACGTTTCTTAATTGCCATACTGGCGATTAGCTTCACGAGCAGCTCACAGGCACAAAGCAAGATAGAGGGAAGTCTGAAGGCTGACTTCGTCAGCAGCTACATCTGGCGCGGACTCCACCTGGGACATGTGTCGCTGCAGCCAGAACTCTCGGTAGGATGGAAAGGACTGAGCCTGACGGCTTGGGGCAATGTAGGGCTGAGCGGACACAAGGATGACAACACTGAGATAAACCTGATACTCTCCTATCAGACGGGCGGGCTTTCGCTGGGTGTTATCGACTACTGGAACGATGAGCACGACACGCGGTTCTTCTATTTCAAGAAGGATGGTACGGGCCATGCCTTTGAGGGATATGTAGGCTACGACTTCGGCCCCGTGGGCGTGTCGTGGCAGACATTCTTTGCCGGCAACGATTACCAAGAGGCTGACGGCAAACGCACCTTCAGTTCCTATTTGGAGCTGATGGCTCCGTTCCGGCTGTTCAACTGCGACTGGGAGGCTGCGGCTGGCCTGGTGCCCTGGGCATCGGACTATTATTCCACCAATGGATTCAGCGTGACCAATTTCTCACTGCATGTCACCAAGGACATCAAGATCACTGACTCGTTCTCGCTGCCACTATTTGCCAGGATCGTCGCCAACCCTGCCAGTCAGGACATGTATTTCGTGGCAGGATTTACACTAAATGCTTTCTGAAGGTCCGTTTGCGGAGCCGGAACAGAACAGCTTTTGACTGCCGGCTACTTCAATATCGTTAAAATCGCTTTGGAATCGTAAAAACTTGCAGTCTACAGGCTTGTGGCTTAGGGTGGTTTCGGAGGAAAATGACTATCTTTGCGACATTATTCCAAAACAATTTTAAGTAATAAAAAAAACGAACAGTTATGAGACAAACAATTCGTGTTTGCATGATGAAGATGCTGCCAAGTATCATGGTTGTCAGCATCATCATTGGAATGGGCTTGCTTACCGGCTGCCAAAGCAAAAACAGTGCCGACCTCGTGGTCTATGGCAAGGTTTTCACTTCCGAAGGTGGCCAGGTGGTAGAGGCCTTCGCCGTGAAGGACGGCAAGTATGTCTATGTGGGCGACAAGGCGGGAGCCGAAGCCTTTGTGGAAGAAGGCAAGACCGAGGTGATAGACTACACCGGCAAGGGCCTCGTGATGCCTGGTTGCGGCAATGGCCATGCCCACTATTTCGGAGGCTATGCCATACAGTCGGTCGGCACAATAATGAGTATGGAGGATGACGTACACAAATTCCTGACGGAAATCGTGCCCGGCGCTGTCAAGAAAGCTAAAGAGACGGGTGCAAAGGCTATCTTCGGCCAAGGCTGGAATATGATAGAATTTCCGAAGAATCTGCCTACTCGCCAGCAGCTCGACGCCATCTGCAGCGACATCCCCATCTACTTTGCCGATGAGGAAGGCCACAAGGGCCTGGTGAACACCATCGCACTGGTCAATGCCGGTATCATGAAGGCAGACGGCACCGTCCTGAAGAAGGAGATGCGCGGCGGCGAGATAGGAATGGGGGCAGACGGTACGCCCAACGGGTTCCTGTCGGAACAGGCAGGTACTTATGTGCGTTCCTTCTTAGACAATGAAAACCTCTTCTCCATCGACATCGCCAAGGCCAACATGCCAAAGATCCAGGAGCAGCTGCTGTCGGAAGGCTACACGATGTACCTCGACGGCTACTCCTCCTATTTCTTCAATGACAACTTCTACAAGGCCGCCCAGCAGATGGATCAGGCCGGCCAGATGCACTTCGTCTTAGGCACATCGTGGGAACTGGACAGCTGGATGGACGTGGACAAGACCCTTGAGAAGGCTGCCGCCACGAAGCAATACGAGTCGCCGCACATCAAGACTCGCTGGCTCAAGCTCTTTATGGACGGCACGGTGGAGAGCGGCACCGGATTCGTAGACCCGCTCTATCCCAGCGGCAAGCAGGGCATACCCAACTGGTCGGAAGAGGAACTGACGGACATCACACGCAAGGCCAACGCCAAGGGCATCACGATGCACGTGCATGTGATGGGTAACAAAGGTGTCAATCGTGTCGTCAATGCCTACGTCAATGGTGGAAAGGATGAGATGCGCAATACGCTTATCCACGTGTATGGCGTCAGCAAGGAAGACTTCAAGCGCATAGCCGACCATAACATTCAGGTCAGCGAAGGACTGCTCTGGCATCATGCCACCAATGAGCTGCAGGCAGAGCTGATGCAGATACTGCCCGAAGGCTTGAAGGACAAGGGCTATCCGATGAAATCGTACTTCGACTACGGCATCAACGTATCTTCCCACTCTGACTTCCCCGCACTGAGCGGCAGTCCCGATGATCCGTTCGGCATCATGGAGATAGCATTGACAGGTGTGTATCATGCTGAGAACGCCAAACCCTGGTGGACGGAAGACTGCCTCTCCCGTGAGCAGGCCATCACCGCCCTGACCATCAACGTGGCCAAGCAGATGTTCATCGAGGATGAGCGTGGCAGCATCAGCACGGGCAAGTATGCCGACTTCCTGCTTGTCGACAAGGATGTGCTGGCCTGTCCCGTGACGGAGATTCACGAGGCAAAACCCGTCGCCACCTATTTCGAGGGAAAGAAAGTATATAACAAATAAGGTAACGTATGAAAAAGAATAAAGTATGGATGCTTGCCACCATCCTGATTTGCTGCGCAGGAATTATCCTGGTGGCCTGTAAGGGCGGCAAACAGTCTGCAGACGAAGCGAGTGACAAAGCTGCAGAATATAAGAAGATCGTCAGATCTTGGTATGGCGTGAACAAGACGATTACCGACGACAGCTACGACAAGTCGCTGGCCGTCAAGTGTGTCAACGGAACATTCGTCGGCAAGCTGGCGGACAGCACCATGGTGTTCCGTGGCATCCCGTATGTAGGCCAGCAGCCTGTAGGTGAACTGCGCTGGAAGGCACCAGTGGACGTCGTTCCCTGCGACAGTGTCTATGAGGCCTATTACAATGCGAAGAGTGCCTGCCAGCCGGAGGTCGAAGTGTCCTCCTACTACTATCAGGACGAGAACTGCCTGTATCTGAATGTGTGGAAGTCTGCCAAGGCGACGGAAGAGCAGAGGCCCGTCATCGTATGGATACATGGCGGTGCATACGCATACGGCGGAACAGTCGATCCGCTGTACGACTTCCATAACTTCGTTGAGGAGAACCCTGACGTCATCGTTGTGAGTGCTGCTTACCGGCTCGGTGTGCTCGGCTTCCTGCATCTGTCACACCTGCCCGACGGCAAGGACTATCCCGATGCGCAGAATCTGGGTCTCATGGATCAGCTTCAGGCGTTGAAGTGGGTGCATGAGAACATCGCCAGCTTCGGTGGCGACCCAGCCAATGTGACCATCATGGGTGAGTCGGCTGGAGGCGGTAGCGTCACCCAGCTTTCACTCATCAACGGCTCGCATCAGTATTTCAACAAGGTCATTTCCTTGAGCGGTACTCCCGCCTTGTCGAGGTCAACGGATGCTGCCGTCGCTTGTACCAATGAACTGATGGAGGCACTGGACTGCAAGACCGTTGCCGACTTGCAGAAGATTGACGCCCAGACGCTTGTGAGCGTAGCCACAGAATTGCTCCCCCTGCGCCTGGCACCGGAGAGAGACGGACGTTTGCTGCCTCAGAATCCGTGGGAGGCTGTTGCTAACGGAGCGGTGAAGGACATCACATACCTACAGGGCGTCAATAAGGACGAGATGAACTTCTTCCTCGTGGGAATGGGAGGACCGGAGCCTTTTATTGAGTGGGCCACTGACCGTAAGGAGATGAAGCTGTCGCCGCTGACCGACAAGGAGAAAGCCCTGGCGGAGAGCTTCTGCAAGGATGTGAAGGGAGAGGACTACGAGCCATACACCCGCCTGTTGAGCCAGCTGATGTTCAACGCACCGTGTATCCGCCTGTCGGAGGAGCAGACCAAGGCTGGAGGTAAGTCGTTCACCTACTACTTCACCGTAGAGTCTGCCCTGCCCCTGATGAAGTGTGGACACGGAATGGCACTCGCCCCCCTGTTCAAACATCCTGACCTCGACGGTGACACGGGACGCCCCTTCGACGAGACCTTCTCCAAGACCATGCGCCGCATGTGGGTGCAGTTCGCCAAGACTGGCAACCCGTCCATCACCGCTGACCAGTCACCCGACGGCAAGGCCAAGGAGTGGCCGCTCTACGACCTGAAGGACAAGCAGGTGATGGTGTTCGACGAGTTCAATATCCATCAGGAAAAGGAATCGCAGCGTAAGATCGTTGATTGGGACCGAACCTATTTCCTGAGCAGCTACTATGCCTTTTAGTTCATAGAAAGCGCATTTTAAACCACAGGGCAAAGACTGGGTCGGTGATATATAGTAGTTTTAGCTCTGAATAGGCTAGGTCGCGCTCTTTAAGTGCTTCTCGCAGCCTGACGATGTTTGAAGGACTGCCCAAATCGAAATTACGGCGTACTGCTGTCTCGGAATAGCCCGAATGGATGCCGGAGACGATAGCCCGGAGCATGTTCATCTGATAGACGGTCAGCGGTTCTATCTGCTGCATAAACAGGGCTTCGTTGGCAAGCAGCAGTTCGCGTACCGACTCCCTCAGCACTTCCTCGGTTGCCGTCGTTCCTGGTTCAAGGTGGTTCAACACGATAGATGCCAGTTGCTGCACATATGACGGGTAGTCATCGACGACCTTACAGATGCTGTTGGCCAATGCTGCGCTAATATGGCGACCGGCATCCGAGAAATGGCTGACAATGTAGTCTGTCCAGTCTGCTGTAGGTATCTTCTCTAACCATATCAAGTCGCCAAACTGGTAAAACGGCATGCTGCGGTTCATAAAGATTTTGCTCATCATGTGGCGCTTGCTGCCAAAAAGACAGTAGGATGCGTAATGGTGATGCTGCCATGCCGCACGCAGCCGCCCCTGCACATGCTTGGTGTCGGCAAACTCGCCCACTTCCTGAAACTCGTCGATACAGACCACAATACGCCGCTGCTTGCGCTGGGCAATGGTCTCTACCAGATTGAGTATCTCCTCTGGCGAGTGGGTCTGAGGGGTGATGCCCAGCGAGACATTCACCTCTTGGGTAGGGTCTAACGGAATGCCGATCTTGGGGGTTAGGCGGGCCAGGAAGTCACGGGCCTCCTCCATCCACTGCTGAACCTTCGTGGCGGTTTGCTTCAACACGGCGGCGGCCAGCATGTTGTAGAATTCATATTCCGTCTTACAGCCGAAAATGTCTAACCTGACGATGATGATGTCTGTTTCTGATAGGCTCCGACAGACGTAGTTTACCAGAGACGTCTTGCCATAGCGTCGTGGTGAGATAAGGATAGAGTTGATGCCATTTTCGAAGTTGGCCTTCAGATGACGGATTTCAGCTTCCCTACCTGTGAAGTTATAGTCGGTGACAGCTACACCATAAACAAAACTTTTCTTCATAACTTTGCTGGGTTTTACTCAGCAAAGTTAAGAAGAATTCTCCAATTTCACAAGCGTGTGATTCACAAACGTGTGAAATTTAAGGATTATTATCAAAAAACATCGGGCTACGTCTCGGCAAAATAAATAAACGAGTTTCTTTGTTTTGCTCTCGACTTTTTTAAAAGTACCCTACATGGATGAGTATGGCTAATATGACGGCTGCCAACATAAGGACTATCATGAGGACAAAGACCACGGTCAATATCCGGCAGCATATCACCCGTATCGTCTGCGGTTTCCTGCCCGCAGGGCGTCGCATCCCAGGCCGCCACATCATCTATGATGTCTGCGACGGTGTGAAGGCCGTCTGGCAGAAAGGCTTCAAACCATAACTTTTCTGTTGTTGTTGAAAAAAATAGAGTAGGATGGTGTGATTATGTTGGAAAATTATTATCTTTGCAGGCGATTACGCTAACAAAATGACAAAATGATGACTGAATTACCATCTGGAAGTTTTCCCTCCGTCGCCTCTATGCAGACCCGCTGGAAGACGGCCTTTCTCTTGCTCCTTGTAGTGTTCCTGTCGCTGGCGACCTCGTGTACTAATGAGGACAATGCCGTTGTCGACGAGCCGTTGCTGCGTGGCGTCATATCCTCTTATAATAAATATGATGGTGCCATGTTGGATTTCACCAAGGAAGACATGGCGAGTGCCGGGTTCGCATTGGGCGATGTCCTCGCCGTCACCATCGACGGCAAGACATACGACATGCCTTACTACGACGGTTACTACACCCGTAGCGGTGAATTCCTGTTCGTAGCCTATCCCAGCTATACCACCATCTGCTTCACCGCCAGCAATACCGGACTGCCCTCGGAGCTTCTCGGTCTGGTGGGGCATGCTGTCACCGTCAAGATGAAGGAGAAGGGTGGGAGTCTCACCATACAGAACGCCATGAGCATGAAATACTCCAACGACCGCAAGGACTATCCTGCCCTCAGCGATGCCGAGTATGCCAATGCCCGCGTCGTACATGCCGGCAACATTGCCAGCGGCGTGCTGTACCGCTGTTCGACACCGTTTGCCAACCTCACTTACCGCGCCTACTATGTGGCAGACTACCTGGAAAGTCAGCAGGTGAAGACCATCCTCAACCTCGCAGATACCGAGGAGAAGATGCAGAGTTATGAGATGCCTACCTTCAGCCGCTCACTCTGGGAAGGTGGCAATGTCATCCTGTGTCCGCTGAAGGCAGATCCTACGGCAGCCGACTTCAACAACCGGCTGATTGAGGCGTTGAAGGAGTTGTCGACACGTCCCGCCCCCTACGTTGTGCATTGTTTGGAGGGCAAGGACCGTACCGGCTATGTGTGCGCCCTGCTCGAAGGACTCTGCGGTGCGACGTATGAGGAGATTGTGGCCGACTATCTGGTGACCTATCACAACTACTATAACGTCAACACGACCAGCAATCCTGAGACCTGCGACGCCCTGATCACGCTGAAGCTCAACCCGTGCCTGCTGCATTATGCCGACGTCACCGACGAGGCGCTGTTGCCCAGTATCGACTACGCCAAGGCGTTTGCCGCCTATCTGCTTGCTCACGGCATGAGTCAGCAGCAGCTCGACGCCCTGGTTCAGGTGCTGACTTCGCCCTTGCCCCTGATGTTTCGCTTGCGAAACTTGAATTAATAAAAAAAATATAAAGACACAGTAGCGATGAAAGAAGAGAAGAATGTATACAACTCACCGTCGGAGATGGCCGACCATTTGAAGATTACCTACGTTCCCACCTATCTGTTGGCAACGGCAGTAGCCCTGCTCATTGCCGCATTCATCGTATGGGGTTTCCTAGGCAATGTGAGCGACAAGGCTTACTATTCCGGGGTGATATTCCCCATTGAGGGTACAAGTGACATCACGCTGCCCAACGACGGTATCGTGCGCAAGATGCTGGTTCACAACGGAGACAGTGTACACCAGGGACAGACGGTGGCGATGGTCTCCATCAACGGAAGCTACAGTTTCCTGACGAGCACGATGGACGGTCTGGTCATCAGCGTGAAGGGTGTCAGCGAGCCCTTTGAGGCCTTCGAGCCCATCGTGAGTGTCGTCAGGGGCGGTGCTGCCAACCGCCAGACGCAGCTCATCGCCTATGCTGGCATGGAGGCCCAGCGTCATCTGCGCGTCGGTATGGAGGCTCAGGTATGGCCTGCCAACGAGAAACGCGACGAGATAGGCTACGTGCGCGGCCGCATAAGTAAGGTGGTGCGCTATCCTGCCAAAATAAGCAAGATCAACCAGAAGCTAAAGTCGGAAGACCTGGCCCAGCGCCTCATGGCCGATGGTGAGGACATGGTCTATGAGGTGCGCATCAACCTGCAGCGCGACCCCGCCGACTCGACCCACTACGACTGGTCGTTCGGCAAGCCCGACGATGTGAGCATGGAGATAGGCACCTACTGCTCCGTCCTCACCGAGACCCGCCGTTGCAGCATGTTCCAGTATCTCTTCGAGTCGTCGCGCACCCACTTCCGTAATTTCCAGCAAATGTTCGAATGATGAAAGGAAAACTAGGAGATAAGAAATCCAGTCTGTCGATGTTGTCGGCATTCAGCTATTTCTTGAAGGGTAATTTGGTCTTTGCCCTCAGCGGCATCATACTCATTGCCATTGACGCTGTATTTACCGTATTCCCGCCACTGTTCCAGCAGGTATATACCGACAGGATCATCACCCAGAAGAACCCGGAATGGTTTACACCGTTGATGGTCATCTATGTTCTGCTCTTCGTGCTTGAACTTATAATATGGATTGCTTTCTCCGTTCTGCGCCGGAAGAGCCAGGCCAGGATCAACATCACCACGTCGGCCAACTATCTGTGGACGGTACTGAAACTGCCAATGACCCTGCTCACCCAGTTTTCGCCGGGCGAGCTGGTGGCCCGTTATTCCTCCATCTCTAAGACCACCAGGTTGATGGACTACGCCCTGCCTGCTGTCAGCGTCATCATCCTGCCCATTATCTGCTGCTACCTTGTCATGCTCTTCAACTGGAAACTGGGACTGCTGGAAATATTCTCCATCCTGTTGCTGGTCTTCGTGATGCGCAGGACCTCCACGCTCCAGAAGAAGATCGCCATGAAGTCGGAGGTAACAGACGCCCGTTTGCAGAACGTCACGATGACTGGCATGGGAAACCTGGAGACCATCAAGTCGCTGGGTGGCGAACGCGCCTTCTATGCACAATGGGAGAAGGCTTTCGCACAGTCGATGAATGCACGTATAACCACCCTCTCCACCTCCATTTACATCAAAGCCCTACCTGACATCGTGTTGCAGCTCACCAACGGTCTCATCCTCTGCCTTGGCACATGGCTTATCCTGCAAGGCGAGATGACGCCGGGTATGATTCTGGCCTCTCAGGGACTCATCAACCAGACCCTCTACCCCATCAACAGGACTATTGACAGCGTGCAGACCTTCCTGAGAATCAGCTCATCCATCCAACGCCTGAAAAGCGTGACCGACTGCAACAAAGAGATTGCGGAGCTGCACCTGCCTGACGGCGACGAGTTGCCTGACATGGCAAAGCTGACGGGCGAGATAGAGCTGCGCGACGTCACCTTCGGCTACGACCGCAGCCTGCCGCCCATCCTCAACCACTTCTCGCTGAAGATCAAGGCCGGCGAGCGCATCGCCCTGGTAGGCCCGTCGGGCTGCGGCAAGAGTACGGTGCTGAGCCTTGTTTCCGGCCTCTATGAGCCATGGGAGGGCGAGGTGCTCTTCGACGGCAAGCCCCGCAAGGCCATCGACCGCATGACATTCGTCAACTCTGTCTCTGTGATCAATCAGGACGTGACACTCTTCGAAGGCACCATTGCCGACAATGTCAAGATGTGGGACGAGTCGATTGAGGACTTCGCCATGATGATGGCTTGCAGCGATGCACAGATCCATGAGGAGATCATGGAACGCCCGGGTGCCTATCAGGGTGTGGTAGCTGAACGCGGCAAGAACTTCAGCGGCGGTCAGCGGCAGCGCATAGAGATAGCCACCGCCCTGGCCAAGGAGCCCACCATCCTGCTGATGGACGAGGGCACCTCGGCACTCGACCCCAAGGCGGAAGCCAGACTGATGACTAATCTCTATGGGATGGGCATCACCCTCATCATGATTGCCCATCGCCTGTCGACCATTGCCGACTGCGACCAGATATACGTAGTAGAACAAGGACGCATCACCCAGCACGGCACCCATGACGAGCTGAGCCGGATGGACGGCCTGTACAGTAATCTCCTCAAATATGCCTGACGCTATGAAGAATATATTCCTTCAGCAGTTAGCCCAGCGCAGGGACGGCGACCGTAAGTCACTGAGCCAGACGATGGATGTATTGCGCTCCATGCTGGACAGGAAGCTGTGGAAGCAGATGGAGACTGACGAAGAGATGCCAACAGACATCGAGCAGATTGAGACGCTACTCGACAGCCATAACATTTTCTTCCGCTACGTCACGCTCTCTGACGGCTGGTGGTCGCGCTGTACGGGCTACATGATTGGATTCATGGCCAACGACAACACCCCAGTCCTGCTCAAGCCCGGCTTTACGGACTATACGTTTATCCACCCGAAGACCGGTCAGGCCATGACGGCAAGCAAGAATGCCGACCAGCTGAAGCAGGAGGCGCTGATCAGCTGTACTCCTTTCCCAGAAGGGGAACTGACCGTAAAGCCCGTCATACGCTATGCCGTGAGTAGCCTGTGTTTGTATGATTACATCTTCACCATGATGGCCTGCGTAGGTGTCGCGCTGCTGACGATGTTCACGCCGTACGTGAGCAAACTGATATTCTCGGAGGTCATCCCCTCGGGCGATGCCGATCAGATCGTTCCCATCGCCACACTGCTCTTCAGCGCTGCTGCCGGACTGGTCATGGTGCAGGTAGCCCGAAACCTGGTGGTGGTGCGCATCAAGGACAAGGTGGAATATGCGCTGCAGACCGCCCTGATGTCACGCCTGCTGCTGTTGCCGACTACGTTTGCCAAGAGATATACGCCTGGCGACCTCTCCAACCGATTGCTGTCGCTGTCGCGTGTCAGTTCCAACCTGACGGCCGATTTCCTGTCTTCCATGCTGACCTTCCTCTTCTCTGCCATTCTGTTCTTCCAGTTCTTCGTCTATGGCGGCCCGCTACTCTATACTGGTGTCGCTGTCATCATGCTGCGCATCGCAGCCGTCTTACTGGAATACTACTATACCAAGAAGGTGCAGCTGAATGTCAATGCGGCCAGCTCTCACCTCGTAGGTATGCTGTTTGCCCTCTTCTCAGGCATCCAGAAGATCAAGACCACAGGATCTGAGTTCCGCGCCTTCCACCAATGGGCAAAGGCTTACGCTCCTTCCGAGATGTACAGCAGCCGCCAGCCACAGGTCAGCTTCTATATCACAGCCATCAGCTACTGCTTCAGGTTCCTGCCCATGATTGTGACGATGTGGGCGGCATGGTACTACCAGCTGTCGCTTTCCGACTATATCGCCTATTGTTCCGTCTTGCTACTTGTCTGCACTGCCGTTTCCAACTTGCAGGGCATCACGAAGATGGTGTCACGCCTGCTGCCTGAGATACAGCTCTGCCGTCCTATCATCGAGGCCAAGACGGAGGTCAAGACAGACAGCCATGTGGTGAAGGACATCACAGGACGGGTAGATATCCGAGGCCTGAAGTTCCGCTATGCCGACGACATGCCGTTGCTCTTCGACGGTCTCAACCTGAGCATCAACAGCGGCGACTACGTGGCACTGGTCGGCGGGTCGGGCTGTGGCAAGAGCACGCTGATGCGCCTGATGATGGGACTGGAGAAGCCGCTGGCGGGCTCCATCTTCTACGACCAGTATGACATCGCAGACATCAACCTGCGCAGCCTGCGCCAATATTGCATCGGCATCTGTATGCAGGACGGTCAGCTCGTGGAGGGTACCATCCGTGATAACATCATCTTCAACAACCCGCTACTGACCGACGATGATGCGTGGGAGGCAGCTCGTCTGGCAGCGCTCGATGGCGACATCCGCAATTTCCCCTTGGGCATGGACACGCCTATCACAGTCGATGGCAAAGGCGTTTCAGGCGGACAGCGGCAGCGCATCCTCATTGCCAGAGCGCTGGTCAGAAAGCCCAAAGTACTCTTCCTCGACGAGGCGACGTCGGCCCTCGACAATATCAGCCAGCACACCGTGGTAGAGAACCTGGCCCAACTGAAATGTACGCGCATCGTTATTGCCCACCGCCTGAGTACCATACAGAAGTGCAACCGCATCATCGTGCTGAAGAACGGGCGTGTGGAGGCCGATGGCAATTTCCAGGAACTGCAGGCACAAGGCTATCTCCCAAACGACAAAGAACAGTAATGATATGAAGAAAAGCATCCACATACGCCTCTTGACAGGTTTGACATCACTCTGCTTGCTACCATTAGGTAGCTGGGGACAGACATCGCTGACCTTGAACGAGGTGATACGACTGGCGCAAGACAGTGCCATCACCGCCTTCCAGAGCCGGCAGGAATACCAAAGCCGACAAGCTTCCTACGAGGCTTTCGAGGCCCTGCGCAAGCCACAGCTGACGTTGAAGGTAGTACCCAACTACTCCCGCATCGTCAGCGACCCAACCCGCGACTACGTCTATCTGCGCAATTACGACATTTTCTCCACTTCGGCCCAGGTGCGGCTCACACAGAAGGTGCTGCCCTTTGGTGGCGAGGCATACGTCGGTACACAGGCCATCTGGAGCGAGTTTTTCCGCGAGAGCGCCTCAGGCTATCCCCGCCAGTTCGTGGCGAGTCCGCTGTTGATAGGCTATAGCCATACCCTGCTGGGCTACAATCCCTTCCGATGGGAGAAACGGGTGGAAGACCAGCGTCTGCAGGCTGCCCGCCGCCAACATGAGTACAACTTGCGTCGCATTGCCGAGGAGGCTGCCGTACGCTACTTCCACCTGGCCCGTCAGCAGCGGGTGTTGCAGATGCGGACAGATGAACTGCTCATGAGCGACACCCTGCTGAGCATTGCCCGCGAGAAAGCCAGCATCGCCATTGTCTCGCTTGCGGAGTTGCACTCTATCGAGGTACAGCAGCAGAATGCCGCCAACTATCTCGCTGTGGCCCGTCAGGAAGAGTTGAAGGCCAGGACAGCATTGGCGTCATTCCTGCGCATCAAGCCGACGCCTGAAATCCTGCCTCTGCTCGACATCCCCGAGACCCTGCCCCCCACCGACTATACGGCTTCAGAGGTGGCCGCACGTGCCATGAACAACAGCCCCGCCTACCAGCAGCAGTTGGCCGAGCTGACCGAAGCCCGTCATCAGGAAGACAAGACGCAAAAGGAACGGGGCGTCAACATCGGGGTTGACGTCAATCTGGGCCTGCAGCAGGTCAACAACACCTTCGGCAGTGCCTACAAGAACCAACAGGTTTATGCCCTGGGTGCTGTGCAGGTCACGATACCCTTGGTAGACCATGGTGCTGCCAAGAAGCGCTATGCCGCTGCCACGGCGTGGGTCGAGCGACAGGAGTCGGCACTCCAGGAAGTGGAGCGCCAGTTGGCTGAAGATGCCACCGTGACCCTGCAGAAGCTGCAGACCAGCAGGGCGCTGCTGACTACCACCCAGCGTACCGTCACCCTGGCGGAAGAGGCATACAACGAGACCGCCGACAACTATGCCAACGGTCTTTGCGATATCAACACCTTCACCCTGGCACAGTCGCGATGGGTCACGGCCTACAGCAACTACCTGACTGCCATGGAGGAGTTCTGGACAAACCACTATCATCTGCAAACCCTTGTAAACTATGAATAAGAATATGCGTTTTTCATGGATAGGTATTTTTACTATCTTGCTCCTATCTGCCTGTCAGCAGAAGAAGGATGTGCAGCAGGCTGATCAGCAGGCCGACACCATGACTGTAAATTCCGCAGAATCCATGTCCACTCAGCAAGTTGAGAGCTATGCCACAGTTACTAAAGGTAAGATAGAAAGCGAAAGGGAGATTCCGGTCTATAGCCGTTTGGCTGAACAGATTGTCATGTTCGCCATTGAGAAGCCCGGACAGTACGTCAAAAAAGGTCAAGTCGTTGCACGACTGAGCGACGCTTCCCTGCACGACAAGATTGTACACAGTCGTGCCAAGTTGGAGAAAGCGGAATTCCAGTACCAGGCCATCCTCATGGGACAGGGGTATAAGCGTGATCAACTGGATGCTGCACCCGATAATATCAAGCGACTGGCACGTATCAATAGCGGCTATAACGAAGCCAAAGCCGAATTGAATGAGTTGGAGCACCGTCTGTCTTATTGCACCATTACAGCCCCTGTTTCCGGTTATGTATCGCAAATACGCAACACGCTTTACGGGGCTGCTCAGCCAGGCGAAGCCCTCTTCTACTTAGTGGATATTGAGCATCTGAAGGTCAGTTTCGAGGTGCTCGAAAACGAGCTGGCCAAATACGAGAACGGGGCAAGTCTCTCCGTCTCCACCCTGACCTTCCCCTCTGAGCACCATAAGGCTACGGTATCAGCCGTCGACCCCGTCATCGATGACAATGGCATGGTCCACATCGAGGCGACGCTGGAGCCCCATCGCCATCTGGCTCCCGGCATGACGGCATTCGTTTCCGTTGTCTCTCCTGAAGAGGAATAATCATGGAGCAGAAAGCAGGTGCGGAACTCTCTCTCCTCAGTGCGCTTAAGTATTTCCTTAAGGGCAACCTGCTGTTTGCGACCAGCGGTATCGTCATCTATATCATCGATACGCCGACGCGTATCCTCCCGGCGCTGTTCCAGAAGGTATATACCGATAACATCATCACGCACAAGAACCCCGAATGGTTCGTACCGCTGCTGACCATCTATGTCCTGTTGTTTGTCCTGGTGCTGAGCGTCTGGATTTCCCTCTCGGTGGTTCGCAGGACAAGCTATGCCCGCCTCATCATTAGCAGGGCGTCGGCCTATCTGTGGTCGGTCATGAAGCTGCCGATGACCCGCCTCACCCAGTTTACGCCGGGCGAGCTGGTAGCCCGCTATAACAGTATCACCAAGACCGTGTTCAGCCTGGATTCCTCGCTGCCGGCCATGGCGCTTTTCGTCATACCGGTCATCAACTGCGGCCTGATTGCCTTCTTCAACTGGAAGCTCGCAGTGGTGCAGGTGGCCTCTATCCTGTTGCTGCTCTACGTGATGCGTAGGACCTCCAAGCTCCAGAAGAAGATTGCCATGAACTTAGAGGTCACCGAGGCACAGCTGCAGAACGCCACGATGACGGGCATGAGCAATCTGGAGACTATCAAGTCGCTGGGCGACGAGCAGTTCTTCTTCAGCCGTTGGGAAAGTGTCTATGCACAGTCCATGAATGCCCGTGTGACGACCACCACCAACACCGTATTCCTCAGTGCCATACCCCTGCTGGTGCTGCAGCTCACCAATGCCATCGCCATCTGCTTAGGCACCTGGCTCATCCTGCAAGGCGAGCTGACACCGGGCATGCTGTTGGCCTCGCAGGGACTCATCAGCGAGTCTATCTACCCCATCAACAAGACCATCGACAGCATCATGGTCATGTTGAGGGCGCATTCCTCCATCAGTCGCATCAAAGAAGTGACCGACGCCGGTGACAAGGCACCCGGCCTGCGCCTGCCTCATCGCGGCGATTTGCCCGATGTGGCGAAGCTGACGGGCGAGATTGAGTTGCGCGATGTCACCTTTGGCTACGACCGCAGCCTGCCACCCATCCTCAACCACTTCTCGCTGAAAATCAAGGCTGGCGAGCGAATCGCCCTCGTCGGTCCGTCGGGCTGCGGCAAAAGTACGGTGCTGAGTCTGGTTTCCGGTCTTTACGAGCCGTGGGAGGGCGAGGTGCTCTTCGATGGCAAGCCCCGCAAGGCCATCGACCGCATGACGTTCGTCAACTCTGTCTCTGTGATCAATCAGGACGTGACACTCTTCGAAGGCACCATTGCCGACAATGTGAAGATGTGGGACGAGTCCATCGAGGACTTCGCCATGATGATGGCCACCAACGATGCGCAGATTCATGAGGAAATCATGGAACGTCCGGGTGCCTACCAAGGTGAGGTAGCGGAGCGCGGCAAGAACTTCAGCGGCGGTCAGCGGCAGCGCATAGAGATAGCCACCGCCCTGGCCAAGGAGCCCACCATCCTGCTGATGGACGAGGGCACCTCGGCACTCGACCCCAAGGCGGAAGCCAGGCTGATGACGAACCTCTACGGGTCGGGCATGACGCTCATCATGATTGCACACCGCCTGTCGACCATTGCCGACTGCGATCAGATATACGTAGTAGAACAAGGACGCATCACCCAGCATGGCACCCACGAGGAGCTGAGCCGGATGGACGGCCTGTACAGTAATCTCCTTAAATTCGCCTGACCCGATGCCAACAAATATATTCCTTGAACAGTTAGCCCAGCGCTTGGACGGCGACCTGAAGGCGTTAGACCAGGCGCAGGAGACCCTGCGCTCCATGCTGGACAGAAAACTGTGGGAGCTGAGGGATACAGACGGAACGCTGCCCCCGGATATCGAGCAGATTGAGACGATGCTGGATCGCTCTAACGTCTTCTACCGCTATATCACGCTCACCGACCGCTGGTGGACCCGTTGTACGGGTTATATGGTTGGATTCATGAACGATGATAATACCCCCGTTCTGCTCAAGCCCGGCTTCACGAACTATACCTTCATCCACCCGAAGACCGGTCAGGCCATGACGGCCAGCAGGCATGCCGACCTGCTGGCGAAGAAGGCGATGATTACCTGCCAGCCTTTCTCGGAAGGTCAGCTGACCGTCAAGGAAATGCTGTGCTATGCCGCTCACCGCCTCTGCAAGTACGACTGGCTTTACAGTCTGATGGCCTGCGTCGGTGTGACGCTGCTGACCATGTTCACGCCTTACGTGAGCAAGCTGATTTTCTCGGAGGTCATCCCCTCAGGCGACATCGGACTGATCGTCCCCATCGCCACGCTGCTTCTCAGTGCTGCCGCCGGACTGGTGATGGTACAGGTAGCCCGTGACCTCGTGGTGGTGCGTATTAAAGATAAGGTGGAGTATGCGTTGCAGATAGCCTTGATGTCGCGCCTGCTGCTGTTGCCGGCCTCGTTCACCAAGCAGTTTGCACCCGGCGACCTCTCCAACCGCCTGCTGTCGCTGTCGCGCGTCAGCTCCAACCTGACGGCAGGCCTCCTGTCCACCATCCTGACCTTCCTGTTCACCGGCATCATGCTCATCCAGTTCTTCCTCTATGGCGGTCCGCTGCTCTACACCGGCGTCATCGTCATCTCCATACAGATTATCGCCATCTTGCTGGTCTTCTATTATACACGTCAGGTGCAGCTGAACGTCAATGCGGCCAGCTCGCATCTCGTCGGTACGCTCTTCTCGCTGTTCTCGGGAATCCAGAAACTGAAGACCACCGGGGCGGAGTTCCGTGCCTTCAACCAATGGACCAAGGCTTACGCTCCTTCTGAGATGTACAGCAGCCGCCAGCCCTTGGCCAGCTTCTACGTGAACAGCATCAGCTACTGCCTTAAGCTCCTGCCTATGATAGTGACGATGGCAGCGGCCTGGTACTACCAGCTGTCGCTCTCCGACTACATCGCCTACTGTGCCGTACTGGGAATTGTCTGCGGCGCAGTCCTTCAGTTGCAGACCATCGTCAAGGTCGTAGCCCGCCTGTTGCCGGAGATGCAGCTCTGTCGTCCCATCCTCGCCGCCGAGACGGAGGTCAAGGCAGACAGTCATGTGGTCAAGAGCATCACCGGTCGCATGGATATCCGGGCCTTGAAGTTCCGCTATGCCGACGACATGCCACTGCTCTTCGACGGTCTCGACCTGACCATCAACAGCGGCGACTATGTGGCCTTGGTCGGAGCGTCTGGCTGTGGCAAGAGCACGCTGATGCGTCTGATGATGGGACTGGAGAAACCCCAGTCTGGCTCGGTGTTCTACGACCAGTACGACATCGCCGACATCAACCTGCGTAGCCTGCGCCGCTACTGCATCGGCATCTGTATGCAGGACGGCCAGCTCATCGAGGGTACCATCCGTGAAAACATCCTCTTCAACAACCCGTTGCTGACCGATGATGATGCCTGGGAGGCAGCGCGCTTGGCGGCACTCGACGGCGACATCCGCAAGATGCCGATGGGCATGGACACACCCATCACACCCGATGGCCGTGGGGTTTCCGGCGGTCAGCGCCAGCGCATCCTCATTGCCCGCGCCGTAGTCAGGAAGCCGAAGGTGCTCTTCCTCGACGAGGCGACGTCGGCCCTCGACAACATCAGCCAGCACGTCGTCGTCGACAACCTGGCTAAAATGACCTGCACGCGCATCGTTATTGCCCACCGCCTGAGCACCATCCAGCAGTGCAACCGCATCATCGTGCTGAAGGATGGCCGCGTGGCTGCCGACGGCAATTTCCGCGAACTGCAGGCACAAGGCTATTTCCCTGAAGAGGAGTAGTATGATTAACTCATTCGTAACATTTATATCTATGCAGACAAGATTCAAGAAAGTCACAGCATCGAATACTACGCCAAAGGTGAACTGTTGGCAGAAGCTTACCAATAAAACAAGAATATGACGCACATTGGGGGGCTTCCCCTGTGTTCAAGTATAAACTTAAAATACACTAGAAATGACTACTATGACAGATTACTCCGAGAAGAACATGAGACAAGATTCCGTCAAGACCAGTGCAGACCTCGTGGTCTATGGCAAGATTTTCACTGCCCAAAACAATCAGATTGTCGAAGCCTTTGCCGTGAAGGACGGCAAGTACGTCTATGTAGGCGACAAGGCAGGTGCAGAAGCCTTTGTGGAAGAGGGTAGGACAGAGGTGGTGGACTATACCGGCAAGGGCCTGGTGATGCCCAGCTGTGGCAACGGCCACGCGCATTATTCGACCGGTGTTGCCCTGCCGATCATCGGTACGGTGGTCCTCGGGACTACGCCCGACACGTTCCTGAACGAGATACTTCCCGCCGCCGTCAAGAAGGCTCGTGAAGCCAAGGCGACGGTCATCTTCGGTTTCGGTTGGAATTACCACACCTTCAGGGACCATATTCCTACTCGCCAGCAGCTGGATGCTATCTGCAGCGATATCCCTATCTACTTTGCCGACGATGAGGGCCACAAGGGCATTGCGAACACCATTTGTCTGGTTAAAGCCGGCATCATGAAGGCCGACGGCACGGTGCTCAAGAAAGACAAGGATATCCGTGGCGGCGAGATTGTGATGGGTGCCGACGGCACGCCTACCGGTTTCCTGAAAGAACAAGCCGGCACGTACACCCGTTTCTCTCTGGACAATGAGAACCTATATCCCGTCGACGTGGCTAAAACGGTCATCCCGCAAATCCAGGAGCATCTGTTGTCCGAGGGTTACACGATGTATATCGATGGCTGGGGTAACTATTTCAACAACTACAACTTCTTCAAGGCTGCCCAACAGCTCGACCAGGCAGGCAAGATGAACTTCGTACTCGGCCTGACCTACGAGGTGGAAAGCTGGATGGATGTGGAAGAGGCGCTGAAAGGGGCCGCTGATGTCCAGCAGTATGCCACTACCCGCGTCAAGACCAACTGGCTTAAACTCTTCATGGACGGAACGGTCGAAGGCGGTACCGGATTCGTCGATCCGCTATATCCTGACGGTCACCAGGGCCTCGCCAACTGGACGGAAGAGGAACTGACAGACATCACGCGCCGGACGAATGCCAAGGGCATCACCATGCATATCCATACCATGGGCAACAAGGCCGTCAATTATGTGGTCAGCGCCTATGCCAATGGCGGCAGGGACGAGCTGCGCAACACACTGGTACACGTGCGTAATGTCAATGCCGAGGACTATCAGCGCATGGCCGACCATAACATGTATGTCGTCTCAGGCATGCTCTGGCATCATTGCCCCAGCTGGGCAGCTGACTATGTCCGTGAGCATGGTCTGGCTCCTGTAGGCGTAGAGGACAAGTCGTATCCGATGAAGTCCTATTTCGATAAGGGCATCCACATGACCTCTCATTCCGACTTCCCTGCAACGAGCGGCAGTCCCGACGACCCCTTCGGCATCATGGAGATTGCCGTGACGGGTGTCATGGCCGGCGAGAACGGCACCCCTTGGTGGCCCGAAGAGTGCATCACCCGCGAACAAGCCATCGAGTCGCTCACCATCAACATCGCCAGGCAGATGCTTATCGATAATGAGCGCGGTAGCGTCAGCACGGGCAAATATGCCGACTTCCTGCTGGTCAACAAGGATGTGCTGACATGCCCGGTGACAGAGATCCACGAGGCCAAGCCCGTTGCCACCTACTTCGAAGGCAAAAAGGTATTCTCGATGTAAATAACAAGCAAAATCTATTTTCCACAAGATTGGAAGGATATCAGCGACCGCAACAAGTTCATCATGAACATCAGCGACGAGGAGCTCGCCGACTATATCAAGAACAGCCAGCGCAGCGGAAGTCCTGTCAGCAAGCGCGACCTGTTGGGACAATGGGAACGCGAGTTGAACGGCAACGAGCACCATTATTATGAATTCCTGGAAAAAGACTCGTTCACCAGAAAGACTATCGTGACTTACAGCCATCCCATCTTTAATAACGAAGCCATAGTAACCTATAAATTTGGCGGAAAATGGAGCCTCAGGGACGACACGCTGTTTTTGGTGAACTCTCCGCGACAGATAGAGATCGAATTAGACACGTCGCGTATCACCTACAGACCCGAGATGCGCGATTCCGTCAAACGTTGCATCAGGAGGTTAGACATCGCGTCGTGGAAGACATCACTCAAGAATCGCTTGAGAGACAGAAGAGAGACACCTTCCCCGTGACCACCAACAAGGCCCACGACAAGCTGGAACTGGTGCGCCCAGGCAAGAACGGTAGCGTGAAGAGCGGATACCTGAAGCGCGTCAAGGACAATTAACGACAACTTTGCAGAAAAAATAAAACTATGATGAGAAAGACCATTCAACTTTGGATAACAGTCCTCGTCCTGACCATCGGCAGCTCGATGGCCCTGACTTCGTGTAGCAATGAAGACCATGCTGTAGTCCCATCCGGCCACAATGGTCGTGCGTGCCAGGTCCTTCAGGTCGTAGGGCCGGCTGTTGTCGGTGATGCATTTGCGGGTGGCACTTTCTCGAGTCTTGTAGTTGATGTCGGTCACACAGCCATTGAAGCGTGCTGCCACTTCACGGGCAATGGCGTCGGTCTGCGGGCCGTACATCTGGGCGTCGGCCAGTGCTGCCGTCATCTCCTGTTCAAATAGATCTTGAGTACTTGTAGGATTGTCTTCATAGGCTGTGCAGGATGTCAGCAGCCCCACGCCACAATATAGGATGGCGGCAAATAGGAAAGAATAGGTTTTTTCATCGTTGTAATATTTAACATCTGCAAATTTACACTTTATTTGGAATACACCAAATGATATCCTTGAAAATTTATCAGCAAGCCCTAAAGATTCGTTGTGTGAGTTTCAAAATCTGCAAAAAGAGTCGCAAAATCAGCAATAAAGAAAAAAATTGAGCATTAATGTGCGGTAATTCGAAAATTTTGTTTATTTTTGTCGGCAATATGCTAATAATCTATGGCAAAACGATATACAAATAACTATAAAAAATGACAAAAACCAATCTTTTCATGTGGGCATGCGCGCTTGGTGTCGCAGCATTATCATCATGCGGTATAGAAGAGCCCAAAATGACGGAATCATCGTTTGAGACGATGACAGTGAAGAAATCAGACATTGAACTGCCCTACCGGTTTAGTGCCAGAATGAAAGGCCAGAACGACGTGACGGTAACGCCACAGGTGAGCGGCCAGCTCATGAAAATCTGCGTGACGGAAGGTGAGCAGGTGAAGAAGGGTCAGACGCTCTTCATCATCGACTCGCGCAACGCCCAGCTGGAGCTGGAGGCTGCCCAGGCTAACCTGCAGGCTGCGCTGGCTCAGGAGAATTCGGCCAAGCTGGAGTATGAGTCGAACAAGAACCTGTTTGAGAAGAAGATTGTGAGCAGCTACATGCTGAACAATTCGGAGAACTCGTACAAGCAGGCACAGGCTGCTGTGGCTCAGGCTCGTGCATCGGTGAACCGTGCGAAGGTGAACCTGGGCTTCTGTACCATCACGGCCCCCGTGTCGGGTGTCATCGGCGGCATTCCTGTCCGCACTGGCGATCAGGTGTCCCCCCTGACAGAGCTGACCATGGTGAGCGGCAACACGGCCATGTACGCCGAGATCTCAGTGACCGAGTCTATTATCGAGGATATGGTGAAAGAGGGCGTGAAGGCAAGCGAGGTAGAGAAATATATCGCCAAACTGCCCGAGGCTACGTTTGTAATGAAGAACGGTACGGAATATTCCCACAAGGGCCGTGTGGTCAGCTTTACAGGTGTGGTCAACGATGCTACAGGCTCGCTGACCGTCAAGGTGACGTTCCCCAATCCTGAAGGTCATCTGTACTCGGGCATCCAGGGCACGGTGGTGATGAACTTCGCCGAGAAAGATGTGATCATCGTTCCGCAGTATGCAGTAGTGCGCCTGCAGGATAAGGCTCAGGTGTATAAGGTGCAGGCCGATAGCACCGCTACCGCCATCGAGGTGACGACGGCAGACACAGGTAATGGTAAGGACTTCATCGTTCTTAGCGGTCTGAACGTTGGCGACCAGATTGTGACCACGGGTGCCAATAACGTGACGGAGGGACAGAAGGTACTGTTTAATGAGAAATGAGTAATTAGTAATGAGTAATTATGATTACCGGACAGGCCGCCAAGAAGTGCATTCATAGAAGCAAATGTAGCGATAGAACTAATCATAATTACTAATTACTCATTACTAATTACTAATTTGAAAGACAATGAAGAACAATATATTTATCAATAAATACGTGATGGCATGTGCCATCTCGATAGTCATCGCACTGGTGGGCTACATCTCGATGAGTACGCTGCCAGTAGAACAATATCCGGACATTGCGCCGCCTACGGTTTCGGTCACCACCAGCTATACTGGTGCCGATGAGAAGACGGTCATGACATCAGTCATCCAGCCTCTCGAAGAAGCCATCAACGGTGTGAACGACATGACCTATATAACCTCTAAGGCCTCGTCTAATGGTGAGGTGGAAATTAATGTCTACTTCAAGCAGGGCACCGACCCCGACATGGCTACGGTTAACGTGCAGAACCGCGTAACCCGTGCTCAGGCCCTGCTGCCTGCCGACGTGAACAAGGTCGGTGTGAAGGTGGAGAAGCGCCAGAACAACATCTTGCAGATCTTCGCCGTGAGGAGTTCCGACGGCAAATATGACGAGGACTTTGTGTCGAACTATGTTGACATCAACATCAAACCGCGCCTGATGCGTATCACCGGTGTAGGTAACGTACAGAGCTTCGGTAACACCTACGCCCTGCGTATCTGGCTGAAGCCCGATGTGATGGCTCAGTACGGACTGACACCTAACGACATCTTCGCTGCTATCGGCGGACAGAGCTTTGTCTCAGCAGTCGGTACGTTGGGCGAGCAGTCGGGCAACTCCTACCAGTATTCTATGCAGTACAAGGGTACGCTGAAGACCATTGAGGAGTTCAACGACATCGTGCTGCGCACTAATGGTGGTGGCATGCTGCACCTGAATGACGTGGCCAAAGTAGAGATTGGTGCCATGAGCTATAACTTCTCCTCGAACATCATGGACAAGCCGGGTTCCATGAACTTGGTATTCGCGGCACCGGGTGCCAACGCCACGGAGGTGAATGCCCGCATCAACCAGACATTTGAAGAGTTGAAGAAGACGATGCCTGCTGGACTGGAGTTCGTGACACTAATGACCAGCGACGACTTCTTGTTCGCTGCCATCCACAATGTGGTGGAGACGCTTGTCATCGCCATCATCCTCGTGGTGCTCGTGGTGTTCTTCTTCCTACAGAACTTCAAGGCCACCATCATCCCTTCTATCTCAATTATCGTGTCGCTGTTAGGCACATTCGCCATCGTTTCGGTATCAGGATTCTCGCTCAACATCCTGACACTGTTCGCTCTTGTGCTGGCTATCGGTACGGTGGTGGACGATGCCATCGTGGTGGTGGAAGCCGTCATGGCGAAGATGGAGAACGGCATCAGCGATGCCCGCGAAGCCACCCGTCAGGCTATGAACGAAGTGTCGGTGGCCGTCGTATCATGTACCTTGGTATTCATGGCAGTGTTCATCCCTGTGATGTTTATGCCGGGCACGTCGGGCACGTTCTTCACTCAGTTCGGTGTCACCATTGCCTCGTCTGTCGGTCTGTCGTGTATCTCAGCATTGACGCTCTGTCCTGCCCTCTGTGCCATCATGATGCGCGTCACGGAAGGCAAGAAGGAAGGCAAGGGCCTGACCTACTATACCAAGAAAGCCTATGAGGTCAGCTACAATGCCATATACAATAAGTATAGCGCAGCCGTGCAGAAGTTCATCAAGCGCCCCATTCTGTCATGGGGGCTGCTGGCCCTGGCTGCTGTGCTGTTGGTGTTCTTCATGAAGAGTCTGCCTTCAGGTCTCGTGCCACAGGAGGACCAGGGCGTATTCCTGGTTGAGGTACAGGCTCCTGAGGGTACCACGCTACAGCAGACCCGTGAGATGGTGAAACAGGTGGAGGCTAAGGTGAAGAAGATTCCCGAACTGGAGAGTTACGCTGTAGCCTGTGGTTATGGCATGATAACGGGTGCCGGTTCAAACTATGCTACAATGGTAGTTCGCCTGAAGAACTGGGACGAGCGTCCTGGCATGGAGCATTTCCTAACCCTTGTGTGGTACCGTTTCTATTTTGATTGTCAAGACCTTAAGAACTTGGTGGTGATTCCTTTTGAGTTGCCTCAGATTCCCGGTTATGGAACGAGTAACGATATTATGCTGGCCGTACAGGACCCCACCGATGGTAACCTGTCGGAATTTGCCAAGCAGACAGAGCATTTCTTAGCCAAGCTGTCAGAGCGTCCGGAGATTAGTTCTGCCGTATCAACCTACTCAGAACGTTTCCCGAAGTATCAGGTAGATGTCGATCCAGCCCAGTGCGATCGTGCCGGTGTGACGCCTGAAGCCGTGCTCAATACACTTGGCTCCTTCTGTGGCGGTGCCTATATTGGAAACTTCAACCAATTTGGTAAAGTCTATCGCATCATGGCCGCCGCCTCACCAGAGTACCGTCTCGACCCACAGTCGCTGCAGAACATTTTCATGCAGGTGAAGGATGGAAAGATGGCTCCTATCTCCGAGTTCGTCTCATTGAAAGAGATTGTAGGTCCTTCGAATATTGAGCACTTCAATCTGTTCCAGGCCATCACCTGTATCGTGAAGCCTGGTAGTGGTTACACTGAGGGTGATGCTCACAAAGCCATAGCTGAGGTATTCGAGAAAGAGATGCCATCAACGGCAGCCTTCGAATATAGCGGTATGTCGCGTGAGGTAGAAGAGACTGCCGGCTCCAATGCAACGGCACTTATCTACGTCATCTGCGCCATCCTGATTTACCTCATCCTGGCTTCACTCTACAACTCTTGGTTTACCCCGTGGGCCGTGCTGTTCAGCGTACCGTTCGGTCTGATGGGTGCCTTCGTGTTCGCCTACCTTGGCTATACTCAGGGCATACCCGGCATGGACAATAACATCTACCTGCAGACAGGTGTCATCATGCTGATAGGTCTGTTGGCTAAGACGGCCATCCTGATTACCGAGTTCGCCACTGAGCGCCGCGCCCAGGGCATGAGCATCCGCGATGCCGCTTTCGAAGCATGTAAGGAGCGTCTGCGCCCCATCCTGATGACGGTGGCCACGATGATTATCGGTATGATTCCCCTTGTGATTACGGGTGGTGCCGGTGCCAATGGTAACCGTGCCCTCGCCCTTGGCGTGATTGGCGGTATGAGCATCGGTACCGTAGCCCTGCTCTTCGTCGTACCTGCCTTCTTCATCGTGTTCCAGAAGCTGCACGAGAAGTTCCAAGGGGCTCCGAAAGTGAAGAGTGAGGAGTGAGGAGTGTCGGAATATCGAAATAACGGAATATCGAAACATCGAAATAATTATGAAAATCAAGAATATCATCACCGTCGCAGCCGTGAGCCTGATGCTCACGGGCTGCGGCATTTATAATAAGTACGAGCAGAAAACGCCGACACCTGCTGATGCCTTTGGCGCCAGTCAGGATGTGAAACAGGCCAGCGGCGAACAGTCGATGGCCCAGATGTCGTGGCGTGAGTTCTTTACCGACCCGCAGTTGCAGCAGCTCATCGAACAGGTGCTGGCCAACAATACCGACCTGAACTCAGCACGTATTGCCGTGGAGAAGAGCCAGGCCGCGTTGACGGCTGCCAAGATGGCTTATCTGCCAGCACTCCAGCTGGCACCGCAGGGCACGCTGTCGAGTTGGGATAAGGGCGCCTTCTCGAAAACCTACGACCTGCCACTACAGTTGTCGATGGACATTGACGTGTTCGGTTCCATCACCAACAAGAAGCGCGCTGCCAAGGCCGTGCTACTGCAGGCTCAAATGCAGCAGGAAGCTACGCGCGCCAACCTCATCTCGGTCACCGCACAGCAGTATTTCTTGTTGCAGGTGCTGGACCGTCAGCTGGAAATCCTGATGCAGACTGATAGCATCTGGAACAAGTCGCTGGAGACGGAGCAGGCGCTCTGGGAGAACGGTAAGGCCTATAGCACCGCCGTTAACCAGATGGAGGCTTCGTATCTGAGTGTGAAGACGCAGATCGTGGATGTGCGTCGTAATATCCGCTCTATCGAGAATGCCATCTGCCAGTTGCTGGCTGCCACCCCGCAGCATATCAACCGCCAGAAGTGGGGCAGCTCGGTATTGCACCATGCTGAGGCTCAGGGCGATGCAGAGCAGAAGATGTTTGATACCAAGTATCTGCATATCGGCGTGCCTGCCATGATGCTGGAGAACCGTCCTGACATTCGTATGGCTAACCATGCGATGGAGGAGGCTTTTTACAATACGGCAGCAGCCCGCTCGGCATTCTATCCCAGCATCACGCTCAGCGGTGCGGCAGGATGGACCAATAATGCCGGTGTCGCCATTGTCGATCCGGGTAAGCTGCTGGTGAACTTCATCGGTCAGTTGACTCAGCCTATCTTTGCGCGTGGCAAACTGATTGCCAACAAGAAGATAGCCAAGCTCACCGAGGAGGATCTGCAGAAGAAATATGTGCAGACGGTCATTAACGCCGGCAACCAGGTGAACGAGGCCATGGCTGACTGTATGGCTGCCCGCGAGAAACATAGCTACTACCAGCGCCAGGTGGATGTGCTCCGCGAGGCGTACACCGGTACTCACGAGCTGATGGACAATGGTAAAGCGAGCTACATCGAAGTGTTGAGGGCTCAGGAGTCGCTGCTTGACGCCCAGCTTGCTCAGGCCATGAATATGTATGATGCCGCCAACGCGGTCATCGCTCTCTACATCGCTCTTGGTGGGGGTGGGGAGTAATAAAAGCAAATTCAGTGAATTTACATTGTAAATTCACTGAATTTAATCACCAAATCAACTGAATTTGCTCGTTAAATCAACTGAATTTGCTTTTTTCTATTAAGCTACTTCACCAGCAACTTCTTGCCGTTATGAATATAGATGCCCTTGGCGGTAGGCTGACCCGTCAGTCGGCGTCCGTCAAGCGTGTACCATGCTGCATCTGTGGTTAATGGTTCACGATTAATGGTGCTGATGCCGCTGGTCGTCAGGAAGTTCTTGAGCTCCGCAATAGCGGGCATTGCTTTTCCAGCAGGATAATTATACGTAATCCCATCTTTACCGTTCACCTTCTCGTCATCATTGAACAGGCTGGCATTGTACCATCCGTCACTTACACGTTTAGTTGCCCAGTTAAGACCGTTCTCGCACGCTTCCATCCACCACCAGTAGAGACCTTTTACCTTGGGGTGATTGTTCAGAAGCTCAATAAGAGCTTTAGTGAAGGCTTGCTGTCCGGTAGGCGTGATAGGATAAGTGGCTGAAAGGTCTGCTCCATCATCTCCTAATTTTCTCTGCCAGGCATAAAAATAGCCCGTTTCTACAATCATGATATCTTTGTCGTATTTGGCTACGGTAGTTAAGGCCGTTTCGAGTTTATTTAACGTGCCATGATCGTAGGGATAGTAGGAGAGCCCTATGACGTCATAGTCTATACCGTTGTTCTTCATACGGTCGAGGTAGTCGGTCAGCACGTTGGGTTTAGCCACGCGCTCGCTGTGCAGAATAATCTTTGCATCAGGACACTCCTCGCGGCAGGCAAGAGCTGCCTTCTTCAAAAGATTAAAGAAACGTGTCCAGTTAGAAGTGCTGCTGTTGGTATAGCAGCGGTTCTTATTATTACCTTCACCGCCAGCTTCGGCCTCTGTGCCCCAAAGCATTCCATAGGAGATCTCATTGCCGGTTTGAATGAAGTCAGGGGTAACACCTGCCGTCTTCAATTGAGCCAGACAATCCTTGGTATATTCATAGACCTTATCAGCCAGTTGGGTATCATTGAGAGATTTCCATGCGTCTGGAGTCCATTGCTTACCTGGATCAGCCCATGTGTCGCTATAATGGAAGTCAAGCATGAAGCTGAAGCCAGCATCCTTGATGCGTTTTCCCAGAGCTTTCACATATTCAAGGTCTTGGCATACGGCGATATCGCCACCTTTAGTGGGGTCGACAAATAGGCGGACGCGCATGGAATTCAAACCTTGTTCTTTCAGGAATGTCAGCATGTCGGTAATGCTGTTGCCGTCGAGATCGTAGTATTTGGCACCATTGGTTTCGTATTTCGTTAGTAACGAGATATCGCCTCCCACATATTTCTGGGCAGAGATATGGAGGGTAAGGAAACTAAGGAGTGCAAGGAGTATAGTTTTCTTCATATCGTTAGTAGTTTGGTTGTTGTTACTTCTTATGCCGGTTGGCGCGCTGCTCGCGGTATTTGGCCTTCTGACGGGCCGAGCCGGAGCCGTGGGCACCGGTGATGTACTTCTTTTTCTTGGCCTTGGTCTTGACCTTATCCTCCTGCGGACGAGGTCCCCCGCCCCGTCCGAAGGAGATGCCATTCTCCAGAATTTGCTGGAAATCGTCTTCTTTGCTCATAGTTTTTTTTAATAATAACTAGTATTTCTAGTATGACTAGTATGACTAGTAGTACTAGATTTAATGATGGAACAAACGTACTCCAGTGAAGGCCATAGCAATGCCGTATTTGTCGCAGGTCATGATGACATGGTCGTCGCGAACGGAGCCGCCAGCCTGGGCGATATACTGCACACCGCTCTTGTGGGCACGCTCGATGTTGTCGCCGAAGGGGAAGAAGGCATCAGAGCCAAGCGCTACTCGCGTGTTCTGGGCAATCCACTCTTTCTTCTCCTGCAGGGTGAGCACCTCAGGCTGACGGGTGAAGAACTGCTGCCAGGCACCATCGCGCAGCACGTCGTCGTGCTCATCCTCAGAGATGTATACATCGATAGTGTTGTCGCGGTCGGCACGACGGATACCCTCCTTGAAGGGCAGAGCCATCACCTTAGGATGCTGGCGCAGCCACCAGATGTCGGCCTTGTTGCCAGCCAAGCGGGTACAGTGGATGCGGCTCTGCTGGCCGGCACCGATGCCGATAGCCTGACCGTCCTTGACGTAGCAGACGCTGTTCGACTGGGTGTACTTCAGGGTGATGAGGGCGATGATGAGGTCGCGCTTGGCATCAGCCGGGAAGGTCTTGTTCTGAGTGGGGATATTCTCGAAGAGGGCGGGATCGTCGAGACGGATCTCGTTGCGGCCCTGTTCGAAAGTGACGCCAAAGCACTGCTTGGTCTCAATGGGAGCAGGCTTGTAGGCGGGGTCAATCTTGATGACGTTATAGGTGCCCTTGCGCTTGTCCTTCAGGATCTCGATAGCCTCTGGCGTATAGTCGGGGGCAATCACACCGTCGCTTACCTCACGCTTCAGGATGAGAGCGGTGGTGGCATCGCACGTGTCGGAGAGGGCTACGAAGTCGCCATAGCTCGACATGCGGTCAGCACCACGGGCACGAGCATAGGCGCAGGCAATAGGACTCTCGTCCAGTCCCTTGATGTCGTCGACGAAGTAGATTTTCTTCAGTGTGTCCGTGAGAGGCAGACCGACGGCAGCACCGGCGGGCGATACGTGTTTGAACGAGGCTGCTGCAGCCAGACCGGTGGCCAGCTTCAGCTCTTTCACCAACTGCCACGCATTCAGTGCGTCGAGGAAGTTGATGTAGCCGGGACGGCCATTGATGACTTCGATGGGTAAATTACCCTCCTGCATGAAGATGCGCGAGGGTTTCTGGTTCGGATTGCATCCGTACTTGAGTGCTAATTCTTTCATTATTATTATATTATTTCTTGTTTTGCTTGCAAAGGTAAGAAAAAAAATCGTAACTTTGCACACGTTATGGAGAAAAAGAGACAAGCGCTCCGCAAACTGATGGAGGCGGTAGAACATGAGTTGTTGAAGAAACCCAACCGCAAGATGCTTGACCGCCTCTCGTTATTGGCTGGTTTCCAAGACTGGGACTCATTCCAGGAAACCCTGCATGGTGACTTGGGGGGTGAGACCATCTATGGTGGCCATCATCCAAACAAAAAAGAGACACCCAATCAGTGAGTGTCTCTTTTTTATGGTTTTTACGAAGGATTACTCCTTACCAGCAATACCGCTACGCTTCTCCTTGATGCGAGCAGCCTTACCAGTGAGCTTGCGCAGATAGTAAAGCTTAGCGCGACGAACCTTACCAACCTTGTTCACTTCGATGCTCTCAATGTTGGGAGACTCCAGGGGGAAGATACGCTCAACACCCACGGTGCCCGACATCTTGCGAACGGTGAAGCGCTTCTTCTCCTGGTGGCCGCTAATCTTGATGACTACGCCACGGAAGAGCTGGATACGCTCCTTTGAACCCTCGATAATTTTGTAAGCGACAGTTACAGTGTCACCAGCCTTGAAACTGGGGTGCTGCTTGCCGGTTGCAAATGCTTCTTCAGCAACTTTAATTAAATCCATTGTTCTTTAAAAATTAAATTTGTTGTATCGTTCCAACGCAACATAACAGGCAACTCGAGACTTCCTGCCAGCGATTACGCCGAAAAGCGGGTGCAAAGGTACGGAAAAATTTGCAAACTCCAAAACTTTTTTGTACTTTTGCACCATAAACCTGTAAAATTATGAATAGAAAGACAACATTCATTATCTTATTGACCGTCTTGATGATAGCCAGTTCGTGCAAGTCGCACTATGAGGTGGCTTCGGTTCAGCGCACGCGTATCCTGGTGGACAGCCGCTATGATGCCAAGCCTGATGCTGCGGCTGCTGAATTCCTGAAACCTTACAAGCATGTGGTAGACAGTATCATGGGACCTGTGGTAGGCCGCTCGGCCAGGTATATGACGACTCAGCATCCGGAAGGTACGCTGTCGAACCTGCTGGCCGACATCATGGTGTGGGCCGCTAAGGACTATCAGGAGAAACCCGACTTCGGTGTGTATAACATGGGTGGCGTGCGTGCCGATTTACCCAAGGGCGACGTGACCTACGGTGATGTGCTTGATGTGGCTCCGTTTGAAAACAAAATTGCCTTCATCACGCTGTCGGGCGACGATGTGCTGGAGCTGTTCCAGCAAATGGCGAGAGTGATGGGTGAGGGTGTGAGCCATTCAGTGCGGATGGTTATCAGTAAGGACGGAAAGCTGCTCGATGCCACCATCAACGGCCAGCCTATAGACCGTCAGAAGGGCTATCGCATCGCTACCATAGACTACCTGCTGGGCGGTACGGATAAGATGGAGGCGTTCAAGAAAGGACGTGACATCAATTCTCCTCAGGAGACGGCTAACAATTCACGGTTCATCATCATGAACTACTTCCGCGAGATGACTAAACAGGGCAAGGAGGTAGATTCGCAGATTGAAGGACGAGTAACTATTGCGGGCGAAGCCCTAAATAATAAATAAGAAATAAAAAAATAAAAGAGCAATGAAAAAGTTTATTGTACAAATACGTTTCACGCAGAACATACTGCCTGTCGTTTTATTTTTTATTTTGAATTTATTATTTAGCCCCGTAGGAGCGCAGAAGAAGCAGCTTGTCATCCTGCATACCAACGATACGCATTCGCAGATATTCCCGATTACTTCGCAACTGCCTGATACGATGAAGGCGGGTAGGGGAGGATTCCTGCGTCGTATCGCGATGTTAAAAGAGGAGCGCGCGAAGAATCCTGATTTGTTGTATTTCGATAGCGGCGACTTCTTCCAAGGCTCTGCCTACTTCACCCTGTTCAAGGGCGATGTGGAGGTAGGACTGATGAACCAGATGGGTATTGATGCCTCAACCATCGGCAACCACGAGTTCGACTTCGGACTGGAGAATATGGCTCGTGTATTCAAGATGGCTAACTTCCCGATTCTCTGTACCAACTATGACTTCACGGGAACCGTGATGGAGGGCATCACTAAACCTTATATAATAATAAAAAGGAATGGGGTGAAGATCGGTGTCTTTGCCGTCTGTCCGAAGATGCAGGGACTGGTCAGCGACAAGAACTGCGTCGGTGTGAAGTATCTCGACCCCGCTCAGGTGGCACTGGAGACAGCTGCCATGCTGAAGAAGAAAGAGAAGTGTGACGTGGTGATCTGCATCTCGCACCTGGGTTGGAACAGCAACAGAGGCGAGGACGACCAGTATATGATAAGCCGTTCGCGTAACATCGACCTGGTGCTGGGCGGTCATACCCATACCTATATGCCTGAGTTGGAGCATTGGAACAATATGGACGGCAAGCCCGTTCCCGTTGACCAGAATGGCAAGGCGGCTATCTTCGTGGGACGAATAGAATTAGAGCTGAAGTAGTCTCTAATCCCTAACCTCTAAACTATTCAAAATAGAACGTGAGGACGAACATCTTGGATTGCGCGCTGCTGACGCTACCGGCATAGGCTCGGAGGTTGGCATCGCGCAAATCGTTAATGTGGTTCTTGTCCAGCACGTCGCCCAGTCCGAAGCAGAACTTCAATTCAGGAATAAGTTTGAAGAAAGGCAGGTAGAAGTCGCAGCCTAGGCCAATCTCCAGCATGGTGTTGTAGCGCTTCAGAAGAATGAGGTCCTGATCGCTTCCCGTCAGATTAATCATCGGATTGATGCCTGCCATAATGTAGGGACGGTGGTTATTCCAGCGAGGTGCAGCAAACTTGATGTCGAACGGCAGCGAGACATAGGTGTTCTTCATGTCCTGTGTCTGTTGGATAGGACGTCCCTGAGCGTCCTGCTGCTTCATGTTCAGGAATGTCAGGTGCTTGCCGCCAAAATGCATGGTTGGAGTGAAACGCAGCGAGAAATTGCTGCTCAGTCGCAGTTCGGCAAGCACACCTACCGAGAAGCCAGGGTTCCACTTGTCAGCTTCGCAAAGCACATATTGTTCGCTTTCCACCCCATCGGGGTCGACCATCATGTGGGGACCAATATTCTCGAACTCGATGTCTTGCAGGTGGGTACCTATCAGAATACCGAAGTGCAACGGGCGCAGGTCTATGTAGGGTTTGTTCTGCACCCGACGGTCCGTCTGTGCAGAAGCCGTGAGGGCTATCAAGCCCATCAGCAGTATGGTAAAATAACGTTTCATTTGTATCCTATATAACGCTTAAATGTCCGTATTTATTATTTCGATTTCGTATAAATTACAAAAATATATCCCAAAAATTAGGTATATATCAAAATAAGTTCGTATCTTTGCATCACAATTTATTGGTATTTATTAATCATTTAAACGAAAAGAAGATTATGGCATACGTAATTGGTGACGACTGCATCGCATGCGGTACATGTATCGATGAGTGCCCCGCTGGAGCAATCTCTGAGGGCGACAAGTATTCAATCAACCCCGATGTTTGCACAGAGTGCGGCACATGCGCTGACGTTTGTCCGTCAGAGGCAATCAGCCTTCCCTAAGGAATAAGCTGAATTATGTGGTTAAAAACGAATGGGCTTCCGTCGAGGGAGCCCATTTTATTTGTTTTTACCACTATCAGACCGTTTGTCCTGTCTGCCGGAAGTATTTGTCCATCACCATCAGCGAAATCAGTCGCTCCATATCCTTATTGAAGAATTGACGGCAGTGCTCATGGGCATTGCTGACGATGTCGCGGGCCTCGTTAGGATGATCATTATAATAGGAGATTCGCTCGACCACATCGCTGAAATCACTTTTCACCTCGATGTAATGCTCATTGGCCTTGAGACTGCCTTCCATGAACCAAGTCTCGAATCTCAAGGCGGGGGTGACCGCAATGCTATTCGAATTCATAATCCATTTCAGATTGCTGGCAACGTCGTTGCCCTCCAAACTAAGGATATACTTATATTTCAGGTGTCCATAGATAGTTGTCTCTACGTGCTGGCGCATCTCTTCGGGATAGGTGGAGTCTTTGGCCGTATCGCGGATGTCGATCAGCGGATTGTTGAAGTAGTTGTCCATCAGGAACATGCGGTTGGCCTTTCCGGTAATGGCACCTCGAAAGATCACCTGATTCTGCTTCTTGTCAAAGGCGACAGGATCATCGAAGAACATGAAATGGCGCACCTTATCCATGTTGATAAGCACCGAGTTGGGGTTGGTCTTGCAAGCTTCGATGGGACGGCTCTTGGTGATGGTAGGAACGTTGAAGGTGTTGGTCACATCGCCTGGGCCGAATACCCATTTGAGGTGAGCAGGGAAATAGCGGTTCCACTCGTAGGTGTCGAACACATAAACGCTGGCTGTATCCTTGTGGATATAGCTCTGCTCACCTATCGGATGCGCCTCAGCAGGCAATGGTGTCGTCTCTGTCAGTCTGTTGTAGTAGTCTACCCGTTGCTGGATATATGTTTGCTGATGAGGGGTAAGGCGGTCAAACTCGCGAAGTATTGCTTCCCGCCTGCGTACCGTCCACGAACGCGGCATGGCCATCATGCATAAACCGTTGATATAATAAGGCAGGTGCAGATTCTTTCTTACCCCGCCAAAGACGCTATATCTGATGTCTTGAAAAACCATGCTGCAAAGATATGGAGAAAATATCGAGGAGGAAACGGCTATTTAGTTAATAAAATATAATTATCGCGAGATAATGAATGCGACAAATGATTATCTGCCCAATTTGCTGTACCTTTGGGGGAGTAAATTACGCGCTTATGCATATTACTTTAGTACATCATGCGGTATTACCAGTAGCAAAATACGGAGGTACGGAACGAGTGATTTGGGGTATGGGCCGTCAGTTAGTTAAGATGGGTCATCAGGTGACCTTTCTGCTGAAACGTGGTTCCTCCTGTCCTTTTGCACGTGTCATCGAGATAGACCCGACGAAGAGTATTGGCAGTCAGATACCCGAGGATACGGATATCGTGCATTTCTCCAATCACGTTCATCATGAGGACCTGGCCAAGCCTTATGTGGTCACTGTGAATGGTAATGTGGCTAACGAGTCGATAGATCCTAATTCCATCTTTGTTTCTCGTAATCATGCTGAGCGTCACGGTAGCCAGTCGTTCGTCTACAATGGCCTCGACTGGGATGAGTATGGGCAGGTTGATCTGTCTTTGCCTCGTCGCCGTTACCATTTCTTGGGGAAGGCTGCCTGGCGGGTTAAGAATGTCAGGGGCGCTATCCGTATCACGAAGCAGATTGACGGAGGTGAGTTGGATGTGTTGGGTGGCACTCGCCTGAATCTGAAGATGGGTTTCCGTCTGACGCTGAGTCCCCGCATCCATTTTCATGGAATGGTCGATAATGAGGAGAAGCAACGCATCATCCAGCAGTCCAAAGGACTGATTTTCCCTGTGCTTTGGCATGAGCCCTTTGGTCTCTGTCTGATAGAGTCGTTGTACTATGGTGCTCCCGTCTTTGCCACTCCGATGGGTGCTATCCCCGAAATTGTGACACCCGATGTGGGATTCCTGAGTAACGACGAACAGGAGCTGGCCGACTACATCAATTCCCATCCCGACTTCTCGCCCCAGCGTTGTCATGAGTATGCCCGCGACCAGTTTAACATCCGCGTAATGACGGAGGCCTACTTGAAGAAGTTCGAGCAGGTGCTTAATGGCGAGCGGCTGACCTGATAAGAAGTCATCATAACACAGCAAAAAGCGGTCATGGTCACAGCTGTGACCGTCTTGCTCCTACAATTAAATGGCATAGTTATTTGAAATATGTATGTTTGTCTTTTTTGTGGCTTTTATTGTAGAAAGAGCTCATTCGCATGATAATATAGAATCCCTTAATGGTCTTAAGCAATAGATGCATTCGCCAAAAGCACTTGGTTCCGATGGTCTTGCTACGAACAGGCTGAAGTCTGCCAACGACCTCGCGGATATATCCCAGTCGTTCCTTTGTTTCCTGTCCTCGTGTCCTTCGTGCCAGGTCTTTCGCAATGCGGATACAGTTACGAACTGCAATCCTCTTGTTTAGCTCATTGGGGAGCAGATGGTTAGCCTCAACAAATTGGTAGCATTCTTCCAATAAGCCAACATAACCGAACATGTGGTCATTCTTGCTGTTCATTATGCTACTTTGCCGTTGGCGGTAATGATATAGTAATTGGGGACAAAGAACTATGCCATTCCCGTGTGAAAGCCATTTGTAAATAACAGCAAAATCTTCGTAACGATGTATAAGCGGGATAGAATCAAAGAGTAGGTGACGTCGATACAGACGACCAGGTAAAAATCCATAAAGTCGTCTGTCGTAAATCATAGCAATAGCTTCACTACTGCTTAGTGGTTTCAAAAAATCGCTGACAGGGTCATAGACCGGCTCTCCAACATATTCGTTTAAATATCCGCATGTTGCACAGTCCTTACCAGTCTGCTCTATAGCGTTTAGAAGCGTTATACAGAAGTCTGGGTCTATCCAGTCATCGCTGTCAATAAAACTTATCAGTTCCCCCTTTGCTTCTTTCAATGCCAAATTGCGGCTGTCAGATTGGCCGGTGTTCTGTTTGTGAATGACAATTATTCGCGCTTCATTCTCTGCGTACTGGTCGCATATGGCAGGAGAAGAATCTGTGCTTCCGTCATCTATGATGATGAGTTCCCAATTCTGGTAGGTCTGGGAAATAACAGAAGCGATGCATTGCCCAACGTAGTCTTCTGTGTTATATACTGAAACAATAAAACTAATAAGTGGTTGCATTGAATCTTAGTTTTCCTTGTAAGGATTAACTTTAAATCACTACAAAATTACTATATTTTACTGAATGAAGTGTAATAAATGTGCTTTTTTTTGAATTATTAATAAAAGATAGTTCTAATTCATCTTTTTTTCGTACCTTTGCAATTGATAACTTTACTAACTACAGATGAATAGCCTGTTTTATATCAAAGTAAAGGTTGGAAAGTTTATAGCCAATATGATTTCGGCAATGGTTTTTAATAGAGATCATCGCCATTCATTGCGCCGTTCTTTAGACCCGTTGAATCCCGAGCGTTGCGTAAGATATCTGGAAAATCATTACGCTCAAGTTCCTGCATTAGCAGCAGATGAAAGGATGGGTTTTGATAACACAATATGGGTGTGTTGGCTTCAAGGTATAAGCCAGGCCCCACAATTGGTGCAAAACTGTATCCACTCGATAGAAAGTCATAAACAGAAGAATCAGCATGTGGTTGTTTTAACCAACGACAATTATGTTGACTATCTTGATTTGCCAGAGTGGATTATCACAAAGTGGAAAAGGGGGATTATTACCAATACCCATTTTTCCGATATTCTACGTATTCATTTATTGGCATACTATGGAGGATGTTGGATAGATGCGACTTGTTTCCAAATGGCTCCTATCCCTTTGCAGATACTTCAAAGTCCACTTTTTCTATTCCGTTCTCATGGCGAGTTCTCTTTTACCTATATACAAAGCTGTTTCATGGTCAGTAAGCCCAATAACTATGTGATGCGAAAATGGTGTGCTGCTATTCGGGCTTATTGGAAAAAAGAGAATATGCTGATTAATTATTTCACACTTCACCTTATGTTTATAGCTCTGCTCCAACAGGATAAAAAGTTCAAAGAAGAATTTGAGAAGGTCGCCGTAATAAGTGATGAACCTGCACATTTGTTTTTACGTGAAATGATGAGTAACGGCGTTTATTCTGCCGATTTGATAGAAAAGGGTAAAAGGGCTTTCTTCTTTCAGAAACTTACCTATAAATTTCCTGCGTATTTGTTAGATAAGGCTGACTCTTTGGCAAGTTATTTTTCTCAACCCATTTTTAAATGAACGCAATATGGAAAATCCTCTGATTAGTATTATAATTCCTGTGTACAATGGTGAAAAGTATCTTCGCCCATGTTTTGACTCCATTATAAAACAAACATATGTAAACTGGGAGATGATACTTATTGACGATGGTAGTACAGATGGTTCTGGTGCCATTTGCGATGAATATGCCAAAAATGCTCACATCTCAGTCTTTCATAAGAAGAATGAAGGGCAAGCTAAGGCTCGAAATATAGGCATAGAAATGGCTAAAGGCGACTATATTAGTTTTGTGGATTGTGATGACTGGCTGGAACCTGACATGTATGAAAAGATGATGGACGTTTTGACATCACAGGATGCGGAAATTGTAATCAGTGGCTACATAGAGGAATATGCAAACAGGAAGAAAGAAGTCCATAATGACGGCACTATGGCCTGTTATGATTCAGGTGAGGCGCTAAAATTGGTACTTGAGGGGAAAATTGGCAGCTACCTTTGGTCTATGTTGTTTCGTCGGGATGTCGTAAAGGAGCCTATGCCAAACCTGAACCCTTATGAGGATCATGCTACTATTTTTAAGTGGATATCACATGCCAAAAAGGTTGTGGTATATTATCATGCTTTTTATCACTATCGTCAATTAGGTGGCAGTTCGCTTCATTCATATAATCCTAAGAAAGGGAACCATTATTTTATGGCCATAAAAGAGCGTTATCACTATATTACTGATAAGAATCTGCTGCCAGGTTGGGAGCATGAGAACAGACGCCTTTTTCTACGTGGCTGTATAAAACTGACTAAAGATTTGGCGCGGATGCCGAATTACGATCAGGAATTAAAGAAAATCATAGAAGAGGTGAGAGACGAACTATGTCAGTTTTTACCTATCAGCAAACATGAAATAGGCACAAAATATTATATACGATTGCGGCTTTTGCTGACGAATGTTGATGTTTATGTGCGGGTTCTGCGTTTTTCGTCCTTTTTCTCTTTACGTAAGCAGTTGAAAGATAAAGGGATGTTTAGTTAAGTAAACACAGAAGATGAAAAGAGTGATTAGTAAGATATCGGCCTACCTTTGCTTCGCTGTCCTTTGGATAACGTCGATATTCCCGATGTGGGCGCATTATTTGTTCTCTGATGCCTTGTATTTTCTGTTGTATTACGTCGTAGGATACCGTCGGCGTATCGTGAGGCAGAACATCAGCAGCGCCTTTCCTGAAAAGTCGGAAGCTGAAGTGCGGCAGGTAGAGCGCGAGTTCTACCATTGGTTCTGCGACTACTTGGTAGAGACCATCAAGATGATGACTATCAGCGAGCAGGAGATGCGTCGACGGATGACGTTCAAGGGTACTGAGGTCATCGACCAGCTGGTCAGCGAGGGTGTCTCCTGTGGTGTCATGCTCGGTCATTATTGCAACTGGGAGTGGATCAGCACCTTACCCCTGGCGGTATCGCCCAAGGGCGTCTGTGCCGAACTGTACCATCCGATAGAGAATCCCGATTTCGACCGCCTGTTCCTGTATATCCGCCAGCGCTTTGGCAGCGTGTGTATCCCT
The DNA here is from genome assembly GCA_015060535.1 of Prevotella sp. GTDB lineage: Bacteria > Bacteroidota > Bacteroidia > Bacteroidales > Bacteroidaceae > Prevotella. The sequence goes on from SUYH01000008.1 coordinate 120,661, forward strand.
ATGGAGGAGACGTTGCGGCATATTGTCAAATACAACCGTGAGGGCAAGCCGCTGGTTATCGGATACATTGCCGACCAGAAGCCAAACTGGCGTAACATCCATCTGTGGCTCGATTTCCTGAATCATATGACTCCCGTCTTTACCGGTTCCGAGCGTATCATCAAGCGTACCAAGCAGGCTTTCTTCTATGGTGATGTGCGTCGGGTGAAGCGAGGCTACTACGAGTGTGAGTTTAAGTTGTTGGAACGCCATCCGGAGGATATTCCCGACTACCAGCTGACGGAGCGTTACATGCAAGAGTTGGAACGCACCATCCGTCGCGACCCCGCCTTCTGGCTTTGGAGCCACGACCGCTGGTCACGCACCAAGGAAGAGTTTGATGCGCGCTTCTACGTGAAAGACGGGAAGGTATACGAAAAGATGTCAGAAGCCGACTATGCCAAGCAGATGGGTTGGCGGAGCTATTGGCATCATTGATTTTTCTGCTTTCGTTCCTCTATCAGTTTCGAGACGATGATGATTTGGTAAATGGCATCCAGCAAGGCATGGATGAGTCCAGGCATACCGTCGAGGAATCCCTTTTTGATCACATACGACTTGAAGAATCGCAGCAGGGGGCGCCCCAGGAGTGCTCCTAAGCCGTAGTTCTTATGCCGGCGACGCGGCATCTCGTAGTCGGAGTAGGTATCCGACTTCCTGACGATGTCGCTCACCGAGTCGTTCGCCAAATGTTCCAAAGCCAGCTCCTTGCGCGTCTTCGGTATCCGAATTATGCGGCCGTCTATTTCCGGTGAACAGTGTATGACGGCAGGCCAGTGTGTCTTGTCTTTGCGGAAGAAGCGCAGCACGTAGTCAGGATAGGCGCTGTGCAGAAACTGCCCCATGAAATAGTTCTTGCGGGGAATGGCGATACCGTCGGGAGCATCAGCCATTACGGTCTGCTCATAGAGAAACGTGCGCAACTCGGGCGTGACTACCTCGTCGGCATCGATCACCAGCACCCATTCGTGAGTGGCCTCATGGATGGCAAATTCGCGTGCGGGCTCCACGATGCGATGCTTCCCCTTGGGGAAAGTCACGATGCGGCACCCATAGCGTTGGGCTATCTCCAGCGTGTGGTCCGTACTCTCCATATCGCATATCAGTATCTCGTCGAAGTTCTTCACCGACTCCAGCACTTCCTCCAGGTGCTGTTCTGCATTGTAGGTGTTGATGACTACTGATATCTTGTTTTTTTCGTTCATGGTTGCAAAATTAGAAAAATTATATTAATTTTGCAAGCAAAATGGATAAATTATGATGGACAAATGCAAGGCTTTCCTCGCTAAGCCTTTCTTTCACGACTATCGGACACTGTTGGGTCTTTGGCTTATACTTGGCGTTGTAGGTGCTTTGGCCAAGATGCACGCCCACAATAATTTCCTCATCTTCCGGGGGGTGTTCTGGCATTCTTTCCAGCAGCTGCCGCTCTACGTGCCTTATCCTGCTGAGTATTGGGATGTCAACCATTACGGTCCGCTGTTCTCGCTGGTGATAGCGCCCTTTGCCGTCGTGCCCGAGTGGCTGGGCTTGCTGCTATGGTGTGTGGCTCTGTCGCTGTTCTTGTATGTCGCCATTCGGCGTTCCGACATGACGCGGTACCAGCAGCTCTTCGTCTTGTGGTTCTGTGCCCACGAGTTGTTGACGGCCCTCTTCATGCAGCAGTTCAACATTGCTATTGCTGCCATCGTGGTGCTGGCCTTTTTCCTGATTGAGAAGGAGCGCGATGCAGAGGCAGCCTTCTTCATCATTTTGGGTACCTTCGTTAAGTTATACGGCATTGTGGGCTTGGCCTTCTTTTTCTTCTCGAAGCATAAGCTGCGCTTTGTCCTCGCGCTCACCGGGTGGGGCCTCGCGCTTTTTGCGGCTCCCATGCTGATCAGCAGTCCGGAGTATATCGTGGGTCAGTATCAGGAGTGGTACCTTTGTCTGGTCGAGAAGAACGGTGAGAATCTCGATGCCTTCTCGCAGAATATCTCCGTGCTGGGTATGGCGCGTCGTATCTTCGGAATGACCGCCAGCGACCTGTGGATCATCCTGCCCGCCATGCTGATGTTCGCCATTCCCTATCTGCGCTTCTCGCAATACAAGCATGTGGCATTCCGCCAGACGCTGCTGGCTTCGGTCTTGATGTTCGTCGTGCTGTTCTCTACGGGCAGCGAGTCGAGTGGCTATATCATTCCCTTCGTCGGTATCGTCATCTGGTATACGGCGGCTCCTTGGCAGCGCACCGGTTGCGACGTCGCCCTATTGGTGTTCGCCTTTGTGCTGAGCAGCATGTCGCCCAGCGACCTCTTCCCTGCCTATATCCGCAAGGAGTGGGTACAGCCCTATGCGCTGAAGGCCCTTCCTGTGACGCTGATTTGGCTGAAGTTATGTTATGAAATGTACACGCGCGACTATGCAGCAAAGAGTATTCGATAAGTCATTCCTGACCTTCATGGTGGTAGGTGTCGTCAACACCCTGTTTGGTACGGCCATCATGTTCGTGCTCTATAATGTCTTTGGCTGCAGCTATTGGGTCAGCTCCTTCTGCGACTATTTCTTTGGCAGCATCCTCAGCTATTTCCTCAATAAGCACTTCACCTTCCACTATCAGGGTACCGACTGGCGCAGCATCATGAAGTTTGCGCTGAACATCATCATCTGCTATCTGATAGCCTATAGTCTGGCACTTCCGCTGACACGTATGGCATTGGAGAGCATGCACCTCAGCAAGGTCGTCGTCGAGAATATTGCGATGCTGGTAGGTACCGGCCTCTTTATGGTCATCAACTATGTGGGACAGAAATTCTTCGCCTTCAAGAAACACTAAACCAATGGATATACAGCAGCCCCTGACGCAGGCACGTGCCTTCTTCCGTAAACCCTTTTGGAGCGATTGGCGCACCATTACGGTGATTTACGCCCTCATCCCTATTGTCATCGGACTATTAAAGTGGACGAAGAACAATGATACCTATCAGATCTACAAGTCGGTATTCTGGAATACCATTAACCAGCTGCCACTCTACGAGTTCTACGACTACCTGAAGGGCGACTGCAACCACTACGGTGTCGTCTTCTCCTACGTCATTGCTCCCTTTGCCGTCCTGCCCGACACGTGGGGCGTGCTACTGTGGGAGTGTTTTCTGGTGGCCACTTTCTACATCGCCGTGCGCTATATGCCGCTGCAGCGTTGGCAGAAAGTCTTTATGTTCTGGTTCTGTGCCCACGAGGTGCTGACACCCCTGTTTGTCGAGCAGTACGATTTGGCAATGGCAGCCAGCTATCTGCTCATGTTTGCCTGCATCGAGAAGAAAAAACCGGTGTGGGCGGCCTTCTTCATCGTGCTGAACATCTTCATCAAGCTCTATGGCGTGATGGGCTTGGCTTTCTTCTTCTTCGTCGAGGACAAGAAGAAGTTCATTCTGGCCTGCTTCGGGTGGGCAGCCCTTTTCTTCGTCGCTCCGATGCTTATCAGCAGTCCCGAGTATGTGGTGCAACAGTATGTAGGATGGTATGAGTCGCTGGTGGCCAAGAATACGCAGAACCTCGCTGAGGCTTTCAATACCACCAACACTTCGCTACTGGGCATTCCGCGTAAGATATCTGGCAATACCGAGTATAGCGACCTGTGGCTCATTATTCCCGGCATCCTGCTGTTCCTGTCACCCTATCGTCGCATCGGCCAATATCGGCATGTGGCCTTCCGCTATGCCATGCTAGCCTCCGTGACGATGTTTGTCACGCTGTTCTCCACCAGTTCCGAGAGCTATGGATACATCGCCCCCATGACGGGCTTCGTCATTTGGTATACCACAGCTCCTTGGCAGCGTGGCCGATGGGATTTGGTATTGCTCATCTATGCCTTCATCTTCACCTCGCTCTGCACGAGCGATGTGTTCTTCCCCCGTTTCATCTGGAAAGAACTCATAGCACCCTATGCGCTGAAGGCCTTGCCCTCAACGATCATTTGGTTCTATCTGATATGGGAGATGAACACGAAGGACTATTCCAAGACCTCCGCGATGTGATAGAGCGGCCGGCGCTTAGTCTCTGTATAGATCTGTCCGATGTAGGTACCCATGATGCCCATCGCGATGAGGATGAATCCACCCACTAGATAGATGGAGAGCATCAGTGATGCCCAACCTTGTACGGCAGTGCCTGCTATCAATGAATAGACGACGTAGATGCCGATGCAGGAGGCGATGACGAGGAACAGCAGTCCGATGTTGAAGATGAGGTATAGCGGTTTCACGCTGAAGGCGGTGATGCCGTTAAGCGCCAGCTTCAGCATTTTCCGCAACGTATATTTCGACTGACCGGCAAAGCGCTCGCTGATGACGTCGTCTACCGTTGTTGTCTGCAGTCCTATCTGTGGGATGAGTCCGCGCAGGTATAGGTTGTGCTCCTTGTAGGTGGAGAGCATGTCGAGTGCCCGACGGCTCATCAGTCGGAAGTCGGCATGGTTGTAGACACTCTCTACGCCCATCGAGCTTTGCAACTTGTAGAAAGCCTGTGCCGACATGCGTTTCATCAGCGGGTCAGCCTGACGCGACACCTTCACGCCGTAGACGATGTCGTTGCCCTCCTCGAAGTCTTTCACCATCTTGGGGATACACTCGATGTCGTCCTGCAGGTCGGCATCTAGCGTGATGACGGCGTCGGCCCAGTCCTTAGCCGTCATCATACCCGCCATGATGGCGTTCTGATGTCCGGCATTGCGAGCTAAGTTAATACCTTTTACAAACTTGTTCTCCGCGTGCAGCTCACGGATAATCTGCCACGTGCGGTCGCGGCTGCCGTCGTTGACAAAGACCATCATCGAGTCTTCGCTGATGAGTCCTTCGCTGATCATACGCTCGAAGAGGGCTGTCAGCCGTTCTGCGGAGTGGCGCAGCACTTCCTCTTCATTATAACAAGGTGAAACGGTAGCTAACTTGATCATGACGTGTCGGTTATACGAATTCCTGTTGTATCTTTGCGGCTATCTCCTTGAACTCCTCCTCGCTGAGCTTCAGCTTCTCGCGACGGAAGTCGGCATCCTGCTCGGTCTGCATGGGGATAAGGTGGATGTGGGCGTGAGCCACTTCCAGTCCCAATACGACCTGAGCCACTTTCTTGCAGGGGAAGGCCTTCTTGATAGCCAGCGCTACGCGCTTGGCAAACTGCTGATAGCGTGCCAGCTCGTCGTCGTTCATGTCGAAGTAGTAGTCTACTTCGCGACGTGGAATCACCAGGGTGTGTCCCTTCACCAGCGGGTTGATGTCTAGGAAGGCATAGAACTCGTCATCGGCAGCTACCTTGTAGCTGGGAATCTCGCCTGCGGCAATCTTGCTGAATATATCCATATCGTTTATGCTATTGAGATGTTATCGATGCGCAGTTTAATGGTGCCTCGTGGGATGGTGATCTCCACCTCGTCGCCCACCTTCTTGCCCAGCAGTCCCTGAGCGATAGGTGTCTTGATGCTGATCTTGCCGGCACGTAGGTCGGCCTCGTTCTCGCTGACGATGGTGTACGACATCTTGGTCTTCGTCGTCAGATTCGTCATCTCCACCTTGGTCAGTATCTGTACGCTGTCGGTGCTCAGACGCGAGGTGTCTACCACCTTAGCCTCGCTGATGGTGGTCTTCAGACGGTTGATCTTGTCCTCCAGATGAGCCTGTGCCTCCTTGGCGGCATCATACTCGCTGTTCTCACTCAGGTCTCCCTTTTCACGAGCCTCTGCAATGGCTGCTGAGGCCTTCGGACGTTCTATCGCCTCCAGGCGATGCAGTTCGGCTATGAGCTTGTCGTAGCCTTCTTGTGACATATAAGCCATATCATTTACAATTTTACGATTTACTAATCGACCTTGGTCGCTTTGACCTTTAGGTCTAAGAATTTACTAATAAAAAACAAAAGAATCCCGACCCTTCATTCTGTCGGAATCCCTGAATCTACTCATGTCTTGTTATCGTATGCAAAGGTAGCCATTTTTTTGTTCCCACCAAAATTTTCGGTCGAAAACTTTCAATTTTGGTTGATTTATGTCAAGAAAGCGTAACGCCTCGGCCACTTTTTCCTCTTTTTTGTTTGTTTTGTCCTTGCCAAATCTTTATCTTTGCAAAGTGTTTTTCATAGTATTAGATTTAAGGTTAACAAAAGGTTAGGGGCTCAGCGGAGCCCCATTTTTTTTTAATCCTTGATAGCCGTAGTCCATGTGTAGGTCTCGTCGCAGACGATGCGTGTGGTCAGCGTTCCGACGGTCAGGTCGAAGTCGCCCTCTTCCAGCGTCCATCGTCCGTCATAGCCCACGAAGGCCAAGTCGCTGGCTTTCAGCTGCAGCGTGACGGTGCGTGTCTCGCCGGGTTGCAGCTCCACCTTCTCAAACTGGCGCAGACGGCGTCCGTCGGGAGTCATCGAAGCCACCAGGTCGCTCGAGTATAGCAGCACACTCTCCTTGCCGGCCATCTTACCCGTGTTCGTCACGTCAACGCTCACCTGCAGCATGTCGTCTTTCTTGAAGTGCTGCTTATCGACCCTCAGGTTACTATATATATAAGAGGTGTAGCTCAGTCCGTAGCCAAAGCCCCATTGCTGGGTGATGCGTGCATTGTAGTCGTAGGCACCCTCCATCGTTCCTACCTCCTCGCTCTTCTTGAAGTCGTAGTTGTTCAGCGAGTTGATCTCGCTGGGATAGGTGTAGGGCAGTCGGCCTGAGAAGTTGCGCTTTCCGGCCATCAGCAGGGCCAGCGCGTCGCCACCGTAGTTACCCGGCAGCATGACGTGAATCACCGCCTGAGCCAGAGGCACGATGTCGCTGATGATGCGCGGACGACCTTCGTTCAGCACCAGTATGATGGGCTTGCCCGTCTTGCTCAGCGCCTTCACCAGGTTACGCTGGTTCTCCGACAGCGTCAGGTCGGTCAGGTTGCCGGGTGTCTCGGTATATGAGTTCTCACCGATGCAGGCCACGATGACGTCTACCCCCTGTGCCGCACGTACGGCAGCTTCGATGTCGGGTTCGTTCTCTTCCCACCATTTCCCTTTCTCGTTGTAGGTCACCCCTTGGCAGAGCACGATATTCTGCTGGCCATACTCTTGGCAGAGTGCTTCGTAGATGGTGTTATACTGCTGGGCAAACTCGTCGGCACGGTGTCCCTGCCATGTGTAGCTCCAGCCACCGTTCAGACAGCGCATCTGGTTAGCGTTAGGTCCCGTCACGAGTATCTTCTTGCCCTTAGGAAGGGGAAGTAATTTCTCATTTCGTAAGAGTACGATGCTCTCCACTGCACCATCCAATGCCAGCTGTGCAAACTCCTTGCCGCCGAACTTCGGATAGTCCTTCAGTCGCTGGGTGGGGTGTTTGTAGAGTCCCAGGCGCTCCTTCATGCGGAGGATACGGCTCACGGCATCGTCGATACGGCTCATGGGCACCTTGCCTTCCTCCACCAGCTCTTTCAGCAGTACACAGGCGTCAACGTTGTAGGGCTCCATAATCATGTCGATACCCGCATTGATGGCTATCCGCAGCGCGTCCTTCTTGTCGCGGGCCACCTTTTCTCGCGTATACAGATTATTGATGTCCGCCCAGTCGGTAATCAGCACACCGTCCCATCCCGTCTGCTCTTTCGCCCAAGTGGTCAGCAGCTCGTAGTTTGCATGGACGGGCATACCATTCACCGATGCCGAGTTCACCATGATCGACATCGCTCCCTCGCGGATGGCTGCCAGGAAGGGGGCGAAGAACTTCTCCCTCAGCAGGGCGGGTGCGATATAGGCTGGTGTGCGGTCCTTTCCCGACCAGGGAGTGCTATAGCCCAGATAGTGCTTCAGCGATACGGCCACGTGCTGCTGGTCTACATGCTGAGGGTCGTTGCCCTGGAAACCGATGGTCTGCATGCGTCCCATCTCTGCGTTCACGTAGCAGTCCTCGCCGAAGTTCTCGTAGATGCGGGGCCAGCGGGCGTCACGTCCCAGGTCTACCGTCGGACTGAAGGTCCAGGGCACGCTGACGGCACGCGTCTCGTAGGCCGTAGCCTCTGCGCACTGTCTGGCTATCTCGCGGTTGAAGGTAGCGCCCACGTTGATGTTCTGTGGGAACAGCGTACCCCCCTGCGTGTATGTCGAGCCGTGATTCTGGTCTAGTCCGAAGACACAGGGAATCCCGATGTGCTTCATCGACGACTTCTGGATGTCGCTGATGATCTCCTCCCACTGCTGTGCCGTCGGTGCGCAGGTGTTAGGCGCGTTCAGCACCGATCCTATCTTGTATTTCCCGAACAGCGAGTCAGCCTTCGCCTTGTCAATGTGGAATACCCCCTGTGCGTCGTTCGATCCGAAGAGGTCCGTCACCAGCTGCATCATCTGTCCGATCTTCTCTTCCAGTGTCAGTTGTTTCAGCGTCTTGGCGGCCTCCATCGGGCTTACTGCCAAGATCAGCGCAATCATTGTAATAATAGTTTTCTTCATAAGTTATTAATGTTTAATCGATAATACCTTTCAGAATCCAAGGAGCCTTCACCTTCATGCCGTTATCGCGGTCGAAGATGCCGAACTTCTCCTGTCCGTTGCCGAAAGCGTTGTTGTCCCATACGAAGGTGGAGAATCCGCGCTTGCGGGCCTCGCTGACCAGGAATCGGCAGTAGTACGTAGCATTCTCGTGCTGCCGGTCGGCTTGTCCGTCGGTAGTATGGTCGGTGACGCCCCATTCACCGATGACGACGCCCAGTCCCTTTGCCGACCAGGTGTCTGCTACCTTGTCGAAGAAATCCACCATCGCCTGCTCGTCCTGTTCGGGCGTCTCGCCATACTGCTTGTAGGGCTTTCCCCAGTAGTAGTTCTTGCAGAATCCGGCATAGTCCCACGGGGTGTAGTAGTGGAACTCGACGCTCATCCATTGGTTGCCGTTGCCGTCGATATCTTTGGGGATGATGAAGTCGCCATTATACAGTCCGAAGTCAGGGTTGCACACATAGGTCTGCACGATGAGATGGCGCTTCGCGTTGTTGCCTTTCGTGGCGCGTACCGCATCAATGAAGGTCTGGTTGTACGCGTTCTGAACGGCCAGGTTCTCGGCTGTGGGCTTGCCCCAATTGTCGCGCACGTGAACCTCATTAGTCCCTGCAAAGGCCACGCGGTAGTCGTACTTAGCCAGGGCTTTGGCGATGTTGCGCCAGAGCAGCGCCAGCTTCCGGTTGTTCTCATCCTGATACTCGTAGGTGGGGCGCCCCTCCAGCCACTTGTCGTGGTGTGTGTTGATGATCACCTTCAGGTCGTTGTCCAGACACCAGCCGACGATCTCCTTCACACGGTTAAGCCATGCCTTGTCGATGGTCATGGTCTGTGGGTTGGTGATGTGACTCTGCCAGCGGACGGGGATGCGGATAGCGTTGAAACCAGCATCTTTCACGGCTTTGATAGTGCGTTTGGTCACCACGGGGTTACCCCATGCCGTTTCGGCCTTGATGCTGTTGTCGGCCATGCCGATTTCCATCGACTCACCATCCTGTCCGGGAGCCGAGCACTCCAGCTGGTTGCCCAGGTTCCATCCCACCACGTTCTTGTTCCATTCCTGCGCGGTAGGCTGTGCGTTCATACTGATACTGATCAGCATGAGCAGTAGTGTTGTAAAGATGTTCTTGAAGTTCATGATCATCAAGTTTTTGTTAGTAGATTGCAAAAGTACAAAGAAGAATGCAAATCACCAAATATTCTGTCATCTTTCAACCAATTTTTTCGACGAATAAGCACATTAAGAAAGGTTGAACATTGCTGTCCAACCTTGATAACCTTCTTCTCTGCTTCTTTTGCTTTTAATGTTGTGGTTGTAATAATTTTTAGCTTTATACTTTTGGCTTTGAATTTCTCTCGTTTCCCGATTTTGGGCTTCTGATTTTTGCGTCCTGGGCAGGCTGCAAATTCTGCTAGGCCTAAAAATTTATTTTCGCTGCCTACGGCGCTCCGTCGTTCCTCGTCGTCGACAATGTAAAGGTAAGAAACTTTCATTGCGGTTCGAGAATCTCAAAGAAAAAACGGACTGCTACACTGTAGCAGCTGTAACAATTCCGGTTGGCAAAGGTTTGCATCTCCTCATTCACTCTTCAGCTTTAGGATCTTCTTCCTGCCAAAATGGAAGAGGAGGAGGGGGGTGATGAAACCGATGATGCTGCCTACGCAGACGTCGATGAGGAAATGCTGTGATAGATAGACGCGCGAGAAGGCTCCCAGTGCGGCCAGCGCCAGTAGCGCCAGTAGCGACATATGGAAGAGGATGTTGCTGCGAGGCTGACTCTGTTTGGCGTCCTGCTGATGACGGTAGGCCAGGAATATGGCGAAGCAGGTGCAGAACACGAAGAACGTCGAGGCATGACCGGAGGGGAAGGAGTTGCCGTAGTGCATGTCGACACCCGAAACCAAAGGCAATGCACTATCGGAGAGGCGCTCGAAGGCACAGATGGGACGCTCCAGACAGAGGGTGTGTTTCAGCAGTTGCAGGAAAGCACCGCCCGTCAACTCGCAGAGTCCCATGAACAGGGTGAGGCGGATCTGTTTCCACAGCAGGGGGAGCAGCGCAAGCGCGTAGATGGGTCCTTCGGCTATCATGGTGTAATACTTGAAGAAGGTGTCCTGGATGCGGGTGTGCCATGAGTTCAACAGGAGATGGAGCTCCAGTTTCGGATAGAGACAAAGCAGTCCGCACACGACGAGAAGTAGTGTGAGATAGGCGATGATGTAAACCGAAAGACACTTCCTCATGATGATTCTTTATTTGTTTCCGGGTGCAAAGGTAACACTTTTTTTGTAAAATGTATAATACACAATGCATAATTCGCAATTATTTTTGGCGGTTTGCTTGTTTTTCTGTAACTTCGCAGCCGAATTAATCAACAGCAATGGCAATCCGATATACGCATAGGGAAGAGTTATGGAACTCGTGGAGCCATGCCGGCGGCATCGTGATGGGTGCGGCATTCGGTGTGGTGTTCCTCTGGATGGCTTTCAAGGGCGACAACCCATGGGCCAGACTGGGAGTGTGTCTGTATCTGTTTGGCATGCTGGCGAGCTATGTGGCGTCGACGGTCTATCACGCGCTGCCTATCTACGAGCGGAGGAGAGGACAGGGACTGGTGGGAAGACGGTCGAAATGGAAGGAACGGCTCAGACGGTGGGACCATGCGGCCATCTATTGGCACATCGCAGGTTCGTATTCACCGCTGACACTGGTAGCCCTGAGGACGCAGGGCTACTGGGGGTGGAGCTTGTTCTCGTTTGTGTGGACGTGTGCGATAGCGGGAACCATCGTGAGCTTCATCAGGCTGAAGGAGCACTCGAACGTGGAGACGTTCTGCTTCATCGGCATGGGGCTGAGTGTGCTGGTAGCCTTCAAGCCGCTGATTGACTCGGTGTCGACGGCAGCAGTGGTGTGGATTGTGGCCGAGGGTGTATGCTACATCACGGGAGCGCTGTTCTACTCGCTGAACAAACGGCGCTATATGCACTCGGTGTTCCACTTCTTCGTGCTGGCGGGCTCGCTGTGTCATATCATCGCGGTATGGGATGTGCTGATGGAATATCTATAAAAAAATGAGAAATGAGGAATGAGAAATGAGAAATATTTCGTACCTTTGCAAGCAAAATTGTAAATTCTTTGACCTAAAGGTACAAAGCGACCAAGGTCGATTAGTAAAATCGTAAAGAATATGGCTTATACACGTATGACCGCTGCAGAGGCTGCAGCACTGATTAAGAACGGCGATCACATCGCCATGAGTGGCTTTACACCTGCCGGTGTGGCCAAGGCAACAACCAAGGAGCTGGCTAAGCTGGCTGTAGCTGAGCATGAGGCCGGACGCGAATTTAAGGTGGCTATCTTCACTGGTGCATCTACAGGACAGTCGACCGACGGTGACCTGGCTAATGCACAGGCTATCCTCTATCGTGCGCCCTACACGACGAACCCTGACTTCCGTAAGCACGTGAACATGGGTGAGATTCCCTACAACGACCTGCACCTGAGCCACATGGCACAGGAGCTGCGCTATGGTTTCTATGGTCCCTTGGACTGGGCTATCCTGGAGGTCTGCGACATCGAAGAGGTGGGTAACGACTATCATGTCTACTTGACTGCTGCCGGTGGTATTTCGCCCACGGCTGCCCGTCTGGCCAAGCATGTCATCCTGGAACTGAACAGCTTCCACAATCCCAATGCCAAGTTCATCCACGACGTGTATGAGCCGCTGGATCCCCCTTATCGCAAGGCTATCCCCATCGAGCACGTAGGCGACCGCATCGGTAAGCCTTATGTCTCGATTCCCAAGGAGAAGGTAGTGGGTGTAGTAGAGTGTAACATCCCCGACGAGGCCCGTTCCTTCAAGGACTCAGACCCCGTGACGGATAAGATTGGTTTCCTGACGGCTGAGTTCCTGGTAGAGGAGATGCACAAGGGACGTATCCCCAAGGAGTTCCTGCCGCTGCAGAGTGGTGTGGGCTCAACGGCTAACGCCATCCTGGGTGCGCTGGGTGAGGACAAGCATGTGCCTAACTTCAATATCTATACGGAGGTGATTCAGAACTCGGTCATCGACATGATGCTCAGTGGTCGTGTGAAGGATGCTTCTGCCTGCTCGCTGACCGTATCGAACGAGTGTCTGATGCAGGTTTATGACAATATGGATTACTTCAAGAACCACCTGACGCTGCGCCAGAGCGAGATTTCCAACTCGCCTGAGATTATCCGCCGACTGGGTGTCATCGCCATCAATACGGCTATCGAGGCTGACCTCTATGGCAATGTGAACTCAACGCACATCAGCGGCACGAAGATGATGAACGGTATCGGCGGCTCGGGTGACTTCATCCGCAACGCCTACCTGTCTATCTTCACTTGTCCTTCTGTGGCTAAGGGCGGTGTGATCAGCTCGATTGTACCTTTCGTCAGCCATCAGGACAGCTCGGAGCACGACGTGAACATCATCGTGACGGAGCAGGGTGTGGCCGACCTGCGCGGAAAGGGTCCCATCCAGCGTGCAGAGACCATCATCGAGAACTGTGCACATCCTGACTACAAACAGCTGCTGTGGGACTACCTGAAGATTGCGAAGATGGGTCAGACGCGTCACAACCTGCCCGCTGCCTTCGCCATGCACGACACGCTGGCGCGCAAGGGCGACATGAAGTTGACGGATTTTGCAGAATACGTGAAGTAATGGAATCAAAACTAGTTATTTATAACACGCTGACGCGCCAGAAGGAGCGCTTCGAGCCGTTGCATGCGCCTAATGTGGGCATGTATGTCTGCGGACCGACGGTCTATGGTGATCCGCATCTGGGACATGCACGTCCTGCCATCACCTTCGATCTGGTGTTCCGTTATCTGAAGCATTTGGGATATAAAGTAAGGTACGTGCGTAATATCACCGACGTGGGCCATCTGGAACACGATGCCGACGAGGGTGAGGACAAGATAGCCAAGAAGGCTCGTCTGGAACAGTTGGAGCCGATGGAGATTGCACAGTACTACACCAACCGATACCATCAGGCTATGGATGCGCTGGGCTGTCTACGTCCCTCGATAGAGCCGCATGCCACGGGGCATATCATCGAACAGCAGCAGTTGGTGCAGCAGATTCTGGACAATGGCTTTGCTTATGAGTCGAATGGCTCGATCTACTTTGATATCGAGGCGTATAACAAGCAATACCAGTATGGCATCCTGTCTGGTCGCTCGCTGGAGAATATCAAAGACGAGAGCCGCGAGTTGGCAGGAGTAGGCGAGAAGCGCAACCAGGCCGACTTCGCCCTGTGGAAGAAGGCGCAGCCTGAGCATATCATGCGCTGGCCCTCACCTTGGAGCGACGGTTTCCCCGGCTGGCACTGTGAGTGTACGGCGATGGGACGTAAGTATCTGGGCGAGACATTCGATATTCACGGTGGTGGCTTAGACCTGGTATTCCCGCACCATGAGTGTGAGATTGCACAGGCGCAGGCCTCGATGGGACATCAGGCCGTGAAATACTGGATGCATAACAACATGCTGACCATCAACGGGAAGAAGATGGGTAAGTCGTATAATAACTTCATCACGCTGGAACAGTTCTTCACAGGCAACCACCCATTGCTGGAGAAGGCTTATTCGGCGATGACGATACGCTTCTTTATCCTGTCGGCGCATTATCGCGGAACGGTAGACTTCTCGAACGATGCGCTGCTGGCCGCAGAGAAGGGTTTGGAGAAGCTGTTGCAGGGAATCAGCGACCTGGAGCGCATACAGCCTGCTGGTCAGTGTGATGCAGAAACGGAAAAGGTGGTCAAGAGTCTGCGCCAGAAGTGTTACGACGCGATGAACGACGACTTGGCTACTCCGCAGCTCATCAGCTATCTGTTCGAGGCTTGTACGACCATCAACAAGCTCGTAGACCATAAGGCGACCATTTGTGCCGACTGTCTGAGGGAACTATCGGAGACCATGAAGCTCTTTACCTTCGACATCTTAGGACTGAAGGCTGAGACGTCGGGCTCGAATGATGCTCGTGAGGCCGCCTTCGGTAAGGTGATGGATATGGTGCTGGAACTGCGCGCCAAGGCTCGTGCGGAGAAAGACTGGGCTACTTGCGATAAGATTCGTGACGAGCTGAAGGAGGCTGGTTTTGAGGTGAAGGACACCAAGGACGGCGTCACTTGGAAACTGAACAAATAGCGAAGGCTTCCTGCGTCATATAAACGGCAATCATGTCGGACCACATCTGGTCGACAGGCATATAAACTAATCCCTCGTGGGGCTGATCCAGTCCCCACGAGTTTTTCATGATATAATAGGTCTGCTGCTTGGCATCGTGGGCCAGGCCGACAATCTCCATCGCATGCTCGCGGCTCTCCCAACAGACGGGATGGCGATGGTGTAGGGCTTGGTCGACATGTTGGCGGAGGGTGTCGATGGGGAGGTTCAGGAAGCGGTTGTGTTCCCAGTTGTCAGGCACAGGCACTTCTACCTTATTATAATAAGGAGAGTCGGGTAGGGAGGTCAACGCCAGATATTCGTCAGGAGCACACACCGAGTGGGCAAACTCCTTAGGCGTATAGCGGGCGCCCAGCATAAACACCCACTTGGGGGCTTTCAGATTGGCTGGAGTGTCGTCGGGCAGCACATCATAGGGTACGATACCCTCATGCTGGATGATGTTCAGTAGTGTCTGACACATGGCCCGGCGGTTTTCGATACGTGCCACATAAACGCCTGACAGATTGATGCTGTCGCCACGCAGGATATGCTCCGTCTCAATGGTTGCCAACATAGCGTAGGCCCAGCAGGCATTGGTCTGCCCCTGATTCTTAACGGGTGTCATCGGCAGCAGCACGTCGTGGATGTAAGGTGACTGTTGGCGGCTGCAACCAACGAGCATCAGCAGTATGAGAAGATAAAAATATCGTTTAATCATGCTGCAAAATTACGAAATTATTCGTAATTTTGCACCCATGAATTTAAAAGATTACGAAATCATGGCTCCTGTGGGTAGTCGCGAGTCGTTGGCTGCAGCCCTGCAGGCAGGGGCAGGAAGCGTCTATTTTGGCGTTGAGCAGTTGAACATGCGTTCGCACTCGGCCAACCACTTCACCATCGACGATTTGAGAGACATTGCAGCCCAGTGTAAAGCGAAGGATGTGAAGTCGTATCTGACGGTGAACACCATCATTTATGGTGAGGACATCGAGTTGATGCACCAGATTGTGGATGCCGCTAAGGAAGCTGACATCACGGCTATCATCGCATCGGATGTGGCGGTGATGCAGTATTGTCGCCAGGTGGGCGTAGAGGTGCACTTGTCTACTCAGCTGAACATCTCGAACATCGAGGCACTGAAGTTCTATGCTCAGTTTGCTGATGTGGTCGTGCTGGCGCGTGAACTGAATCTGGATCAGGTGGCCGACATCTACCGGCAGATAGAGGCGCAGCACGTCTGTGGACCAAAGGGTGAGCTGGTGCGTATAGAAATGTTCTGTCACGGAGCACTCTGTATGGCCATCAGCGGTAAGTGCTATATGAGTCTGGACAACACCGGGCGGTCGGCCAATCGTGGCGCCTGTATGCAGATTTGCCGAAGGAGCTATATTGTGACGGATCGCGAGACGGGAACAGAACTAGAGATAGACAACAAATACATCATGTCGCCCAAGGACCTGAAGACCATCCGTTTTATTGACCGCATGATGAAGTCGGGTGTGCGCGTATTTAAAATAGAAGGACGCGCGCGTGGACCGGAATATGTGTATACCGTTGTCAACTGCTATAAGGAGGCCATCCAGTCGGTACTTGACGGCACTTTCACCGAAGAGAAGAAAGACTCGTGGGACGAGCGATTGGCTACCGTCTTCAATCGCGGATTCTGGGATGGCTACTATCAGGGACAGACTCTAGGCGAGTGGAACCACAACTACGGGTCGAATGCGACGGAGCGTAAACAGTATATTGGCAAGGGTGTGAAATATTTCTCGAAGCTTGGTGTGGCCGAATTTACCGTCGAGGCTGACACCTTCTCAGTAGGCGACAAGATGCTGATTACAGGTCCTACGACCGGTGTGATGTATGTCACGGTAGACGAGATACATGATGACGTGCAAGCTGTTGAGACCGCACAGCAGGGAACGCGCGTAGCCTTTAAGGTGCCCGATAAGGTAAGACCTTCAGACAAACTTTTTAAAATCATCAAAAATGACCATTAACGAGATACAAGACGAGATTATAGAGGAGTTCTCCAACTTTGACGATTGGATGGACAAATACCAGTTGCTGATAGACTTGGGTAACGAGCAGGAGGCGCTGGACGAGAAATATAAGGTAGAACAGAACCTGATAGACGGCTGTCAGAGCCGCGTGTGGCTGCAGGCCGACTATCACGACGGTATCATTGACTTTACAGCTGAGAGCGATGCGCTGATTGTAAAAGGTATTGTGGCGCTGCTGATCCGTGTGCTCTCTGGTCATACGCCTCAGGAGATACTGGATGCCGACCTGTACTTCATAGAGCAGATAGGACTGAAGGAACACCTTTCACCTACACGCTCGAATGGTCTGTTGGCTATGGTGAAGCAGATGCGGATGTACGCTGTGGCGTTTAAGGCGAAAGAGAGTTAACGCGCTTCGTAGTCGTCGAGTTTCTTCAGGTAGAACTCGCGAAAGTCACGCCAATGGTAATAAGGGGCAATGTCTGTCGGGATTGGCAGTGTGGCCTCTTTTTCGTTGAGTAGAATCTTGAAAATGACATCCTGGTCTTGCGGATGCTCGCGGTAGAAGACAAACTGCAAATTGGCAGCCATAGGGATGATATCGCTGACCCACCAGCCGTGTTTTTCGACCTCTTCCAGATTCTCTGTCTGGAAATCGTAGCCGTTGAGTCCTATAAGACAGACTAGCGGCAAAATCATAGTGTCGTGACCAAAGCGCAGCTGGACACCAGGCTTGTTGAGCGTTAGGCAACTGTCGGCATCCTGTATGATTTGACGAAGCAGATGACGCTGGGTGTAGGGCTGGAAGCCTCCGTTGAGCGGCGAGGGACCGTAGCAGATGTACCACCAGGCATTCTCGTACTGCCAGAAGATATAGAGATCTTCCATCGTGAAGAGGTCGGCCAAGCGTACTTGGTCGTAGGACTTCGTGTTCAGCTGCACATGATCTGTCTTCAACAGGTAGTAGTTCAGCCATTCATCATCAATATTCTGCTTGACGAAAGTCGAATCGGTGAAGATCAGATTCATCAGCCGCCAGTTGTGTTTGCGTGAATTGCTGTATTTTTCGAAGGCCTTCTTCGCTTTGGGTGTCATCATGCTGTCACGCAGTTGCTTATCCTGAAAGTTCAGATACCACATGTCCTCATGCGAAGCATCCATATCGACCTGTAGCCGCGGGTTCATCGACTTGAGCTGCTGAAGGGCTGAACCCATGGAGAGCATGCAGCGGCTCATGGTGGTGCTGCGAGCCTGGATGTGGGCATCGCCTTCGAACACCTCGGGGTAGTTCTGCATCATGCGGCGTGCGATATCGCGATTCTGCTGATGTCCTAACGCACTGAGGTCGCCCCAGTGTCCATGTGTGTCGTGTATGATGTTGGCCAACAGCTTGCGGAGGTCTAGTCCCAGCTGGGTGAGTTTTTGTGCCTTATATCCCTTCTGCAGGATATGAAGGGGAGTGAGATAGGCTTTTCGACTACCCATATAGCGAGAACCGTGACGACCGTAGTGGCTGATATAGAAAGGATGCTTTCCGGCAGGTGGGGGTGTTTGTGGGGTAGTGATGGTGTCAGGATAGAGCCGATAATTGGTGGCAGCAAAGTAGCGGTCGGCCTGAATCTGGTCGAAGGCTGCCTGCGCCCATGTAGCGGTATTGCTGACAATGAATATGGCGAGCAAGACAAAAGTCTGATATGCGATCTTCTTACTTTCCATACGCATCTAGTTTTTTAAGGTAATACTGGCGGAAATCGCTCCATCTGTAGTAAGGATAGCGGTCGGCAGGCAATGGAAGGGTGGCTTCCCGCTCGTTCAGCAACACTTTAAACACAACCTCTTGGTCCTGCGGGTCTTTCCGATAGAACACGAACTGGATATTGGCGGCCATAGGTAGAATACGATAGTCGACCCATCCCTTTGATTCGAGTGACTCCAGATTATTGGTAACCAGCCCGAGGCCATTTAAATCTAACAGACAGATGAGCGGCATTACCACCACATCGTCGCCGTAACGCAGATGTGCACCATGCTGTCCTGACTGTATGAACTCATCGGCATCGGTGATGATCTCGCGGAGCAGACGGCGCTGTGTGTAAGGCTGTCCCCCGCCATTCTGAGGCCACGCACCGTAGTTGACATACCACCAGACATTGTCTTTCTTCCAATTGGTGTAGAGCTCTTCGTGGCTGAAGATATCATAGAGTGTTACCTGACTGCTGAGTTTCGTGTTTTGCTGGTTGGTAGCCAACTTGAACATCAGGTCGCTGAACTCATCAATGTCGACGTGTTGACGCACGTAGTTCATGTCGTTGAACAGCTTCCTCAGAAAGCGATGCTTGGTGGGATGCTTGCTGACGAATTTGCTGAATTGCAGCAGAGCTATTGAGTCTTTGCGCGTCTTCTTGAGCCTGTAGTCTGAGGAATTCATGAAAGACTTGTCGGAAAGACTGGCCTCATGGCTTATTTGTAGCTGCGGGCGCAGGGTGACCAGTTGCAGCAGAGCACTCTCCATCGACATGATACTACGCAAAAAAACCATGCTTCTGGCATCTATTTCAGCGTTGCCCTCAAACACCTCGGGGAATCGCTCTACCATACGCTGCGCGATCTGTTGTTCCTGCTGATAGCCTAAAGGGGTGAGCTCGTGCCAGCGATTGTTGGCCTCCTGACGAATCATAGTCACGCGCTGCAGGACATCACGCCCCAATGGGGTAAGCTTGCCCAGCGAGTCGGCCTTCGAAAGCACTTCCCAAGGGGCGTCGTAGTTCTTCATCTTGGAATGATAGCGTGAACCGCTTCGTCCGTAATGGCTGATAAAGAAAGGGTGCTTGTCCTTAGGAGCAGGGGTCAGCGTGGTGCGTGGAGTGAGATAGGCCATAAAAGTACTGGCCGAAAAACGCTGATTCCTACGTATCTCCTGACGAGGAGTCTGGGCGTTAAGTGTAGAGAAATATGTAATGAAAGCTGCTAATAGCAGTATTTTTTGCATAAAGTATTTCCTATTTTGTGTGCAAATATAAGAAAAAAGTTGTATATTTGCAACAGAAATAGTAAAAAAAGAACTATTATGGCTAAAAATCTGAATTGGCAGGACGATTATTGGCTGCTTGTTATGCAACTTTATCTGCGCAAGCCCATAGGTGTAAAACCTATGTATAGCCGTGATTCTGTGTTCCTCAGTCTTGAGCTGCACATCGCTCCCGAACAACTCTTTGCCCGACAGTGTGAGATAGCTCATCTGGAGACACCGCGCATTGAACGCATGTGGGACGAGTATAGCCGAAATCCCAAACGGCTGACGCGTGCCGTCGAGTTGTTGCGCAGGATGATAGGTTTCAACAGTAGCGGTGATTTTTACGACGGGGTAGACGTGGAGGAGACCTTTGAACGCGACTTCCGCCCATTGGAGGGCGAGGAGAAGCTGATGCCCATCTCGCTGGTGTTGATACTGGATTTGTATTTCCATTTGACGCCACCAACAATGGTCAAGGAAACGCCAGAGGTGCAGGAGCTGGCTCGCCTGATGAAGGTACCTGTAGAAATGATAGTCGACGTGCTGGATCTTTTCCAGCATTGTGACCCTTATCTGCGTCGCAAGGACGTCATCATTCATCCACTGCTGCAGCCTTGTCAGCAAATATGGGAGCGATATGGCAATATGGATACCCGTAAATTGGCTTCGTATGCGGTGCAATTGAAGGCTTATTATAAATAAAATTGAGGATAAAAGAGTAAACATAGAAAATAATTCGTAACTTTGCAGCCTGAAAATGGCACAAGAGCAGAGACAAGAACAGAAACTGACACAACAGCAGAAACTGGCGCAGAGTATCACGAAGCAACAGCTTTTGCAGGCGCAACTGACAGAGTTGCCCGTTACTCAGTTGATGGAACGTGTCAATACTGAGATGGACGACAATCCTGCCTTGGAGATATCTGCTGACGAGCCGGAATATCCAGACGTTTTGGACAATTCGGATACTTCGGATACCCCGGATTCTTATGAACAAGAGGAACGCCAGTCGGCTCTGGATGCCGCTCTGGAGTCTATCGGGCGTGACGACGAGGAACTGCCTGTCTATCATGGTGGACAGTCCAGTCAGGAGGAACGTGAGGCGATGGTATATGGACAGACGGAGTCGTTCTACGACCAGCTAAATGAACAGATGGGGATGGCCGATTTGACGGAACAGCAGCGTGGCGTGATGGAATACCTGATTGGTTCGCTCGACGACGACGGGTTATTGCGTAAGCCCCTGCATAGCATTGCCGACGAACTGGCCATCTATCATAATATCGACGTGACGGAGGAGGATATCGAAGAGGTGCTCCATAAGTTGCAGGAGTTTGACCCTGCCGGCATTGGAGCCCGTTCGTTGCAAGAGTGCCTCCAATTACAGATAGAACGACGAGACCCCTCACGACTGAAGGAGTTGATGCTGGAGACGGTCGAGAACTATTTCGATTTGTTTACAAAGAAGCATTGGGAGAAACTGCAACAGACCTTACAGCTGACTGACCTGCAGGCTGAGATGTTAATCAAGGAGCTTCGCAAGCTAAACCCTAAGCCAGGAACGTCGATGGGCGAGGTGATCGGTCGCTCGATACAGCAGATTACTCCCGATTTCATCATCGATACGCAGGATGATGGTACGGTCACCTTCACACTGAATAATGGCGATATTCCCGAACTGCACGTCTCGCAGTCGTTCACCGATATCCTGCACGAATATCAGACCAATAAGGAAAATATGAGCCGCCAGATGAAGGAGGCGCTACTCTATACCAAGAAAAAGGTGGATGCCGCACAGGGCTTTATAGATGCTCTTCGGGCGCGTCGACATACGCTGACCATCACTATGCAGGCTATCATCCAGTGGCAGCACCGATTCTTCGAAGATGGTGATGAAGCTTCGCTGCGCCCTATGATTCTGAAGGATATCGCCGAGAAGACTGGACTCGATCTGAGCACCGTCTCGCGCGTATCGAACTCCAAATATGCACAAACCCGCTGGGGCACCTTCCCTCTGCGCTATTTCTTCAACGACGGCTATGTGACGGCTGAGGGCGAGGAACTGTCGACGCGTAAGATTAAGGCTGCCCTTCGCGATATTATAGATGCGGAAGACAAGCGTAAACCGCTCAGTGACGACGCTCTGAAGGTTGAACTGACGAAGCGTGGCTATCCCATCGCCCGTCGTACAGTGGCTAAATACCGGGAAATGATGGGAATTCCTATAGCAAGATTGAGACGATGAAAAGAGAGCGACAAATGATTCTGGCTGCCCGTATCTTGAGCATGCTGTTTACACCATTCTACCTGCCGATGGTCGGACTGGTGGCGCTCTTTGTGTTTAGCTATATGAGCATCTTCCCTTTGTATTACAAGCTAGAGGTGCTGATTATGGCCTACCTCTTCACCATCCTGATACCTACGGTAATGATTCATTTCTACCGTCGCTATCAGGGCTGGAACCTGATTGAACTAGGTCACCGCGAACGACGTATGGTGCCCTATGTCATATCCATCGTCAGCTACTTCACCTGTGTCTTCGTGATGGAGCGGCTACACATGCCCCATTTTATGTCGGCCATCATTATTGCCGCCTTGTTGCTGCAGATAGTCTGTGCATTGATTAACGTGTGGTGGAAAATATCCACCCATACGGCAGCCATCGGTGGGGTGGCAGGTGCCTTGTTCGCCTTTGCCGAATACTTGAATTTCAATCCGGTGTGGTGGCTCTGTCTGGTGTTCCTCGTGGCAGGAGTGCTGGGTACCAGCCGTATGATTCTGCGTCAGCATAGCCTGTCGCAAGTTGTGGTAGGTTTCTGGGTAGGATTCCTCTGTGCAGCGGTAGCGATATTATTTATGTAAATCGAGATATGAAACCAATCGTAAGCATTATCATGGGCAGTACAAGTGATCTGCCCGTCATGGAGAAAGCCTGCAAGTTGCTCGACGATTTGCAGGTGCCTTTTGAGGTGAATGCGCTCTCGGCACATCGTACGCCAGAGGCTGTTGAGGCCTTTGCCAAGGGCGCCAAGGAGCGTGGACTGAAAGTGATTATAGCTGCTGCAGGAATGGCAGCAGCTCTGCCTGGTGTGATTGCTGCGTCGACGACACTCCCTGTTATCGGTGTTCCCATCAAGGGTATGTTGGACGGCCTGGATGCTATGTTAAGCATTATCCAGATGCCTCCGGGTATTCCTGTGGCTACCGTAGGTGTGAATGGTGCGCAGAATGCAGCCATTTTGGCTGTTGAGATGCTGGCACTGAGCGATGAGGCTATTGCCCAGCGGTTGGCTGACTATAAGAGTGGGCTGAAGGCTAAGATCGAGAAGGCCAATCGTGACTTGGCGGAAGTGAAATACGAGTATAAGACCAATTAAATGTATCAGAGAAGAAAATCATCTGTCGCCCAAGTAGGCCAGATTGCCATTGGTGGCGACAACCCCATCCGTATCCAATCAATGGGAACGGTGGATACCAACAATACAGAGGGCTGTGTAGCTCAGGCCAAACGCATCATTGATGCGGGTGGTGAGTTGGTGCGATTCACTACCCAGGGAACGCGCGAGGCTGAGAACATGAAGAATATCTCAGCACGCCTGAAGGCTGATGGCTATCAGGCTCCCTTGGTGGCCGACGTTCACTTCACGGCTCATGTGGCAGATGTGGCTGCTCGGTATTGTGAGAAGGTACGTATCAATCCTGGCAACTACGTGGATCCCGGTCGTACCTTTAAACATTTGGAGTATACCGACGAGGAGTATGCTGCTGAGTTGAAAAAGATTGAGGAAAAACTCATCCCCTTCTTGAATATCTGTAAGGAGCACCATACGGCCGTGCGTATTGGAGTGAATCATGGTTCGCTCAGCGACCGTATCATGTCGCGCTATGGTGACACGCCCGCCGGTATCGTAGAGAGCTGTATGGAGTTTCTGCGTATCTTCAAACGCGAGCAATTCAACGATGTGGTCATCAGCATCAAGGCGTCCAATACGGTGGTGATGGTGACTACCGTTCGCCTGTTAGTCAAGACGATGGATAAGGAGGATATGCACTATCCTTTGCATCTTGGTGTAACGGAGGCAGGTGAAGGCGAAGACGGACGCATCAAGTCGGCAGTAGGCATTGGTGCTCTGCTGACCGAGGGTATTGGTGATACCATCCGCGTGTCGCTCTCTGAGGAACCCGAAAGCGAGATTCCTGTGGCCCGTAAGTTGGTAGACCTCATCCCTGAGTGTACCCGTCTGCGTGAGGAGGCTGAAAAGAGCATTCAGAATGATACCATTACCCTGCACGTTGAAGCTTCCGACTACGAGACCTTACAACTGAAGGCGGCAATGGCGGTTGGCGGCTTGCTGATAGACCGAAAAGCTACCAAACTAGTTATAACTAGTAGGACTAGTACTACTAGTCTTATTAGCCTAGCCGATGCCATTCTTCAGGCAGCCCGCATCAAGTTCACCAAAACCGAGTATATCTCATGTCCTGGTTGCGGACGTACCTTATATAACCTACAGGAGACTATCGCCAGAATCAAGGCGGCTACCAGTCATCTGGTAGGTCTGAAGATCGGTATCATGGGTTGTATCGTCAACGGACCCGGTGAGATGGCTGATGCCGACTACGGCTATGTAGGTGCTGGACGTGGTAAAATATCCCTCTATAAGCAGAAGGTTTGTGTAGAGAAGAATATTCCTGAGGAAGAGGCTGTCGATAAGCTGTTAGAGCTAATCAATAACGACCGCCGATAGTCTTTACAGATTTTTCCGATAGCAACGGTGGCGTCGGTGTTGGGTGGCTTCCAAATATTGCCACTGCGAGAGCACGCCCTCGTTGCTTTCCATTTGTGGCCCAGTTTCCGCCCATTGAAAGTTATAGCGCTGGAACCAGCGAATGAGGTCGTCAAAAATCAGCGCATTGGCTCCTTTTGCCCTGTATTCGGGTAGTACACCAATCAGCAGTAAGTCTACGATAGGTGTCTTGTGCCATTTCAGTATCTTAAGCATCTGCCACCAACCTAAGGGCAGGAAACGTCCGTCGCGCGTTTTTTGCATGGCTCTTGAGAATGAGGGGAAGGTGATACCGAAGCCTACCATCTTGTCGCCATCCATGATGGCTGTCACCAGATTGAGATCGGCTATCTTGATATAGCTGTTGACCAGTTTGTCTATCTGGCGGTCGCTGAGCTCACTGAAACCGTAAAGGTCTTTATAGGTGGCATTGAGCAGGTCGAACACCTTACGACCATACCCCTCGTCTATCAGTTCCTTGCGTGTGAACTTATGAACACGTAGTCCATAGCGCTTACGCACCATCTCTGTAATCTTGGCAAACTTGTCGGGTACCTCCTCGGGCACTTTCACCTTCATCTCTATCCAGTCGTTGGCTTTCTCGAACCCCTCCATTTTCTCCATGTGTTGTGCGTAGTAAGGGTAGTTGTAATTGATATACATGGTTGATAGTTGGTCAAAGCCTTCGATCAGCATCCCCTCACGGTCGGTGTCAATGAATCCCAGCGGGCCTGCCAATTCCGTCATACCTTTCTCTCTACCCCAAGTCTCTACGGCCTTGAGCAGTGCCTTGCTGACCTCTTGGTCGTCCACGAAGTCGAACCATCCGAAGCGTATTTGTTTGCGTTGCCAACGTTCATTGGCTCGATTGTTGATAATGGCAGCTACTCGACCTACTAGTTTTCCGTTTTTGTAGGCCATGAAGTATTTGGCTTCACAGCATTCGAAAGATGGATTCTTGTCGCTACGGAGTGTTGACATCTCATCATTAAACAGATAAGGTACGGCACAGTCATTGCCGCGATATAGGTCGTAGTAGAACTGAATGAATTGCTTCAGTTCTTTGCGATTGGTCACTTGTTTGATTTCAATCGTGCTCATTACTTCTAGTATCCTTTTCTGCATGCAAAGATACGGCAAAGCATTTGAAAAAACAAATATTACTAACTTTTTTCTAAAAAAAATAAACCAAATCAACTTTCGTTCGTCATACTATAAATATATAACCCCAAA
Source organism: Prevotella sp. (assembly GCA_015060535.1). Lineage (GTDB taxonomy): Bacteria > Bacteroidota > Bacteroidia > Bacteroidales > Bacteroidaceae > Prevotella. The sequence continues at coordinate 146,425 of SUYH01000008.1, forward strand.
AACTGTAAGAACAATGAAGAAACTATTCTTAGTGGCTATGACCATGTTGGTAGCACTGTCAATGAGTGCACAGAACGACAAAACGTGTAACAAGAAATGTGATATGAAGAACGAGAAGAAATGTGAGAAGGAGTGCTGCCAGAAGACGCGCAGCGCCAACTTCCTCTATGAGAAAGACCTGAAATGGGAGGATGCAGAACCAGGTGTTCAGCGCCAGATTATGGGTTATGACGGCCAGCTGATGGTGGTGAAGGTGAAGTTTGAGAAAGGTGCAGTGGGTAAGCTTCACAAACACTATCACACCCAGGCTACCTATGTGGCCAGCGGTAAGTTTGAACTGACCATCGACGGAGAGAAGAAGATCCTGAGTGCAGGTGACGGCTACTATGTAGCTCCCGACGTGCTTCATGGTGCCGTATGTCTGGAAGCCGGCGTGCTGATTGATACTTTCAGCCCTATGCGTGCTGATTTCCTGGGTAAGAAATAAGATAAAACAGACCAACCATGAACCGGCTGACCTTATATGTCGTGACCCTCCTTGTCGCTTTGTCTGCAAAGGCTGGCGACAAGGAGGTAGAGCAGGCCATGCGCCGCGCCACGCAATACATGATGGACGTGGCATCCTACAAAGGTGGATTCGTATGGAACTATCTGCCTGATTATTCGCGACAGTGGGGTGAGCTGGAGGCTTGGCGCACCATGGTGTGGTTGCAGTCGCCTAGTACGCCAGACATCGGACAGGTGTTGCTGGATGCCTATCATGTAACGGGCGACGAATATTATTACGACAGTGCCTGCAAGGTGGCACGTTGCATCATACATGGTCAGCAACCCTCAGGAGGCTGGAACTATATGTTCGACTATGAGTCGGAGGAGACCACGAAACGCTGGTATGCCACTATCGGTCGTCAGGCCTGGCGATTGGAGGAGTTCCAGCATTACTATGGCAATGCTACTTTCGACGACGAAGCAACGATGCACAGTGCTGAGTTCCTGCTCCGCATCTACCTGGAGAAAAAAGATCCTGAGTTCCATGCCGCCTTACAACGTGCTATCGGTTTCTTCTTGAAGAGCCAGTACGAGAATGGCGGATGGCCTCAACGCTATCCGTTGATGTATGATCACCCGTTCCGTGGTCAGGCAGATTATTCGTCGTTCATCACGATTAATGACGACGTGATGCCTCGTAACATCGACTTCCTCATCCAATGCTATACCTCGTTGGGAATGGAAGAATTGAGGGAACCTATCCTGAGAGCGATGTACTGTATGCGTGACTTGCAACAACCACTGCCCTTGGCAGGGTGGGCTGACCAGTATAGTGTCAAAGACCGTAAGCCGGCACATGCCCGTAGTTATGAGCCACGCGCGGTGAACACAGGAACGACTGTTGCCATGATTCGCCAGATGGTGGAGTTCTACAAGATGACGGGTGACAAGAGTTTCTTACAAGGAATCCCCAATGCTATCCGCTTTTTGGAGCGTCAGCAGTTGCCTGATGAATGGGTGTCGATGCTAGGTCGTCGTCCGTTGGGTGAGGGTGATATCTTCCTGCCCAGATTCATCAACCCTGACAATGGTAAACCGATGTACGTACACCGGAAGGGTTCCAACGTCGTGAATGGTGAGTACTATACCGACAGTATTCCTCTGGGAACGATAGCCCATTACAGTTCTTTCTATTCAGCCAATCCCGAAGCGCTCCGCCAACTGCTACGTGAGACGGAGGCATTGGATGCCAAGCAGTTGCAGGAGAATTCTCCCTTGAAGCAGGCTGCTACCAGCGGTCCGCAAGAATGTTACTATCGTCGTCCTATGGGTGTGCGCCGGCAGTTTGGCATGCCAAGTGTTGATGCCGTCATCTCCTCGTTGGATGAGCAAGGCCGATGGCTAACCGTTTTCAACCAGATTTCCAACCCTTATCAACCGATTCCGTCCACCATGCCTGCCAGTAGTGAGGACCGTTCTTATGCGCAGAAGATGGTAGGTGATGAGTATGATACCTCGCCTTACGAGAACCGAAGCGTGAAAGGTATCTCCACACGAACCTATATCTGGAACATGGTGATGTTGATGAACTATCTGCGCAACCGGAAATAATGCAGTATATAGGTGAATTGATTTCTATTGGCGTGGCTTTCTCCTGGACAGCCACAGCCCTTCTTTCAGAGTTTGGCAGCAAGCGTATGGGCAACTTGGTGCTCAATGTGTTGCGCATGATGCTTGCCTTATTGTTCGGCTCGTTGATGTTTTGGCTGACAACGGGTAGTCCGCTACCGCTGAGTGGTTCCATGCAAGCCTATGGCTGGATGCTGTTGTCAGGACTGGTAGGCTATGTCATAGGCGACTATTGTCTCTTCCAGTGCTATATCATTATCGGTTCGCGTTTCGGTCAGCTGTTTATGACATTGGCTCCCCTTGCTGCAGCATTTACTGCCTGGCTTTCCTTAGGCGAACAAATGACCTTCATGAGTATGGTGGCAATGCTGGTCACCCTCTCTGGTATTGCCATCTCGGTCTTAGGCCGTGGAGAGCACCATCGGGTGTCGTTGAAACTGCCCCTTAATGGGGTGCTTTTCGCCATCGGAGCAGCTGTATGCCAGGGCGTAGGACTGGTGCTGAGCAAGATAGGCATGAACTATTACGAAGCTTCTATGGATGGACAGCAGGCAGCATGGCTCTTGCCGTTCTCTGCCAATTTCTTCCGTTGTATTGCAGGTCTGTTGGGTTTCACCTTATTATTGTATTTCAAGGAAGGACTGAACCCCCTGCGTGAAGCCTTGTGTGACAAGGTAGACATGACGGCAGCAACCACCACGACCATCTTTGGGCCGTTTGTGGGAGTGGGCTTCTCGCTAATGGCTGTCCAGTATACGGGTGCAGGAATAGCCAGTACACTGATGGCGCTGACGCCTATTATCATCATCCTGCCATCCTATTGGCTGTTCCGTCAGCCAATCACCTTTAAAGGCGTGTTGGGAGCACTGATTAGTGTGGTTGGCGTGTCTTTATTCTTCCTTTCCTGACAATTGTTGGATGTATTGCCATAGCTGGCGATAGAAAGGGTGGCGAGTCAATGTGTTCTTGTCGCCTAAGATAATCAGTTTCATGCGGGCTCGGGTGATAGCCACATTCATACGACGAAGGTCACGGAGAAATCCTATCTGGCCTTCGTCGTTTGATCGTACCAAGGAGATGATGATGACGTCGCGCTCCTGTCCTTGGAACCCATCCACCGTATTGACACTGATGAGTCGGCGGAAGGGCTTGAAGTATTCACGTTTCATCAGCAGTCTCCGCAGATACTGAACCTGAGCGCGGTAGGGCGAGATGATGCCCACGTCAATGCGCTCATCTAGCAGGCGCTGTTTACCAATGCGTTCGAAGTAGTGTTGCAGCGTGTCGAGTGTCAGCTCTGCCTCTGCCTTGTTGATGCGTCCGAACGACTCTCCTACGAACTGCTCTTTCTCATCCAGCAGTGAAGTGTCTTTCCATTCGATAGGTGTATCAAGATCTAGTATGCTACGGTATTTTACCTCTGGTGCACTCTCCACTTTCCCGTCGTAGAAGTAGTTGCTTGAGAATCGCATGATGTCATCATTCATGCGGTACTGCATTCGGAGCAGGGTGACAGCCTCAGGGTGTATCTCCACGATACGTTCCATCAGCGTCTTGCCCAGTCCGGCTTTCAAGGCCGCAATGCTCTTCACTGTGGGGGGAAGCTGGCAATGGTCACCAGCCAGTACCACACGGCTGACGCGACGCATGGGAATCCAACAGGCTGCCTCCAATGCCTGTGCCGCCTCGTCGATGAATAAGGTGCTGAACTTCTGACCATCAAGCAGACGGTTGGCTGAGCTTACGAGGGTGGAGGCAATGACACGGGCCTCGCCGAAGAGGTCGCTGTTGATGCGAATCTCCAGTTCGGTAGCACGGCTTTTCAAACTCTCCAGTTTCTGATGGAATTTCTCGTCACCACGTTTGCGATGGCTACGCAGGTCGCGGATGGCTTTGCGGATGGCCCACAGCTGTGTGTAGTCAGGGTGTGCCTCGAAACGCCGCTCGTAGGTAAACGACAGCATCTTGTCGTTCACTCTGCTGGGGTTGCCGATACGCAGCACATTGATGCCCCGATCCACCAGTTTTTCACTAATCCAATCGACAGCCATATTGCTCTGTGCACACACCAGCACCTGGTTTTCGCGCATCAGCGTCTCGCGGATGGCCTCTACCAGTGTCGTCGTCTTGCCCGTTCCCGGGGGACCATGTACGATAGCCACATCCTTGGCTCGCAACACCATGTTGACGGCCTCCTCTTGCGTAGTGTTCAGATAGGGAAAGTGCATGGGTGGGAAGACGAAGGTCTCTGGCTTCTGTCGTGAGTAGAATAAGTCGCGTAGATAGCCCAATCGGCCTTTCCCCTTGATTACCCGGTCTAGTGCCTCTATCATTAGGCGGAAGCTCGTCTCGTCGAACGACAGTTGCACACCCAGTCGCTCTGCGTTCTGCAGGTCTATGATGCAGGTGTTATCAGGTACGGTAACTACCAATCGGTCGCCATCCGCATAGCTCACGGTCCCTGTGAATCGGAAATACTTGATGGGGTCGTCATGGAAGAATACCACCGGACGTCCGAACTCGAAGTTATGCTCAATGTCCGTATCCGTAGTGCGTACCACTTCAACGGCCAGTTGGTTCAATGAGTTGTAATAGCTGCGGATGACTTTGACAGGCCACCATGCATCGCCGCGTTTCACCTTCCGTTCTATCCCGATTTGTTCGGTCTGCTGACGGAAGGCCTCCTTTTCAGCATTATACTCCAACTGCAACAAGAGGCGTTGCTGTTGGAGTAGTTGTATGGGCGATGCTTGTGGAGCCATCTCTTAGTGGATGTATTTCATGATGATTTCCACGGCTTCATCCTCCGTATGGTCGTCCATGTTGATGACCAGGTCGTAGTTGCGCGTGTCGTATCTTGAAGTACCCGTGTATTTCTTGACATAGTTCTCGCGCATCTCGTCCACCTTGGTGATAATCTCGCGCGCTTCCTCAGCGGAGATTCTGCGTTTCCTAATCAGACGGTCTATACGGTGTTGCATGGAGGCTTGAATCAGAATGCTCAGATGGTTGGGATGATCGCGGAAGATATAGAATCCGCTACGTCCGGCAATGACACATGAGCCGTCGTCTGCCATACTCTTCAATATCTCCGTCTCTGCCTGGAAGATCTCGTCTGTTAACAGAAAATCGGGAATACTGTTGGGGGTTCCTATGTACTGAGGGGTCACGTAGTTAGGCATCATCATCATGCTACGCTTGAAGTCTGCCAACCAGTTGTGCTTCTGTCCTTTCAGACGCTCAATCTCTTCAACGGTGAGGTGGTACTGGTCTTTTAACTGTTGGATGAGTGCCTTGTCATAGAAAGGAACCATCAACTTCACGCCTAGTTTCTCACCAATGGTTCTGCCACCGGAACCCAACTCGCGATTAATCGTAATGACAAATTTCTCGTTCTTCTTCATGCTGATTAATTTAAAAAGTGTTAGTGTTAGTATGTCTTAGTCGTTGCAAAGATACAATTAAGTAAGCACAAAACCAAAAAGATGGATGATTATTTGAAAATTTTATTTACCTTTGCAACGATGGAACACTTACATCCGCTACATACCGACCTGCAGAAGCCCCAGCGTTTTACCTATCCTTTCTGCTATGAGCCGCATCCGCTATGCCAGTTGGCGGCTCGTGAGGTGCAGACCTTTATCGGCAGTCATGTGGAAATCAGGGAGGATGCTGACCGAGGCAAGATGTTTGGCGTGTTGGTGGTGGAGCATCAGGGCAGCTTGGCTTATCTGGCGGCTTATAGCGGGCTGTTGGCAGGCAGAAACGATTGGGATTTCTTCGTGCCTCCCGTCTATGATGCGCAACAGCCCGACGGCTATTTCAAAACGAAGGAACGGGAGATATCAGAAATGGTCGTCCCCAACAATAATTATCAACTATCAACTATCAACTATCAACTAGACGCAAAGCGTCGCCAAATGTCGCAGGACCTGCAGATGTGGCTCTTCCATCAGTACCAGTTGCTCAATGCTCGTGGTGAGGTAAGGGATTTGGTGGACATCTGGCAAGATTATTATGCCCGACCAAAATTGCGTGAGAAGTATCCGTTGCCTCCAGGTGGGACGGGTGACTGTTGTGCGCCAAAGCTCTTGCAATATGCTTATCAACAGGGGTTGCATCCTGTATGTATGGCGGAGTTCTGGTGGGGTGCTACGACAAAGACCGAACTGCGTCAGCATCTGAACTACTATCCGGCTTGTCGGGGTAAGTGCAAGCCCGTCCTCACATGGATGTTGCAAGGGTTGGAGGTAGATCCTGACCCTGAGCTTCAGGGCTTTGCCCGATTGGAGGTGAAGACCATCTATGAGGACGATGCTATGGTGGTGGCCGACAAGCCCAGCGGGATGCTGTCTGTGCCCGGACGCATTGAGGATTATAGTGTCGAGACCGTCATGCAGCAACGCTATCCTGGCTGTATGGTTGCTCATCGGCTGGATATGGGGACGTCAGGACTGCTTGTCGTCGCAAAGACGTTAGCGGTGTATCGCCTCTTGCAGGAGCAGTTCATCAAACATCAGGTCAGGAAGAAATATGTGGCGATGTTGGAAGAAACGGCAGCTACAAATCCAGCCAAAGGCAGGATAAGCCTTCCGCTGAGGCCGGACCCCATGAATCGTCCGCGCCAGGTCGTTGACTTGGAACACGGCAAGCGGGCGGTGACGGACTATGAATTGATAGGCGACAACCTTGTTGCTCTCTATCCGCACACGGGTCGCACGCATCAGCTCCGCATTCACTGTGCCCATCCCGACGGCTTAGGACGTCCTATCGTTGGCGATGAACTGTATGGCACCAAGGCACAACGACTAATGCTTCATGCCACCGAGATATGGTTCCGTCATCCCATAACGGGCGAGGAAATGCACCTCGTCTCACCAGTGCCATTTTAAACATCAAACATCATACATCAAACATCATACATCAAACATCAAATTATGGTTAAGCACATTATTCTCTGGACACTGAATCCAGAACTCTCAGAAGAAGAGAAGAAAGCCGTTAAGGCAGGTATTAAAGCTGGTTTGGAAGGACTTGTAGGCAAGGTCCCAGGACTCATCGACGTAAAGGTACACATTGACGGACGCCTGGCATCCTCGAATGCCGATGTGATGTTAGACAGCACCTTGGAGAGCGAAGAAGCGCTGAAGGGCTATGCCGTTCATCCTGAGCACGTCGCAGTAGCCAACGGAAAGGTTCGCCCCTATACCGTTCAGCGCTCTTGCCTCGACTTCGAAATCTAAGGCTCTCTCAAGGCCAGGAATCGCCTCCAGGCTCTCTTTTTAGTCCGTCCCGACGGACTGCCAGTCCGAACGGGTCGGACTGCGAGTCCGAAGCCTACGGACTCCCGGCTACTATTAATACCCAAGGTTGTTCCCCCATAACCTTGGGTTATTTCGCAATAATCGTCCCTTATTCATCAATAAGCGTTCCTTATTCGACGCAGAAAAAAAGTTTTTTCGATTTTACCCTCCCTTCCTCCCTTTTTCGCTCGGAACGCCTTTATTTACAGGGTTTCACGGACGGGAGGGAAAACAAACATCCCTCCCGTCTCCCTCCCGTCTAGGGTCCCTTGTTTTCAAAATGGGAGGGAGCGAACCAAAAAAAGGGAGGGTAACGGGAGGGACAATCATTCTCCCTCCCGTGCCTCAAACGCCCTGTACATCGGCATTTGAGAGGGGTGACGGGAGGAAGGGAGGGTAAAATCGCAATTTCTAATTCTCCGAAAGTAATTTTCGTTACTTTCGGAGAATTTAATTTTCTATTCGGAGTAATTGAAATTGCTTTCGGAGAAACCATCTCGGTTTACTACATCGAACGTCAGTCACTCGTCCCTTGGCATTGCATTACGGCTCGTCACCTACGTCATTACGGCTCATTGATCACGACATCAAAGCATTTCAATCGTATTGAGGGAATTGAATATGAATTGGCCTGTCTAATCTTACCATCACTAAACAAAAGAGAAAAGTTAAGCGGAAACACTAAACAGGGATTTGGTGGAGTGGGAATAAAAAAAGAAAAGTCCACCTAAAAAGGGAACTTTTCTCTATTATATTATGTTATTATTGCTGCTTACTCTTTACCAGCTCTCCTGCTGACTGACGTAATGCTGCGGCTTTTTGTTGCAGTTCTTCTTTGCTATTGCAATAGATGATCTCTCGAATTTCAATATATTTACGACTGCTCTTAGTGTCAATTCTGGAGATCCAATTGCCTTTATCATCATACTTGTAATCAGTATAAACTACTCTAGGTTCAAGCCAAAGCATCTTGCCTTTGTCTTTTCCCCATCCCCAGTGACCATCAATCCATTGTATTTCGTCACCTTGCTTGTTATATACGAATTTTCTGCCTGGGGTGTTCCCTGTCCCCCAGCCGTCAGTGTTAATTTCCCTAATCTGACAATACTGTTGCAGCTTACCGCCAGTGGTATAAGAATAGGTTCCCATTGGAAATGACTCCATATCAATGCTGTGCATCAACATTTTATTTGGTTTCTCAACTCTAATAAGCTTTCCATTCTTATATGTTCTGACACCCTTCTCCGTTGCATCACCAGAAGCTTTGTATATTGTGTATTCATAAGCTCCATTAGCTGTTGGTTTTGCAACGAGCTTCGCAGCAATCTTACCATTACTAATCATGGTATAAGTGGTTAGAACTTTATTGTTGTCATACTTATAGTCAATCGTCAGGTAATCAGAACATTTGGTATTTGACACCATCCTCTGCTCATATGAGTTGTCTAGTGCCAAAATCATGGGACGGTAGTTATCAATGTCCTTACCGTCAGTTCTGCATGTTATCTGTGGTCTATGCACTGTTATACCAGAAGCGTCCGATGTGTAATCAAACAACGTGGATATTGCTTCGGTATAAGAAGATCCATTAGAATACAAATTACGGTTAAGAAATGAACGGCCTTTCTCGTCATAAAAGGTTGCATACATTCTCTCTAGCATGCCAGGTGTAGGTTCTCCAAAGTTCTCCTTGTATTCATACCTAGAATACAACACTGCAATAACGTTACCTTTCAGGTTATCGTCCTGCACATTAGTAAACTCTGCTTGCCATCCAAATCCGGCAAACGCACTTGTTGTCGCCATAATAGCGATAATTAATAAAAATAATTTTTTCATATTCTCCTATAATTAAATTTGTTTATACTCACATATAAGGGGTTTAGTTCAACACCTTTATACCTTATTCTCGTTTATTGATTTCCAAATATCATACCTCATCCTTTTTCCAGAAGTTAAATGACCACTTTTTCTTAGGACTCTCTTTGACAATATCTTCTTCATCTACTCGCTCTATGTCATCAAATGTATCATTCTCAACGATAGGCTGTTTATCTTTGGTAACTTTTTTATAAGCTTTCTCAAAGCCTTTCATTGCCCAGGACAAACCAGTATTTCCCAATTGCATAGGAACTTCTGCAAGCAGATGAGGGATTTGACCAAGGGCTTTGATTTTTGCCCTCAGCTTGACTCTTCTTCCCTTTGCACCCTTTAATTCAGCCGATCCTTTCTGGAGGTAATATTTGACAATGTAGCCAATCGCAATTGTCATAATGCTATTTGCTAGTCCATCTGCTAAAGGAGCAAGTGGAACACCTGGCAGATTCAAACCTTTCACATATTGTGTAAAGTCGATACTTGAAGGGTCAACGTCAGGTATTTCAACATCAGGGACATCAACGTCAGGAACGTCTGTAAGGTCGTCTATAGCATTGACGGCAGTCTCAGCAGCGTCTTGGAAGAAATAGCTAAAGAATGCTGCACTGATGACATACCAATATACTTTTATTAACTGTAATTTATTCGGACGGAAGCCAGAAGCCCTCACTATGTCAGCTACCATCCGATAATTCAAGCCAAGAGTAGCCAAAGTATCAAGTCTGTTACTAGAAGAAACAGCGGTGATAATAAAGACTTTTGTGGCATAGCTGATGATATGCTTGTCAACAACTCTATACCTCTGCTTCAATTCCTTCCTGATAAATTCCTTGATGGATTCTGTATCTTTCCCTTTAGTGTCATACCATTCTGTAACCAAATTCTGCTGATAGCCCAATCTCTCTTTTATAGGCAAATATGAGCAGTTTTTAGTCAACTTCTCTGCAAATGATACCAATCTACCCCGATAGTCCTCTTCGCTAACCCCTTCACCTTTTTCTTCTACATCCAACAATGGGAACTCAGGAGCATTATGAATTGCTCTCATAGGCTGGAAGATGGCAGCATTACAAAGATAAACAAAGAGGCCAACTAGAAGGAGATAAAAGGCATATTCGACGTAAGGCACACCAAACACAGTGGTCATCTTTTCACCAACTGTTATAATGTTTCCCAAGATCACGATAATTGATATAAGGGCAAACAGCACAGCCATCAATATCAAGATACGTTTCATTTCTTGTCCTCCTTCTTCCTAGAAAAATACCACAGTGTGATTATAATGGCTATTACATTTCCAATTACAGGAGTCCACATTCCTTTTGTTGCGTAGAATATGCTACCGATAACAAAAATTGCTAGCATCACCTGTTTCAGCCCATTATTCTTGTCATTCATACACCGTTTGGACTTAATGCGCCAGCTAAGCCCAAACCAGCGGATTAGTTTTCAATTATTAGTAGTATATATAAAGAAAAGTGTGGGCCTCATACATCACCTCATCCACTTTCCCAGGTCTTCGCATTACCTCTCTAAGTCGGGACAAAGCAATGCGAACACCCACACCTATATGATAAGAAGACACGGACATTATGCAAGATAACGACGTGACCTAACACTATCATATTAGATGTAGTATCCACAAGTGCTTTTTGACTTAGAGATTCATGCCTTTTTATGGCCTGACTCTTTCCAAGGTTGCGAAGTTTGGGAAAGTCAAATCAGCATTCGTAAACACCAATCAATATATATGCATTCTGCCTATCCATACAAGCGGCAGGTGCAGTCTGCGACTGCAAAGATAGGAATTATTTGTCACATTTCGTTCACTTTATCCAAAAAAGTAACAAATAATGCTATTCTACACTTTATGAGGAATTATCGTGCGGTTCTTCGACCAAGGTCTAGAGACGCAGGGACTGGTACCTGTTTCACTCAATCATAAAGAGAATATGACCGTGGCTGGTATATGTTTAATAACAAAAGTTTAACAAGAAACCAAAAAACTCCATATATTACATCAGTATTCCCACACTGAGAGAATATACTTCAAAAAATCCTTCTGTTTACAAACGAACAAGGTAAAACAAACAATAACTGCTGTTAGCCATGCAATTATGCTAACAGCAGTTATACTCTTTACACAAATCATTTTCTCATCAGCTTGACGAACCACTCTTCATCTGGATGGAAACCAAAGAAAGCTTTTCCTTCTCCACCTAAATCCCAAGAGCGCATCACCTCGAAGGACTTAAAGGGAAGAAGATGATCTTTAGATGTAATATTAATACATCATTCATGTCTGAATATGAATGGTCTACTTATCGTTGTAATGTTCCTCTGCCTGAACAATTAGTATCGATACACGATTATCGTAGATGTCATAGACTATCGAAATAGCGTTGCATCTCTTCTGGAGTGCTACATGAAATGGTTTCGCCATTAGCATACTTCCTACGAGCCTTATTGATAGAACGACGCATGGCAGGGGTAAGGAAACACTGGGACGGGTACATGTTTCACGCACTGAGTCGCTTGAACTCTAATAGATAACGAAGGTCTTGTGGTGAAATAATCCCAACCTATATGCTATGCAAAGAACCCGATGCACTCCATGTGAGCGCATCGGGTTCTTTAGCATATCAGTCATACTTATAACCGTTCCATCCAATGTGAAAGGAATACATCGCTTACACTATATACTGTACCATCAAGGGTGCTGTCGTCATTAAGTAATCCCTTTTCACATAAAGCATCTGCCAGTCGGCGAGAAACGGATGGGGTGCCTATCTTGTGGCGTTTTAAAAATGCAGAAGCAGTAATTTGTTGTACACTTTCTTCTTTTGCAATGGCGATAAGGTAGTCCCATTGCTTATCTGTTAGCATTTGCCGGTATTGCAGATATACAGCTTCGCTCTGCTGCATCAATTGGTTACAAGCAAGTTTGACCTCATCCAAATCTATGGTTTGTTTGCCATTAGCGTAAATGGTATGGCAAAGTTGTTGTGTATAGTAGGTGTGACGTCGTGTCCACGCTAATATAAATTGAATAGCTTCGCTTGTAATAGAACGCTGTCTCTCTTCGAATAGACGACGAATAAAGGCAGTATAAGGTGCTTCATCAATCTTTGATAACGACACAAACGAAGTGCTGGCATAGAAAGGTTTTTTCTCGTTAGTAAAGATATCCGCCATCAGATGCTTCTTGCTGCCACAAAAGATGAAAGTAAGGTTGTGCATCTGTTGGATATAGGTGCGCAACAGGGCCTCCATGTTTTGCTCTGGATAGTCTCTTATTTGTTGGAACTCATCTATGGCAATGACAATAGGTGCTTCTTGACTGTCAAGAAAGTCGAATAGTCCTCGTAGGGTATATTCTTTTTCGTGTGCTGTTTGATACGCTATTTGCAGTTGTGGTTCACCCGTGATGTTGTCAAACGATAATTGCGGCCTCAATGATTTGATAAATTTCATGAGACGCTCACCTATAGAGGTTTTAACTGGGAAGGATTTCATGGTTGCCTCGGCTAACAGTTTGATAAAGTCATCAATGTTGCGTGAGGCAAAGATGTCCAAATAGATGGTATGAATATCGGGGCTTGTCGTCTTTAGTTCATCAAACAAGCGGAGAATCAGTCCAGTTTTACCCATACGACGTTGTGATATGAGTGTCATATCCGATTGATTGACACAGTTGCGTAGCATTAACTGCAATTCCTTTTCTCGATCACAAAACAAGTCTTTTGATTCGTATGACTTGATAATAAACGGATTATCCATAGCCTATTTTGTTTGCACATTCGGTTGCAAATATACAAACTTATATTGATTACACAAAATGTGTAACACAAAATGTGTAATTGTTTAAGAAAGTTTAAAGAAACACCGCTACTGGTACATTTCCGTTCGGTGATTGAATCGTAGGTTCAAAAAAGCCTCGCTGCAAATACTTGAGCGAGGCTTTTATGATTGTGTAATCGTTGATTACTTCTTTGACCTAAAGGTACAAAGCGACTTCGTCGATTACTTGTTCAAGGCGAGGTCGATAGCTACGGCGATAGCTACGGTAGCACCTACCATTGGGTTGTTACCAATACCCAGGAAGCCCATCATCTCAACGTGAGCAGGAACTGAAGAAGAACCTGCAAACTGAGCGTCAGAGTGCATACGACCCATGGTGTCGGTCATACCGTAAGAAGCGGGACCAGCAGCCATGTTGTCTGGGTGCAGGGTACGACCCGTACCACCACCAGAAGCTACTGAGAAGTAAGGCTTGCCAGCCAGCGTGCGCTCCTTCTTATAGGTACCTGCTACGGGGTGCTGGAAGCGGGTGGGGTTGGTAGAGTTACCCGTGATAGAAACGTCAACGTTCTCCTTCCACAGGATAGCTACACCCTCGCGAACGTCGTCAGCACCATAGCACTTAACCTTCAGACGGCTGGGGTTGTTGCCATAAGGAACCTCCTTAACCACCTTCAGCTCAGAGGTGAAATAGTCGAACTGAGTCTGTACATAGGTGAAACCGTTGATACGGCTGATGATCTGGGCAGCGTCCTTGCCAAGACCGTTCAGGATAACGCGGAGGGGCTTCTTACGAACCTTGTTGGCCATCTCGGCAATCTTGATGGCACCCTCGGCAGCAGCGAAGCTCTCGTGACCAGCCAGGAAGGCGAAGCACTCAGTCTCCTCGCGGAGCAGACGAGCAGCCAGGTTTCCGTGACCGATACCTACCTTACGGTCGTCGGCTACAGAACCGGGGATGCAGAAGCTCTGCAGACCGATACCGATAGCCTCGGCAGCGTCAGCAGCAGTCTTTACGCCCTTCTTGATAGCGATAGCGGCACCACAAACGTATGCCCACTTGGCGTTCTCGAAGCAGATACGCTGGGTGTCCTCACACATCTGGTAAGGATCAACGCCTGCCTTCTCACAAATCTCGTTGGCTTCCTCGATAGAGTTGATGCCATTCTCCTTCAGAGCAGCAAGAACCTGGTTGATACGGCGCTCCTGACTCTCAAACTGTACTTTTCTAATCATTGTCGTATCCTCCTTTATTCTTTACGTGGGTCAATAGCCTTTACTGCACCCTGCTCCTCAGTCGTGCGACCGTAAGAACCAGTGTTCTTCTTCATAGCCTCATTGGCATCCATACCGTTCTTGATGGCTTCCATCATCTTGCCCAGGTGTACATACTCGTAACCGCAAACCTCGTTGTTGGCGTCGAGATACATCTTGGTGATGTAACCCTCGGTGAGCTCGAGGTAACGGGTTCCCTTAGCAACGGTACCATAGAGTGTACCTGTCTGTGAACGGAGACCCTTACCGAGGTCCTCCAGACCTGCACCGATAGCCAGACCACCCTCAGAGAAAGCACTCTGTGTGCGGCCATAGACAATCTGCAGGAACAGCTCGCGCATAGCGGTGTTGATAGCGTCGCAAACCAAGTCGGTGTTCAGAGCCTCCAGCAAGGTCTTGCCAGGAAGAATCTCACTGGCCATAGCTGCTGAGTGAGTCATACCGGTGCAACCGATAGTCTCAACCAGAGCCTCCTGGATGATACCATCCTTCACGTTCAGGCTCAGCTTGCAGGCACCCTGCTGAGGTGCGCACCAACCAATACCGTGGGTATAACCCGAAATGTCCTTAATCTCCTTTGCCTGAATCCATTTACCCTCCTCGGGAATGGGTGCAGGTCCATGATAAGCGCCTTTGCAAACGCTGCACATGTTGTTAACTTCTGTTGAATAAATCATCGTTGTTTGAATATTAATGATAAAATATATGTATTCGTTTAGACCTACAAAATTACGGCAATCCTTTCAACTATCCAAATCAAAAACCACCTATTTAAGAACAATTAACAAAGGAAATCGCCACTTATTTGTCCAACTGCCAATTTCTTCGTAACTTTGTCAACTGAATATAGCAAATAGATATGGAAATCAAACAACGGGAATTAGATGAGCGAGTAGTCCGTGCCGTCGACAATTTCATGCAGGGCTACGGGTGTTGTCAGAGTGTGGTGGCTGCTTTCAGCGACTTGTATGGACTTGACGAGACGATGGCCAAGCGCATTGCTGCCGGCTTTGGTGGCGGAGTAGGTCGTCTGCGCATGATGTGTGGTGCCGTTTCGGGCATTGTGATACTGGTGGGACTGGATTGCGGTCAGACCGAGGGTAGCGACCGCGAGGGTAAGTCGGCCTGTTACAAGGTTGTGCAAGAACTGCTTGCTCAGTCGCAGTCTGAGAACGGTAGCCTGATCTGTGCCGAGATATTGGGACTGAAAGGTCACGAGAAAGCACAATGCAGCTATGTGGCATCACCTCGTACGGCGGAATATTACAAGACGCGTCCCTGTGCCGCCAAGGTGGAGAGTGCTGCCCGCATCTTCGCTGACTATCTACGTGCTAAGTATATCAAATAAAAGAACCACTAATTCGCTAACATCCTGCGTTTTAGTGATTCTTTCTGTCGGGATGAGGCGACTCGAACGCCCGACCCCTACGTCCCGAACGTAGTGCGCTACCAACTGCGCTACATCCCGATGGCTTTTTTGGAAAGCGACTGCAAAGGTACAGTATTTTTTTTGATTAAGAGCACTTTTAGAAAGAAAAATTTGCGATTGTGTTAAAAATATGCTAACTTTGCGGTCAAAACTAACCTAATGATGAGACGATATCTCCTTCTGTGTGTTGTGTTGTTCATGGCTGTTGTGAGCTATGGACAAGATGTTATACTGGTTAAGAAGGGTGACGCGCAAAGCCTTCTGGATGCCATCAAGACAGCGAGTGACCGCAATCGCGACAGAGACTCCGAGCGTATCTTTATTCTGATTCCCAATGGGTTGTACGATCTTGGAGAGAAGGCGCTGACACGTGTGGCAGGCAACAATATCGCGCTGATTGGTCAGAGCATGGAGGGCACCATCATCCGCAATGTCCCCAGCTACAAGATTGAGAGCATCAGTAAGACCGCCGTGCTACAGAACCGCGGCAAGGGAAACTACTACCAAGACCTGACGCTGAAGAACGACCTGGACTACTACGCCTCGGAACCTGATGGACGTGCCGTCTGTCTACAGGACAAGGGCGACCGTACCATCTGCAACCGTGTGCGTATGCTGTCGTATCAGGATACCTACTATTCTGACTATGAGAAGTGTCACAACTACTTCCAAGGCTCCGAGATTCATGGCACCATTGACTTTATCTGTGGCGCTGGCGACGTATGGTTTGAGCGCTGCACGATAGTGACCGAGAAGCGCACGCGCAGTGGTGAAGGCAATAACATCATCATGGCCCCCCGTACTTCTGAGACGAAGTGGGGCTATGTGTTCAACCGCTGTACCATCGTCAACGACGTGTCGCCGTTCTACTACGGTCGTGGGTGGCATACCCGTCCGAGCTGTGTGTGGCTCTACACGACGCTGATGACTCCCGAGAAACTGTTGCCAACGCGCTTCGACCCGGAGGCTATGAAGATATCAAGCAACTATTTCAAGGAGTATGGGACGATGGATGCCCAGGGACGTGACATTACTCCGAAGTCGAACGTCGTGACGTTTACCCTGCGCGACCACACTCAGCCCTTCACGGCCGAGACCATCATGACCAAGGAGGAGGCGCAGCAATATACGCTGGAGCGGGTGTTCGGCTGGTGGCAACCTCAAAAGATACTGAAAGAGCTGGAGCGAGAAAGCAAACGACTGAAAAAACAATACCAACTACAATGAAGCGATACGTACTGATGATGTTTTGTCTGTTGGCCGTGATGATTACGAAAGCCCAACAGGTGATTACGGTGAAGAAAGGTGATACGAAGAGTCTGCTGGAGGCTGTCGAGCAGGCTAACAAGCAGAATACGGAAAAGGACGCCCCTCGGCTCTTTATCCTGATACCCGACGGGTTGTACGACCTGGGCAAGACGGTGCTGACGCGCATTACGGGCCATAACATAGCGCTGATAGGTCAAAGCATGGAAGGTACCGTCATCCAGAACAAGCCCGACGTGAAGCAGGAAGGCATCAGCAAGACGGCTGTCTTCCAGAACCGGGGTACTGACAACTATTTCCAGGACATGACGCTGAAGAATGCTCTCGACTACTATGCCGCTGGAGCTGCCGGACGAGCCGTCACGCTACAGGATAAAGGTACGCGAACCATCTGTAACCGCGTGCGTCTCCTGTCGTATCAAGACACCTATTATTCTGATAACGACCAGTCGCAGTTCTATTTTCAGGACTCCGAGATTCATGGTACGGTCGACTTCATCTGTGGCGATGGTGATGTGTGGTTCGAGCGCTGTAGGATAGTGACGGAACGTCGCTCGCTGAAGCCTGGCGGCCGCAATGTAATAGCGGCTCCCAAGACGTCGAAGACCCCCTGGGGCTACATTTTCAATCGTTGTACGGTAGAGAACATCGAGTCGAACTTCGAATGGGCTCGTGGATGGAACAACACGCCCCATTGCATCTGGCTCTACACCACGCTGCTCTCGCCCGAGAAGCTGAACGCAACTCGTTTCGACTGGCGGGGTATGAACACCGTGCTGAGCGACTTCAAGGAGTATGGCACGATGGACGCCCAGGGTCGTGACATCACGCCCAAGACGAACGTTGTGACCTATCGGATGACGAAGAAGAAGCAGGAGGGCGACAAGCTGATAGAGCGTGAGCACAGCCGTACCGACGAGACCATCCTGACGGACGCTGAAGCCGCCAAGTATACGCTGGATAATGTGTTTGGCGACTGGCACCCAGACCAGGTCATCAAGCAGATAGAAAAGAAAGTAAAGAAAAAAATGGAGCGTCTACAATAGGCGCTCCAATTCGTTAATCTCTTCCTCTGTCGTCGCCCAACTCGTGACGAAGCGGCAGATGGTGCAGTGCTTGTCGGTTTGTCCGAAGTGGGTAAACTGCACGTGTTGTGACAGCCGCTCAACCTCCGTATCGGGCAAAACGATGAACTGCTGGTTGGTGGGGGAATCGACATAGAAAGGAAAGCCCTTCCGCTGGAAAATCTGCTTCATGCGCATAGCCATCTTGATGGCGTGTTCGGAGAGCTTGAAGTAGAGATCGTCGGTGAACAGCGCCTCAAACTGCAGTCCGATGAGTGCTCCCTTGGCAATGACGGCTCCGTGTTGCTTCTGGATGGAGAAGAAGTGCTTGTGGGCCTGGCGGTTGGTGAAGACCACAGCCTCGCCACACAATGCTCCAATCTTGGTGCCACCGATGTAGAACACGTCGCAGTGGCGAGCCAGATAGGGCAGGGTGATGTCGCTACCCTCGGCCATCAGTCCATAGCCCAGACGAGCTCCGTCGATATAGAGGGGGATGCCGTAGCGCTGGCATACTTTATAGATATCGTCCAACTCGCGGGCACTGTAGAGCGTACCCAGTTCGGTGGGGAACGTGATGTATACCAGTCCGGGGTGTACGGCATGGTCGCGGTTGCCGTCGTGGTAGAAGTCGTCCAGATACTTGGCCAGCGTCTTGGCTTCCATCTTGCCATCCTTATCTGCAATGGTGATGATTTTATGCTCGGTAAACTCGACAGCACCGGCCTCGTGGACATTGATATGGCCAGAGCCTACGCAGATGACGCCCTCATACTGATAGAGCATTGAGTCAATGGTCGTCGCGTTGGTCTGTGTGCCTCCCGTCAGGAAGAAAATCTGGGCGTCGGGCATTCCGCAAGCCTCGCGGATACGCTGTTTGGCACGCTCCGAGAACTCATCGAAACCGTAGGGCGTGGGATGAGCGCCATTGTGCTTGACCAGATTCTCCAGAACCTTCGGATGTGCACCGTTGTTATAGTCGCAATCGAATGATATCATAGTGCTTCGAGCATTCGTTTGATGACAACGGAACAAGAAATCTCGCGGTTGGCGGCTTCAGGGATGACGATGGAGTTCTTCGACTCAATGACGTCGTCGGTAACAATCAGACCACGACGAACGGGCAGACAGTGCATGAACTTACCATTGTTGGTCCACGACATGTGCTCGGTATCTACCGTCCACGACATATCCTTCGACGTAATCTTACCATAGTCCTGAGGATTGGTGACACCGGGGTTAGACCAGTTCTTGGCGTAGATGAAGTCGGCACCCTCGAAGGCTTTCTTCTGGTCGTACTCCACGCGGGCACTACCCACAAACTTCGGATCGAGCTCGTAGCCCTCGGGGTGGGTGATGACGAAGTCGACGTCGGCAGCGTTCATCCACTGGGCAAACGAGTTAGGCACAGCCTGAGGCAGTGCGCGGCAGTGGGGAGCCCACGTCAGCACAACCTTCGGACGCTTTACCGTCTTATATTCCTCGATGGTAATCAGGTCGGCAAAGGCCTGCAGGGGGTGTACGGTAGCCGTCTCCATAGCGAAGACCGGTTTGCCGCTATACTTGATAAACTGGTTCAGCACCGTCTCGGCATAGTCGTATTCGCGGTCGGTCAGTCCGGCGAACGAGCGCACGCCAATCATGTCGCAGTAGCAGCCCATGACAGGAATGGCCTCCAGCAGGTGTTCCGACTTGTCGCCATCCATGATGACACCACGCTCAGTCTCCAGCTTCCAGGCACCGGCATTGACGTCGAGCACAATGACATTCATGCCCAGGTTCATGGCTGCCTTCTGTGTAGACAGACGGGTGCGCAGCGAGTTATTGAAGAAGATCATCATCAGGGTCTTGTTCTTGCCCAGATGCTGATACTTGAAACGGTCGTTCTTAATCTCCATTGCTTCGGCCATTGCTTTCTCCAGCGGGCCGATATCTTCTACGTTTATAAAAGTCTTCATTTTTTTCGATTTTTCGATGTTTCGATATAACGTTATTCCGTTGTTAGGGGCGAGTCTGTCCTTCGCCCTCAATAATCCACTTGTAAGTGCAGATCTCCTCCAGCGCCATAGGACCGCGAGGACCCAGCTTCTGGGTGGAGATACCTATCTCGGCACCTAGTCCGAACTGTGCTCCGTCGGTAAACGAGGTCGGCGCATTCCAATAGACGCAGGCCGCATCTACGTGTTGCTGGAACAGACGTGCCGTAGCTTCATTCTGGGTGATGATACACTCGCTATGTCCGCTACCGAACTGGTCGATATGTGCCAATGCTCCCTCGACGGAGCTGACGGTGCGGATGGCCATCTTGTAGTCCATGAACTCCGTGCCGTAGCTCTCGCCAATGGCCGGGCGCAACAAGATGTCGGGATATACCCCTTCCAACAGCTGGTAGGCAGGAGCATCAGCGTAAAGCAGCACCTTGTGGTCGACGAGCGGCTTCACCAGTTCGTAGAGGTCGCCCAGCCGCTGTTCGTGGATGATGAGACAGTCCAGGGCGTTGCACACCGAGGGACGGCGCGTCTTGGCATTGTTGACGATAGCCTTTCCCATCTCCAGGTCGCCCTCCACGTCGAAGTAGGTGTTCACCACGCCAGCTCCCGTTTCAATGACCGGAATGCGGGCGGTGTCGCGTACGAAGTCTATCAGTCGGCGTCCGCCACGTGGGATGCACAGGTCGATATATCCTACGGCATTCAGCATCTCACCGGTAGCCTCGTGGGTGGCCGGCAGCAGTGTCACCACGTCAGGATTGACACCCTTCTGCTCCAGCACCTCATGGATCAGCTTCACGGCAGCCCGGTTGGAGAAGTCGGCATCCGACCCGCCTTTCAGCACACAGGCATTGCCACTCTTAAAGCAGAGCGAGAAGACGTCGAACGTCACGTTAGGACGAGCCTCGTAGATCATACCTATCACACCGAAGGGCACGCTGACACGGTGCAGACGCAGACCGTTGGGTAGCGTCTTCTCCTTCGTCACATGTCCTAGTGGCGAGGGCAGCTTGGCTACGTTGCGCATATCAGCGGCAATGTCCTGCAGACGCTTCTCGGTGAGTTGCAGCCGGTCGTAGAGCGGATTCCGCTGGTCCATCTTCGCCAAGTCCATGGCATTGGCGGTGAGGATGTCCTGCTGGTGCGCTATGATAGTGTCGGCTACAGCCTGCAATATGTTATTGCGTTGTTCGTCAGTGAGAAAGGCCAAGGTCTTGCTGGCCCGCTTGACACATTCAAATGTTTCAATGAGTTCCATGGGGAATGAATTCTGTATGGGGTACGTTCTGTTTGTTTTCTACCAGGTCGACGAGAATGTTGTCTCGCTCGCCATTGGCAATGATGACGCGGATGCCAGCCTGTTGTATCTTCGAGGCGGTGGTGTACTTCGAGTGCATACCACCACGACCGAAGGCGCTCTTCTCGGGCTGGATATATTCGGAGAGGTCGCGACCGGGAGCCACCTCGCGGATGAGTTGTGCCTCGGGGTCGTCAGGGTGACGGTCGAAGATGCCGTCGATGTTCGATAGCAGGATCAGCGTCTCTGCCTCCATCATCTGGGCGATGAGGCCTGACAGCTCGTCGTTATCCGTAAACATCAGCTCGGTGACGCTCACGGTGTCGTTCTCATTGACGATGGGCAGCACGTCGTTTTCCAACATCACCAGCATACAGGCACGCTGGTTGCGATACTGTTCGCCAGGTTCGAAGTTCTCCTTCATCGTCAGCACCTGTCCGACGTGAATGCCGAACTCGCGGAAGAGGTCGTAGTACAGTCCGACGAGCTTCACCTGACCGACGGCCGAGAACAGCTGGCGCTGCTCTACCGAGTCGAGGTCGTGGCTGACCTTCAGCTCACCACGTCCGGAGGCCATAGCACCCGACGAGACGAGTATCACCTCGTAGTTCTGCTTGCGCAGCCACGCTATCTGGTCGACCAGCGCCGACATCCGCGTGACGTCGAGTTTGCCGTCCTTGCGCGTCAGCACGTTGGAGCCAACCTTTACAACGATTCTGTGTTTCATTTGGCGTCTTTTTGTCTGATTTCTACACGACGTATCTTGCCTGAGATGGTTTTCGGCAGCTCGTCGACAAACTCGACAATGCGCGGATACTTATAGGGAGCCGTCTCTTTCTTGACGTGTTGCTGCAACTCCTTGACCAACTCTTCGCCGGCCTTGTCCTTCCACTCCTTGCCCAGTACGACGGTGGCCTTGACCACCATGCCTCGGATATCGTCGGGTACACCCGTGATGGCACACTCCACAACGGCAGGGTGGGTCATCAGCGCCGACTCGACCTCGAACGGACCAATGCGGTAGCCTGACGACTTGATGACGTCGTCGATACGGCCCTCAAACCAGTAGTAGCCGTCTTCGTCGCGCCACGCCATATCACCGGTGTGATAGATGCCGTCGTGCCAGGCGTCGCGTGTCAGCTCCTCGTCGCGATAGTAGTGCTTGAAGAGTCCGATAGGCTTCCTGTCGCCAACGCGGACCACGATCTCACCCTTCTCACCGTCTTCGCAGGGGGTGCCGTCAGAACGCAACAAGTCGATATCGTATTGTGCGTTGGGCATACCCATCGAACCGGGCTTGGGCTCCATCCAGGGGAAGGTGCCCAGCGTCATGGTGGTCTCGGTCTGTCCGAAGCCTTCCATCATGCGGATGCCCGTCTTCTCGTAGAACTTGTCGAAGACGGCGGGGTTCAGGGCCTCGCCTGCCGTACAACAGTATTCCAGCGATGAGAGGTCGTATTTCGACAGGTCCTCACGAATCATGAAGCGGTAGATGGTGGGGGGAGCACAGAAGCTCGTCACCTTGTATTTCTCAATCTGGCGCAACAGCGTGTCGGCATTGAACTTCTCGTGGTCGAACACGAAGACGGTAGCTCCGGCAAACCACTGGCCGTAGAACTTACCCCAGACGGCCTTTCCCCAACCGGTGTCAGCCACCGTCAGGTGCAGCGACCCTTCGTGTAGGTTATGCCAGAAGACACCCGTCGTCAGATGGCCCATGGCGTAGAGATAGTCGTGAGCCACCATCTTTGGCTCGCCACTGGTACCCGAGGTGAAGTACATCAGCATGGTGTCGTCGTTGGTGTTGACGAAGGCGGGCTTGACGAATTTCGGGGCTTGTTGCCACTCCTTCGTCCAGTTGTGGAATCCCTCCTCCTCGCCCAGCGTGATATATTGCTTGACGGTAGGACTGTCGGGCATGGCCAGCTTGACTTGGCTGATGATGTAATCGTCCTTGGCACAGATGATAGCCTTCACCGAGGCTCGTGTGTTGCGGTATACGATATCGTGCTTGGTCAGCATGTGGGTAGCGGGAATGACGATAGCCCCCAACTTATGCAGAGCCAACATGATAACCCACCATTCGTAATGACGCTTCAGGATGAGCATCACGGGGTCGTTCTTGCCAATGCCCAGCGATTGCAGGTAGCTGGCAGCCTGGTCGGACTGCTCTTTCAGCTGCGCAAAGGTAGTGCGTATCTCGGCGCCCTCGTCGTTGGTCCATAGGATGGCTAGTCCGTCGGGCTTTTCCTGTGCCCACACATCCATCACGTCGTAGGCAAAGTTGAAGTTCTCGGGGATGATAAACTCCAGGTTCTTATTATAGTCTTCTACAGACGTGAAATGTGTCTGCTTTAAAAATCTCTCAATCATGTTCTTTTCTTTTTTGCAGGGACTACAGGACTGACACGACCTTCTATCCGATTAATAGTCCTTAAGTCCTGTAGTCTTTGCTAAATCCTATTCTACGGTAAATGCGAGGAATTTCACTGCCTTGTCGCCAACGGCCAGCATACCGTGGGGCTTGGTAGAGTCGAAATAGATGCTGTCGCCCTCTTCCAGCACGATGGTCTTGCCTCCGAGGTACAGCTCCATCTTACCCTCCAGCACCAGGTTGAACTCCTGACCGGCATGGGTGTTCTTGTATATCGTGTGTACCCCGGGCTTGGGTTCTACGGTGACGATGAACACGTCGGCTTTGTGGTTCACGAAACCACCCACCAGCGACTGGTATTTGTAGGCCTTCGTACGTTCAATCGACATGCCCTGTCCCTTGCGTGTCACATAATATGACTTCATGTGGGGTGCCTCGGCAAAGATCAGCTCCTCTGTCGATACACCATACTTGTGGGCTATCTTCATCAGGTTCGAGATGGTGATGTCCAGCTCGCCATTTTCTATCTTCTCATACTTATCGGTGCTGACGCCTATCGTTTCGGCCATCTCACTCACGGGAATGTCCAGCACGTCGCGCAGTCCACGCAAGCGCTCACCTATCTGTTTCAGTTGTTCGTCTACCATATTTACAATTTGACAATTTACGATTTACAATTTATTTTGCACCAGCCTTTAAACCTCTGATAACACTCGACGTAAATCCAGCGTGCTCCATCTCGTTCAGACCCTTGATGGTCACACCACCCGGTGTCGTCACCAGGTCGATGGCTGCCTCGGGGTGCAGTCCCGTGGCCTGTAGCAGCTCTACCGCACCCTTCATGGTCTGCAGCACGATCTGCTTCGCGTCGTCAGCCTTGAAGCCCAACTCTACACCGCCCTCGCTAGCTGCTCGCACATAGCGCATGGCATAGGCAATGCCACATGAGGCCAGCGTCGTACCGGCTCCCAGCAGTCGCTCCTCGGTGATGATGGTCTGACCCATCGTGTCGAGCAGCGCCTTCACCTGTGCGGTCTGTTCTTGCGCTGCATGGACGGGCACCAGGAACGTCATCGAGGCCAGCTGGGCAATAGCGATATTCGGAATACACAGCCACGTGGGAATCGTCTTGCCGTCGCCCTTGTCGAGCCATGCCGTCAGCTGCTCACTCTTAATACCTGCGGCTACCACCACGAGCATCTGCTTGTCGTAGTCCAACACTTCCTTGATCTGACGCAGCACTTGTTCTACCAGCCAGGGCTTGACCACTACGAATACCAGCTCGCCACCCATGACAGCCATACGGTTGTCCGTCGTGATGTTGCTGACGTGCTCGGTAAAGCGTTCTAACGCCCTGCGCGACGCATCGGCTACGCAGATATCCTCATTCTCTACGGCCTGTCCTTTGACCAGACCTTCAACGATGGCGCCACCCATGGCACCGGCTCCTATCACTGAAATTTTCATAATACTCGCTTTAGTCGTTCTATAAAGTCGTCGGCTTCCTGCTTCGTCAGACACAGAGGTGGCAATAGGCGCAGGATGTTCGTGCCGGCACAGCCCGTGAAGCAGTGCTCCTGGCTAATCAGTGGCTTGCGCACGTCCTGGTGTGGACAGTCCAAGTCGATACCGATCATCAGACCACGTCCGCGGACGTCCTTGATGTGTGGGCTGTCGATGGCCTTCAATTTTTCGATCAGGTATTCACCGACCTCATGGGCGTTCTCTACCAAGTGCTCCTCCTCGAAGACATCCAGCACGGCCAAGGCCGCAGCACAGGCCAGATGGTTACCGCCAAACGTGGTACCTAATTGACCATAGACGGGCTTGAAGTCGGGCGATATCAGCACGGCACCCATGGGGAAACCGTTGGCTATGCCCTTGGCCACCGTGATGATGTCGGGCTTGATGCCCAGCCACTGGTGGGCGAAGAACTTACCGCTACGTCCGTAGCCACATTGTATCTCGTCGCATATCAGCGTGACGCCATAGCGCTTGCAGGCAAAAGCCAGGTCTTGGGCAAACTTAGGCGTGGCCATCTTGATGCCGCCTACGCCCTGGATACACTCCAGGATGACGGCAGCCACACCGCCTCGTGACATCTCGCGAACCCAAGGCTCGATATCGTTCAGGGGCAGGAAGCGCACGTGGTGGTTGTCGTTCACCGGGGCTACAATCTTCGGATTGTTGGTCACCTCGACAGCCAGACTGGTACGTCCGTGGAACGACTTCTCGCAGGCCAGGATACGTGTGGCCTGTGGATTCTTAAACGAAGCCAGCTTCAGGGCGTTCTCGTTAGCTTCAGCACCTGAGTTGATGAGGAACAGCTGGTAGTCGTCGTAGCCGCTGATCTTACCCAGTCGCTCTGCCAGCTCTACCTGTAGCTTGTTAATCACCGAGTTCGAATAGAACCCTATCTTCTGCAATTGCTCCGTCACCTTCTCGATATAGTGGGGGTGGGAGTGGCCTATTGAAATCACGGCATGGCCGCCATAGAGGTCCAGGTATTCCTGACCCTTTTCGTCCCATACCTTACAGCCTTGGCCCTTGACGATGTTCACGTCGAAGAGCGGATATACGTCGAATAGTTTCATCGTTATGTGTTGTCTTTAATATAAATCGGTGCAAAGGTAGTGAAAATCGAGCGAAATACAAAGAAAAACTTTCTTTTTCTTTTTATTTTTATTGTCGAACTAACGTTCAATTGCTTTGATTTTGATTGTTGTATTTTCTTTGTTAAAATATTTAGTTGTTATTTTAAAAGACGGATTATTCCACGCTCCCTGGTTTTAGCCTCCTAATTTTTGCGCCCTGGGCAGGCCGCAAATTTTCTCAGGCCTGAAAACAAATTTTTGTTGCCTACGGTGCTTCTCCGTTCATGTTCGTTGATGGTACAAATGTAAGAAACTTTCGTTGCGGTTTACGAATCTTTCGCCCAAGGACTGTTACACTTGTTACAGTGTTACAGTTCCCGAAAGCCTTCCCCATACTCCAAACATATATCTATATTTATATATATTATATATAATATATATAAATATAGAGTATAATTCAACCTCTAGGAAGCGTGTTTTCTAACTGTAACACTGTAACAAGTGTAACAGTTAGAATGCGGAGGCTTTGAGCCGGAGGCCTGACGACTCGTCGAGACCAAACATCAGATTCATGTTCTGGACGGCTTGGCCTACAGCGCCTTTCAGGAGGTTGTCGATAGCTGAGGTGACGAGCACCTTCCCCTCGAAGCAGTCGACGTGTACCAAGGCTTTGTTGGTGTTTACCACCTGTTTCAGGTCGATGGCCTTGTCGCTGTAGTGGGTGAATGCGGCCTCCTTGTAGAAATCCTTGTATGCTGCCACGATATCGCTGCCTTCCGTCTGCGTCTTGATGACGGCTGTACAGAAGATGCCACGGGCAAAGTCGCCACGATAGGGGATGAAGTCTATGTCGGCGTCGAGGCTGCCCTGTACTTGAACCAGCGACTGCTTGATCTCAGCCAGATGTTGATGGGTGAATGCCTTATAGATGCTCAGGTTGTTATTACGCCAGGAGAAGTGGGTGGTAGCACCGGGCTTCTGGCCTGCACCTGTAGAACCGGTAATGGCATTGACGGCCACATCTTTCTTGAGCAGTCCCATCTTGGCAGCAGGCAACAGGGCTACCTGTATGGCTGTAGCGAAGCAGCCTGGGTTGGCAACATGCTGTGCCTTCTGAATGGCGGCTTTGTTGATTTCGGGCAGACCATAGACATAATCGTGGTCGCCCTTGATGCGGAAATCCTGTGCCAAGTCGATAATCTTGACGTTGGCAGGGATGCTATGTTCTTTGAGGAACTGTTCGCTCTTGCCGTGACCGAAGCAGAAGAAAACGACGTCGACCTGATCAAAGGGCATTTCGTCAGTAAACTTGAGGTCGGTGTCGCCAATGAGTCCTTCATGTACGTCGCTGACCAGATTGCCGGCATTACTCTCTGAGTTGGCAAACACAATCTCTGCTTCCGGATGGTTCAGCAGCAGACGGATGAGTTCTCCGCCTGTGTAGCCTGCTGCACCTAAAATCCCCACCTTGATCATCTCTTCTCGTCTTTATGGATACCGTAATAGACGCGGAGTGGGGTAGAACTGACCTTGATGAAGCCCTTGGCCTCGTCGGCAGTCCATCCGGTCTGTGTCTCACCATACTCGCCGAGCTTCGACTTCGTCAGGTCGTTAGCGGAGTCGATACCTACGGTCTCGAAGCCGTAGGGACGCAGCTTCAGGATGGCTGTACCCGTCACGTTGCGCTGGCTGGAGGTCAGCATGGCCTCGATATCGGGCATGACTGGCTCCAGATACTGGCTCTCGTGCAGGAACATCCCGTACCAGTTGGCTACCTGGTCTTTCCAGTACTGCTGCCACTTGGAGAGGGTTGACTTCTCCAACAGGCGGTGAGCCTCGATAATCAGTTTGGGGGCTGCGGCTTCGAAACCTACGCGGCCCTTGATGCCGATGATGGTATCGCCCACATTGGCGTCACGACCAATGGCATAGCTGGCACCAATCTCCTCAATCTTCTGGATGGCCTTGATGTGGTCGGTGAATGTCTCGCCGTTGACACCAACGATCTCGCCCTTCTCGAACTGGATCTTCAGCAGGGCGTCTTCCTTGGCGGTCACGTGCTTCAGGTAAGCCTCCTCGGGCAGTCCTTGTGTGGGGTCGAGCAGCTCGCCACCGCAGATAGAGGTTCCCCAGATGCCTACGTTGTAGCTGTACTTCAGCTTGGTGAAGTCGGCAAAGTAGCCGTTGGCATTCAGGTAGTCGACCTCTTCCTTACGGGTCAGATTCCTGTCGCGGGTCAGCGTGATTATCTCAACGCCAGGGGCCATCACGAGGAAGGTCATGTCGAACCGGATCTGGTCGTTGCCGGCGCCTGTAGAACCGTGGGCAATGGCGTCAGCACCAATCTCCTTGGCGTAACGGGCAATGGCTATGGCCTGGAAGATGCGCTCGCTGGAAACGCTGATGGGGTAACAGTTGTTGCGCAGCACATTACCGAAAATCATGTATTTCAGCGACTTCTCGTAATACTCCTGCGTCACGTCGAGGGTGACGTATTTCACTGCGCCCAGCTTATAGGCGTTCTCTTCGTTCTTCTTCAGCTGCTCGGCGGAGAAACCACCGGTATTGGCGCAGGCTGCATAAACCTCATAACCTAACTCTTTGGTCAGATACATCACATTGTAGCTGGTGTCAAGTCCACCACTGAAGGCTACTACTACTTTCTTCTTGCTCATATCTTTAATTATCTAATTTTTTAATTCTTTCAATGACATCTTCGGGAATCTTGGCGGGCAAGTGCTCCTCGGGATCATACAACATGGCCGTGCAGATGCAATACTTGCGACCGGTGCGGTGTAGCACGTCTACGTTGACACATCCTTCACATCCTCGCCAGAAGGCCTCGTCGTCGGTCAGGTCGGCAAAGGTGACAGGCTGGTAACCCAGCTCTGTGTTCATCTTCATCACCGCCGCACCACTGGTCAGCGAGAATATCTTGGCGTGTGGCCAGCGGGTACGGGCCAGCGAGAAGGTCATATCCTTGATCTTCTTGGCAACACCAAGTCCGCGGAAGTCGGGATGTACAATCAGACCGGAGGTGGTCACGTATTGCTTGTTGCCCCATGTCTCGATATAGCTGAATCCGGCAAAGCGGTCGCCCGACAGGGCAATTACGGCCTTGGCTTCTTTCATCTTAGTGGCCAGGTATTCGTGTGTTCTCTTGGCAATACCTGTCCCCCTGACCTTGGCGGCGTCGGCTATCGTCTGCAGGATGGTGTCTACATATGCCTCGTGCTCCGGACCGGCCACCAATACTTTTATTTCTTCTTTCTGTTCCATTTAATGATGCATTATTTCATATTGGGCACAACTTCGCTCAGCGCCTCTATTACCTCGTCCTTTGTCACCCCTTGTTTGATGACGATAAAGATGGTGTCGTCGCCGGCTATGGTTCCCAGTATCTCGTCGATGTGGTTGTTGTCAATGTTGTATGCTATCGAGCTGGCGTAACCGGGACGTGTCCTGATGACGCCCATGTTGCCGGAGAAATTGATGCTCAGAAAACCGGGCACCTCCATCATCTCCTTGACTGTGTGAGGAGTGGGGATACGCTTGTACATGGTGTCGTTGGGCAGTACATATACGTAGTTGCCACGCATTGACGCTGCCTTGGCTACTTTCAGCTGTTTCAAATCACGGCTAAGCGTTGCCTGGGTAAGTCGGAAACCTTCTTTCTTCAAAGCATTGAGAAGCTCGTCTTGACTACCTAACTCTTGGCTGGAAATAATCATTCTCAGGGCTTCTAGCCTGTCGTTCTTTACTTTCATCGTTGGTATATTTATTCAAACTGGGTGCAAAATTATACAAAAATATGCATTGCACCAAACTTTTGCTTGTCTTTTTTTACGTTAAAGTGCTTTTTTGTGAATGAATCCACTTCTCGCGTCCTTGTAAGTTTAGATTATTGTTCGCGCGCGTATAATATAATAAGGTATAGTTCGTTTCTGAGTTGATGTAAATCAAGAACGAAAAAGAAATTTCGCTTTTTAGCAAAAAAAACTTGGAAAAAATTTGTGGAATCAAAAAATAGTCGTACCTTTGCATCCGCTTTCAGGGTTAGACCTGTGAGTAACGAAAGAAAGAGTTCTTTGAAAGTCTTACATAAAACAGAAGAAGTAGTAGTACAAGAAGCGGAAGTGTACGCCCC
>SUYH01000022.1 GCA_015060535.1 Prevotella sp.
AGAGTAGTATCCTCATCTTTCTCGCTTCATGAGTGGCAGCACCTTGACAAGGGTGGCCAAACCTAATTTACTGTTCAACAGGCGGCGGAACCACTGATATTTGGTGGTGTAGTTGCGGTCGGGGAGGGGGAACAAGCCTTCGGCTCGTAGCACTTGGATGCGTTGCAGCGTGATGGATAGTGAACGGGACAGCATGATGGTGTTGTAGAGGTAGTCCATCGTAAGCTGAGCCACTCGGCGTTCCATGGCCAACTGGTCGTTCTTGGGCAGACGGTCGGCCATCAGCTTCAGTTCGCGGATAACCTGATGCAAATCTGTCAGTCGTTTCTCTACATGGGGGCCATCCATGCTTGTAGTGATGGAGTTGGGACGCTTGTTGTAGCAGTATGCATTGGCTTTAGTGGGATACACCACCTCGGCGCGTATCAGCAGTTGCGGGGTGAAAAGCTCGTCTTCGTGAAAGATGCCAGGTGTAAATCGTAGATCGCTCAGTGTAGCACGACGCACCAGATAGCTCCAAGCAGCACCGTGGATATTGTGGTGGCGCATAAAACTGGTTCCACTGGTAGGGGGCTCATCGTCGATTTCGAAGAGCACCATATCGGCATCATGGTGCTGTCGGATGAGGTTCAGACAATGGTCATAGCCCGACTTGATGAGTTGGTCGTCGGCATCCACAAACTGCAGATAGCGACCTGTTGCCATTCTGATGCCTGTATTGCGTGCCACGCTCAGTCCTTGGTGCTTCTGCCGCAAGAACAGCACGTCGTTTACATAATCGTCGAGCTCAGGCAGTGGACTGTGAGCTGAGCCGTCATCGACGATGATAATCTGTCGTTCTTCTGGTTTCAGTGATAGCGCAAGAATGCTGTCGAGGCACTCACAAAGCATCTTGGCGGGCAACTCGTAGTAGGCGATGATGAAACTCACCAATGGTGTTGTTTCCTGTTGATTTACTATCATGATGGCTGCAAAGTTACGAATAAGCAAGCATAATTCCAAAATTATTTGTAGATTTATAATAATTTGCTTACTTTTGCGTTTGTTTTTATGGAAATATGAGTAAAGAGCGCGACGATAGCTATAGTCATGTGCTGAAATACACGGGCGTTTTTGGTGGCGTGCAAGGTCTGAATGTATTGGTGGGGCTTGTGCGCAACAAGTTCGTAGCCATGCTGTTAGGGCCTGGTGGCATGGGACTGGTGTCGCTCTTTAATACTACTGTACAGTTGCTCTCGCAAGCCACCAACTTGGGGGTGGCGACGAGTGCCGTACGTCATATTTCGGAATACTACGACGCTGGCGATGAAGTGAAGACTGTGCACTATGTGAAGGTGGTGCGAGGATGGTGCTTGCTCACCGCATTGTTGGGTATGCTGGTTTGCGTGGTGTTAGGCCCCTTTTTGAATCACGCTACTTTCTCGTGGGGTGATCACACATTGCACTTTGTGCTGCTGGCACCTGCCATTGGTATGCTGGCCATCACCGGTGGCGAGACTGCCATCCTGAAAGGTACCCGACAGCTGGGGGCGTTGGCAGTGGTGCAGATAATGGCGGCCTTGGCATCGCTGGCCATAGCTATACCTATTTATTATATGTTCAATCAAACGGGCATCGTTCCGGTCATCGTGCTGATGGCCTTTGTGACGATGTGTGCCACGCTGTGGTTCTCACAGCGTGTGTTTCCGTGGCGGTTGCGTGGCGCCAAGGGTGTATTGGGTGAAGGTATGGAGATGGTGCGTCTTGGCGTGGCTTTCACTTTGGCTGGCATAGTGGGCAGTGGAGCCGAGATGTTCGTGAGGTCGTATCTGAATGTGGTGGGCAATCTCGACATGTTAGGACTCTATAATGCCGGCTATATGCTCACCATCACTTATGCTGGTATGGTGTTCTCGGCGATGGAGAGTGATTATTATCCGCGCCTCTCGTCAGTGAATCATGATGTGCTGGCTACTAATCAGGTGGTGAACCGTCAGATGGAGGTGTCGCTGCTCATTGTGGCACCTATGCTCACAGTGCTGATAGTGCTTTTGCCGATACTCATTCCGCAGCTCCTCACCAGTGAGTTTCTGCCAGTGGTGCCGATGGCTCAGGTGGCTGCGCTGGCCATGTTCTTCAAGGTGCTCACCATGCCTGTGGCATATATCACCTTAGCACGTGGTCTGGCTGTAACCTATCTGATGCTCGAAACGGTTTACTTTCTGGTATTTGTTGTTCTGGTGGTGCTGGGCTACCAGCTGTGGGGACTGCTTGGCACTGGTGTCGCCATCACCTTAGCGCATGTGTTCGACTATCTCATGATTAATGTCTATGCCTATAAAAAATACGGCTACCGTATGTCGGCAGCCGTATCTCGATATGCTGTTGTTTTGTTTTCTCTAGGATTTCTCGCCTATGCCTGTACCATCCTTCTTGATGGCATTGCCTACTGGATAGTGGAACTTGTGGTGGTATTGGCGAGCTGCCTTTATATGGTTCAGAATCTGAAGTCGAGCTCTACATCCACAAAGTTGTGATTCTTGTGAGCCGAACGCTCGTTTACCAAACCATATTCTGCATTCAGCTGCAGGTTCTTGGTGAAGTAGTAGTTCAAACCAACCTCGTACATGCTCTTTGAGGTGCTCCATTCCTTCTGTGCACGATAGGTCTGATAGCGTGCTTTGGCGTGCAGCTTACCCTTTACTACAGGTACGATACCGAAGGCATACCAACCATCGGCTTTGTCGCCCTTGCTGTAGTCGATCTCGCGGATGTTGTTGCCGGCTTTGGCAGCACCCCAACCCTGGCTGTGGATATACTCAGCACGGAAGGTGTACTCATCCTTGTCGTATTCGGCTGAAAGGGCATAACGGTTTTTCTCGATGCTGATGGTCTTGCCTGTAAGAGGGTCGAGCATACCACCACGAGAACCGGTCCATCCGAAGGCACCGATGCGTACGCCCTTGATGGGCATCACCCAAACACCGCCGATGATATCCTTGCGGTTGTCCTGATCCTTAGAATTGACACCCTCACCATTGTAAACACCAATCTGGTAGTGGAACAGGCGACGGCCGTTGGCATTGGGGAACAGATCACCAGAGAACTGGATACCAATATCACGACCACCTGAAGACTTCTCACCTGTACGATCGCCAAAAGCCGACAGGTTGTTGACTACCATGGCGTAGGAATACCAGCCCTGAGTGATGGGGTTTGTTGGGTTCTCGAAAGTGAAGGCGCGCTTGAACTGACCAGCACGAATCTTGAACTCAGGATACTTGCGCCACTCGGCATAGAGATCGACCAGCTGTACGGTGGGCTGACCAGGACCTGTAGCGTTAGTGCCCTGAATCTGGGCACGCCAGTCGAAATCGCCAATCTTACCATCCAGGATGAAACGGGCCAGACGTAGATTAAAGGTGTTGGTGTGAGCACCTTCGGTATCTTCGCCCTGATACTGCAGCATGCCGTAACCGCTGAACTTGATATTCTTTACCCATGCGGGTACCTCGATAGTGGCTTTCTCGGGAGTAGCCTGTGTTTCTTCAACTTCTGTGCTTGTTTCTGCGCTTGCAGTGCAAACCGATGCGATAAGCAGTGCAAAAATACAAGTAAATTTCTTCATAATCTCTTTTAGTTTAAATTAGTATGGTGCAAATATACGGAATAATTTGATTGCATCCAAATATTTTTGCTCAAATGTTACTTTTAAATATTATCGCTTTGTTAGTAAAACAACATTTTCGACGTGTGGCGTGTGGGGGAACATGTCAACTGGCTGTACCTTTTCTACTTTGTAGTAGGCATCCATAGCCTGCAAGTCGCGAGCCTGTGTGGCTGGGTTGCAAGATACATAGACGATACGCCCGGGAGCTGCATTCAGAATAGTTTTCACCACGTCGGGATGCATGCCGGCACGTGGAGGGTCGGTGATGATCACGTCGGGGCGACCATGCTCGGCAATGAACTCGTCGGTGAGGATATCCTTCATGTCGCCTGCATAGAACAGGGTGTTGTCGATATGGTTTACTTCGGAGTTGATCTTGGCATCCTCGATAGCCTCGGGCACATATTCGATACCAATCACCTGGCGAGCCTGGCGTGCCACAAAGTTGGCAATGGTACCCGTGCCGGTATAGAGGTCATAGACCAACTCGTTACCAGTCAGACCGGCAAAATTGCGGGCTACCGAGTACAGGTGATAGGCCTGCTCGGTGTTGGTCTGATAAAAACTCTTGGGACCCACCTTGAACTTCAGATCCTCCATGAGTTCATAGATATGATCGTTGCCTTTGAACACCAGAATGTCCTGATCGCCGATGGTATCGTTGCACTTCTGGTTGTCGAGATACATCAGCGAACTGATTTGTGGGAACTTGTCGGCGATGTGCTGCAACAGACGCTGAGCCTGAGCCTCGCTTTCGGCGAGAGCTTCGGCAGATGTGCGATCATAGTGGAACTGTACTATCACCATCCACTCGCCACTGGCGCTGTTGCGGATGATGATGTCGCGCAGCAGTCCGGTCTGAGCACGCAAATCAAAGAATGATAAGCCGTTGGCTATCGCATAGTCGCGCACCTCGTTGCGAATCTCGTTCTGCAGGTTGTCCATCAGCCAGCATTTCTCGATAGGCAGAATCTTATCGAAAGCACCTGTGATATGGAATCCGATAGCAGGCACGTCCTTCAGGCTTTGGCTCTGGTCGTTGGGCAATGTCTGAATCTGCTCCTTAGTCAGATAGCGCTTGTTGGCGCATCCGAAATCAAGTTTGTTACGATACGCCTGAGTGTGTACGCTACCTAGGATAGGCATAAACTCGGGCAGTTCTATCTTGCCAATGCGGTGCAGCTGGTCGTACACCTGCTGCTGCTTGAACTTGAGCTGCTCTTCGTAAGGCAGGTTTTGCCATTTGCAACCACCGCACACACCGAAGTGGGCGCAGAAGGGGGTCGCGCGTACCTTACTTAATTCTATAAATCTAACAACCTCGCCCTCGGCAAAGGAGTGTTTTTTGCGGCGAATCTGTACATCGCACACGTCGCCAGGCACACAGAAAGGCACAAACACCACCAGATCGTTCCAGTGGAACAAACATTTGCCCTCGGCAGCCACAGCTTCAATCACCACGCCCTCAAGGAGCGGTAATGGTTTCTTTTTTCTTGCCATAATCTTTCTTAATTTGGCTGCAAAGTTAGTGCAAATCGAGCGAAAAACCAAATTTATTAATGCCTTAAAGGTCAAAAAAACAAAAATGTAAGGTGGAGTTTGCAATTTTTGCCTTTTTTTCTTGTGTATTTGATGGAATTTTAATAACTTTGCAGAATCTAATCAAAAATAATTTATCATCAACAAATAATAAATATTACGTATGAGTCAGAAAAGAGTTTACCTCTTCGGTAATGGAAAGGCCGAAGGAAACGCAAAGATGCGTGAGGAACTTGGTGGTAAGGGTGCTAACCTTGCCGAGATGAACCATATCGGTGTTCCCGTTCCTCCAGGTTTCACAATCACCACAGATTGTTGTAATGAGTACTATCAGGTTGGTCAGCAGAAGATCATGGAGCTTCTGAACGACGACGTGATGGCTGCCGTGAAGCACATTGAAAATTTGATGAACTGCAAGTTCGGAGATGCTCAGAATCCTCTGCTGGTATCTGTTCGTTCTGGTGCCCGCGCCTCAATGCCTGGTATGATGGACACCATCCTGAACCTTGGTTTGAACGACGAGGTGGCCGAGGGTATGGCTAAGAAGACAAATAATCCTCACTTCGTGTACGACTCTTATCGTCGTTTCGTACAGATGTACGGTGATGTTGTACTCGAGATGAAGCCCGTAAATAAAACTGATATCGATCCATTCGAGGAGATTATCGAGAAGGTTAAGAAGGAGAGCGGTGTTGTTCTGGATAAGGACCTCTCTGTAGAGGACTTGAAGAAGCTGGTTAAGCTGTTCAAGGCTGCTATCAAGGAGCGCACAGGTAAGGACTTCCCCAACGATCCTATCGAGCAGCTCTGGGGCGCTATCTGCGCTGTATTCCGCAGCTGGATGAACGAGCGCGCTATCCTCTATCGTAAGATGGAAGGAATCCCCGACGAGTGGGGTACAGCCGTATCAGTGATGGCTATGGTATTCGGTAACATGGGCGACACCTCTGCTACTGGTGTTTGCTTCAGCCGTGATGCCGCTAATGGTGAGAACCTGTTCAACGGAGAGTATCTGGTTAACGCTCAGGGTGAGGACGTTGTGGCTGGTATCCGTACACCACAGCAGATTACCAAGATTGGTTCTCAGCGCTGGGCTGAGCGCGCTGGTATCTCTGAGGAGGAGCGCGTAGCCAAGTATCCTTCAATGGAGGAGGCAATGCCTGAGATCTATGCTGAGTTGAATGGTATCCAGGACAAGCTGGAGCACCACTATCACGATATGCAGGATATGGAGTTCACCGTACAGGAGGGCAAACTCTGGTTCCTCCAGACACGTAACGGTAAGCGTACTGGTGCTGCTATGGTTAAGATTGCTATCGACCTGCTCCACGAGGGTATGATCGACGAGAAGACTGCCATCCTGCGCTGCGAGCCTCAGAAGCTCGACGAGCTGTTGCACCCCGTATTCGATAAGAAGGCTCTCTCTGCTGCTAAGGTTATTGCACAGGGTCTGCCTGCTTCTCCAGGTGCTGCTTGCGGTCAGATTGTATTCCACGCTGACGACGCTAAGGAGTGGCACGAGAATGGCCACAAGGTAGTACTCGTACGTATCGAGACCTCTCCTGAGGATCTGGCTGGTATGGCTGCTGCTGAGGGTATCCTCACCGCTCGTGGTGGTATGACATCTCACGCTGCCGTTGTGGCTCGTGGTATGGGCAAGTGCTGCGTATCGGGTGTTGGTGCTCTGAATGTAAGCTATAAGGATAAGACTGTTGAGATCGACGGCGTAACATATAAGGAGGGCGACTTCATCTCTCTGAACGGTACAACTGGTCAGGTATATGCTGGCGAGGTTCCAACCAAGGCTGCCGAGCTTTCAGGCGACTTCAAGGAGCTGATGGACCTTTGCGACAAGTACACCAAGCTGCAGGTTCGTACCAATGCTGATACTCCACACGATGCACAGGTAGCTCGCGCTTTCGGTGCTAAGGGTATCGGTCTGACACGTACCGAGCACATGTTCTTCGAGGATCAGAAGATTGTTGCTATGCGTGAGATGATTCTGGCCGACAGTGTTGCCGGACGTGAGAAGGCTCTTGCTAAGCTGCTGCCTTATCAGAAGGCCGACTTCAAGGGTATCCTCGAGGCTATGGACGGTCTGCCCGTTAACATCCGTCTGCTCGATCCCCCTCTCCACGAGTTCGTTCCCCACGATCTGGCTGGTCAGCAGACCATGGCTAAGGAGATGGGCGTAAGCTTGGAGGAAATCCAGCGCCGTGTCGACTCACTCGCTGAGAACAACCCAATGCTGGGTCACCGTGGTTGCCGTCTGGGTATCACATTCCCTGAGATTACCGCTATGCAGACCAAGGCTATCCTTTCTGCAGCTTGCGAGCTGAAGAAGGAGGGTAAGAACCCAATGCCAGAGATCATGGTTCCTCTGATTGGTACTATCAACGAGCTCAAGCAGCAAAAGGAGATCATCCAGTATGCCGCTAAGGAGGTATTCGCTGAGTATGGTATCGAGGTTGAGTTCGAGATTGGTACAATGATTGAGATTCCACGTGCTGCCCTCACAGCCGATCTGATTGCTTCGGAGGCTCAGTACTTCTCATTCGGTACTAACGACCTGACTCAG
Source organism: Prevotella sp. (assembly GCA_015060535.1). Classification (GTDB taxonomy): domain Bacteria; phylum Bacteroidota; class Bacteroidia; order Bacteroidales; family Bacteroidaceae; genus Prevotella. The sequence continues at coordinate 7,767 of SUYH01000022.1, forward strand.
ATGACCTTCGGTTACAGCCGCGACGATATCGCATCGTTCCTGCCTGTTTACCTCGACAAGAAGATTCTGAAGGTTGACCCATTCCAGGTACTCGACCAAAAGGGTGTAGGCCGTCTCATCAAGTTTGCTGTGAAGGAAGGTCGTGAGGTACGTCCTGACCTGCGTTGCGGTATCTGTGGTGAGCATGGTGGTGAGCCCAGCTCTGTGAAGTTCTGCGCCAAGATTGGCATGAACTACGCATCTTGTTCTCCATTCCGCGTGCCCATCGCCCGCCTCGCCGCCGCGCAGGCCGCTGTTGAGGAGTAATCCCTTCAATCACTATAAAAAAGAACCCCGTCAAGTTTTACCTTGGCGGGGATTTTTTGTTTGTCTTGTTTATATTAATCTTTTAAACAACCAATGGGAACCACAAATATGCCGTCTGGCCTTTGGTATGCATAAGGCCCAACTGCTGTAAGAATCATCTTAAATGAAGGCTTTTTCATTTTCGTTGTATCAATGGTGTTTGCAAGCGTATTCAATGCATCAGCACCATCGTTTATCAGCTTTTCGCCGCCAAGTTTTACCTCTATCAGTCCATATGTTCCATTACGGCGATGTAGTACGGTGTCGCACTCAAGCCCTGAACTGTCGCGATAATGATAGAGCTTCCCATCAAGTGCTTCAGCAAATACACGTAGGTCGCGTACAGCCATATCTTCGAAGATAAGACCAAATGAGTCCAAATCGTTTATCAGGTCATTTGGACCTAAACCTAATGATGCCGTACCAATGCTTGGGTCAACGAAATGACGAGTTTCGCTAGTACGAATCGCAGCCTTACTGCGGATGTTAGAAGTTACAGATTTATATTGAATTGTCCAAATTTTTTTTGATTTTTCGGTTGTTTGTGGTGATTTTGTTCGGTCGTTTGTGAAAGTTTTGTTCGGTTGTTTGTAATTTTGTATGGGGATTTTTATTGAAAAGTGTAGTTTTTGGGTGCTAAAACTCATTGAAAAGTGTAGTTTATTTGCACTGAGTAAAATTACTCACACCACTGAGTAAAATTTTAATTTAATTCTAAATGCTTGACTATTAGTTGATTAGTGAATATAAATAACTACCAAAACTTGCCAAAGCCCATATCATAAGAGCAATGAGTATAAGTAGGATGATTAGTATAACGGCTGATTGTATAGCTTTTTGATTCACCTCCTTTGTTACGGTCACGTTGCCGTCAACAAATCCTTGAATCATCGCCATGTTCTTAGTGTTAGCGCGGTGGAATACATCAATAACGTCGCCAATAAAGAATGGTATCATACCCAATAGCACATCACGGAGTGCATTGTTGATAATGGCAAGGGTAAGGGGGATACTTTTGATGACACGAGTTGAGAAATAGATAAAAGGTACTACGCATAATATGGTTATCATATCGCCCCATCCAGGAATGATTCCAATGATGGCGTCAAGATAATAGCGATCCATGTAACGAGTGATATCGTTCATTGTCTGATAGACTTTATTGTCCATCAGACGTTTCCTTTGTAACAGTCTTTTTTCGTCTTTATTCATTTATTCTTCTTTTGAATATCACGATAGTCTGCGAGCAGGTTCCAAATGCCGTCTTCTGATAGAACTCCGCGTTTGAGGTCTGGGGGAAGTTTTCCTGCTTCATCAGCAGCAAAGTCCAATTTCCACAACTCACTACCATAGTATTTGCTGAGTTCGGCAATATCATCTTGGATAGCCTTCTGCGAATCTACAGTCCCATCCTTGATGGCAGCCAAGGCATAATTAAAACGTTGCTCCATCCACTTGATTCTCTCAACTTGTAACAGCTCACAAATAGGGTTCTCTCTGATAATCTTTGGTGCGGACTTACCTGCCAGTATCAGCACTTATTTGTTGTGTCGATGGTTATCATACTCAATCAAACAGTTTCTTCCAAATCCACAAAAATGTTATGGAACCAACAACACAGAATACGAAGTTGGTGAGATAACCTTTGCCAAGTAGTTCTATGTTCAGCAGATGGCTGATGAATGTTCCTACATAACTACCAACGATGCCTATGACGAAGTTCATGTAGCATCCTTTGCCCTCACCGCTCATAATGCGGTTGGCAATGTAGCCGATGAAAATACCTGTGAGTATTGGCCAAGCGGTAAAATCTGCAATATGTTCTAACATAACGATCTATTCAATTCTATTTTTTGTTATTCTATTTCCAACTTTGGTTTCACGGGATCTGTAAGTCGGATGATGTGGTCATACTCCACATTCGTCACGCCTTTTACGTTCTTGAAAAACTGCATGGTCTCTTCGAGAGTCTTATCTTTAGGTTTCTTAAGGGCCATGCCGTTAATGATATTATAGTCGTAGATAACCTCGCATTTGTATTCTTTTATAGCTTTCTGTAACGGCTCTTTGCCAATCTCCATGTCGTACATTACAAGGAATACGTTGGGTGAATGTTCTGGTTCATACTTGTGCGATTTCATTGGCGCCGAGATGGAATTACGTATACAGGTTTCTCTTCATGGTGAGTACAGTCATGATGGTCGCATGATTCTAAAGAATCCTTTAGTTCGCCATTTTGATAAGACCTGAGTACATCATCCACTTTGCCATGACAACCTCTGATGACGGTGATACCATGGGCTGACAGCTTGTTATATGCACCCATTCCCATGTTACCAGCAAGCATCAGAGTGATTCCCATCTCCTGCATGACTGAGGCAATGTTTGACTTGCATCCGCATCCTTCTGGAGAATCCAAACGTTCAGAATTCTGCACTTGATTCTCATCATCGAGTGTTACTACGGTATAATAGGCACAGTGGCCAAAGTGGTCATCGACTATATTCTCACGTGTAGGAATAGCTATTTTCTTCATCATAATTTCAAAAAACATATTAATTTTCACTGCAAAGGTACTGATTTATAATTGATTATTTGTACATTTGCATCCATCTTTACAATACTTTATGATTTATCAATATGGCAGATAATTGTGAGAAGTGCAAATTGAGGGCATATTAGCACTCGCTGCAGTTGAAGAGTAATAATATGAGTGATAAAGGTGTAAGTACCCCACCTAAAAAGGTGGTATGAAGGTAAAACTGTATTTTTTTTCGAAAATGTTTGGTGATTCTATTTATAATATATATCTTTGCACTGAGTAAAATTACTCACTCCACTGAGTAAAATTTTTAATTATGTATAAAAGAGCTGAATATCAGGTAATTACAAGTAGGCTGAAAGAGCCGAGAAAGTTCATTCAGGTTGTTATGGGACCACGTCAGGTGGGTAAATCTACAGTTGTTAAGCAGGTGCTTCAAGATTTGGATTTGCCTTACCAGCAATTCTCTGCCGATAATGTGCCTGCCTCAAATACTGCTTGGGTATCTAACTGTTGGGCTGCTGTTAGAAGTCTGAAAGAGAGCAAAGGCCTTGATAGTATCATTCTTGTTATCGATGAAATTCAGAAGATATCAAATTGGAGTGAGGTTGTAAAGAAGGAGTGGGACGATGACACCTTGCACGATTGCAACATTAAAGTGTTGTTGCTTGGTAGTAGTCGTGTGCTTTTAGAGAAAGGACTTTCTGAGTCGTTAGGAGGTCGCTTCGAAGAAATACGCATGACTCATTGGAGCTATCCTGAAATGAAAGCGTGCTTTGGCTTTACACTCGACCAGTATCTTTTCTTTGGAGGCTACCCTGGTGCTGCAGGTCTGATAAATGAGTCTGACCGTTGGGAGCAGTATATACAGTCGGCAATCATTGATGCTACCATCAACAAGGATATCCTGATGAATACACCTATCAGTAAACCTGCTCTTCTTCGTCAGACTTTCGAGCTTGGTGCTTCTTACTCTGGTGAACTCCTATCGCTCAATAAGATGCTTGGTTCATTGCAAGACGCAGGAAATACTGTTACTTTGGCTGGTTATATCAATCTGCTTGATGAGAGTGGTTTGCTTTGCGGACTTCAGAAGTTTAGTAACGATACTGCCCGACGTAGAGCCAGTATCCCTAAATTTCAGGTTTATAACAATGCCCTGAAGATGGTGTATAATCCTCATACGTTCGATCAGGCTATTATGGATCGAAAAGAGTGGGGGCGTATCTTTGAGTCGGGTATTGGCGCTTGGATAGTCAGTCAGGCCTTTGTTCATCGCATTGAAGTGTTCTATTGGCGTGAACTTGCCGATGAAGTTGATTTTATTCTTCGTAAGAAGGGAACTGTCGTTGCCATCGAGGTGAAGAGTAATGCCGAAAAGAACACGAAAGGACTTAATGAGTTTAGAGATAAGTTCAAACCAAAATCGGCATTTATCGTGGGTGATGGTGGTATAAGCGCTGAAGAGTTCCTCTCAATGGATATAAAGACTCTTTTCAAATAATAGTTTCATATTTGTGGCGTTTTTCTTTGGTGATTAAAAAAGAAATGCATATTGTGAAGGGACCTGTCCAATTGGGCAGGTCTTTTTTTAGTCTTTAGAAGAAGGTTTCCGACGATTACTGACTAAAAACGTTGCATAATTTGCGATATTTTGCAGATTTGTTTGGCTATTCGACATTAATTTAGTATCTTTGTTGCAGAATTTGCGACGTTAATCACTGTTTTATGTCGCACAAAGTAGGAATGCGTTATGTATATACACGAAAGAGACAATTGGACGGACTTCCGTTGGGACATGTCCCAAGTGTCACTCCTTCAGGAGAAAGTATTCCGTAAACAGGGCCTGCTTTACGGCAGGTTGAGTTCATTGGGCTTTGACAGCAAACTCCGTGCAATGGCAGAGAACCTGACATACAAAAATGAAGAAAATACCTGTATATAAATTCTATAAGCACAAGTATGGCGATGAGCTGCTGGTGGATGTCATCAGCTACGAGAAGATGATGCCCGACATCAGGCGCACACTCGTGTTCAGTGAGACCTTCTACAGCATCACACTGGTGCTGGAAGGTTCTGACGTGATTGCCGTCAACGGAAAATCGCGCCGGCTGGAAAAGGGACTGATCATCTGCTCCATTCCAGGCGAGGTGTGGGCGTTCGAGGCAGAACCGCAGATAGAGGCGCTGAACCTGATATTCGAGAAGGAATTCCTGTTGTCGTTCTTCAGCGACCCACACTTTCTCGACCGTTTTACGTATCTGCAAGCAGACCGCAGCAGTCCGTTCTTGATGGCTGACGAGGCCGCTTTCGAGCGCATACTCACTCTCTATCAGGAGATGCGCCGCGAGATAACGGACTATGCCCAGAAAGACCAGCACATCCTGCGCGCCATGCTCTACGAGACGATGATGCTCCTACAGCGAGTGCCGATGGTGGATGCTGAGCAAGTGGAGACCGTTCAGCGCAGTCTGACGGACATCCCCGTGAGCCGCTATGTGGATGACTTCGTACAATTCGTAAGTGACCACTTCCGCGAGGAGCACGGCACGGAGTTCTATGCCGACCGCCTCTGCATCACGCCCAACTACCTGAACAAAATCGTGCGCCAGTCGCTCGGCAAGTCGGCCAAGACCTACATCCTCGACCAGATACTGGCCGAGGCCTGCCGTCAACTGAAATACACCACACTCTCGGTTGCCGACATCGCTGCCCAGCTGCACTTCGATACTGCCACCTACTTCGTCCGCCTGTTCAAGAAATACATGTTGATGACCCCCTTAGAGTATCGGGAAAAAGGATAGTCCCGAAAAGTGACATTTCCGTCGCTGTTTGTCTTGCAATGCATTGGGGAAAAGGTCGTACCTTTGCAGCGTCAAAATGACACTGCGATTCTGGCATCGCCTCGGCATAGCTCAAGCAAGCTTGGCTCTGCTCTCGGCTCGCACAGAATTGCAGCCGAAAAAAGAAACAATAAAAGCAAGACAAATATGAAGACAATTTATGATGTATTCAAACAGCAAGTGACGGCACATCCTGATGCGATAGCCGTGATGGACGAGAAGAAGTGCCTGACGTATGGCGAACTGGACGCAATGGCAACCGTAATCGCTAACGGTTTCCCCGTGAAGCAGCCTGCCAAGGTGGGCATTGTGATGAGCCATTCGGTAGAGATGATTGCCACCATCCTGGCAGCGTTGAAGTCGGGTGCCGCTTATGTGCCAGCCGAACCTTCGTTCCCCAAGGAGCGCATCAAGTATATGATGGAAGACTGTGACTTTGTGGTGACGGACAAAGGCATCCAGAATATACACGATAATATAAATAAGGTAAGCGACCTCGCCTACATCCTCTATACCAGCGGCACGACGGGTAAGCCCAAGGGCGTGATGGTGACTAACAAGAATGTGCTCCACTATGTCCGTGCTTTCCAGCATGAGTTCCATCCCCAGTCGGGCGACCGCATGCTGCAACACTCCGTCTGCTCGTTCGACATCTTCGTGGAGGAGGTCTTTACCACCTTGCTCAGCGGTGCCACGCTCTGCATCCCATCGGAAGAGACCAAGGCCGACATCCACCGGCTAATGGATTACATCGAGCGCAACCAAGTGACGATGCTCAGCAGCTTTCCTTATTTATTATTAGAGATGAACAAACTGCCAAGGATTCCCCATACATTGCGCCTGCTGATCAGCGGCGGTGACGTGATCCGTGCCAAATACATCGACCATCTGCGCACACTGGGCGTGATGATCTACAACACCTACGGCCCCAGCGAGACCACCGTCTGCGCCTCCTACTTCCGTGTGGACAATGCCCAGCCGTTGGCCGACGGCACCTTCCCGATTGGCAAGGCCGTCCTCGGCACGAGCATCGAGATTCTCGATGACCGTCTGCAACCCGTAAAGGACGGCGAGACAGGCGAAATCTGCATCTTCGGCAACGGCATCTCCCTCGGATATCAGGGCGATGTGCCTGAAAATGCCAATTTCACCACGCTGCCCGATGACCGTCGCGTCTATCGCAGTGGTGACCTCGGCTATGTGCTGCCCGACGGAAATCTGGCCTTCCTCCACCGTAAGGACAAGCAGGTGATGATTATGGGCAAGCGTGTGGAGAACGATGAGGTGGAGAACGTGCTGTGCGACCAGCGGGAGGTGGAGACTGCCGTGGTGTGTCCGCAGACCGACACCGATGGGCTGTCATACCTCGTGGCCTACGTCGTACCTCGCAGCAAGCGGTTCAGCCTGAATACCTTGAAACGCTCTCTGGCCGACCATCTCACGTCGTTTATGATTCCTGAGTTCTTCGTCACCATGCCCTCGCTGCCGATGACTCCCAACGGCAAGGTTGATCGACGTGCATTGCCCATCGTGAGAAAGGAGGGACGGCTGTATGCGTAACGACATTACCATCCGCCAGGCATTGCTCGATGACCTTGACCTCTTGATTCAATGGCGCATGGAGGTGCTGCATTGCGTATTCTCCATCCCAGCTGATGCTGACACTTCCGAACTCCGCCAGCAGAACATCGACTACTACCGCAAGGCATTGGCAAATGGCAGTCATATCGCCTGCTTCGCCGTAGAAGACGAGGCGGTCGTGGGCTGTGGCGGATTGTGCCTCTACGATGAGATGCCGTCGCCTGACAATCCCACCGGTCACTGTGCTTATTTGATGAACATCTACGTCCGTCCTGAGCATCAGGGGCATGGCACGGGCAAACGCATCGTCCGCTGGCTCGTGGGCGCAGCACTCTCCCGTGGCATCAAGAAAATCTACCTCGAAACCTCCGAAGCTGGCCGTCTGCTCTACTCGGTTCTTGGCTTCAGCGACATGAAGGACATGATGCATTTGTCCTTTTCAGAATAAAATCGTAATTTTGCAACGAATATGAAACAAATTGTAGAAATCGGCGGGCGCGAGTGCCTGCTATATAAGAAAGGCGAGGAGCCGCAGGTGTTGCTCATTCAGACGCTGGGCGCACAGGAGCGTGGCAGCATTGACAGTGAAGTAGCCATGATCAGCGAGGCTACGGGTACATCATTCGTGATGGCAGCCTTTGCCATCGACGACTGGGAGGTGGAACTCACGCCGTGGCACGACCCTGCTGTTTCGAAGCGTCAGGCCGTGGGCGAACATGCTGGAGAGACGCTCCGTTATGTCACAGACACGTTGATTCCTTATTTGCATCAGGAATACGGCGAGATTCCCATTGCTTTAGGAGGCTACAGCCTTGGCGGTCTCTTTTCCCTTTGGTCAGGCTCGGAGTCCGATTGTTTTGCTGCCATTGCAGCGATGTCACCCTCGGTGTGGATTGCAGGATGGCAAGACTATGCCCGCCAGCATCCCGTCAAAACTCACTACGTCTATCTCAGCCTTGGCGACCGTGAAGAGCATACCCGCGACAAGGCAATAGCACAGGTGGGCAATAACATCCGTTGGGAGCATGAGCACCTGAAGCAGACGCTCGGCGTAGACAACACAACATTGGAATGGAACGCGGGCAATCATTTCGTGGATGGTGCCCGCCGTACCGCCAAAGGCTTCGCATGGTGCATTGACAAGGTGTGCCAGCGATGAGCCAGATGTGGAATCTGTGGCATGGATGCCATAAGAAGAGCGAAGGTTGTCAGCACTGCTATGTCTATCGGCGCGATGCAGAGTTTGAGAAAGACTCGAACGTGGTGCATAAGACAGCCTCGTTTAACCTGCCCGTCCGCCGTGACCGGCAAGGACAGTGGAAAGTGTCACCAGGCACGCTGATGTGGACGTGTTTCACATCAGACTTCTTCATCGAGGAGGGCGATGCTTGGCGCGAAGATGCTTGGCTGATGATTCGGCGTAGGAGCGATCTGCACTTCTACATCGTCACTAAGCGGCCAGAGCGGATAGTCAGTTATTTGCCAGAGGATTGGGGCAATGGCTATGAAAATGTCACCATCTGCTGCACAATGGAGAATCAGAAACGTACAGACGAGCGACTGCCCATCTTTCGTGAATTGCCTATCAGTCATAAGGCTATCATCTGTGAACCGCTGTTGGAGCGTATTGACTTCCGTGGTGGTCTTGGTTCGTGGAGTGAACAAGTGACTGTAGGCGGTGAGTCGGGCCGTGATGCTCGTGTGTGTGACTATGACTGGGTGCTCGATATCCGCAGCCAGTGCGTCGAGTCAAATGTTCCATTTCATTTCAAGCAGACGGGGGCGTTGTTCCGAAAGGATGGCCGTCTGTATCGCATCCCCCGTAGTCAGCAGATGGCGCAAGCCCGGCGTGCTAACATCGGGTTCCAGACAAGTCATATTGCAGGGAATCATCAATAGTCCCGAAAAGTGACATTTCAGTCGCTGTTTGTCTTGCAATGGTATGGGGAAATTGTCGTACCTTTGCATCGTCAAAAAGTAAGAAACAATATGGTGAAGATACAAGAAATTGAAGTGAAGTCGGTGATGACGAAGTCGAACCTGCCGGTGGCCGACTTCTCGGTGAATCCTTACGTGGGCTGCCTGCACGGCTGCAAGTACTGCTACGCCTCGTTCATGAAGCGGTTTACGAACCATCCGGAACCTTGGGGCGAGTTTATCGATGTGAAGTACTGGCCGGAGATTAAGAATGCCAGGCGGTATGCGGGCAAGGAGGCATTCTTCGGCTCGGTTACTGACTGCTACCAGCCGCACGAGGCCAAGTACAAGCGCACCCGCGCCTTGTTGGAACAGCTTCAGGGCAGTGGCATCAGCGTGAGCATCGCCACGAAGTCGGACCTTGTGTTGCGCGACCTCGACTTGATCAAGACCTTCCCCCATGCCCGTGTGTCGTGGAGCATCAACACGCTTGACGAGTCGTTCCGCCGTGAGATGGATGTGGCCGTCAGCATCGAGCGCCGACTGGAGGCCATGCGCCAGTTCTACGAGGCAGGTATCGAGACTACCTGCTTTATCTCTCCGATATTCCCTGGCATCACCGATGTCGAAGCCATCATCCGCAAGGCCAAGGACTGCTGTAACCTCGTTTGGCTGGAGAACCTGAATCTGCGTGGCGACTACAAAGGCAAGATTTTCGCGTGGATTCACGAGCATCACCCCGAACTGGACCAGCTCTACCATGACATCTACACGAAGAAAGACCGCTCCTACTGGATGCAGCTCGACATGCAGATGCGCGCCTTCTGCGAGGCTGAGGGACTGCCTTACGTTCGCAACGACGACTCCGTGCGCTCCCGTCATGGCCAGCCGCCGGTGGTGGTGAACTATTTCTTCCGTGAGGAAATAGTGAATAGGGGTAAGTAAGAAGCAATTCATCTTTGCAACCTAATTTCATCGACTCACGAAAGCAGAAACGGCACAGACGGTTTGATCATTTTCTTTTCATCGAAGACTGGTTTATCAGTCAAAGGAAAAGGTGAACGAGAGGGGAGGGAACAATGGTGATTGGTACTTCCTCAGAAAAAAGAGAAATATAGATCCAGGAAACTTACACCACAAGAATCCGTCCGTTTTTCTTTTAATTGAAACAAATAATGGCAAGATGAGATGTCAGTTCGTCTATATATGTTAAAAAACAAACACATTCTGCAAGAAAAACGTGCAGAATGAGCGTAAAGTCAGAGGAAATCATTAACTTTACAAACAAAGTTTGCAGAATGTGCTTTAGGGGTTATTCCCCTTCCAGAGTATGTGATGAGTGAATGTCGAAAATACCGTAACGCGTGTCAGACTAAATCGTTCAAAAAGGATGGAATTTGATACATTCGTTTGAAAAAATGCGTTAAAACATATAATATTCGTTTGAAAAAGTGCGTTGAGATGATGGTTATTCGTTTGAAAAAGTGTATATTTGCAGCACAAAACATTTCCCCGGAGGGCATACGCCAACAGCAGAAGAAGTCCGCACATGGTATGTGCCGCTGGCAGAGAAGATGATAGACAAATAACCTACAAAACACTTCATATATGATTGACCAGATTATTGATTACAACAAGACATTCGTAGCAGAGAAGGGCTACGAGAAATATATCACAGACAAATATCCAGACAAGAAACTGGCTGTGCTGTCGTGTATGGACACCCGCCTGACTGAACTTCTTCCTGCAGCTCTCGGACTGAAGAATGGCGATGCTAAGATTATCAAGAACGCAGGAGGGCTGGTTATCTCCGCTTTTGACTCGGCCATGCGCAGCCTTATTGTAGCCATCTATGAGTTGGGTGTGGAGGAAATTATGGTGGTGGCGCACTCCCATTGCGGAGCTTGTCACATGAGTTTTGACCATTTCCACCATGAGATGATAGCCCGTGGCGTGACGGACGACACACTTGATATCATCCAGAAATGTGGCATCGACCTGCAGCACTGGCTGGAAGGCTTCAGGGACACACCCACATCGGTAAGAAAGACCGTAGAAACAATCAAGACCCATCCGCTTGTCCCTAAGGATATTGTGGTTCGTGGCTTTATCATTGATTCAGAAACAGGAGCATTAGAAGAGGTACGATAAAATGACGATACAAGAATTAAAACATAACATTATCCACGCCGATGGTCAGCCTGACTATCCTAAGCGTGAACCATGGCAGGGAATGAACTTTATCAGATAAAGAATGATTACAAACGGAAAATACAGACATACCTACACAGCCACGGCATCAGACATTACGCCTTTGTACAGACTAACGCCGAATGCCATGCTGATGTACTTCCAGGACAGTTTCGCCCGACTGATGACCATCCACCATGTGGCTGCCTTCGACATCGTGAAGCAACATCGTATGTGGGTCATCACGGAGGTGCAGATGGACATACAACCGACGGTTACATACTGGTCGGAGGATTTCACGGTGGAGATATGGGTGAGCGAACTTACTTCACTCCGCATCTACTGCGATTTCCGCATTGTCCGTAAGGATCGCTCGACCTCAGGTCGCTTGCAAGGCAAGAATGAGCAGTTAATAGCCTCCGGCACAAGTCAATGGAACATCCTCAATCTCGATACCAAGCGATTGGAAACAACCGATTTCCTTGTCGATAAGCTGACAGTGGTGCCTGAACTGATGACTGCCAGTCATAAGAAAGTGCGGTTTCCCAAACCGCAGTCGTTCGACATGCAGATGGAGCATCGTGCAACACGTCTTGACCTTGATTTTAATTTCCACGTCAGTAACCGCAGCTATGTCACTATTGCCCTGTTGACCATGCCCGACGAAGTGCTGGCTTCGCAGACGTTGACATCCGTCATCGTCCACTGGCTGCATGAGACCTATCTTGATGAAACTCTAACTTGCCACATGTCTCACATAGATGATGGTAGTTACCTCCATACGCTTACGAATGCGGAGGGCATAGTGGTCTGTGAACTTATGAGCAGATGGCAGCAACAGCCTGCAATACCAGAAGTCAGCGAAGTGCTGAACAGGCATTTCTTTCAGGGATGACTGCAAAGCCGAATTGTTCAATGGTGGGAACGTCACTGATGGCATACAAGATGCATGGCAAATGTATATGAGTTATAAAAAGAAGTAGATAATGATCATCTGGAACCCTTGGCATGGTTGCCACAAGGTGAGCGAGGGCTGTGCACATTGTTATATGTACTTTCTTGACAGCAAGCGCGGCCTCGACACTTCGCACGTATTCCGTACGGAGAATTTTACCATGCCCATCCAGCGGCGGCGCGACGGACAGTTCAAACTGCCATCGGGAATGACACTCTATGTCGGTCTTTCCACCGATTTCTTTGTAGAGGAAGCCGACCCTTGGCGCGATGAAGCATGGCATATCATCCGTCAGCGGCCAGATATCTTCTTTCGATTGCTTACGAAACGTCCACAGCGTTTTTCGGATTGCTTGCCAAAGGACTGGGGCGATGGTTATGACAATGTGATGCTTAATGTGACTACGGAGAATCAAAAGCGTGCCGATGAACGTTTGCCAATTCTTATTGAAACACCAGCCAAACACCGAGGATTCATGGCAGCTCCCTATATCGGTCCTGTTAATGCTGAAGAATACCTGCGTACAGGACTCATAGAAGAGGTGCTTTGCGGTGGTGAGAACTATGATGGTGCACGTCCCTGTCATTACGAATGGGTAAAACAACTGAGTGATCAATGCCGGAAATACGATGTGACCTTTGACTTCATCGAGACGGGCACCGTCTTTGTGAAGGATGGCAAAACATATCGCATACCTGACAAACGCACACAGAGCAAGCAGGCTTTTCTTTCGGGATTGAGTTATCAAGGTCGTAAAGTTCCAAGGCTTCTAAGAATGCCGGAAGGTACGCTGTTTGGAACAGATGTAATCACGCCTGAACCCTTCTTTCGTGAACATTGCAACACCTGTGGCAATCGAATGACCTGCAACGGATGCAGCAACTGCGGAGCTTGTGATAAAAACAAATCAGTACAGCAGGTTGAAATACAAGTGTGAACCTAATAAAATCCAATGGAAACGATCCAGCATATTATCATCGACAACACATTGAAGAGAATCGGTGAGGCACAGTTCACCGACTATCTCTGCCATGCCTTTTGCTATGATGGGTATTGCACGTTTGAGCGCAACGGGCAGGCATTCCGCTTCGAGGCTGGCGACTGCATGATTATAGCCCGTCGAGGGGACTTGGTGTTGAACTTGATGGAGAGCGAGAATTTCCGCGTGGATGTCATCTACGTGACGCAGAAGTTCATTGAGTTGTCAACACCTCAGAGCAACTACGGTATGCGCGGTCAGCTATTTTTGTTTCAGAACCCCATCATGAAGTTGAAGCCCGAGCAACAGGAGATATGCCGTCTGAATTTCGAGGCCGTAAAACGACGGCTGAAGCAGACCGAACATCATTTTCGGCACGATGCGCTGATGAATGCCGTGGAGTGCATGATTATCGACTTCTTCGACTTCCATGCCCAACTCTATCCGGCAGACAAGATCAGCAGCCAGCAACATCAGCTGATGGAGGAGTTCATGGCGATGCTGGAACGTGGCGACTTCCGGCAGAATCGCGATATCGGCTATTATGCCGACAAACTCTGCGTCACATCGAAATATCTCAGCGAGGTCTGCAAGAAGGTGAGCGGTCTGCCCGCAGCGTTCTGGATAACCCGCTACACGTCGCTCGACATCAGCCGATTGTTGAGAGACCGTTCGCTATCATTTACTGACATCAGCGATATGTTTGGTTTCTCCTCGCTCTCACATTTCAGCCGATATGTACAGACAAATTTAGGTGCCAAGCCGTCAGATTTCAGGGAGTAATTGCCCTATAAGGAAGCAGAAAAGTACGAAAGTCAGAATTTGGTAAAATCCCCCGAAAATTGTGTTAGTGCAGTTTCGGGGGATTGTCGTACCTTTGCACCATCAAACTCAAATAAACAATAAAAATGGATTTCAGAATGCAAGACCGCATGGAGTTGAAGGCATTAGTAGACTTCTATGCAACCGAGAGTGACAAGAACAACCAGGACTGCTATGTGGAGATTTTCCGTCCGGACATTAAGCTCGATGTGTATTTCGGTGACAAACTGGGTATGCAGGCCCGCGATGTGCAGGACATGATTCGCCAGTACAAGGCATTCGGTGCCGCCAAGGTTTCGTTCCACATGAACGGACAGCAGAACGTGGACTTCGTGGACGAGACTCACGCCAATGGAACTTGTTACGCTCTGGCAACATTGGTTACGGAGCAGGACGGCAAGGACGTGCTGACTACCCACGCCGTACGTTACTACGACAAGTACGTGAAGATTGAAGGCCGCTGGTGGATAGCTGAGCGTGAGCAGCACTTCGAATGGTCAACGAATCAAACTCTGGGATAATGGGAAAGACATTGATTGCGTACTACTCTCGTCGCGGAGAGAACTATGTGAACGGAAGTATCAAGAACCTTAAGTTGGGAAATACCGAGGTGGTGGCCCAGAAGATCAAGGCATTGCTGCCCGACGCAGACATGTTCCAGATTGATACAACCTATGAGTATTCCAAATCCTACATGACCTGCATCGAGGAGGCCAAGCAGGAACTTCACGACCAGGCTCGTCCTGAGGTGAAGAATCCGCTGGACAGCATCGATGAGTATGATACTATCATCCTAGGCTATCCCAACTGGTGGGGCACGATGCCGATGGTGTGCTACACGTTCCTGGAGTCGTATGACTTCACGGGCAAGACCATCATTCCCTTCTGCACCAATGAGGGCTCAGGTATGGGCAGCAGTGTGCGTTTCATCAAGAAACTCTGTCCTGGGGCAACGGTCGAGGATGGTACGCCCATTCACGGAGCCGAGGCTGCAAATGCCGACAGTGAGGCAAGAGAAATAGCGGCATTAGCAAAATAACAAAAGGAAAACATGAAAAAGCAGGTAGCAGTATTGGTTGGTGCTGGCAGCATCGGACAAGCCATCATCCGCCGCGTATCGGCTGGCAAACATATCGTGTTGGCCGACTATAGTCTGGAACATGCAGAGCAGACAGCAAAGACTTTGGAGAACGCTGGCTTCGAGTGCTCGACTATCAAATGCGACCTTGGCTCAAAGGCTGACATCCTGAAGTTGGTGGAATTTGCCACCAGCAAAGGAGATGTGACGAACTTGGTGAATGCCGCTGGCGTATCGCCCTCACAGGCTCCAGTGAAAGAAATACTCCGTGTTGACCTCTATGGCACAAGTGTACTGTTGGAGGAGTTCGGGAAGGTGATAGCAGAGGGAGGTTCAGGCGTGATTATCTCATCGCAGAGCGGCCATCGCCTGCCAGCATTGCCTCAGGAGCAGAACGAGGCACTGGCTACAACTCCTGTAGATGAACTGCTGGAACTGCCATTTCTGAAGGAAATCAACGATACGCTGAAAGCCTATCAGTACTCCAAACGCTGCAATGTGCTCCGCGTGATGTATGAGGCTACTCGTTGGAGCCGTCGTGGTGCCACCATCAATTCGATTTCACCAGGTATCATCATCACGCCATTGGCTAACGACGAACTGCACGGCCCGCGCAAGGACGGTTATCTGAAGATGATTGAAGGTATGCCAGCCCGTCGTGCCGGAACTCCCGACGAAGTAGGCGACTTGGCTGAGTTCCTGATGTCGAGTCGTGGCCGTTTCATCAGCGGTGCCGACTTCCTCATTGACGGTGGTTGCACAGCCAGTTACTGGTATGGCGACTTACAGTATTTGAAGGCTACGCATTAAATAATATAAGGTATGAAGAAGATATTGACTTTTGCACTTACTTTCTGTGCATTCATTGCTGCAATGGCTTGTGGCAGCAACGATCCGGAAGTGGACGGAATGACTGGTGCCACCGAACAGACAGGTGGTGACGAGGGAACAGCTAAGGGGAAGATGCTTGTCATCTATTTCTCTCGGGCTGACGAGAACTGGCAGGTGGGCTATGTGGAGCGTGGCAATACGGCCATCATGGTTGACTATATAAAGGAACAGGCCGATGTGGACGTATTCGAGATAGTCCCCGTTGTGGCCTACCCAGCTGACTATGATGAATGCACGGCCTACGTTACGGAGGAAATCAATGAGAACCGCCGTCCTGCATACAAGAATGAAATCACCAACCTCGCTGACTATGAGACCGTCTTCATTGGAGGCCCGATTTGGTGGGGAAGACCACCCATGCTTTTCCGCACGTTCTTCGAGGCACATCCAGAGTTGGATGGAAAGACAATCATCCCCTTCGGCACACATGGCGGCAGTGGTGTTGGCAGCTATACAACGCTTATCAAGGAATACTGTCCAAATGCCACCGTTCTCGAATCACTTGGTATCAGTGGTAGCAGCGTCCGCAATGTCTCGTCAAAAAATACTGTTGAGAACTGGTTGAAGAAGTTGGGCGTTGACAAGCAATCGACCTCAATTAGCAATGTCCGCGCAAAGACGAATACGGCGAATGCGTCATACACACTCAACGGTACGCGCTCTAACGGGCAGCAGAGAATTTACATCAGAAACGGTAACAAGTATATCAAAAGATAAAAATATGAATACAATCAAGCTTTACAATGGTGTTGAAATGCCGCAGATTGGTATGGAGATTATCAAGTACACCTGATAGAAGTTCATGGGTTGGAGATAGAATTATGAGTAAGGTTTTACTGATCAACGGAAGCCCTCACGCTCACGGCTGTACCTTTACGGCTTTGAGCGTGGTGGCTGACGAATTGCAAAGAAATGGCGTTGAGACGGAGATTATCCACGTAGGCCATAAGGACATCAGAGGTTGCATCGGATGTTATAAGTGCCGTGAGTTAGGACGCTGTGTCTTTGATAAGGACATAGTCAATGAGGTGGCAAAGAAATTTGAGCAGGCCGACGGACTGCTCATCGGTTCTCCTGTCTATTATGCAGGACCTAACGGGACACTCGTCTCGTTCCTCAACCGGCTGTTTTTCTCAGCCTCGTTCGAGAAGCGTTTCAAGGTGGGTGCAGCCGTTGTCTCAGCCCGCCGCATGGGCACCACGGCGACACTCGACCAGTTGAACAAATATTTCCTGCACGGCGAGATGCCCGTGGCCGCAAGCCGCTATTGGAATGCCGTTCATGGCAATTCACCCGAAGAAGTGATGAAAGATGAAGAAGGACTACAGACAATGCGTGTGCTGGGCCGCAACATGGCTTTTCTTATCCGTGCCATCCATGCTGAGCGTGGCGGCTTGCCAGAGCAGGAACCCCAGCGTATCGCAACAAACTTTATCAGATAAAAAGATGTCAGACAAGGAACAGATAGAAACGCTCTATCGCGAGATGTACGAGGCGATGGTCAGGAAGGACACGGCAACGCTGAACCGTGTCCATGCCGATAACTTCGTGCTGACCCACATGACGGGGATGCACCAGTCAAAGCAAGAATACATCAGGGCTATTGCAAATGGCACGCTGAACTACTATTCAGCCGAACATGAGCAGATGGACATCAAGGTAGATGGCAATCATGCCACACTTACAGGTCGTAGCCGGGTCAATGCTGCCGTCTTTGGAGGAGGTCGCCATACGTGGCGTTTGCAACTATATTTCAACCTTGTCAAAGAAGATGGCAAGTGGCGGTTTATGGCAGCACGTGCTTCAACATATTGAAAATTCCATAGGGCAACTCGTCGATTTGTAGATCTTATGCATTTTGGCGAGTTTCTATTAATGATGCTGAAGCAAACTTAATATGTTGTTTCACGACTCTAGATAATGGCTTTCAATTAAAAGGAAAGTGGAATGAGAAGGGGAGAGAATATTTGTTTAATCTTCAGTAAAAAGAAAAATGTGTTTTTGGGCAACATCAAGTCGTTTCATTCTGCAAAGTTTAGGTTTACGTTTATCCATGTATATATACATGAACCTCTAAACTTAAACCTAAACCAACAAAGATGGAATGCAACTATTTCTCTTTTTATTGAATTTGCGAAGGGACTTGTCCAGTTGGACAGGTCCCTTTTTAGTATCTTCCGTTGGGACACGTCCCAAGTGTCACTCCTTCAGGAAAAAGTATTCCGTAAGCAGGGGTTGCTTTATGGCAGGTTTCGATGCGGAGCGCATCTTTGCCACGCAGGGCGACTACTGCTATTTCCAGCCTGCATCGGGTTCGCCCAACGAACTATATCATAATCAGGAGTGGGTGGAACATGCACTGCCAGCCATCCGCGACTGCCGCATACCCACAGAAATGATTCCGCATACCCCCGACGGCCAGCCCGTCAGCATGAATCTCCGCTGTGACGACACTTTCGTGGAAGATAGTCACTGGCACCAGCAAGCACAACGCTATAACAATTTCGTGCATACCGCTTCCGACAAACGGCTCCTGCTTTTAGAGTTCGGAGTTGGTTTCAACACGCCCGTCATCATCCGCTTCCCCTTCGAGCAGATGGCCGCACAGTTTCCAGACACCACCCTCGTCCGCTTTAACCGAGACTATCCACAGCTGTCTTTACAAGGAGTCAAGAGTTTATTAGCATTCACAGAAGATATTAACAGAATAATTTGAGCAGGTATATTATCCTACTTTTTTTTTATGCTTCATAATCACTATGGTTAGGGTTTACTACACCTTAATTATATAAGAACATCTAAAATAAGTAAATACCATTGTTATGGTATTGCACAAATGCTAAGAAAGGTGTACTTTTGCAATTGATGATACGAATTGTCACATACGAGCCGCAATACAAGCAGGACTTTATCCAACTGAACAAGCAGTGGATAGAGACCTGGTTCAGACTGGAGCAGTCTGATCTTGACACATTTGCACATATCGATGACAACATCATCGGACATGGTGGGCAGATATTTCTGGCTATAGACGAAAGCAGACAGGTTGTGGGTTGCTGTGCGCTGAAACCGCATCCTGAATCTGACTGTCACGAGCTGGCAAAGATGGCAGTCTCTCCAGATGCACAGGGAAAAGGCATCGGTCGCCAACTGGGCGAGGCATTATTAGACTATGCCCGCAGTCATGATGTAAAACGAATCTTTCTCGAAGGCAACACCCGATTTCTCTGGGAGTTGCGCTCTCTTTTTATGCGTCACGATAATCACGATAAATGTGACTATGCACGTGAATATCAGTCAAAAATGATTTAGGAGGGGCGATGATAGGAATTTTTCCATGATATATTGCTCGATAGATGCTGCTGACATACCTGAGAAGTCGCAGATGGCCTTTCCCTGGTGGATGTAGGTCATCTCGTCGCAGATGTCAGCGATGGCAGCAACGATATGTGAGGAAAGGATGA
>SUYH01000009.1 GCA_015060535.1 Prevotella sp.
GGAAATAGCTCAGTTGATAGAGCACTAGCCTTCCAAGCTGGGGGTCGCGGGTTTGAGCCCCGTTTTCCGCTCAAAGCTCGCTGTTATAGCTCAGTGGTAGAGCACTTCCTTGGTAAGGAAGAGGTCCTGAGTTCAAATCTCAGTAACAGCTCAAAGAGAAAACAACGATTTAAATCGGACAATTCATTTATAAAACAATAAACAAGAAAAGCTATGGCTAAAGAGAATTTTGTGCGCACCAAACCGCACGTAAACATTGGTACTATCGGTCACGTTGACCACGGTAAGACTACTCTGACTGCTGCTATCACTACTGTGCTGGCTAAGGCAGGTCTTTCTGAAGTTAAGTCTTTCGACCAGATTGACAATGCTCCTGAGGAGAAGGAGCGTGGTATCACCATTAACACCGCTCACGTTGAGTATGAGACCAAGTTGCGTCACTACGCTCACGTTGACTGCCCGGGCCACGCCGACTATGTGAAGAACATGGTAACTGGTGCTGCTCAGATGGACGGTGCTATCCTCGTTGTTGCTGCAACTGACGGTCCTATGCCTCAGACTCGTGAGCACGTCCTGCTCGCTCGTCAGGTGAACGTTCCCCGTCTGGTTGTATTCCTGAACAAGTGTGATATGGTTGAGGATGAGGAGATGCTGGAGCTCGTTGAGATGGAGGTCCGCGAGATTCTGGAGCAGTATGAGTTTGAAGAGGATACTCCTATTATCCGTGGTTCTGCACTCGGTGCCCTGAACGGTGTTGAGAAGTGGGAGCAGAAGGTAATGGAACTGATGGATACTTGTGACACTTGGATTCAGGAGCCTCCTCGTGCTACTGACAAGCCCTTCCTGATGCCTGTTGAGGACGTCTTCTCAATCACAGGTCGTGGTACTGTTGCTACTGGTCGTATCGAGACTGGTGTGATCCACGTAGGTGATGAGGTTGAGTTGCTCGGTCTCGGTGAGGACAAGAAGTCAGTTGTTACTGGTGTTGAGATGTTCCGTAAGATCCTGGATGAGGGTCAGGCTGGTGATAACGTTGGTCTGCTGCTCCGTGGTATCGACAAGAACGAGATCAAGCGTGGTATGGTGCTCTGCCATCCCGGACAGATCAAGCCTTTCAAGAAGTTCAAGGCTTCTATCTATGTCCTGAAGAAGGAAGAGGGTGGCCGTCACACTCCATTCGGAAACAAGTATCGTCCTCAGTTCTATCTCCGCACCATGGACTGCACAGGTGAAATCACTCTGCCCGCAGGTGTTGAGATGGTAATGCCTGGTGATAACGTTGAGATCACTGTTGAGTTGATCTACGCTGTTGCTCTGAATAAGGGTCTGCGTTTCGCTATCCGTGAAGGTGGCCGTACCGTTGGATCTGGTCAGATCACTGAGGTGTTCGAGGATTAATCGTCCTGTAAGCTGAGGCCTTGCCTCAGTCTACTGAACCAAATAAAAGACAGGCCCCCGCTCATGGGTGGGGGCTTACTTACGGGAATAGCTCAGTTGGTAGAGCATCGGTCTCCAAAACCGAGGGTCGTGGGTTCGAGTCCTCCTTCCCGTGCTAAAAAAGAAAAGTTATGAAGACATTTATTAATTATTGCAAGGCCTGCTATGATGAGCTCGCTCA
Source organism: Prevotella sp. (assembly GCA_015060535.1). GTDB lineage: Bacteria > Bacteroidota > Bacteroidia > Bacteroidales > Bacteroidaceae > Prevotella. The sequence goes on from SUYH01000009.1 coordinate 1,619, forward strand.
CAAGACAACCTGGCCTACTTATAAGGAACTGACCCAAAGTGCAGTTGTTGTACTTTCGGCTTCACTTATTATTGCAGTAGTAGTATGGCTGATGGACGTGGCGTTCAAGGCCGTAATGAGTTCTATTTATCCTAACTAAATTCAGAGAAGATGGCAGAGGCTCCCGAAATGAAATGGTACGTTCTGCGTGCCGTTAGTGGTAAGGAAGGCAAGGTGAAAGAGTTCATCGATGCTGCTAAGAAGCATAACGATGTGCTGGAAAGCCATGTCGGCGAGGTCCTCCTTCCTACTGAGAAGTATGCCATGCTTCGCAATGGTAAGCGCGTCATCAAGGAGAAGCTCTTCTTGCCGGGCTATGTCTTGGTACAGGCCAGTCTGCAGGGTGAGGTGGCTCACATGTTGCGCTTTATCCCTAATGTGTTAGGATTCCTTGGCGGTATGGATAATCCTCAGGTTGTGAAGCAGTCTGATATCAACCGTATCCTGGGTACAGCTGAGGAGACTACTATAGAGAGTGCAGAACTTGCTATTCCTTATAACGTCGATGAGACGGTGAAGGTGACCGACGGACCATTCAGTGGTTTCAGCGGAATCATCGAGGAAGTAAATACTGAGAAACGTAAACTGAAAGTGATGGTGAAGATCTTTGGCCGCAAGACGCCATTGGAATTAGCTTTCACCCAAGTAGAGAAAGAATAGGGTGTAATTGTTACGGTACACCTATTCTATATACGGTCATAGGAGGCTTCCACTCCTGCGACTTATATAAAAATCATTTAATATTAATAAACAGAAATGGCTAAAGAAGTTGCTGGATTAATCAAATTACAGATTAAAGGTGGCGCTGCGAATCCCTCTCCTCCCGTAGGACCTGCTCTGGGTTCGAAGGGTATTAACATTATGGGATTCTGCAAAGAGTTCAACGCCAGAACCCAGGATAAGGCAGGAAAGATTCTTCCTGTTGTTATCACATACTATGCAGACAAGTCTTTTAGCTTCATTATCAAGACTCCCCCTGCTGCCGTCCAGTTGCTGGAGGCTGCCAAGGTGAAGAGCGGTTCTGCTCAGCCTAACCGTAAGAAGGTTGCTAGCGTTACTTGGGATCAGGTACGTGCAATCGCTGAGGATAAGATGAGTGATCTGAACTGCTTTACTATTGAGTCTGCTATGAAACTGATAGCTGGTACTGCACGTAGCATGGGTATCACTGTTAAAGGGGACTTCCCTGGTTAAATAACAAATAACTTCAATTAAGAAAATGAGTAAACTGACAAAAAATCAAAAGTTGGTAGCTGATAAGGTTGAAGCAGGGAAAGCATACTCTTTGAAGGAAGCTGCAGAGCTGGTAAAGGAAATTACCACTACTAAGTTCGAGGCTTCTGTTGATATCGATGTACGCTTGGGCGTTGACCCACGTAAAGCTAACCAGATGGTTCGTGGCGTTGTATCGCTGCCGAACGGTACTGGTAAGGTTACAAGAGTTCTCGCTCTCTGTACCCCCGATCAGGAAGCTGCTGCTAAGGAAGCAGGTGCCGACTACGTTGGTCTTGACGAGTATATCGACAAGATCAAGCAGGGTTGGACTGATGTTGATGTAATTATTACAATGCCCTCATGCATGGGTAAGCTTGGTCCTCTCGGACGCGTTCTGGGTCCTCGTGGCCTGATGCCTAACCCCAAGAGTGGCACTGTTACTATGGATGTTGCTAAGGCAGTTAAGGAAGTTAAGCAGGGTAAGATTGACTTCAAGGTTGACAAGGCTGGTATTGTACACGCCTCAATCGGTAAGGTTACCTTCACTCCAGAGCAGATTTACGGAAATGCCAAGGAGTTCCTGCAGACTATTATCAAGCTGAAGCCGGCTGCTGCCAAGGGTACCTATATGAAGAGTATCTTTATCTCCAGCACCATGAGCGCTGGTATCAAGGTAGATCCTAAATCAGTTGAATAACTCGTAAAAAGTTTAGTAAAATGAAAAAGGAATTAAAAGATACTATCGTAGTTGAACTTGGTCAGAAGCTGAAGGAATATCCTCATTTCTATCTGGTAGACATTGCCGGACTGAACGCTGAGCAGACGAGCGATCTTCGTCGCAAGTGCTTCAAGAGTGAGATTAAGATGGTCGTTGTGAAGAACACTCTTCTGCACAAGGCTTTCGAAGCTTCAGACATTGACTTTTCTGAGCTCTATGGTAGCTTGAAGGGAAGCACAGCTGTCATGTTCACACAGACAGCTAACGTTCCCGCAAAGTTGCTCAAGGAATATAAGAAGGAAGGCATCCCCGCCATGAAGGCTGCTTATGCAGAGGAAGGTTTCTTCGTAGGTGCCAACAAACTTGAGGAACTTGTTTCTATCAAGAGTAAGAACGAGCTTATTGCCGACGTTGTGGCTCTGCTGCAGTCACCGGTCAAGAACGTTGTTTCTGGCCTGAACGCAGGTGGTAAGATTCATGGACTGCTTGACGCTATCGCTGAGCGTAACAAATAATAAGCGAAGAGATACAAACATTAACATTAAAAAACAATTAAAATTTTAAATAAAATGGCAGATATTAAAGCTATTGCTGAGGAGTTGGTAAACCTCACAGTGAAAGAAGTACAAGAGTTGGCAACCGTCCTGAAGGAAGAGTATGGAATTGAGCCCGCTGCTGCAGCTGTTGCTGTTGCTGCTGGTCCCGCTGCTGGTGGCGAGGCTGCCGCTGCAGAGGAGAAGTCTTCTTTCGACGTAGTTCTGAAGGAAGTAGGTGCAGCTAAGCTGCAGGTTGTAAAGGCCGTTAAGGAGGCTTGTGGTCTCGGTCTGAAGGAAGCTAAGGATCTCGTAGACGGTGCTCCTTCTACCCTGAAGGAAGGTCTCTCTAAGGACGAGGCTGAGAACCTGAAGAAGGCTATCGAAGAGGCTGGTGCCGTAGTTGAGCTGAAATAATATAGCACAACAAATATCATATGGTTGGGAGCTCTCCAGTAGAGGGTTCCCGACCATTTTCTTGTCTTTTCTAGTCAAAGCTAGTATATCTAGTATGACTAGTATTGCTAGTTTCACTAGGAAACAATAACCCACATTAATGATATATGGCTTCAAAAGTAATAGATAACAGAGTAAACTTTAGCAGCGTCAAGAATCCGATGCCATTCCCGGATTTCCTCGATGTGCAATTAAAGTCTTTCAAAGACTTCCTACAGTTGGACACTCCACCTGAGGAACGCAAGAACGACGGTCTGTATAAGGTGTTCGCTGAGAACTTCCCTATCACCGACACGCGTAATAACTTCGTTCTTGAGTTCTTGGATTACTATATCGACCCGCCCCGTTACACCATCGACGAGTGTCTGGAGCGCGGCCTGACTTATAGTGTACCTTTGAAGGCTAAGTTGAAACTTTATTGCACTGACCCCGATCATGAGGATTTCGGTACAGTGATTCAGGACGTCTTCCTCGGTCCTATCCCTTATATGACGGCAAATGGCACCTTCGTGATTAATGGTGCCGAGCGTGTGGTTGTATCGCAGCTGCACCGTTCTCCTGGCGTATTCTTCGGCCAGAACGTGCATGCCAATGGTACGTTGCTATATTCTGCACGTATCATCCCGTTCAAGGGTTCATGGATTGAGTTTGCTACTGACATCAACAATGTCATGTACGCATACATCGACCGTAAGAAGAAGTTGCCTGTTACCACACTGCTGAGAGCCATCGGTTTTGAGACTGATAAGGACATCCTGCAGATCTTCGACCTCGCAGAGGAGGTTAAGGTCAACAAGAAGGCCCTGAAGGAAGTCATCGGTTGCAAGCTGGCAGCCCGTGTGCTGAAGAGCTGGAACGAGGACTTCGTGGATGAGGATACCGGTGAGGTTGTTTCTATTGAGCGTAACGAAGTCATCATGGAGCGTGAGACGGAGATAACCGAAGACAACCTGATGGATATTTTGGAGAGTGGTGCCTCTACTATCCTTGTTCACAAGGACGAGTCAGTAGCTCAGGATTTCTCTATCATCTTCAATACCCTGCAGAAGGACCCCTCAAACTCAGAGAAGGAGGCCGTACTCTACATCTATCGCCAGCTGCGTAATGCAGATCCTGCTGATGATGCCAGTGCTCGCGAGGTTATCCAGAACCTGTTCTTCTCAGACAAGCGCTACGACCTGGGTGATGTAGGTCGCTACCGTATCAATAAGAAGTTGGGACTCGACACCGAGATGGATGTTCGCGTGCTGACCAAGGAGGATATCATCGAGATTATCAAGTATCTCATCCAGCTGATTAACTCGAAGGCTACCGTCGACGATATTGACCACCTGTCAAACCGTCGCGTACGTACCGTTGGTGAGCAGCTGTCTAACCAGTTCTCTATCGGTCTGGCCCGTATGAGCCGTACTATCCGTGAGCGCATGAACGTTCGCGATAACGAGGTGTTCACCCCGACCGACCTGATTAACGCTAAGACAATCTCTAGCGTGATCAACTCGTTCTTCGGAACCAACCCATTGTCACAGTTCATGGATCAGACCAACCCGCTGGCCGAGGTGACCCACAAGCGTCGTCTCTCAGCCCTGGGTCCTGGCGGTCTGTCTCGTGAGCGTGCAGGTTTCGAGGTTCGTGACGTACACTATACACACTACGGTCGTCTCTGTCCTATTGAGAGCCCTGAAGGACCTAACATCGGTCTGATTTCTTCATTGTGTGTATATGCTAAGATTAATGAGCTTGGTTTCATCGAGACTCCTTATCGTAAGATTGAGAACGGTGTTGCCAATCTGAATAACGATGATATCGTATATCTGACTGCCGAGGAGGAAGAGGATCATGTTATCGGTCAGGGAAATGCTCCCTTGCGCGATGATGGTACCTTTATCCGCCCTGTTGTCAAGTGTCGTCAGGATGCCGACTTCCCTGTTGTGCCTCCTACGCAGGTTGACCTGATGGACGTTTCTCCCCAGCAGATTGCCTCTATCGCTGCATCACTCATTCCGTTCCTGGAGCACGACGATGCTCACCGTGCGCTGATGGGATCGAACATGATGCGCCAGGCCGTTCCCCTGCTTCACAACGAGGCTCCTATCGTCGGTACTGGTATCGAGAAGCAGGTCTGCGAGGACTCTCGTACGATGATTACTGCCGAGGGCGATGGTGTGGTAGACTATGTTGATGCCACTACTATCCGTATCCTCTACGATCGTACCGAGGACGAGGAGTTCGTTAGCTTTGAGCCCGCTCTGAAGGAGTATCGCATTCCTAAGTTCCGTCGTACCAACCAGAACATGACCATCGACCTGCGTCCTATCTGCGACAAGGGTCAGCGTGTGAAGAAGGGTGACATCCTGACTGAGGGTTATGCTACCGAGAATGGTGAGTTGGCACTGGGTCGTAACCTGCTTGTGGCTTACATGCCTTGGAAGGGTTACAACTACGAGGATGCCATCGTGCTCAACGAGCGTATTGTCCGTGAGGACGTACTGACCTCTGTTCATGTTGATGAGTATTCTCTCGACGTTCGTGAGACCAAGCGTGGCGCTGAGGAGTTCACTGCCGATATCCCCAATGTCAGCGAGGAGGCAACCAAGGACCTTGACGACAATGGTGTCATCCGTGTAGGTGCTCGTGTTGAGCCAGGCGATATCCTGATTGGTAAGATTTCACCTAAGGGTGAGAGCGATCCCTCACCAGAGGAGAAGTTGTTGCGCGCCATCTTCGGCGATAAGGCAGGTGATGTGAAAGACTCTTCACTGAAGGCTAATCCTTCACTGACGGGTGTTATCATCGACAAGAAACTCTTTACCCGTGCCGTCAAGACCCGTCAGACCAAGCAGCAGGACAAGCTCTTGCTGGCTAAAATTGATGAGGAGCATGAGGCTAAGATTGCCGACCTGAAGGATATTCTCGTTGAGAAGCTGATGACCCTCACCAAGGGTAAGACCTCTCTGGGTGTTAAGGATTATACTGGCGCAGAGATTATCTCTAAGGGCAGCAAGTTCACGATGACAGCCCTGAAGAATCTGGAGTATGGCGACGTACAGATCAGCAATTGGACTAACGATGAGCACAAGAACGAGCTCATTGGTAAGCTGATCATCAACTATATGAAGAAGTTCAAGATGCTCGATGCAGAGATGAAGCGTAAGAAGTTTGCCATCACTATTGGTGACGAGCTGCCTTCAGGTATCCTGCAGATGGCTAAGGTGTACGTGGCTAAGAAACGTAAGATCGGTGTTGGTGATAAGCTCGCCGGTCGTCACGGTAACAAGGGTATCGTATCGAAGGTGGTACGTCAGGAGGATATGCCATTCCTCGAGGATGGTCGTCCTGTAGACTTGGTACTGAACCCGCTGGGTGTGCCTTCACGTATGAACCTCGGTCAGATCTTCGAGGCCATCCTCGGTGCTGCCGGTAAGCGTCTGGGTGTGAAGTTTGCAACGCCTATCTTCGACGGTGCTAAGCTGGAAGACCTCGCTGAGTGGACTGACAAGGCAGGTCTGCCTCGTCTCTGCTCTACCCACCTCTATGATGGTGAGACCGGTGAGAAGTTCGACCAGCCAGCAACTGTAGGTATCACTTACTTCTTGAAACTCGGTCACATGGTTGAGGACAAGATGCACGCCCGTTCTATCGGTCCGTACAGCTTGATTACCCAGCAGCCACTTGGTGGTAAAGCACAGTTCGGTGGTCAGCGTTTCGGTGAGATGGAGGTTTGGGCACTCGAGGCATTCGGCGCCAGCCACGTCCTGCAGGAGATCTTGACTATCAAGTCTGATGATGTAGTAGGTCGTGCCAAGGCTTATGAGGCTATCGTCAAGGGTGAGCCCATGCCTACTCCTGGTATTCCTGAGTCACTCAATGTGTTGTTGCATGAGTTGAAGGGTCTTGGTCTTAGCATTAAGATGGACTAATCTGAGAGTTTAAAGATTAAAGATTAAAGTTTAAAGATTGAAATATGGCTTTCAAGAAAGATTCAAAGATAAAGAGTAACTTCTCAAAGATTACTATCGGACTGGCTTCTCCTGAGGAGATCCTGGAGAGTTCATTCGGTGAGGTGACCAAGCCAGAGACCATCAACTATCGTACCTACAAGCCTGAGCGCGATGGTTTGTTCTGCGAGCGTATCTTCGGTCCTACCAAGGACTATGAGTGCGCCTGCGGCAAGTACAAGCGTATCCGTTATAAAGGTATTGTCTGCGACCGTTGTGGTGTAGAGGTTACCGAGAAGAAAGTACGTCGTGAGCGTACTGGTCACATCGAGCTCGTTGTGCCAGTAGCCCATATCTGGTACTTCCGTAGTCTCCCCAATAAGATTGGCTATCTGCTTGGTCTGCCTACCAAGAAGCTTGATGCTATTATCTATTACGAGCGCTACGTAGTCATCCAGCCAGGTGTGATGGCTGGCAAGAAAGATGCAGAGGGTGGTGACGCCCTTGGTTCAAACGTGTTCGACCTGCTGTCAGAAGATGAGTATAATGACATCATCGAGAACCAGATTTCAGCCGAAAACGACTATCTGGACGACAGCGATCCCAATAAGTTCATCGCCAAGATGGGTGCCGAGGCTATCTATGACCTGCTGCTCCGTCTTGACCTCGACTCGCTGTCTTACGAGCTGCGTGACCGTGCTAACAGCGATTCTTCTGTTCAGCGCAAGAACGAGGCATTGAAGCGTCTGCAGGTAGTAGAGGCTTTCCGCTCTAGTGTGGAGAAGGGCATCAACCGTCCTGAGTGGATGATCATGAAGATCATTCCCGTCACTCCTCCTGAGTTGCGTCCGCTCGTTCCCCTGGATGGTGGCCGTTTCGCTACCTCCGACCTGAACGACCTCTATCGTCGTGTCATCATCCGCAATAACCGTCTGAAGCGTCTGATGGAGATTCATGCTCCTGAGGTCATCCTGCGCAATGAGAAGCGTATGTTGCAGGAGGCTGTCGACTCATTGTTCGACAACAGCCGTAAGTCTTCAGCCGTGAAGAGCGACTCTAACCGTCCGCTGAAGTCACTCAGTGACTCGCTGAAAGGTAAGCAGGGTCGTTTCCGTCAGAACTTGCTCGGTAAGCGTGTTGACTATTCAGCCCGTTCGGTTATCGTCGTAGGTCCTGAGTTGAAGATGGGTGAGTGCGGTCTGCCTAAGTTGATGGCTGCCGAGCTTTACAAGCCATTCATCATCCGTAAGCTCATTGAGCGCGGTATCGTGAAGACGGTGAAGTCAGCCAAGAAGATTGTTGACCGTCGTGAGCCCGTTATCTGGGACATCCTGGAGAATGTGATGAAGGGTCACCCCGTACTCTTGAACCGTGCACCAACACTGCACCGTCTGGGTATCCAGGCTTTCCAGCCCAAGCTGATTGAGGGTAAGGCTATCCAGCTGCACCCCCTGGCTTGTACCGCGTTCAATGCAGACTTCGATGGTGACCAGATGGCTGTACACCTTCCGTTGTCTAACGAGGCTATCCTCGAGGCACAGATTCTGATGTTGCAGAGCCATAACATCCTGAACCCTGCCAATGGTGCTCCTATCACCGTACCTTCACAAGATATGGTGCTCGGACTCTACTATATCTCAAAGATCCGTCCAGGTGCCAAGGGTGAAGGCCTGTCGTTCTATGGTCCTGAGGAGGCTATCATCGCCCATAACGAGGGTAAGTGCGACTTGCACGCCCAGGTGAAGGTAGTAGTCGACGACATCGTCGATGGCAAGCCCCAGAAGCGTATGGTAGAGACCTCTGTTGGTCGTGTCATCGTCAATGGCATCATTCCTAAGGAGGTAGGTTACGTCAATAAGATTATCTCTAAGAAGTCACTCCGCGACATCATTGCCGACGTAATCAAGAATGTAGGTTTTGCTGAGGCTTGCGAGTTCCTCGATGGTATCAAGAACCTCGGTTACCGCATGGCTTATGAAGCAGGTCTGTCGTTCAACCTTGACGACATTATCATCCCTGAGTCGAAGAAAGACCTGGTGGAAAAGGGTAATGAAGAGGTTCGTCAGATTACTGAAAACTACAACATGGGCTTCATCACCGATAATGAGCGTTACAATCAGGTTATCGATACCTGGACACATATCAATAACGACCTCGGCAATGTGCTGATGAAGGAGATGACCGAGGCTGACCAGGGCTTCAATGCCGTCTTCATGATGCTTGACTCTGGTGCCCGTGGTTCGAAGGACCAGATTCGTCAGCTCTCTGGTATGCGTGGTCTGATGGCCAAGCCCCAGAAGGCCGGTGCTGAGGGTGCTCAGATTATTGAGAATCCTATTCTGTCGAACTTCAAGGAGGGTATGTCAGTGCTCGAGTACTTTATCTCTACCCACGGTGCCCGTAAGGGTCTTGCCGATACCGCCATGAAGACTGCCGACGCAGGTTATCTGACTCGTCGTCTGGTTGACGTCAGCCACGATGTGATTATCAACGAGGAGGACTGCGGTACGCTGCGCGGACTCGTCTGCACCGCTTTGAAGAATGGCGATGAGACCATCTCTACGCTCTATGAGCGCATCCTGGGTCGTGTGTCAGTACATGATATCATCCATCCTTCTACTGGTGAGCTCATCGTAGCTGCTGGTGAGGAGATTACCGAGCCTATTGCTCAGATTATCGAGGAGTCACCCATTGAGTCTGTCGAGATTCGTTCCGTGCTCACCTGCGAGTCTAAGCATGGTGTCTGCATGAAGTGTTACGGACGTAACCTCGCTACCCGTAAGATGGTACAGAAGGGTGAGGCTGTCGGTGTGATTGCCGCCCAGGCTATCGGTGAGCCAGGTACTCAGCTGACGCTGCGTACGTTCCATGCCGGTGGTGTGGCTGCCAATGCAGCTGCCAATGCAGCCATCGTGGCTAAGAACGACTCAAAGATTGAACTTGAGGAGGTTCGTACCGTACCATTCGATGAGGATGGTCGTGCTTGCGAGATGGTTGTCAGCCGTCTGGGTGAACTCCGTTTCGTCGACGTGAATACGAAGATTGTACTGTCTACCGTCAATGTGCCTTATGGTTCTTCACTCTATTATAAGAATGGCGATACCGTCAAGAAGGGCGACAAGGTAGCCCAGTGGGATCCCTTCAATGCCGTCATCGTTACTGAGTATGCTGGTACGTTGAAGTTCCACGATGTCATCGAGGGTGTTACCTATCGTGCTGAGACTGACGAGACCACGGGTCTGACTGAGAAGATTGTCACCGAGTCTCGTGACAAGCTGAAGGTTCCTACCTGTGATGTAGTCGGTGCTAATGGTGAGGTGATTGGTACCTATAACTTCCCTGTAGGTGGTCACGTTGTGGTTGAGGACGGTCAGACCGTCAAGACTGGTGAGACCCTCGTCAAGATTCCACGTGCTGCAGCCAAGGGTGGTGACATCACTGGTGGTCTGCCCCGTGTAACCGAGCTCTTCGAGGCTCGTAACCCATCCAACCCTGCTATCGTATCCGAGATTGATGGTGAGGTCACCATGGGTAAGGTAAAGCGTGGTAACCGCGAGATCATCGTTACCTCTAAGACTGGTGAGCAGCGTAAGTATCTCGTATCGCTGTCTAAGCAGATTCTGGTACAGGAACACGATGCCGTTCGTGCTGGTACTCCGCTGTCTGATGGCGTCATCACTCCTGCCGACATCCTGGCCATCAAGGGTCCCACGGCTGTTCAGGAGTACATCGTTAACGAGGTTCAGGACGTATACCGTCTGCAGGGTGTGAAGATCAACGACAAGCACTTTGAGATTATCGTTCGTCAGATGATGCGTAAGGTACAGATCAATGACCCAGGTGATACCTCTTTCCTGGAGTCAGATATCATCGATAAGCTCGACTTCGCTGAGGAGAACGACCGTATCTGGGGTAAGAAGGTAGTCACCGACGCTGGCGACTCAGAGAATATGCAGAAGGGTCAGATCGTTACTGCTCGCAAGCTGCGCGACGAGAATTCTATGCTGAAGCGCCGTGACCTGAAGCTCGTTCAGGTTCGTGATGCCGTACCTGCTACCTCAACTCAGATCCTGCAAGGTATCACCCGTGCCGCTCTGCAGACCAAGTCGTTCATGTCTGCTGCATCATTCCAGGAGACTACGAAGGTACTCAACGAGGCTGCCATCCGTGGTAAGGAAGACCGTCTGGAAGGTATGAAGGAGAACGTGATTGCCGGTCACCTGATTCCTGCTGGTACTGGTCTGCGTGAGTTCGAGAAGATTATTGTAGGTTCTAAGGAAGAGTATGAGCGCATGCAGGCTAACAAGAAGAATGTGCTCGACTTCGCTGAGGAGCCCGTTCTCGACGAGAAGTAAGTTGTTGATATTAACTCATGAATAAAGTAAGGCACCGTCGCATGCTGTTGTGGCGGTGCTTTTCTCACTAAAAGGATGAAGAAACTGTATATTGAGACCTATGGCTGTCAGATGAATGTGGCCGATTCTGAGGTGGTTGCCTCTGTCATGCAGATGGCAGGCTATGAGGCCACCGACGATGTAGACCAGGCTGATGCCGTGTTCCTGAACACCTGTTCCGTGCGCGACAATGCTGAGCAGAAGATTTATCATCGGTTGGATGCCCTCGATGCCATGCGTCGCAAGCGTCCGTTGATTATCGGTGTTTTGGGATGTATGGCAGAGCGTGTGAAGGACGACCTGTTGGAGCATCATCATTGTGACTTGGTGGCAGGTCCTGATGCTTATCTGTCGCTTCCCGACCTCATTGCCCAGGCTGAGACAGGCCATAAGGCCATCAATATCGAGCTGTCTACCAGTGAGACCTACAAGGACGTGGTGCCCCAGCGTTTACATGGTGCCAAGATTGGAGGGTTCGTCAGCATCATGCGTGGCTGCAACAATTTCTGCCATTACTGCATCGTGCCTTACACCCGTGGTCGTGAGCGTAGCCGTGATTTGGAGAGCATCCTTCGCGAAGTGCGCGATTTGCGCGACCGTGGTTTCAAGGAAGTGACGCTGTTAGGCCAGAATGTCAACAGCTACCGCTTTGAGGAGATAGGTTTCCCTGAGTTGCTGCGTCGTGTGGCCGAAGAGGTTCCCACCATGCGTGTGCGTTTCACCACCTCGCATCCTAAGGATATGAGCGACGAGACGCTGCATGTCATTGCCGAGGTGCCTAACGTCTGCAAGCATATCCATCTGCCAGTGCAGAGCGGCAGCAACCGTATTCTTCATCTCATGAACCGCAAGTATACCCGCGAGTGGTATCTTGACCGTGTGGATGCCATTCGTCGCATCATCCCCGACTGTGGCCTTTCTACCGATATCTTTGTGGGCTATCATTCTGAGACGGAGGAAGACCACCAGCTCTCCCTCTCGCTGATGCGTGAGGTAGGCTACGACTCCGCCTTTATGTTCAAGTATTCCGAGCGTCCTGGAACTTACGCCTCGAAACATCTGCCCGACGATGTACCGGAAGCCGAGAAGATTCGTCGTCTCAACGAGCTCATTGCCCTACAGACTGAACAGTCGGCCATTGCCAACAAGCGTGACGAGGGTAGGGAGTTTGATGTCTTGCTCGAAGCGTTTTCCAAGCGTAGCCGTGAACAGCTGATGGGACGTACCGAACAGAACAAGGCTGTTGTGGTCGACAAAGGTACGCATCATATTGGCGAGACGGTACGTGTGCGTATTACCCATAGTACAAGTGCAACTTTATTCGGCGAAATATTATGAGAGAGTTCCTTCAAGTCCTGAAACGGTTCCTTCCGCCTTACAAGAAGTTCATCGTTCTTTCTGTCATTGCCAACGTGATGTCAGCATTGCTGAACATCTTCTCGTTTGCTGCCATCATCCCCATCCTTCAGATTCTCTTTCAGACAGGCGACTCAGAGAAGGCTACCGCCCTCATGGCGTGGGACTGGGGCAATATCCAGGAGGTGTTGATGAACAATATGAATTTCTATGTCAGCCAGCTGATCGACGATTACGGAGCTACAACCACACTCTTCCTTATCGGTATGTTCTTGGCGGGCATGACTCTTTTCAAGGTGACAGCTTACTATCTTGGTGGTGCCCTGCTGACACCCATCCGTACAGGTGTGGTTCGCGACATCCGTAACCTGATGTACAAGAAAGTGACAGCCCTGCCTTTAGGATTCTTCTCAGAGGAACGTAAGGGTGATATTATTGCTCGCATGAGTGGTGATGTACAGGAGGTGGAGACTTCCGTCATGTCATCGCTCGACTTGTTGATGAAAGACCCCATCTTGATTATCTGCTATTTCGTCACACTGATAGCCATCTCTTGGGAGCTCACCCTATTTACCGTCACCCTCATCCCCTTGGTCATCTGGCTCATGGGACTGGCAGGTAAGAGTCTGAAACAGAAGAGCGTCAGGGCACAATCCCTTTGGAGCGACACCATGAGTGTGCTGGAGGAGACCTTAGGTGGCTTGCGCATCATCAAAGCTTTCTGTGCAGAGCAGAAGATGAACGATAAGTTTTCCCGTATCAATGACGAGTACCGCAACCAGCTCACCCGTGTCCATTTGCGTATCCAGCTGGGCCATCCCATCAGTGAGTTCCTAGGCACCCTGCTGGTCGTCATCGTCCTGTGGTTTGGAGGTGTTCTGGTGCTGAACTATAATGTCTTCACTGGTCCCATCTTCATCTACTACATGGTCATACTCTATTCCATCATCCACCCCTTGAAGGAGTTCTCCCGTGCAGGCTATAACATCCCCAAGGGACTTGCCTCTATGGAGCGCATCGACAAGATTTTGATGGCCGAGAATACCATCAAGGAGCCCGAGAGTCCCAAACATCTGCCTGCCTTCGAGCGTGAGATTACCTTCCGCGATGTCTCGTTCCGCTATGGCGAGCAGTGGGTGCTGAAACATATCAACCTCACTATTCCAAAGGGCAAGACCATTGCCATCGTGGGACAGTCCGGTTCCGGCAAGTCTACGCTTGTTGACCTCATTCCCCGTTACTATGATGTTCAAGAGGGTGAGGTACTCATCGATGGCGTCAATGTGAAGGATCTGGGCATACAGGACCTGCGCCAGCTCATTGGCAATGTGAACCAGGAGGCCATCCTCTTCAACGATACCTTCCGTAATAATATCTCCTTTGGAGTCGAAAAGGCTACCGACCAGCAGATTGCTGAGGCTGCCAAGATCGCTAATGCCTACGATTTCATCATGCAGACAGAACATCAGTTCGAAACCAATATCGGTGATAGGGGAGGTCGCCTAAGCGGTGGGCAGCGTCAACGTGTGTCCATAGCCCGTGCCATTCTGAAGAATCCGCCCATCCTGATACTCGACGAGGCCACTTCGGCTTTGGATACGGAGAGCGAACGCTTGGTACAAGATGCCCTCGAGCGATTAATGAAGACGCGTACCACTGTTGCTATTGCCCATCGTCTGTCTACCATCAAGAATGCTGATGAAATCTGTGTCCTACACGAAGGTCAGATTGTCGAGCGCGGCACCCACGACGAGTTGCTCGCTATCGATGGCTACTATAAGAAACTGAACGACATGCAATCACTCTGATCACAAGTTACATGAAGCAACGCGTACTATATCTGCTCAAGACCTATCTGCTGACGGTCGTGCTGTTCATGGTCGCCAAGCCTTGCTTTATGCTGTACAATTCAGCAGGCCACCCGTTTGCCTTCACCGATGTCTTTCACGTCCTCTACCATGGGCTGAGCCTCGACCTGTCAATGTCACTCTACCTGCTTATCATTCCTTTCCTGACAGCTGTCGTTAGCATCTTTGCTGGTGGAGCCAAACCCCTACGCCTGTTCCTCAAGGGCTACAACCTGCTCATTGCGGTGGTCTTAGTGCTGGCCTTTGTGGCTGATACCAGCCTTTATGAGTTCTGGGGCTTCAAGCTCGATGCCTCCTGCCTGCAGTATTTGGAGACGCCCACCGAGGCTATGGCCAGCGTGTCGTGGGGTTATCTACTGCTTCGCCTGCTTGCACTCATTCTACTGGGTGTCCTGTTCTACTGGCTCTTTACCCATCCCCGTTTTGATATCACGCGGAGTCGTCACCGCATCCTGGAGAGTTGCTGTGCACTGGTGCTCATCCCCCTGATGGTCATTGGCATCCGTGGTGGTTTGGATGAATCGACCACCAACATCGGACAGGTGTACTATTCAGACAACCAGTTCCTGAATCACTCAGCAGTCAATCCCGTATTCAATTTCTTTGCCTCTTTCGAGAAGTCGGCCAGCCATATTGTTGACTACGATTACTATACCCAGCAGGAGTGCGACCATCTGATGGATGGCCTGTATCCTGCTGCAGCTGATTCTACTGTCAGCCTGCTCACTACCAGACATCCTGACATTGTCGTCATCCTGATGGAGAGTGCTGGCGAGATATTCAGCGAAGCCATGCCTAACCTGCAGCGCTTGAAGCAGGAGGGTATCAACTTCTCCCGGTGCTATGCCAACTCCTGGCGTACCGATCGTGGCACGGTGTGTACCTATAGCGGCTACCCCTCGTTCCCCACGTCATCGGTCATGAAGATGCCTAAGAAGACTCATGGGCTGCCTAGCATTGCGCGTACGCTGCAGCGTGAGGGCTATCATACTACTTATATCTATGGTGGTGACATCAATTTCACCAATATGCGTAGTTATCTGGTGGGTACAGGTTTCAGCCAATTGGTTTGGAAGAAGGACTACAGCCGTGCTGAGCAGCAGACCTCCGAGTGGGGTGTACGTGACGATATCACTTTCGACACTCTCTATCAGCTGCTCACCACAGGACAGTCGCCCCAGCTCATCGGTTTCTCCACCCTGAGCAGCCATCAACCCTGGGATGTACCCATCCACCAATATGACGATGAGGTACTCAATGCCTTCTACTATCTGGACCAGTGCATTGGGCGTTTCATCGACAAACTGAAGAATACCGACCGATGGGCTAATACGCTCATCGTCCTGTTACCCGACCATAGTATGGATGGCGATGGGATAGACCAGTCTCATCCGCGTCGTAATCTTATTCCTATGGTGTGGACAGGTGGTGCGGTCAGTCAGCCGTTTGAAGTCTCGAAGATTTGCAATCAGACTGATATGGCCGCCACGCTGCTTGCCCAGCTGGGGTTGCCTTATGACGACTTCAAGTGGAGTCGCAATGTGTTAGGTAGCAACTACCGCTATCCGTTTGCTTTCCATACCTATAATAATGGCTTCTCGCTCGTCGACTCGACGGGATTCATGGCCTACGACCTCGACTCTAGGAAGGTCATTGCTGACACCGGTTCCGATGCCGCCCGACTGGAGCGTATGGGCAAGGCTATTCTGCAATCGACAACAAAGGACTTAAAAGATTTGTGACGTGATGGTAGACCTTCGACGTTTAGGACTTTTGGCCCCTCTGGCTGCCACCTGCTGCAATCTGCTGCTGGCCTATGCCGTCTATTTCTTGGCACGCATCGTCTACCTGTTGGTCAACTACTCCTACTTCAGCCAGGGTCTGACGTTTAGCCATCTGCTGGAGATGTTCGGTGGTGGTCTGGTGTTCGATACGTCAGCCATTCTGGTAACTAACATCCCGTATGTCGTGATGATGTTGTTCCCCTTGCATTTCAAGGAGACTCCTATTTACCAGAAGCTCTGTCGTACCGTATACCTCATCATCAATGGCTTGGCGCTGGCCATTAATCTGTGTGATACCGTCTATTTCCGTTTCACCATGCGTCGCACCACGACGACTGTCTTTGGTGAGTTCTCCAATGAGGGCAATTTGGGTAGTATCTTTCTGACGGAAACCCTGCGCCACTGCTATCTTGTTGTACTCTTCATCATCGTGGTGTGGGCGATGTATCATCTCTACCGCCCTACACGCCTCAAGCCTGCTGACTACCGCTGGTGGCATTATGATGTGGCTACGCTCCTCTCGCTACTGGCGTTGACCCCATTTGTGGTGGCAGGCATTCGTGGTGGCTTTGCTACCGCTGTACGTCCCATCACCACCTCCAATGCCAACCAGTATGCCAACCGTCCTGTTGAGGCCGCCCTGGTGCTGAATACCCCCTTCTCTCTCTATCGTACCATTGGCAAGGATGTCTTCGTCGTACCCGACTATTTTGCCGACGAACAGCAACTAGAAGCTGTCTATAGTCCTGTCCATGTGCCTATCGACTCCGTGCCAATGGTCAAGAAGAATGTGGTGGTACTCATTGTCGAGAGCTTTGGTCGTGAGTATATCGGAGCCTTGAACCGCACACTCGAGAACAGTCGCTATAAGGGCTATACTCCCTGTATCGACTCGCTCATCAGCAAGAGCATCACCTTCAAATATTCCTACTGTAATGGACGAAAGTCTATCGATGGCATGCCCTCCATCTTGAGCAGCATTCCGATGTTTGTCGAGCCTTTCTTCCTGACACCGGCATCGATGAACCAGGTCAGTGGCTTCGCCTCGTTGCTGGCTGGCGAGGGCTATGAGACAGCCTTCTTCCATGGTGCCCAGCGCGGCTCTATGGGTTTCCAGGCTTTTGCACGCAGCACAGGTTTTCAGCAGTATTACGGGCGCGAAGACTACGAAGCCGACAGCCGTTTTGGTGGGGAGGCTGATTTCGATGGAACGTGGGCCATCTGGGACGAACCTTTCCTGCAGTATTACAGTGCCAAGATGTCGGAGATGAAGCAACCTTTCATGACTGCTATCTTCACCGCTAGCAGCCATCATCCCTTTGTCATTCCTGAGCAGTACAAGGATGTCTATCCTGAGGAGGGCATCGCCATGCATAAGTGCATTCGCTATACCGATATGGCGCTGGGACGCTTCTTCCGTCAGGCTAGTCGTCAGCCCTGGTTCAAGAACACTATCTTCGTGTTGACCAGCGACCATACCAATCTCTCCGACCATCTGGAGTATCAAACCGATCTCGGAGGCTTCTGTTCGCCCATCATCATCTATGAGCCCGGTGTCACCGATCTGCAGCCTGCTATACTTCCGAAGATAGCCCAGCAGATTGATATCCTGCCTACGGTGATGGCGCGCCTACACTATCCGAAACCCTATTTCGCCTTCGGTATCGACGTTCTTAACACGCCTGCTGAAGATACCTGGGCTGTCAACTATCTGAACGGCATTTACCAATATGTCAAGCACGACCATGTGTTGCAGTTCGACGGCACCCATACTCGTGGTGTCTATGCTCTCTCAGACTCGCTCATGCAACACAACCTGTTAGGTGAACATCAACATCAAGCAGAGATGGAACTCGAGTTGAAGGCTATTATCCAGCAGTACATGAGTCGCATGACGACTGATCGTCTGCATCCCTAATTAAAAGATTTATACATATATGAATACGAAAAGACATTTGCTGATGACTCTGGCTGTTGGGCTTGCCCTGAGTGTGCAGGCGCAGACTCCAGCCTTCCCTACAGCTGAGGGCTTTGGCCGCTTTGCTTCGGGAGGACGTGGCGGCAAGGTTGTTGAAGTGACCAATCTCAGCGACAGCGGCGAGGGTTCCCTGCGTTGGGCTCTGACAGATGCAGGGCGCGAGAATGCCACCATCGTATTTCGCGTCAGCGGCATCATTACGATAGGCCCTAACCCCCAGCGTAAGGGCGAGAACTCCATCCGTGCCAAGCTTAAGAATGTAACCATCGCGGGACAGACAGCCCCTGGTGAGGGTATCCTGATACGAGGCGGCAAGCTGAACCTGGGTGGCTCCGACAATGTCATCATCCGCAACATTCGTGCCCGTCTGGGTGTTAAGGAACTGCAGCGCGAGGACGGCGAGACGGATGCCAGCTACAAGAAGCGGTGCTTCATTGAGGGTGGTGCCATAGGTATTGAAAATGCCCAGAATGTCATCATCGACCACTGCTGCTTCGGCTGGAGTGGAGAAGAGAACATGACCGTCTACGACAACCATTTTACGACTGTTCAGTGGTGCATTGTACATGAGGGTCTCTACGATGCAGGCCATAAGAAAGGTGTGCGAGGCTATGGGTGTCAGTGGGGAGGCTCGCCGGCAACGTTCCATCATAACCTGTTGGCCAACAACGACAGCCGTAGTGCACGTATCAATGGAGCTACAAACCCAAAGGTTGACAAGAACGTGTTTTTGGAATACCAGAACAACGTCAATTTCAACTGGGGACGACGTAACTCGTGCTATGGTGGTGAGAACGAGGCTGGCGAAGGTAGTTCGCATGAATGCAACTTTATGGGCAACTACTATAAGCCTGGTCCAGCCCATCCTGCCGATAACGTCTTGATAGAGCTCTCGCAGGCGCGAAAGGGTAAGCAGCTTACAGGCCCGTCGCTATGGTATTTCGCCGATAATGTGATGGAAGGCCAGAAGTCGAAGGACAACTGGACACTGGTTGGCAACAAGACTGGGTTCAGTGTGGAACAGATGAAGCAGGACAAGCCTCTGACCAAGCCCGCGTATGCGCGCTACCTCACACCTGCTGAGTCGGCCAAGAAAGCCTACAAGCACGTGCTGCAGAAAGCAGGTACTATTCACCGCGATGCTGTAGAACGGCGTATCATTGAGGATGTGAAAAACGGGACTCCGCGTTATAGCGGGCGGAGTGCCCACCGACAAGGCATCATCGATTCTCCAGCTGATGCTGACGGATGGCCTGCGTATGCTGATGCCGTCGCTCCCACCGACAGTGACCACGACGGCATGCCCGATGAGTGGGAGAAGGCTCACGGACTGAACCCCTCTGACCCTGAAGATGGAAAGAGGGTGGTGTCAAAGGAAGGCTATACTGCCTTGGAAGTCTACCTCAATGGTCTGATGGGGGAGAAGGTGGAAATGATACGTTAGCGATTGCCTGCTAAAGAGTAATCTCGCCTGAGCCGTAGCAGCGATGGTGGTCTGCGTCGTAAATGACGCAGAATTGGCCTGGGGCTACTCCATGAATGGGTGCTTCTGCATGAACCATGTATCTCCCTTCACCCAAAGTCTCTAATCGGGCAGGCAGATAGTCGGGCGTGTGGCGTATTTTCAGCGTGATATCGGTTGGAGGCAGTTGTCCGTTGATACTATGGAAATCATGAATTGGGAAGTGTTGTGTATAGGCACTCTCAGGGTCGTAGCCATGCGAGACGTAGATGATGTTCTGCTTGATGTCTTTCTTGATGACAAACCAGGGACCACCACCTAGTCCCATTCCTTTTCGCTGTCCGATGGTATGAAACCAATGCCCCTTGTGTTGGCCTATCTTACGGCCCGTCTCCAGTTCAATGACATCGCCAGGCAGCTCGCCCAGATAGCGACGGATATAGTCGTTGTAGTTGATTTTTCCCAAGAAACAGATGCCCTGCGAGTCACGACGGTGGGCAGGTGCCAGGTGCTCGCGGTCGGCTATTGCGCGCACCTCCTCCTTCATCATGTGACCTATGGGGAATAGCGCCTTCTTCAGCTGCCAGTCGTATATCTGCGCAAGAAAGTCCGTCTGGTCCTTTACCGGATCCGGACTCGTGCAAAGCCATTTTCTCGTCTTAGGCGACCATTCCTCATTCCTAATTCCTAATTCCTCATTTTCGGTTGTGGCATAGTGTCCAGTAGCTATGAGATCGTAGTCGTGGCCTTGTTTCTCGTGGAAGGCCCCAAACTTGATCAGTCTGTTGCACATCACGTCAGGGTTAGGGGTCAGTCCTGCGCGTACCTTATCCATCGTGTAGCGTGTAACCTGATCCCAATATTCCTGGTGGCAGTCGATGACTTCCAGCTTGCAGCCATACTTATGCGCTACGGCAGTAGCCATCTCCAGATCCTCCTCACTGGAGCAGTCCCACTCTTCGTCTTGCTCCGGTCCTATCTTGATGTAGAAGCAGTCAGGTTTCAATCCCTGTCGGGCCAGTTCGTAGAGCACCACGCTGGAGTCTACACCCCCTGACAGCAATACTGCAATTCGCTTATTTGCTAATTCTTCTAAATTCATTGCCAAATTTTTTGCAAAGTTACGAATAATTGACCATTATTTTGTATATTTGCCGTAAAATTTATGTCTTATGGTAGAACTGAAGAATGAACAGCTGACCATTCGTGTCGCTGAAAAAGGAGCCGAGCTCCAGAGTGTGGAGGATAGTGACGGACGTGAGTATATGTGGCAGGCAGGTCCTGAGTGGCCTCGCCATTCACCAGTCCTGTTTCCTATCGTTTGTAGTGTCAACGACCAAACCTATCGGGTTGATGGCAAGGAGTATCATTTGCCGCGTCATGGCTTTGCCCGCGACATGGACTTCACGCTGATCAGCCAATCCGACGACAAAGTGACCTTTGCCCTTCATGAGAGTGAGGAGACGCTACAGGTCTATCCCTACCACTTCAATCTGGCCATCACCTACCGTTTGGAAGGCAATAGGATTCATGTTATTTGGCATGTGGAGAATACTGACACCCAGGAGATTCACTTCCAAATAGGTGGTCACCCTGCCTTCAACCTGCCTGGTGGTAAGACAGAGGGTATTATCAAACTCGACTGTGAGGAGCCTATCGATATCCTGCGCAGCTATGCTGATGGTTCACACGATTTGGTCGATGTTCCTCTGGATGCTGATATGGGGATTTTAGAGGTCAGCAAAAGCTTCTTCCGCAACGATAGCGTGAAGATTCACAAGAGTCAGACCCACCGTGCCATGCTTATGGATACTGATGGCGAGCCAGCTGTTACTGTCGATTACAAGACACCCGTCTGTGCTTTTTGGAGCCCCTTCGGCAAGAATGCTCCCTTCGTCTGCATTGAGCCTTGGTATGGCATTGGCGACCATCGTGGCTTCAATGGCGAGTTCAAGGACAAACCCCTGATGAACCACTTGCTGCCAGGAGCCTCGTTCATGTCACGCTACACGATAACGATTGGCTAAACACAATAAAAAAAATAACGCGAAGCTTTTTAGTAGGCCTCGCGGTATTTGTTTTCGTCCTTGTCGTCGAGCATAGAGAGGTACGACTGGTATCGGCTCTGGGCGATGTAGTGGTCTTCTACGGCTTTCAGTACAGCACAGCCTGGCTCATGGGTATGGGTGCAGTCTGAGAACCGGCACTGCTTGGAGAATTCGAAGATTTCCTTGAAATAGCTGGTCAACTCCTCCCTTTCCATATCGAAGGTTCCGAAGCCCTTGATGCCTGGAGTGTCGATGAGAAAAGAGCTTAGAGGTGAGAGGTTAGAGGTAAGAGGTATCATTTCCGAGAAGGTGGTGGTGTGCATGCCGGTATTGTGGGCGTCGCTGATTTCAGCAGTACGCTGGTTGGCATGCGGCACCAGTCGGTTGATGAGTGTCGACTTGCCTACACCCGAGTTGCCTGAGAGTAGGGTGATCTTGCCTTCAAGAAGTGGGCGCAGGTCTTCCATACCCTCACCCGTCTCAGCGGAGATGGCTCGGCACTCGTAGCCTATCTGCTCATAGAGATTGATGATCATCTGTTGATAGTGTTGCTCGTCAGCAGTCAGCAGGTCTGTTTTGTTGAAGATGAGGACGACGGGCACACGATAGGCCTCTGCTGAGGCAAGAAAACGATCGATGAAGGTGGTGGAGGTCTCGGGCTTGCTGACGGTGACAATCAAAAAAGCCTGATCAACATTGGCTGCCAGGATGTGGCTCTGTTTGGAGAGGTTGATGCTCTTGCGTATGATGTAGTTGCGCCGATCTTCTATCTCGGTAATCCAATTGCCTTCGCCTATCGTGACATGGTCACCCACAGCAACGGGATTGGTGGAGCGGATTCCCTTGATACGGAAATTGCCCTTAACCTTACAATCAAATAGCTGGCCATCGTCCGTCAGGACGGTGTACCAGCTGCCCGTATTCTTAATGACGAGTCCTTTCATTTAGACTGTCATAATCTCCTTGTTCTTGGCTTCCATCAGTTCGTCGAGTTTCTTGATGTACTTGTCGTGTAGCTTCTGTAACTCGAGCTCGGCGTCTTTCTCGTTGTCTTCGCTGAGTCCGTCCTTAATGGCCTTCTTCAGCTTGTCCTTGATGTCGCCACGCACGTTGCGCACCTCGACCTTAGCCTTCTCAGCAATCTTGTTGCACTGCTTCACCAGGTCGCGACGACGCTCCTCGGTGGGCTGGGGGATACCCAGACGGATAATCTCGCCATTGTTCTCAGGGGTGATGCCCACGTCAGAGTCCATGATGGCTTTCTCGATGTCCTTGATTTGCTTTCGGTCCCAGGGCTTGATGGCGATGGTACGAGCATCGGGGGTTGACACATTGGCCACCTGGTTCAGGGGAACCTTCTGGCCATACGACTCTACTCTCACACCGCTCAGGATGGCTACATTGGCACGTCCGGCTCGGATACGGTTAAGCTCCTCTTCGAGGTACATTGCTGCCATCTCCATGCGCTCTTCAGCAGCGGATAATGTCTCTTTAACGTCTATCATAATTATTCAG
Organism: Prevotella sp.; assembly: GCA_015060535.1. Lineage (GTDB taxonomy): Bacteria > Bacteroidota > Bacteroidia > Bacteroidales > Bacteroidaceae > Prevotella. The sequence goes on from SUYH01000009.1 coordinate 24,923, forward strand.
TTTTGGATTTTCTTCCGACAAAGGTACGAATAAGTGAACGAAAAACCAAATTTATTTGGGTTTTATTTTTCTTCTTATACCTTATTATATTTAGGACATTTAGGCAGAATACCACGATTATGGTATGCAGAATGACGCATTTGTGCTATTGGGGATTTCAGATTTTTGCCGTACCTTTGCAGCAGAAAAGTTTAATAACCGACAATAAACAGAAAGGAAACAAGTTATGAGCAACAACAAAAAATTACACTTCGAGACTTTACAACTGCATGTAGGACAAGAACAGCCCGACCCCGCAACTGATGCGCGTGCCGTACCCATCTACCAGACTACCAGCTACGTGTTCCGTAACTCACAGCATGCTGCCGACCGCTTTGGTTTGCGCGATGCAGGCAACATCTACGGTCGACTGACCAATTCGACGCAGGGTGTGTTCGAGGACCGTGTGGCAGCCCTGGAAGGTGGCGTGGCTGGTCTGGCCGTAGCCAGTGGTGCCGCCGCTGTCACCTATGCGCTGCAGAACATCGTGCTGGCAGGCGATCATATCGTAGCAGCTGATAATCTGTATGGTGGTTCGTTCAACCTGATTACCCACACGCTAGCTAACCAAGGTATCACCAATACCATTGTCAACGTGAACGACCTGGCTGCCGTAGAGGCTGCTATCCAGCCTAACACCAAGGTGATCTATGCGGAGACCTTTGGCAATCCGAACAGCGATGTGACCAATATCGATGCGTTGTCAGAGGTGGCCCACAAGCACAACATCCCCCTGATTATCGACAACACTTTCGGCACACCCTATATCATCCGTCCACTGGAGCATGGTGCTGACGTGGTGGTACATTCAGCCACGAAGTTTATCGGAGGTCACGGAACCTCGCTGGGAGGTGTCATCATCGATGGTGGATCGTTCGACTGGAAGAAGAATGCTGACAAGTATCCCACATTGGGCAAGCCCGATCCCTCCTATCATGGTGCTGTTTTTGCCGATGTGGCTGGAGCTGCAGCCTTCGTGACGCGTATCCGTGCCGTCATCTTGCGTGACACGGGAGCAACCATCTCGCCCTTCAATGCGTTTATATTGCTGCAGGGCCTGGAAACGCTGAGCTTGCGTGTTGAGCGCCATGTGGAGAATGCGCTGAAGGTGGTCGATTTCCTGCAGAACCATCCGAAGGTGGCTAAGGTGAACCACCCTGCAGTAGCTTCTCATCCAGATCACGAGTTGTACAAGAAGCTCTATCCGAAGGGTGCTGGTTCGATTTTCACCTTCGAGATCAAGGGTGGTGAGAAGGAGGCTTGGAAGTTCATCGACTCGCTGGAGATTTTCTCGCTGCTGGCTAACGTAGCCGATGTGAAGAGTCTGGTAATACACCCCTATACCACCACTCACTCGCAGATGACTCCTGAGGAACTGGCACAACAGCACATCACTCCTTCGACCGTCCGTCTGTCCATTGGTACGGAACATATCGACGACATTATTGACGATTTGAAACAAGCATTGGAGAAGATTTAAGTTAAAAAATAATAGATAAAAGATTATGGCTAAGATTGCAAAACAGTTGACCGACCTGATTGGCAACACCCCATTACTCGAACTGAGCAAGTTTTCTGCAAAGAAAGGATTTCAGACTCCGATCATTGCAAAAGTAGAGTTCTTCAACCCCGGTGGCAGTGTGAAAGACCGTATCGCACTGGCCATGATAGAAGATGCTGAGCAGAAAGGCATCCTCAAGCCTGGAGCTACCATCATCGAACCCACCAGTGGTAACACAGGTGTCGGACTGGCACTGGTATCAGCCGTACGTGGCTATCACCTCATTCTCACCATGCCCGAGACCATGAGTGTGGAACGTCGTAACCTGGTGAAGGCCTATGGTGCCGAGGTGCGTCTGACCAGCGGTAAGGACGGAATGGCTGGTGCTATCCGTGCTGCTGAGGAGTTGCGCGATTCCATCCCTGGCAGTGTCATCCTGCAGCAGTTCGAGAACCCAGCCAACCCTGCCAAGCACTATGCGACGACAGGTGTGGAGGTATGGAACGATACCGACGGACAGGTAGACATCTTTGTGGCTGGCGTTGGTACGGGTGGCACCATATCGGGCGTCGGAAAATACCTGAAGGAGAAGAACCCCAACGTGAAGATTGTGGCTGTCGAGCCTGCCTCATCAGCTGTGCTGAACGGACAGCCCAGTGGACCGCATAAGATTCAGGGCATTGGTGCAGGCTTCGTTCCCAAGACTTATGATGCCAAAGTCATTGACGAGGTGCTCGATGTCGAGAACGACGATGCTATCCGCACAGGTCGTGAGATAGCCCAGCAGGAAGGTCTGTTGGTCGGTATCAGTGCCGGTGCTGCCCTCTATGCAGCTATACAGGTGGCCAAACGCCCTGAAAATGCAGGTAAGAAGATTGTGGCTTTGCTGCCTGATACGGGTGAGCGATACCTCTCTACCGTGCTCTACGCTTTTGAGGAATATCCCCTCTAAGATAAAATTTCTACGAAAAAATTTTGTAGTGTGGCATAAGTTTTATAACTTTGCCACACTATTTCTTTACTATTGACTATAAACAAACATGCTACATAGCCTTTTAGCGGTACTCATCGCGCAAGTCACTCAGATAGGGAAAGTGTATGATTTTGATCATACGCTGGCTTACGTGGTCGCCTTTTTGCTGATTGGCGTGTTTGTGCTCATCTTCTATAATCGACTGTATGTTTTCCAGCGCCAGGAGGTCAATGCGAGCCGTCGTAGTCAGAACGCCCGTTTGGCTTTGATCCTGAAGGCAGGCAAGCAGCGCATTTGGATATACGACCCCGTCAAGCGTCACTATTCGTACCTCTCTGACGAGGGTACTTACGAAGAAGAATACAACCCTGTGGAGTTCTCGCAACGCTTTGACCGCGATGACTTTGAACTCATGCGTCAGGCCATCTTCGACGTGGCTGACGAGAAGCGCTCGTCAGCAGTGGTTACCGTCAAGAGCAATGCCGAGGACGACGAGGCGCGCTTGTATTACGAGATCAACGTGTCTGTGGCCAGCCGCGACCAGCACGGACATCCCACCCGCCTGTTGGGCATCGAGCGCGACATCACTGATAAGATTCGCAAGCAGGAGCAAGTCAACAAGTTACTCATGCGTTACCACACCGTTTTCAACTCGTCGTTGCTCGACATGATTTATTACGACAAGAATGGCGTGTTGCAAGATATAAACGAGAAGGCGTGTCAGGCCTTTGGCGTTGCGGACCGCGACCAGATCATCAGCGAGGGCTTCCTGCTGCAGAACAACCCCTTCTTCAGCGGCATCGAACTGGAGCAAATGGAGAACACTCGCACGTCGTCGATTGTTGACTTCGGCCAGTTTACTGACGAGATATACCAGACGGAGCGCTTCGGGCTGAAGGACAAAATGTACTACGACTCGACCATCAACCCCTTCCGCAATGCACAAGGCGAACTGGAAGGTGTCTATATGTGCGGACGCGATATTACCGAAATGGTGGAGTCGGTGCATCGCCAGCGGGAGGGAGCGCTGCGCTTGCAGCAGGCCACCAAGAACGTGCAGAATTATATCTCGAACATCAACTATGCCTTGCGCGTCAGTGGTGTGCGCTTCGTGTCGTACCATCCGCAGAGCTACACCCTTGAGGTGTCGGACAACATCAACGAGACGCAGCTCCGCCTCTCGCAGCTGCGCTGCATCCGTCTTGCCACGTTCCGCTTCCGCCGCAACGTGTCGAGCATGCTGAACCGTATGGACCGTCTGTCGAAATATACGATAGCAGAGACCATCGAGACGGAGTTCCGCGACAAGAAGGGGCGTCAGGTGTGGCTGATGTTCAACATGGTACCCATCATCGACAAGGAAGGCAATGTGGAACGCTACTTCGGCGTGATGCGCGACATGACCGATATGGTGGAGACCGAGCGTCGGCTGGCTGTCGAGACCAAGAAAGCTCAGGAGACCGAGCTGCTGAAGCAGTCGTTCCTGACCAATATGAGCTACGAGATACGTACGCCGTTGAACAACGTGGTGGGATTTGCCGAACTCTTTGAGTCGGAGCATGAGGAGGCTGACGAACAGTTCTTCGTTGAGGAGATAAAGAAGAGCTCCAACACGCTGCTGCTGCTCATCAACGACATCCTGTTCCTCTCACGACTGGATGCCAACATGATAGAATATAACAAGGCCGATGTCGACTTCGCCATGGTCTTCGAGAGCCACTGCCAGATGGGGTGGAGCAGCATGTCGCCTGCCGTTCGTACCGTGGTGGACAATCCCTATGAACGCCTGGTGGTCGACATCGACGAGGCGAACCTGGGCAAGGTCATCGAGAAGCTTTGCCAGTTGTCAGCCTATTTCACTCGGGAAGGCACCGTCAGTGCGCGCTGTGAGTACCGTCGTGGCGAGCTGACCATCAGCATCGAGGATACAGGAATAGGTATCGACGCCCAGACGCTGCCCCACGTTTTCGACCGCTTTGTCCGTGACCAGCGGGAAGAACTCTGCGGCACAGGCCTTGACCTGCCTATTGTCCAGTCGCTTGTTCAGCAGATGGGCGGTAGCATCGAAATGGAGTCGGAGCTGGGCAAGGGAACGACCGTATGGGTATCCATCCCCTGCGAAGCCAAGGTTATTGCAAAACGACGTGTCACCCAAAATATGGAGTCATGATACAGCTGTCTATGATATCTCACTTACTGCTCTTGCAGTTTATCCCAGCGCTCTTTCTGGTACTGGTCGTTGTGGCGGTTGTTGTTGTGCTGGTGATGAACCGCATCATCATCCGCCGTGTGCGTCAGGGTGTGGAGCATACGCTTACCATCCATGACATGATGGAGCGAGCGCTGCAAATCAGTGCCAACAATACCATTGTCTATGACATCGATAAACGGTATGTCAATAAGCTGAGCGGTCACATGCTGCCCGATGAGGGCGTCGATGTGGAGACTTTTAAGCAACATGTACATCCTGATGACTTGAATATCGTGGTCGATGGCATCATGAGCCTACGCACAGGAAAGGCGCAGAGCATCGAGTTCGATTACCGCTGGAATTTCGACTACAGTGGCGGTAAACCGCGTTGGGGCTATCTGCACAATACCAGTGTGGCTGAATATGTAGAAGGTGTGACACAGCCCGTCAGCATCATCAGCACATTGGTCGACGAGACGCAGCTGCACGAACAACAGCAACAGGAGGAAATACTTTCCAACCGCTACAAGCAGATTTTCGAGAACTCCATCATCGGTCTCTCCTTCTATTCTGCTGACGGATGGTTGCTCGATGCCAACAGGCAGATGCGTAAGATATGCAATTTCGACAGCGACGAGGGCGATGCCTTCTTCTCCAGCTCCAATCTGTTCGATCTGGCCCCGTTCAATGAGGTTCTCGACCGTAATCATATCGGGGAGTACTGGGCATGCTCTATGAGTGTCATCCCTGAGCGCAACATGTATGTGTACCTCGAGATTCGTCTGCACCCCATCCTTGACGAGACGGGCAAGCTGGTATACCTGGCCATTGCCGCCCGCGACGTCACCGAGGAACGTGAACTTTACCTGCAACAGAAGCTGACCGATCAGCAGATCAAGAAGGCTAACGAGGCTATACAACTCTATGAGACGGAGCTGCGCTACATGATGGAGAACTGCCGTATGCAGGCTTGGCGCATCGACATCGAGCGCGATTGCATCGAGTTCTACAATGGACTAAGCTCCATAGCCAATAGCTTCTCGCTGGCCGATATGCGTAAGATATTCGTCAATCAGGATGATGAGTTCGTGCGTGGGCTGGCCGACCCCTATAAGGCTTTCGACCATCCGCTCATCTATGTCGGCCAGATGAATCCCATTGTCACTAATTCGTCGAAGGAGCCGCAGTGGGTACAGATCAACAGTATTCCTGAATATGACGACCACGGCAAACTGAAGGGCAGTTTTGGCGTATGGCGCAACATCAACGACATGATGCGCAAGCAGGAGCAGCTGAAGCGTGAGACGGAGCGTGCCAACGACTCAGGTCATCAGAAATCGGTCTTCTTGGCTAACATGACGCACGAGATACGCACCCCGCTCAATGCCATCGTAGGCTTCTCCGATTTGCTGCAAGCTGTAGATACGCCCGATGAGAAGCGTGAGATGATCCGCATCATCCATAACAACTGCGACATGCTGCTGCGACTCATCGACGATATCCTGGTGCTGTCGAACGTCGATGCCAATGCCATGCAGATACGTCCTGAGCAGATAGACTTTGCCGCTGCATTTGCCGACATTTGTATCTCGCTGTCGGAACGCGTGCAGGAGCCTACCGTCGAGTTCCAAAGCGACAGCCCTTGTGAGTCGCTGATGGTCAATATCGACAAGAGTCGCATCCAGCAGGTCATCACCAACTTCGTCACCAATGCGGTCAAGTACACCCATCAGGGACATATCCGCGTGGGCTATCGTCCTGAGGAACGTAATGGTCGACAGGGCATCTACGTCTACTGCGAAGACACGGGAGCAGGAATTCCTGAGGACCAGTTGACGCGTGTCTTTGAGCGCTTTGTGAAGCTCAACGACTACATTCAGGGCACGGGTCTTGGCCTCTCTATCTGTAAGGCTATCATCGAGCGTTGTGAGGGCGAGATTGGCGTGCAAAGCACCTTCGGACAAGGTTCCACCTTCTGGTTCTGGATACCCGTCAAATAAAAAAGAGTTCATTGACCCATTTGTCAAAGAACTCTTAATTCCTAATTCCTAATTAGAACAGAAACGTCTTCTCCAACCAGTAGCAGACGATACCTGCCAGATAACCTACAAAGGCTATCCATGTGATCTTCTTTATATACCATCCGAAGGTGATCTTCTCCAGTCCCATGACAACGACACCAGCAGCAGAACCGATAATCAGCATCGAACCGCCTACACCGGCGCAGTAAGCCAGCAGCTGCCAGAAGATGCCGTCGATAGCCATATCGCCAACCGCAGCTACGGGATACATACCCATGCAGCCGGCTACGAGAGGCACATTGTCGACAATCGATGAGAGCACACCGATGATTCCCGTCACGAGATAGTGGTTGCCATTGAAGGCGACGTCAAGACCCTGCCCCAGCATCGTGAGCACGCCAATGGTCTCGAGACAGGCCACAGCCATGAGGATACCGAGGAAGAAGAGGATGGTGTCCATATCGATGCGTGACAGCATCTTCGACACGCGCTTCTGGGTGTTGCGGTTGTCGGCAGTGTCCTCGCCCTCCTGGTGGATGCTGGTGTAGAAAATCTCCGTTACTGTCCACAGCACACCGAGCACGAGCAGAATGCCTACAAACGGTGGCAGGTGGGTGATAGTCTTAAAGATTGGTACGAAGATGAGGCCACCCACACCGAGGAAGAAGATGGCTTTGCGCTGACCATCCGAGAGCCCGTCAGTCTCTTCTACGACTATGGTATCCTGCTGTATCTCCAGGTTGCCTTTCAGCGAGAGTGAGAGGATATAGGCAGGGATAGCCATCGAGACGAGCGAGGGGATAAAGATCTCCATGATGACGCCTGCAGCGGTGATGACACCCTTGTTCCACAGCATGATGGTCGTCACGTCACCGATGGGCGAGAAGGCACCACCACTGTTGGCAGCAATCACCACAAGTGCAGCATAAATCAGACGGTCCTTCTTGTCGCTGACCAGCTTGCGCAGAATCATGATCATCACGATACTGGTGGTCAGGTTGTCGAGAATAGCCGAGAGAATGAACGTCATGAAGGCGATACGCCAGAGCAGCGCTCGCTTCGACTTGGTCTGCAGCGTGTCGCGCACGAAGTTGAAGCCACCGTTCTGGTCCACTAGCTCGACAATGGTCATGGCACCCATCAGGAAGAAGAGGGTGGTGGCCGTGGAACCGAGGTGGTGCTCAATGACGGAGCTGACTGCCGAGGCAATGTTGGTGCCTATGGCTTCGGGTACATAACTAGCCGGGTCGAACATGAAGAGTGTCCACGTGGCTACGAACATGAGCAAGGCAATGGCTGCCTTGTTGATTTTTGTCAGGCTTTCAATGGCTATGCAGAAGTAGCCAATACAGAAAACGATGACAATTGCAAGTGTTAGTGTTGACATTGTTTTTTGATTTGTTATATTTTATTTGATGTATAGTTTAACTTCCGAGTTCAGACCGCTCTTCACGGGCTCCCATTCTGCATAGGTTGTTTTCTTGTAGTTAATGTCTACCACATTGATCTCATTAAACTTGCGCCACTTCACGCCCTGACGGTCCAGATCGGCAATGCGGTTGGCGGGCAGGTTGGTCACCTCGATGCGTATCTCATTCTTGCCTGCCTTCAGGGTGTTGCGACAGTCGAGCGTGAAGGGAACAGCCCAGGCGCACCCGATGAACTGTCCGTTAATGTAAACACGAGCCGACTCACGCACGTCGCCCAGATCGATTGCCCAGTGCTGGCGTGCCTGCTGCTTGGTCAGCTTCAGCGTGGTAGTATAGACTCCCGTACCCATCGTGATGGCAGCTTCTTTGCTCAGCGTCTCCCACGTCTGTGGCTTCTTCAGTTGGAAGGTGCCGTTCACCTTGGGGGCCTCTTCGATGAAGGAAAGGGCCCAAGGACCACTGAGGGTGATGGCCCGTGAGATAGGCTGAGGCTTAGCTTCAGCGAACGGGACGGCCTTGTTGCTGGTTTGCAGGATGATGCTCTCGCCACTGCGCAGGGCCAGCTGTACTTTCCCGTCTTTGACAATGGCAGGCGTTATGTCACCATTCATGGGGTTATATAGTGTAGCGCCTTTGAAATCGACAGTCAAGGCAATATCAGCCTCCACGTCGTTAGGTGTCAGGTTGGCGATGAAATAGTGCCAGCCCTCAGCCGTCTTCCTGCGGATTGCGCGCAGGCCCATCTTCTTCATGGGCTCTGCTTGGGCATACAGAGCCATCTTTGTAGCGCTCTCGCCATGGATGACGTATGGCTGAAGCGGGGACAACAGTTGCTGCAGCGAGGCGTCGATGGTGGTACCTGTGGGAATGATCAGTGCGCGATAGCGCGTGCCTCCCTCCGTCACCAGCATGCCGTTCTCGATGCGTACCTTAGCCAGCTGGCGATCACTGATGTAGTCGCAGTCGTAACCCAGACTGTCAATGGTCAGGATGCTACGAATAAACTGAGGTGCCTTCTCGTCCATCGTGTGGATATCGAATTGCATCAGCAGATCTTCGCCACCCCTGCGGTTCTTGCTGGCCTCCTTGGCATCATCATTGCGTGGTCCGCGGATGCGCCACATATCGCGTACGGGCAGGTATACCAGGAAGTCGTTGTCAGGCTCGCCCAACTGCAGAAAACTCTGACACCTTTCTATATATTGCATGAGGTAAGGTGCGTCGCGCCAGATGCTGTTCGTAGGACTCATGTCTATCGAGGCATAGAACTTCCAGCCTGGCCATGTGTCATCCTTTGGTGTGTAGCACGAGCCATGGAAGTAGAGGTGGTTGACACCACAGGTGAACATCAGGTCGATGTCGGGCTTCATCTGCGACAGCGACGTGCGGAAGTGTTCTGTCAGCCACGTGCAGGTCTCACTCGACGTGAAGGGCTTGCCTGTCACGTGGGCTGCTGACGAGGCATACTTCAGCATCGATACGTCGCTGAAGTTCTTTCGTGTCTTACCTGGATCGGAGCGTAGTCCTTTGATACCAAATTCCGACAGTCCGAAGCCTTCAATCTCTGGTATGTCGACAGCCGCATAAAGGTCCAGAAGATTGGCGGGCGATCCATGCGCTTGGTTGCGCACCTTCACGCCATGACGGTGTGCCCAGTCGACCCACTGCAGCGTGAAGTTCTCGTACAGCAGGTCGGAGAGCGTCTCACGATAGTCGCAGAGCACCTGGTTGCCATCGTCCACCACACCCAGCAGTTCAGGCAGTTTTTCACGCAGGTCGTAGCCTCGACGCTTCTTGAACTCGTCGAACAGGGTGGGTGTCCAGTTGGCCTTGTATACCTCATATGAGTCGTTGAAGAACGTGTGAGGATAGGGTACCCCCGACTCCTTAAACGCCTTTTCGAAACGGTCCAGATAGTGCTTCACAGCCTGACGGTCGAAGTGGTCTACTACCCATCCCTCGCCACCAGGTGCAGCTCGCTTCACCTTCTGCTTGGTGCGTCCTATCTCGACGTTGTAGATGGTCTTCCCGTTGATGGTAGTGTCTTTGAAGACGGCCTTACAGGCAGCCTCGTCGAGACTGACGTGCGGACCTCCGAAGGGCCATCCCGTGCCACAGTTCATATCTACCTCGATGCCCAGAGGCTGGGCGATGTCCTGTACGTCCTTTAGGGCCTGCATCCATTGTGGCGACAGGAACGGGATGTTGTTCCGATCGTTGCCCTGTACGCCATAGAGCGGGGTGATCTCCACTGCTCCGATGCCCGTCTTGGCATATTCCTGCAGGTTCCACTGCAGATTATCCTTGTCGACAGCCGACCCTAGCCACCACCAGCGAGTGCCAGCCTTCGCTTCTGGCTTTGGTGTGGGCCACTCTTGCGCCCCTGCGGGGCTAAATAAAAAATATAAAATAAAAAATAAAAAAAATGCCCTATACTTCAATATTTTCATTCTTTCTTGTCGTTTTGAGAGTTTTTGCAATAATTCGAATAATCTCGTCTAAATCTTTTTTCATAGATGTATACATATTATCCTCTATATAAGAGGTCCTATGAAGTAACGTTAGCCAATAGGATGTTTCGCTTGCTTCTTTTAAAGAAATACTAAGTTTACTAATAAAATCAGCCTTGCTTTGAGCATATATTGCCTCATTTGAATTTGCACCAATGCTTGTACCACATCGCAATAATTGTTTTGACATAATAAACTCTTTCTTGCTTTCAACAAGAAACTTGTAACCATTGACAATCCTAATGGCAAAGGCAAGAGTCTTTTCTGACAAAACATTATTAACCACCATATTTTATATTTTTTATTTTTTATTTAGGGCGAAGCCCGCAAGTTTATAGTATTCGGTTAAGCCTAAGAGATAGCATCCCGTGCCATAGTCTTCGAAGTCGGGAATACTCGTGAAGGTGACGGGCTGTCCCGCAGAGGGGTCTTTGCCTGTTCCCTGGTTCCAGCCTAAGAAACCGTCGCTGTGCAGACAGGACTTCAGCGCTTGCCATGCCTTGTCGCAGGCAGGTCGGTATACCTTCTCTTTCAAGATGCCCTGCTGGATGCCCCATGCCATACCATATAGGAACAAGGCGGTACCCGTCATCTCTGGGGTGGGGTAGTCGACGTCGCTCACCAGACTGGCATGCCAGAAACCATCCTCGTGCTGACATTTGAGCAGGGCTTCCGACATGAGGATGAAGTCCTTCTTGAACTGCTTGTAAGCCTTGTCCTTGGGCGACAGCTGGTTCATGGAGCGCAGCAGGGCAGCATATACCCATCCGTTGCCACGACTCCAGTAGCAGTTTTTACCGTCCTTCTCCTTATAAGGAGCCACATAGTCAGCGTCACGCCACCACAAGCCTTCCTTCACGTTGAAACAGCCGCCACCACACTCGTTACGACTCCACAGATACATCTTCAAGGCGTGATCGCGGTATTTCGTCTCACCTGTCAGTTTGTATATCTGCATGTAGAGCGGCATGGCCATTTGGATGGCATCAATCCATGTCCACCAGCCATAGAGCTCGCCATTGGCTTTCTTGTCGTTGGGCGTCACCATCTGGTGGTCCAGATTGGCAATGACGTTGCCCAGCACCTCACGGTAGTCTTTCTTCGTGTAAGGCACCAGGTCGACGTATGTCTGTCCGCAGCACTGGTCGTCAGCGTCGCAGGTGGTGATACCGTTGCGTGGTGTCCACTGATGGAAATCGGCCCAGCGCATGGCGTAGTCAACATACCGCTGCTGCGGGTCTATCTCCTGCAGTGCCATCAGACCTTCGTAGTAGACAGCGCGTGTCCACAGACTGCTGGGACGGATTTTCTTGACATTGGTTGGCAGGGTGGGGTCACTGTACTTCGTCATGAAGTAATCGTTAGCCTTCTGTGCTGTCTGGAGCACTTCTTCCTGGGCATGGACCACGCCGATGGTCAGGCATGCCAGACAAAGGGTGATTAGTCTTTTCATCATGTTGCTTATCGTGTTTCAAGTTTTGTTATTACGTTCTTCAGGGTGGCTGCGCTCGTCTTTAGCGTGACCTTCGAAGGCACTGAACCTGCCCTCAGGATGACCATTGCCGAGCCTTGCCACAGCTGGCGGTGGTTGGTGACATTCAACTCGTCGCTAGTGATGTCGCCATTAGTGACAGCTACTATCTTAGCATCGCCTGTGGCTTCGAAGGTCAACTCGTCATTGCAGGTCAACACCTTACGGCCTTTGCTGTCTACGGCAGTCACCTTGACGTGTTGCAGGTCCATTCCGTCAGCTTTCCATTGGCTGTTGTCCGGCTCTACAATGAGCTTGGCGGGCTTGCCTGTCGTCTCCAGCGCATGGCGGGCTATGGCCTTGCCGTTCTTGTAAGCCACAGCCTCCAGCTTACCTTTCTTGTAGTCTATCTCGCCCCAGCGTATCTGGTTGCGTAGCTTCGGCTCCTTGGGGTTAGCCTTGCGTCCTAGGCTCTTGCCATTGAGCAGCAGTTCTACCTCATCGCCATTGGTGTAGATGTAGATGTTAGCCTTGGTGCCTTCCTTCCTGTTCCAGTTCTCGGTCATGCGGTCATTGCCCATCTTTACGCCATTCCACATCTCGGCATTCTCGCTTTCCAGCACTGCCAGATGGACTACAGGCTCATCGGGCTTGAAGAACGAACGCATATAGTAAGCCTTAGGCTTCGGCTCGAGCGAGATGTAGAACACACCCTGTGACCAACCCTTTGCTGGCCATCCCATACTCTCGCCCAGATAGTCGATGATGCCCCAGTAGGCCAGACCGATCACCTTGTCAAGATTCATCTCGAAGAAGTTCTGTCCCATGGCCTGTGTTGAGGCCTCGCTCTGGTAGAAAGTCATCCAGGGGAATCGTCGTCCGTCGCCAGGGAAGTACATATATCTGTAATTATAGGCTTGGACGTCGGTCTCCATAGCCAGTGCGCAGGGCAGCGAGTCCGTCTGCCAATTCCTATAGCGCGGATGCATGGCTACGGTCACCAGTCGGGTGGAGTCATAGCGCTGCAACACAGGTTTCATCATCCTGTAGCAGGTGACACCAAAGTCGTTGAACGGCTGGTTGGGGTCTTGCTGCAGCTCGTTGCCCAGACTCCACAGCACTACGCTGGGTGAGTTGCGGTCGCGCTTCACCCACTCTTCTATATCCGTGGCAAAGTGGTTCATGAAGGGTGCGCGTCCTCCCGTATGTTGCAAGGTCCATTTGTCGTAGAGTTCGTCGACTACCAGTATGCCGTATTGGTCACACAGACGGATGAAGTCGCGACTATAGGGGTTGTGTGATGTGCGCACGTGGTTCATGCCAAACTGTTTCATCAGCTGTAGCCGTTTCTCGATGGCTCGTGGATAGGCTGCAGCACCCAGGGCACCCAGCGTGTGGTGATTGGCATAGCCTTGCAGCAGCACCTTCCGTCCGTTTAGCTTCAGTCCGTATTGCGGATTGATCTCGATGGTTCTGATGCCGAACTGCTCGCTCACCTCATCAGCCACGCTACCATCTTCGCGCAGCAGGGCGACCACTGCGGTGTAGAGGTTCGGGTGCTCCGTGTCCCACAGTTGTGGATTCGGAATCTCCACCTCTTTCATCTTCGCTACAGTTGTGCGTGAGGGGGTAAAGCGCTGGTGTTCTTCAGTGTTCTCGTATATCAGCTGTCCTTGTGGGTCGTACAGCTTCAGACTGATGTTTGCCTTCCTCGACTTCGTGCGGTTGGTCAGCTCTGCCGATACCGTGACGAAGCGGTTGTCGCGTGTGGTGATGTATAGCGGGTGACGCTCCAAATACAGGTCGGCAGCCGTTGTGATCAGGCTGACGTTGCGGAACAGGCCGCCACCGGTATACCAGCGCGAGTTCTTCTCCGTCATGGTCGATGCCTTGACTATCAGTTCGTTATCACCCTCCTTCAGCTTGTTGGTCACGTCAATCTGGAATCCCACGTAGCCATAGTCAGTACCTCCTACGTGCTGTCCGTTCAGATAGACATCGCCTACCAGCATGATGCCCTCGAAGTCCAACAGGTATCTTTTATCTTTCAACGCTAAACGCTCAACGCTAAACGCTCTCTGATACCATCCGGTACCCATCTCTTTGAATCCTCTGGCTGACAGCCTACTCTTGATGTTCGCTGCTGCGTCTGAGTTGTCTGCTTTCTCATCTGCTGCTGGTGGTATCCAGGGCTGTTCTATCTGGAAGTCGTGCGGCACGTCTACTTGTCGGGCGTTTGTAAACAAAGAGTCGTAGCTGAACGTCCAGCCCATGTTCAGCGACTCTACCTTACGTGTGTCTGCCTGCATCTGTAATGCAACGGTCAGCATGGATGTGATCAGAAGAATATGTTTCATGTTTGTTTTGTAAATGAGTTATAGTAGTAAAACTGACTGCAAAGATAAGAAAAATTTTCTTATTCTTTGTCTTATTCACAATTTTTCTGTATCTTTGTAGCCAAAGAATTTAAAAAACAAATATTGTAGTCTATGGAAAGAACATGGCGTTGGTTTGGCAAGAAGGATAAGATTACGCTTGCCCAATTGAGACAAATCGGAGTAGAAGGTATCGTAACGGCTCTGCATGACGTGCCCCTCGGTGAGGTATGGACACGTGAGAAGATTCGCGACCTGCGTGAGTATATCGAGTCGTATGGCATGCGCTGGTCGGTTGTCGAGTCGCTGCCTGTGGTGGAGACGATTAAGTATGGCGGTCCTGACCGTGACCAGCAGATAGAGGTGTATAAGCAGTCGCTGCGCAACCTCGGTGAGGAGGGCATCCGCTGCATCTGCTATAATTTCATGCCTGTGCTCGACTGGGCGCGTACCGACCTGTTGCACGAGAACCCTAACGGCTCGACGAACCTCTACATGGACTGGGGTGCCTTTGCCTATTTCGACATCTATATCCTGAAGCGTGCCGAGGCCCGCGATGACTGGGCAGCCTTCTCCAAACGTCATGCCAACTGGCAGCGCGACCTCGTGGCCGAGGCTGATGCGATGGCCAAGGATGCCACTCCTGAGAGTGACCACGCGTTGGTAGAAAATATCGTCATCAAGACGCAGGGCTTTGTTAGTGGCAACTTCAAAGAGGGCGATGCCGCTCCCGTGGAGAAGTTCCGTGAGTTGCTGAAGCTATACGAGGGTATTGGCAAGGAGCAGTTGCAGGCCAATATGAAATACTGGCTGGAGGCCATCATGCCCGTTTGCGAGGAATACGACATCAACATGTGTGTACACCCCGATGACCCACCATATCCTGTCTTCGGTCTTCCTCGCATCGTGGGCAACGCCGAGGACATCCGTTGGTTCCTTGATGCTGTGCCCAACCGTCATAACGGACTGACGTTCTGTGCAGGCTCGCTGTCGGCTGGTGAGCATAATGACGTGCCGGCCATGGCCCGTGAGTTTGCTGACCGCACCCACTTCGTGCATCTGCGCTCCTGCCACATCTTCCCCAACGGCAATTTCACCGAAGCCTCGCATCTGGGTGGACGTGCTGATCTGGTGCAGCTGGTGCATATCTTTGAAGAGGCTGAGCGTCAGGGGAAGTGCAACAGCGGCCGCCGTCTACCCATGCGTGTCGACCATGGCATGACATTCACCGATGCGCCTGGTGGTGTGATGGACGAGACCAGCCACGGCCATAACTCTGGCTACACCCTGCTGGGACGTATGTTCGCCATGGCACAGGTGCAAGGCCTGATGGCTGCTATCGACCGTGAGATGGGAATAGAATACAAACAACCAGGATTTTTCGATTAGAACAACATAGAAGGCTGAGTAGGAGCTCAGCCTTCTTCGTGTTTTCTATTTCAGATAGTCTGTCTTGTCGGGACCTAGGTAGAAACCGGGTTCGGGGGGTTGGTTATACCCGACATTCTCGGCGGCTACGGACAGGCGATAGGGGATGTCTTCCATGAGGCAATTGATGCGATAGTCGGTGGGTATGGTCGTTACATATAGGCGTAACTCACGACTGTCGCGATTGCGTGTCAGCACCTCTTCACGCCAGTCACCGAGGATGTCTGCTGATAGGTTGGGGTTCGACTTGGTGCCGTTGTTGAACTGACAGTCGTCGAAATGCTGGACGGTTTGTATGGTCTTTTCTTTCCAGTCGTACTTGGTGACTGTCTCATGGTCGAGTAGTTCGCGGAGCAGGTCGCCATCCCACCAGATACCGAAATTGACGGACAGTCGTTTGCCGCCAAGTCGGAGTGTATTGCCGTGTTGAGGGTCGTTAGCATCCTGCGCCTTGTTCAGTACTTCGCCTTTGATGTTACGGATACCGTGGCTATCGGTAGACCACATCTCGACACCCGGGTTGGTGGGGTCAATATCTGCAGCCATAGCGCGTCCTACATCGCTGTGACTGGGAATTTGGAAGATGACCTTACCTGTCGCTGCATCGCGGAAGTCAGAGCCATCGCGTTTGTTCTCATGGCAGTCCCATACTTGCATGCAATCGGTTGTGGGGTCGAAAGCCATCAGGTGAATGGCATCGCCATGGCCCATGCCCGTATTGTAAAGTCCACGTCCGTCGTTGTCGACAGCCATGGAACCATACGTTATCTCGTCGCATCCGTCGCCATCGACATCAGCTACACGGAGGTTATGGTTGCCTTGTCCGGCATAGGAAGCCCATTCAGGCTTGTTGGTGTCGAAAGTCCAGTGGTTGCGGAGTTGGTGGCCATCCCAGTCCCAGGCTGCGATGACGGTGCGGGTGTAATAGCCTCGACAGAACAGTGCGCTGGCATGGATGCCATCAAGATAGGCCACTCCAGCCAGATAGCGCTCTGAACGGTTGGCATAGTCGTCGCCCCAGGCACTCATCACGCCACGCTCAGGAATATAGTCCTTGGTGTCCATGACAGCACCTGTCAGCCCGTTGAACACAGAGATGAATTCTGGACCGTCCATAATGCGCCCCACCTTTCTGCGCTCTTCACCTTTATAGCACCAATCAGCCTGCTGGTCTCCTATGATCTTGCCTTGTCCGTCGATAGTGCCATCAGCTGTCTTGACCATCAGCTCTGCCCGTCCATCGCCATCAAAATCGTAGACGATGAAAGGTGTGTAATGGGCACCACTGCGGATATTGGCTCCTAAGTTGATGCGCCACAGGTGTGTACCATCCAACCGATAGCAGTCGATGAGTGACGAGCCTGTGAATCCGACATGGGCATTGTCGTGGGCATTAGAAGGGTCCCACTTGACGAAAATCTCGTATTGTCCGTCGCCATCGACATCACCCACGGAGGCATCGTTGGCTGAATAGGTGTACGTCTCTCCGCTGTAGATCGTCCCCCCCTGAGGTTTCTGCAGGGGGATAGGCAGATAGCCTGCGGGTTGGTTGGACTTCAGGGTGAAACTGCCATTCTTGCCACCACCTCTCACTTCGTAAACGGCCTCTTTCTTCAAAGGGTTGTCATCAATGAAGAAGGTGCCACTAGTGGTCAGAGGCTGTTTGTTGAGCTTCTTGCCGTTACGGTAGACATCGAAGGGCTCACCCTTGCGGTCGCTGGTCAGGGTGCGCCAGCTGACCACCACCTGTCCGTTAGAATTCTTTACAGCCACGACGCCTCTGTTCAGCTGTTCACGCTGGAGACGGGTGAAATCATAACGCGGCTGACACCATGCTATGGTGCTCAGCATCAAAGTCAAGGTAGTAATCAGTAGTTTCATGGCGCAAAGATAGTGTTAATCAGATAAAAAACCAAATTTATTTGATAAAAATATAATAGCTTTGCTTGTATTTACAATAATTTTCGTATCTTTGTCATCTGAAAGACAACTACTACTTAAAAATGATATGATGAGCAAATATCTATTATGGTTAGTGGCGGGGATTCTCCTTTGCGGTTCGGCTCATGCCGTAGAGCGTAAGAAACTGAATTTCAACGCTCAGTGGCTGCTGTGCGTGGGTGATGCCCCCGATGCTAAGACGACCGATTACGACGACAGCCGGTGGCAGCGCGTCACACTGCCATATGCCTTCAATGGCGACGAGGCGTTCAGAAAGGACATTGTCGACCTGACGGACACCATCGTGTGGTATAGGAAGCATTTTGTGGTTAGCGACGTGGCAGACAAGAAGGTTTTTGTGGAGTTCGAAGGTGTGCGCCAAGGTGCTGACTTCTATCTGAACGGACAACATCTGGGCGATAGCGAGAATGGCGTGATGGCTTGTGGCTTCGACCTGACACCTTATCTGAAAGAAGGCAGCAATGTGCTGGCTGTCCGTTGCGACAATAACTGGCAGTACCGCTCGAGAAAGCATAACAGCCGATACCAGTGGAACGACCGCAACTTCAATGCCAACTATGGAGGAATTCCCAAGAATGTCTTCCTGCACATCACAGGACGTTTATACCAGACGCTGCCGTTATACTCCAATCTGGAGACAACAGGAACTTACGTCTATGCGACAGATTTCGACATAGCCCATCGGAAGGCCGTGGTGCATGTAGAGTCACAGGTGCGCAACGAGGACATTAAGGCACGCATCTTTACGCAGACGGCACGTCTGCTGGATGCCGACGGACGTGAGGTGGCTCGTCTGCGAGGCAAGCCTGTCACGCTGCAGGCTGGCGAGACACGTATCGTCAAGGTGCAGCAGCTGGTGGAGGGGCTTCACTTCTGGTCATGGGGCTATGGCTACCTTTATACCGTAAAGAGCTCGCTGGATGATGGAGACGAGGTGACCATAAGAACCGGTTTCCGCAAGACCCGCTTCGGTGAAGGTAAGATATGGCTTAACGACCGCGTGATGATGGTTCATGGCTACGCCCAGCGTACGTCGAACGAGTGGCCTGGCGTCGGACTGTCGGTACCGGCATGGCTCAGTGACTACAGCAATGGGCTGATGGTAGAGTCTGGCGGCAACATGGTGAGATGGATGCACGTGACACCATGGAAGCAGGACATTGAGTCGTGCGACCGTGTTGGTTTGCCACAAGCCATGCCGGCAGGTGATGCCGAGAAAGACGTGGAAGGTCCCCGCTGGGCTCAACGTACCGAACTGATGCGCGATGCCATCATTTATAACCGCAACAATCCCAGTATCCTCTTCTACGAATGTGGTAACGAGAGCATCAGTCGTGAGCACATGCTGGAGATGAAGAAGATCCGTGATGCCTACGACCCCAATGGTGGTCGGGCCATCGGAAGCCGTGAGATGCTGGACATCGACGAGGCAGAATATGGTGGTGAGATGTTGTATATCAACAAGTCGAAGAAACACCCCATGTGGGCTATGGAGTACTGTCGCGACGAGGGCTTGCGTAAATATTGGGATGACTATAGCTATCCTTATCATCAAGAGGGCGACGGCCCACTATATCGTGGAAAGCCTGCCACGGACTATAACCACAACATGGATAACTTCACCGTCGAGATGGTGCGTCGCTGGTATGACTACTGGCTGGAGCGTCCAGGAACAGGAACACGCGTGTCGTCGGGTGGGGTGAAGATTGTATTCTCTGACACCAACACGCACCATCGCGGTGAGTCCAACTACAGGACCAGTGGCGTCACCGACGCCATGAGAATACCGAAGGACGCCTTCTACGCCCATCAGGTGATGTGGAGCGGATGGGTGGACGACGAGATGCCTCGCACCTATATTGTAGGTCATTGGAACTACGACAAGGGAGTGGTAAAACCCGTCTATGTGGTCTCTACTGCCGATGAGGTGGAGCTGCTGCTCAATGGTAAGTCGCTGGGTAAGGGGCGTCAGCAATACCGTTATCTGTTCACCTTCGACCAGGTGAAATACGAGCCTGGCACTCTGGAAGCTGTGGGTTCTGACGGTAGTCGCTATCAGTTGGAGACGACAGGCGAGCCCTACCAGATCAAGCTTACCACGATGAAGAACCCGGAGGGCATGAAAGCCGATGGGGCTGATATGGCACTCATCCAGGTGGAGGTGCTCGACAAACAGGGACGCCGTTGCCCGTTGGACGACCGACAGATACATTTCGAACTCTGGGGAGAGGGTAAATGGATTGGTGGAATCGGTGTGCGTAATAACAAGGCGTTGCAGCAGCCTGACGTGAATCGTCCGGAAGGTCTGCTGGATGCAGCAGCTACTAAGAATATCTCCGACAACTATGTGGGAGCGTATGACTTGCCCGTGGAGTGTGGCATCAATCGCGTGCTGGTCAGAAGCACGGTCAATGCAGGCACCATCAATCTCTCAGCCTATGCAGAGGGCGTGAAACCTGCCTATGCGACCATCCAGACGGAGAAGGTGGACGTAGAGACCTATCTGCCACAGCTCACGCTGAAAGGCCAACTCAGCAGGGGGGAGACCCCGCTCGCTCCTTCGTATGATGAACAGGCCAGAGGTATTCGTATCGTTTCAGCTCAGGCAGGCTATGACTCAGAACATGCTGTCAACAGCTTCGATGATAATGAACTCTCCGAATGGAAGAACGATGGCAGGCTTGCAACGGGTTGGATCACCTATCAGCTGGATCGTAAGACGGTCGTTGACGACATCTGCCTGAAGTTGACGGGTTGGCGCCTGCGCAGCTATCCTCTGGAGGTCTATGCGGGTAAGGAGCTGATCTGGAGTGGTGAGACGGAGCGCAGCCTGGGCTATATCCACCTGAAACCCACAAAGGCTGTCAAGACCAACGAGATCACCATTCGACTCAAGGGTGCTGGCAAGGATCAGGATGCTTTTGGAGGCATCGTGGAGGTAGCAGAGCCTGCTGCTGGCGAGCTGGACCTCTTTAAAGCCAAGAATGGTGACAAGACGAAGAGTGAACTACGAATCGTAGAGATAGAATTCCTGGAGAAACTTCCTGCTCAGCAACTGGTATGGTTCGACGGGAAGTCACCCATTACCTATCAGGTGCAGAAAGGTGCAGACCCTGTGGTGATGACAGCTTTGGACATGTGGAAGAACGACATGAAGCAGGTGACAGGCTTTACGCCTGAGGTTGCCAAGAAGGCAGCCGTCAAGATTGTCCAGCGGAAAGGTCCTGATGACGATGGCTTTAGCATCCGTGTGGAGAATGGTCAGATTGTCATCGAGGGGAACAACGGGCGAGGTGCAGCCTATGGGCTGTTGGAACTGTCGCGCATGGCAGGGGTCTCACCCTGGATATGGTGGGGCGATATCGTGCCAGAGAAGAAAACTAGGTTGACCATAGCACGCGACTTCACCAGTGTTCAAAAGCCCAGCGTAGCCTATCGCGGAATATTTATCAACGACGAGGACTGGTCGCTGCGCCCATGGAGTCACAACAACTACGAGCCAGGCCCTAATGGGTATATTGGCCCCAAGACCTATAAGCGCATTTTCCAGATGCTGCTCCGGCTACGGGCGAACGCCATCTGGCCTGCCATGCATACGGGGACGACGGCCTTTTTCAAGGTGGAGGGAGCCAAGGCTGTTGCTGACTCATGTGGTATTGTCATCGGAACGTCTCATTGCGAGCCCCTGCTCCGCAATAATGTTGATGAGTGGAAAGTAGCCGAGCGGGGGCCTTTCAACTATCGTACCAACAAGCAGCAGGTGCACGAGTATTGGACTGAACGGCTGCAGCAGGTGAAGGGCTCGCAGAACAATATCTTCACCATAGGCATGCGTGGCATTCACGACAGTTCGATGGAGGGCTATTCGACCATGACAGAGAAGTTCGCTGCCTTGCAGCAGGTGATAGACGACCAGCAGGTGCTCCTGAAAAAACACATTGGAGAGCCTTCACGACTGACTCAGATGTTTGTGCCATACAAGGAGGTGCTTCAGTTGTATGAGCAGGGACTGCGCGTCCCTGACTATGTGACGCTGATGTGGTGTGATGACAACTACGGCTATATGACTCGCTTCTCCGATACTGCTGAGCAACAGCGAAAGGGCGGGGCAGGTGTCTATTACCATCTGAGCTACTGGGGACGTCCTCATGACTATCTGTGGCTGACAACGACGCAGCCCGGTCTGGTATACTACGAGATGCGCCAAGCTTACGACCACCATGTCCGGAAGATGTGGATTGTCAATGTGCATGACCTGAAGGTGGCAGGCTACAATCTGGAGCTCTTTCTGGATATGGCATGGAACATCGATGCCGTGACGCCGGCTACCGTGTCGGACCATTATCGCTCTTGGCTCTGCCGACAGTTCGGCACCGAGGTGGGCGAGAAGATAGCTCCTGCCATGACGAGATTCTACCAGCTGTGCGGCATGCGACGTCCTGAGTTTATGGGATGGACACAGGTGGAACTGGATAAGAAACGCTATCACCGAGGACTCTCTCCTGTCACCAAGACGGAGATGAATAGGGCGGAGGCTGCCTGTTTCCTAAAGGCTTACGATGCCATCAGACAGACGGTAGAGGAAGGGGCGACGCTATTGCCCCAGCGGCTGAAAGATGCCTATTTCGGAGCGATTGTCTATCCCGTCAAGGCAGCGGCAGCGATGGCCAATAAGATACTGTCCGATTCGGCAGAGAGCCACCGTGCTTATGAGGAAATCCAAAAGCTGACCAGCCAGTATCAACAGATAGCCAATGGTAAGTGGCGTGGCCTGATGGATGCGGCACCACGCCTGTTGCCTGTCTTTAATGACGTCCGTGCTGAGTTGGCCCAGGACAATACCCCTGAGCCTGCTGCCGTTTTTCGTCAGGCCAGTCAGTACGATGAGGCATCTGAAGGCACAACCTCGGTTCAGATGCTGGGCCACTCGATGAATGCGGTAGCCATCCCGAAAGAAGGACGGTTGACCTACCTCTTTAATATAGAAAAGGAGGGTGACTACACCTTGGTGACAGCCCTGATACCCACTCAGCCTGTGGATAGCGGTGACCTTCGCTATGAGGTGAGTGTGGATGGCGGTGCTCCTGTTACCTACAGCCTGAAAGAGCCCTTCCGTTCAGAGCAATGGAAACAGAATGTGCTGAGAGGCCAGGCTCGGAGAAGTCTGCCGGTACATCTGTCGAAGGGACAGCACCAACTATCGATAAAAGCACTGGATGAACACATCGTAGTGGACCAGTGGTGGGTGGATGCCCATCCTGACAGAAAGGCCTATCTGGCTCCGGTAAAATGCAATTAATCATCAATCAAAAGAAATCATAATGAATACATTACTGCTGACATTGGCCTTGACGGCCTCCCATTACCTCTTTGTCTATTTCACAGGCAATGCCCCTGAGAAAGAGCAGATCTGCTATGCGGTGAGTGAGGACGGTTTTAACTACACCCCACTAAACGACGGACTGCCTATCATTGGCAGCGACACCATAGCTCGAAGCCAGGGCGTGCGCGACCCGCATATCCTGCGTTGTGCTGACGGGTGGTATCGTATGACGGTGACGGACATGCGTTGTCGGAAGGGATGGGATAGCAATCGTGGCGTCGTACTATTGCGCTCACGCGACCTGGTGCATTGGGAACACCGTACCGTCCATTTCCCTGAACGCTTTGCAGGTACTCCGTTTGCCAACGTGACCCGTGTGTGGGCTCCGCAAACGTTCTATGACGAGAAGGCAGGCAAGTACATGGTCTATTTCTCGTTGCTGACCAATGACGGCAGCATTCCCTACGACCGGGTCTATTGGTGTTATGCCAATGAGGATTTTACCGATTTCGAGGGCGAACCTCAGGTGTTGTTCGATTTCGGAGCACCATCGATTGACTCCGACATCGTGAAGGACGAGAAAGGCCTCTATCACCTTTTCTTCAAGACCGAGAAGGATGGCCAGCACAAGGGTATTCGCCAGTATGTGTTCAAAGACCTGCATAACTACAAGTCGTGGAAATTGCTCGACGGATTCTGCGAGGCCACCAAGAGCGATGTAGAGGGTGCGGGTGTGTTCCCCTTGATAGGTGGGGGCTGGTGTCTGATGTACGATTGCTACCGTGACCACCATTACCAGTTTACCAAGAGTAAAGACCTGCGCCAGTTCAGCTTCGTGCAGAATACCCAGACTCAGGGCGTGTTCACTCCACGTCATGGCACGGTGATGCAGATCAGTCGTGATGAGTATCAGCGCTTGATAACTTGCTTCCCCAGCAAGGGTGTTGAGCGGCAGATGCCCCCATTGGAGGTGACGCTCGACAAGGTTTCTGACGCCCCCTTCAACTATAGCGTGCCCGTTCCAGACGGCAACTATCGGGTGACCGTGACGTTAGGTGCTAAAAAGCGGGCTGCACAGACCGTTGTCAGAGCAGAGAGCCGTCGCCATTACTTCGATGTGGTGTCTACCAAGAAAGGAAAATATGAGACGGTCACCTTCGTCGTCAACAAGCATTCACCACGTATTGATGCCCAACTACTGGTGAAGCTGAAACCCCGCGAATGGGGTTATAAGAACTGGGATGACTCGTTGAACCTCTCGTTCTGCGGACCCTCACCAGCTGTGAAGAGCATTCGTATAGAACCCGATACGACAACCACCACCGTCTACCTTTGTGGCAACAGTACGGTGGTTGACCAGGAAGATGAGCCTTGGTCGTCATGGGGTCAGATGATTACCCGCTGGTTCGATGACAAGGTGGTGGTGGCCAACTTTGCAGAGAGTGGTCTGTCGTGTACCTCCTTCCTGGCCCAGTTGCGTCTGGATAAGATATTGTCACAGCTCAAGAAGGGTGACTACGTCATCGTGGAGTTTGGACATAACGACGAGAAGGAGAAGAAACCAGGCGACGGTGCTTGGTATTCGTACTCTCGCAACTTGAAGATTTTTGCTGACCGCGTGAAGGCCGCTGGTGGCAACATCATCTTCTGTACTCCAACGGCTCGTCGGGCATTTGAGAAAGACCACAAGACCAATCGCAACACACATGGCGACTATCCTGATGCCATGAAAGCGGTGGCTCAGCGTGAGGGCGTGCCTGTCATCGAACTGACCAAAATGACGACAACTTTCTATGAGGCTCTGGGTGAAGAGGGTTCGAAGAAGTCGTTGGTTCACTATCCAGCCAACACCTTCCCCAATCAGCCCAAACCGCTGGCAGACAATACCCATTTCAATCCCTACGGAGCCTGGGAGATAGCCAAGATGATTGTGATGGGACTGAAGCAGATGAATTCTCCCTTGGTGCAGCATCTGCGTAGTGACTGGCAAGATTTCAACCCTACCCAGCCCGACAATCCAGATGCCTTTGTATGGCATATGTCGGCTGGTAGTAATTTAACAAAACCTGATGGAAATTAATTATGAAGAGATTTGGATTTAAGATGTACCTGAAACCTGGGTGCGAGAAAGAGTATGAGCGTCGGCATGCCGCCATCTGGCCTGAGCTGGTGAAGATGATACACGACGCTGGTGTGAAGAACTATAGTATTTTCTGGGATAAGGATACCAACCTGCTGTTTGCCTATCAGGAGTGTGAAGGCGAAGGTAGTTCGCAAGATACTGACCATGTGGATCCTATTACCCAGCGTTGGTGGGACATGATGGCAGACATCATGGAGGTAAACCCCGACAATTCGCCCGTCACCATTCCTATTCAGGAAGTGTTCCACTTGGATTAATGAAACAGAGAAGATGAAGCGCCTATCCTTTTTATTTTTTATTTTATTTCTTATATTTAGCCACGCAGTGGCGCAAGTCACTTGGGATCGTCATAGCCTCATCATCGACGGACACCGGGTGTGTCCTGTGATGGGTGAGATACACTATTCGCGCCTTCCTGCCAACGAGTGGGCCGACGAGGTACGTAAGATGAAGGAGGGTGGGGTAACCATCCTAGCCACCTACGTCTTCTGGAGCCATATCGAGGAGGAAGAGGGTATCTTCCGCTGGGATGGTCAGCGAAATCTGCGTCGCTTCATCGAGATATGCAAGGAGCAGGAGATGCCCGTCGTGCTGCGCCTAGGTCCGTTCTGTCATGGTGAGGTTCGTAATGGCGGTATTCCTGACTGGATGTTTCAGAAAGGTTGTAAGATGCGCGAACAGAATCCTACCTTCATGCACTATGCCGAACTGTTGTATCGTCAGATATTCACGCAGGTACAAGGGCTGCAATGGAAAGATGGCGGCCCTGTGATTGCGGCTCAGTTTGATAATGAATACCGTGGACGTGGTGAATACCTGATGGCTCTGAAGAAGATAGCCCAGGAGATAGGATTCGACCTGCCCTTCTATACCCGTACGGGGTGGCCTGAGTTGCGTACTCCTGTGCCCTATGGCGAGATGCTGCCCCTCTATGGCGACTATGCCGATGGCTTCTGGGATAAAGAGATCACGGAGACTTGTGGAAACTACTATAAGGCCTTTAACTTCAAGGCCTTCCGTTCCAGCACGGCTATTGGCACCGACCTGTTGGGCAAACAGGAGGCTAAATTGAATAAGGGTGACGAGCAGTATCCTTACTTCACCTGTGAACTGGGTGGAGGTATGGCTACGGCCTACCATCGTCGTCCGTTTGTCTATCCTGAAGATGCCTATTCGATGGCATTGGTGAAATTGGGTAGTGGCAGCAATCTGCTGGGTTACTATATGTACCACGGAGGAACCAATCCTGAAGGCAAGCTGTTTACGCTGAATGAGTGTCAGACATCGCCAGCAACCGCTAACAACGACCTGCCAGTATGCACCTACGACTTCCAGGCACCACTGGGTGAGTACGGTCAGACCTATCCGCAGTATTATATGCTGCGTCCACTACACCTGTTTATGCAGGATTGGGGCGAGGTGCTGGCTCCGATGGAAGCTTCGTTTCCTGCTCCACAGGACCTGAAGAAAGGTGATGACAGTCAGCTGCGATGGGCCTGTCGATCAACAGGTGGCAGCGGCTTTATCTTCGTGAATAACTACGAACGTCTGCAAAATCTCTCTGCGAAGAAGAATGTAGCGCTCTCGCTGGGTGACGTCCGCCTACCCAAGATGCTGATTCCTGCTGGTGCAATGGCTATCTTCCCTGTCAACATCGACGGTATCCGCTATGCCACAGCCCAGCTGGTGGCAAAACGTGATGGTAAGATCTATATGATGCAGATCAAGGGCATCCCCACCACCATTGCTCTTCAGCATGGTAAGACGCTGAAGAAGGTGAAGGCGCTTGGATTGTCAAAGCCCGTCTGCCAGAACATCTATCTATTATCCCAAGAGGATGCTGAACGGCTCTTTTTAAGTGAAAAGATAAAAGATACAAGGAAAAAGTCGATTGCATTCACTAAGGTGAAAGATGCGGGCATGTTACGGACGATCAAGAAGGGTAGGGCTAAGGTTGCTGAGGCTCCAACGGAGCAGGACTGGAATCAAGCCGCCGTCTACCATATCGAGCTACCTGTAGTGAAAGCTGATTCTTCACTCCTAAGTATCAGCTATCGTGGCGACTGTGCCCGACTCTATGCTGATGGACATCTTATCGCTGATAACTTTTATTATGGTCGTCCCTTCCTCTACGGATTATGGCGCCTGCCTGGCGATGTGCGTCACTTGGAGTTGCGCATCCTGCCATTACAACCCGATGCACCAATCTATTTGCCTCGCGAAGCCGACAAGACTGCTGGTGAGGCTGTTGAAAAAGTTGAAATAGTACAAAGGTAAAGATGAGACTACGACATTTTTTATTCTTTATTTTATATTTTTTATTTAGCTCCGCAGGAGCGCAAGACGTTCTCTCGCTGGCGGGCTCATGGGATTTCGCCATTGGTGAAAAACCCGTATACAACGACTACGTGATGCTGCCAGGATCAATGCTGACCAACGATAAAGGCAACAAGGTCAGTGTCAATACCCAGTGGACTGGTTCACTCTATGACTCGTCGTTCTACTTCAATCCCTATATGGAGAAATATCGTCATGAGGGTGAGATGAAGTTCCCCTTTTTCCTGACTCCTAAATATCATTATACGGGAAAAGCATGGTATCGCAGATCAGTTTATGTGCCTCGCGACTGGCGTTATGCACGTTCATTCCTCTTCTTGGAGCGACCCCATATCGAGACTACCGTTTATGTCAACGGCCATCAGGTGGGGCATCAGATGTCGCTATCAGCACCGCATGAGTACGAGGTGACGAAATGGTTGAAGCCCGGTGAGAAAAATGAAATAGCCATTTGCGTGTATAATGGTATCGAGAACGTCTGCGTCGGACAGGATTCTCACTCTGTCACCGACCAGACTCAAGGAAACTGGAACGGAATAGCGGGGCGTATTGAACTGCAGGGAAAGCCAGAGGACGTGTGTATCCGCAGCGTACGGGTTTATCCTGATATCGACAATAAGATAGCCCATGTGCTGGTGAAGGTCGATAGGTCATCCTATGTGTCTGGGTTCATTACCTCAGCAGAAGCTCTTCTCGTAGAAGGAGACAGCGTGCTAAAAGTGAAGTGTGTACCCACCTTAGTCGATGCTGACGAATATGTGATCCGACTAGATATGTCGAAGGCTTTACGTCTGTGGGATGAGTTCTCGCATAAGGTTTATCGGTTGGTTGTTTATGCCCATAACGACAGCTATCAGACGCAGTTTGGCATGCGGCAGATGACGGTTGAGGGAGCTCAGTTGCTGATGAACGGGAAACCGGTGTTCCTGCGTGGAACGTTAGACAACTGTTGTTTTCCAGAAACGGGCTATCCTCCCACAGATGAAGCCTCCTGGGAACGAGTGTTCCGCAAATGCAAAGAGTATGGCATCAACCATGTCCGATTCCACTCCTATTGTCCACCGGAAGCTGCTTTCAATGTGGCTGACCGATTGGGACTCTATCTCCAGCCTGAAGGTCCTACGTGGCCTAATCACGGTGTAAAGCTGCGTCGTGGAATGGCTATCGACCAATACCTGTTGGACGAGAGCCGGCGTATCATTGATGCTTATGGCAACCATCCTTCATTCACGATGATGGCAGCAGGTAACGAACCTGCAGGTGACTGGGTGAGCTATTGTCGTGACTGGGTGAAGCTGATGAAGAAGTACGACCCTTCTCGCATCTATTGCGGTGCTTCTGTAGGTGGCGGATGGGCATGGGATGATGGCTCAGAATATCATGTGAAGGCTGGAGCACGAGGTCTCGATTGGGACAAGCGCGCTCCGCATAGTGATGATGACTATTACCAGCAGTTGCTCTTCCCCCGCAATTATAAGGATACTGTTCCGAATAACTCGCCCATTGTGGCACATGAGCAAGGTCAGTGGTGTGCCTTCCCGGATTTTAAGGAAATACCCCAATATAAAGGTGTCTATCAAGCTCGGAACTTTGAAATTTTCCAAGACCTGTTGCGTGATAACGGTATGGCTTCGCAGGCAGAGCATTTCCTGATGGCCAGCGGTCGTTTACAGGTGTTAGCCTATAAATACGAGATAGAACGTAACTTGCGTACGAAGGACTATGCGGGTTTCCAGCTCTTGGGACTCAGCGACTATAGTGGGCAGGGAACGGCACTTGTCGGACCGCTGAATGTCTTTTGGCGTGAGAAAGGCTATTGTACGGCCGGCGACTGGCGACAGTTCTGCAACCCAATAGTCCCCTTGGCCCGTTTCCCCAAGTTCGTCTATACCAACAATGAGACGCTTCGGGTTCCTGTCGAGGTCTATAATGCTTTCGCCACCCTTCTGACGGATGCCCATGCCGTCTATATCATCAGAGATGGCGAAAAAGTGCTCTATCAGGGTGAATTGTTCGCTGGCACGTTGCCTGTAGGCAAGAATATAGCCATTGGTACTGTTGAGCAGTCCTTGGCTGGTATCACTGAACCACGAAAACTGACACTGTCGGTCCAGTTGTCTGAGAATGTCAGCAATCAGTGGGACTTCTGGGTTTATCCTGAAACGTTAGAAGACATAGATGTCAAGAATGTGTATATCAGCGATACGATGGATGCCAAAGCCCAGAACATATTGGCCAAAGGAGGCATGGTGCTGTTGACGGCCGCTGGTAAGGTGAGGTATGGTAACGATGTGAAACACACCTTCCTACCAGTATTCTGGAATACCTCGTGGTTTAAGATGCGTCCTCCACATACTACGGGAGCCTATATTCAAAAAGACCATCCCCTGTTCCGTGACTTTCCCACAGACGACTGGCAGAACCTGAACTGGTGGGAGCTGACCAACAGGACTCAGGTGATGAATCTTGCGGAGTTCCCCATGGACTATCAGCCTATCGTACAGCCTATTGACACATGGCATGTGTCGCGTAAGCTCGGTATGCTGCTTGAGGCTCGAGTGCTGAAGGGCCGCCTGCTGATGACGACGATGGATATCACGCATCGTCTGGAGAGTCGACCCGTCGCCCGTCAGTTGCGCCATAGCATCCTGCGCTACATGCAAAGTCCGGAATTTAATCCTAAGACTACGGTGACGGCAGACGTTATCCGTCATCTTTTTGAGCAGGAAGCTCCTGCTATTAACATGTACACCAAGGATTCTCCCGATGAATTGAAACCCAAACTAAAATAAGATAAGACAATGAAGAAGATTCTATTCTTGTTGCTGGCTGTGATGACATTGACAGCTACAGCAAAGCCTAAGGCCAAGAAGGTCGTGGAGACATGGCCTGACGGTACCGTGATGGATGCGTGGTTCAAGGATACCACAAAAGTAGATGTCGAGAAACTCGGCAAGCAGTATGTGCTGACCGACTATGGGGTGATAGCTGGCAGTCCGCAGGTGCAGACTCAGCAGATTCAGGCTGTCATAGACCGTTGTGCCCAAGAGGGTGGTGGCGTGGTTGTCGTACCACAGGGTACCTTTATGACGGGAGCGCTGTTCTTCAAGCAGGGCACTCATCTGCATCTCCGTGAGAGTGCCACGCTGAAAGGTTCCGACCGCATCATCGACTATCCCATTCTCACGACCCGCATCGAGGGTGAGACCTGCAAGTACTTCTCAGCCCTCATCAATGCCGATGGTCTTGATGGCTTTACCATCAGTGGCCGGGGAACTATCGATGGCAATGGTCTGCAGTATTGGCAGGAGTTCTGGATTCGTCGTCAGTGGAACCGCCAGTGCACCAACAAGGATGCCCAGCGTCCGCGTCTGACCTACGTGTCTAATTCCAGGAATGTGACTATCCAGGATGTCCATCTGATCAACTCGCCCTTCTGGACTAATCATGTCTATAAGAGTGACCATGTGCGCTATCTGGGTTGTTACATCTATGCACCCACGGAAAATATCTTCACTCCTGATCCCAAACGTGGGGCACCATCGTCTGATGCCATTGACATCGATGTGTGTACGGATGTGTTGATTGATGGGTGCTTCATGCACGTCAACGACGATGCCGTCGTATTGAAAGGTGGCAAGGGGACATGGGCTGACAAAGACTCGACCAACGGTCCTTGTGAACGTATCATCATCCAGAACTGCCGCTATGGTCGCGTACATGGCTGTCTGACGTTAGGCTCCGAGTCGCTGCACGACCGTAATATCATCCTGCGCAACTGTCATACCGACAATGCCAACCGAGTGCTGTGGCTGAAGATGCGACCAGACACCCCTCAGCATTACGAGTATGTCACCGTAGAAGGCATCACGGGTCAGTGCGAGCGTTTCCTCTTTATCCAGCCCTGGACACAGTTCTTTAAGCCTGGCGACCGAGAAATGCCAGTGTCGCGTTGCAACAACATCACGCTGCGCAACAATCAGGTTGAAACGAAGAATATGATTGATGTGAAGACCTCCGACAAATATGAGCTGATCGACTTCACGCTCGATGGCAAACCGATTGATTTCTCTGACTCGCCACAGGCGACTCCAGAGAACGCTCCTAAGGTTTACCTGTAATAAACGAAGAAGGCCTACTTGATGTAGGTCTTCTTTCCGTTTGTAATATAGATTCCCTTCGTGGGATTCTCCACCGGGATGCCCATCAGGTTATAAATCTTGTCATCCTTTCCTGCTGTCGTCTTAAGCTCATAGATTCCTGTTGGGTCGTTACCTTGGAATGACTCAATGTAGTCAGGAAGGTAATAGCCCAGATGGGGCGGCTGGTTATATGCCACGTTCTGCCAGCAGATGCCCATACGGTATACATGGTCGTGCATCAGCGTAGGAACGCGGTAGTTGGTCGTGGTGATAGTTGAGTAAATGTTTAGTGCATCATCTGTTGCATTGCGCAATATCAGTTCTTCACGCCAGTCTCCGAAGATATCAGCTGACAGACACGGTGTTGCCTTCGTGCTGTTGTTTGACTGTCCGGTAGGATAAGAACGACTACCGATGCCAAGTCTTGTGGCACTTGCATCCGTATTGTATTTGTAAATGTTGATACCGTCAAGCAGTTCATCCTGTGCGTCTCCATCCCAATAGATACGGAAGTTCATAGAAGGCTTGGAGTTACCAGCCTCTTTGCCGGTAATGACATTGAATGGATTCTGATTTCTGCTGTTGCTGTCAAAGCCACCATAGGATGACCAAAACTCATAGCCGCGTGCAGATTCCACGATGTCTGCTGCAACACCGCGACCATTATCCTTTCCGGACTGACCACTCTTCATGAGAATTTCGCCTGTTGCAGCATCGTGGATATCCCATGAGTAAGTGCCTTTCTCTTCGTGTACGTCAAAAAGCTCCAAACCAGGACGGTCGGGATTCAAGTCGCCAAGATGGATGGCGTCACCATGACCGAATCCTGTCGCATAGAGTAGTTTTCCATCGTCATCCACTGCAGCGGAACCCCAAATAATCTCGTCTTTCCCATCACCGTCAACGTCAGCAACAGACAGGTTGTGGTTGCCGTTAGCAAACATCGTATTGCTGCCACCGCCACTGGTGGCCTTCGGTGCTGTCACCTTTGCAGACTCCTGCATGTTGGCATCGACCACTGACCATTGGGTGTTAGAGTCAGAACGGTGTAGCCAACGATGTTTCAGTTGCAGACCATCGAAGTCAACGGCCCAAATGTATGCATAGCTGTAATATCCACGGCAGAAGACACCACTGGGATTAGCGTCGGGCCCACCCAAATAGGCAACAGCAGCCAGATAGCGGTCTCCGCGGTTATAGCCGTGAGTGTCAGTCTTGCCTACTGCCCAGTTGAAGGTGCCTGCCGCTTCACTTAGCTCTGCTTTTGTGTTACGGTTAGGGTAGTAGGTGATGGTGTTGACAGCCTTACCTGTCAAGCCATCGAATACTGTCAGATACTCATGACCACCATCCATACGTCCTGATGATGTAATCCATGATTTGGTATTGTCGGCAGCCTTGATAGCGGCATTTGTCGTTGCTTGGTTTACATAGGTTCCTTCGCTGTCCTTCGAGCCAGGTGCCGTCTTGCACATCATCTCAGCCTTGCCGTTGCCGTCGAAGTCGTAGACCATAAACTGGGTGTAGTGGGCACCAGCACGGATGTTCTGTCCTAAGTCTATGCGCCAAAGCTTAGTACCATCGAGTTTATAGCAGTCTATCAGCACGTTGCCGGTTATACCATCCTGACTGTTATCTTTAGAGTTAGAGGGATCCCATTTGACGAATATTTCGTATTGACCGTCCCCGTCCACATCACCTACAGAGCAGTCGTTAGGCGAGTAGGTATAGTCACTGCCAGCAGCAGGCTTGTCAAGTTTCAGTTCGAGGAATGCCTTCTCCCAAGGTGTCACGGCGTTTGTTGTTTCTGTCAACTGACCATTCTGATAAACCTTTACTTGATAGGTGTCGGTAGCTGAACCAGATGTAGACATGAAGGTTGCACCATAGATGTCTTTTTTCAGTGTAGCCCCATTCTTCAAAACCTCGAAGGTTGTACCCTTGTCGTCTGTGCCGAACATGCGCCAACTGATGTAGTGTTTGTTGGACATTGGAACTACAATTAGTCCACGGTCCAGTTTCTCCATCTGGCTAGCAGGGGTATCGCTGGGCTTCTGTGCAAAACCCGTCATCATTGCCAGGAGGCAACAGGATGTAGTGAGTTGTTTCTTCATATCCTTAATATTATTTAATGATGACTTTGAGTTTCGCTCGAAATCGTTCACGTTCGGTAGAAATCGAGCGAGCTCGTTTCTACTCTCACTTAATCACGATTTTCTTTCCGTTGTGAATGTAGATACCCTTCTTCGTCGGGTTCTCAACAGGCACACCGCTCAGCGTGTAGTACTTGCCGTCGTTCTTGGTGTCAGCATTCATGGCTTTAATGCCTGTAGGCTGATCGGTGACGCGCAGAATACCCTCTGCCTTCAGCAAGTCGCTGGTGTCCCAGTAGAGTCCGCTTGGCAGAGTGGGGAGATTGAGGGTTACTGACGATGATGCATTCAGTCTACCAACAGTCCAAAGAGTAACAGTTTCACCAAGTTTAGGCTGGGTACCAGCCCAGGTCACATTGATGGTACCGGTAACGCTGAGTGTGCCTGCCACGCTAATCTTGGTGTTGGTATTGTTACCACGGCCTCTCGTAACTTTCAGACTGAGGTTGGTGGCGGTATAGGTGCCGCTACCTGTCAGCGTGGCGTCGCCCAGGACAGTACCGATGACCACGTTCTTGCCACTATTGTCGAAGGTGCCGGTGACCGTTGCCTTGCCCATGCCTTTGCTGTTGTTCCACTGAATGACGGGGTCATATGATCCGGTCTTCGTGTTCTTGAAGTTCAGCGTGCCTTCAAACTGGCTCCAGTCACCCTGCATGTTTGAGCGTACACTGGTGACGTTAACGGTCAGCGTACCTTTGCCGAACAGTTTGCCTGTGTAGTCGCATCGTGCATCGAGTGTCCACGTGGCTGTTTTACCCTCAGGCACAACGATGTTGACCTTGTTCCTGGAGTAGGAATAGATATTGTCGGGGTCTTTCAGTGTTCCACCATTCAGCACGACGGTATCAGGATATTGGTGAACATCGCTGATTTCTCCTACCTGTACGTTGCCTTGCTCGATGGTGAGAGTGCCATATTTGGCTGTACCATTGAGTATCAAGGTGCCTGTACCCGTCTTCGTCAATTGTTTCTTGGAACCGTCGATGCTGCCGTTGTGAGTCAATCGTGCAGCACCTGTGGTCTCAATAGTACCATTGCTGTCGATGTTGATATTTTGTGAGCTGACAGTAGTCCCGTTGATACCTAATGTACCACCGCTGAACACGATGGGGTTGTCTACTCCTCCCAAGGCGCCATATTCAACACCATCGCTGTTGGAAAGCGTAGAAACATTCAACTTTCCAGCTTGGAGATATATGCCACCGGTGAGTTTGTTTACATTGTTGATAGTAACACTGGCTTCACCTTTCTTGGTGAGCATAGCATTACCTACGATGTTTCCTGTTCCTTCAACAGTGTAGTCTTTGCTGCTGTTGTCGAAGGTAATGCTGCCAGGGGTCAGCTCGTCTGTGACGATAATGGTCGTATTGGAAGCATTGTCGTTGAATGTGACATTGTCACCAGTGACGAAGATTTCCTTTTCGCCAGAAGAAGACTTGAAGTTCTCCGTCACAGCAAAATCCCATATACCATCGGTGCCACCGTCCCATGTGGTGTTCTCTGGACTACGCAAACTACTGACAACTAGATAGATATTGGTTATTACATCGGATTTGACCTCACTTTCCAGCTTGCACTTCATTCCTTCCAATCCCTCAATGACAAAGTCGGAAATGTTGCCCTCAATCTTGGAACTCTGCATAATAAGGTATTTGCCTGGAGCCAAATTGCTCTCTCCCTCAGCGAAGTGGGGGATGATGCGCAGTACGGGAGTGCTATAGGCAGGACCGTACTGCCAGTCCTTCTTTTCGATAATCAGCGTTTCGGTACCAATCATGTCTGGAGACTGATAGACCAATCCACTGTGATCGCTGCTGACATCGAGTTCGACGATGGCACCAAAGCCAAGTGTCAATTTCTCCATGGCGAATCCAGAACTGTTGGTGTTGCTACCGCCAGGGCTAAGCACGGAACCATACGAAGCCACAACGCTCTTGAAGCGGGTATTAGACTCCGGATAGGACTCCAGACGTCCGAAGCGGTTGATCCACACTGCGCTATGAGGCATGCCTCCCTGACTGGCCACCAGTGTACCGGCCCAAATTTCTGTGTCGCCCCAATACTCGTGTGCTATGTTCTCAGGCAACTTAAGAATACCATCACCTTGTTTTACAAGACGCATATTGCCGTTGAAACCGCCACCTGTCAGGGTGTGGGTAAAGTATCGGGTTGTGATATTGTTGTTGTCATCGTGACCCTCTACCCATGATGGAGCATTGTCGAAGAAGATATAAGGATCGACCGATGACTGGGGAATGTTCACGGTGATATCGGCAGCCTCTGCCATCAACACCTGTTTGTCGCGTAGGCTATTGTCAATCATATCGCCACCCTTCACTTCCGTTCGTCCCGTCATAGTCAATGCGGGTGGAGCCTGGGTGATACCTTCCAGCTCGCCGAGGAAGTAGCTCACGTGAGGCGGCTGGTTATAGCCGCACATCTGCCATACCATCGCCTGACGGTACTGATGGTCGTGCCACAGAGTGGGAATGCGCCACTCAGTGGGAATCGTCGTGGTATAGATGCGAATCTTGTTGTCCTTAGTACGCATCATCACTTCCTCGCGCCAGTCGCCTAAGATGTCGCCCTGATAGCAGGGCGTACCCTTCGTGTCGTTATTGGTCATGGAGCCCGTCAGTACTTCCAATGCCCCAGACTGCCCGTACTTGTAGATGGCACCTGCAGAGTTCTTACCATTGCTATAGTCGAAAGACTCTTCCAACAGATCACCGTCCCAGTAAATGCGCATGTTTTGCGTCACGTTAGCGCTGGCTTTCGTCAAGCCAGTGATGTGGTCGTTGACCACGCAGCTGATGGGCTCGTCACGGCTGGACAAACCGATAGCACCGGGATAATCGTTGGTGAAGTTTCCACACATGGAACGTCCATCATCGTTGCCACTCGTACTGCGGTAGTATATCTTCGACGTCGTTGCATCGCGGAAGTTGTTATTGGGTGCATCCTCGTTACATGCATAGATTTCGTGTCCATGAATATAGGGGTTAAAATCTCCATGGTGCTGGGCATCGCCATGTCCTAAGCCTGTGGTCGACAGTCCCTTTCCGTTGTCGTCGATGACCATCGAGCCGAAGCAGATTTCGTCTCTTCCGTCCCAATCGACATCGGCTACGGCAAAGTTATGATAGCCCTGACCATACCAAGGGCTGCCCGGTGTGTTACAATTCCAGCGCCAGCGCTCCGTCAGTTCGTGGGTGGTGGGATTTACATCGTAGGCAATCATCTTGTGGCGGGTATAGATACCACGAGCCAGGAAGATGCTGGGCTTGCGTCCGTCCAGATAAGGAGCACCGAAGAAGTGCTTCGTCGAACGGTGACCGTAGCCGTCACCCCAGGCTGCTTCCAAGTTGCTTTCGCCATTTTCCAGGCGTTTCAGTGGATATTCCATCACCTGATAGGGCTTACCCGTCTCACCATTCATATAGATAAGGTATTCGTTACCCTCATGTACGAACCACTGGTTGGTGTTGGTTTCTCCCAAATAGTTCTTGGAGGCATCGCCAATGACCTGTGTCGTACCATCGGCCATGTGGATGACAGTACCATCAGAAGCACGCATCACCGCTTCTGCCTTGCCGTCACCATCCCAGTCGTAGGCCACGATGTTCTGTTCGTTGTTCTGGAAATCGGCCATGTTCGGGCCGAGGTCTACCCACCAAAGCTTCTTACCGTTCATCTTAAACACTTCAATGATGAAGTATTCGCCATTGTAACCCGCCTTCTGGTAGCTGGTTCCTGCCCAGCTCTGGTTGTCGAACTTCATCAGAATTTCCAGTTCGCCATCGCCATCAACATCAGCCATACAGGCATCGTTGGGTATGTAGGTTGAGGTCAGCGAGCCGTGGTCAGGTGTAATCTCCAAATAACTCTGGCCCCAAACGGTGGCTTCCTGACTGGCAGCCTGCTCGGTGCCACGCACTACAGCTTTCACCGTATATTTGCTGCTCTCTGTTCCTGCTGCATCTACGTAGTTCGAAACGTTCAGTGGCTCGCTGTTCACCTTCGTACCGTCGCGGTAGAGGTTATACTTCACATCGTAGTATTCCTCGCCCATGATACGCCACGAGCAGTACACTCCACTGGTGGTCTTGACGGCCACTAGTCCACGGTCCAGCTGGTCGGTCTGACGTTGAGCATAGGTTGTTGTCAGCGCTGCTATCGTGAGCATAGCAGTGAATAGGGTTCTCTTCATAAACATATCTTGGTCTTAATTATTTTTGTTTCTGAGCTGAGTCTACGAAATAGTTAATCTTGTTAGTGCTGACATCGTACGATTTGCCATCACAAGTCAGTTCTTTAACATTCATGTTGAGGAATAGCGTACTGGTGTCCATTTTATAGAGGGTTTCCAGATACATCAGGGCAAACACTTTATAGGGTTTCCCGTCTACCGTTACGTCCACCGCCAGGTCAGTTTCCTCCATCAGGAAATAAATATAGCCACTGGCTACCGACATCTGTATGATAGGGGCTGATAGGGAGATATTCTGCGCCGATGACAATGCCTGGTTCAGCTGTGCTTCGTCGGTAAACACGCGTTCCAAGATGGGTTTCATGGGCAAGGGTTTTACCGTGAGATTCTCGCTAATTGTGATATTGATCTTCTGTGGAATATTGTCTACCAGAATATTACCCACGTAAGTCCCCTTGGTGTTGTTGTATATTTCCTGGCCCGAATTTTCATTCACTTCAATACTGGAACTGTCGCATGCTGCCAGACAACATGCGAGTAAGGCGGAAAGCGCAAATTTCAAAAGTTTCATAAGTAACTTGTTTTTGTAATGTCTTATTCCGTGCAAAGTTACGCATTTTTAATGAATAGGCAAAAGGTTTCCATGGTTTTTTAAATCTTGATAACCAAAACAATTGAAAGTAAATTCAGTGAAATTACGTTGTAAATACACTGAATTTGCATTGTAATTACACTGAATTTACATTGTAATTACAGTGAATTTATTTTGTTTTTTCTTGGCTGATTGAATCTTTTTGCCTACCTTTGTGCTCAAAACGAGCAATATGGCTATACAGTACAGACTATTACAAAACAAAATCAAGGGCAGTAAGAACTATAATAGGTATTATGCCCACACAGTGAAACAAGGTGTTATATCTCTGGAGCAAATCGAGGCAATGATAGAGTCGAATTGCACGGCAAAGGCTTCCGATGTGAGGCTGGTGTTGCGCGAACTCTTCGATACGGTGAAATTTTATATGCAGAGAGGATATACCGTCGATTTGAAGGAGATGGGCAAGTTCTCCATATCCGTACAAAGCGTCTGTGTAGACAAGGCCGAGGAGTTCAGAAAAGATAAACATATCACTGGCTTCAAGTGCAACTACACACCACAAGGCAGGCGTTATCCCAACGGCAAAGATGAGAAGCGGCATATCCACCGCAGCATTTTAGATGGCTGCGAGGCGGAGGAAGCTAAATACTATTAAGAGCATTTTTATCTTAACTTCACCACGATCGTACGGCCCTGATGGATGTAGATGCCCTTTTCGAGCGCGTCGGAAGGCACTTGTATACCATTGAGACTGTAGAAGGACGAGTCGGAGTGGTGCTTTGCGTCGGGAAAGGCATGAATGGCGGTGTCGTCCGTTCCGCCCCATGCCCAACCCATCTGTCGCTGGGCCAGCTGGCTGCCTGCCTTGCCCCGCAAGAAGGTCATCTCGGGCAGGTTTCCGTCAGCATCGCGGGGAGCGAAGAGCATGGCGGGGTCTGTGGAGACGAACATGTCGGCAGTGACCATGACGGCCGTCTCGGCAGGGGCAAAGGTGTTGTTTTCGATGGTGCATTGCGCTGCATCACAGTTGATGAGGTGGCCGCCCTTTGACGAGTCGGTGAAGGTGAACGACACGTTATTCTTCAGGATATGTCCATAGCCTGGCACGTCGACAGCCTCTTCATTGGATTTCCGATTCACCATGTTGTAGTTCGAACGGTTCATCCATGAGGAGTTGTACTCCCAGCGGCAACCACCCAGATGATGGTTAGAGTAGAGACCATGAGCCTTGTTGCGATAAGCCACGCAATGGTGAACATAGTTTTGCGGGCAGACTTCCGGGCATTTCGTCGTGCCGGCACTCATGCCATAGCCACCGGCCTTGAAGCCATTGCCATCGCCTGCCGACTGGAAAGTCGTCGTGTTCTTGGCATCGTCGGTAGGACGGTAGCCGTTATAGAAAGCCCAGCAATGGTCGAACTCTGCCGGTGCCTTGTTGTTAATCAGGTCGAAGCCGTCGTCGCTGTTGCGCCACGCCCGGCAGTAGCGGATGACATTGCCCGTCTCGGTGGTTTTCTGCACATGGATGCCGAAACCGTCGACATTGCCGCCATATTCTCCTTCGCTATAGGCGTCGTAGTTGTTGTAGGCATCGCAGTTCAGCACGAGGTTGTCGGAACCCGCTGTCTGGTAGTAGCCAATGGCCATGCCGTCGTGCATGGCAATGTTCTCAACGATGCAATGCGATCCCTTTCGTGCCGATACGCATTCCGACTGGGTGTGCCCTTTGATGCGCACGGGGACACCAATGATGTCGAAATTGCGGAGGTGCAGATAGTTGGCGCCCAGATAGAATGCCGAAAAACGATACTTACCATCCAACTGCATACCGCTGAAGTCAAATACGGGACGCTCGCCAGGGTATCCCATGACACAGGTTCTCTTAGAAGTCGTCCCGGCTTTCTCCAATGCAAAGACATAAGCGTACGTGTTGTCTTTCTTCATCACTTGGTCATCGGTTATCATATAAGTGCCACCTCTGAAGCAGATGGTATCGCCAGAGGAGATTTTCTTATATGCAGCAGGCAGCGTTGCCATTGGTTGGTCGATGGTTCCTGCAGCACTGTCACTACCGTCGGTAGCGACATAGACAACATTGGCTTGCATGGTGGCGAAGGTCATCAAGGCCAGGAAGATCAATAATTTTTTCATAGGATGGCTTGCTTTATGATGTTAAAAAATCCCCACGCACAATTTTTCTGTGCGTGGGGAATATAATAGGGTTTCACGCTATTAGCGAACAATGAACTTCTTACCCTGCTTGATGTAGATACCCTTCTGCAGAGCGTTGGGGTTAACCTGTACACCATTCAGGTTGTAGATAGGAGCATTGTGGTCAGAAACAACCTTGTTGTAAGGCAGTGTCTCAATGCCAGTAGGATTCTTGGCAACGAAAGTACGAACACGAGCAAGAGCATCCTGAATACGATAGAGCTGGAAGGTC
Source organism: Prevotella sp. (assembly GCA_015060535.1). GTDB lineage: Bacteria > Bacteroidota > Bacteroidia > Bacteroidales > Bacteroidaceae > Prevotella. The sequence goes on from SUYH01000009.1 coordinate 66,173, forward strand.
TCATTACCCTTGATTACTGACAATCCAGAAGCGGGAGCCCAGTTCAAAGCATTGTACTTAGCAATAGCTTCTTCCTCAGTTGCAGCCTCAACGAAGATGTCATCAGTCTTACTTCGACCATAGTTATCAACTCTATTAACGATGATAAAGTCATTCTCTGTCAATCCGTCAACACCGAGAGTGGCATTGTTGTAGGTAATCTTACCATCCTGAGCATCGCCAAGGACACCTGTCTGAATCAGACCAATACCAAAGTTGAACTTCATCTGCGGCATATCAGAGCCGTCACCAGTCTTTGTGAACCATGTATATACAGGAGCGAACAAGCTATGAGCAACCTCCTCGGTCAGCGTAGAAGGAGCCTTCACAAAGCGGCGGATACCATGATCGGCATCGTAAGGACGAACCCAAGCAGTGTCACCCACATTTGTACCCTTCACCCAATGGAAACGAAGAGCGTCAGGACGCGCTGTCCAGTTGTTCTCACCAGAAGTGCTGGTGGAAGCGAGTGTTTCAATCTCAGAGAATCCCTTAGCTGTGAGGTCATCAACTGTCATGTGCTGGAAATCAATATCGTCCTTTACGGCAAACTCAATGTCATTAGCATATTCTATAGTTGTAGACTTGAAAGCATCCAGACCACCATCATGAGTAGTGAACTCGAAAGTACCCTTTTCTGTAACAGTGATAGACTCGCCATTCACACAGTTCTCCTTTGACTTTACATCACCAGAAACACCTTTGAAGGTGTAGTTGAAGAAAATGGCAGGCTGTGTAGGAACGTCAGCATTACTTAATGCAACCTTATAGGTCTTACCGAATCCCTCTACAACACCAGTTATTGCAGGCACAACTTCAGGTAACTGAATCCATTCTGCAACTACATCTACTTCTTCCTTCTCCGAAGTCGCTGAACCAGATTCTGTCCAAGCAACTAACTTGCCCGACGATGAAAGATTGAATATGTACAAGCCACCTTCCTTATTAGCATCTGGTGTTAATTCTGTACCATTGAATGTAACATGAAGAACCTCGTTGTTACTCTCCTCAATAGAAACAGTATAAGAACGGTTAACTCCGTTTACACCAGTCAAAGCCACTGTGGGTTTATTTGCGAATTCTTTAGCCGTAGCAACCTGAATGAGGATATTATCAAGCTTATTAACAGAACCTGTTCTGCCTCCTAACAGATTCATACCGGTAGCATGCAGATTCTCAACTTCGGCAGGTACATTGTAAATGCCAGTGCCAATGGGAGTGCCAAACTCATCAGAAATGCCCCAAGCTACTGTGCGAGCTGTAACATCCACATCAAGAGTAACAGTGTACCAACCATCGAAAGCCAACTTCACAAAATTAACAGAGTCACCGTTGACAGCCCATGTGTCACCTTCCTTAGCCTCATCAGTCAGCTCAGTGAGGTCGAACAGCCACCAGCGATTAGCCTCGGTTGCCCCTGGCTTAATCTGGTCAGCAGTCTTTCGGTAGTTCTGGTTGTTCCAGCGACCATTAGAAAGCCATGTAGAATCAGCAAAAACAACCACCTCACTTGAAAGGTTAGTATCACCTTTCTTCGTCGGAGAAAAATCAAACTTCATCTTGTACTGGTTAACACCCTCACCATAAAGGTCTGTTCCCCAAAGAGTGTAGGCATTGCGGTCACCACCGCCAGCCTGCGTAAACTGGAAGAAGCTACCATAGGCATCACCAGCTACTTTCATACCATCAGCATTGTTGGGAGAAATCCAACCAGCGTCAGCAGCGGTCTTTGCCACCTCAAAATCCTGCTTGTACAGGTTCTTGATACTTGCCTCAGTCACCAAAGAAAAGGCGAATAAAGCAGCAAAAAGGAGATAAAATTTTCTCATAAACATTAGTTTTAATTAGTAAATAAGTATATTAAATATGTATTTGGGTGCAAATTTACAAAATTTTCTTGAATTACAAAGAAATATTGTTTTTTTAACAATATCTTAATAATGAGGTGTACCCTGTCGATAGAGTACACCTCATACCTGATTTGTAATCAAGTTGCATTTACCAGCCTGGATTCTGAGTCAGATTTGGATTCTTCATGATCTCACTCTGCGGTATGGGGAAGAGGTTCATTTTCTCCTGCCAGTCGCGAGCGTTTGGCAACAGGCCAGCACCGACCAACTTCTTCGTCTCTGTAAATGATCCGTCAGCATTCTTGGTAATCTCCAATCCATAAATATTCTGGAAATACTTAGAGCCTTCCTTCCAACGTCGAACATCAAAGAAGCGCTGTCCCTCAAAAGCAAACTCCACAAAACGCTCCTTTTTGCAAGCGTCAAGTGTTGCCTCACCGTCTGACAAGTTGCCAAGTCCAGCACGATTACGTACAGTATTGATTGCGTTGGCTGCCGTCATCGTAAAACCAGACTTATCGGTCAGGTTCAGATAAGCCTCAGCATAGTTCAGATAGAACTCAGCCAGACGGAAGATAACCCATGTGCGGTCGTTGCGAGTAGATACGCTTGATCCGCTAATCTGGGTACCACCATTCACATATTTCTTCAGATAGAAGCCTGTAGGAGTAGCATTAGCAGTGGGCAGACCGTTAGCACCGCCCCTGTAAGTTTGCAGCTCCTGGGTATTGACATTAGGCCAAGCGTCACCATTCTTTGCTATCGTAGCTGCCAAACGGACATCACCTGCCTCATAAGCCTCATACAGGTTATAAGAAGGACAGTTGCCACCCTTGCCACCAGCACCGGCACCAGACATACCAACGGGGAAGTTGTTAGTTTCGAAATTGATATTCAAGCTATAGAGACGGTTACCGAAAATCAATTCCTTCAAAGCCTTTGAATCTTTGTAGCTACCTTCCAGGAACAAGCCGGCATAGTCGGTAGAAAGAGCCATACCACGAGACTTACAAGCATTGATAACATCCAAGTTTGCCTGAGCGGCCTTTTTCCACAATTCCTGATTATTGTCTGGGTTGAACAAAGGACTTGCGTGATATAAAGCAGCACGAGCACGGAGTGCTAAAACAGCCAAGTTGTTGGCGCGTCCGTTCTCAGACACCGTCAACGCCATCTTACCAAGGTCTGTGTAGTCCTTGATAATGGTGTCTTTAATAGCGACACACTCATCGTCAATGAACTTAAAGATATCCTCAGCAGAAGTGCGCGGTAACGTGTTAGTTGTCGCAGCATCCAGAGAACTGGTAAAGAAAGGCACGTCACCATACTGGCGAACCAACAGGAAATAGAAATAAGCACGCAGGAAACGGGCCTCAAACTGGAAGTTATTATACTGATGAATCTCAGCCTTGTAGTCCAAGTCCATCTTGTACTCATCAAAAGTCAAGTTGTTGAACTCGTTCAGAAAAAGGTTGCAGTAGTTTATACCTTGATAACATGATGTCCAAATGGAACTGTTGGCATTAGTTGGGCCCCATGCTCCATTATAGAAACTCTCGACAGCATTACCAGCAGTAGAGAACACAGACTCATCGGTAGCAGAACTGAGCATGGCATTGCTGTAGTTTCCAAAGTCAGAGTCGAGCCTGCTATACATCGAAGTAACCAAGCCGCCAGCACGCTCAAACTTTTTCTTCATGTACTCGGCATCGTCAATTTTGAACTCTTTATAGTCCATTTTATCACCGCACGACACGAGGACGCAGGCTGCAAGAGCGCTTAAGAAATAATATTTAATTTTCATAATCTTCTATCTTTAATAAGTTTAGAATGACAATGACACACCTAAGACGACACTCTTCGTGAGAGGGCTGGTAACACCATAGTTTTCAGCATCAGCCTCGTCAAGATGGTCGAAACAGAGCAGGTCTACACCACGCACATAAACTTTGGCCTTGTTGACAAAGCCGGTCTTCTGCAGGAGAGCTGCCGGGAAATTATAGTACAGCTCGATATTGCGCAACTTCAGGAACGAGCGGTTGCGGAGCCAGTAAGTACTTGCCTGATAGTTGTTGGCATTGCTGGCCGTGCTCAGACGTGGGAACTCAGCATTAGGATTGGGATTAGCTGGTGACCAGCGGCCGTCATAATACTGCTGTGAAAGAGAGGTGGTATTCAACAGAGGCCAGTACATGGCTTTTGTATTCAAGTTGGCAGAATAGCGACCTGCACCCTGGAACAGCATATCAATACCGGCACCTTTATATTCAGCACCAACATGGAAGTTGTAAAACAGCTCAGGAGCATAGGCACTATATCCAATCTTGGTCACATCATTGGCATCAATGACTCCATCGCCATTAATATCCTGATACTTGATATCGCCAGGACGGACAGTAGAGAAGTTCTGCTTGGGACTATTGTCAATATCAGCCTGGTCCTTGAACAAGCCAAGAGCCACAAGACCGTAGGAGGAGTTCAGAGGATTGCCGGTCTGAACGAGATTTTCGAAGGCACGCGGCTCCTCACCCATATCTTTTACCTTGTTCTTGTTCAAGTTGAACATTCCACCGACATTGAAGGTCACCTCGCCAAACTTCTTAGTGTAATCCAAAGAAAGCTCCAGTCCATGACTATCTACCACACCTGCATTAGCATACGGCGCGTCGAAACCAATGACTGCTGTGTACACACCTGAGCCAGGAACCCACATGTCTACACGATGCTCTTTGTAGAGGTCGAACTCAACATTTAAACCTCCAAAAAGTGTAGCATCAATACCGAAGTTGTACTTATAAGCCTTCTCATTAGTGGGATCAACTGCAGCCATCTGACCCAGCGTCATAGCACCGAAAGCATTGTTCTTGGCTGACTCATAACCACTGCCAAAAGGATAGTTCCAGCTGGCATAGCCGTTATACGACTGTGTATAGTACGACCAGACATTGTCGCCAGGGAGGAAGTCAGCGTTAATCATACCAAAGCTGGCGCGAAGCTTCAAGAAATTAATCCAGCTGATGTCTTTCATAAACGACTCATTAGAAGCAACCCATGCAGCAGAGACTGTGGGAGAAAGTTTCCACTTGGTACCTGGAGCTAAGCGGTTGCTACCAGAGTAAACCAGGGCAATCTCACCAATATAACGGTTGTCATAACCATAGTGACCCAGCCATGAGAGATTCTGGCGATAAATGGTCTGACCAGTGCTACCAGTTTTGTTAAAATACTCATAATCCCATTTTAACTGACTGTAGACATAATGTTTGTCAGCAAAAGTACGGTCAAAATTGAAGGCAAACGAGAAGTTAAGACGACGAGTCCAATCCTGAGTAGCAGCTCCCTTGCTCATGGTTCCAGGAGTACCTGCTGACCAATAGTCACCCTTTGTGCCTACTCCTGTAGCAGGATAGTTACCATAGACATAAGTCATGCTGTGATCCTCGTAAAGTGTAGAATAGGTGTCATAGCCGACACGAGTAGTAAAACTCAATCCCTCTAACCAGTATTTCAAATCCTGATTCAAGGTCATGTCAGCAAATAAGGCACGCTCGTGCAACTTATAATAGGCAGCTCCCGACGACTGAGCAACAGGGTTGTTGATACCGCTGTAGGTTGACGAACCGCCCCACTCGTTGTTCTCGTTTTTAATAGGGAAGGCCAGAGAAGGAATACTATAAATCATATCCCACAGGTCGGCCTTTGCCGTAGTGGAAGTACTACCCACTGAGGTTGGACCGCCAGGACGCGACATCTCACTCAAGACACCCACCATATTCACCTTCAGCAACGTTGTCGGAGTCAGGTCAATATCCAAGTTGGCACGTAAGTTTGCACGCACATACTTATCTTGTGTAGAATAGCCATCGTTCTCATCAAAGTTCTTGATGAAACCCTTGTCAGAAAGCAGATTTAACATCGTGAAGTAGCGGAACTTCTCGCCACCTCCACTAAACTCAACACCCACCTTATTGGTGACAGCATTCTTACGATAAGTCTCATCCACCCAGTTCACATTAGGATACTGGTAGGGATACTGCCCACTCTGGAACGCTGCTATCTCGGCTGCGCTGTAACGTGGAGCGGCACCCTCATTTGTCAAGGCCTCATTCACAGCACTTGCGAACGTACCGGCATCCACAAACTTGGGCCGATTAGCCTGGAAATTGAAAAGATGGTCGTAGGTGACACGAATCTTCTTGCTGTTATACTCACCACGCTTTGTCGTGATCAGAATAGCACCGTTCGAACCCTTATAGCCATATAACGCAACTGCGGCCGCATCTTTCAGAATAGATACATGATCAACCTCCTCAGGGCTGATAATACTGATATCACGCTCTATACCATCTACAAGAATGAGAGGCTTATTCGCATCAATAGCAGTTATGTCACTATTCTGACGTTGCAGACCACGAACATAAAATGTAGGATTCTGCTCAAAATAGGTTCCAGTACCCTGTAAGGATATCAGACCATTACCCTGACCAAGAATCGAATTACCAATATTCTTAGCCGAGCGTTTATCAACGCTTTTATTAGTGATGACAGAGACAGCAGCAGTAGACTGGGCACGGGTAAAGTCCTTATTGGCTCCAACCTCAATCGCCTGATTAACGAAGTCAATGCCTGTGCTGTCTGTCTGTGCAGCTGCTGGCAGGCTGAGGCCTGCAAGCAGTGAGAGCACAAATATAATTCTTTTTTTCATAATCTTACTTTTTTACCTTTTTACTTTTTTACTTTCAAAAGATTACCATCCAGGGTTCTGAACAAGACCGTAATTCTTGTTAATCTCTGAAATTGGCAGGGGGAACAAGAACCACTTACGTACATTCAGATCGTTAGCATCATACTCCCAGAGTACACGTGAACGGTTGCCGAGGGGGAAAGTACTGAACTCAAAACGAGTGGGCTCAGCTACACCAGCATCCTTATCATCACCTATGTAAGCACGGATATGGCGATTCCAGTTAGTACCAACCTTCAGCAAACGATAAGTCACAAGACCATGAAGCTGCTTGGTCATCCAGTCACCACGCTTATAGCGAATCATATCATAATAGCGGTTGTTACTCATTCCCAGCTCGCAAGCACGCTCGCGAAGAATCTGCTCAATGACTTCGTCCTTATTAGCCATGTTAGGCTTGGTCTTAGTCTGTGTGACGCCACTTGCGTCCTTATAGGTGCTCTTCATCTTGCTGATACCCACCTTCAGACCACTCAGGCCAACACGGGCACGAACCTGGTCAACATACTTGATGGCCTCGTCTAACTGACCACACTGAGCCAGAGCCTCTGCATACATCAACAGCATTTCATCATAGCTGAGATAAACCCACTGTGTAAATTTACCATAATATTCAGTTCCTAGATAATATTTTATTGTTCCATATCCACTTGGGAAACGCTCTGTATCTTGCTCCACTATCGTTCCTTGTTCATTTGCTACCTGATATCCCTCATGATAGCCACCAACCCACAGCTCATAACGGTCACCTTCTGAAACACCTGTTGCCCAGTTCAAACGCTCTTTCTGTCCATTGACAATGGCGTTCTCATAAAGACGCGGATCACGGCTGGCTGTGATTTGAGATGCACCGCCACGACCAGTCTTTACTTCAAAGAACAACTTTCCTTTGTCACCATTAATGTTACCAGCAGTAGAATCGCACTGCCAGTCAAACAGCGTGCCATCACTCCAGCAGAACATATCCACATACTCCTGCGTAGGACCATAAGAATGACGCCAAGGACCTGTACTACTAAATCCAGGACCGACGAAACTTGGCCACTGATAAGAGGCTGCCTTACTGGTTGTACCAGCCACACGGGTAGAGTGCAAGATCTCATGACTGCCCTGCAACACATAACCCATACGATAAGCCTGACGATAAGCATCTGGAGTCTTGGCACTGGCTTGGTTCAATGCATAGTAACTACCTTCCTGAGCATTTCTATCCATGAAAGCCTTGCAAGCGTCAAGGCAGCGCTGCCAACGAGCCTGATCGAAGTTGCCATGCCAGACCACATGCTCCTGCTCTGCCTGTGATGAGCCATCATAATAAGGCTGATCAGCATTGTATAAAGGAGAGGCATTGAAAAGCAGGATCTTAGCTTTCAAGGCCATTGCGCCTGCAGCTGTCCAACGACCGACATTAGACTCATCAGTATCGGTTGTACTGCCATTATAAGCCCAACGAAGATTGGGTATAGCCTCGTCTAACAAGTTCACCATAAAGTTCACTGTCTCTTCAGCCGTAGCACGCTTGATGGACAAATCGCCCTCAAGACCCGTGTAAGTCTTTTCCACAATAGGCAGACCGCCATAGACAGAGAACAGGTCAAAATAACGAGCTGCTATCAGACATTTAGCCTGTGCAATCATGCTGGCTTTCTCTGCATCCGAAAGACCAGGTACACGGTCAATATTCTCAATCAGCAGCCAACAGTGATGCACGGTTTCCCAAACCTTATCATTGTTATAGGAAATCATGGCATCGTCATTTGCAGTCAATGCGTTTGAATAATATTTCGTATAAGCTGCCGAGCCGCTAAAATGCTGATGATAGCAGTCAGTCAACGCATCCAGTTTACTGTTCCAGTAACTCTGACTCCAAGGAGAGCCTGTCGGATTTTTGTAAGGCAGGCCATAGTACTGTTGTACATAGCATCCTACGAGGAACTGTTTGGTGTATTCAGCACTGTTGAACACAGTGTCCATGGTTACAGTTCCACCTGGAGCTTTCTCGACAAAAGCATCACCGAACTTCACGCTGTCGGTGCATGCCGTAAATGCCATGGAACCCAAGGCAATCGTCATGACTCCTGATAATATTTTATGCTGAAATTTCATAATTTTATACCTTATTATATTATATATTAGAATCCAATCTTAAGACTTGCGGTATAAGTACGCTGCAGAGGATATGAAGGATTAGAACTTGCCAAAGCCTCAGGGTCACCCCACTTATACGGAGTAATGGTGAACAGGTTGTAAGCACTAAGTGAGAGCTGCAGACCCGTCATACCCAATTTCTTCATCAATGGGAAATGGAAATCATATCCAATCTGAATAGTCTTCAGACGCAGATACTTGGCATCCTTTTCATAGAGGGTGGAGTTAGCATAGTTCTGAATAGCGTTAGTCCACGTAGCACGAGGATACTCAGCGTCCTGACTGGGGTTCTCAGCCGTCCAGGTATTGTCCAGGTGATACTGCAGCAGTCCACCATTGTTCTCCGTATTACGGTTATGGAACGGACGCATGAAGACGTCACCCAATACACGGCTCACATCCCATGCTCCGGTAAACTGGGCGCTGAATGTGATATTCTTGTAGTACAATGCCAAGTTCAGACCTGCAATATACTGGGGGTCATTGGTGTAACCAAAGTCACGCGACTGGTCGTTACCGTCAATCTTTCCATTTTTGTCAAGGTCAACATACACGCAGTCACCAGGATACAGTTTAGATACAAGCTGTGTGGGGAATGGCGAGCCGAATTCCGCCTCATAGTCTTTCTCACAACCATCATAATAGAATTTCCAGAACTTGTATTGCAGACGAGAACCGATACGATGACCTGCCGTATACATGTAATCATTCTGTTGAGGAGCCTGACGGTCCTCGATGATCTCGTTCTGGTTGTGAGAGAGGTTCACCTTTACAGAGTAACGGAAATCCTTGCCAATCTTGTCCTGCCAGTTGACTGACAACTCCCAACCATGACTATCAACCACACCAAAGTTGGTGTATGGAGGATTAAATCCGATAAAGTATGGGATACGATAGTCAATAGCCAAAATATCAGTACGATGCTCCTTATAGTAGTCGAAGGTAGTACGCAGACGGTCATCGAAGAAATTCATGTCGAAACCATAGTCCTGCTTGAAGGCCTTCTCCCAAGAGACATCTGGGTTGTTCTTAGAAGACTCATAGGCACCTTTTGTAGGAGTTCCATTCTCAACACCGAACGAATAAGCATAGGCGACACCACGGTCAGAGTTATTGGAATTGTGTACACGCTCCCACAGAGCAGTCTGATTGACGTTATAGGGGTCAGCCAGATACATGAAACGAGAGCCACCAATCTTATCGTTACCAACAAGACCCCAAGAAGCACGGAGTTTCAGGAAGCTGACCACCTTCTTAAGAGGCTTGAAGAAAGGCTCGTCACTGGCTACCCAACCGACAGAACCGGCAGGGAACACACCGAAGCGCTTGCCTGGAGCAAAGTTCTCAGAACCGTTGTAACCAATATTGAACTCAGCCATATAACGGTTTTTCCAGTCGTATGTGACACGTCCGACCAAACCAACATACGTACGGGGAATATCAGAATAGTCGCCACTTCTATAGTACTCCTTACTCTGGTTGTACAAAGCCAAGGCTGTAACAGTATGATCGCCGAAAGAGCGGTTGTAATTCAGTGAGCCTTCCAGATACCAGTTACGCGACTTCCCGTTCTGAGAATTCTTATAGGTAGGTGTTGTGTTGTCACCAGTCACACGGTAGTCAATCAGATTAACAGGATTGCCATTGGCGTCTAATTCTCTGTGGAATACAGCTGTATATGTAGCCGCATCATTGGTAATCTCTTTCTGGACAGAATAAGAACTGTTATAAGATCCTTTCAGTTTCAGTGAGAGTCCTTTCGTAATAAAGTCCAATTTCTGATCAAGCATTAAGTCCATCTGCAGTTTGTTGTTGCTGTTCTGGTATGCACCTGGCTGGGACGTAGCGTAAGTCAGAGGAGTGCTGCCCAAGAAAGGAAGCACGGCAATGGGTTCTGTATCATCAGGAATATTAGAATAGTTGTCTGCAGTAGAAATAGAGTTGACGATATATTTGCCATCAACGATGCCAGGACTGCAGAACGGTGTAGACCAATAAATCTCCTTCACCATCTGGTCAGAGGACTGACCTGAGTGAGGCCTTGCCTGCTCATCTACCTTACCAGAGAGGTTCATGCTGATCTGTGTGGTCTTCGTCACATTGATATCCAAATTAGCACGGTAGTTGAAACGCTGATAGCTATAACCGAAGTCATAGGGACGATCAAACTCTTTGAAGAGGCCATCCTGCGAGAACATACCTGCACTGATGAAGTATTTTACCGTCTTGTTACCGCCACTGATATTAATGTTGTGCTGCTGCTGCAGAGTAACATCTTTCATAATATACTCAGCCCAGTTCATATTCGGGAAACGAATGGGGTCGCTGCCGTCACGGAACTTCTGAATAACAGCATCAGAGAACACGGGAGTAGTTCCGTCGTTTCTGTTCATCTGGTTATGGAACAGGGCATAGTCTAACGAGCTAGCCATCTCAACCATCTTGGTAGGAGTCAGAGCAGAGAAAGAAGTGTTGACAGAAATCTTAGCCTTACCCTCGGCACCACGCTTCGTGGTGATCAGCACAACACCGTTAGCACCACGCACACCAAACACTGCCGTAGCAGATGCGTCCTTCAGCACGGTGATACTTTCAATCTCATTAGGGTCAATATCCCACATCTCACGCTCGACACCATCGACCTGAATCAGAGGATTTGAATCAGCCCAAGTTCCCTGACCACGAACATAAATCTTTGCGGCATCGGCACCAGGCTCACCAGAGGTCTGCACGGTGGTCACACCAGAAAGCTGACCAGCCAGCACGTTGTTCACTGAAGACACCGGTGTACGGGTCAGGTCTTCAGCCTTTACAGATGAAAGGGCACCGGTAACGGTGACTTTCTTCTGCACACCATAGGCCACAATTTCAACGCCCTGCAACATGGTGGACTCCTCTTCGAGGGTAATCTTCATGTTGTTGGCAGCTTTGACGATGGTTTCCTTGTAGCCAACATAAGAGATTTTCAACTGGGTGCCTGGAGCAACTTTCAACGAGAAGTTTCCGTCAAAGTCCGTGACCGTACCTTGAACAGTCTTACCACCAACGATGACAACACTGGCACCAATGATAGGTTCGCCCTGACTGTCAATGACCGTACCAGTGATGGTTCCCTGTTGCTGGACAGTAGCGTGAGCTTCCTGCATACCCGTGAAAGGAGGGGTAATCAGCATAGCGGAGCACATCATGACAAATGGCATGACAGTACCTTTAAACAAATTGACTTTATTCATAAAATTGAAATTAGTAGATATATCACTCTGTTTGATTAGCTTAAGCGGTGCAAATATAGACATTTTTTAGATTTTATAAAAACTTTTTGGCGACTTTTTTCCTGTTTTGCCTTAAAAAAATGATAAAATAGCTTGATTTTCAAAAAAAATGTGTAAGTTTGCAAGAAATTTTTAACTATCTTGCTAAAACAAAGTTTCGTATGATGAGAGGATTTGTATGTAGCTTGTTCGCAGTAACAGCGTTAGTGGCATCGGCACAGGTGGTAGATCGTGCAGGTGTGAAGGATGTTAATGGGGTGGTAGACAATACGCCCGACAGTATAGCAAAGGCCATGACGGCTCGGCCTGTTCCTGGGTCCAGTCGAAGGGGCAACAATCCCGTGTTGTTCCTGATTGGTAATTCGACCATGCGTACTGGAACGCTGGGGAATGGTAATAACGGACAGTGGGGTTGGGGATATTATGCCCATGAATATTTCGACCCGACAAAGATAACCGTTGAGAATCAGGCGTTAGGTGGTATGAGCAGCCGTACGTTCTATAACAAGCTGTGGGAACCCATCCGCAAGGCCATCCGTCCTGGTGACTGGGTGATTATCTCAATCGGCCATAATGACAACGGACCGTATGATGAGGGACGTGCTCGTGCCAGCATCCCTGGAACTGGCTATGATACGCTCAATGTGACCATCAAAGAGACTGGTGAGAAGGAGACGGTATATACCTATGGCGGCTATATGCGTAAATACATCAACGATGTCCGAGCTCAGGGAGGTAACCCCATCCTGATGTCGCTGACACCGCGTAATGCCTACGACGAGAAGGACAAGATAGTACGTAAACAGCATACACAGTGGCAGATGCAGGTGGCTGCCGAAGAGGGTGTTCCGTTTGTTGATCTCAACGAAATATCTGGACAGAAACTGGATAGCTACGGAAAGTGGAAGACCAACTATCACTTCTTTCTTGACAAGATTCATACCAGCAGGTTTGGTGCCATGATGAATGCCCGTTCGGCTGCAGAGGGACTGATGGCAAGTCACAACCCAGCATTGAATCCCCTGAAGGCCATGATGCGTAATGTTCAATGTTCAACGTTCAATGTTCAACGTACTGAAGGCAAGCCTGTCGTGTTTATTACGGGAGATAGTACGGTAAAGAATGCCGACAAAGACGAGAAAGGTATGTGGGGCTGGGGAGCTGTAGCTAATACCGTGTTCGACGAATCGAAGATAGATATCGTAAATGCTGCTATGGCTGGACGCAGCTGTCGTTCGTATCTGAACGAGGGACGCTGGGAGCGGGTCTATAATTCGCTGAAACCCGGCGACTTTGTGCTGATTCAGTTCGGTCATAATGATATCGGCGCCATTGACAAGCCAAAATATCGTGCGGCCATCGCATCGGGCAAGGATACGTGTCACGTCTACCGGATGCAGGCAGCTCAGGAAGATGTGTCGAAACAGAATGTCATCGACCAGAAGCTGAAGTCGAATACGCAGGTGGGCAGCTACGAGGTGGTCTACTCGTTTGGCTGGTATCTGAAGAAGTTTATTCAGGATGTACGTGAGAAGGGTGCTACACCTATTCTGGTATCGCTGACACCTCGCAATGAATGGGAGAATGGCAAGATAGAGCGCCGGAATGATACGTACGGAAAATGGTATCGTGAGGTGGTTGAGGATACAGGCGTAGAGTTTGTGGATTTGCATAACATTACCGCAGACTTCCTGGACAAGAAGTGTGGCAAGAAGGAAAAGGCGATGAAATACTTTAATCACGACCACACTCATACGTCACTGCTCGGTGCGAAGACGAATGCACAAAGCATAGCCAAAGGACTGCGTGCGAATAAGAGTCCTTTGGCTAATTACTTGAAGAAGAAATGATTATTGGGGGATGACCTCCAGCATATAGATAGCATCGAGCGACCATAAAGCCGCATCGTTGGTGGAAATGCCTTTGCGTGGAGCTAACAGTGAGTTCCATACAAAGGCTTTTCTTTGCGGGTCGCGGTCAAGCCATGCTGCATAAGCATCGAGACGACGTACAGGGAAACGATTCTTTCGTGTCTGCCAAGCCATATCACGATAACGCCGTGCGTGATCAAGCCAGCATTGGTTGAATGATGGGTCAGCCATCATAGGTAAGAGCTCGTTCATGACTTCGAATCCGCCCATAATACATAATAGGTGGCTGGTGCTCCGAAGGGAGTCTGGACCATCGTAGCTGATGCGACCTGTAGCAGGGTCATAGCCTTTGGCCAGATTGCCTGTAAATATGCCATCTTGCAGGGCTGCGATCGACTGCATGCCAGTCAGGATTTTATCGCGGTAATAGGTGTTGCCCGTACGCTCCCATTCTGTCATCCAGTTACCGGCATAAGCCACCCAATCGGGACCAACGCGTAGTCGTGCAGGTGCAGCACAAGGGAATTTCTCGCGAGGCTCGGCCAATCGCATGGGGTCCAGGTGCCATAATAAGGTGTCGGCATCTTTTTGCATGCGCATCAGATCTCCTGTACGTTCGTCTGCGGTCAAGTAATAATAGTAGCGTAGGAATGCTGCTTGCGAGATGCGGGCTTCCTTGGCACCGCAGCCCCAATGGCTGACGTTATGGCGACTGCCCAATGGGGCGAACGGCCCAATATGATAGGTATCCACCTCGCTGTTATGACGTGTCATCGCTTCAGCCATCTGCCAGATGTCGCTACGTCCTGTGCGTAGGAACATGGCCCAGAGCCATACCGGTGAGGCCAGTTCGGTGTTGTCCCAAGCATAGCCGCCTACATCGTATCGCCACTCGTCACGTTCCGGATCATAGGCATGCATGAAGTCGCCGTAGTTCCAGAACCCATACCATTTATGACGCTCTGTTTCTTTTTGGTAGATACGGATATACTCATCCAGCCGTTCTTCAACTTCTTGATGTTTTGTCGGTAGCGACCAGACACCAAAGGCTTGTCGGCTGTGCAGGTATTCTGGGGTTGGTAACAGGCGGGTGTCGCTTGTCAGCATAGCCACCTGACGGGCAATAGCCTCTTTGCCGGGGTATCCTCCTTGTGGTAGTAACCAGAGTTCACTGGTGCGGGCTATTCCGTATGGTGTGCTCATTCCCTCCTGTACGTCTTCATAGCTTTCAAGAAGGCCGTGGGCTATGGTGTCATAATGGCAGAGGTTCATGGGTTCTGCTTCAGGACTCCATAAATACATGGTAAGGTGAGCTTCCCGACTGCGAGCATCAGAGACCTCTATCGTTGATGGGTATGACTGCCAAAAGTCTTTCAGACGGACACCCATACCTCCCTCAACATCACCAACGAAAACATAGCCTGGTGCGCGTTTGCCAGTCAACGTACCAATCCAAGGTGAATGGCTGGTAGCTCGTTTACGAATAGAGAAGGCATTGTCGGTCAGTTGAGAGAGTCGAAAACCATCCCATTGAGCCCAGTGGTCGATGAGCGACTGCCCCAATGGGTCAAAGTGCTCACGTCCGGGAATGCGCTGTCCTTGCATCTGCTGAAGTTGGATGTTCTGCTTTTGTGGGATGCCTCGTCCCTCTTCGGGGGGTGACTGACGCAACCGCAACTCTCGCCGTCCGTCCAAGGGCTGAACGGGTTCTGACCAAATCTCTTCAGGCGACATGGCAAAAGCGATATGTCGGTTATAGGCCTCTGTTCTCATAGGAACGCCAAAGCGGATACCTAATGAGGTCATGAAATCCTGCTGTTGTTCACCATCGTAGGTGAAAGTGTGTACCATCTTCACTTGTTCGCTGCCTTGCCAGAAATGTAGGCGGATCTCAAAAGGTAGCCAATGACGCTTCCCGTCGCTATGTGTGCCTTCAATCTTAATGACGGCATCGACTTTGCTTTGTCGCTCAATGCTGACTTTTTGTACAGACGAGGTGAAACTTCCCTTGGTTGTGGTAGCTACCAAGCTGGCTCCACTGCCAACGCTCACTCCATGGAGCGTCATACTGTCAATCAGTTGCTTTCCGCCTTTACCGATGTAAGTCGTCAGTTTACCTGTGCTAATAATGAACTGGTGGTCTAGCTCTTTAACTGAAATCGTCGGCGTAATGGGTGATTTTTTAGAGCGCTGAATAACGCGGAGGGAGTCCCCTTTGGCCACTGCTGACAAGGCGGCCCATTTGACAGAACCGTCGGGCCAATAGGCAGTCGCCCATGCGTCAGATGCTGATCCGTTAGAGAGCGCCAAGCGGGTAATGTCTTTCAACTCGCCGGGACGGAAAGGGATACCGAAAGTCACAGGACGCTCGAAGGACTGTTGGACGGTCCAATGCAATGGAATGCCCGTTGTCAGAGAATAGTCATCAACCTTTCTGCTACGGAAGTTGGTGATAAAAGTGCGTGACAAGGTAGTACGGAACCCGAACCATCCGCTTTGTAAGGGTTGTGGGTCCAGGTAGTCTACTATCAGTTCGTTATCCACATAAAAACGAGTACGTCCATTGATACTCTCAATCTTGATGTGATACCAATGGCCTGACTTCAGCAGATGGGCTTTGTCCGTATATTCCTGGAGAATCGCAGGGCGGAATGCTACGTCATCTACACCTCGTTCGTCGCCTGTATAACGGCGAAATCGGGTAGTCGTGTTGTGATTGCCACCATAGCCTAGATAATACATCTGCAGGGTATAGCATCGGGTGAAAATGCCACTACGCCAGTCTGCACGTTTCCAGATGTCTTTCTGCTGAGGGTCGCTGGCCAACCAGAAGCAGTTGAGATCGCTCAGTCTGTCGTCGGCCACTTGGGCATCATATTCCACAATAGTGTTTGTGGTAAATGGTTGTCTACGCCAGAGTGTGAGTCCTTTAGGCGCTGTCAGTTCACAAGTGTCGCCATGGAACGTCACTTGATAGTCGCGGGCTTCAGACTCAATGCGCCAGAATTTTTTGAATTCCCGTTGGTTGAGGCCTGACTGTGCGGCGGAAGGCAGGACTACCAGTAATAAAAGAAGCTTAAAAACGAATCTGGCCATCATAGTTGAAGATAGGTTGGTTGGTAGGAACTTCTTCTGGGTAGAACTGTACGGCAGAGTCGTTCATTTTGGGGTGTTGATTCTTCAGCAGGCGGATGATCTCTGCACCAGCCCAGATGACCGGGCCATAGCCATGAGCCGCCATGACGTGGACAGGGCGATAGGCGTAGAAGGCAGGGTCGAATCCCATTCCTGTGCCTACGCAGACGTTCTCAACTTGTCCTTTGTCATTGATGGAGCGTTCTACCGCATGCCATCCCAGTTGGGCAACAGGGCCATATGCCAGTGCATCAATCCATCCTTGATTGATAGCGTGGGCGATGCAATAGGTAAAGATAGCGGTACATGACGCTTCCAGATAGGTGTCATTCCTGTCTAGCAACTGATGCCAGAAGCCGTCTTTTTGTTGTAATGGCGCAAGCCCTGCAATATGGGCGCGTAGCAGTTCCAAGACCTTCGGACGGCCAGCATGATTTTCCGGCAGTACGTCCAATACCTCGCACAATGTGAGGATAGCCCATCCGTTGGCACGACCCCAATGAAAGGCGGGGTGGGGATTCATGGCTTCTACCCATCCATGACGGAAGAGTCCCTTCTCTTCAAGGAACATACGGCTACGGAACTGCTCTATCTGGCGTACGGCCTCGTCGTAGTAGCGTTGCTCTCCAGTCAACTTGCCCATATAGGCAACGGCGGGTATGCCCATAAACATATCGTCGAGCCATACAGTGTTCTTATGAGGACGCAAGCGTGCAAAAGTGCCATCGCTCAGTCTGTACTCCTTATGCATGATATACTCGGCATAACGGTCAATGCAGCTGCGCAACTGGAGTCGATTGTCTTTCAGCGTAGCTTTAATCATAGCAGCGCAGATAGCACCGGCATCATCAAGGGCATGTGGGTCGACGACTTTACGCATCAGCGGGTCTATCTTCTTTCCCTTGCGGTGCATCTCAGCATATCGTGGAGCCTCAGCAGCCAAAAGACTCATGCGTTTGATGGCGTAGTCTCGATAGGCTGCGTCGCCCGTCGATTCCCCTGCTGCAAGCATTGCGGAATAGGTTACTCCCCATTCATAGCTAGTCAGGCGGAAGTCACCCTTCCCCAGTTCTGCAGGAGATGCTACTTCCAAATAGCGTAGTACCCGATCCATATTCTGCTTCACTTGTTGTACCGTAGAAACTCCGTATGGGGTCTGGTATTGTGGCTGCATGAGGTGCAGCGGTGTGTTGGTGTCGTTCACTTGTTGGGCTTGTGTGCTAACACTTGCCGTTGCGAGTACTGCCATGCAGCCCCATTTCATTGCCGTTGATTTTTTCATCGCTTGTTTTAATTTCTTTGTTTTCGGCTGCAAATATAAGAAAAAAAAACTGGAATTGCATGATTTTACAAAAAATTGGATGAGATTTTGTTTGTTTGTCCGACAATTTTTGTAATTTTGCCATCACAAACTACATATTAAACATTCTTTATGGACAACAAGAAATATTACTTTGCTGTCGACCTGGGAGCTACCAGTGGGCGTACGATACTGGGTACGCTGGTCGACGGACGGCTGGAACAGGAAGAATTGACCCGATTTCCGAACAATCTGATAGAGACGGGAGGCCATTTTTACTGGGACATCTATGCCCTGTATCTGGAGATGATCAAAGGTCTGCAGGTGGTAGGCAAGCGTGGCATCGACATTACCAGCATCGGTATCGATACGTGGGGTGTCGACTTCGTGTTTATTGGTGACGACGATGCGCTGCTGCGTAACCCGATGGCCTATCGCGACCCCCACACCTTTGCTGCCATTGACGACTATCTGACGAATGTGATGGACCGCAAAACGGTATATGACATTACGGGTATCCAGTTCATGAACTTCAACTCGCTGTTCCAGCTGCATGCCATGCGCAAGGCGGGCAACACGGCGATGAAGAACTGCAAGAAGATACTCTTCGTGCCCGACGCCCTAAGCTGGATGCTGACAGGCGAGGCAGTATGCGAATATACCATCGCCTCGACCAGCCAGATGCTAGACCCACGGACAGGCGACCTCTCCGAGAAACTGATAGAGAGTGTGGGGCTGACGCGCGACCACTTCGGACGTATGGTACAGCCAGGTACCAAGATTGGCGTGCTGACTGAGGAGGTGCAGAAGATGACAGGACTGGGTGCTGTGCCTGTGATAGCCGTAGCAGGTCATGATACTGGTGCTGCCGTAGCTGCCGTACCTGCCAAGAACGAGCAGTTTGCATACCTGTCGAGTGGCACGTGGAGCCTGATGGGTATTGAGACCAAGGAGGCCATCATCAACGAGCGCTCCTACGGGCTGAACTTCACCAACGAGGGTGGTATCGAGGGTACGACGCGTTTCCTGAAGAATATCTGTGGTATGTGGCTCTACGAGCGTTGCCGTAAGGAGTGGCCTGAGGAGGTGCGTAAGCTGTCGCATCCAGAATTGCAGGGTTCGGCAATGGCGGTGGAACCGTTCCGTTCGATCATCAATCCTGACGACAATGCCTTTGCCAATCCGTCTTCTATGATAGAGGCCATCCAACAGTATTGTCGTGAGACAGGTCAGGCTGTCCCTGAGACACCCGCTGAGATATGCCGTTGTATCTTCGACTCGCTGGCTTTGCGCTATCGCCAGGTGTTCGGATGGCTGAAGGATTTCGCCTCGTTCCCGATCGACGTGCTGCACGTCATCGGAGGCGGCTCGCTGAACCGCTATCTGACGCAGTTTACTGCTGATGCGCTGGGTGTCGAGGTGCTGGCAGGTCCGCAGGAGTGTACGGCCATAGGTAACATTATGCTGCAGGCTAAGGCTTCGGGCGACGTCAGCGATATCTGGGCCATGCGTGCCATTATTGCCAACAGCGTAGAAATGGTGCCTTACCATCCGACAGGCGACAAGACTGCATGGGATCAGGCTTACGAGAAATATCTAAAAGTAACAAATCAAAAATAAAATTTTATTATGGCAAAACCATTAGTTGAAACCAAAGCAAAAGTAGGCGTATTCAGTATCGCCCTGCAGGCATATCTGCCACAGTTTCCCCAACTCGTACCCGAATTTGAGGCACAGTATGAAGCGTTCAAGAAAACTCTGCCCGATACCATCGAGATCATCGATGGTGGTATGGTAACCACGAAGGAGCAGTCTATGGCGGCTGGTGACAAGTTCCGTGCTGCTGACGTTGACTTGGTCATCCTTCAGATGTTGACCTATTGTACCTCTTATAATATGCTGCCTGCCGTGCGTGACATCGATGTTCCCGTAGTCATCGTGAACGTGCAGAAGAAGCTGGCTCCCGACTATGCAAAGACCGACATTCCCACATGGCTGGGCGAGCTCTATGCTTGTGGTGCCATCGGTGAGATGGTGGCCGACCTGAACCGTGCG
Organism: Prevotella sp.; assembly: GCA_015060535.1. GTDB lineage: Bacteria > Bacteroidota > Bacteroidia > Bacteroidales > Bacteroidaceae > Prevotella. Next base: position 86,587 of record SUYH01000009.1, read on the forward strand.
GGCAAGCGCTCAGCTGTTATCACGGGTGTCGTAGAGGGTGGCGACCCAGAGGTGCAGGCAGAGATTGAAGACTGGTGCCGTGCTGCTCAGGTGCGTCGTCGTTTCCGTGATACTAACATCGCTCAGATCGGTCGTCCGTATCCTGGTATGATGGACCTCTACATCGACGAGACCAACCTCTACCATCGTATGTTCGTCTATACCAAGCAGTTCGACTGGGAGCAGATGTGGGCCATTGCTGACAATATCACCGACGAGGCTGCCATCAAGGCTAAGGCTCAGGATATTCTGGACACCTTCGACATCGAGGGTGGGGGAACCATCGAGAAGGTATGGGACATGGCGAAATATGTCGTAGCCTTCGAACAGTGGGTGAAGGATGAGAAACTGGGCATGATAGCCTCACACTATGCTGGTTTCGCACAGGGTGTGGCTGGCAAACTCGACTCGATGCTCATCCCTGCATTCTCGATGCTCATCAAACAGCACACCGCATGTGCTGTAGAGGGCGATATGAAGGTGGCTATGGCGATGTCGATCCTGAAGACTATCTCAGGCACAGGTACGTTGGCTGAGATGTATAGCATCGATTTCCCGAAGGATATCTGTATCATCGGACACTCTGGCTCAGGTGACTTCGATATCTCGCAGGCTCACAAGCCTACGATGAAGATCGTTCCTGTGTTCCACGGCAAGACGGGTGGTGGTTATCTGACTCAGTTCTATCCTCCTACGGGCCCTGTTACCTATCTGGCTATCACTCAGGATAAGAATGGTGTGTTTAAGTTTGTGGTTGCAGAGGGCGTCAACGAGGAAGGCGAAATCTTTATGTTTGGCGACACCAACATGCGCACGAAGTTCTCGCTGCCCTGCCGTGAGTTCGTGAACAAATGGAGCGAGGCTGGTCCTACGCACCATATGGCTGCTGCTGTGGGTCATCATATTGACACCATCCTGAAGGTGGCTAAGATTCTGAATATTGAGTGTGATGTAGTTTGCAGATAATGTTATGGCAAATTCTGGAAGTTTGAAGAGCACGATAGCCGTGTCTCTAACCAATTATCTCGATGCAGGTGCCATCGTGGCAGGAGCCTCAGGTCTGACGCTGTGGAAGGAGTATCTCGGGCTGACCGAAATGCATTTGGGATGGCTCAATTTTATCAGTGCCAATTGTCTGGGTGCGGCTATCGGTGCCATTATTGGCGGTTTTCTAGCCGATAAGTACGGCCGTAAGTTCATCTTCACCTATAATATGATTGTATATATGGTGGGCGTGCTGACGGTGATGTTCTCGATGAATTTCCCCATGCTGCTGTGCGGTTTCCTAATCACTGGCATATCAGTAGGCGTAGGTGTGCCCGCCTCGTGGACGTATATCTCTGAGTCGTCGGAGGTCAACAACCGAGGACGTAACATCTGTATCTCACAGATGTCGTGGGGCTTCGGGCCGATGTGTATATTGCTGTTCGGCATGCTCTTCGCCCCTGGCGGATATCTGTTTGGCTGGGTAGAGTCTGTGGCTCATCTGTTTGGTGGTGCCGACATGTCGCAGGAGGCCGTTAATGCCTTCTCCTCACGTATCGTGTTCTTCACCCTGTTCATCGTGGCTTTCATTGCTTGGAATCTGCAGCGTCAGTTGCAGGAGAGTGCCGAGTTTACCGCTCAGCAGGCTGAGGGTAAGAATACGGGGTTGATGGATAATATCAAGGTACTGTTCTCCAACAAGATTGCTGTACGCACGGTGATATTCCTTGCTACTATTTATCTCACGTGGAACCTCGTGGCATCGGTGATGGGATTCTTCCAACCGCATATCTACGAGACGGCAGGTGGTGTAAGCAACGAACAGGCCAACTGGATGAATTGTATCCAGTGGGCGATTATCGTGGGCGTAACATTTGTCGTGTCGAAACTCATTGACAAGTCATCTCACAGGATTATCTACACTTTCGGACTTCTCGTGGCTATCTCTGCCTGGCTGGTTATCGTAACCATCGGTGTCAACGGCATGATAGGTCTCTGGCTCTTTGCCATCCTATGGGGTGTACAGGGCGGTAGCTCACCACAGATATTCTATGCCCTGTGGGGATCAGAGTTGTTCCCTGCCAAGTTCCGCGCAGGAGCGCAGGGTCTGATGTTCTTCATCGTGCGCGGACTGTCTGCAGTATGGGGTCTTATCTTTACCTATATTTATGGTGAGAATGGCGAGGGCTTTACCATCGCAGCATTCTGTATGATTGCCCTGCTGGCCATCTCGCTCGTGGTGGGCTTCATCGGAGTACCCAACACACGTGGACGTGCCCTTGAGGACATTACGAAGGAACGCTATGGATCTGTTGCCCCCTAAGTTAGGGGGGCATAGGGGTCTGAACAAGCGCAGACTCCTAAAGAAGTAATAACAAAAGGGGCTGATAACGCTTGTTCAGACCCCCTTCCCCCTAACTTAGGGGGCTTAAGAACATGAAAAGTATATTAGAAGGCCGCGAACAGTTAAAGGCCGTTATTGATCAGATTGCCGAGGTTACAGGTTATCTTTGGCAGAAAGGTTGGGCAGAACGTAATGGTGGTAATATCACCGTAAACGTTACCGAGTATATGGACGATGAGTGCAAGGCTATGCCCGCTATCGCACCTGTCAAGCAGATTGGTTTAACGCTGCCCCAGTTGAAGGGAAAGTATTTCTATTGCAAGGGTACGGGCAAGCGTATGCGTGACTTGGCTAAGGAACCTATGCAGAATGGTTCGATTATCCGTATTTGCGACGACTGTGCCTCCTATGAGGTGATAGCCGATGTGAACGTGGTGCCTACCTCTGAGCTGCCTACCCACTTGGCCCTGCAGAACTACCTGCTGGAGACGGGTTCATGCTATAAGGCTACGCTACATACACACCCCATCGAACTGGTGGCTATGAGTCATATCCAGCGCTTCCTGAAGGGTGACGAGATGACGCGTGTGCTGTGGTCAATGATTCCCGAGACGCTGGCTTTCGCTCCGCTGGGCATAGGCATCGTACCTTATGCTCTTCCCTCAAGTGTTGAACTTGCTGAGGCTACGCTGGAGCAGATCAAGCTTCACGACGTTGTGATGTGGGAAAAGCATGGTACTGTAGCTGTTGGTACAGACATCATGGATGCTTTCGATCAGACTGATGTGCTCTGTAAGGCAGCAAATATCTATATGTGTGCCCGTGCCATGGGTTCTGAGCCCGATGGTATGACCGATGCACAGATGAAGGAGGTTCAGGATGTCTTCAATCTGCCAAAGAAGCGTCCTTGCTAAATGAGCAAGAAACAGCATGAAATTTTGGTGCCAGCAGGTGTGCAGCAAGTGTTGCTGCATGCCTGCTGTGCTCCTTGTTCTTCTGCCATCGTGGAGTGGATGCTCCAACATGAGGTGCGCCCTACTATTTTCTATTTCAATCCCAATATATTTCCTCGTGAGGAATACGATATCCGCAAGGAGGAAAGCAAGCGCCATGCGGAGAGCCTAGGGTTGCAGTGGATTGATGGCGACTACGATCATGAGCGATGGTTGGAGGCTGTCCGAGGGTTGGAAGGTGAGCCCGAGCGGGGCTCCCGTTGTTTGCAGTGCTTCTCCTATCGCTTGAAGGTGACTGCCCTGCAAGCCAAGGCACTTGGATTGCAGTATTTCACCACTACGCTGGCCTCTTCCCGTTGGAAGAGTCTCGAACAGATCACGGAAGCAGGAATGCGTGCGCAGACTGCCGTTCCAGGCACTGTCTTCTGGGCTCAGAACTGGCGTAAGGGTGGGCTGCAAGAGCGTCGTAATGAACTCTTGCGCGCGTACAATTTCTATAATCAGCTCTATTGTGGCTGCGAATTCAGCCAGCGAAACAGCGACTGACTGGCCTCCTAATACTTGAACGATGATCCACCCAAGAATTCTCTTAAGAGCGATGTGGGAGGTATTTGGTCTTCGGGAATGGGCTTGATGTATTTGAGGAATTTCAGCAGGCGGTAGGCTTCAGCATATTCCTCACAGTTCTCAGGTACCTGTTCGAGCAACGGTTCTGCCTGACGCTTGATGACAGCCAGCTCGAAGAGCATAGCCGTGTTGAACATCGCATCGGCATTCTCCTGATAGGGGAATATCCAGCGGTTCTCGCCCTTACGGACACTGGGCCAGCGGTGTATGGTCTCCTTAGCCGATACCCCACGATACTTGTGGTCACGGATGATGCGACGCAGCAGTCGATTGTCGGTAGTGGGTATGTAGTTGTGGTTGTCGAGCAGAATAGTGGTGAGCGCTGAGGCATACACACGATAGATCTGCTCCTCGGGGATGTCTTTGGTCAGCTCGGGGTTCAGGGCGTGGATGCCTTCAACCACTAGTATCTCCTTACCACTCAGTTTTAGCTTCTTGCCGCTCCACTCGCTCTTTCCCTTCTGGAAGTTATAGCGGGGAAGCTCTACTTCTTCGCCTCTGAACAGCGCGTTCATCTGCTCGTTGAGCAATGGGATGTTGAGGGCGTGCAGATGTTCGAAGTCGTAGTCGCCAGTCTCGTCTTTGGGTGTCTGTTCACGATCGAGGAAATAGTCGTCGAGCGAGATACCGATAGGCTTTAAGCCATTGACAGCCAGCTGTACGCTGAGTCGTTTGCAGGTTGTCGTCTTGCCGCTGGATGAGGGACCGGCTATCAGCACCATCTTGACACCCTTTTGATGGGCGATATTGTCGGCTATGCTGGCAATCTTCTTCTCCTGCAGAGCCTCGCTAATCTGGATGAGTTGTGGGGTGTACCCTTTGTCGATGGCGTTGTTCAGGTCGCCAATGGTGCTTACGCCCAGGATGTCCTGCCAGCGGTGATGCTCCTTGAATATCTCGAACATCTTATCTTGACGGATGAAGGCGCCCAGCTGGGCGGGGTCCTCGCGTGAAGGGATGCGCAGCAGCAGTCCGTCGTAGTAGTATTCCAGTCCGAAGAGATGAATCTCAGACGTGTTGGTCAGCAGCGTGCCATAATAATAATCCTTATAGCCATCGAGGTCGTAATAGGTGGTATACAGGCGTCCGGAGCTCTCCAACAACTTGACCTTCGACATCGTGCCAGCCTGACGGAACATGTCGATGGCCTCCTCGGTAGTCGACTCATAACGATGGATGGGCAGTTTGGCATCGATGAGCTGCTGCATGCGCTGACGGATAGCTGCAACATCGTCGGGGGTGACTGCACGGTCCAATGTCAAGTCGACGTAATAGCCATTGCTGACGGGGATATCGATGGCCACTTTACAACCCGGATAAAGGTCGTGGGCAGCCTTGCATAGAATCATAAATAATGTACGCGTATACGCGCGAATGCCACTGGCAGAGCGAAGATCGAGGAATTCGATGTCCTTCTGTTTATACACCCTATAGTGCATTCCCTCTACCTTGTTATTGACTTTGGCACTCACTGGACCATACTCCATTTCGAGTCCCAGTTGAGAAAAAATTTCAGAAAGTGTGCTGCCAATGCTGACTTTTAGATTTTTTTTATTATTTTTGCAGCGGATTATAACTTGTTGTTCCATAAGACTTGATAGTTTTAGTGCTGCAAATATAACCAAAAAAGATGAATTACGCATCATAAAACAAAAAAAATATGTCGATTTGGATCATTTTTAAACTTTTAGGCTCGCTGGCATTGCTGATGTTCGGTATGAAGTCGATGAGTGAAGCCCTGCAGAAAATGGCAGGTCCACAGTTGCGTCATGTGCTGGGTGCCATGACCACCAACCGCTTTACAGGTATGCTGACAGGTACGCTGGTCACAGCGTCTGTCCAGTCGTCAACGGCTACTACGGTGATGACCGTCTCGTTCGTCAATGCGGGACTGCTTACGCTGGCCCAGGCTATCTCAGTCATTATGGGTGCCAACATCGGTACGACGCTGACAGCATGGATTATGTCAGCAGGTATGTCGTTCGACATCACCAGTGCGGTCTATCCGGCTTTCTTTATGGGAATCATCCTCATCTACCTGAAAAAGTACCGTTACATAGGCGACTTCCTCTTCGGTCTATCGTTCCTGCTGCTGGGTCTGGGCACCCTGCGTATGACGGGTACGGAGATGCATTTGGGTGAGAATCAGGCCTTGCTTGATTTCTTCGCCTCTTTCGACCCCAACTCTTTCCTCACTACGCTGGTGTTCTTGGTATTGGGTGGCGTGATGACCTTCTGCGTACAGTCGTCAGCAGCCGTGATGGCCATCACGATGATTCTCTGCTCGAGCGGTGCGCTGCCTATCTATCAGGGTATCGCGCTGGTGATGGGTGAGAATATCGGTACTACGGTGACCTCTAACCTGGCTGCGATGTCAGCCAATACACAGGCTCGTCGAGCTGCTTTGGCTCACATGTTCTTCAACGTGTTTGGCGTGCTGTGGATATTGGTTGTCTTCCGTCCCTTCATCGATATGGTGTGTGGCTGGGTAGGTTACGATGTCGATATGCAGAAGGGCGCTGTCGAGACGGGCGTCTTCCTGGCCAACTCTGCTAAGCTGAGCTTCGTGCTGGCAGCCTTCCATACGACTTTCAATGTGGCTAACACCTTTATCCTTATCTGGTTTATCCCGCAGATAGAGCGTTTCGTCTGCTGGGTTATCAAGCCCAAGAAAGCAGACGAGGAAGACGAGTTCCGTCTGCACTTCATTACTGCCGGTTTCATGAAGACTCCCGAGCTTTCAGTACTCGAAGCTCAGAAAGAAATCCAGTCGTTCTCCGAGCGTATGCAGCGCATGTTCGGTATGGTACGCGAACTGCTGACGCTCTCAGCCAGCTCGACTAACAAGAGTAATAATCAGACGGGCGACTTCAACAAGCTCTTCACTCGTATTGAGAAGTACGAGGGTATCTCAGACAATATGGAACTCGAGATAGCCAAATACCTGGATTCTGTCAGCGATGCCCACCTCTCAGACGATACGAAGGCTAAGATCCGTGCCATGTTGCGTGAGATTTCCGAACTCGAATCGATTGGCGATGCCTGTTATAACATGGCCCGCACCATTTCGCGCAAGTATAACGGCAAGGAAGACCACTTCATCGAGAAGCAGTATGACCATCTGCATCAGATGATGGAGCTGACCGACCAGTCGCTTACCCAGATGAACCGACTGATGGGTGGACGTAAGGAGGCCTTCGACGTGAACCGTACGTTTAACATCGAGAACGAAATCAATAACTACCGAAACCAGCTTAAGTCGCAGAATATCAACGATATCAATAGCCATCAATACACCTATGCGGTGGGTACCATCTACATGGACCTCATCAACGAGTGTGAGAAGTTGGGCGACTATGTTGTCAACGTGGTTGAGGCTCGTATGGGTACGCGCCAAAAAGACGTATAAAAAGATTTTCGCATTTTATAACGTTGGTTTGGAAATTTTTAATTAATTTTGCAACCGAAAAGAAACAATTACATAAACGTACTAACAATTTATGAGAAAAAGAATTCTGTTTTTGGTGGCTCTGATGTTGACATCAACATTGACCATCATGGCGCAAATCACGACCTCAAGTATGTCTGGTAAGGTGACCCTCGAGGACGCCAAGGGCGAAGAGGTTATTGGTGCTACAGTTGTTGCTGTACACGAGCCTTCGGGTACTCGCTATACAGCAGTAACCAATGTCTCTGGCCTCTTTACCATCAATGGTATGCGTACGGGTGGTCCGTACGAAGTAACCGTGTCCTACATCGGTTATCAGCCTAAGACGGTGAAGGGTGTTACGCTGGAATTGGCTGAGACCTATAACCTCAACATCTGGTTGTCAGAGGACGCCAATGTGCTGACAGAGGTTGTAGTCAGTGGTAAGGCTTCGAAGTTTGCTGCTGAAAAGACTGGTGCTTCGACCAACATCAACAATGCTATGATTGCCAACCTGCCAACCGTTAACCGTAGTCTGACCGACGTGATGCGTCTGTCGCCTTATGGTGGTAATGGTATGAGCTTGGCTGGTGGTAATGGTAAGATGACCAACTTCACGGTCGATGGTGCCAACTTCAATAACAACTTCGGTTTGACAGAGAACCTTCCTGGTGGTGGTAACCCCATCTCGCTCGATGCTATCGAGGAAATGCAGGTGGTCATCTCTCCGTTCGATGTTCGTCAGACCAACTTCATCGGTGGTGGAGTGAACGCCATCACGAAGTCGGGTACGAACACCTTCAAGGGTACTGCCTACATCTATCATCAGAATGAGAACATGCGTGGTGATGCCGTTGATCGCGAGCAGATTGCCAGCGCACGTGATCGTGATAAGACCACAACCTACGGCTTTACATTGGGTGGCCCGATTATCAAGAACAAACTGTTCTTCTTCGTCAGTGGCGAGATGGTGAAGTCGCCTACGGTTACCAACCGCTGGCGTGCCTCTGTAGGTGGTGCCTATGATGCCGATAACTACCTGTCGCGCGTATCGGTTGCCGATATGGACGCTGTCTCCAGTTTCGTCAAGAGCAAGTACGGCTATGATACCGGCTCCTACACCGACTGGTCGGCTGATAATGACACCTATAAGATTCTGGCCCGACTGGACTGGAACATCACTGACCGCCACAAGCTGGCCCTGCGCTATAACTACACCAAGAGCCGCTCGTGGAAGACACCATCCACATCAGTTGATGGAGGCACGCTGCCCTACAGCCGTACATCGTTGTATGCGATGACCTACGCCAACTCGATGTATTCGATGGACAACAAGGTACATACCTTCTCCTTCGACCTGAACAGCCGTCTGACAGACAACCTGTCTAATCAGCTTCTGGTCACCTACTCCAAGATAGACGACATTCGCGGTTCTAACTCTAGCGACTTCCCCTTCGTTGACATTCTCGATGGCGATGGCGGTAACTATATCTCGCTGGGTTACGAGCTGTTCACCTGGAACAATGCCGTTCACAATAACATTCTGAACATCAAGGACGATGTGACCTACTATCTGGCTAACCACACCATTACCGCTGGTCTTAGCTATGAGTACCAGATGGCAGACAATATGTATATGCGTAATGGTTCGGGTTACTATCGCTACAACAGCATAGCCGATTTCTTCAACAACGCGGCCCCCTCTGTAGTCTGCCTGACCTACGGCTATGACGGTGAGCAGGAGCCCGCTTCGCGCGTTACCTTCAACCAGATGGGCCTCTATGCTCAGGATGACTGGAAGGTGACCGACAACTTCAAGCTGACCTATGGTATGCGCTTCGATGGCCTGTTCTTCAAGAACGGCGACCTGAAGACCAACAATGGTATTCTGGCGCTCGACTACAACGGACGTAGCGTCGATACGGGTACGTGGCCTAAGAATACGGTATCTGTATCACCTCGTCTAGGCTTCACATGGGATATCTTCGGTGACAAGAGCCTGAAGTTGCGTGGTGGTTCCGGTCTCTTCCTGGGTCGTCTGCCTCTGGTGTTCTTCACCAACATGCCTACCAACTCTAATATGATGCAATTCGTAGGTAAGTGGAATGCTTCAGGCAGCAGTGCAACGAAGGCCGATATGTCGCAGTTTGCTGGTGGTATCAAAACACGTACCGACCTCTACAACTGGGTTACCACTCACGATGTAGATGGCAACGTCGTATCTAATCCTAAGCAGGCTATGGGTCCCAGCACCATCACTTCTGAGGATGGTACTGTAGCAGGTGCTATCAATGGTATCTCGTCCGACTTCAAGATGCCTCAGGTTTGGAAGACCTCGCTGGCTGTCGACTATCAGATTCCCGTATCGTTCCCCTTCACCGCTACTGTCGAGGGTATGTTCCAGAAGACCGTCAATGGCGTATTCATGTCAGACTGGAGTCTGCGCGACGTAGGTGGCTACGCCCGTCTGAACGGTGCCGACACCCGTGCACTCTATCAGAACTACAAGCTCACCTACACCAACGCTGCTGGCAAGACGGTTAACATGCCCAACGCATATGTGCTCGAGAATACCAGCAAGGGTTACGGATGGACGCTCAACGTGACGCTGAATGCTCAGCCGTTCGAGTGGATGAGCCTGATGGCAGCCTATACACACACCGTACAGAAGGAACTGACCGGTATGCCTGGCTCTAACGCCTCTTCGGCATTCTCTTATATCCCCTCTGTTGATGGTCCTAACTTCCTGAACCTGCACAACTCACAGTTCGTAACACCTGACCGTGTTGTAGCCAGCGCTACAATCCACGACAAGGCTAACAACCACTACTCTCTGGTTTACGAGGCATGGCGCGGTGGTGCTAACTACTCTTATATGCTGGCCAACGACATGAATGGCGATGGCAACCAGTATGACCTTATCTACATTCCTACCGACCTGCAGGTGGCTAACAACGAGTTCCGCTTCGTTTCAGAGGACGATAAGACCCGCTTCATGGACTTTGTCCACAACGACAGCTATCTGAGCAGCCATCAGGGTGAGTATGCTGAGGCTTACAGCGTATATTCTCCTTGGGTACACCGCGTAGACTTCAGCTATAAGCACGACTTCAAGCTGAACGTAGGTAAGACCAAGCACTGCTTGCAGCTCAGTCTTGACGTGAAGAACGTTCTCAACCTGTTCAACTCGAACTGGGGTGTTGCCAAGTACATGAATGCTGACCTCAACTCTGGTAAGATTCTGAAGTACGAGGGCGTTGATGCTCAGGGCTATGCTACCTTCTCTACTCCGAAGGCTGTCAGTGGCAATACGGAGACTTGGACACGTAGCCACACTATCGGACAGTGCTGGTATGCTTCTGTAGGTATCAGGTATATCTTTAACTAATAAAATTCAAGGTGAAAGTTATGAAACTGAAATATATTATCCCGTCGTTTATTGCGCTTGTCGCAATGCTTGTAGGATGCTCAGAGAAGTATGAGGCCGCCCATCTCAACGACCTCCGCGTCTCTTCTTCATATGTGATTGTTCCTGCTGATGGTCAGTCACCTGCCGAATTTACGGTAAGGGCTGCTGGTAACTGGGAAATTCAAAACATCCCCAACTGGTTGACCGTTACCCCTCAGGCAGGTAGTGCCGGCGAGACTAAGGTTACGCTTTCTGCTCCTGCCACCACTGGCGCACTGAGCACCGTGCTGAAGATTGTCAGCGGCTCTTATGTTCAGGAGGTCAATGTCCAGCAGGGCAAGGTTGTTGCCGAGACGGCCACCTGTAAGCAGATTATTGATGGCAATGATGGTAAGACATTCCGCGTTCGCGCTGCTATTACCCAGATTGCCAATACTCACTATGGCAATATGTACATCGATGATGGTACAGGTACTGTTTACATTTACGGTACTAATGACAAGGACGGTAAGGCTGCCAACGATCCTATCGCAAGTTGGGGTCTTGAGCTGGGCGATATTGTCACTGTAGAAGGTCCCAAGACCACTTACAACGGTACCGTTGAGCTGGTTAACGTGACAGTGCTGAAGGTTGAGAAGTCACTTGTCAAGGTGCTGGAGCCTGAGACAGCTCCTGTCATCAAGAAAGAGGGTGGTGAGCTCACCGTTAAGCTGTCCTTCAAGGGTGCTCTCGTTCCCACCGTTCCTGATGCATATGACTGGATTCGCTATAAGACCATGTCTATCACCAAGGGTACTGTCACCGCTGTTGATCCTAATCCTGCCGATACTGCTACCGTTAAGTTTGCTATTGACGAGAATGCAGCAGGTGCTCGTAAGGGTGCTGTCAGCTTCGCTGCCACCCAGGGTTCACAGAGCTCATCCGTAACCTTCGAGTTCTCGCAGGAAGGTGCCATCACCGAGTGTCCTATTGCCGACTTCCTGGCAGCCGAGGTGGGTACTGCTCAGTATCGTTTGACAGGTATCATTACCAATGTGGCTAAGGCTGCTTATGGCAATGTTTATATTGCAGACTACTCAGGCGAGGTTTACGTTTATGGCATCGGTGCCAAGGGCGACTTCGAGAAGCTGGGTCTGAAGGAGGGCGACATTGTTACGCTGCTTGGTAATCGTGGAGAGTATAAGGGCACAGCTCAGATGACTGGTGGTCAGTATGAGTCGTCTATCTCTGTCACCGAGGTAACCATTGATGAGTTCTTGACCAAGGAGGATGCTAAGGATGTTTACTACAAGGTGACCGGTACGGTCGACGAGATTGCTAATGCTACCTACGGCAACCTCTATCTGAAGAGCGGCGACACCCGTCTCTACGTCTATGGCACGTATCCCGGCTGGGGCGCTACTGGCGATGCTCGTAAGGATTGCCTGGCTAATAAGGACATAGCCGTAGGCGACGAGCTGACCGTGATTGGTGTGAAGTCTACCTATAAGGGCACTCCACAGGTCAATGGCGGTATCTACTTCTCGCATAAGAAGGCCAACTAAGCGTTTTATCGGAATACTATAATATGAAAGAGGTTGCCCATTTCGGGTGACCTCTTTTATGTTACCCCTTCCGCACCTTTACCCTAACACTAAATGGTCTCTACCCTAATAGTAGAGGGTGTTTAGTATTAGGGTAAATCATCTGAATACTCCGAAAGTAATGATCAATACTCCGAAAGTATTTTTCAATACTCTTGGAGAAAATTCCAATACTCACGGAGTATTGCAGAATAACCCAAGGTTATTAGTCGTGCCTTACTGGACTGCAGTACTCAATCGGAATAATTTTTGTTGTGCATTATGTTGTTTCAAAATTAATTCGTATCTTTGCATCACCAATGATGACTCTATTTTATAGAATAACATAACATTAATTTGGATTCATGAAAAAGCTATATGTAATTATTGTTGTCTGTGTGGTGTGTCACCTTCTGCCTGCCCGTGCCCAGCAGCAGTATTATCCTGACGGCACGAGGTGGGGAAGAGTTTGGGTCAATCGCAGAGGTTTTATAAATATAGACAGCACTTATACTGTGCATTATTCCGAGAAAAGTAACAGTACCATGTATTCAGAATATGTTGTTGAAGGCACGACCGTCGTCCCTATGTCGGAAACGGAGAGCGTAACCTGCCAAGTGGCAAACAGGTATGATTACAATTTCAACAACGAACTGATCAATAAAGGTTATGTGCTCTTCCGTCAGTCGGGCGACAGTGTTTTTGTGTATGACAAATTCAACAACAACTCACCATATTATACAGAGCAGCTCCACTATACATTTTGTCCGTGGAATATCGGAGATACGGTTGTGACATGCTATCTGTCGAAATCTATTGTTACGGCTGAAAGATTGGAACACCGGAAGCTGGCCGATGGTAATGAATACGACTATCTTAACTACAGTTTCCGCACCATTGGCAGAGTTTTCAATGGGATATTGCCCTCAAGTGGATTTGCAAGATCACCAACTTTTATTGCCGTCACCCATTTCATCCGCAACAACACGCTGATTTACCAGAACAACAATCTGATCTGGCCCGAAGGCTATACGACGCAGATTCACCATCCCTTCAACGACTTCACTGCTGAGGGACGGCCCGTCTACTCGTTACAGGGCCTCGTTGTAGGCAATAGCCGGAATCTGGATGCGCTGCCACGTGGCATCTACATCGTGAACGGGAAGAAAATATACGTTGGTCGGTAATGTTAACAGCCCTCTGAAAGTAAAAAGCAGAAGAAAAATCCGTTTTTCTTTGGCTTTTCACCCACTTATTCGTACCTTTAAACTACGTTTTTAGGTACTTGCGGTCGGAAAAGCTCAAATTAATTTGGCTTTTCACTCACTTATTCGTACCTTTGCAAGCAAATTGTAATCCAATATTAACTATTAAAAGACAATGAAATTAAGAAAACTACTCGTGGTCATGCTGACGATAGTTGGCGCCACAACCGTGATGGCTCAGCCTATGCAGCTGCCACCAATCCCCGTTGACCCTGCCGTTCGTATCGGTAAACTGGACAACGGTCTGACGTATTACATCCGTCATAACGGGTATCCTGAGCATGTGGCAAACTTCTATATCGCTCAGCGTGTGGGTGCTATTCAGGAGGAGGAGTCGCAGCGCGGTTTGGCTCACTTCCTGGAGCATATGGCCTTCAACGGCTCTGAGCACTTCAAGGGCAATGGCATTATCGAGTTCACCCGTTCGCTGGGTGTTGAGTTCGGTAGCGACCTGAATGCTTACACTTCGATTGACCAGACGGTTTATCGCGTGTGCAACGTGCCCACCAAGCGTGCAACGGCTCTGGACTCTTGTCTGCTGATCCTGAAGGATTGGTCGAACGGTCTGTCGCTGGAAGCTGACGAGATAGACAAGGAGCGCGACGTGGTTCATAACGAGTGGCGTCTGGGTGAAGGTCCTACGCAGCGTATGATTCAGCGTGCTCTGCCTAAGATGTATCCTGACTCTAAGTATGGTGTGCGTCTGCCTATCGGTTTGATGAGCGTTATCGACTCGTTCAAGCCCCAGACGCTGAAGGCTTACTACCAGAAGTGGTATCGTCCTGACAATCAGGCTATCATCGTAGTAGGTGACGTTGACGTAGACCACATGGAGGCTAAGATTAAGGAGCTGTTCGGTGGCATCAAGGTGCCTGCTAATGCGCCCAAGGTGGTTGCTGAAGCCGTGCCTGACAACAAGGAGGCTATCTATATCTTCGAGAAGGATAAGGAGATGCAGATGAACTACATCTTCATGTGTATGAAGCATGATGCCACCCCCGAGGCTGAGAAGTCGAGCATGGCCTATCTGATTCAGGACTATGCCGTTAGCGTCATCTCTAGAATGTTTAGCCAGCGTCTGTCGGAGATGACACAGGAGGCTAGCTGTCCTTTCCTGCAGGCTTCTGCTGATGATGGCCAGTACTGGCTGTCGAAGACAAAGGATTGCTTCGAGTTGTTTGCAGCCCCCAAGGAGGGTAAGGACATGGAGGCTTTGCAGGTGCTTTACCGCGAGGCTAAGCGTGTGCGTGAGTTCGGATTCACCGCTACGGAGTATGAGCGCGCCAAGGCAGACTATCTGAGTGGTCTGGAGAAGCGCTATACCAACCGCGACAAGCGTAAGAACGACGAGTTCGGTAATGCCTATCGCGACCACTATCTGACCAACGAGCCCATCCCACCATTGGACGTGCTCTACCAGACCATGCAGCAGATTGCTCCGAACATTCCCGTACAGGCTATCAACCAGATGCTGCCCGAGCTGATCAGTGTGACGGATAGCAACCTCGTCGTGATGATCATGGCTCAGGAGAAAGAGGGTAAGGTTTATCCTACAGAGCAGGATATGGCTGCTGCCATCGCTGCTGCACGTGCCGAGAAACTGGAGGCATACGTGGACAATGTGAAGCAGGAACCGCTGCTCGACGTAGCTACTATTAAGAAAGGTAAGATTAAGAAGGAGACCGAGAATACACAGTTCGGTTACAAGGAGCTGCAGCTCTCAAATGGTGCTACCGTTATCCTGAAGAAGACTGACTTCAAGGACGATGAGGTGCAGATGGAGGCCTTCTCTAAGGGTGGTAAGTCGCTCTATGGCGCAGCTGACTATACCAACCTGAAGGTGTTCGACCAGGTGATTGGCATCAGTGGACTGGGCAATTTCTCCAGCACAGAGCTGCAGAAGGCACTGGCTGGTAAGGAGTGTAATGCTGACCTATCGCTGGCCAACACACGCCAGTATATGACTGCACACTCTACTCCGAAGGACATCGAGACCATGATGCAGATGGTATACCTCTACTTCACCAACGTGAAGAAAGATGAGAAGCAGTTCCAGAACCTGATGACTCAGCTCGATATGGCGCTGAAGAACAAGTCGCTGTCACCTGATGCTGTGTTTGCCGACTCAGTGGCTGCTACGACCTATGGACACAATCCACGCTTCAACAATCCTCAGGTAGAGGACATCAAGGATATCAACTACGACCGCATCCTGCAGATTGCCAAGGAGCGCTACCAGAATGCTGGACAGTTCACCTTCGTCATCAGCGGTAACTTCGACGAGCAGACCATCCGTCCGCTCATTGAGCAGTATATCGCTTCGCTGCCCGCTACCAAGAAGAAGGCCGAGGACTTCAAGGAGGTGATGACCTTTGCCAAGGGTGAGGTTGTTAATCAGTTCAAGGTAAAGACCGAGTCGCCAAAGGCTACCGCTCGCGAGATGTGGTATGCTGAGATGCCTTACACGCTGGAGAACAACGTGAAGATTGACGCTGTCGGACAGATTCTCTCTATGATCTATCTGAAGACCATCCGTGAGGACGAGAGCGCTGCTTATTCTTGTGGTGCTGCCGGTTACTTCTCGACAGGTTCTAAGCAGCCTAAGGCTATGCTGCAGGCTTACTGCCCGATGAATCCCGACAAGGCCGAGCTGGCTGTACGCTTGCTGCACGAGGGTATTCAGAACATGCAGAAGAAGGTGGATGCCGACCAGCTGCAGAAGGTGAAGGACTACATGCTGAAGCAGGCTGACATCGAGGCTAAGAAGAATAACTACTGGATCAACACCATCACCACCTATAAGGAGTATGGACTCGACTTCCATACCGACTATAAGAAGACCGTTGAGGCTCTGACCGTTGACTCGGTTCGCGACTTCCTGAACAACTTCTTGAAGGCTGGCAATCACATCGAGGTGATCATGACTCCGGAGGCGAAGTAAGTTTAAAGTTTAGAGTTTAAAGTTTAGAGTTTAGAGTGAGTTATTTATTTTCATCAGAATCAGTATCAGAGGGACATCCCGATAAGGTGGCCGATCAGATCAGTGACGCGCTGGTAGACCAGTTTCTGGCCTACGACCCTCAGGCTCGTTGCGCCATTGAGACCTTCGTCACTACCGGTCAGGTGGTCATCATGGGCGAGGTGAGAAGCGAGGCCTATATCGACCTGCAGACCATTGCGCGCAATACCATCAAGAAGATCGGCTATACCAAAGCAGAATACCAGTTCGACGGCAACTCATGCGGTATCCTCACGGCTATCCACGAACAGAGCGAAGACATCAATCGCGGTGTGGATAACGGCAATGAGGAGGAGCAGGGTGCCGGCGACCAGGGTATGATGTTCGGCTATGCCACCAACGAGACGGAGAACCTGATGCCTGTATCGCTCGATCTGGCTCATCTGATTATGCGTACCTTGGCTGAGATTCGCAAAGAGGGTAGGGAGATGACCTATCTGCGTCCCGACTCGAAGAGTCAGGTGACCATCCAGTACAGCGATGCTGGTATCCCTGAGCGTATCGACACCATTGTCGTTTCAACCCAGCATGATGAGTTTGACAGCGATGATGAGCGTATGCTGGCTAAGATTCGTGAGGATGTCATCAATATCCTGATACCGCGTGTTAAATCGAAGATCCATTCTCAGAAGGTACTCGCCCTCTTTGGCGATGACATTAAATACTATGTCAACCCGACGGGTAAGTTCGTCATTGGCGGACCTCATGGAGATACGGGGTTGACGGGTCGTAAGATTATTGTCGATACCTACGGAGGCAAAGGAGCCCACGGCGGTGGCGCTTTCTCCGGAAAGGACTCCTCGAAGGTTGACCGCTCGGCGGCCTATGCTGCCCGTCATATCGCCAAGAATATGGTGGCAGCGGGTGTGGCTGACGAGATGCTGGTGCAGGTGAGCTACGCCATCGGTGTGGCTAAACCCATGAATATCTACGTCAACACCTATGGCCGATCGCATGTCAACATGACTGATGGTGAGATAGCCAAGAGGATAGAGAAACTGTTTGACCTGCGTCCAAAGGCTATTGAGCGCACACTGAAACTACGCCAGCCCATGTATGTGGAGACTGCGGCCTATGGTCACATGGGACGTCGGTCGGAGGTGGTGAAGAAGACATTCACCAGCCGATACCACGAAACGAAGGAGATAGAGATAGAGCTCTTCACGTGGGAAAAACTGGACCGTGTAGACGATATTAAACGCGAATTCACTCTGTAGGACATTGATACAGCAGGATAGCATACAGCAAACATATCAGACGGTGGGGGGCGACACAGCAGTTGCCGTCCACCGTCCGTTAACTCCGGCACAGGTGTTGAGCTGGTTGCCGCGTAGTGCTACCCCTGCACAACAGGATTCTGCCATACAGGCACACTTCAAACCCTCTGAGATTCGCTGGAGCAATCGCCCGGATACGCTTCATCTGCCTGGTCACGATCGTGGACACAATATGCTGGATGTGAATATCCCGCAGTATTATCGTGAGGGCTTCTTTTCCAAGGACACGCTGTTTCATCCCGAACTGCCAGGCGGACGCTATGGTGTGGCTGGCGACCCAAGACCTTATACTGTACATGCAGACAATGTGCTGACGGGTATGCTGCTGTCCAGCTTCCTGCTGGCCGTAGTGGCTTTCGTCTTTGTCAAGGATTTTATGTTGCGACACCTCAAATCCTTGGTGTATGGCAATAGAGCGGTCAATGAGCAAAAGGACACGGGTTTGGAATTGCAGTTTGAGATCTTCCTGAACTTGCTAGCTGCCCTGCTGTTGTCGTTGCTCTACTATTTCTATACGCTCCACTATATCGGTGAGACATTTATTCTAAGCTCGCAATATTATCTCATCGGCATCAACTTCCTCATTTTCGTGGCGTATTATCTGCTTAGGATGTTGTTGTATACGATGGTGAATAATGTGTTCTTTGATGGTAAAAAGAATGGACAGTGGATTCATGTCTTGCTTTTTATTGCATGCGTAGAGTGTGTCTTGTTCTTCCCTATCGCCATGATGGTGTCTTATTCGAATATTTCGGTGGAAAATATCGAGTTTTATTTCGTTTTAGCCTTAGGTTTTGTTAAATTACTGACGATTTATCAGTGTTACAACATCTTTTTTCGAACAAATGTCGTTAAATTGCAGATTATTTTGTACTTTTGTGCGCTTGAAATAGTGCCATTGCTCATTTTATGGGGCGTTTTGGACTTAACGGCAAATAGTTTGAAAATAAATTTTTAGGACATCAATGATAAAGAAAATTCTGGTTTCTCAACCTAAACCTTCCAGTGAGAAGTCACCTTATTACGATATCGCATCGAAGTTTGGTGTAGAGTTAGTGTTCCGCCCTTTTATTAAGGTAGAGGGAATCACAGCCAAGGAGTTTCGTGCACAGAAGGTCGCCATTCTCGACTATACTGCTGTTGTTTTCACTTCGCGTCATGCCATTGACAACTATTTCACGTTGGCAAAAGAGATGCGTATCACCATTCCCGAGGACATGAAGTATTTTTGTGTGACGGAGACGATATCGCTCTATATTCAGAAGTATGTCCAGTATCGTAAACGTAAGGTGTTCTTTGGCACTACGGGAAAGATCGACGATCTCATCCCCACGATGGTGAAACATAAGCAGGAGAAATATCTGGTGCCCATGAGCGATGTCCATAATGACAGCGTGACGAATATGCTGAATGCCAAGAAACTGCAGCACCGTGAGTGTGTCATGTATCGTACCGTCAGCAATGACTTCACCCCAGAAGAGGTTAAAACCTTCGACTACGATATGTTGGTGTTCTTTAGCCCTTCGGGTATTGAGTCTCTCACTAAGAACTTCCCTAACTTCAATCAGGGCGAGGTAGCTATCGCTACGTTCGGTCCGACAACAGCTAAGGCTGCCAAGGACGCAGGATTGCGCGTAGACCTCGAGGCCCCTTCTGAAAAATATCCTTCGATGACGGGTGCCTTGAACCACTATCTGCTCGAAAAACAAGGATAAAAGATGTTCGGCAACGGGCGTTCAACGTTTCCCAAGTCGGAGCGTATGGTCAGCAGATTGCTGATGGAGTCGCTCTTCGGTGGTCGAAACAGCCATTCGGTGGTGAATTTCCCGTTGAGAATTGTCTATACAACCAGAGAGCGGCAACTGCAGGAAGCACCCATACAGATTTTGGTCAGTGTCTCGAAAAAGCACTTTAAGCATGCCGTTGACCGCAATCGGGTGAAACGCCAGATTCGCGAGGCCTATCGTTGTAACCGCCAAGTGATAACAGAGGCCTTGCCGGAGGGCAAACAGTTGCTGATGGCCTGTGTGTGGCTGTCGGATGAGCATTGTCCCTCAGCAGAGATAGAGCATAAGATGGTGTCACTCTTGCGACGAGTGGGTGAGAAGCTATGAAGCAGTTGATACAATGCCTGTCGAAAGCTATCGTATGGCTGCTCGTCTTGCCGATACGCTTTTATCAGTTGGCCATCTCGCCGTTGCTCGGTCCTTCGTGTCGCTTCACACCCACGTGCAGCGAATACGCCAAGCAGGCACTCATCAAACACGGACCCATCAAGGGAATGTATCTGGCTATCTGGCGCATCTTAAGATGTAATCCGTGGGGTGGGTCGGGTTATGACCCAGTGCCCTAAAAACTAGAAATACTAGTAATACTAGAAAATACTAGAATATTAAAATATGAAGAAAAACTTTGTTGAAGAACTGAAATGGCGCGGCATGCTGGCACAGATGATGCCTGGCACAGAAGAACTGCTCCAGAAAGAAATGGTAACGGCTTATCTGGGAACCGACCCGACAGCCGACTCGCTGCACATTGGCCACCTCTGTGGTATCATGATGCTTCGTCACTTGCAGCGCTGCGGTCATAAGCCCATTATTCTCGTGGGTGGCGCTACTGGTATGATTGGCGACCCATCGGGGAAGAGCCAGGAGCGTAATCTGCTGAACAATGAGACGCTCTACCACAACCAGGAGTGCATCAAGAAGCAGGTGGCTAAATTCCTCGATTTCGATTCGAAGGAGGCTAACGCTGCCGAAATGGTCAACAACTACGACTGGATGAAGGATTTCACCTTCCTCGATTTCGCACGTGAGGTGGGCAAACATATCACCGTCAACTATATGATGGCCAAGGAGAGTGTACAGCAGCGCCTGAACGGCACGGCTCGTGATGGACTTTCATTCACTGAGTTCACCTATCAGCTGTTGCAGGGCTACGACTTCCTCTATCTCTATCAGCACAAGGGTGTCAAGTTACAGTTGGGTGGTAACGACCAGTGGGGCAATATGACCACAGGAACGGAGCTGATTCGCCGTACGCTGGGCAACGACGTAGAGACCTTTGCACTGACCTGCCCGCTCATCACGAAGAGTGACGGTAAGAAGTTTGGCAAGACTGAGAGTGGTAACATTTGGCTTGATTCTGCTCGTACCACTCCTTATAAATTCTATCAGTTCTGGCTCAATGTCTCTGACGATGACGCAGAGCGTTATATCAAGATTTTTACCTCTTTGGACAAGGAGACGATTGACGCTCTCGTAGCTGAACATCAGCAGGATCCGGGTCGTCGTGTACTGCAAAAGCGTTTGGCAGAGGAGGTGACCGTCATGGTACATTCTCGCGAAGCTCTTGATGCGGCTATTGAGGCTAGCAATCTGCTCTTCGGAAAGGCTACAAAAGAAGGACTGGAGAAACTCGACGAACAGACTTTCCTTGATGTCTTTGACGGAGTACCGCAGTTCGAGATTGCCAAGGATCAGTTAGGTCAGCCTGCTATCGAACTGTTTACTACCGTAGCTCCTGTATTCCCTTCTAAGGGTGAGATGCGTAAGATGGTACAAGGTGGTGGTGTCTCGCTGAATAAGGAGAAGCTGACCGACCAGAATCGTCCTGTTACGGCAGAAGATCTTATCGATGGTAAATATCTGCTGGCACAGAAGGGTAAGAAGAACTATTATCTACTTATCGTGAAATAATATTTGGCTGCAAAATTTTGGTACTTCAATAAATTTTCGTACCTTTGCAGCCGCAATGTCCAATGGTGTAATGGTAGCACAACAGGTTTTGGTTCTGTTTGTGGTGGTTCGAATCCGCCTTGGACAACAAGATTTTTAATCAAAGATTTTAAATTGGTAGCCTTGCGACATGAGCCATTCAATGGCTAATGGTAGGGCTACCTTTAGTTTCTCTATACTCTTCAGCGAGTCATGGAAGGTAATGATGGAGCCGTTGCGCGTGTAGTGCTTGACGTTATACAACACATTGGCAGCTGTCATCCACTTGGAATAGTCACGAGTGACGACATCCCACATGACAATTTTGAACTTACGAGAGAGCCAGGCATACTGGTCATGGCGCATCCAGCCGTGAGGCGGACGCACCAGATTGGTATGCAGATAAGCATTGGCTTTCTCGATATTGTAGCTGTATTCATGAATAGAGTGACGGAAACCGCTAATATGGTTATGCGTGTGGTTGCCAATGCGATGGCCCTCGGCAACCACACGCTCATAGAGTTCTGGATATTTGCGGACGTTGTCGCCCACCATGAAGAAAGTCGCTTTAATGTTATATTTGGCGAGAATATCAAGCACATAGGGCGTAGCCTCTGGTATTGGACCGTCGTCGAAGGTTAGATAGACGGCCTTCTCGTGACGGTTCATGCGCCATAATGCTTTAGGATACAGCCAGCGCAGCCAGATGGACGGTTGCTCGATAATCATCTTTCAACTCTAAACACTAAACTCTCCTCTAATATCCCAAGTCTCCGCCTTTTTCCTGGAAGATTGTGCCAAGGATACTCAGTTCCTCCAGTTGCTTGTCGGCCTTCTTCTGGTCGATGGTCTGCATGAGACCGTTGACCTGTTGCAGAATATAGAAGTGCATCAGACAGTCTTGCTTGGATGACTCAAAGCGGTAGTCCGAGAGCGAACAGTACCACTTCATATACTGTACGGAATTCTTCCATAGACTGTCGATAATTTCCAGTGCCTGCTTGTTTTTCCCCAACGTCGCCCAGGCACGAGCCATGTCAAGCGAGCCAGAGGAGTAGTTGTGAGGCACGTTGAAGGTTGGAATCATCTTGCTGGTGTAATTCAGCACTTCAGCAGCCTTCTTGTCTTTGCCCTCAGTAAGCAGTTCGAGTGCAAGACGGGCCATAGTGCGGCGATGGGTATAGCACATACGCATTACCGTCTCATCGAGGTAAAGACCTGGTTTGTCTAGACCACCGAACTTAAAGCGGTGCATCACATTGTCGTAGGTACGCTCGGTGTCGAAGTTCTTGACACCAGGAACAGCTTTACCGCCTATGCTGGTGGTAAAGGGCGTGATGCGATAGGCCAGACCTTCAGTAATGGTGTTGTCCCCCAGATTGATATAGTTATCCTCACCCACAGAGATGGCGACATAGATAGGACGCGTCCAATTGCACTCCGCAAGCATCTCAAGAATCATGAGATCGCCCTTGTAGAGGGCATTCTTACCCTTCAGTGAGATGGTCATCCTGTCAGGAATAGAATCGCTGGCCATAAGCATACCGCTCTTGCGGACGGCTTCCTTGTCGATGGTCATATAGAGCGTGTCAGTAGGAATCATGTGCAGGTCTTGATTCTTCGAGCGTACCCAGTATTTCAGCACGTTCTTCAGTTCGAATGGTTCGTCGCCAAACTGTTGACGGGCTTCTTCAGGATTCTGGCGGTAGTGTTCCAGTACGGCAGCCTTCATCTCTGGTTCTACGCGGACATACTCATTGGTACCTGCGCAATACTCAATACGCTCCCATGATATAGGAACGGAGGGTGAGTCGTAGGCAGGACGGCGCATCTGGTCGATATACCAGTCGGTCTGCAGGTAAGAAAGGTTGCAGACACGAGCATCTGTACGGACGCCCTCAACATCCTGGTTGTACCAGAGTGGGAAGGTGTCGTTATCGCCATTGGTATAGATGATGGGGTTGTTCTCCTGCTGCAGTGACATGAGGTAGTTCTGTCCGAAGTCGCGACAGGTGTAACGGCCGGATCGGTCGTGATCATCCCAAGTCTGTGAAGCCATCTGGATGGGTACAAAGAGGCAAGACAAAGAGACTATGGCAGAGAGCACTACAGGGTTCAGCTTCTTCAAACGTTCCTTGAGCAGTTCGATGATAGCTGCCACACCGATACCGCACCAGATCGCATAGGCATAGAAAGAACCCGCATAGGCGTAGTCGCGTTCACGGGGCTGCATCGGTGTCTGGTTCAGGTAGATAACGATGGCCAGACCCGTCATGAAGAACAGGAAGAAAACTACCCAGAACTGACGGATACCCGTTTGGTCTTTGATGTTGTTATGGTGCTTGGCCAATGACTGCCAGAACAAGCCAATGAGACCCAGAATGAGGGGCAACATGTAGAAAACGTTGTGACCTTTGTTGTTCTTCAGCTCATCAGGCAGATGTTCTTGATTGCCCAAACGCCAATTGTCGAGCCAGTCCCAGCCACTGAGCCAGTTGCCGTGTTCCAACTCACCATTACCCTGCAAGTCATTCTGGCGGCCGGCAAAGTTCCACATAAAGTAGCGCCAATACATGAAGTTACATTGGTAGGAGATGAAGAATCTGAGGTTCTCCAACTGTGATGGCATCTTGACGGAAACCATCTCTCCACAGCGGTCGAAGGTCTCTTCATGGCCACTGATTTCACCCATCCAACTCTCATAGGCCCCGCGGTGACTCGAGCTGTACATGCGAGGGAAGAGCATGTTTTGGGCATATTTATATTCGTCCTTGGTGCGGACAATGAAATATTCATCCTTCTCGTCGGGCGAAGCTTTCTCCTTACGCTGCCATACGGGGTCTCCCGTAGTCATGACGGGTCGACAATACTCACCATCCTTCTCCAGAGCTACTTGTGAGGTATAGGCAGGGCCATAGAGCAGTGGTCGTTGACCATATTGCTCGCGTCCCAGATATTCACCTAGGGTAAAGATGTCTTCTGGAGAGTTCTGGTCCATTGGAGGATTGGCTGCAGAACGAATGACAATCAGCGCATAGCTGGAGTAACCAATCATGAGCATCAGCATGCAGAGCAGAGAGGTATTCTTGATGCGTGATGAAACGATGGCAATGCCTTTTTTCTTATACTGCAGTACAAACCACAGAACGGCCAGCACAATGATGCCGATGATGGCAGCTGACCATCCGTGACCATAGAAAGGAATGCCTAGCATCGCTATAGCCAATAGAAAGGCAATGTTTTGGCGTTTCTCGTTCAGGTTGCGGTAGGTTTCGTAGATAGCCCAGATAATGATGCCGATGAGCAGGAATATATAGATAATCTCACCCGTGTTGAACGGACATCCCAGAATGTTGACAAATAACAATTCGAACCAACCTCCTACTTGTACGATGCCTGGTACAACACCATAGAGTACGGCAGCCAGAATCACAACAGACAGGAACAAGGCAAAGAGCGAACCTTTTAAGTCGCGTTTAGGATCGTCGGTAGGGAATTTGCGATAGTAGTATACCAACACAATAGCTGGCAGACAGAGCAGGTTCAACAGGTGGACACCAATAGACAGACCTGTCATATACATAATCAGCACCAGCCAACGGTCTGCATGTGGCTGGTCGGCCTGGTCTTCCCACTTCAGAATCAGCCAAAAGACGACAGCCGTAAAGGCCGATGAGTAGGCATATACCTCACCTTCGACTGCTGAGAACCAGAACGTATCACTGAAGGTGTATATGAGGGCGCCAACCATAGCTGAGGCCTCAATGGCTATCATTTTTGCCGTTGTCAGCTCGCTCCAGTCTTTGATTAACAGGCGTCTGACGAGATGTGAGATGGTCCAGAAAAGGAACAGTATGGTTGCTGCCGAGAGCAGGGCGCTCATCGTATTGACCATTCGGGCCACCTGACTGGGGTCAGAAGCAAACTGTGAGAAAAGATTGGCTGTCAGCATGAAGAAAGGCGCACCTGGTGGGTGTCCAATTTCCAGTTTATAGCCTGTGGAGATAAATTCCGGACAGTCCCAGAAAGAGGCTGTGGGTTCGATGGTGGAGCAGTATACAAAGGCAGCAATTGCAAACGTCAGCCAGCCTAAGATGTTGTCCACAAGTCTGAATTCTTTGACCTTAGTCAAAGCGACTTTGTCGATTTCTTTCATTCTTATTTGAGTTGATTTAATATATTCCAATCTGCAAAGTTAACTCTTTTATATGGAACAATGGCCATTGTCTGCTGACCATTATTTTTTTTTAACGCTAGATGAGCAGTTGTGCACCATATATCAGCAACACATAACGTAAAAACTTTCCAATACTGATACTGATGAGTGAAATAGGCAGGTTGGCACGCATGAGGCCCAAAACAATAGTAATTGCGCTGCCTAAAATGGGTACAAAGGCGAAAAATCCCATCCACGCTCCGCGTCCGGCCATAAAGCGACTGGCGCGGTCTAAGTCTTTTTGCTTGACGTGCAGGTAACGCTCTATCCATTCCATTTTACCCATACGCCCGACAAAATAGTTGAACATACCTCCTGCCACATTACCTATCGTGCCATATATGATGAGCCCCCATGGATCAAGTCCGGCAGCCAGCAGTCCTGTCATCACGGCCTCGCTGGAGAAGGGGAAGAAAGAGCCTGCTACAAAGGCAGTGATGAGCATGCCCCAATAACCATAGCTGATTAGAAGAGAGATGATGTATTCCATAGGTTATAGGCTGTGAGCATAAGCACGGTGACGATGAACAGGAAGAATGACGCATTGGTCAACTTTGTAGATGTCAACGTGAAGTAATGGGCTATCAGTGGTGCTGTATTGATTAGCATCATACGCATCAGCAGGTCATAATGTTGAGGCTGTATGAAAAGAAACACTGCGACCGTCAGGTCCATCCAGATGAAGATGGAATAGAACATTCGGGTGCGGATATTTTCTGCGTAGCTCTTATTGATGAAGTGCACTATTCCCGTCAGCATTAGGATGACCATCAGCGTAAAGGTCGCCATCTGGCTTATGGAGAGTATTCCGAAGTCGAAAGGTTGATGGAAGGTAGCGAGTGGCATGAAATGCTCGGGCCATTCGTCTATGCCATAGTGGTAAATGAGCCAAGTGCCTATTATCCAATAGGGTGTGAGCAGTCCGATAACTGATGCTGCCCATGTACGTATAGACAGCAGGCTGAGATACTTGGCCATGAAGAGCCACAATAGCGGAACCAAGAAGAGAATATGCACATAGGCCATGCTCGCTATTCCATAAACCATGAAAGCATAGAATACCTTACCTGTGGCTTTTTCGTCTTGATAACTGGTGAATAAGAGGATATAGGCCATCACAATGCACATGCTTGCTATGGCTCCAGGAATGGAAGGGAACAGGAAACAGGCACAGCAAGACAAGACCAAAAAGGTGCTGCTCACCATGCGTGAATAGATGCGGATAAGCACATGCAACTTGTTGAGCTGTAGCATCAGAATAGTGGTAACTGCCATACATGCTATCTGCACCCACCACTCTTCCTGTATCACACCACACAATAGCCATATTGCTGTGGCATAAAGAAGGGAGAGGGGGAATGTGAGTGTACTCTCTGATACCTTGTTCTGTGCTAATTTCCTCATTTACAGGTCTGCTCCGATATCGCGACGGAAATATTTGTCAGTAAACTGAATCTTCTGTGCCTCCTCGAATGACTTCTGTAGAGCCTCAGCCTTGTCTTTTCCGTAGGAAGAAACAGCGATTACGCGTCCTCCGGCAGTAACCACCTGCCCATCTTTCAAAGCCGTGCCGCTGTGAAATACGATACTGCCTTCTACTTGTTCAATGCCGCTGATAGGGTAGCCTTTCTTGTACTCTTGGGGATAACCACCGCTGACCAGCATGACACATACGGCAGCACGCTCGTCAAAAACGATGGGACGTTGGTCAAGATTGCCTTCTGCCACACCTTCAAAGAGATCGACAATATCTGATTTCAAGCGCAGCATGACGCTCTCCGTCTCAGGATCGCCCATACGGCAGTTATACTCAATGACCATAGGTTCGCCTTTCACGTTGATGAGTCCGAAGAAGATAAAACCCTTGTAGTCAATATCTTCGGCTTTCAGACCTTTAACGGTAGGACGGATAATGCGGTCTTCTACCTTCTGCATCCACTCCTTAGTAGCAAAGGGCACGGGGGTCACTGAGCCCATACCACCTGTGTTCAAGCCGGTGTCGTGCTCGCCAATGCGTTTGTAGTCTTTAGCTTCGGGCAGTATCTTATAGTGATTTCCATCGGTCAGCACGAAGACGGAGCATTCGATGCCACTGAGGAACTCCTCGATGACCACGCGACTTGAGGCATTGCCGAACATACCGCCCAGCATTTCCTTCAGTTCCTTCTTTGCTTCATCGAGTGTAGGCAGTATGAGAACACCCTTTCCGGCGCATAGTCCGTCTGCTTTCAACACATAGGGGGCTTCCAGCGTCTCCAGGAATTTCAGACCTTCCTGGAGATGCTCGCCATCGAACGTCTCATAGCGGGCTGTAGGAATCTGGTGGCGTTGCATGAATCCCTTGGCGAAATCTTTAGAGCCCTCCAGCACGGCACCGGCCTTTGATGGACCGATGACGGGGATATTCTTGGTCCTGTCATCAGCCTTTAAGTTGTCGTAGATACCTTTTACCAATGGGTCTTCAGGGCCTACTACGACCATACTGATCTGCTTCTCTGCGCAGAACTGTTTGATGGCTTCAAAATCATCAGCTTTCATGGCGACATTTTCGCCACAGTTGCTGGTGCCTGCATTGCCTGGTGCAATGTAAAGTTTCTCACACTTGCTGCTCTGAGCAATCTTCCATGCCAGCGCGTGCTCACGCCCACCGCTGCCTAACAGTAATATCTTCATTGTTGTTGTAATTATAGTTTTCCTTGTTCACCTAAATACGAATCCTTGAATCCTAAGAAATAGAGCACACCGTCGAGTCCTATTGTGTTGATGCTCTGCTTTGCATTAGCTACCACACGGGGTTTTGCGTGGAAGGCAATACCCAGACCGGCTTCGCTAATCATAGGCAGGTCGTTGGCTCCGTCGCCTACGGCAATGGTCTGAGCCAGGTTGACCTTCTCCACTTGTGCAATGAGTTTCAGTAATTCCGCTTTACGGTGGCCGTCGACTATCTCACCCACATAGCGGCCTGTCAGCTTGCCATCCTCGCCAATCTCCAATTCGTTGGCATAGACATAGTCGATGCCATAGCGTCGCTGTAGGTATTCGCCAAAATAGGTAAATCCACCGGAAAGAATGGCAATCTTGTAGCCACAGGTTTTGAGGATGTTCATCAGACGGTCAGCACCCTCAGTGATAGGCAGGTGTTCCGCAATGTCCTGCATGACGCTGACATCCAGTCCTTTCAGCAAAGCAACTCTTCGAGTAAAACTCTCCTTGAAGTCGATTTCGCCACGCATGGCACTTTCGGTAATGGCACGCACTTCCGCACCAACGCCATTGCGCTCTGCCAACTCGTCGATACATTCCGTTTGGATAAGTGTAGAGTCCATATCGAAGCAGATGAGGCGTCGCATGCGGCGGAACATATCATCTTTCTGGAAAGAGAAATCAATTTCCATTTCCTGAGATAGTTTCATCAGCTTCGACTGCATCTCTTGTCGGTTGACGGGTTCACCGCGCAGCGAGAATTGGATACAGGCGCGTATGTGTTTGGCAGGATTGATAATACTCTTTCGACCGGTGAGTCGGAGAATGGAGTCGATATTCAGACCCTGGTCGGCTAGGATACGGGTGGCTGCCTCTATCTGGCGCGCCTCCAACTGGCGTCCTAAGACCATCAGAATATAGCGGTTCTTGCCCTGATGACCTACCCAGTCCTCATATTCTTCATCGCTGATAGGCGAGAAACCGATGTTCACACCCAACTCGGTAGCCTTGAATAGCAGTTCCTTCATGGCCAGACCTGACTTCATGTCGTCCATGCGGATGAGGATGCCCAGCGATAGGGTAGAGTGGATGTCGGCTTGGCCGATATCTAGAATCTGGGCATCATACTTGGCTAAAATTCCCATGACTGATGCGGTCAGTCCAGGGCGGTCTTGTCCTGTGATGCGGACGAGTATCTGTTCCTCTTTCATAGTTTTATTTTAAGTAGTCTTCAAAGTATTGGGTAATTCGTTCGTGCAAATGGACAGAGGCGTGGCCTCGCATATTGTGCTCTTCGCCTGGATAAGCGAAGAAATCCGGCTGTGTTCCAGCCTTGATGCAGGCATCGAGGAAAGACAGGCAGTGCTGTGGCACGACGGTGTTGTCGTTGTAGCCTGTGATGATCTGCAGCTTTCCTTTCAGATTCTTGGCTTTGTCGATAAGACTGGTTTTGGCATATCCATCTGGGTTGGTTTGCGGGGTGTCCATATAACGCTCGCCATACATCACCTCATACCATTTCCAGTCGATGACGGGACCACCTGCCACTCCGACTTTGAATACGTCGGGGTAATTGACCATGAGCGAGATAGTCATAAATCCTCCAAACGACCAGCCGTGAACACCTAGTCGTTGCATGTCGACATAGGGTAGAGTGCGCAGGAAGTCAACTCCTTTCATTTGGTCTTGCATTTCAATCTGTCCCAGTTGACGGAAGGTGGCTTGTTCGAAGGCAAGACCACGATTCTCCGATCCGCGGTTGTCGAGAATGAATAGAATATACCCCTTTTGGGCCATATAAGTCTCCCACGAACGGCTATACCAGTGCCATCCTGCCTCTACGTTGTGGGCGTGTGGTCCACCATAGACGTATACGATGGTAGGATACTTCTTTGTAGGATTGAAGTCGTGGGGCTTTACCATTCTATAGTAAAGGTCTGTGGTACCGTCTGCAGCCTTGATGGTGCCGCTTTCGAAGATAGGCACTTTGTAACCCTTCCACGGGTCTGCTGCAGTCAACAGGCGCTGGGCCTTTCCGGTCTTCGTATTCACCAGGTCGATGTTGCGTGGAACATCAGGCTCTGTGTATCTGTCATACATCCATTCTCCATTAGCTGACAGAACGGCATGGTGTGAGCCCTTTCCGTTGTCAAGGAGTACGCGCTTTCCCGTCTTAACGCTGACGGTATAGGTGTTATGCTGGATTGGATTGGCTTCGTTGGATGTAATGATGATGCTTTTCTGCTTCTCGTTGAAGCCTAGAACCTGTTGAACCACAAACGGCCCCCTGGTCAGTTGTTTTTGCAACTTCCCTACCTTATTATATATATATAGATGGTTGAAGCCATCGCGCTGGCTTTGCATGATGAACTTGTCACTGTCCCAGGGCAGGAAAACGATAGGATGCAGAGGTTCTACATATTTCTCACTGGTCTCTCGATACAGTTCGGCAATGCGCTGACCAGTAGTGGCATCATAGCTGACGAGGCGACAGTCGTTCTGGTCGCGGTTTAACTCAAACATATAAAGCGTATTGCCGTCAGGAGCCCATGCGATATTGGTGAAATAGCGGTCGGTAGGATTGCCAGCCTGCAGATAGATGGTCTGCTGTGTATGTAGGTCGTAGATGCCTACAGTTACTTGATGCGAAGTCTCGCCGGCCATGGGGTATTTGTCGGGCTCATAGGTGGCTGAGCGTTGGAAGATATCAACCTGTGGATAGTCAGTCACCTTCGACTGGTCCATACGGTAAAAGGCCAGGCGCATTCCGTTGGGACTCCAGAAAAGTCCTTTGTCGATGCCGAACTCATTGCGATGAACACTCTGACCATACACGATGTCACGACTTCCGTCAGCCGTCAGTTTCTGCTCTTTGTTGTCGGCATCGCGTACGAAGAGCTGATGGTCCTTGACATAAGCTACGGCCCGTGATGCAGCGTTCCATTCGCTGAATTGCTCTCCCTCGCAGGTCTGCTGCCAGACGGTCTTCTTCAGCTTCCAGTCGTAGAGGATACGCTGTTTGCTGTTTTTCAGCAGAACGACGGTCTGATCGGCATAAGGATATTGGGCTGAAAAGGCCGAATGAAAGTCGGTTCCAACGTCTTTTAGCGTGAAGAATGCTTTCCTCTCGCCACTTGTTTCTTGCATTCCACCCTCTTCAGCATCTTGATACATCAGTTGGTTTCCCCACCACGTCAGCCACAGGTTTTCGGGCAACATATTGCGATAGTTGTTGCCACCGAAGTTCAGGTCTTCCAATGTGAAGAGTTTTTCCTCTTGAGCTGTCATGGGGAGATGGGGTAGGGTGAGTAGGGAAAAGAGGATAAGCAGACTTTTAATCTTCATCATGGTCGAACCTCCTATTTTTTCTGCCAAAGTCACGTCCGCCTCTTTTGTCGTAATCGCGTCCGCCCTTCTTGTCGAAGTTGCGACCTCCCTTGTTGAAAGGCTTTTTCTCACCTCTTCGTTCAAAGCGATCGCTACGTTCTGTCTTTCGCTCATTTTTCTTCTCCAGTGAGTGAAACTTAAAGCTGCGAATATCTGCACTCTCGTTCTCCTCCTGTTCGTCAATGCGCTTCTTGAATTCGCGGTTCTGCTTGAAACGTCGCTTCTCAGCCATCTGTCGCTTCTCTTCCTCCGTCTTGACGACACCGCCTTCCGAACGGTAGTCTCTCATCTTGCCGTCAAATATCTGATATTTGCGGAACTCACATTCCAGACTGCCATTGTAAAGAGGTATCTTGATGCTGGGCTTCAGGCCGATTTGGTCGAAACACTCCTCGCGATAGCTGAGCACCCAGGCGTCGTTATTGGTGAACTGATGCTTCAGTCGCTCACCAATCATCTTGTATGTTCCCAGTAGGTCTGGAGTGGAGATGCGCTCGCCATAAGGTGGGTTTGTCACCATGATACTCTTCTCCTTGGGTTGGGTAAATTCCTTGAAGTCACGCTCCTCGACAGTGATATCGCTGCTAAGTCCTGCAGCCTTGACATTAAGACGAGCGGTGTTAACAGCCTTGATGTCGACGTCGTAGCCGTAGATATGGTGGTGGAACTCGCGTTCTTGAGAGTCGTCGTTGTAAATCTTGTCGAAAAGCTCTGCATCAAAGTCGGGCCATTTCTCAAATGCATACTCCTTGCGGAAGAGTCCTGGAGCCATGTTGCGGGCTATCAGTGCTGCCTCAATCAGTAGAGTGCCGCTACCACACATGGGATCTATGAAGTCTGTCTCGCCCTGCCATCCTGTCATGAGAATCATGCCTGCGGCAAGTACCTCGTTCAGTGGGGCCTCCACCGATTCCTGTCGATAGCCGCGACGGTGCAGGCTCTCACCGCTGGAGTCGAGCGAAAGTGTGCATTTGTCTTCTGCAATATGGATGTTCAGTCTAATGTCAGGATTGGCCACACTGATGTTAGGACGCTGTCCCGTCTTCTCTCTGAATTGGTCGACGATAGCATCCTTGACCTTATAGGCCACAAACTTAGAATGTCGGAATTCCTCTGAGAATACTACAGAGTCTACGGCAAAAGTCTTCTCCAGTCCGATATATTGTGTCCAGTCGATATCTTTGACGCCTTCGTAGACATCATCAGCCGACATCGCCTTGAAGTGCTTAATGGGTTTTAGAATACGGATTGCGGTGTGCAATTGAAAATTGGCGCGATACATGAGTTCCTTGTCACCAGTAAAAGATACCATTCGACGTCCCACTTGTACGTCGCTTGCGCCCAGTTGCGTCAGTTCCTTCGCCAAGACGGGCTCAAGGCCCATAAAGGTCTTTGCGATGATTTCAAATTGTTGTGTCATTAATTGATATGATGTATAAATATGGTGCAAAGTTAGTGTAAACGAATCAAAATACAAAATAAATATGAATTTATTTTTGCTAATCCAAATCTTTTGTGTAACTTTGCGCTTGGCTCCAGTATAACTTAACCAAAATGGTAACAGTAAGTACGATATTCCTTTTTGATTTGAGTGCCATGTTGCGTTTCGACATATTGGCATGGGTAATAGGCATTCCTTTCATTGCCTTGACGTTATTGCTGCTCATCTTGCAGCAGCGGCAATCACGCGCTTTGGAAAAGGACTTGGAGCAACTGAAGAAAATCAAGCGCCACTCCATTGAGTATGAGCTGGTGTTGAAAGCGATGAAGCTGAGTATCTGGCGTCTTGATGTTCCCACCCAGACGGTGACGTTTGAAAGCGACTATCGTGATGCTGCCGATACTGTAGTCTTTCCGCAAGCCTGTAGCGTGGAAAATGTTTTCAAAATGTTACTTCCACCTTATGCTGACCAGCTGCGAAAGACTCTAGAGGATGTCTCACTGGGAAAAATCGATAATTATCATCAGCAATACGAGGTCCGGATTCTCCATAGCGACCAGACTTACTGGGGTGAGTTGTATGCCACCGTTGATAAGCGTGACCTGAATGGCAATCCCTTGACGCTTGTTGGTACTTCTATCCGTATTGATAAGCGGAAGGAGATAGAACGTGCTCTGATAGAAGCCCGAAACCATGCGGAGGAAAGTGACCGTCTGAAGTCTGCTTTCTTGGCAAACATCAGTCATGAGGTCAGAACACCGCTGAATGCTATAGTAGGTTTCAGCGAGGTGTTGCCGATGGCGCAGAGTGACGAGGAGCGCGAGCAGCTGGTAGGCTTGATACGCCAGAACAATGCCCACTTGCTCCGTCTGTTTGATGATATGGTCCACATGTCGAGGTTAGAGGCAGGAGGTGAGGCCGTCAAGAAGACACGTTTCGAGCTCAAGCCTTTATTAGAAGAGGTGGTTGACCGTTTCTCCAAGGAATTGGACGAGACCCGTGTGAAGCTGATCCTGCAACCTGTATCGCCGGACCTCCAACCTTATACGGATCGTGAGCGTTTGTGTGATATCTTGTGTCAGTATTTAGATAATGCGGTAAAGGCGACTCCCGACGGCAGCATTACCCTTGGCTGTGAACTTCAGAATGATGTGCTCCGTGCGTGGGTGAAAGATACAGGAAGGGGAATTCCTGAAGAGCTGTGTAATGACCATCTCTTCGAGCGTTTCGTGAAAGTCGATGAGTTCGTTCCTGGCACGGGTCTTGGTCTGAGCATCTGTCGTAGCATGGCTTTGAGCCTTGGTGGAAAGGTGGGCATGGAGTCAAAATTGGGTGAAGGTTCGCTGTTCTGGGTGGAGCTTCCCGTGGTTTAAGTAGAGATAGGGAAAGGAGATGTATGTAGTATTAGCAGACAGGCAGGATATTACCCGTGCGGGAATGACGTATTTCTGCGAGCATCTTGATGACACACAATGCCGACAAGTCGAAGACAAGGCTGAGTTGATAGAGCAACTACGCCAGCATGGTGATGCCGTTGTTGTGCTTGACTATACCCTTTTTGATATCAATGATGTTGACGAACTGGAGATTCTATACCAGCGTTTCCCATTGGTGCAGTGGTTGATGTTCAGCGTAG
The DNA here is from genome assembly GCA_015060535.1 of Prevotella sp. Taxonomy (GTDB): domain Bacteria; phylum Bacteroidota; class Bacteroidia; order Bacteroidales; family Bacteroidaceae; genus Prevotella. The sequence continues at coordinate 121,593 of SUYH01000009.1, forward strand.
ACCTGTCGGCCGATTTCGTTCGTCGTGTCATTGCCATCAGTCCCCGTTTCAGTATCCTGTTGAAGGAGTCCTCTGCCCAGGAGATTCGCGAATGTCTCCAGTATGCAGGTCGTCATCAGCGCTATATCTGCCAGCGGATGGCCGAATTGCTCTTAGTACCACAGCAGAGCAAAATGGAAGAAGAGGTACGGCTGACTCCTACGGAGACAGAGATTCTGAAAGATATCGCTTTGGGACTGACGACCAAAGAAATAGCCGAGAAGCGCTTTTCCAGTTTCCATACCATCAATACCCACCGCAAGAATATATTCCGTAAGCTTGGTGTGAATACCGTCCACGAGGCTACCAAGTATGCGTTACGTGCCGGATTAATCGACTCTGCAGAATATTACATTTGAACATAAAAAAACTAAGAATGTCTCACGACATTCTTAGCCCTTTTCTAACTAACTTATTATCAACTATTCATTACTCATTCTGAATTCTGGTGCAAAGATAAGGGGTTTTTTATTAATTTGGTACAAAAAAAATAAAAAAACTCACGTAAACGTTTGCGGGTTTCTGTCTTTTTTCTTATCTTTGCTCCCGTAAAATACCTAAGGCATGAGTAACAAGAAGCAACATCGTACCTCGTTGAAGGATTTGGCCGCAGAGCTGGGCGTTAGCATTGCTACCGTCAGCCGTGCTTTGCGTAGCTCTCCAGAGATAGGTAAGGAAATGCAGCAGCGTGTGAAGGATCTTGCCAAAAGGCTGAACTATCGTCCCAATCCTTTTGCACAGAGCCTGCGCAAGGAAGCGCCGAAGGTGATAGGTGTTGTTGTTCCCAATCTGGTTACCCATTATTATGCAGCCGTTCTCGATGGTATAGAGGAAGAGGCGCATCGTGCGGGATATAGTGTGATTAGTGCCAACAGCCATGAGGATTTTGAAGATGAGAAGCAGGCCATTGACAATTTTATCAGTCTTCATGTTGAAGGTATCGTCGCCTGTCTGGCTCAGACGACGACCGACTATAGTCACTTTGAGGAGATTTCCGATATGGGCATTCCTCTGGTGTTCTTCGGTCGTACCTGTCTGACTGACCGCTTCTCCAGTGTGACGGCCAATGGTGATGAAGCGGCCCAGTTGGCCACCCAGCACCTTATCGATACCGGCAGTCGGCGTATTGCTTTCATTGGCGGACCTAATCACTTGGATATGGTACGCCGTCGCAAGCATGGCTATCTGGAGGCTTTACGTGAGAATCATATTGAGATTGAGCGCGATTTGGTCATCTGTGGTAAGATTGACTACCAGTTTGCCTTGCAGGCTGTTGAACAATTGCTAAAACAAGAGAATCGTCCTGATGCTATCCTGGCATTTAACGATATCATTACCTTTGCAGCCTTCACAGCGATCAAGAATTGTGGACTTCGCATTCCCGACGATGTGGCGCTGATTGGTTTTACCGATGATGTACATGCTGCTTATGTGACACCTCGGATGTCGGCCATTGCCGACCAGTCACGTTTGATGGGCATCACGGCATGTCGCTTGTTGCTTAAGAGTATCAATGGCGACCCGGCAGTGTATAAAGAGATTGTACCTCAACAGCTCGTTATCCGCGAAACATCTGCAAAGAATGTGATAAAATAGTTATCGGAAACGAATTATACCCCTTTTGATAACATTTTGTCACTCTCCTTTTGGGGCGTAATAATTATATTTGCACAAAATTTTCTAATTATTACAAACCAAAACAAATGTAACTATGAGTAAAACATCTCTAAAATTTGTTGTCCTTGTCATGGCCATGTTCATGATGCAGGCAATGGGAATGGGGGCTGCTCTTAGTGCCAAGACGATCTCCGGAACGGTCGTTTCGTCAACCGACAACGAACCGCTCATCGGTGCTACTGTCCAGGTGGATGGTGTGCAGGGAGGTACGATCACCGATTTTGAGGGTAACTTCAAGATCGAGGCCAATGAGGGTCAGACCTTAGTAGTATCTTACATCGGCTACATCACCAAGAAGGTGAAGGTAGGCGGAGCTTCTGTTCTTAACATCACGCTCGATGAGGACAAGGCTTCACTCGATGAAGTTGTCGTCATCGGTTATGGTGTCCAGAAGAAAAAACTGGTCACCGGTGCCACCCTTCAGGTGAAAGGTGAAGATGTTGCAAAACTGAACACCACTAACCCGTTGCAGGCGCTGCAGGGACAGACTCCTGGTATGACCATTATCTCCGAGTCCGGTCAGCCTGGTGAAGGTCTGAAGGTTAACATCCGTGGTTTGGGTACCACAGGTTCCTCCGGTCCTCTTTACATTATTGATGGCGTACGCGGAGACATCTCTACTGTCAATCCTGCCGATATCGAGTCTATCGACGTGCTGAAGGATGCCGCCTCTGCAGCTATCTACGGTTCTCAGTCAGCCAATGGTGTTGTGCTGGTAACCACCAAGAATGGTAAGGAAGGTCGTGCTGTCGTTAGCTTCGATGGCTATTGGGGTTGGCAGACCGCTCCTCGCAAGGTTAAGATGCTGAATGCCCGTCAGTATATGACCATCATGGATGAGCAGAACATTAACTCTGGTGGTTCTGCCTACGACTGGTATGGCATGAATGCTGATGGAACCATGAAGTATGCCAGCATTTTCGATAAGGATGGCAATCTGATCGATACCGACTGGGTAGACCAGATGTTTAAGGACAATGCGCAGACCTACAGTGCAAACCTCAGCATCAGCGGTGGTTCGCAGAAGGGCAACTACGCTGTTTCACTGGGTTATATGAATCAGGAAGGTATCGTAGGCGGTAAGGATGTGTCAAACTATTCTCGCTACAATTTCCGTGTCAACTCTGAGTATCAGGTCATTGACAAGTTCCTGAAGGTTGGTGAGCAAGTCTCTCTTATATATTATAAGAAGAATGGTATCCAGGTAGGTAATGCCTATAACAACTCGCTGCGTGCAGCCTTTGGCACCTCTCCGCTGAGTCCCGTATACAGTGATAACGGACGCTATGGCAGTCCTTATAATGATACAAGCGACAGCGATTGGAACAACAGCGATGGCAACCCCTATGGTGTCATGAGGAGTACCAATTACAACAAGACACAGAACTTCACCCTTTCTGCTAATGCTTATGCAGAGATGGAGTTCATCAAGAACCTGAAGTTCCGTACTACGCTCGGTGTGAAGTATGACTCCAACAACTATCGTTCGTTTACTCCGCTTTACCACTTCTCTATCTATAGCTACCAAGATACCCGCACAGGCGTATCACAGAGTGCAAGCGACGGCTTTGGCATCACATGGACCAATACCTTGAATTACATATTCGATGTGAAAGACCATCATTTCGATGCGATGGTTGGTTACGAGGTATATCGTACCGAGGGACAGAGCATGTACGGCTCTAACGGCTCTTTGCGCGATGGTTTCGATACTTGGCAGTATGCTTATCTGAGCAATGGTACGGCCATGAATAAAGAGGAAGGCCTCTCCGTCAGCGGAAATCCCTGGGATGAAGAGCGCATGGTCAGCTACTTCGGCCGTATCGGTTGGAACTGGCAGGAGAAGTATATGGCTACCGCCACACTGCGTTGTGATGGTTCAGCACGCTTTGCCGAGGGTCATCGCTTCGGTTGGTTCCCCTCTATCTCTGCAGGTTGGGTTGTCACCAACGAGAAGTTCATGGAGCCCGTCCTGAAGGTGATGGACTACTTCAAGATTCGCGCCAGCTGGGGACAGGTAGGTAACCAGAACATCGGTAACTACATGTATCTGGCTCCTATGGCCTTCGACAACTACTATTATAATTTTGGCACCACACTCGGATCGGATGGTGATCAGTGGGGTGCTGTTCCTACTCGCTTAGGCAATGAAGACATTACCTGGGAGACCTCTGAGCAGTTCGACCTCGGTTTCGACGCCCGCTTCTTCAACCAGCGTCTGAATGTGAACTTCGACTACTATATCAAGACTACGAAGGACTGGCTTGTTCAGCCTCCCGTACTTGCTACTGTAGGTACCGGTGCTCCCTATATCAATGGTGGTGATGTCAAGAATACTGGTGTTGAGATCGGTCTGGCTTGGAACGATCGCATTGGTAAGGATTTCCGTTACTATGTGAATGTCAATGGAGCCTATAATAAGAATAAGGTAGGTAACATTCCCAACGAGGATGGTATCATCCACGGTGCAACGGGTTCTGTGCTCTACGACAACTCCGGCGAGTTCTACCGCGCCTCTAATGGCGAACCCGTAGGTTATTTCTGGGGCTACAAGACCGCAGGTATCTTCCAGAACGAGCAGGATATCAAGGACTGGATTGCTGCTGGTAATGGTGTTCTCCAGAGCGATGTTCAGCCTGGTGATGTGAAATACTATGATATCAATCACGACGGTTTGATCGACGAGAAAGACAAGGTGAACCTCGGCAATGGTATGCCCGACTTTACCTATGGTTTCTCTTTCGGTTTCGACTATAAGGGTATCGACTTCTCAGTGACGGCTAATGGTCAGGCCGGCAACAAGATTGTGCAGGCGCTGCGCAACCACGCTGCCGTCAAGGCTAACTACACCACTGCTATTCTCGACCGTTGGACGGGTGAGGGTACCTCTAACAGCATGCCTCGTGTCACCAACACCAACGTCAACTGGCAGTTCTCTGACCTCTTTATCCAGGACGGTGACTTCCTGCGCATCAGCAATATCACGCTGGGTTACGACTTTGCCAAGTTGATCAACTGCAAGGCCATCTCACAGTGTCGCCTCTATGCTCAGGTACAGAATGCCTTCACCTTCACCAAGTATGACGGCATGGATCCTGAAATCGGTTTTGGTAATGATGGTTGGGTAAGTGGTATCGACTATGGATACTATCCCCGTCCTCGCACCTTCCTTTTCGGTGTTAACTTGAAGTTCTAAACCAAGATGATTACGAATATGAAAACAAAGATATTTGCTATAGCCGCCATGGGGTTGTTGACAATGGGAATGACCTCTTGTGGCGAGAATTTCCTGGAGGTGTCTTCAAAGACCGAGGGAACCACTGGAAACTTTTACAGCAATGAGGCAGCCGCTTCGCGTGCCCTCATCGGATGCTACGACGGATGGCAGCGCACCGTGTCTAATGGTCCTACCTTCGCCTTCCACTACCTGTCAGAACTGTTGAGCGACGAGTGCTTTGGTGGTACAGGTAATGCCGACGCCCGCAACTCTGCCGTTGTCGACCGCTTCGACATGGGCGAGGACAACTCTCAGCAGAACTTGCACAACACGTTGTGGGAGAGCTACTATGCCGCTATTTATCGTGTCAATGAGCTGTTGTCTCGTTCTGAAGGCATCTCCTGGTCTAGCGAGAGGGCTCACGGCCAACTCATTGGTGAGGCTCGTGCCATACGTGGCATCCTCTACTTCGACCTGGCCCGCATCTTCGAGAATGTGCCCCTGCTGACCGCACCTTCTACCGACAATGTGCCCCAGGCTCCTGTCGACGATGTATACCAGGTCATCTTCGACGACCTGAAGTATGCTGCCGCGAATATTCCTGCCGACGCCTATCCCAAGGCCTCCTCTTCTACCAACGACGGCCGTATCACTTGCTACGCAGCAAAGGCTATGCTGGCTCGCGCGTACCTATTTTATACGGGTGTCTATGGCAAGGAGCCCGCAGGCGTGACCAAGTCTGAGGTCCTTCAGGGACTGGAAGACATCATCAGCAGTGGTGAGTATTCACTGATTCCTCTTTACAAGAACCTTTGGTATTGCGCCAGCACCCATTGGGAAGGCAGCAATACCCTCGGATGGGTTGAAAAGACCACTTATGCCGGTGAGGATAATGCCGAAAACATCCTGACCATGAAGTTCAACTACACCTCCGACTATAACGGAAATGCCGGTGGTAACAACGCCATCCAGATGTTCTCCATTCGTGGTGGTACTTACAAGGCTCCTTACGGACAAGGCTGGGGTGGTGCTACCGTTCCTGCTAAGTTCTATAACTCATTCCCCAATGGCGACCAGCGTCGTGATGCCTCTATCATCGACTTGGCTGCTGAGGGCATTGCCTCGATGTCAAGCTATGTCGAGAAGGCTATTCCCGACCAGCGTGAGTATACCGGCTACTTCAACAAGAAGTACACCGCACGCTCAGGCTATCACAAGAGCGAGAGCGACGGTTCGTGGACGCTGACCCACTACTGGGATGGCTTGATGGCCGGCGACTTCCAGATTTCACAGCCCATCGGCTACACCCTGATTCGCTATGCCGACGTGCTGCTGATGGCTGCCGAGCTGGGTTCCAGCAATGGTGCTGCTTATCTGAATGCCGTTCACAACCGTGCTTATGCCACTGAGAATGCTGACGGCAGCGTCACCACACCTGCCAATAATATCGAGCTCACCCAGGCCAACATCATGGAGGAGCGTCGTCTGGAGTTTGCCTTCGAGGGCATCCGCTACTGGGACCTGCTCCGTCAAGGTGTCCAGGTTGCTGCTGCTGCCATTGTCGCTTCTGGCGATAAGGTGCTGAACGGAGGTGTTGAGGGTACCGTAAGCTATTCGGCCCAGAACATCATTTCAAAGCGTGGTTTCCAACAGATTCCGCAGACTCAGATCACCCTGTCTAACAATGTTCTCAAACAGAACGAAGGCTGGAAATGAAGTTAATAAATAAAACGAAATAAAGTTATGAAGAAATCAATATATCTGGCTGTCGCTGCCCTGCTGATGCTGGGTGCCTGTACACCTGACAGCCATAGTCTTGATAGCCTGTCCCTGCAGCCGTCAGACCTGACGCACGGATCAGCATTCTCCGTTTCTGTTGATGCTCAGAACACAGTCACGCTGAAGAGTCTGCTCGACAAGAGCTACAATTGCTATTGGATACATCCCAACGGACGTGCACAGGGTCCGGTGGCTACTCTGCAGCTGCCTTTTGCAGGCAAATATGATGTCACCTTCGGTGTCGACACCCGTGGTGGTGTGGTTTATGGTAATCCTTATCAGTTTGAGGTGACCACCAATAATATGGCATTGCTCGCCGACCCCCTCTATACCTATCTGACCGGTGGTGTGGGCAAGTCGAAGAAGTGGGTTCCCGTCGACAAGGACTACGGTGTAGGCCAGTGCACGGGTCCCGTCATGTACTGTAATCCTGACGACGTGCTGAACGACGGTTCCAATTCTACCGACATCGGTATCAACAACATGAAACCCAACTGGGATCCAGGCTTTCAGTCTTGGCTGATTCCTGCCGACGATCCCTATATGGATTCTTATATGATCTTCTCGCTCGACGATGTGAACGGCTGTTCTATCACCGAGTATCGTGGCGAGGCCGGTACGAAGGGCAGCTCTACGGGAACTACCTCTACCGGTAAGTACACCCTCAACGTCAGCGACAAGAATCATCCTACGCTGTCGTTCTCTGATGCCTACTCGATGCATAATGTCGGTTTCGATGCCGTTTGCTCCAACTATACCAGCAACATCATCATCACCGAGCTGACTCCCTACATGCTGCAGCTGGCTACCATGCGTACCAACAGCGAGGGTCCTTGGTGGATCATCTGGAACTTCATCGCTGCCGATGTGCAGGATGGTACCGTTGTCATTCCTTCTGACGATGTCAACTACCTCAATCCTTCGACACCCGTTCTGCCTACCATTTCCGATCTCAAGACCAAGATTTTCACGACCGATATCAATGGTGTGGAGTATGAGGGTGCCGAGATGACCTTCCAGGTGGTTGGGGATGCACCTTACGACTGGATGTGGTGGAATGGCGGTTCCAGCGCCTGGGAGAGTGTTACCGGTGGCAACTATGGTACCAACTGGGCTCCTAAGGCCGACGAGGATGTCGTTACAGAAAACGAACTGACGCTGACCAAGAAGGGTACCTTCACCTATGGCAACCAGGCTGGCAGCTACACGATAGACGAAGGCAAGATCATCTTCGACCAGGAGGTAAGCTTCTTCACTGTTACCGGCGATGCCCGCACCATCGAGGTGAAGGGTACGGAGTGGCAGGTCTTCAAGTGTGACCCAGGCTCTGAGCTCGTTCTCGGTGTGGCTAATGGCAAGGATACCAATGGCAATATCAACAACTACCTCGTGGCCAACTTCAGCTACAAGGCCGTCGGTGGTGGTCAGACCGGTCCTGTCAATGTACCTTTCGATGCTGCTAATGTGAACAACTATATCGAGGCCGACAAGTATTTCCGCTGCCAGCTTTACAACCCATGGGGTGGTGGCAACGATGCCATCGATCCTGCTAATGTGAAGCTGAAGAAGGATCAGAAGATCAACATCACCGTCAAGCTCTCTGGCTTCACCTTCTCTCAGACCGCCAAGATGGCGCTCTGCTGCAACCGCGGCAATGAGCAGGGATGGGAACCCGACTGCTTTGGCTACGCTCGTGCCATTGATGTGAACGGTGATGGCACATACACCGTATCGTGGACTAACGACACCGGTTCTACTGTCAAGTGGGACGATGGTACTTCTGCGCTGACCATTACGATGCAGTTTGATGGCTATGCTACGCTGCCTGATGATGACTATGCTTCGCATTGCACCTTAGAGAGCATCACGATTGAGTGAAAAGTGAAAAGTGAAAAGTGAAAAGAAAAAAGTTATGAAACTGACTAAAATATTTTCCGCAGTCATGGCGCTCCTTATGGGAGCTGCCATGCTGACCGCGTGCAGTGATAAGGACGACTACTACGCCAATACCACTCCACTGCTCAGCGATGGCTCTGTTGTGACAGGGTCTTCGGATGTCACCGCCACCACCGCTACATTTCATGGCACGGTGAAGGGACTTGAGAGCCTGAATCCGGCATCTTATGCCGCTGGTTTTAAATATGGTTTCTCTGAAAATGCGCTCACCGAGACGGCCACCGCAGCCTCTGGCGCTGAGTTCTCGGCTACCATCAACGGCCTGATGGCCTCTCAGGTAGTCTTCTATCAGGCTTACGTGACGCTTCAGGGCAAACTGACCTATACCGGTGAAGTCAAGACATTGGTAGCCACCGATGCCACTGCTACTACTGGCGATGCTACTGCTGTTGATTATGCCTCAGCCACTCTGGCCGGCTCTATCAGCAAGTATCCCAACGATGTCGTTGCTGGTATCGTCATCTCTACTTCCAGCGAAGTAGAGGCCGTACGTAGCGGTCTGCGTCTGACTATCGACGGACTGGCCGACAACTTCGCTGTCGAGCAGGACGGCCTGTTGCCCTCTACCACCTACTATTACGCTGCCTTCCTCGATCTGGGAGCCGGTGTGGTCTATGGTGACGTGAAGTCGTTTGCTACTGCTGCCCATGAGATCAATGTCGACGACGAGTTTGTCGACCTGGGTCTCTCTGTTAAGTGGGCTAAGCATAACATCGGTGCCAAGAGCGAGGCCGACTTCGGTGGTCTGTTCGGCTTTGGCGATGTAAGCGGTTGCAACCCCAGCATCGATCCTGCCGACTACGCTTCTGCCGATACTTATAAGACAGCCGTCGATATCGCTAACATCGCCCTCGCTGGCAAGGCTACCCTGCCTACAGCCACTGAGTTCGAGGAGCTGTTCAGCCTCTGTAAGACCGAGTGGGTCAAGGACGAGAGTGGTGCCTATGGCTACCTGGTGACCGGTCCTAACGGCAACACCATCTTCCTGCCTGCCGCTGGTAAGCGTGTGGCCCACAGCCTGAGCGACCAGAATGTCAAGGGCTACTATCTCACTGGTAGCGTCAATACCAACAATCAGTTTGCTGTCGACTACGAGTTCTCTGAGTCAACAGGTGCTCGCAGTACCCGTGCCACCTACGAGGCACTGGCTGTCCGTCCCGTTTCTGTTGCTCGCAATGTGAAGTTCAATAAGGAGCTGCTTTACAACACCTGGCATATCGACCTGCGTGCCGACGGCAGTCATGCCCACTTCGAAGGTCCATGCTGGTTCATGGGTACCGACGACTCTTGGCGTACCATTACCAATGGCGAGCCTGTAGTAGGCAATTGCTGGGTATGGCAGGCTGGTGCTGATGGTTGGATTATTGGTGGCGATCCTCGCGACTTCGGTTCAATGACCTTCTTTAAGGGTGCAGATGGTACCGACAGCGTCATCGTGACCAAGATTGATGCTGAAGGTGTGGAGAAGACGGAGAAGGGTACCTTCACTGTCGACGAGAACAAGAAGACCATTTCGCTCTCTGTCGATGTGCTCGATGTTCCTGCACAGAGCGCTCGTGGTGACAATATGCGCACCAACCTGAATATCCTCTCGCTGACCGATGAGACCCTGCAGATTGGTATGATGATCGATGGTGGTGGCACACAGGTATCGTTCAACTATGCTGCCGACCGTGTATACAGCGGTATTGCCGTTCGTCTGTTGGCTGTCGGTTCCGACTGGGGTGGCACGTGGGGCGATGTCCTGAGCATGATTACTCCTCAGGAGCTGGAAGGTCAGCATACCGTGAAATATGAAGGTGCCGTTAACGGTGCTATGGTCACGCTGCTCGATTTCGTTGACCTGGTGAAGAAGTTCCCCAATGCCTTCGTACGTATCGACGAGCTGAAGTTAGACGGAACACCGATCAAGTTCAATGCCAACAACTTCTGCTATGGAGATATTGAGAACAATGGCAACTACCGCATCGAGATGTTCAACATCTGGGGTAAGGGTGCAGAAAACGGGGTCGTCAAGGCTTCTCCGTTCAGCAACCTCACCAATGTGGGTAGCGATGCTGCCTTCACGTTCGCCAATTCGTTGGAGATCACCTTTACCATCCGTCTCGATGGTCCTGTAGGCACCTATACGCCTAACCTCATCACCGTTGGTGCAGGCTGGTGGCCCTCAACATGGGGCTTCAACCAGGGTGCTACGTTCGATGTTACGCTCAATGCGGAGACCGCTAAGTATGAGATCTCTCAGAACCATTTCGATATCAAGTATGAGACGGCCGACGCCTATAGTGCCGGTTCCATCATGACCTTCGTCCAGATTGACAATCTCTTCGGTTTCTTCCCTGGCACTCAGGCCGTGCTGAACAGCTGCAAGCTCGACGACAAAGCCGTCAGCTACGATGCTTCGAAGATTGTGAATACCAGCGATGGTGCAGCCTATCGTCTGGAGCTCTGGAACTGCTATGGTGCTACCAGCCAGTCGGGCTGTGGCTTCGGCACGCCCGATGGCGACGTTATCCATGAACTTTCGTTCAGCAAGTCTATGGAGTTAGACTTCACCATAAAGAGTCTTTTTGCAACTCCTGAATTCTAAAACGTATGAAGACTATGAAGACTATAAAGAATCTATTCATGCTGATGGTGGCCCTGCTGGTCACCGTCAGTTTCGCCAGCTGCAGCGACGACGAGAATGATAATGGTGGCGGCCAGCCCGTCAGCAAGCTCACCGTTGCTCCTACCTCGCTGTCGTTCACTAAGGCTGGTGGCGACCTGACCTTCAAGGCTCAGGCTCCCGTGCAGGTTTCAGCCTCCAGCAGTGCCGACTGGTGTACCGTATCCGTTGGTGCCCAGCAGTCCGGAACCAAGATTTCCGTAGTCACCGTTACTGCTGCCGAGAATACCACGGCCTACGAGCGTACCGCCGTCGTTACCGTTACTGCCGGTTCCTCTTCGCAGACCGTCACCATCACGCAGGCTGAGGGCGATCCTACCGTTCCCTCCGGCTCTATCACCAAGAATGCCCAGCAGATAGCCAAGGATATGTATCCCGGTTGGAATCTGGGCAACACCATGGAGGCTACCGGTGGCGAGACCTCATGGCAGCCCACCATGACCACTCAGGCCGTTATCGATGCCGTCAAGGCTGCTGGCTTCCGTTCTGTCCGCATTCCTTGCTCTTGGGATATCCATTCCACCGGTGGCACCATCGATGCCGACTGGATGGCGCGTGTCCGTCAGGTTGTCGACTACTGCATCCGCGACGGTCTCTATGTCGTGCTCAACGACCATTGGGACAATGGCTGGATAGAGGTGCTGGGCTTCAGCAAGGCCTCCAGCAGCTATCAGCCCGTCGACGAAGCAACCATCACCGCTAAGGCTACCCGTCTGAAGGAGCTGTGGACTCAGATTGCCAACGCTTTCCGCGATTACGACGAGCATCTGCTCTTTGCCGGTCTCAACGAGCCCTTCCAGGAGTATAACCTGTTCAGCAGCCGTCACGAGGAGCTCACGCCCATCCTGATTCGCTACAACCAGGCTTTCGTCGAGGCCGTTCGTGCTACTGGCGGCAACAATGCCCAGCGCACCCTCGTCGTTCAGGGGCCCTCTACCAACATCTCGTCTACCTGCAGCTATATGCCTGCCGACAAGCTTCCCGAGGCTGCCGGTCGTCTGATGGTCGAAGTTCACTACTATGATCCCGGTCAGTTCTGTGGCACCTACGAAGCCTCTGGCGATAATGCCTATTACTATTGGGGTGCCGCCAATCACGGGGCCAACCATAACCCCACCTATGGTGAGGAGAGCTATCTCGACGGCATGTTCACCAACCTCAAGGACACCTTTACTTCCAAGGGCTATCCCGTCATCATCGGTGAGTATGCTGCCCTGCAGCGCTCCGTGCCCAACGACGACCAGACCAAGCACGACAACTCTGTGAAGTACTACTATCAGTATCTCAACCAGACCGCTGCCAACTGTGGTATTGTGCCCTTCGCTTGGGACACCAACGACACCGCAGGTCTGGGCAAGGAGAGTGGTTCTACTACCATTATCGACCGTGCTAAGTGCACTGTGGTAGGCACCAACGCCATGGAGGGTATCAAGGCTGGTGCTGCAGCAGGCTCTTGGCCTTTCTAATGGCTGCCAGGAGTCATGATCCGACGACTCTATACCTTGCTGTTGGTGGCTCTCGTGGCCACCACAGCTTTTTCTGCCGACGCCCGCTGGCTCGCTGGCCAGATGTATCCGGGCTGGAATCTGGGCAATACCCTCGAAGCCACCGGTGGTGAGACCTCTTGGCAGTCTACGCCTACCACGCAGGCCCTCATCGACTATGTCCGTCAGCAGGGCTTCCGTTCGGTGCGCATCCCCTGTTCGTGGGCTATCCATTGCGATGCCCAGGGCGTCATCGACCCCTCGTGGATGGCTCGTGTCCGTCAGATTGTCGACTATTGCATCCGTAGCGGTCTCTATGTCGTGCTCAACGACCATTGGGACGGTGGCTGGATTGAGGTGCAAGGCTTCAGCCGTTCTGTTGACGAGTTCCGTCCTGTCGACGAAGCCATCATTCAGGCTAAGATAGCCCGTCTGAAGGACCTGTGGACCCAGATAGCCCGGGAGTTTCGCGACTACGACGACCATCTGCTCCTGGCCGGTCTCAACGAGCCCTTCCAGCAGTATAACCTCTTCCACGACCGCCATCAGGAGCTGACGCCCATCCTGCTGCGTTACAATCAAGCCTTTGTCGATGCCGTCCGTGCTACGGGAGGTCGCAATGCTACGCGCATCTTGATCTGTCAAGGGCCCTCTACCAGCATCGCGTCGACTACCGACCCCGCCGTCGGCTTCCGCATGCCCTCCGATCCCGCTGGTGCCGGCCGTCTGATGGTCGAAGTCCATTACTACGAGCCATGGGATTTCTGTGGGGTAGAGGAGGGTGGCAAGCGCTTCTGGGGTGCTGAACGTCATGTGGCCGACAGCCCCTACAACTGCACCTGGGGCGAGCCCGGTCATCCGCAAGCGCAGTTCAGCCGCATGAAGCAGCTGTTCTTCGATCAGGGCTATCCTGTCATCATTGGCGAGTATGGTGCCAACTGGCGTCAGCTTGGTGACCACCAGTCTCAGCACGACGCCTCCATCACGGCCTGGTTCCGCGACGTCACCCTACAGGCCGTCAAGCACGGCTGCGTGCCTATGGTGTGGGACATCAACAGCCCCGACCAGCAAGGCGACCGCGGCACCATGACCATCATCAACCGCGCCACCCTGACCATCTTCTGCCCCTGGGCCCTACAGGGCATCCAAGAAGCCGTAAAAGCTGCCTCTTGGCCGCAATAAAAAATAGGACCGAGCCCCTTGCTCAGTCCTATTTTCTTTTTTACATTTTCCTACATGCAGCTCGTCACTCCGAGCGTAGTCCCCAGTGCCGTCAGTATCGATACCAACACCTGCACAATCAACTTCCAAGTTTCTTTCTTCATACTTCTTACTTCTTACTTCCACCTTCTAAAAGGTTGCGCCCGAAGGCGCTAACCTTTTACTACTCTCCTTCTGTCTCGAAGCCTGCGCTACCGCCCGAGTTGCCGCCACCAGTGTTGTCACCGGTGCTACCACCCTGGTTTTGGTTTTCACTCCCCTCGCCCGTTGGAGAGGGGTCGGGGGTGAGGCTGTTCTCCGGATCCTCCACCTCAGCGTCGTCGGTCGAGGTCACGCGCTTCACCACGTCGCCATTGCGGTCGATGCAGGTAATCTGGATAGCGGTGTTCTTCAGCTCGTCCTTCAGGTCGACGGTAGGCGTGAAGATGATGCGGCGGCTGGAGATCAGACTCGACTTCACGTCGTTCACGTCCTCTACCGACTTACCACGCACTCCGAATCGCATGGTACCCAATCCAGGCAGAGCCACCGAGTGACCTTCAGTTGCCCACGCCTTGATTACCTCGCCAGCGGCGTCCCAGCAGGCCTGCATCACGCCCTTGGCTACGCCCGAGCGGAGAGCTGCCTCCTTGATCACCTTGTCCTGCGTCAGCGCGATATACAGGTCGGGCTGCATCACGTAGCGATATACGCCAGGATCGTTCTCATCTTTCGTAAACTTGAGCTTGCGCTCTACTGCTTTGATTTTAATTGCCATAGTGTTGTAAAAATTCGAAAATTTAAGATTTAAGGTTGATTAACTCGTTGTCTTCCGTCAGACTTCAAATTTTTGCGCTCTGGGCAGGCTGCAAATTTTGCCAGGCCTGAAAACAATTTTTGGCTGCCCTCGCCGCGATTTTCCATCTTTCTTCTGACAATGCAAAGGTACAAAACTTTCATTAGTCCTAAAAGTTTTTTTTTGCAAACGTTTAGTTAACGGATGTTAATACATTCGTTTTTAGTCATAAGCAGTCATTAGTCATTAGTCATTAAGCTTTTTCGGGGGAGCGTAAAATGCTCACTATATTAATAAAAATATATTTTTATTAATATAGTGATATAAAATCCTCCCCTCTTTCAAATTCAAAATCCTTAATGACTAATGACTTAATGACTTAATGACATTAGTGTCCACTAATGTGTCTTTTCCTGATTTTGGTTGACAGTTTATTGCTTTTTTCCTGATGTAGTTGACAGTCGATTTCCTGAATTAGTTGACAATTTACTAGAAACGTTGACACCTTTACTGAAAAGGTTGTCTTTTTCCTGAAACTGTTGACAACTATGAAGACAACATTAGTGTCCACTAATGAGGACACAGAGGGTCTGTCCCGCTGTGTCCTGAGCCCAAATGGTTCCGTGAAGAGGTGGCAGAGATATCAAAACACATGTGGAACAAATATAAAGGATAAAAATAAAATGTAATTATTTGATGGATGAGAAAAAAGTAGTATCTTTGCAGAATGGTTTTATCAGATAGCAAAATGGACGAGAACAAGATCGTAATCTATCAGACGGAGGACGGACAAACGCAGATTGATGTCCGCTTGGAGAATGAGACGGTATGGTTGACGCAGGCTCAGATGGCGGAACTATTTCAGAAAGATCAGTCTGTTATAGCTCGTCATATTAACAATGCTTTGAAGGAGGGTGAACTTGAAGAAAATAGTAATATGCATTTTTTGCATAATACTCAATACAAGTATCGTCCAACAAAGATTTACGACCTTGATACCATTATCTGTGTTGGCTACCGTGTTCATAGTAAACGAGGACACAGAGGGTTGACCGCTGTGTCCTCATCAATAATATCTATAGAGTTGATGAATTAGAACGAGAGGCAACCTGTGCAAAAATTGCACAAGTTCAGACCGAAGGGAAAAGACAAGTTACCCGTACTATCCCATATTTCAATTTGGATATGCTCACACGGGGACTGTCCCCCTGTGAGCGTACTCTGAACTTATCTTTTTCCCTTAAGGTCAATATCAACCTTAAGGGAAAAGAAAGTTTAGTTTGTGTTGCGTATATATAGCAAAGAGACGTACTAAACTCAAAATATTGATATTATTCTTGGCAAAAACATTGTCGATTCAGAAAAATATCGTAACTTTGCAGCGAAAAGATGTATAATAACGATTAGGAGGTATAGTTATGTTAGGAGTTAATTCACCAAGAGAACCGATAACACCTGAATTTTCGAAAGAGATTCGGGCTTCTCTTCGTCGTGCCATGACAGGTCAGCTTAACGAGAAAGAGAAGGCTGCACGGCAAAGGTTAAAGGATAGTGAGAAATATTGGTCAATGGAATGGAAGGGGCTGCATTTTTAGGAAAACTCGTTTCATATCCACTGACTGATTTTCAGTGTCTTAATACATTCTCCTCTGGTGTTGAGTCTATGGACAAATTCATCAGAGGTGATTTTCGATTGAGCGTTGAGAATCACTATTGCCAGGCGTATGTTGTTAAACTTGAAGATGAGGTCGTGGCCATCTTTGCCCTTAGTTTCGATTCTCTTGATCTGGACTCTGACGATAAAGAAGAACTTCAGTCCGGTTTCTCGTCAACAGCATCACCAGATGTTGATTATGATTATCAGGAAACATTTTACGCTAAGCCCAGATACCCTGCAATGGACATAGCCTACCTTGCTATACAGGAGAAATGGAGAGGCAAGCACATCGGCGATTTCCTGATAAAACAGATAGCAGATCTGGCGAGAAGGCAGACGTTAGCTGGTTGTCAGTTCCTTACGGTTGAAGCACTTGCAACCAAAGAATACAGCGCCGTTGGATTTTACGAACGATGTGGCTTTGCGCCCAATGAGGTAAAGAAACCCTATAAAGACACGCTTCGGATGTATCTGACTCTGTACTCCAAAGATGAAGAGTTTAACGAATAAGCAGGGGCTTACGGGGAAAAGGACACAGAGGGTCTGTCCCGCTGTGTCCTAGCCAAGCGAACGAGTTCGAGTTCTCGCGTTCGAAAATACTCAAATAAATTTGGTGTTTTGCTCACTTATTCGTACCTTCGCGGCTGAATGGAAAAGTTACAGAACAAATACAGACGGTTCCGCGAGTGGGAACAGCAGCCTCACGAGGTAGCCCCGCTCTCCGAGGAACAACATGTGTGCGCCACGTGCAGCACCCATTACGAGGGCAACTACTGTCCCCGTTGCGGACAGTCGTGCAAGATAGTCCGCTACTCGTTTAAGAACGCCTTCCTGCTCTTCCTCGACGTCTGGGGCGTAGGCAATCGCGGTATGTTCCGCTCCCTGCGCGACCTCATACTGCGTCCAGGCTACATGATCCGCGACTACCTCAGGGGTATGCAGATGGCCTACTTCCCACCCTTCAAGATGTTCTTCCTGCTCTGCACGCTGTCGCTGATTGTCGATACGGGCCTCAACATCCAGGGCATCAACCGCAGTGTAGTGAACGAGAAGGCGTATATCCAAATCCTCGGACTTTCGGACGATAAAGAGGAGAATGCAGAGGAAGAAACTGAGGAAACGAATGACAAGAAGTACACGCCAGAACAGGCAAGAAAGAGAAAGCTGGCACACAAGGCGGGTGACCAAAAAATAGACAGATTAGAAAAATGGGGCGAAAAGCACTCTTCGGTGATGGCTCTGACCTGCCTGCTGCTCTTCTCCTGGCCACTCTGGCTGATGATACGCCGCTGCCCGGCCATTCCCGACCTGCGGTTCTCTGAGTGCTTCGTGGCAATGGTCTACATCATCAATATGTTCATCATTTACAACATTATTCCCTCGCTGCTGTGCTTCAGGCCGGATGTGGAGATTATCTATTGGCTGCTGAGCCTGCTGCTGATTCTCATCCCCATCAAGCAGCTGACGGGCTACAGCTACCCCAGCGTCATCTGGCGCGTCTTCGTGGCCCTCATCCCCTTTTGCTTTTTGCTCCTGCTTCTATTCGCTGTCGCAGGGGTTGCGATATACCTTTATTATGATGCCAAATATGGTGTCTTGTGACTTGAAAAAGCCAAATATGAGGATCATGGGGTCGGTTCTACAGGATACAGAGGGTCTGTCCCGCTGTGTCCAGGCAATCAAAGAGCCCCAGCTCTAAACACAAGGTTAAGAGTCGGGGCTCCGCATGGGCCTATCTGTATTTTTTCCCATTAACGATATAGATACCGTGGGAGGGGTGTTTTACGCGCCTCCCGCTGAGGTCGTACACTGCTGGCGGTGTCGTCCTTTCATCAGGACAGCGCATGGTGGCGGGGGTGATTCCTGCCACCTGTTGCCGCAGCACCTTCATGTCGTCGCGTGTCAGTACAAAGTCATTCTGGAAGGCTGCAGTCCACCATGCTGCATTGCAGTTGCTGTGACTGGTGCTCTTGAAGTCGACGCTGCTGGTATTATTGGTGCGCCCATAGTCATACCAAGGCATGAAGAACAGCCACTTGCAGCCTGCGTTCCACTGCTGACTGATACCTGGCACATTACCACACTCTGTCAGCGCCACAAACTTGGTGGGTGAGTAGTTGCAGAGGAATTGGTAGCAGGAGGAATAGATGTTGGCAGCACTGTTGTTGTTATAGACGTCGATGCTGACAATGTCCACATAGTCGTCGCCAGGATACCAGCGGTAGCCGTCGCTATAGGGTTTTCCCCATGCTGCCGACTGCGTCCACACCCATATCAGATTGTCGAGACCTGCTTCCTGGAAGCAGCGATACATCGTGCGCCAGAGTTCGTTGCACGCATCGGCATCGCGCCCCCACCAGAACCACATGCCACCAGCCTCATGGAGTGGTCGCCAAAGCACGGGGATGTTAGCGTCTTTCAGCAGTTTCAGATAGGAGGCTATCTGGTCTATATCCTTCATCATCAACTTATACTCGCTGCTCGTCGGATCGAAAATCTTGCGCACGTCAAAGGTTGTCTTGTCACTTTCCGTTCCCCAGTAGAAGGAGTATTCGCCGCTCTTGTTGGCAGGTACATTCCAGTGCCACATGATGGTAACCACACCACCCTCGCTGTTCCACTGACTCACCTCGCTGATGTTGGTATAGTCTATCCATCCTCCTTTCGTCGAGAACGGATGGTGGATATAGTCGAAGCCGTTCAGCGCAGGCCATTTGCCGGTATGCTGATGCACCCACTTGGCTTCGTTCAGATTCCAGTTGACGCAGGCCATCGTACCGGAGATGGTCTTCTGCCCTTCAATCATTCGCAGACATTGCAGCAACTGCACAGCCTCAGCCGAATGCTGTTGTGTCTGCTGAGCCGACAGACTGCCGACGACTAAGCCCAACAGCAAGATTAGTGTAAACAGATGTTTCATAGTGTTTTAAGTAGCCAATACATTCTGGTGTGTTATAATTTGTTTAACATAGGACACAGAGGGCCTGTCCCGCTGTGTCCTTAAGGATATGTCGCATTAATAACCAAAGCGAACTGGTCATAATCTGGTCCATATTCTGTTTCATTGTCAATATAGAATATGTAATCACAATAATCTAGTCGTTCTGATGGCCATCCATTATCCTGATAGAATTTTTCCTCACTATAATAATCCATGATACACCTTTTATAGAATTATCTTATCCTTTTAGCTTTTCCAATAATTTGTAAACCATAGAAGAAGGATTTTGGAATTCTACCAACTTCTTTGCCCTTTCTAGTGCCAGATCTTTATTCTTGGCAAGCACATCCTTTTCTTCTTCTGACAAAGTCCCCTTCTTGTATTCTTTCGAAACCTTCTGTAACTTCTTAATGCACTTGTCTGACGAGATTTCCGTTTTCTGTTCCTGATAATGCAACAAGAACCACAATTCTATACACGGATTCGAAACTATCAGTTCTGCATTAGGTATCTTTTGTAGCTGTTCCAACATCCCATCAACGTCCAAATCGTACATCAAAAAGACTTTATCTTGCTCAGTTCTTACATATTCATTTTGGGAGCGTTCAATATAGTCTTCCGAAATATTCGACTTGCCTTTCTTTGCTATGACCTGAATGGGAGCACGAAACAATGAACGCAAAAACTTGACATACGCTATTTCCGTTTCACCCTCACAGAAAACAAAGAAATTGGGCTTCATTTGTTTCCCCTTAGATATACGAGCTTTTCTTCCCATCTTAACCAAGTCGTTTTAAGTTAGTCGACGATTCGTCAATATAAGGGATTGCATCGAAACGACCCTGCAAGTATGCCTTCTCTGCATCCATATTCTCACGGAAATCCTTAAAATCAAAGAGAGAATACAAATCTGAAGACCCATCATCACGCTTGTTAACGAAATACACCTGGTCTTTCCTCAACTTTCTCATGTTGAGCAGATTCGTATTATGCGTAGAGAATATGAGCTGAGCCGACTCACTTTGATGGAACAGATTTAGAATATATTCCACCAGATTTACATGTAGTCCCATCGATATTTCATCGATAAGAAGAACTTTGTTGCCTTTAATGATATTCAGAATAGTCAGCATCATATGGAAGAACTCTTGGGTGCCACTCGACTCTTCCGAATAAAAATCAAATGGGACTTCCGGATTATTCCTATGGAAAGTTGTAATCTTCAACTGAGGCTTCTGTATATCGTCTCTTGAAAGTAACTGATTACTCAGAGGATCAAACACAGCTGTAGTCAAAGACCTAAGTTCGTGCTGACTACGAATATCTATAATATCACTATCGGCAGCCTTGAGCACCTTCAAAATCAAGTCCTTATTCTCATTCAAAAGCGACTCAATGGAATAGCTATTATAGCCAAAATAATTCAAAATGAATCGCTCGTTGAAGTAGCGGAATACATCCTTGGCCACATCCCTATCCATCTGGCTGGCACGAGAAACAAAGAGCGTCTTTTTCGATGTATTCCCTGCCACATCCATAGGCCTGCGAATAGCGGAGCGGAACTCATAGATATCTTTCTTATCTGGCCCTTTGCGCTCATCTCGAGTAAAAACCAGTTTCTTACGCCCATTTGGGTAATAATACAATTCCTCGGTGATGATTTCCGTCTTAGTTAATGTGAAACTATACTCATACTCCACTCCATCTATCAAGAAACGGATGTAGAACCTACTTGGCTTACCTACACCACCGAACTTAAATGGAGTAAAGGCAAACACAGTATTCTCATTGTAATTATGCGACTCGAAGATCATCTGAACACAAGCCCTTATGGCTTTAATGATGTTGCTCTTTCCTGAAGCATTAGCTCCATAGATAGCAACTGTCTTCAACAATCTTTCGTCATTGCAAACGAAAGTATTACCCAGCAAATCCTTTGACTCTCTGGTCTGAAGACTTGCAGCCTGCATGTCCAAAACGACTTCTTCGTTTATGGAGAAAAAGTTACTTAAACGAATTTGTGATACCATTATAATACAAAATTTGCAATTTTTCTGCAAATATAGATATTAAATCTAATTATCACAAGTTTTACATTCCATTTTTAAACATAATTAACGCAAAAGGATGTTATGTGCAATGATCTAAGCACTTGCTTGAACTGTGTGAGGACACAGCGCACAGCATCAGAGAGTTATGCTAGGAGGTTGCACAAAATGGCGATTTTGTGCCATTCGCTAATAAATATTAAAGTCGAAAACCTTTCCGCTTTTTCATACCTGAGGAAGCGGTTTTTTTTATATCTTTGCAATCCTTTTCGCCCCGAAAAAATGGCGGAGGAAAATTTACTCATTACATATATAATAATTAAAAATTCTAAGCAATATGGACAAAACAATCACTAGTCAAGAGAATGATGCCCCATTTCAGGAAGCTACCGACTTTATGGAGCGGACACAGAGGGTCTGTCCCGCTGTGTCCTAAACAGACAGAACCTCAATAGTTCGTCACATCAATAATATCTATAGAGTTGATGAATTAGAACGAGAGGCAACCTGTGCAAAAATTGCACAAGTTCAGACCGAAGGGAAAAGACAAGTTACCCGTACTATCCCATATTTCAATTTGGATAAGGACACAGAGGGTCTGTCCCGCTGTGTCCCCAACTATAAAGACAGCGACACATCCCTGATGCGTCGCTGTCTTTTGTCTATCCTGATCGAAAGGATGGAATTTCCAAAAATAGAAGGAAAAAGAATTGGAATTTCCTTTCAAAATCACTAATTTTGCTCCCGCTAATAGACAATTATGGTACAAATTATGCAACAATATGAGAATATGAAAAAGATTATTATATCCATTTACATGCTGTGTGCCACAATGCTGGCAATAGCCCAGACGGAATTTCCAATTCTGGGTGGTGAACTGAGCAATTCAGCAGCCACGAGTGTTGAGGACATCGACGAGGTGATGCCGCGCATGAAGACCTTGGGACTGAACACTGTGCTGGTGCCTGCCTATTGGGAACTTATGGAACCTGTTGAAGGCAAGTTCGATTTTACCCTCATTGACCGCACCATCCTCCAGGCCCGCAAGTTTCAGCTTAAAGTGGTGTTCTTGTGGTTTGGCGCGTGGAAAAACTCTATGTCGTGCTATGCGCCATCGTGGTTCAAGCAGGATGATAAACGTTTTCCAAGGGCTAAGACAGCACAGGGTAAACCGTTGGAAATAGCCAGTTGTTTCTCAGAACAGGTGTTCCAGGCTGATAACAAGGCCTTTGAGGCACTTGTAAAACATATCAGCGAGACGGGCAGCGATGTGGTTCAGATGATACAGGTTGAGAATGAGATAGGCATGCTTGAGGATGCCCGCGACCACTCTTCGATGGCTGAGGCTATATACAAGAAAGGTGTACCTCATGAACTGATAAGCTATCTCAGCAAGAATAAGAAGTCTCTGCATCCCTGGCTCAAACAACGCGTAAACTTCAGCGGTAAGAGCTGGACAGAAGTCTTTGGTGATGATATTTACACCGACGAGATTTTCATGGCTTACTACTACGCCAAGTATGTAGGACGGCTCTGCGAGACAGCTCGTCGCTACACTCAGATGCCTCTTTACGTTAATGCAGCTATGAACAGCCGTGGTCGCAAGCCCGGTCAGTATCCTTCGGCTGGTCCTTTGGCTCATCTTATTGATTTGTGGCATTGTGGTGCTCCACAGTTGTTGTGCCTGGCTCCCGATATCTACGATACAGGATTCAAGAGTTGGGCTGCTCAGTATGCCTTGCCCAATAATCGCCTGTTCATTCCTGAGAGCCGATGCTGCGAAAATAGCGGTGCTCGCGCACTTTATGCCTTTGGCGAACATCGGGCCTTGGGCTTCTCTCCCTTCGCTATAGATCAGGCATCTCCCGGCGAGACAGAAAACATTACAAAGGCATACGCTCTCCTGCGTCAAATCAGCTCTTATTCTTTGAAATCGTGGGGACTTCTGTTTGACCAGCAAGACAAAGAGCGCATAATTACAGACGATAATACGGTAATCACTTGTCGCCATTATTACACACTGCCTTGGGATCCTCGTGCTACCGACGGGTCTGTTTGGCCTGAAGGTGGGGCAGTGCTGATAAAACTCGGCAATAACGATTATCTGCTGGCAGGCACAGGCATTGTTGTAGTTTTTGCCTCTACATACGAAAAGGCTCACGAACAGCAGCAAGTGCTTGGCGAAGACGGCTTCGTAGCTGTCGGAACCCAATCAGACATCAAGCATCAGCCATCGACCTCCTTTAATGGCTCTCGCAAGGGCATTGTGAGCGTAGACGAGGTGAACATCGACAAGAATGGCAAGATGCAATACCTGCGCCGTCTGAATGGCGATCAAGATCACCAAGGCCGTCACGTGCGTATAGCCTGTGGCGATTGGAAGATTCTGCACGTACGCCTGTATGATTATTAATAAAGAGGGTGTGTTTTCATCTTCCGTCAGGTCATATAGTTCTTTTAGTCGCTACGCTTTGTAAAAGCGGCATAGCCGAGCTGATAGACAAGGCGGTCGAATTCGGATTCTAAGGCAGATTACAGGAACCGTCCGTTTTTAGGAGTGAAACGCTGACCTGTCCCTAGTGTTCTTTGGGCATAGTCTTATGTGACGGCAGAGTGATTTTTCTCTTATATCCATTTTCTAACTTATTGTATATCAGCACATTTTTATGTGATGGCAGAGTGATTATAGTTGTTTCTGACCCTTATCAATCAACTTTGCTTTAATCATCTAGACAGATCAGGAATAATGTAACATATAAAAGGATAGAAGCGTATGTCAAGTAATGAGCACAAGCAGATGATTGACAGAATTGAGCGTGGCCTCGAGATTGCGGAGCGCGAAATGCTGAAAGAAAAAGCTAAGAACAATGAGGATGTCATTGTATGTGGCGACGACAACGTGATACGTCACATTCCTGCAAAGAACTTCCTTTGAGTATTAGTTGACTATTCCTGTCAAAGGAACTTGTGCAATATTTGCACAAGTTCGTTCTTCTCAGCATGCTCAATAAAAACACCAGCGAGACAAACAAATGATTCTTGTTTGTCTCGCTGGTATTCAATCGATTAAGCCTATGTTCAGACTTTAATACTCATCCTCGTTGAAAACTTGGCTCTCAATTGATTATCAACAGCTTATATAGATCAGGACCGTCCCCTGATCTAGCGCGTCACCGCCATGGGTTTCCCTCGCGGATGGGAGAGCGAGCCTTTGTGGCAATAACCGCCGTTTCATAACCCTTCTCTTCCAAATATTCACAAAACCCCTGAACATTTGTTCAGACTTTCACCTCGGCAGACACTTTTTAGGTCTCGCTATGAACGCTTTCGTGGGAAATTTAGTAACTTTGCAGCCAAACAAACACTGACGATGGAACAGAAATTCGGGAAAAACAGTATTGACATCAAGGCGCTGCGCGAGTTTTGCGAGCGCGAGGGCAAGGAAGTGACTTACCGTAAGGGCGACCAGATGGAGCGCGAGGGCGACCCCGCACGTTGGTTCGGCTTCGTCACCGAGGGATGCTTCAAGTATGTAACGTATGGCATCAGCGATGATAGGGAGCATATCACATGGTTCTCGTTCGAGGGCGAGTTTGCTGGCGACTATCCCGCCTGCCTCGACGGTCGTCCATCGCAGACTACGATCAAGGCGATGATGCCCAGCCGCATGCTCCGTGTGAGCGGCGAACAGCTGATGGACTTTTTCCGTCAAGACGCTGAAAAGATGGAGTTGCGCAGTATCTGTGCCGAGCATGTGCTAAGGCAGCGCAATCAGTGCTACCTCGACCTCCACCGCGCCACAGCCCGCGAACGCTACGAGCGGCTGCTGCAGCGTTGTCCCGGTATTGTTGAGCATCTTGCCTTGCAAGACCTCGCCTCGTTCCTCTGCATCACCCCGCAGATGCTCTCCAAAATTCGCAAAAACATCTCTTTCGGAGCACAAAAATAGCATTTTTACAAAAATTCACTGAAACTAGTTTCAGACTTTCACCCCCGACAGCATTTTTTCGGTCATGTCGGGGGCTTTTTCGTGGGACTTTCTGTAACTTTGTGGCTCGGAATAACAATAAAACGAAACGAATATGAAGAAAACCATCATCACCATCCTGCTCGCCCTCGTCGCAATTGTGGGGCTGGCGCAGGCTCAACTCGAAAGCGTGAAGGAACTCACGATGAAGTCGGAGTATTTCAACCACGAGCGGCAGGTGCTTATCTACACGCCTGGAGGCTATCAGCAGTTCGACCAGACCTACTACGATGTCATTTACGTGTTCGACGCGCAGTGCCGCGAGATGTTCGACCTCGTACACTGCCTGCTCAACATGGCTTGCAAGCCTGACCCCGACGGCGGCAGGAGTACGAGTTTCATCATCGTGGGCATCTGCTCACCAACCCTTTGGGACATCAACTATTTTCGCAACCACGACTACCTGCCCATGCCCCTGCATGGCAACACTGGGCTGTTCAAGGAGGGCTACTACTACGGCAAATCGCCCGACCTGAAGAAATTCGTCAAGAATGAGTTGATGCCATACGTGAAGAAGAACTATCGCACGTCGGGACGCTCCCTCGGCATCGGCCATTCGCTGAGCGCGTCTTTCGTGCTCGACGCGATGATTACCGACGACCTCTTCGACGACTACATCGCCATATCGCCCAACTGCGACTACGACGAGTACCGATTGGCCACGGACATTGAGAACTACCAGTTCAAGAACCGCAAGGATCCCCGCTTCATCTATGCATCGATGTCGGGCGAGATTGACAGCGGCCCTGATTTCTGGGGCGATGAGTGGAAGACGGGCTGGGAGCGTGTGAGCGCAGTTCTCAAAGACAAGGCGCACTTCCCCGAAAACACCGTCACATCCGTACACACCTTCCCCGGCTACGGCCATTACAACGGCTTCATGCCCAGCCTCACACAAGCCCTGAACGACTACATCGTTTTCGGCGCCAAGAATTTGGTGAGCTATGTCGGCGAAGAGACCTACCCCGTCCACATCGAATTGCGCGGCAAAAACCTCACGGACACTATTTATATCACAGGCAACCAGGACGCGCTGGCCAACTGGGAGGCAAAGGGTGTGAAGATGACGCTTATCAGCGACAGCATCGCCTCTATCGACCTCCATCTGCACCTGCCCGCCCAGTTCAAGTTCACCCGAGGCAGTTGGGAGCGCGAGGCCATCATATCAAATGCCGACACAGGCAACCACATCATACACGACGCAGAGCACGCCAACCGCGTGTACCGCCTGTGGGAGAGGAATCAATGGATGGGAGAGTAAAAGTCAAAAATAAAACAAATATAAAGAACAAGAATCTTCCGTTTAGCATATATAAGAAGATGTGACCCAATCACTTTACGTCAAACTTTCAAAAAACAGTAAGGATTATGGAGAACCCGACATTACCTACCAACTGGCTGGCTGCGCTGAGCATCTACTCAGTCAGGCCCGTTCCTGCTACATCGACCTCCACCGCGCCACAGCCCGCGAACGCTATGAGTTGCTGCTGCAGCGTTGTCCCGGTATTGTTGAGCATCTTGCCTTGCAAGACCTCGCCTCGTTCTTGCGTCCCGTTGGTAGCAAGCGGCAAAGCCGAGCGCCTCTGCATCACCCCGCAGATGCTTTCCAAAATTCGCAAAAACATCTCTTTCGGAGCACAAAAATAGCTTTTTTTACAAAAATTCACTGAAACTAGTTTCAGAGTTTCACCCTCGGCATCCGATTTTCGGTTTTGTCGGGGGCTTTTTCGTGGGACTTTCCGTAATTTTGTGGCTCGAAATGACAAAAGACAGTAGAAAAATGAAGGAAATTTGAAAAAAGTTATCGTTTTGCTTAGTTTTTCGGTTCGCTGAACCGTCCTTGTCGTGTATGACCGAGTAAAAAGTCTGTTTATGACGAAAGAAGAATTTGAAAGCATATACCGTCAGCATTATGCCAAGATGTACCGTCTGGCAAGGATGATGCTCTATGATGCCGACGAAAGCAAGGACGTGGTAAGCGACATCTTCGCCCGACTGTTACGGGAGAAGAATCAACCCCAACAGAACCAGACGGAAGGCTACCTGATGACTGCTGTGCGCAACCGCTGTCGCGACGTGCTCAGCCACAAGTCGATACGGGAACGAGTAGAAAGGCTCTTCTTGCAGGAGTCGATGCAGGGCCATATCATCGCTATGAATGATGATGACCGTCTGGAACGACTGATGCAATTTATCGAGGCGGAACTGCCACCGCTCAGCCAGCAGATCTTCCGACTGCGGTTTCTCAGCGAGATGAGTTATGAGGAAGTAGCACAGGCCGCAGGTGTAAGCAAAGTCACGGTCTACAACCATTTGTCACAGTCGGTACAACGAATCAAGGAGTATTTTCAGCAACAAACAGCAAAACGATAAACGTTATGGAACAGCAAGACAAATTGGATCAGTTAGTAGCAGAGAACCAGGAACTGCTCGCGCTGACGAAGCAAGCCTTTGTGAAGCGTGAAGTCGAAAAGGAATCCGTCCCCGTTGACGAGGAGTGGGAGAAATTCGCAGCGGAACACGCTGATGAATTAGAAGCCCTTGAAAAAGACGAGCCACATACAGCCACTATTAAGAAACTAATGGGCATACTCCCTTACAAGGTTGCAGCAAGCATTATCGGCATCCTCTTTACGGCAGGAGTGGCTTTTGCAGCCATCCACATCGCACGTATGGTTAGCCATCCCAAACCGCAGACTATGCAGGCAGAGCAAACCATATCTGCCAAGCCTACATCGGCATTGCCGACAGATACCATCAAGACGGACACGGCAACCACAACAATGCCTATTGTTTTCGACAATGTTTCATTGGATAAGATGATGCCACAGATAGCTGCCTATTATAACAAGGAGGTGGAATTTCAGAACGAAGATGCCCGCCAGTTCCGTTTCTATTTCGTGTGGAAACAGGAAGAGACGCTCGAAGTCGTATTGCATCGGCTCAACCTCTTCGAGAGCATCACCGTAGAACTGAAGTCGGACAAGATAGTAGTAGAATAAGCCATGAAGATAATCATATCAATGCTTGTCTGCTGCTTTGTCTTTGCCGGAGTGCAGGCCCAAAAGATTACACGCGATTATAACAACGTGTCGCTTAGCGAGGCCCTGCGCCAACTGAACGAGCAGACCGAGGAATACACCATTAGTTTCCTCTACAACGAGCTGGAGGACTTCCGCATCACCACTTCGGTACACCGCAAGACCATACCCGATGCCATCCGTCAGATGATAGGCTTTTATCCCATCCGCATGACCGTTGATGACAAGGAAATCATTGTGGAGTGTCCGCAGAAGACGGCTCTCCGCTACAAGGGCACCGTCATCGACGAACAAGGATTGCCGTTGGCATACGCAAACATTGCAATTCTTAACCCAGTCGATTCGACGTTGCTCGGTGGTGGAGTATCCAACGAGAGTGGATATTTCGCTATCCCCTACGAACAAGATAAAGTTCTTGCCCGCATCTCCTACGTCGGTTACAAAACCATATACAAAATATGTAACAGGCCTGAGGTTGGAACAATACGGATGGAGATTGATAACTATACGTTGAACAATGTAACGGTAAAAGGAGAACGCCCGCTATACCAAACAAAAGGCAGCAGCATCGTTATGAATGTGGCAGGTACGATCTTGGAACGTTTACACAACGCTAACGAGTTGCTGTTGCAAGTGCCAGGCGTGGTCGCCGCACCAGATGGCAGTTTGACAGTCTTTGGACATGGCACTCCTATCTACTATATCAACAACCGCAAAGTGCAGAACATGCAGGAGATAACCCATCTGTCCCCCAAGAATATCCTGAACATCGAGCTTGTTCGCAATCCCGGAGCACAGTACGATGCGGAAGTGACAGCCATCATAAAGATAACGACACGCACAAAGGAGGAAGGGTGGACGCTGCGGGTAAAAGCCGATGAGAAACTGAATGATGTGCTGACCTCGGATGAGTCGGTGGATGTAGGTTTGAAACAAGGTGGACTGAATGTGTCGGCACATCTGGAGTACGAAGACTTTCACCGCCATTATAGCCAGCCACAGATAAAGGAACTCGTTGTGGATGGCGACATCTACCGATATGACAAGACTCAAGACCACAGCAAGTCACACCAGAAAGCACCGAGTTGGTCAGCCAGCGTGGACTATGAGTTTAACGAACGGCACATTGCTGGTGCCAGTTACGACGGCTATCACAATACGTGGTTGTCGCCTGGTGATGCCCTTCACGTCTACAGCAAGAATGGACTAGAGTTCCAGCGTACCCATATCTTGAGCGACTATCATAACGACATGGACTATGCCCACGTAAACACGTTCTATAATGCAGAATGGATGCAGCGGCTACGCACTGCCCTCAACCTTGACTACGTAAGTAATTCCAGTGACTACCGACAATTGACAGACGAAATCACCAATGCTGCAACCGTCTCAACGCTCAACAAGAGCAAAAGTCGTTTCCACGTCTATGCGGGGCGGTTAACATTCGACTACACATTGGCGGAAAATATTTCATTGTCGTGGGGCGCAGAGTACAACCGCGTGACAGGCAATGGTACAGCCGATTGTGACAATGCCGTGGTTCCGCCCTCTGATTATCAGCAATGGGAGAACAAGGTTGCTACTTTTCTGGAAGCTAAAGCAACCTTTCGCAACTGGACGTTGAGCGGAGGTATTCGCTATGAGGATGTGAACAGCGACTACTCAGGCCGCCTGGCCTCAGATGCCAACATTCACCGTCACTACCGCAATTTATTTCCCTCGGTGGAAATCAGCCACAGGCATAAAGGATGGAGCAACGCCCTCTCGTTCTCGTCGCGTGCCAACCGTCCGTCTTTCCGTCAACTGAGCAACTATACTTACTATGACAGCGAGTTTGTCTATCAGCATGGCAATCCCAGCCTTCAACCCATGACGCTCTACACCGTCGAGTGGAACACAGGCTATAAGTTCATTAATGCCTCACTCAGTTATACATACAAGGACAACCTCATCGCCCCTGACATCTACACTGAGGATGAGCATTCTCCCATACTGGTGAGTTCTTTCAGCAACTTCGACCATGCAAGCCTGCTTAGTGCTCATATCAGTTTGCAGCACAACTTCGGTTGGTGGCGTCCCTCAATCACTATGGCTGTGCAACATCAGTTTTTTGACTACGAATACATGAATGAACCATATAGCTATGGTAAAACGGGGTTTTATGTTGCAGCCAACCAATATTTCGACTTGCCCCGCGGATGGCTTGCCAACATATATTACTACTATAATAGCGTTGGCGTACAAAATAATACCCAATTAAAGCCTTTTCAAATGCTGAACCTCAGCATTCAGAAGTCTTTCCTGCAAGACCGACTCAGTGTAAAACTTGCAGCACAAGATATTTTCCACAAAATGAAGTTCGAACAAGATATGCGCATCCGTAATGTTCATTTCTGGCAAATTGAAAACCACAAATATTGGAATTTCTCGCTGAGCGTTGTGTATCGCTTGAACCAACTCAAGACCAAGTATCGTGGAAAGAGTGCCGCAAGCGAACAAATCAACCGACTATAAATCTCTCTCTCGTTACGATGGGCAGTCGTCGGCCTCGCGCCGACGCTACCCACCTTAAAGACATTTCGCTCGGCCCAAAGGGACGCTTTCCTAAAGAAAGAACGCCTGACGGTGCAAGAATTTCCGGCTTTCGGCGTTTAATCAAGCAGAGCAATTAACATCAAAATTATAACGAAAATGACAACAATGAAGATTTGGAGACTCGCCTTTGTGATGCTTGCTGCTTTCTCCCTCGCCTCTTGCAGCAGCGAAAGCAAAGATGGGGATTGGGACCCGATGGTCTGGAAGGCTGAAGTGCCAGTACAGACTACAGATAAGGTTTATAATGTTTCGGAAGACGGTGAGACTATTATTTTTTCATGCCTTAACTATTCCAAACCTTGGTTTTCCGAAGCCGAGGTTGATGGAGAGCCAATCCTTCCGCCCAATATGGACGAAATAGGCTATGGGCTTATTTACGGTGAGAATTTCCGTGCAGAGATACACGGCAATAAACTGTCCATTGAATTTAAGCCCAATAAAACAGCGCAGACAACGAATACATCTATTACCGTGACAGCAGGTGATATCTTCTATACGTTCCGTTTCAAGCAGTTTGCAAGCACCGTGTGGCAGTATACCTGCCAAGTCAAGTACGCCCTCTACAGCGTGAGCGACGACCTTCTCCGCTTCTACGACATCACCGCCGAATACCTCGGCATCGACGGAAAACAGCACACCGAGGTTATTACTGACAAAAGTTGGAGCTACATCCCCGAACCTGTCGGTTTTGCCGATATACCCGAAGATTTCAAGTGCAAGATAGCAGCTGTTCGCAAGTCTGAACTCCCCGAATTGACAGCTGACTATTACGAAATCGGATACGGGGTTGACGTACATGTCAATTTTCTCAATGCTGATGGCAAGGTGGTTTCCAAGATAAAGCACACTCAGCCCGACTCCTTCACCTTTGAAACAGACAAGACTGGGATGCAGCACTTTCTAGAATCCACACCTAAGATAGAAATCACCGATTACTCGCAGAAGTTCGATAAGGCAGACTTGATTGAAAAGCTGAAATGAAAGAGCAAATGGGGGCATTTCACCTATAAATAACAGAATAGACAACAATGAAAATCTGGAGAAAATCGCGATTAAGCGAGTGCCATGCAAATTTGTTTGCGAATGGCCGAGTGAGAGCGATTTATGTAAACATCTCTGTGATGTGCGCTGCTTTGCTCTCCCTCGCCTCTTGCAAGCCATCGGCACGGCAAACGGCGGCAGATGCGGAACAGCCGACCGACAGCACCGAGGCGGTGACCAGTGCGGACACCCTACGTTTGGTCATCACTGACAAACACCTGGCGCAAACCGACTTCCTCATACGGAGGACACAGAAACCTGTAAATTGAATCAATAATGTTGAACCCTCAAACATATAATTTCCGATGAGTCCATAAGATATTTTCAAAAAAGTGTCGGGAATGTGAAGGAAAAATCGTACCTTTGCAACTGAAGACATATAAGAAGGTGAAGCAACCGCAGCTTTCCAAAAGTTCCTAGAACGGCAAATTCAATAAACTTTAATGGGATAAGACGGCTGCCTGCTCACGGCTCCATAACGGAGGCGTGGGCTTTGGTAGTAACAGTCCCATCAGGTTTTTGCCGACCTTAGGAACATTGCTGTGATCCCAATATCCCACCCACGTCCTCCGTTCCTTTTCCCTCTCGCCTCACGGCGTATTATATGTTTTTATTATCAATAATTAAAACGGAAAACGTGAAAATGAATCAAAATGAAGATGTCCCAGACTTTCTGGGAGGACTTGGCGACCTGCTGCCCGCCGATGTCCTGAAGATGGTGAACGAACTGCTTGAGAAGCTGCACCAGGCAGACAGTAACCATCAAGGCAGCACAGTCATCAATATCTATGGAAAAGGCAGTCTCCACGTGGATCATGTGGACAACCAGAACTTCTATGGCGATAAGTGGACGGAGCGGCAAAAGGACAAGAAGGAAGCCAAGCATAACAAGGCAGCCTCTGGAGCCCCTTTCGATGGCAACACACCGCTGTCTGCCCTGTTTCGTGAGAACCACCATGACAAGTTAAAGGCAGTCATTGAGTCGTGGCGACCGTATCTGCTCAACGACGAGAAAGAGAGGGAGGCGCTTGCGCTGACTTCATTCGCATTTGACATGGAAAAGATTCGTCCCATTAGCATCTACATGGACTTGGCGCACCTTGTCAATCACGATGCGCTACGCTTACCCATGTCTGTACTTGCTGCATATATGTTCCAGCATTCCAATATGAGCCAAAGTCAAAATGCGCTTTACGTCCAATTGAAACGTTACAGGAAAATGAGTGAGTAAGCAGTTACCCGAAAATTCTGTTACCAAGTAGGTACCCAGTAATTGCATAATAGGTTGGCGGAGTGATAATTTCTTTTTATCTTTGCCCCCAAAACCTAATATGCTTATGGCAAAGAAAAAGGAGAGTAAGAAAGAGGCTCCTAAGGAGCACAAGAAGCCTTGGCAGGAGACGTATGCGGGGGTGCAGGAGATACAGGATTTCCTCATGGGGCGTATCATGCTGCGTCGCAATGCGCTGACGGGACTGGTGGAAAGCCGTTGGCCAGCGGAGTATCCGGGTGAGACGAACGAGTGGGAGTCGCTGTCGAGCGTCACGGTGAACACGCTATGGGCGGAACTGTCGTTGGAAAAACCAGTGCGCAAGCAGGACATGCAGAACGTGATAGAGTCGGACTTCGTGGGCGAGTATCACCCGTTCCGGCAGTATCTGGAACATCTGCCTCCGTGGGATGGCACGTCAGACCATATCCTGGCCATGTCGATGTCGGTACGGGTGAAGGGTGGGGCAGACGAGCAGCTGCTCTTCGCCCAGTACCTGAAGAAATGGATGGTATGGATGGTGGCGGCATGGGTCGATCCTCAGGTGGTGAACAATGTCATCCTGGTGCTGTTGGGTGAACAAGGCACGTATAAGACGACGTGGTTCTCAAGGCTGATGCCCCCTGAGCTGCGACAATATTTCTATACGAAGACAAACGCCACACGTATGGATAAGGACGATCGGCTGAAGCTGGCGCAGTACGGGCTGGTGTGCTGTGAGGAGCTGGACACGATGACGGGGCGTGAGCTGAACCAGCTGAAGGCTGCCGTGACCATGGTGACCATCGACGAGCGCATACCCTACGAGCGCTATCCGCGCCACCTGCCACATATCGCGTCATTCTGTGGCACGGGTAATAACATCCAGTTCCTCTCGGACCCTACGGGCAACCGCCGCTGGCTGCCCTTCGAAGTGGAATGTATCGACCCGCCACAGCAGTTTCCCATCGACTATGCCGGTGTCTACGCGCAGGCCTATGCCCTCTACCGCCAGGGCTTCCACTACTGGTTCACACAGGAGGAGATAGCGCGCCTGTCGCGGCATAACGAACAATATGAGACGCCCAGCCTGGAGCGTGAGCTGATAGACCAGTACTTCCGCCGGCCGACGGAGCGTGAGCCTTGTGAGGAGCTGCCGGTATCGGTGGTTCTGCAGATCGTGGGAGCCAATATCACGCAGAAGCTCTCAACGGTCATGCTGGGCCGTGCTTTCGTGGGACTGGGCTTCCGCTTCAGGACGGTGCGCGGCTACCGCCACTATCAGGTGGTGCGTCGCTCTGCGGATGAGATGCGCGTCATGCGGCACCGCCTTCCGGGTGGTGATGGTGAGGATGGTGGAGATGAAACGTGAAATCCCTCGCGTACCGTGTGCGTACCTGTGCGGTACGCGTAACATGTTACATTTCTACCTCTTCATCCTCACCATCCTCACCATCATGGAGTTATAGAGTGAGTCACAAAATCAATGAGTTATGTTAGAAGTAAAAGACTATTCGAAACAAGAGTTGGCCGATGCCTTATATGCCAAGAATACCAAGCCAGCATCGCGACTGAAGAAACTGTGGCGTGAGGTGAGTGGCTGTCCTGACTTGATGCGCGACCTACGCCGACTGCATTACCGCACAGGCGACTCCGGCTTCACGGCAGCGATGGTGGAGCGCATCAAGTACTGGTTATGTATCGACTGATGATAAAAAATCGTTAAATTCAGGGAGTTTCTGCGGACAGTGCGGAAGGTGAGGGAATCTACGGACATCCTGCCTTCCGTTTTTTCGTACCTTTGCATTGTCAGTCACGAGAGCGCGACGAAGCAAGTATTAAGAGTTGAGATTGCGGGAATTAATAG
>SUYH01000023.1 GCA_015060535.1 Prevotella sp.
AGTGCATCAAAGACAGCCTTGATCATGCCTTCGCTAATACTGCCGGCATAGTCACGCATGTGTTCAATCACCGTTTCGTAGTCGTGCAGCGAGTAAGTCTGCATCTTTGGATATACGATTTTCTTTCCATCGGTCATCTCCTCGGGGAGTTCCTGTAAAATGTATTTTGGCATATTCCTTTTGTTGTTTATACTCAATTAATTATTCTTTCTCCTTCGTGCTGTTTTATGTTCTAGCTCCGAGAACTTATATTTCTGCACCGAATATACATGTTTTTGCGCTGAAAACTTATGTATTCCGGCTGGAAACATAAACTTTATCGTTGCAAAGATACATTCTTTTCTCCATTCCACAAAATAATAATCATAGTATTTCGTCCATTCGTCACAGAATGGTGCAGAATATCCCAGATATTTTGCAAATATCGCAACTTTCCGTACCTTTGCATCGTCAAACAAATAAAACATAATAAGAAACATGGAAAAAGACATCAAATTCTGTCAGAGTTGCGGTTTGCCGCTGACTGACGAGGTTCTCGGCACAAATGCCGACGGAAGTAAAAACGAAGATTATTGCATGTATTGCTATAGGGACGGTAAGTTCCTGCAGGATTGCACGATGGAAGAAATGATTGAACATTGTGCGCAGTTTGTTGGTGCAGTAAACGAGGGGTTGGAAAAACCCATCACCAAAGAGGAATATATCGGTATGATGAAAACATATTTCCCCCAGTTGAAGCGTTGGCGCAAAACGTTGAATGTTAGTAACGATGAAGTCGTGAATGTCAATCCTGCTTTGGCTGGCATTAAAGAGCTTATCGCTCAGATGGCCGACTCGCTGCCCTTCGCTTACATCTCATCCGTAGATAACGAGGGCTATCCCTGCACCAAGGCCATGTTGGCACCACGTAAACGAGAGGGTATCCGTACGTTCTATTTTACCACTAACACCTTCTCTCTGCGTGTAGCCCACTACAAAGCCAATCCCAAGGCTAGCATCTATTTCTGTGATGCTAAGGGTTTCAAGGGTATGATGCTGCGTGGTACAATGGAGGTGCTGACAGATGCCAAGAGCAAGGAGATGATTTGGCGTAAGGGCGACGAGCAATACTACCCTGAGGGCATGACTGACCCCAACTATTGCGTGTTGAAGTTCACCGCCACCGACGGCCGTTTCTACAGCGATTTTTATCCACGTAGTTTTGTCATTGAATAACAAAGATATGCAAACAAAAGCATTAGTCGTTATCGACATCCAGAACGACATCACCAAGCACTACCGCGACATCATTGACAACATCAATGCTGCTATCGAATGGGCTGTATCTGAGGGAATGCACGTTGTTTATATCAAGCACAATAACATCACCGCTGCCACCCGTACATTCAAGCCTGGTACTCGTGGCGAAGAGTTGGCGCCAGAACTGAAGGTGGTTTCAGACACTATCTTTGTGAAGACAAAGAGTAATGCTTTGACGAGTGAGGCGTTTGCCACGTTTATTGCGGAAAACGAAATCACAGAGTTCTATATCGCTGGTGCCGATGCTACCGCCTGCGTGAAGTCCACCTGTTTCAATATGCGAAAAGTAGGCTACACGGTACACGTCTTCTCCGACTGTGTCACTAGCTACGACTTGAAGAAACTCCCAGAGATGCTGGCCTACTACGCCAAACAAGGCTGTGAATTGATTACGATACTATAATATACAATGGAAAAGAAATATCCTGGTTTAAGAAATTATCGTCATGGAAATATCAAATTGGTTTAAAGGTTTTGAGAAAGGTATAGCACGACTCTCTCCAGAGGAGCAGTCTGCATTCTTCTCGGAATGTGGAAAAAACTGTGTAAATGGCGGCACGCTTTCTGTTTACAAGAAACTCTATGAGGATGCCAAAGGAGACATGGATGTGTTCTTTCAGATGGCTAATGATTTGCCGGGAGTAAAAGGTGAGGTCGTTGAGGAAGGGCATGTTTATCGACTTATCTTCTTAAAATGCACCTGTGAGTTGTGTAAAAAGGGATATGTCACTACGCCTTTGCTATGTGAATGTTCTCGCCAAAGTGTGATTTATTCGCTGCGCAGTTTATGGAAAGACAGGAACTTCACGGTAACACTTTGTCATTCCATCTTGGGTGGTGGGACAGATTGCGAAATGAGAATAGAAGTCAATGAAGCAAATCGATATAAGTATGACATTAAGACCATTCACCATCGATGATGCGCCTATTATCCTCTCATGGATAAAGGACAGGACTGCATTCCGGAAGTGGAGTGCAGACAGGTATCCTGCGTTTCCGCCGAAACCAGAGGAGATGGTTGCACAATACGCAGCAGACAACATCTTCCCCTTTACTGCCATCGACGACGAGGGAAAAATCGTGGGCCACATTATGCTTCGCTATCCAGATTCCTCGAAGACTGTCATTCGCTTTGGATTCGTCATCGTCGATGACAATCTGCGAGGCAAGGGCTATGGCAAACAGATGCTACAACTTGCCATCCAAAAAGCGACACGCGAGTTTGGAGCAAAGAAGATTTCCCTTGGCGTTTTCGACAATAACCCATCGGCCTTCCACTGCTATGAGTCCGTTGGGTTTAAGATTACATGTACAGA
Source organism: Prevotella sp. (assembly GCA_015060535.1). GTDB lineage: Bacteria > Bacteroidota > Bacteroidia > Bacteroidales > Bacteroidaceae > Prevotella. The sequence goes on from SUYH01000023.1 coordinate 2,616, forward strand.
TACCTATCTGATTGACGGCGAAGCATGGACGGAAAAAGAAATGGAATACTAATTAAAACATGATAAGTATGAAAACTAAGAATTTAGCAAAGAAAGCATTGGTCATGGTTGCCATGACGTTTATGTTTGTGATGAACGCCCAAGCCCAGCAGAAGCGATTGATGGAGTTCCAGGTGATGATGGCTATGAATGAGACAACTTATAAGAATTGTCTCAAGGAAGGCAAATATAAGGAAGCAATCACTTCACTTACGACGCTGATAAATATCCTCGACACCACAACCATTCATAAAGATACAGAAATCCCTGAAAACCTTATCAAAGAGTCGAAAGGTATGTATCAGTACGATTTGGCATGTTGCCTTGCCCTCACTGGTCAGAAGAAACAGGCGCTTCAAGCATTGGAGAAGTCTGTAAATAACGGCTATAAGGACTACAACAACATGCTTAACGACAACGACCTCAAGACGCTGCGCAAAGATAAGAAGTATAAGGCGCTATTGGAGATTGTCAAGGACCGACAGCCACTTAGCGTTCTCAAAAAGGCAGGCCCTTACGCTAAGGATTCTGTAAAAGTGGAGAATCCTTTCCATTATCAGACCAACGAGTCGAAGAACCTGTGTATGGTTCGCGAGTATTTCAAGCTCGACTCTGTGGTAGGTCAGGGCGATGAGATGTCGAAGATTATCAATCTGCTGCACTTTGTTCACGACAATATGCCTCACGATGGCAATCACCGTGCCTTTGCCGAGATGGACGCCATCGACCTTTATAATTATGTAAAGACTACAGGCAAGGGTGTCAACTGCCGCCAGCTGGCCATCTCTCTCTGCGAGATGTATCTGGCTTTAGGCATTCCTGCCCGCTATGTTACCTGCTTGCCAGCCGATCCTAACGACCACGAGTGCCATGTGATCAACAGCGTATGGTCAAGCCAGTTGCAGAAGTGGATCTGGATCGATCCTACGATGGATGCTTGGGTGATGGACGAGAATGGCAATATGCTGGGTATTGCAGAGGTACGCGATCGACTGAGAAACGACCTCCCGCTGGTACTTTGCGAGACCGCCAACTGGAACCATCAGAACCAGCAGAGCAAGGAGTATTATCTGGAATATTATATGGCCAAGAATCTCTACTTCTTTGCCTGCAAGAAAATAAGCCGCTTCAACCCAGAGAGCGATTATCGCGAGAATCCCAAAGAGAGTGATTTCGTTCTATACCCAACAGGTTACAGCAGCCCAAATTGGAAAGGTTGCGACACCACTACCGACTCAGACCTGTTCTGGGCAAAACCTGAATAAAGATATGGCGATAACCAGCGAGAGATTACGACAGACGTTTAGCGAGGGAGGCGCACAGGAGATTTACCAAGAGGTGAAATCTATGGGCGACTTCCTCGGCTTTGCTCGTCAGTATGCCTTCAGTCAGGATTACCGCGTGGCAAGGAGTGCCTTGTGGGGACTGACTAAGGCCAGTAAAGAAGAGTTATCACAACTTCAAGTTATACTCAACGAACTGATAGACCAGGCCATGCTGACAGAAAATTCGTCCGTCAGGCGATTGTCATTGAACATCGTTGAGCGATTGGAATTGAACGAGGAAGATTTGCGGACAGACTTCCTTGATTTCTGTTTCGAGCACATGATGGATGTCGAGGAGTATCCTGGCATTCAGTCGGTCTGCATGAAACTCACCTTCCGCATGTGCAAATTCTATCCTGAGCTGATGGATGAACTGAAACGCACGCTTGAAGCGATGGAGATTGACTATTACAAACCCGCCGTGAAATGTGTCAGAAGCAGAATTCTGAAAGGCTACGGGAAAGGCAACGGGTAGGCGCGTCAGCGGGAATGGTCAATGCAATCTGCTCGTATGTGGTAAGACATAGGATTGAATACTTACACACCAAAGCCAACAAAATAACAGGTCTCCTGCTCTTTGTCGGCATGATGACTATCGGGCAGTCATACTTTATCCCTGTAGCATGGATAATTGCCTGCATCGCCCCCTTCGCAGCAATTCAAGAGGGGTGTTTGATTCGTAGCAAATAGAATGGAATAAAAAAAAAGTGCTAATGCTTGTAATTTTTTAGTTAGTAGTTGCATCTAACGGTAAAAAACAAAGAAGAAAGATGAAACAGAATGATGAATTTTTCACCCGTCTGGTAAAGGAACACAAGAGCACCATCTACACGGTATGCTACATGTTCTCGCATGACGAAGAAGAAGTGAACGACCTCTTCCAGGAGACGCTGATCAACATGTGGAAAGGCATTGATAGTTTTCGCGAAGAAAGTAAGATCAGCACGTGGATCTATCGTGTGGCCCTGAACACATGTCTTCTGCAGGAGCGCAAGAAAAAGAAGGAGGCGAAGAAAGTGCCTCTGACGATGAACGTGAACTTCTTCGAGGACAGCGATGCCAATAGCGTGCAAGTGCGCCAGCTGCACCAGCGTATCGGACGCCTGGGCTTGGTCGACAGGGCCTTGGTGATGATGTGGCTTGAGGGCATGAGCTACGACGAGATGGGTGCCGTCATGGGTATCTCTCCCCAGAACGTTGGTGTGAAACTCTTCAGGATTAAAGAACAACTCAAGAAACTCTAAAATAATTACAAGTAATATGGAAGAAATGAATTTCGAGGAGATGCGCAATCAGTTTGCCATCCTCAAAGACCAACTGAATAATCAGGAAATCGTCAGTGACCATCTGCTGCGTAATGCGATGAAGAAGAGAAACCGCGACATCAGCAGTACCAAACGTATGGTGTATGGATGCGCCGTGTTCTGCCTGTTTTTCTATCCGCTGAATTGTCTCACCCAAGCCTGGAGTACGGCATTCACTATTTTCACCTGCCTGATGATTCTTTTCTGTGCAGCAGCCACGTGGTACATCCACAAACCGGTGGAGGAACTCGACTTCATGCGTGATGACTTCGCTACAGTAGCCAGTGTAATGGCCAAGTTCAAAAAGCAATACGACAACTGGCTCCATTATGTGACACCGATCCTCATCATCCCATTCCTGATATGGGCCTGCTACGAATTTGCCTGGAAAAATGCTCCAGAGGGAGTTAACCCCTGGCTGTTGACAATTCCTATTTTCGTAGGTGCTGCTATCGGCGGACTCATCGGCTACCACTATCACCGCAAGGCCGTTAATGCCGCTCAGGACATATTAGATGAAATCAACAATTGACAAATAAACACATACAACAATGAAAACAGCATTCAAAATCTTCAGCCTCTCACTGATGCTGATTTGCGGAGCAACAGCCTCTGCACAACAACTTAAGGGTTACGACAAGACAAACATGAACCTTGACGTTAAACCTGGTGACAACTTCGTGGAATATGCCTGCGGTAACTGGCTCAAGACACACCCGCTGCGCGACGATCAGATGACCAACGGTGCCTTCCTTGATCTCTACGAGCAGAATCAAAAACAGATTCAGGAGATGATTCTGGAGTTCTCTACCAAGCCACAAGAAAAGGGCTCTCTGGGCTATAAGATTGGTACGCTCTACAACCAGATGATGGACACGCTGAAGCGTAACGAGCAGGGACTGGCACCCATCATGCCTTACATTGAAAAGATTCGTGCCGTGAAGGATCGCAAGGAATACCAGCGTGTCACCGCCGAGATAGACCGTCGTGGCGAGTCGACGATGATGTATGCCTGGGGAGCCGGTGCCGACCTCCGCGATGCCGACAACAACATCGTCAGCATCTCGCAGGCAGGACTTGGACTGGGCAATCGCGACTACTACTTCAACGACGACCCGCAGACACAGATGGTGCGCGAGGCATACAAAGCATACGGCAAGCGCATGTTCGCAGCCCTGGGCTATGACGAGACAAAGGCCAGCGACCTTGTGGAAAAAGTGTATGCCATCGAGAAGCGCATTGCTGGGGCCAGTTACGGCATGGTGAAACTGCGCGACATCGATGCCAACTACCACAAGATGACTTACGACGAACTGGTGCGCGACTTCCCCGGCATCGACTGGCCCACGGTATTCTGGGTGACGGGATTCCCCGCCTTCAAGCAGCTTGTGGTGGGACAGCCCGAACAGTTGCACGAGGTAGAGAAGATTCTCGCTGACACCCCACTCGACGACCTGAAGGCATACGCCGAGGTGCGCATCATCACTGGTGCAGCCTCTTGTCTGACACAAGACCTGCGTCGTTCATACTTCGCTTTTGCGCAGACGCTGACAGGTCAGCCACAGGACGACCCGCTGTGGAAACAGGCCACCGCGCTGGTCAATGGTGTTCTGGGCGAAGCCATCGGCAAGATGTACTGCGAGAAATATTTCCCAGAGGCAAATAAACAACGTGTGCTCACGATGGTTCGCAATCTGCAGACAGCACTTGGTCAGCGCATCGATGCCCTCGACTGGATGGGCGATGCCACGAAGGCTGAAGCCAAGAAGAAACTCGCCGACTTCCACATCAAGATTGGCTATCCCGACAAGTGGAAGGACTACAGCCAGATGCAGATTGACGACCAGCTGTCGCTCTACGAGAACCTCGGCAACGTGAGCGAATGGAAATGGATTGACGGTCTGAACCGCAAGGTGAACAAGCCTGTAGATAAGACTGAGTGGCACATGACACCTCAGACCATCAACGCCTACTATAACCCAACCACCAACGAGATCTGCTTCCCAGCCGGCATTCTCCAGCCGCCGTTCTTCGATGTCGAGGCTGACGACGCACAGAACTACGGAGCCATCGGTGGCGTGATTGGTCACGAGATGAGTCACGGCTTCGACGATCAGGGTTGTCAGTTCGACGTTACGGGAAACCAGCGCAACTGGTGGACGGCTGCCGATAAAGCCGCTTTCGACAAGCGCGCTGCCCGTCTGGCAGACTACTTCTCGACTATCGAGGTAGTGAACGGCAAGAAGGTAAACGGCAAACAGACGCTGGGCGAGAACATCGGCGACAACGGCGGTCTTCACGTCGCTCTGCAGGCACTCCATAACACCGGCAACAATCGGGTCATCGACGGTTTGACTGCCGACCAGCGCTTCTTCCTCGGCTGGGCCCGTGTGTGGGCAAGCAACAACCGCGAGCAGTATATGGACATGCTTCTCAATCAAGACGTCCACTCTCCAAATATGGTCCGTGTCAATGGTGCTCTGCCTCAGATTGACGAGTGGTACGACGCTTTCGGCATCAAGAAAGGCAAGCTGTTCATTCCTAAGAAAAAGCGCATCAGAATCTGGTAGATGGAGTTAAAGAAAATAATCCCCTGAGATTTCGGGGGATTATTTCATTTACGGCTATAGATCAGCCTACTTCAGAATGTGTAGGGCTACTATTTGTCGATGCACTTCAGATTTTGGGCTAGCTGCTCTACTGAGCTGGCGCCGATGAGTACTGAGGTGACACCCTCTTGAGCCAATACCCAGCGTAGGGCTGCCTCGCTGGTGGTCTGGCCCTTCGCCTTGGCATCAGCTCTAAGCTGCTGCACATAGGCCACGAGTTCGGGAGTCAGGCGGTCAGACTTGAGGAAGTGCTCCCTAGCCATACGGGAGTCGGAGGGTATACCGTTCAGATAACGGTCGGTCAACAGTCCCTGAGCCAACGGAGAGAAAGCGATGAAGCCTACCCCACTCTCTCGGCAGAACTGGAGGATGCCTGTATCCATAGGCTTACGATCGATCAGGTTGAGACGTCCCTGATAGATGAGCAGCGGTACGTTGTGTTCACGCAGATACTGCTCGCCGATGCGCAACTGCTCCAAAGGCCAGTTGGAAATACCGATGTAGAGTGCCTTACCCTGACGCACGATGTCTACTAAAGCCTGGAGTGTCTCTTCCAGAGGTGTCAACGGGTCCAGCCGATGACTGTAGAAAAGGTCGACATAGTCGAGGTGCATACGATGCAGACTCTGATCCAGACTGGCCATGAGGTACTTGCGTGACCCCCAGTTGCCATAGGGACCAGGCCACATGTCATAGCCTGCCTTGGTACTGATGAAAAGCTCGTCGCGATACGGACGGAAGTCGTCGTCCATCAGCCGGCCCATCGTCTGCTCAGCACTACCATAGGGAGGGCCGTAGTTGTTGGCCAAGTCGAAGTGGGTGATACCATGGTCGAAGGCATAGCGGGTGATGGCACGACCACGCTCATAGGAGTCTACCCCACCGAAGTTATGCCAGAAGCCGAGGCTTACCTTAGGTAAAAGGACACCACTGCGACCGCAGCGTTCATAGAGGCTCTCGTCATCATACCGATGCTCCGATGCCAAATAGTTCAGTTTTTCGTACATATCTCCTGTTTTACGTTTGATTAAAGTGCACACGGGACTTCCCGTGTGCACTTGCGGTCAACTCAATTTTATTGAGGTTGAAGTATTTCTTATTTCTCGGGCTCAGCCTTCGCGGGCTCTGCTTTTTTTGCAGGAGCTTTCTTAGCAGGAGCCTTCTTCTTGGCTGGAGCCTTCTTAGCAGGTGCCTTCTTGGGCTTAGCCTCCTCCTCGGGTTCAAGCTTAGCGAGACGAGCCTTCAGACGGGTAATCTCAGCGTCCTTCATCTCGATCTCGTCACCCTGGTTGCGGATGGTGGTGAGCAGAGCGTTGAGCTCGTCGTTCTCGATTTCGGGAGGATAGAGGGCATTGACTCTGTTGATGAAGTCGCCCAGGATGTTCATGTAATTGGTAAAGGCATCGAAGGGTCCGCTGTAGATGCCACGATCCAGTCCTACGTTAGAGGGCTTGGTGGTCATGAAGCGGAAGTTGTTAGAGGCCTGCAGATAGTCCCAGTCCTGATTGATGCGTGGGTCGTCGGCAATACGCAGACGGTCGGCCACGCTATAGAGCTTGTTGAAAGCCTCGCGCTGCATGGCGTTACCCAGCCAGCAAGAGCAGTCGCGCTCCTCGTCAACCCATGACAGCGTGTCGGGCACGTCTATAGAGCCTACGCTTGGCACCTTCATGCAGATCTCGGTAGGTGTCGAGAAGGTGATGCCTTTCTCCTTAGCACATGCGGGCAGCGCCTTGAGGAAGTCAAGGATGTTAGAGCTGAGGGGCTGAGCGATACCCAGGGCAGAGAGCTCCATGAAGATATTGATGATCTGCTCCTCCTCAGGGAAGCGGGCAATGCGGTCGATGTAAGCATCAGCAAACAAGGGATAGCCCTCCCAGTCGGGATTGTTGAAACGCAGCGAGATATCGTCTGACAACTCGACGTCGCGGAGCAACAGCTTCAGGTTGGGGGCGATGTTGCAGTTGTAGACATAGTGAGGCGACTTCCAACCCAGTACGTGCTTGGCACCCTCTGTGAGCATGCCCTTGAAGCCCATAGCAGCGATCTGGCCACCAATGTCGTCAGAATAGATGAGCGACGAGTTGCGGGCAACGGTAGGCTTCTTGCCAAACAGCTCCTCAATCTTAGCACACTGCTTCTTCACGTCGAGTGCGAAAGTCTCCTCGTTGGCGAGTGAAGAGAGGCCGTGAGAGTAAGGCTCAGCGAGGAACTCGACACAACCGGTCTGGTTCAACTCCTGGAGCTTCTCGATGACCTGTGGAGCGTGATACTCGAGCTGCTCGATACCTGTACCTGACAGCGAGAAGGCTACCTTGAAATACTGGCCGTTTTCGCGAATCATGTCGCCGATAGCATTGAGTGCGGGCATGTAGCTGCGATTGGCAATGTCTGTAATACTGCGCTCGTTCTCATAGTCATCGTAGTAGTAGTGGTCTGTACCGATGTCGAAGAAACGGTAGCGCTTCAGATGGATAATCTGATGTATCTCGAAATATAAACAAATTGTTTTCATAATTTACAATTTTACGATTTACAATTTACAATTTATTGTGTAATTTAATTATTTAGACATTTACTGTTCCCAACCGAGGGTTCGTTTGTAGAGCGTTGCAATCCAGGCACCGACTTTCTCCCAGGTAATCTGGTCGACCTCGTTCTTGCCTTCCTCCTTGAGGTACTGGAAGAGCGAGTCGTTGGCGCAGATGCTGTAGATGGCATCAGCCAGCGCGTGGATGTCCCAATAGTCTACCTTGATACAGTTGGTTAGAATCTCGGCACAACCAGACTGCTTAGAGATGATAGACGGGGTGCCACACTGCATGGCCTCCAACGGCGATATACCGAAGGGCTCAGAGACAGAAGGCATCACATAGACATCGGAGTCTTTCAAGCACTCATACACCTGTTTGCCGCGCATGAATCCGGGGAAGTGGAAGCGGTCGGCAATGCCTCGCTCGGCAGCCAGTTGAATCATAGCGTCCATCATATCGCCCGAGCCAGCCATACAGAAGCGTACGTTGCGGGTGCGACGGATCACCATGTTGGCAGCCTCAACGAAGTACTCAGGACCCTTCTGCATGGTGATACGTCCGAGGAAGGTCACCACCTTGTCCTTACCCGTATGGTCTGGACGCGGAATGGCCTGATACTCTTCGGGCAGAGGATATACCGCATTGTGAACGGTAAAGCACTTACGCGGATCCTGGTGATACTGGTTGATGACCGTCTGACGAGTCAGCTCAGATACACACATGATGCAGTCGGCATTGTCCATACCATTCTTCTCGATGGAGTAGACGGTGGGGTTCACCTTACCACGAGAACGGTCGAAGTCGGTAGCATGCACGTGAATGCATAACGGCTTACCACTCACCTGTTTAGCATGAATTCCTGCAGGATAGGTTAACCAGTCGTGAGCATGGATAATGTCGTAGTCGAGGGTACGAGCAACGACACCTGCGATGATGGAGTAGTTGTTGATTTCCTCATGCAGATTGCCCGGATAACCACCTGCAAACTCCATAGCGCCAAGGTCGTTGACGTGCATGTAATTGAAGTCGGCATACAAGTGGTCACGCAGACGGAAATAGAGGTCGGGGTCCATGATGTTGCCCACCCGTTCGCGAACATAGTCGGCCGAGACGTCACGCCAGGCAATGGGCACAGCGTTCATAGCCACGATGTTGCAGGCCGAACGGTCTTCGTCACCGAAGGGCTTGGGCAGACAGAGCGTGATATCCATATCGCCCTGAGCATGCAGACCCTGTGAGATACCATAGTTAGCGGTAGCAAGACCACCAAACACGTGAGGAGGATACTCCCATCCAAACATTAAAACTTTCATAGCGTTTCCTCCTTATTTATTTTTGATACGTATATTTCTCCATGAGCTGTAGCGTACGCAGAATCTCAGCAACGTTCATGGCGAAGGCCATCGCACCACGTCCGTGGAAGGGCGGGTTGCCGTCGAACAGTTCGCTGATGGTACCCAGCGCATGATACATCATCTCGTCCTCATAGCCCACCAGCTGGCGCTCGATGAACGAGAGTCGGGTGCGCTTGTAGAGTTTCAGACAAGCCTCCATATAGAAACCGCCGAGCCAAGGCCATGCGGTGCCCTGATGGTAGGCGTAGTCGCGCTGTGTCTGCGGACCGACGTACATGGGGTTGTATCCCCCACTCTTCGGTGACAGCGAGCGCAGTCCCTTCGGTGTGAGCAATTCACGAGTACAGATGTCGAGCACGCTCTTCTTCTGTTCCTGATTCAGTGGCGAATAGTCGAAAGCCACAGGGAAGATCATGTTGGGGCGAACGCTCCAGTCCATCATCGTGCCATCGACATAGTCGAGCAGATAGCCGTACTCGTTGAGGAAGGTGTCGATGAACGACTGCTTGCACAGCTCGGCACGCTTCTCCAGCTTGGCAGCCACCTTCTTGTCGCCAAACTCTTCCTCGAGTGAGGCGCAGAACTTCAAGGCGTTGTACCAGAGGGCATTGAACTCAACGATATAGCCAGAACGAGGAACGACGGGACGTCCGTTGGCAGTAGAGTTCATCCAGGTGATCGCCTTGTCGCGACCATTGGCGTAGAGCAGTCCGTTGTCATCAAGTCGCATGCTGGGATGGCCACCGTCGACGATATACTTCACGATATCCTTGACCAGCTTGCCATACATCTTATAGCCCTTCTCGCGCCCTGCATCCTTGGCATACTGCTGGATGGCCCAGATGGCCCACAGCGGTACGTCGGGATGCTCTATCTCATAGATCTTCACGCTGAGCGGCTTCTCCTCCATAAACTCGCGCAGACCCTTCTCGGCAGTCTTCATCACGTGCTCGAAGTAGTCCTGTTCGCCAATGGCAAGCGTCAGACCGGGCAGTGCGATAAACGTATCGCGAGCACGGGCCTTGAACCAAGGATAGCCTGCCAGCAGGTAACGGTCGTCACTGTCGTCAAGGTGTTCTGGCGAACTGCCACTACGGCGATCGCGATAGTGGAACTGATGAGCCGCTGCTACCAAACAGTGGTAGAAGTTGTCACGCGGCTGACGGAGATCGAGCTCCTTCTGGAACACCGCCTTCAGCGTGTTGCTCTTGATAGGTGACGTCGATGCGGCGAAGATGATGCTCTCGCCCTTCTTGATGCTCATCTCGAAGTATCCGGGAACGTAGAGGTCCTCGTTGGAAGCGTAGCCACGCTCCTGCTCCTTAGGATACTCCACACCCCGATACCAGTCGGGCTGGAAGATGAACTCGTTCTTCTTGTTGAACTGCATGAAGAGGTCGGGATAACCGGCATACATACAGGTCTTGATACCATTGTCCACCTCATGGTACTCGCGAGAGGCTGTTGAATTCTCGTGCGTAAACTGGCGCACCGAGCGGAATGCCAGGAACGGTCGGAATCGCAACGTCGTAGCAGAGTGGGCATCCTCCAGCGTATAGCGGATGAGGATGCGGTCCTCATAGGCCTGGAAGATGGTCTCGCGTTTCAACACCACGCCACCAACGCGATAAATCGTGGTGGGCACTACGTCACAAGAAAACTCACGGATGTACTTGTGACCCTTCGGGCTGTAGTTGTTGCCCTGATACTTGTGGAGTCCGAGGTTAAACTCAGCACCGTGCTGAACGACCGTACAGTCGAACGAAGAGAGCAAAACATGATTCTCATCGTCGAGTTCAGGTACGGGAACAACGAGCAAACCGTGGTATTTACGGGTGTTACAGTCTACCAGCGTAGAGGCGCTGTAGGCTCCCGAGCGGTTCGTCCGAAGCAGTTCACGACGGAGTGACTCCTCCAAGTTTGTCATGACAGCTTTTTCTAGTCGTAAATAACTCATAGTTCCTACTTTTTTAGGTATTTAAATTCGTTTTAGATTACAATTTTCCTCAAAAGTACGCAATTTTGCCGTGATAACAAAATAAATTTGGATTTTTTTAATGAAAACACGCAATTTTGTATGTTGTGGAAGAGATTTTACGACAATATGACATCGTTTTTGAAGATTTTTCGTACTTTTGCAGCGTCATTCGAAATTGAAGGAAAAAGAGATGGTATCAGGAACAGAAAATGGCGCAGAAGCCATACGTAACATCAGCGAGCTGTGGCTTCCGCTGACTGAAGAGCAACGAAAGTTACTGACGGATAACGTGACGCTTCGCCGATACCGGAAGAATGACATCATCTACCATGAAAACGAGACTCCCAGTCACTTGTTCTGCCTGTTGGAAGGCAAGGTGAAAATCTACAAGGAAGGTGTTGGTGGTCGCCAGCAGATTGTACGCATGGCCACGCTCAACGAGTTCTTCGGCTATCGTGCCGGACTGGCCAACACCGACTACATCACCGAGGCGGCAGCTTTCGAGGATACCACCGTCTGCATGATACCCATCGGTGTCATCAAACAGCTCATTGCCGAAAACCAGCACATCGCACTCTACTTCATCCAACACCTGGCCCAGCTGTTAGGACATGCCGACGAGCATACCGTCAACCTGACACAGAAGCACCTGCGCGGACGACTGGCAGAGGCCATCCTGAGGATGAAGGACAATTTCGGCACGGAGGATGACGGACTGACGCTGGCCATTGCCCCCAGTCGTGAAGACCTGGCTAACCTGTCGAACATGACCACCAGCAATGCCATCCGCACGCTGTCGAGCTTTGCCAGCGAGGGACTCATAGCTACCGACGGGCGCAGGATTACCATCCAGGACGAACAGCAGCTCAGACAAATCTCAAAAATAGGTTAATCGGGTATCAGGAAATTGATCACTTCCTGCTCTACACCAATGCGATAGGAGCCTACGGGTGAACCTATCAGACGACCGTCGACACCCACCAACGCATGTTTTGCATCCTCGACGATGACCTCGCGGGTGCGGTAGGGATGCACGCTGCGATGGTTGAGGAAACGGCCCGTCAGCAACAGCCACAGACCGGCAAAGAGCTGCATCAGCTCGGGATGGTAGACGACAGACACGTCGAGCATGCCATTATAAGGTACGGCACTGGGTGTCTGACCATAGCCAGGACCGCTGCCCACACACATGGTCATGATCTTACGCTGCAGCGTGTCGCTATTGATGCGCAGATGCATCTTATAGTCCATACGGTGGAATATCATGAGGAAGATGCTGACAACGAACGACAGGGTGCGCGAGCCCAGCAGCGAACGAGCCTGACGGCGCAGGTTCATCACGTCGGCTATCAGTCCTACATTGACACAGTTGAGGAAATAGCGATGACACCCCTCCCCTTTCTTGTTCGTATAGCGGATGCAACCGAGGTCGATCTTACGCACACGATGCTTGATAAGCCAGTCGATGGTCTGCTCCAGATTGCCTTCCTTGAAGTCCCAGTAGCGGGCGAAGTCGTTCATCACACCATTGGGAATCACACCCAGCGCTATCTGGTCGCGCACCTGCTTCTCCACCCGCATCAGACAGTTCACGGCATCGTTCAGTGCCGAGTCGCCACCAGCGATGATGATGGTGCGATAGCCGTTATGGATGAGCATGTTGACCAGACGCTCCACACTGTCCGTCGACTCGCTCTGCACGAAGTCATACTGCACGTTGCGGTCGTCGAGCACCTGCTGAATCCTCTCACGCTGCTTGCTGTGATGTGCCTTGGGACAATACAATATTCCCCAACGATTCTCAATTCCCGAGCCAAGCTCGCCCTCCCGTTGCCTTTCTACTGCCATATCTTCAATATCTCATTTACTTTCTCTTCCATAGGAAGCGTTGCATCTATCCAGTGTATCACGAACCCACGACGCTCCATCCCTCTAAACCAGGTCATCTGACGCTTGGCAAACTGGTGGATAGCAATCTCCAGTCGGGCGAACATCTCGTCGTAGGTAGTCTTTCCCGTCAGGTATTCCGTCACGAATTTATACTCCAGTCCGTAATAGATCAGATCGTCGGCTGCTATGCCCTCAGCCATCAACCCTCGCACTTCCTCAATCATACCCTCCTCCAAGCGTGCCTTGAGCCGTCGGGTAATCTTCTCACGACGCAACTCACGGTCGATGTTCACCCCGATGATACAACTGTCAACGGGTGGCAACTCGCGACGAGGCGTCGGGTGCTCCAGGTTATAGGTCTCGATCTCGATGGCGCGGATGGCGCGTTGTGCCGAGTCGACATCGGTCGTGTTGTGCATGTTCGATTCGTTCTTCGATTTCAGATCAAGAAGAATTTTAGTCAATTCCTCTAACGATTTGCCTTCCATCTGTTTACGCAGCGCTTCGTTCTGTGGAACAGGCGACAGCTTATACCCCTTCAGCACAGCTTCGATATAGAGTCCCGTACCCCCGCAGAGTATCGGTTGCTTACCCCTACTGACGATGTCGTTGTAGGCATCCATGAAGTCTTGCTGATACTGGAAGAGGTTGTATTTCGTACCTGGTTCGCAGATGTCTATCAAGTGGTAGGGAATATGTTGAACCCTGAACCCTGTCATCGACTTTGTCGCTTCGCTCGCCGAAGGACCCTGAACCGTATAATCCTCCAGATCCTTACCCGTTCCGATGTCCATACGACGATACACCTGACGCGAATCGGCAGAGATAATCTCGCCGTCGACACGTTGTGCCAAGGCTGCCGCCAAAGGGGTTTTCCCACTGGCCGTCGGTCCGAGTATAGTAATCATTTGTTTCATATCCGCATGCAAAGTTACATAAAAAAAGCCACTCAGCAATGCTAAGTGGCTCTTTTTTATTGTCTCTGTCTGATATTATTTCAGCTCAGCGAGGTACTTAATGGTGCGAACCATCTGAGAAGTGTAAGAGTTCTCATTGTCGTACCAAGCAACAACCTGTACCAGAGAGTTGCCGTCACCGATCTTAGAAACCATAGTCTGGTTAGCGTCGAACAGTGAACCGAACTTCATACCGATGATGTCTGAAGAAACCAGCTTCTCCTCAGTGTAACCGAAGCTCTCGTTGGTAGCAGCCTTCATGGCAGCGTTGATACCCTCAACAGTTACCTCACCCTTAACAACAGCGTGCAGGATAGTGGTAGAACCTGTAGGAGTTGGAACGCGCTGAGCAGCACCGATCAGCTTACCGTTCAGCTCGGGGATAACGAGACCGATAGCCTTAGCAGCACCAGTTGAGTTAGGAACGATGTTCTGAGCACCAGCACGAGCGCGCTGAACATCACCCTTGCGCTGAGGACCGTCCAGAATCATCTGGTCGCCAGTGTAAGCGTGTACAGTGGTCATGATACCGCTCTGGATAGGAGCAAAATCGTTCAGAGCCTTGGTCATAGGAGCCAAGCAGTTTGTGGTGCAAGAAGCAGCGCTGATAACAGTGTCAGCAGGAGTCAGAGTCTTGTGGTTAACGTTGTAAACGATGGTGGGCAGATCGTTGCCAGCAGGAGCTGAGATAACAACCTTCTTGGCACCAGCGGTCAGGTGAGCAGAAGCCTTCTCCTTAGAAGTATAGAAACCTGTGCACTCCAGGACAACGTCTACGTCCAGCTTGCCCCAAGGCAGCTCAGCAGCGTTAGGAATAGCGTAGATAGTGATCTTCTTGCCATCAACTACGATGTAGTCCTCACCAGCCTCTACAGTGTGCTTGTTCTCACCGAACTTGCCACAGAAACCACCCTGAGCGGTGTCATACTTCAACAGGTGAGCCAGCATTTTGGGGCTGGTCAAGTCGTTGATTGCTACTACCTCATAACCTTCAGCCTCGAACATCTGACGGAAAGCGAGGCGACCGATACGGCCGAAACCGTTAATTGCTACTTTTGTCATAATTACTAAATAACTTTTTAATATAAAATTGGGTTATAAATATCCGTTTTTTCTCAAATTTTGATGTTTTAGCATCACTTTTTCTTGATTTCGTGTGCAAAGTTACAAAAAAATATCTAAATTTGCATCAGAAATCAATCTTAATTTAGATTAAAGATTAGACATTAAGCATTAAAAATGAGATAAATCAAGACCATGGGGTCAAGATTGTAAAACGTAGTTAGCAATTTTAATATTTATATTAACTTTTAAACTTAAAGTATTATGGGATTTATTAGTGAATTCAAAGAGTTTGCCATGAAGGGCAACGTGATGGACATGGCAGTCGGTGTGATCATCGGCGGTGCTTTCGGTAAGATTGTCAGCAGTCTGGTCAACGACATTCTGATGCCGCTGATCGGTATTGTGACGGGCGGTATCGACTTTACAGGCCTGAAGGCTACCATTGGCGAGGCCAACATCACCTACGGCCAGTTTATCCAGAACGTCATCGACTTCATCATCGTCGCTTTCTGTATCTTCCTGATGCTCAAGGCTATCAACAAGCTGAACCGCAAGAAGGAAGAGCCCGCTCCCGAGCCCGAGGCTCCCAAAGGTCCTACGCAGGAAGAGCTGCTGGCTGAGATTCGCGACCTGCTGAAGCAGAAATAAATCAAGAAATCACACCTATATATAATATAAGGTAGTCGAAAATTTTGGCTACCTTATATTTTTTGTATACCTTTGCCCCCGAAAACGAATTTTTAGGATAATGAAGACATTGGATTTTAAGCCGAAGCTCGTATCGGCTCTTAAGCATTACGACAAGAAGACATTTACGGCCGACCTCATGGCCGGTATCATCGTGGGCATCGTGGCGCTGCCTTTGGCCATTGCCTTCGGTATTGCCAGTGGTGTCAGCCCTGAGAAGGGTATCATCACGGCCATTGTGGCAGGACTCATGATATCGCTCTTTGGCGGTAGCAAGGTACAGATAGGCGGACCTACGGGTGCCTTCATCGTCATCGTCTATGGCATCATCCAGCAATATGGCATTCAGGGACTGACCATCGCCACCCTCATGGCTGGCGTGTTCCTCATCCTGCTCGGTGTGTTGCGACTGGGCACCATCATCAAGTATATTCCCTACCCCATCGTGGTCGGATTCACCAGCGGTATCGCCGTCACCATCTTCACCACCCAGGTCAAGGACCTGCTGGGCATGCAGATGGACCATGTGCCCTCCGACTTCATCGAGAAATGGGGAGCCTATGCGATGAACGTGATGAACATCGACCCCTGGAGCGCGTTGATAGGTATCGTCAGCGTCGTCATCATCGCCTCATGGCCCATGCTGGCTCGTCTGTTCCACCTCGCCCCACTCAAGTCGCTGCCCGGTTCGCTGGTAGCCATCATCGCCATGACCGTTGCAGCCCTGTTGCTCAAGGAGTATGCCGGAGTGACCACCATTGAGACCATTGGCGACCGCTTCAGCATCAATTCCACGCTGCCCGGAGCCGTTGTTCCCGAGCTGTCGTGGGAAGTCATCAAGGGTCTGGTAGGTCCCGCTGTCACCATCGCCGTGCTGGGTGCCATCGAGTCGTTGCTGTCAGCTACCGTTGCCGACGGTGTCATTGGCGACCATCACAACTCCAATACCGAGCTCATCGGACAAGGCATTGCCAACATCGCGTCGCCCCTCTTTGGCGGTATCCCCGCCACCGGAGCCATCGCCCGCACCATGACCAACATCAACAACGGTGGTCGCACCCCCGTGGCTGGCATCGTCCATGCCGTCGTGCTGCTCGTCATCTTCCTGTTCCTCATGCCCCTGGCCCAGTATATCCCCATGGCCTGTCTGGCTGGTGTGCTCGTCGTTGTCAGCTACGGCATGAGCGGATGGCGTTCGTTCACCGCTATGACGCGTCGCAATCCGAAGAGCGATGTCACCGTCCTGTTGCTCACCTTCTTCCTCACCATCATCTTCGACCTCACCATCGCCATCGAGTTCGGCCTCATCTGCGCCTGTCTGCTCTTCATGCGTCGTATGGCTGAGACCACCGAGGTACATGCCATCCTCAACGAGATCGACCTCAACGAAGACGCCGATATGGAGCGTGGCAATCTCGAGCACCTCACCATCCCCGACGGTGTCGAGGTCTACGAGATCAACGGTCCTTACTTCTTCGGAGCCGGCAACCGTTTCGAGGACATCATGGCCCGCTACGGTCATCACCCCAAGGTGCGCATCATCCGCATGCGTAAGGTTCCGTTCATCGACTCCACCGGACTCCACAACCTCGAGAACATGTGCCACATGTGTCAGAAGGAGGGCGTCACCGTCGTGCTGTCAGGTGTCAACCCCACCGTCGAAGCCGTGCTCCGTCGCAACAACTTCGAACAGCTCCTGGGCGAGAACAACATCTGCAACCACATCGACCTCGCACTCGCCCGTGCACGCCAGTTGGTCGGAGCGTGACATATACATAATAAGGTATAAAGAGTGGCTGAGGACAATCCCCGGCCACTTTTTTCTTACCGCTTATAATTAGTTCGCCTACGATTACCAAACGGACGGACTGCAAAGTGAATCCAGTAGGTGTAACCCTTCCGTTCTATTAAGTGCACAGCGGAACCGACCCTATTGTGCATGATTTATGCAGATACGGAAGTTTTATCCCGACGACCCGAGGGGAAAGTCGTTGCAATCCCACCCCTTCTTCCATCAGACATCATCCATCAGACTTCAGCCATCATTTGTCACTCACCTGTCCCCGTGTGACCAGCCGGCTCAGCTGCTGAAGAACCCATTCGCAATCAAACAATATATATAGACAAGTATAAAGGTGCCAAAGAAGAGTAATATGAGCATGAGGACGAAAGAAATGACGGCAAAGACCACTCGCCATATCGTGTTCAGATAGCTGTAGCCCGACAGCTGCTTGATGGGGATGAAGACCAGTAGCAGGGTCAGCAGATTATACTCCATTTCCACCTTCGGGCTGAAGCACAACAGCGAAGGGATGATATTGTAGACAAGGAGCATGTTGATGATATAGATAATCGCCACAAAGCACTCAGAGAAGCGAAAGTCGGGTATGGCCGGGCAGTGGCGTATCAACAGCCACAGCGGCCAGGTATAGAGCATCAGCAAGATAAGCACCAGTATCGAAGTGTGACTTTTACCAAAATCCCAGGCCGATTGATAAATGATGTGTATTAGTTTGCTAGAATCATCCGAAGCCTTGTCTATTTTCTTTTCAAGTTCATTATATTTCTCCGTCTTTTTCTTGTTCTTGTTTTGCGCTTCTGCCTCTTTTTCCATCTTTTCTCCAAACTCATTCAACCCCTCACCTGTACTAAGTAACCCAGAAGCGATGATTCTCTTGTACTCGCTATCGTTCACTCCCGGACGGTTTATGCCTTGGATATTCATGCCAGAATCAACCAGGATGGACAGGGTGCAGAGCAGGAAGAACATCTTGAACGGAGGGAAGTAGGCCATCTGCATGCCTCGCAGATAGTCGCGCGTCATGTAGCCAGGACGCAGCACAAGGTCGCGGATGCAGCGGAACATGCCGCGATTGCCCAGTCCCCACACGTCGAGATACAGCATCAGGGCATTCTTGAAGGAATAGCGGGCTATCTTGCACGACTGTCCGCAACGAGGGCAGTAGTTGCCGTAATAGTGTGTTTCGCACGTAGGACACACGTGTTCCTCCTCAGGGATTGGGGCCACCCGGTGTGGCTGCTGTTTCCACTCCTTAAATTGCTTGAATCTATGTTGTATCTTTCCCATACTGCTTGCAAAGTTACGAAAAGTCGAACGAAAAGCCAAATTTATTTGAGCTTTTTCTGGACACAAGAATAAGAAAGGAAAAGTTATTTTGTTATTTGTTATTTGTTATTTTAAGCCATATATTTTTGCCTGCAAGGAAAGAAGGGGCAAAAGAAGATGGTGTAAAGAATTAATTGTTAATTTATTTAATACTTATATATAATTATATATATATTATATATAAGTATTCATTATTTATCGTATTTTTGAAAACCGCTTAAAGTAACAAATAACAACGTAACAATCGAGTTGTCTATATTTCATGCATTTTAATTTCTTGCAAAATTAGGGCAAAAATAGAGGGTCAAAAAAGGCGGATTTTGGCACTTTTATTTGCAGGAGTTATGAATTATTCGTACATTTGCATTGTCAATAGGAACGATGGAATTTGGGCGCAGGGCACCAAAAATTTGCTTTCAGGCCTGGCAAAATTTACGGCCTGCCCAGAGCGTAAAAAAGGAAGTCGCGAATGGAGACGAGAAAAATTAAAAGATTAAAAAATTAAAAGATTAAAAAAATTTACAAACTAATTAAAAACTAAACTAAGAGGAGATTACA
>SUYH01000010.1 GCA_015060535.1 Prevotella sp.
CATAGTCATATTCCTTTGCATCAGCAAAGCCTTTTTCCTTCAGCTCAACGATACGAGCCATCAGGGGGTGGTTCAAATAGAACCCGATCTCTGGGTGGTCACTATAATAGTTTGCCATAATTATTTATTTTCTTTTATTTTCTTGAATTCTCCGTAACAAGCAATTGCACATACAATCGCAAGTATGCCGCGAATGACTTTTAAGACCAATGAGTCAAGAGTGATAACGTCATAGGCGAATATCAACGTCGCTACAAAAAAGAGAATCAAGTCAAATTTATTCTTCATTATTTGCTATTCTGCTTGTAGTACTTGATCAACTTGGGGACAACCTCCTCAACAGTACCAACAATCACGTAGTCAGCGATGCGGTTGATAGGAGCATCGGGATCAGAATTGACGCTGATGATGATACCAGAATCCTGCATACCAGCGATGTGCTGAATCTGTCCAGAGATACCGCAGGCGATGTAAACCTTCGGATGAACGGTGACACCAGTCTGACCAATCTGACGGTCGTGGTCGAGCCAGCCTGCATCAACAGCAGCACGGCTACCACCTACCTCACCATGAAGCACCTTTGCCAACTGGAACAGCATGTCGAAGTTCTCCTTCGAGCCCATACCGTAACCACCGGCAACAACAATAGGAGCACCTTTCAGGTTGTGCTTAGCAGCCTCTACGTGGTGGTCGAGCACCTGTACGACGAAAGCCTCAGGGCTAACATACTTCTTGACATCAGGATAAACCTGCTCGCCTGTGCACTGGCCCTCGTAGATAGCCTTCTGCATCACGCCAGAGCGTACAGTAGCCATCTGAGGACGGTGGTCGGGGTTAACAATCGTTGCTACGATGTTACCACCAAAGGCAGGACGAATCTGATAAAGCAGGTTCTGGTAGGTCTTACCAGCTTTCTTATCCTCATAGTCGCCAATCTCCAGCTCCGTGCAGTCAGCAGTCAGACCTGAAGTCAGTGAAGATGATACACGAGGACCGAGGTCACGACCAATCACGGTAGCACCCATCAGACAGATCTGAGGCTGCTCCTCCTTGAAGAGGTTCACCAGAATATCGGTGTGGGGAGCTGAGGTGTAGGGGAACAGTCCGGGAGCGTCGAAGACAAACAGCTTGTCAACACCGTAGGGGATAATCTGCTCTTCCACCTTGCCCTTGATGCCGGTACCAGCCACTACGGCATGGAGCTCAACACCCAGTTCATTGGCGAGCTTGCGACCTTTGGTCAGCAGCTCCTGAGATACTTCCTGTACCTGAGTACCTTCTATCTCGCAATATACAAATACATTATTCATATCTCAATTAACCAATAATTTTCTCTTCCAACAATTCTTTGATCAATCCCTCAACATCAGCATCAGAAGCCGTCAAAGTCTTCGACTCCTTAGCCTGGAACACGATGTTCTTCACAGCCTTCACCTTCGTGGGTGAACCGGCCAGACCACATTGGTTGACGTCACCGTCGACGTCGGCTACGCTCCACTGGTTCAGCGTCAGCTCAGGACGCTCGTCGTACAGATAGTCGTAAGCCGTACCCTCGGCAGGACGCTCCATCGGACAGGTAGCACGCTTGTACTTCATCACCAACTTAGCGTTCTGAGGACGGCAAGGAGCAGCACTACCATTGACGGTTATCACGACAGGAAGAGGAGCCTTAACGGTCTCAACGCCTCCATCAATCACGCGCTTGATGGTGGCAAAACCACCCTCAACGCTCAGCACTTCCTCGGCATAAGTCACCTGGTTGAGACCCAGCTTCTGAGCCACCTGCGGACCCACCTGAGCGGTATCACCATCGATAGCCTGACGACCACCAATCACGATATCTACGTCGCCAATTTTCTTGATGGCCGTAGCCAGAGCGTAAGAAGTAGCCAGCGTATCAGCACCAGCGAAGAGACGGTCGGTCAGCAACCAACCAGTATCTGCACCACGATAAAGTCCCTGACGGATAATCTCACCTGCACGTGGAGGACCCATCGTGAGGATTCCTACTGTAGAGCCTGGGTTCTGCTCCTTCAAACGAAGGGCCTGCTCCAGGGCGTTCAAATCTTCGGGATTGAAGATAGCGGGTAGGGCAGCGCGGTTTACCGTACCTTCGGCAGTCATCGCATCCTTACCCACATTACGGGTGTCTGGCACTTGCTTGGCCAGCACAACAATCTTTAAAGCCATATTATTAATAATGTGTAATGTTGAAATTTCAAAATCGGGTGCAAAGGTACGATTTTTTGCGCACACAGCCAAACAAAATGCACAAAATCCGCCTTGTTGTGCACAAACCTTGCGTTTTGTGCAATAAAAACCCCTTAAGTTGCTTGAACTTAAGGGGAAATAGGTTTGGCGAAGCGCTGCTATTAAGCGGCTTTCTTCGTGGTAGTCTTCTTGGTGGTAGTCTTCTTCTCCGAATCGGTCTTCTTGATGAAGCGGCCCTTCTCGTCGCGAGCAGGAGTAGACTTCTTAGTGGCCTTCTTCTCAGCGTCAGTCTTCTTGATGAAGCGGCCTTTCTCGTCGCGAGCAGGAGTAGACTTCTTAGCAGCGGTAGTCTTCTTTTCTGCAGCCTTCTTTTCGGTAGTCTTCTTCTCAGCCACCTTCTTCTCAGTCTTCTTGGTAGTGGTCTTCTTCTCTGAGTCAGTCTTCTTGATGAAGCGGCCCTTCTCGTCGCGAGCAGGACCAGAGGTGGTCTTCTTCGCTGTAGTCGTCTTCTTGGTGGCAGCGGCAGAGCCGTAGCAGCGTGTGCACTCATGGCGGCCCATCTTCTTGGCCTCTGACGTTGATACGCTCTTGATATCCTTCGAATTAGCCAGATAGCTGCATGACTTGCTCTTGTGATAAGCCACGGCGCCATCGCCTGTTGAGATGTAAACACTTTGTGCGTTAGCGGTGATGCTCATGGCTACCAGCGCTACGAGAGTCATTAAAAACTTTTTCATAATTGTTAGTATTAATGGTTAGTTATTCTTATTTTACGGTAAAGTCAAAACCGAAGGGGTGTTCCTTGAAGGATTCTGAACCCAAGCCGCCCTTATAGAAGAAGCAGTATTCGCCTGGCTCCAGCTCCTTGGGGAAGGTGACCTCGAAAGTGTTGTTGTTGATCTCGTTAATCTCGAAATCGATGATGTTACGATTCGAGGCATTGGTACCCTCGAAGCCCAGCACGCTGTATGACATCTTGTCGGGGAACAGACGACGACCGCCCTTGCCACTCTTCTTAGGCTCCTTGACCTGCATCTTGATGCATTGGAACTCGTTGGGGTTCTGGATGTTGCTCATCACAATCTGGTACCAGTTGTCGGCACCCTGCTGGAAACTCTCGTTCTCCTTCTTGGGGAAGAAGAAGCGGAACACGGGATGGCGACCGTTCTCGCCCTCCATCTGCAGCTTTGAGGTGGCTCCTGGCAACATCAGCTTCTGGATATCCTTACCTGATGACATCAAGGCAATGGTACCGGCAGTGGCAGCAGCAGCTACCCCACCAGAAGGCTTGTTACCTGACACGGCAGAGCCTACGAGCAATGCGCCAGCTCCCATGGCAGCGATGGTTCCAAGGTTAAATCCTTTCGACTCCTTCTCAAACTGTGTGCGGTACATCTTCTTGGGCTTGCCGCCGTCAGTGGGGTTCCACCAAAGGATGCCCTCGTAACCGAAGTCGGTCTTTGCTATCTTCTGAATGAATGTGGTCAGCGAAGCTTCTGCGCCTGCGGCCTTCAGCTGTCGCATGAAGTCAATGCTATAGGTAATCTTACGGTCGGTACTGTTCTCGATGGCACCGATAATCTCTTCAGAGGAGAAGCCCTCTTTCAACAGCGTCAGCACTGTCTCATTGGTCATTTCTTCATTCTGGGCGAAGCCCGTTAAAGCCATTGCTGCCATGCAGCAGGTGACGAAAAATCGTCTCAGGTTTGTTTTCATATTTATTGTGTTGTTAAAATTATATGTTCTTTGGATGCAAAAATACGAATAGTTTCTGGATTGACCAAGCATTGAGTCATTTTTTTCGCAAAAATAGAATCTTTTTATTTTGTTTTTTCCTTTCTTATTTGTATCTTTGTCCCCAAATTATAGAATTAACGGGTATGTCACTAAATCTGAATAGGAACCTGAGAATGTACCATAACATCAAGGAAGTAGCCGAGATGTTTGGTGTGAACGAGAGTACGCTGCGTTATTGGGAGACGGAGTTTCCCTATCTGAAGCCTAAGACCGGCGGTGCTGGTAAGATACGCCAGTATTCTGACAAGGATATTGAGCAGGTGCGCCTAATTCATAATTTGGTCAAGGTGCGCGGGTTCAAGATTGCTGCTGCCAGAAAGATTATCGGCAACAATCGCGATGGTGCCGACCGAAGAGCCGATGTGCTGAGCCGGTTGATCAGCGTGCGCGAAGAGTTGCAAGCCCTAAAAAAACAGATGGACTCCCTACAATGAAGTCCATCTCTTTTTTTTGTTCTGTCCTAAGCTTTCTTAGGGATTCCACGTGTCGTTGATGGCGAATACGGCCTCACGGGTAATCTTCTGAGCTTCCTTCTTGGTGAGCTGTCGGCTCCAGCTGACGCGCTGGTCTTTGGCTGCGCCCTCGCCTCGGTTGTTGTATTCCATGTATCGGCAGGTCTTGTCGGCACCCTCGCGCCATTTATGCCAGCCTTCCGGACGTATCTGACGGGGCAGTTCGCAGTTCATGAAGAGCGTATAGCCATAGTCGCGCCAGGGACGTCCTAAGTAGACTTTACTCACCTTCTCGTCTGTCGTGATGCGACAGTTGTTGAAGATATAGCCATAGGCCACGTCTTGTGGCGTTGAGGCGGCTGTGATATAGGAGTCTGCCTTGCAGAAGATGTCGCAGTTCTCAAACCATGCGGTAGAAGGACCGAAGATGAAGTCGGTGGTTCCCTCGATATAGCACTTGTCGAAGAAGAGTCGCGTCTTGGCATTGCCTGTATAGATGGTGTCCTGATGACCCAGGAAACGACAGTTGATAAAGGTCAGACAGTCGCCTTCGGTATGCAGGGCTACGGCTTGTCCCAGTCGGGCGGAGTTGTTCTCGACGGTGATGTTCTTCAGGGTAATCTTGCTGCCCTGGATCTTCAGCGTAAAGGTGCGGAAAGTTCCGATTTTCTTGGCATCGCCCTGAGCAGTCAGAGGGGTGATGTCAGCCTTGATATTGGCATGGTCATCCCACGTGATGATGGTCTTGTCGCGGTCCTCGCCACAGATCTCGATATTGGTCAGCCACTGTGGAACCACCAGCTTCTCTTTATAAGTACCTTTCTTAACATAGATCACCTTATGATACTCCATGAAGGCGCGGCACACCTCGATGGCGTCGGCGATGTTACGGAACTCGCAGGTCCCATCGCGAGCCACAAACAGGGTGTCGGGATTGTCATAACTCTTGGCTTGCGCGCTCACGATTCCCATGAAGGCACAAATGATGCAGATTAGTTTTTTCATATCGTAGTTCGTTTTACATGATCTGAGTCACCTCTTGCAGCCCGTCGACCGTCTTCAGCTTGTCCATAATCTCCCTAACATTCTCGCGGTCGAAGACGCGCATCTCTACCGTGCCGTCGAATATACCGTCGTTGCTGACAATATTCAGCTTGTGGATGTTAACGTTCATCTGCGACGAGATGATCTTGGAAATATCGAGCAACATGCCCACGCGGTCGATGCCTTCCAGTCGGATGACAGCGTCGAAGTGCAGCTTCTTATGCATGTCCCACTTGGCGTCGAGGATGCGATTGCCGAAGCTGGCTTTCAGCTTGGCGGCAACAGGACAGTCGCGCTTGTGGATTTCTATCTGTCGCCTGCCGTCGATGAATCCCAGGACATCGTCGCCAGGGATGGGGTGACAGCAATGCTTGAACTTATACTGGTTGATGTTCTCGTCGCTGATGTAGATAGGCTTCTTGCGGTTGAAGTCCTTGGTCACGACAAAGAGCTCCTTGCGATTGTCGTCTTCCTTCTTCTTCTCGTCCTTGCCACGACCGAGGAAAGGCACCAGTTTGCGCCATCTGCCCTTGTTCGTCCTGTTCTTGCCCTGCAGTTCGTCGATGTCTTTTTCGCCCAGCAGGATGGTCTTCTCAGCCAATGCCTGGAAGAAATACTCACGGTTGCGCACCTCATGGAACTCCGCCAGCTGGTCGGCAGCATTCATCGAGTTCTCGATGCCGTTCTTCTTCAGGAACTCCTGTAACATCTCCTCGCCCTGCTTCTGCTGTTCACGGTTGTTACGACGCAGGATGGCCTGTATCTTGGCTTTGGCTTTCGCCGTGCTGACAAAGTTGACCCACGAGGATTGTACATGTTGCGATTTAGAGGTGAGAATCTCCACCTGGTCGCCACTCTGCAGCTTATGGCTGAGCGGTACCAGCTTATGGTTCACCTTGGCTCCGATACAATGGGACCCCAGGAAGGTGTGGATGCTGAAGGCAAAGTCGAGTGCCGTACACCCCGTGGGCATCGTCTTGATTTCGCCCTTAGGGGTGAACACGAAGATTTCAGAGGCAAAGAGGTTCAGCTTGATAGCGTCGAGGAAGTCCATCGCGTCAGGCTGCGGGTCGTCCAGAATTTCCTTGATGGTACGCAGCCATTCGTTCAGCTCGTTCTCATCCTCGGTATATTCCACGTCCTCGCCCTCCTTGTATTTCCAGTGGGCGGCAAATCCCTGCTCGGCAATCTCGTCCATGCGGTCTGAGCGTATCTGCACCTCTATCCATCGTCCTTGCTTCGACATCAGGGTGACGTGCAGCGCCTGGTAGCCGTTGGCCTTCGGATGACTCAGCCAGTCGCGCAGACGGTCTGGGTGACTCTTGTAAATCTTCGAGATGGCCACGTAGATTTTGAAGCACTCGTTGATCTCCTCTTCCCGCTTGTCGGGTGTGAAGATGATGCGAACGGCCAGGATATCGTATATCTCGTCGAAGGTGACGTGCTTGTTCTGCATCTTGCTCCAGATGGAGTAGGGTGTCTTCACACGTTCCTTAATCTCATATTTGATACCCATCTCGTTCAGCGCAGCCTCGATGGGACTGGTAAACTGGTCGAACAGCTCATGACGCGAAGCCTCTGTGGAGGCCAGCTTCGACTTGATGCTGGCATATTCCTCAGGGTGCTCGTAGCGGAAACTCAGGTTCTCCAGCTCCGACTTGATTTTATTGAGTCCCAGTCGGTTGGCCAGTGGCGCATAGATATACAGCGTTTCACCCGCTATCTTATACTGCTTGTTGGCAGGCTGCGACTCCAGCGTTCGCATGTTATGCAGACGGTCGCAAATCTTAATCAGGATGACGCGGATGTCATCGCTCATGGTGAGCAGCAGCTTCTTGAAGTTCTCAGCCTGTGCCGAGGCCTGTTCGCCGAAGATGCCACCACTGATCTTGGTCAGTCCGTCGACAATCTGTGCAATCTTTGGACCGAAGATATTCTCGATGTCCTCTGTGGTGTAGTCCGTATCCTCTACCACGTCGTGCAGCAGGGCGGCACAGATACTGGTAGAGCCCAGTCCTACCTCCTCGCAGGCTATCTGGGCAACGGCAATGGGGTGCATGATGTAGGGCTCGCCCGACAGGCGGCGTACACCCTTGTGGGCCTGACGTGCGAAGTGGAATGCCTTGGTGATAATATCCACCTTCTTGCGGTGGCGCGATGCCAGATAGTTATCCAGCAACCGTTGGAAAGCATCATTGATCAGCTTGTCATCAGCAGCTTCCTGCATCCTCTGCTCCTCATCCATAGAATTTCCTCCAAAATAGGGTTAGTAAAATGATTTATCTGCGGCGTCTAGAACGGCGTGCCGAACTGCGGCGACGTGTCGACTTGCTGCGCTTGCGGTACGAAGTTCTCCGCTTCTTGTATGACCGCTTGCTCTTCTTGTATGAGCGCTTGCTTTTCTTATAGTAGGTGGGCACGTCGTCTCTGACTTCCACCTCAGAGCGCTTGCTCAGCAGCTCGTCGACCTTGTAGGTGTACACCGAGTCTTCCATGTCGATGAACTTGCTCACCTCCGTCAGCGGCAGTCGCAAGGGTAGGGGTTCTGAAGCACCTGGAATGACATCGCGACGATACATGGGGTTCAGCGAGCGCAGCAGGTCGATGTTGATGCCTACCACTTCAGCCACCTGCTCCAGATGCACATTCCTGCTGACCATCACCGTATCCGTCTTGGCGGGCAGACGGGTGGTCATCGGACAGATGTTATGCTGCGAGTAATAGGTCATGATGTAGTTGGCGGCAATGAAGGCGGGCACGTAGCCTCTGGTCTCCTTCGGCAGATAGGGGTAGATGCGCCAGTAGTCCTTCTCGCCCTTGGCACGGTGGATGGCCTTGGTGATATTCTCCGGTCCGCAGTTGTAGGCGGCAATCACCAGGTTCCAGTCGCCAAACACCTTATAGAGGTCGCGCAGGTAACGGGCGGCGGCATACGATGACTTCACGGGGTCACGACGCTCGTCGACGTGTGAGTTGACCTGCAGCCCATACTGCTTGCCGGTGCCAATCATAAACTGCCACAGTCCTGTAGCACCAACGCGCGATACGGCCTTGGGGTTCAATGCCGACTCGATGACGGGCAGGTATTTCAGTTCCAAGGGGAGCTGATATACTTCCAATGCCTCTTCGAAGATGGGGATATAGAAATTCGAGGCGCCCAGCATGTAGCTGATGGAGTGGCGCAGGCGTCCGCTGTAGCGGTCGATGAACTTCTGTACCACCTCGTTGTAGACCATCTCCATGACGGTCGGCAGGCGGCTTAGTCGGTTGATATACTCCTCCTTGGTGTAGGTGGGGTTGACATTACGCATATTACAGTCGCTATCCTCCGACAGATAGGTCTTCGACATGTAAAGGTTCAGCAGACTGTCCAGGTCGTAGGTCATGGCCTCAGGAAATTCTATCACTTCCTCGCGGCCAGCCTGGTCAGTCACCGTTATTTCGTCTTCATCGTTTGTCTCGTCGTCCTCCGTGTTCACCTGCGCCATTGCATTGGTAGTGGTAAACAGCAGGACGAGCATCATCCATAATATATTTCTTATTTCTTTCATTTCTCTAAACCCTAAACTAAAAATTCAAACTGCAGTTCACACCCAGCGACTGGGCTTGCAGCGGGTTGCCCCCTGAGTAATTGGGGATGACAGCAGGCGACACCTTCAGACTGAGGTCTTTCGAGATGTCAAACTCCGACAGCTCCGCATCGACATAGGCATCGATGACGGAGATGGCATAGACACCCAGCATGACGAAGAAGCTGAGGTCGCGCCAGCGGCGGTATTTGTCCTTACGACTCTTGAAGAGCGACTTATAGCGCTCCATGTTCTGGTCGTTAATCTCCACGCCCAGGTGCAGGAACTTATTGTAGCTGGCTGTTCCCGGGTCGTTGTCCATGATGTCGAGATAGGCCTGCGAATAGTCCTTGTACATCATGTTATTCCATGTCAGCGCATAGATACAGCCCATGAATCCTCCGTAGATGATGGGCAGCT
This sequence comes from Prevotella sp., assembly GCA_015060535.1. Taxonomy (GTDB): domain Bacteria; phylum Bacteroidota; class Bacteroidia; order Bacteroidales; family Bacteroidaceae; genus Prevotella. Next base: position 9,494 of record SUYH01000010.1, read on the forward strand.
TCCAGTATTTGCGGTTGTAGATCTGTCCTGCTCCGGGCAACACCAGGGCGAGCCAGAGGGCACGCTTGGGGTTGGGGCGCCAGGTGTTCCAGTCGCGCTTGGGCTTCTTCACCCTGTTGGAGTCGACGACGACTGATGTGGTCTTCTCCGTCTCCAGCGTCTGCATGTCCACCACGGCTATCGAGTCCATGGGCTCCAGCACCTTGCTGATGCTGTCGGTCTGAGCCTGGGCGGCCGTCATCGTGGCCACTAGCAACAGCAGTGTGGCCAGCGCTTTGCGTACGGGTATGTGTCTAAACGTTTTCAATGTGTCACGTATTCAATTGTGAATGCTGTCCAGCGCATTCATGACGCGCTCCAGCTGCTCTTCGTTGTCAAACTGGATGGTTATCTTTCCCTTGCCTTTAGGCGAACAGGTCATCTGCACCTTCGTCTGGAAGAACTGTGACAGTCGTTCGCGCAGCACGTTAAACTCCTCAGGCAGCTTGTCCATGCGGACTGTGCTTCCCTTGGTGGTCTTGATCTCTCCATCGTTCTTCAGCTGTTGTACCAGCTCCTCCACTTTGCGCACGGAGTATTGCTGCTGCTGAACCTCCTTGAACAGCTTGATCTGCTGCGTAGGGCTGTCCAGGGCCAGCAGGGCGCGGGCGTGTCCCATCTCTATCTCGTGGTTCTTCAGCGCTATCTGTACCTGGGCAGGCAACTTCAGCAGTCGCATGTAGTTGGTCACCGCAGCACGGCTCTTGCCCACACGCTCTGAAATCTTGGCCTGCGTCATGCCTGTCTCGTCAGCCAAATGCTGGTAGGCCAGCGCTATCTCGATGGCGTTCAGGTCTTCACGCTGAATGTTCTCCACCAGTGCCATCTCCATCACACCCTCGTCTTCTACGGTGACGATATAGGCGGGTATCTTGGTCAGCCCAGCCAGCTGCGAGGCGCGCCAACGACGTTCGCCGGCAATGATCTGGTATTTCTGACCGTCGACCTTGCGCAGGGTGATGGGCTGGATGATGCCCAGCTCGCGGATACTGTTGGCCAGCTCCTGCAAGGCGTCGGGGTCAAACTCGCGACGGGGCTGGTTCGGATTGGGCTCAATCTGCGCTATCTCTATCTCGTTCAGGTTCGACGAACCTTCCGTCTTCACCTCGCTGTGGGTGTCTATCAGGGCGTCCAGTCCGCGTCCGTTGCCAATGTCGTCCAGACCGCGTCCCAGCACGCTACGATCGTATTTCTTCTTTACAGCCATGTCGTTTAACTGTTCTTATTGATGATTTCCTTGGCCAGCGCCAGGTGGTTCTTCGAACCCGTTGAGTCGGCGTCATACAAGATGACGGGCAGTCCGTGCGAAGGACTCTCCGAGAGCTTCACGTTACGCTGGATGACGGTCTTGAAGACCAGCTCCTGGAAGTGGCGCTTCACCTCGTCGTAAATCTGGTTGGCCAGACGCAGACGCGAGTCGTACATCGTCAGCAGGAAACCCTCGATTTCCAGCTTCGGGTTCAGTCGCTGCTTGATAATCTTAATCGTATTCAGCAACTTCGAGATACCCTCCAGCGCGAAATATTCGCATTGCACGGGGATAATCACGGAGTCGGCTGCCGTCAGCGAATTGACGGTGATGAGGCCCAGCGATGGTGAGCAGTCTATCAGTATGAAGTCGTAATCATTGCGCAGCGGTGCCAGCAACTTGCTGACTATCTGTTCGCGGTTTTCGAGGTTCAGCATCTCTATCTCAGCACCCACCAGGTCGATGTGGCTGGGGATGATGTCCAGTCCCTCAATATCTGTTGTATAGATGGCGTCGCGCACGTCAGCCTTGTCAATGATGCATTCGTAGAGTGAACAGTCTACTTCTTTGATGTTCACGCCAAGTCCACTTGACGCATTGGCCTGCGGGTCGGCATCCACCACGAGCACCGTCTTCTCCAGCGTCGCCAGCGAGGCGGCCAGATTGATGGTGGTGGTTGTCTTGCCCACGCCACCTTTTTGGTTTGCCAAAGCGATAATCTTTCCCATAATCTTCTACTAATTATACTAATTAGGCGGCAAAGTTACGAAATTTCTAGCAAACGACGCACTAATGCAACAGATTTTAAGCATTTTTGCCTAAAAACTAGGCCAATTGACCAGATAAAGCTGCTCCGTAGCGCGGGTGAAGGCGGTATATAGCCAGTGGAAATAGTCGGTTGTCAGCATGTCGTCGGTCATGTATCCCTGGTCTACGTAGATGTGTGCCCACTGGCCGCCCTGGGCCTTATGACAGGTGGCAGCATAACCGAACTTGATCTGCAGGGCGTTGTAGTATTTGTCCTCGCGTAGTTTTTTCAGCCTGTCGGGCTTCAGGGGAATGTCGGCATAATCCTCCATGACGCCATTGAACAGCTGCTCCTGTTGCTCGCGGGTCAGCGCGGGTGCTTCCGATGTCAGCGTGTCGAGCAGCACGGTAGCTGTCAGTTCGTAGTCGTCATAGTCGGGAAATTTCATCGTGACTTCAGCAAATCGGAAGCCATAGAGCTGTTCTACTCTTCTGACGCGTCGGACTATTGCTCTGTCGCCATTAGCCAGGAATGTGGGTATCGACGAATCCTCGCTGTCCGTCGCATTTTCACCCTTCGTCCAAAAGTAATTGTTTTTCACTATCATCAGCAGGTCACCGGAACAGAGCTCATCCTCGCATCCCAGAATCCTGTTTCGGATGCCTTGGTTGTAGATGTTAGCGCGCTTGTTCGAGCGGGTGATGACCAGCGTTTCGTCCGTTCCCACGCGGCTGTAGCTGCCGGCCAGCGTCTCTATCAGCTCGTCGCCGGGCACGATATGGATGTCGCTGAAACCTTCCAGCCGCACCCTGGGCATGCTGAACACGTCGTCCTGTGTAATCATCTGGCGCACCATCGTAGCGTTCCATAGGATGCCCGACTCCTGATTCATTCCCGGGCTTTGCCCGCCTACCCGTAGCTTTTGACGCAATACCTCGTTGAGTGTACACTCGTTGACGTGCAACCCATACGATTGCAGCACGCTAGCCGTCAGCGCAGGACTCTCCTCCTCGCCAATGGGTGGCAACTGCGCCTTGTCGCCAATGAGCAGCATGCGGCAGTTCTTTCCGTTGTATACGAATTGTATCAGGTCGTCCAGCAGTTGTCCGTTGGCAAAGGGCGTGTCGGCAAAGCTCGAGGCGTTGGCCACCATCGAAGCCTCGTCCACGATGAACAGCGTGTCCTGTGCTGTGTTGTAGTTCAGATTGAAAGCACCCTCCAGCGACTTCTGGCGGTAGATGCGCCGGTGGATGGTGTAGGCGGGGTGGCCTGCATAGAGCGAGAAGATCTTGGCTGCCCTGCCCGTGGGTGCCAGCAACACGATTTTCTGCTCGAGCGATTGCAGGGCTTTCACGATGGCAGCTGCCAGCGTTGTCTTACCCGTTCCGGCCGATCCGCGCATAATCATCACCGCCTGCTCATGACGGTCGGTCATAAACAGACTGAACACCTCGATGGCCTTCTCCTGTTCTGCAGTCGGCACGTGTCCCAAAGCATTCCTAATGCGATATTTCAGCTCGTCGCTAATCATAAATTCATTGCAAAATTACAAAAAACGAGAGGAAAAACAAAAGAAAGCTGAGCATTTTTTTTTGCTCAGCCTTCTTCATCTTTTAGCCTCCGGTCTCGAAACCGGCGCTACCGCCACCAGAGTCCCCACCGGTATTGCCTCCGGTGTTGTCGCCGGTGTTGCCACCGTCGTTCTCGCCAGTAGTGTCGGTGTTGTCCGGCTCTTCGATGGTGCCATCGTCAGCACTGGTCACACGCTTCACCTCCTTGCCGTCGCGGTCGTAGCAGGTGATGACGACACTAGTGTCCTTCAGCTCCTGCTTCAGGTCGGTTGATGGGGTAAACACGATGCGACGCGTCGTGATGAGCGACGACTTCACATCATTAACATCAGCCACACTCTTGGCCGACAGACCGAAGCGCATAGAGCCCAGTCCCGGGAGTGCTACGGAGTGGCCTTCCGTAGCCCAAGCCTTGATCACCTCGCCAGCTGCATCCCAACAGGCCTGCATGACGCCTTCTGAGACACCGCTGCGCAGGGCAGCCTCTCGTATCACCTTGCCTTGTGCAAGCGCCGAGTAGAGCTCAGGCTGCATCACGTAGCGATACGTGCCGGCATACTTGCCGACTTTGAACTCACGTTCCTTTGCTTTAACTTTTAAAGACATAATCCTGAAACAATCTTTTTACGTTAAAAAAGCAACTCTGCGACCAACTACATCGGGTGGCCGCTTCCCGCTGTTTTGTTATCCTTGCTGTGTATCTCCTAAATACACAGCAAAGTTACTAAAAATTTTCGAGATTACCAAATAAAAACGCATTTATTTTCAGGTATTTACGAAAAAAGTGCATTAAATTTTAATCAATTTTTGAGTAGCTATTTTCCTCCACTGCACAGCAGTAATTTTTCCTCCGAAGCGCAGATATTTTTCGAGTGCAGTCGAGGAAAAAAGTGGATATGCAGCAAAAAGCCCCGATGCTCGCGCATCAGGGCTTCAAAGCGTTCGTTCTTTACATTTATTATTGACGTCAATCGATGCAGAAAGCACGACTGTCTGATAATAATGTCTTTCAAAAAACTGCGGCACAGGCTTTCTTGATGTCAAGAAGTCGAGCAAGGAGAGGCTTTTTCTGTCTGGCCACAGACATGTTGTAGCGGGTCTGCATATTGATCAACAGTTCAGGGTTGATGCCAAGAGCTGCCTCCATCATCAAAGCAAAATCCGTTGTTACCGGACGCTTTCCGTTCAGTATCTCATTCAGTTGCGTATAAGGGACGGACAGCACTTCAGAGAATTTCTTCTGCGATATTCCTCTTGCCTCCAATTCTTCTTTCAGCACGTCTCCCGGATGCGTCGTTATTCTGTTCATATCTATATCTTATTGATAATGGTTTGTAATGTCAGTAACAGTGCATATTGTCACTACGGGTTCAGCCCCCTCTTGCCTTATCTTGAACTCAAGGCGATAGTGATAGTCTATGCGGATAGAGTAATAGCCATTGTCCAATGCCTCGAAGTTGAGCGAATTGAAAACGAACAGATCCTCTATGCGTGTAGCTGCCATCAGCGTATCAATGCGCTTCTGGTATTTTGCTACAATTGGCTTTTGGAAACGATACTTTTTGTTCGTACACTTCCCGTTGTTATAAAGCTCTTCAAGATAGTCCTTTTCATATTCAATGACCATATCATTCACATTTCTCGGGTGCAAAGATAAACAATCTTTTTGAAATTCACAAATTTAGTGAAGATTATTTTTGAAAAATCGACAGAGTTTTAGAAGTCAAACCAAACTTAAACCAAACTTAAACCCTCCGAAGAGCAGAATTTTTTTGAGTGCAGTCGAGGAAAAAGTACACAAAAGGCAGTGGACGGGATTTAAGGTGGATTTTTGGTGGCTTGACGAGAGGATTAATCTATTGATTATAAAGTGTTTATATTACTTTTAGTGGATTTATAGTCCTAATTTTCAAAAAATAATCAGAAATATGAAAATAAATAAAAGTTTAAGTAAAAAGTTATGCAAAATCCCGTGATATAAGTCTATCGTTCTTATTATGAATAGGTTGCGTTATTTTTTGTCACGATAAAACCCCCGTTAATTATCCGGTAAATACTCTTGATGCTTAGCAGTCTTCTTTAGAAGAAACTTGAGCTTGCAGATAGTCGGCAATATCGAACTTCAGTTCATTCTCTGGTGCATGATGCTCACAAAAGTCGCTAACGGTGAAGTTGGCCAGGTCGCCCATTCCTTGAATGGTAACCGACCATGAGTCTATGGCATCACGATCAGGTATGACTAGCACGTCGCGACCTTGTAATGCTTGCAACACCTGACGGCTCAGGTTATTCTTATTGCCCGTTGCCAGCCAGAGCATATCAGGGTAAGCCAGGGCGCCAAACAAGGCATTCTTCGGACTTTCAACCAATGCTACCGTGGTGCCAGGATAACGCTGAAGCAGATGTTCTCCAAACAAACAGTTGGTGCGGTATTGCTCCTTTTTGCCAGATAGCAGGTTCTGCTTGATCCACATGCTAGCCAACCAGTAGCTCTGCCCTTTATCATCATGACAGAAGCGGGCGGACGAAGGGTCGGTGTCGTAGTGTTGAATCTTGAGGTTGCAGACCTTTCCCTGACTGTCGATGCTTGGAAACACCGTGTAGTCATCGTTATCGCCTAGCGCATAACACCCCAACCGATATTCTTCTACTTGCCATTCCACAGTTTCCGGTGTCCACAGAGCATCTTTACCGCGAGCCATGTGCATAAGACAGCGGCACAGCGAACTCTCTGTAGACACCATGCGGTCAACCATTTCCATCGGGATATATAGTAATTCGATGGGCTTGGTATTTGGCAATTGACGCTTTGGTTGCGGAACATAACCCGTAGAAGTTGTACTGATGCCGAACTGACGAGAAAGCCACTCGCACGACTCCTTGAATGTCCAGCCACCTGCCTTCATAGCAAGATCGATGACCGAGTGATGTTCATTGCATGAATAACAGTGACAGTGTTGGTTTCCTTGTTTATTGTAAAGCACGAGCGATGGGTGCTCATCGTCATGCCATAAGCAATTGGTCACATAGTTCACTCCGTCACGTCGAACAGGAAGATCTAATTGTCTTGCTACCTCAACGATGTTGATATCGTTCAAGCGCTGAAGGTCGAAATGTTCATACTGTTTTTCCATTATTCTGATAGTTTGAGCTTGAACTGTTTTGCTTCATTTGGTTTAGTGTTAGCTTTGAGTCCGAGTTTTGTGAGGCGCTCGAAAAATCCATTACGGCCTTCTTTCTTATCAGGTTTTATAAAATTGCAAAAGTCCTTATAGACATTGTACAGGAAATCTCCGCGGGTTGGTGTTTCTGACTTCATGCACATTTGATCTACAAACAAGCTTACACTATCAGCTTGAGCGATATAGCGCTTAAGCGCTTGTGTGCACAACTCGCTTTCAGTAAACTCATTACGCTTGATCAGCCCTGGGAATGCAGCCAACGCCCAGTTTAAAACACCAGGCAGTTCTGCTTTGAGTTTGTCAAACAAGTGAGGATCCTTTTCCCCGTCGGGTATGACGACTTCGAATGGCATAACAATCATTCGACGGAAGAAGGCATAGGTGTTCTCAGCCTTTGGCATGTCGTTAGTCGCAACAATAAACTTACCATAGTCATCGGTCTGACGAGCATCGTGGTACTTACGCTCAATGGTTACCTTTTCACCGGTGACCAGTTGTTTCAGCACATCTGGATCTACATCGCGACCGGTTTCAGAACTGATGTTCAGCATCTTGTGTTCAATGCCATGACGTGTTTTCTGGTCCTTGGTCAGACTCGACAGACTAATGGTACTGATATTGGCTGACCCCAACAGGGCTGTTAGTACCTTAAGCACAGTTGATTTGCCGTTTTGGCCGGGCCCGAAAAGCCACAGCATACGCTCGTAGCGGTGGCTCTTCATTAAGATGTAGCAGAAGTATTCTGCCAACACCGTCTGAGCAGCCTTCTCGGGCAGTACACGGTCCAGAAACTTGTGCCACTTAGGACATTCTGCCTTCTCGTCGTAATAGTAGTCTAGGCTGTAGAAGAACAAATCGTCAGGACAATGCGGATGACTACTTACACTGCCGTCGCTCTTGATGACCAATGTCTTATCAGGCATGTTGAGCCACACCTCGTCGTTAGGAATCTCGACTTGACGAGGCTGGAAAATATTGCAGGCCGTATTGTTGACCAATTTCTTTTTGAAGTCGGCATCCATCATTAAGTCCTCAGGCAGACCACAGCGTTCAGCACCTTGGATGATGAAATATTTCCAAACAGGAGCATCCAACGCAACCCAATAAGAACCTACATAACAGTTGATGTCCTGGTCTGCATTGGGACGGAAGGAGAAATCCGGACACCACAACGTCTCTTCGGCAGAGCGGATGATTTCTTTTTCCACCGTCTGCATGATCATCTTCTGGCCTTTGCCTCCTGTCGTTTTTAGTACACTATCGATGGTCTCGGCCTTTGACTTAATTTGATTGAGAATACGGTCAAGATTCAGCTGTACAAGATGATCATCACGCATCTTGCGTTGCGCTTCCAACTCGCTGTGCTTTTCAGCCAGCTCTTTGCTCAATGGGTCGTTTATCTTTTTCATCACATTATATTTTTTGTACTTCTTCTTTTAAAAGTTTTTTTTCAATCTCCCCGTAGAGAGGACTCAGCACGCTGTTGACAGCGATAATCGTCGAGTAGTGTCTGCCTTTGCTCTGAAGACAGTTGTTCAGGGCGTCAATCATGAACATTTGTACACGTTGATCGAAGCCTCGTATTCCATCTTCGATTTGGAGCAGCAACTCAATGGGCACAAAGGGAAACATGGTTCCCCACAAATGTTTTTTGACACAGGCCGGAATGTCTACCTGCTTACGGAGGTCAATCATGGTAATAGAACCAAAATCTAGTTCCGCATCCTGACTGTCTTGACAGACAATGTTTTTTGTTTTCTTTTTCATTGTTATGTGATTTAATTTGCCTTACTCAATGCGAGTGGCTTCTGTAAATGGGGAAAAAGAACTATCTTTGTCGGTTTTTGAGTCGGTTTTTAGGTCGGCTTTTGAAAAAATGCGGCACAAAAGAAAAGCGTAGAAAGCTTGTCGCAACAGCCATCTACGCTAATTTTGAAAATTCTGAAAAATTTTTTTTGTTTGCCTACTACACACTTTTGGTTTTTCTACCATAATTGGAGGGATGCTCAGGTTTTACAGATAAATCAATGTTTTCAAGAAGGTCTTTGTGTTCTCTAATGATTGTTTGCATCATATTAATACATTCGTCAACAGAATACGCAAGTACTATCTCCAACTTGGTCAGGATGTCATCTGTTCCATCTATATGCCTCTCATGATTAAGTTCGCCAAACCAATTGTTGTTCCCGTCCTTGAAATGAGAACGGACAATATTCAGATAGCTTCCACGTGGGCTTACATATCCGGGCACTTTCTTTTTCTTAACTACCTTCTTCTTGGTCAGCATATCAAAGAAGTCATGCAACTGTGCTGGCTTACCAGTCCATGTAAGGAAGAACTCGCCGGGTACTCCAGAAAACAGTCTGCGGAAGTCAGTTTGACTGCTTGTTGGAGGCATCAGACCCATAACTATCAGCTCTGCAAGAACTAAATCCAATTGCATGTCAGTTATCGCAGCAGACTTCTTAAATGTTTCTTCTGTGTATTTGAACTGTGGTTCCTCTTCTTGCTCAGTTTTAGGGGATACCATCCTGTTGAACTTAGCGTTAACCTCACGTCTCTCCAACTCTCCATCTCTAACAGCTTTAAGATCACTTTCTAAATCAAAATGCTTTAATCTTATCATCATTGGAACCCTTCTTGAATAAGGACCATGTTCATCTATACCATACTCCGTGGTGTAACACTCCTTCACGTAGCAAATATCGTCTTTCTTTGACACATATTCTTTCCATGTGTCTACTATAACCTGTATGGCTTTATTCATGAGCCACTCCTCTTTAAGGCCACAGAGAATAGCCTCCATAAAACTCCAGTCAAATTTTGCCTTTGCAATAATATTGCCTATACTTGTAATCTGCTCCGGATTTTTATTGATGTTATCAACCATCTTCATAATGCTATCTTTTAAGATGCTGGCAAGATTCCCTGAGTTCTTATTTTTCGAGTCTTCGGTTTCTTCTTTTGGCAGTCGCTTTAATAGCTCTTTTGCCTGTTCTACATCAGAGATGCAACATTCCACAGGTGTTTCGCCTTTATAATGATGGTCTACGTAATAATAAGGGTCGAAGCCGTCTGGACCTGGGCGATAGTTGGGATTCATCACACAGTCATTTTCTACTTCTATCCTATGCATATCTATTTTGTAGTAACGTAAGAGTCTCGCAGCCCAGATGTGGCTTAAGTGTTTCAATACATCAACGAACCAAGCAAAACAGAAAAGCATGGTATCGGGTTCAAGACGCAATTGCTCTGCTTGCTGGCGCAACCAACGCCCATCTCTCTCACGTTGGTCAGCACTTTGCATCGTTACCTTCCTTGCTTCAGAATCCTTCATTCCTTTAGCTTGAGAACGAACCTTCTCTACATAAAGATCGGTGTGCACATGCTGTGCGAAATTTCGCACACCCTTCAGTAGATAATCTATTTCACGTTGTGGGTCAACATCTCTTCTACTAAGTATCTCTTTCACAGCTCGACGCAAACGTGCATAGCAATCGTCTCTTCTGAGGTAGAAATGACGATATTCCAATATACGGTAGGCATCATATTGATCATTTTCTGTTAGTCCTTGCCCGTGATGTTCTTTCAGAACGATGTTCATGCAACGATAGAACAGACCATCGGAGAAGGAATATTGTTCTATCACACAGCGATAGAAACCTACATCGGTAGCATGGTCAGGATTGCTCCGTTCAATGTGTTGATGGAAAGCGAATGCCAGATATCCGTCTGCGAGGTGTCGTACCTCCTGAACTGCTTCTGCCGCTTCTTTGGGCATCCGGGTGAGAATCTTCTCTAATTCCTTTCTTTGGCGAAATTCCTCTCTCATATGACTACCACCGAGGGCCTCCTTCCTCTGTTCATCCAGTGACAAGAGCATCACATCAGGGTCTATGCTGTTTGCTTTGCGGTAGTTCGAAAATACATAATCCTGATATAGTTGATACCAAGTTCCGTTGACATCCTCGTCTTCAGAATGCTCCACAAAAAACTTAATGAAGCCACTATCCTGTTTCAGAAGAACCTGACGGAAGTTCTCATTTTGTCTGATATAGTTCTCTAATGTTTGTTTCATGCCCGCAAATTTACAACTTTTTTTCGGATTATTATTCGTTCTAAATTGAAAAAATGACTTCTTGCGTTCCTTTGGTAGCGAGCGAGCTCAAGCGCGTCGAAATTGCAGGCGCACCAAAGAGGTAAAAACGGACGAGCCGTAATCTCGTCCTTGAGGAGACTACGGCTCGCGCAATGCGACATTCTTGCGTCCTTTCAGTAGCAAGCGAGCAGAGCTCGAGCGACGGCTCGTTACAATGCCGCAACTTTCTTTAGTTCATTCTTAATAGCGCGATTGATGAAATCGTTGATGGTAATGCCTGTTGAAGCTACAAATGCAGCTACTTGCGAATGTAATTCTGACGGCATACGTAGATTCAGTTTGCCACTATAGGGCTTTGCTGGTTCTATGCCTTCTTCTTTACAATACCCCAAATAGCTTTCAACGCCATCTTCAAAGTCTTTGCGCAACTCGTCGAGGGTCTGACCTTCATACGTGATCAGTTCCTTACTTAACCCCTGCACTTTTCCAAATAGGCAGTTGTCTTCTTTGCTATATTCAACACTACCTTTATAGCCTTTGTATTCTAAATAATCCATAATCCGTTACCTCCCTTATCAAAATGTGCTAGAAGGCTCACTGTCTCCTCGTAGGTGAAATCCTTAGGCTCTTTTTAAATCGCTCAACAAGTTTTTCTTTTGATCCCATATAAATAATCCTTATCCGAGCGCAAAGGTACTAAATTTAGTACCAACTTCCAAATTATTTCCAATTTTTTTATATTTAGACGGCAAAATTACAAATTTAATTTGTACCTTTGTCCCTGCTTTCTGCCTTATGCGGCAGCGATGTTATCTGAGGATGATGGAGCCGATGGGTGGAGCACTACATTGCGGAATAAGCGACACTGTACGCTTTGTTTTTGGTCATTTGAACTACCACAATCAAATACCTATCAAAGACAATAGCAGAGGTGACGCCTACGGATGTGTATATCAAACGCAGCCGGAGTGTGCCGGGGGCTTACTATGCCCTCACGCACACTTTTGGGTGTATTGTATATACTCCAGAGGGTATCAAATCTGTTCGTTCTATAGGTAAGGCTGTGGTAGGCCCAAATGACGGAACGGGCAGCAGGAGATACCCTCGTTCTTTTCTGCTTTGTTGAAACCTGGAATATCGAAACCTCTGACGCTTGGGTATCAGTCAGACCATTTGCTGCTGACCGATGCCCGACATTCGCGACAGAGTAGATATCCTTGAAGACCAGATACCTCGTGAATTTCTGGTGATGCTTCTCGTTGACCACACCACAGGTAAAAATATCCTGTGGGCAACGGATATTGGTGGGCACAATGAGCACGATTCCATCCAAATTGAGGACATCGTGGGTGAGAATGGGCTTGTGCTACGTCCTCGTGTCAGAAAGAGTGATGAGGAAAAGCGGCTGAGAACTAAGAAACGGGCAGAAGTGTTCACTCCGTCATGGGTCTGCAATGAACAACTCAATGCCGCTGATAGTCTCTGGTTCTTTGGTAGTGCTGCACCATCTTCAGGAAGTCCATTCAACAGCCCTATAATGGGGAAAAGATGGAAAGTAACTGATGACGATATTCTAAGAAAGACATTCGAGGAAACTGGCAAAAGCTGGGAGCAGTATGTCCTTGACGACCGAATAGAGATGTGCTGTGGTGAGGGCCCTTATCTTACCAGTAGATATGATGTTGTTACTGAACGAGTTATTCCACTTAAGCAACGAATCGGAATCCTTGATCGCAAACTGAGGGTAGTCAACACTTTCGTAGGTGTTGACAGTAAAGCAACAAAAAAAGAATGGGCAGATTGGATAATCAAGGCATACAAACATACTTACGGGTTTGAATGGCAAGGAGATAATCTCGTTCTAACCAGAGAAGCTTTACTATATACTTTAATAGACAACCTAAAAGCGTATAATCTTAACAAACTGATTAAAAACAATAAAGGTTCTATAAGAACTTTACTCAACAAAATAGATGAAATTGATTTTGACGGATTGTACTTGGAGGATTATGAATATATAAAAACTGTCTGTCATATCATTTCTTGGAATTTTTGGCAAATGGACGGTCTAACGGCTTGCCCTCCATATACAAAGCCCTCAATAAAGCTGAATGCCCTTGTTGCAGCTATCAACAAGCCAAAGACTAGAGATCTCTTTGGAAATATTATACCATTAGAGATTCCATTAGAGTATTGCAAACTGATGGATTGGGATGAGAATAAAGTAACAACCTACGTCGAAGTATATGCTTCGGCCATAAAAGACAGGAGCCATGAATGCTAAAATCAGAATGATAGACCCTGGCATGAAAATCGGGCAGACCATCGTGTATGCCTGGAGTTGTCCGTATGATGACCATAAAGGGATGTTGAAAGTAGGTCAGACGGGAAGGTATTATCCAAAATTGGACGAGGACATCAGCGATGACTCAGAGAGTTTAAGGGCTGCAGCTAAAGTCAGGATTCTTGAGGACACCAAAACAGCTGGCATCAAGTTCAATATAGAATATGTAACGCTCTTCCGCTATGAAATACTTGATGAAGAGGGGCCACTGCCGAACATCGATGATATGGTGCGCAAGGTCTTGACAAATTCGGGTTTCGAGAAAGCTGTGTTTGAACATGATGCCGGTAGAGAATGGGTGAAGTGTGATGTGAACGCCGTTAAACTGGCAGTAAGGGCCGTTAAAGAAAACCGCACAGCATTACACACTGAAGAAATCTCTGATATAAAGCATGCCCCTAAGTTTAACTTCTATCCTCATCAAAAAGACTGTCTGGAATGGACTAAAAAGAATTTCAAGTCACACGATGACCTGTTATGGGAAATCAAACCTCGTGGTGGTAAGACTGTTACTGCTATCGAGATAACTCGGCGTATGGGATTCAAGAAGACACTTGTCTACACTTCACGCCCAGATGTGAATCATGAGTGGAAAGATGCTTTCGACATGATCTTTTTATCGGGAGTTGGGGGTGCCGACTGGGCATATGGTTCAAGGTCAGGTGAAGGCATCAGTGATTTCAATGAGTTGATGGATGAAGCGAAAAATGGAAGAAATGTCATTTGGTTTGCTTCCACTCAATTCCTCCGACGTTCAGACGAGACATCGACGGCAGAAGTTCGAAAGCAGATCCTCGATACTGATTGGGATTTCATTATTATCGACGAAGCTCACGAAGCAACTTTGACAGAACTTGGACAAATGGTTGAAACCAAGGCGAAGAAAGAGCATACAAAAATCCTCAAACTATCAGGCACACCTTTTAATCTCTTAGACAGATATTCTAAGGATGAAGTCTTTACCTTCGACTATAACGAAGAAATGAAGCGTAAGGATGAGTGGGATGAGAAAAAGGAAGGCTATGCCAACCCCTACGCAAAGATGCCGCAAATTCATCTTCGCACAGTAACATTGTCTCAGTTTACAAAAAGTCTCAAGACAGATGATAACACATTCTCATTCAAAGAATTCTTCAGAACAAAAACTGGAACAACAGATTTTGTACATGATGCTGACGTTACAATGTTTCTTGATCTGCTCAAGAATGAGGATAAGGAGAGTTTCTATCCCTATTGCTGTGATCAGAACAGAGGCTTCTTTCGCCATACTTTGTGGATGGTTCCTGGAGTTGAATCCGGTAGAGCTCTCTCGAAAAAACTCCAAAGCCATGAATACTTCAAGCAATATGAAATCATTAATGTATGTGGTGATGGAGATGAAGAAAAACCGTCTAACCAAGCGACAAAAGAAGTACGAGATGGAGTAGCCAACTATTGGAAGAGGGAAAAGGTAGGAACCATCACGTTGTCATGCGGCAAACTCACAACTGGTGTAACCATTCCAGAATGGACAGGAGTGCTGATGCTTAAAGGAGGTAACACCACCGACGCAAAACTATACCTGCAAACAGCATTCCGTGTACAGGGGCCATACGATTCGCCTGAGGGCATACGAAAAACAAGTTGCTATGTTTTTGACTTTGCTCCAGACAGGGCACTTACTATCCTTTGTAGAGTATGTCAGGCTAACAAGAATGGTGATAAACAGGCCAGCAAACAAAAGGCTAAGGAATTACTGAAGTTCTTCCCTGTACTATCATACGACGGAAACAAGGTTGTAGAACACAACGTCGATTCTCTCTTCCGTTGGTACAATAGGGCTGCGGCTGAGCGCGTGATGGCAAATGGCTTTGACGATAACCGTCTTTATAATTGGGACAAGATAAGCGAAGCTGCGAACTCAGATGATATCCTTAATGAAATCAATCAAAGCTGGGGTGGAAAGAAATCAGGTACCAATACCAAACATACAGTAAATGCCCAAGGTGCAGATGGTGCCGAAACAAAAAGTGCAATCAGATGGACATGTCCCAACTGCGGAAAGAAGGATATTGTGGAACCAATATGTCCACATTGTGGAACATTACGTCCCAAGTCGCGCTGGCTGTGCAGCTGCGGCCATGCGAACTATGATTCGAAGTTCTGTGGTGAGTGCGGTAAGCCAAAACCGGAAAGACCAAAGGATGAGTCAAAGGAAAGAGCCACAAAGCTAATCAATACACTGCGGAATATTTCCATACGAATTCCTCTACTTGCATTTGGTGCTGACGTAGAAAGTGATGAAGAGTTTCGATTAGATAATTTTGCTTCACTTATTGATGATAAATCCTGGGCAGAATTTATGCCTGGAGATTTTCCCAAGGAAACCAATGGAAAAGTATTGGGCTTTAATTACTTCAGACAATTCATCGATGAGGATATCTTTGTGATAGCCTGTACAGAAACACGTAATGAATTGAAAGAGGCAGACAACCTTTTGCCGGAGGAACGGGTTAGAGCACTTATCGACATCATAGGAAAGTTCAAGAACCCTGCAAGGGAGACCATAATTACTCCTTGGTCCGTTGTTAACCTACACATGGGTGAAACAGTTGGAGGAGAAGTGTTTTTCGATATTGAAGGACAGGACGTCCGGAGAGCATTACCGGAACCAAGGATGATTGACCATAGCGGCGAAGGCGTACTTTCTGATATTCACACCGATGTATTTTGGGATGAAGATGCTAAAGTTCTTGAGATAAATTCCAAATCAGGCGTGTATCCGCTATATTTAGCGTACTCAATGTACAGAGTGCATTCTTCACAAGAAGGTGGCAAAACATTCGAAGTTGATGTTTGGAAACGGATATTGGAGAAGAATATCTATGTGCTTTGCCAAACAGAAATGGCAGTCAAAATTACCAATCGTGTACTTAGAGGCTTCCATCTCGACTGGAAAACGAATTGTGTCTACAAGGAGAATCTTGTGGAATCATTTTTGGAGAAACACAAAAGGAATGGAGAATCAACAGAGATTAATGTAATTAACACCCCACATTTTTGGGGACAAGAAGGAAACGATATGATAAAGTTTACATTAGCAGCAAGCAATCCCCCTTATCAAGCAAGTTCTCATTTGCAAATATACCCATTATTCTATAAAAATGCTATAGAAATCGCAGATGTTGTGTCAATGATATTCCCTTCAAATTGGCAGGCACCAGTAAAGAAAAGTTCAAATGGGCTTGACTGGATGAACAATGAAAAAATCAAAAATGACAATCAAATAGTATTTATTGACAACCGAAAAGATGTTTTTGACGGTATTGCAGGAGCTGCAGAAACCAATATAGTTCTTTGGAAGAAAAACTACGACAATGGACAAGACGGGGACCAAATAGTTTATACGGAAGGTAAGAGTCCAACTCGTACAAAGTTACTTGTGGATTTCGAGGAAATAGAGAAGCCCCATGAGATTGTAAAACTTGTTGCATGCGTGAAAACTATTGAAGGAGAAAACTTTAAACCTTTCATAGTGTCACGCAAAGATCCATTTAAAATTAGCTCTGATGTATTTAAATTAGACACACAAGGTATCTTGACAGATACCCCTCAAAAGAACGATGATGTAAGAATATGGGGTGTACATGACAAAAAGAGAACTGTAAAGTATCATATTAATGACTTCGAAGAAAAACCCCATAAAAAAAAGGATGGTACGATAGATCGTATAGACTTGGTTTCAAAGTCTACTGGTTTTACGTTCAGGAAGACTATTGGCTATGGTTACTATAAAGTTTTAATTCCCAGAATATGGGGAAATATGAGCCTTTCTTCAGGGATAGGAGGGGCATATGCCGACATCCCCATTGCAGGTCCAAATGATGTGTGCAGCGAGACCTACAATTATGGTGGAATAACTGATACTCAGAAGAAAGCTTATTATGTGGCAAAATATGCTTTTACAAAGTTTTTTCGTGCAATACTATTTTATTATAAGAACAGTAAGCACACTTCCTATGATGCTTTCCTCGCAATTCCTACCCAAGATTTTCATGAGGAATGGTGGAATGAATCCATTGCGCAAATAGACGAGCATCTATTCGATAAGTATAATGTTCCTGATGACATTCGTTCTTTTGTGCGGAATAATATTCAGTCAAGGTCAGAGGACAATATCATCAACATATAAACAAACTCCACCCTTACCAAGAGCAGACTGCAAGGGCGGAGTACATTGTATAAGTGTTTACCCGATGGTAATTAGTTTGTTATCGGGTAAATCATATCTAACAGGATGTGCGAAAGAGGTGGTTTTGCCATCACTAACGGCTGTAATGTCGATGCCGCGGCGGTGGAACTCGTCGAGGAGTGCCTGATCATGATAGGCTCGCATAGAGGACCAGCCTCGGCTTTGCACCTGGGAATTGAAGATGTTTACTAACTCGGGAATCTGCATGTCTGCGAACTGCAGGGCATACTTGGTGTAATAAATGTGTTGTTGCATAACTTTTTTGTTTTGATATTAATACTATCCGCATCGTACCTTGACCACCGTGGCGCTTATGCTAAAGCTCGGTTGGCGAGTCCATCCGAAGATGACTGCTCTTGATGCTTTTCGGGTGCAAAGATACGAAAAGTTTCGGAATATCGCTCGTTTTCGGAAAGAAAAATAAGTTTTCCCTTTGGTTTTCGCTCTCACTTTTATTATCTTTGCACTCAGAATGAGAGAAAGTCAAAAAAGAGACATAAAATGAAGAAGAGAAGTAGTAACATAATGACTCTGAGAATCAAAGTCTGCTTACTGATGATGTGCAGTATGTGTATGATCCTCGCAGGATGTAGCAGTGAGGATGACAGTGGTGCAGTTGCTCCGCTGGAAAACAATGGCGCTACTGCCCGGATGGACAGCATCTCTTATCTCCCTGGCGATCCTGCTGTATTCAAGTTCAATTACGATTCAGAGTATAAGGTGAAAAATTACTTGATGGAGCAGGGTTGGAGCAATTACTTTGGAGCAGACTCTGTAGTCTTCAGTTATCAGCCCGATAAGATTGTCGCCACCATGAGTTTTCTGGATGAGGTGGGGTTTGGCATGCGGGACAAACAGAAGACTACAGCCACGTTTTATCTTCATGGCGGAAGAATAGTGGGTGCCTCAATACCCATTGATAATCGCGAAAATGTGAGAGACAGCATCGTCTACCATTACAATGCCGGCAGGCTTGCTAATTACGATGTCTATGAAAGGGGTATCCGTGATGATTCTGAGTCATCCGCCTTTTTCTGCTACACCCAGAACCTTAAGTGGCAAGGCGACGACCTGATAAGCATGACGGCAGTCAAGGACTCGGAGACTCTCTACGAGACATCGTTTACTTATAGTAGCCATACATTGACAGCTCTGCTGCCTTATATGTCATTCGAATATCTTCTCGATTCGAAAAGGACATACATGAGTGTACTGGCCAATATGGGATATTTTGGCGTGCTGCCCCAGCATGAACTGACAGACATTCTCATCATAAAAATGCGTGATGTGAAGCAAAAGTATCAGTTGCAAATAGACTATCAATACGGATTGAACGGTCTACCTTCGGGCTATGACTACCATTATTGGAATTGGTACTGGGGACAGCCGTTTTTCTCTGAACAGGAGGCTAACGAACAGTGGAACTTATCGGAAAGCCGGAAAATAGAAGGGTTCAGAATCTGTTGGAAAGAAAAATAAATCGCGATTTATTTTGCATTTCTCTCGATTTGCACTACCTTTGCAGGCGGAATGAGAGAAAGTCAAAAAAGAGATATGATTCTGGCATGCATAGCGCTGACTTTGCTGGTGCTCTGCGTGCTCAGCGTACTGAAGTAGTAAGAAGGCAAGATAAGAAATGGCAAATAACGGCAATGCATCCCCAGTTCGTCGACTGGTCATCCGAGTGAGTCGTCATAGTCTGTCGTTCTCCACGACGGAGGGCAGCGAGGTGGTCTATGTGCCTTATCCGCTGAAGAGTGGCATCTCCATAGCAGCGAATATGCGTGAGGCCTTGCAGAGCGTTCCGCTGTTGGGACAGTCGTATGGCCGCGTGCTAGTGATGGTCGATTCGCCTGTGCTGATGATTCCTGCCGACCAGTTTGCAGAAGACACGATAGCGGCGTATTACCAGCAGGCGTTCACACATTGCGAGCAGCAGGTGATGGCCTACACCATCCTGTCGGACCTGAACAGCGTAGCGGTATTCTCCGTTGCCAAGGACCTGAGGGTAGTGTTACAGGATGCCTTTGGCGAGGTGCGCTTCGTGGCGGCTCTGGCTCCGCTGTGGCGCCATTTGAACCAGCGCAGCTATACCGGTCCTCACAACAAACTGTACGCCTATTTCCACGAGAAGAAACTCGACGTCTTCAGCTTCGCACAGAACAGGTTTAAGTTCTGTAATTCGTTTGATTTCAATTCTACCGACGATGCCATCTATTACATCCTGGCAGCATGGAAACAGCTGGGGATGACGGCCGAGCACGACGAGCTGTACCTGACTGGCGACATGTCGGGCCACGACAGTTTGAAGGACGCGCTGGAGCAGTTCATCAAGCGCGTGTTCGTCATCAATCCCATAGGCGAGTTCAATCGTGTCAGCGTGGCTCAGATTCCGGGCATCCCCTATGATCTGGTGACACTTTATGTCAAGGGACTATGAGAATCATCACGGGCATCTATAAAGGTCGGCATTTCGACATTCCACGAACCTTCAAGGCGCGTCCGACAACGGATTTTGCCAAGGAGAACATCTTCAACGTGCTGATGCAGTATGTTGACTTCGACGGTGCTACGGCGCTGGACCTTTTTTCGGGTACGGGCAGCATCTCGCTGGAACTCGTGTCCAGAGGCTGCCAACAGGTAGTCAGCGTGGAACTGGATCGCGACCATCATCGCTTCATCCAGCAGTGTCTGCAGAAACTGAACAGCAAGGTGTGTATCCCAATCCGTGGTGATGTGTTCCGATTTCTGAAGTCTTGTCATCAGCAGTTCGACTTCATCTTTGCCGATCCGCCCTATGCCTTGCAGGAGTTGCCTCAGATTCCTGAGCTCGTCTTCGAGAAGCAGTTGCTGAAGCCTGAGGGTATCTTCGTCTTCGAACACGGCAAAGACTACGATTTCTCCCTGCATCCCCACTTCTTGGAGCATCGCAGTTACGGCAGCGTCAATTTCTCGCTGTTTACAGCAGCGGAGAGAACAGTCGGGTAAGACTCTCCCACAATCGTTGCGCAAATTTCGGGTGCAGCCGGTTGGGCATGTCGCTGAGCGGCGTGCTCTGGCTGAGGTCGTCCATGAAGATCTTCTTCAGGCGCAGGGCCGTTCCCTGGTCATAGATGAAGACGTTGGCTTCGAAATTATTCTCAAACGAGCGGAAGTCGACATTGGTGGAACCGGTGGTGGATAGCGAGTCGTCGCAAATCATCAATTTGGAGTGCAGGAAGCCTGCGTGGTAGAGGTAGATCTTCGCACCTGCATCGTGCAACTCGCGCAGATAGGAGCGCGATGCCCATTCGGTGAAGCGGGCGTCGGAGTGCTTGGGACAGATAATCCTGACGTCGACACCTCCCACGGCAGCCGTCTTCAGGGCAAAAAGCACGGGTTCGTTGGGCAGAAAATAGGGTGTCTCGATATACAGGTAGCGGCGTGCCGCCAGGATGGCCGACACGAAGCCTTGCATGATTTCAGGATAGGGGGTGATGGGACCGCTGGTCACCACTTGGGCGACAATGGAGGTTAAAGTGGAGAGGTTAGAGGTGAGAGGTGGATAGTAGCGGCGGTTGGTGATGAGGGTGCGGTCAACGAAATACCAGTCGACAAGGAAGGCTTTCTGCAGGCCATAGACCACACCGCCCGTCAGACGGAGCATGGTGTCGCGCCAAGGCTGCTGGCCACGCCCTTTCACATAGCGCAGGGCGATGTTCATACCTCCGATATAGCCGGTCTGACCATCGATGATAATCAGCTTGCGGTGGTTGCGGTAGTTGGCTTTGCTGGTGAACGAGGGGAACCGCACGGGCAGGAACGGTACAATCTCGATGCCACCACGACGCATCATCTCGATAAACTGATGGCTCGTCTTCCAACAGCCCACGTCGTCGTAGATCATGCGCACCTCGACACCCTCACGGGCTTTCTGCATCAGCGCATCGGCTATCAGGCGCCCCAGGGCATCGTCCTCGATGATATACATGTCGATATGGATATGGTCTTTCGCCTGGTTGATGTCTTTCAGCAGTTCCGGGAAGAAGGCATAGCCGTCGGTCATGATGTCGACTTGATTATCCTTGAAGGGGAGTGCCAGGTTCTGGTTGACGAAAAGGTCGACCAGCGGCTTGTAGTGCTCGGGCACCTTGAAGTCGTGTTGTTCCACGAAACTGAGCATCGAACGTTTAGACAGCTGGTCGAGCGAACGCTGACTGACCAGCTTCTCCTTTCGGTGGTTGAGGCCGAAGAAGAGGTAGAAGATGATGCCCACGATAGGTACGAAGAGGATGACCAGCGCCCAGGCCATGGTCTTGGCGGGCTGCTTGTTGTCCATCACCATGTGGATAATGGTTATGGCGATGGCTATCCACGAGAGAACGACACCTATGATATATAATTCGTGCATGCGTCTAAACAATCACGTCGGAACCGAGACGGCGAGCCAGCGCGTTGCGTAGCTCCTGGGCGTCCTGGTATTCGGTCATCAGCGCTTTGATGCGCGTCATGTCGCTGCCAGCCTCTTTCAGCTGTCGCTGCAGGTCCTTCAAGTGCTGGCTGATGATGTCCATGCGGAAGTCGAGAATCAGGTGCTGTATGCGCTGGCGCAGGTTGCCCTCGCTCTCCTTCATCTCGAAGCTGCGGCTGAGCTGATGGCTGTCAATGCCTAAGGTGGCTGCCAACTGGCTCACCTGTGGATCAGGGTGCTGCATGAAGTAGTGGTCGGCCTTGAACCCTGCATCGTTGGAGTGCTCGACGGCCTCACGCAGGATGCGGTTGTACAGCTCGTCGCTGAACTCCAGTCCGTCGCTCGACAGGTCGTAGTCGATGTATTGTGCCACGTTCAGGTTGATGATCTGGCCGTCTACGGTCTCCAGTCCGCTGAAGATGACCTCGTCGCCATGACGAACGATATTCTGGATAAGCAGCCGCTCCACCTCTTTGTCCTGAGGTGTCAGTCCGGCCATTGTCGAGACTGTTGATGCCGGCTCTTGCTGCTGTGGCTGGGTATCCGCCTGCCTGTTGTCGGCCTCACGGGCTCCGGCGATGTATTTATTGGTTTGCGATATCAGCGTGCGCTCGTCGACATCCAGGCGTCGTGAGCACTCAGTGATGTAGGTGGCGCGGACGATAGGGTCGGGGATGACAGCTATCGACTGCACGATATTGTTGATGGCTTCAGCGCGTTTGATGGGGTCTTTCACACCTTTCAGCATCAGCTCGGTCTTAAACTGGATGAAGTCAGTCTGGTGCTCTTCGATATACTGCTTGAACTGCTCGGCGGTGTGTTTCCGGCTATAGGAGTCGGGGTCGTCGCCGTCGGGCAGAAGCAAGACTTTGATGTTCATGCCCTCCTGCAGCAACATGTCGGTTCCGCGCATGGCAGCATGAATACCTGCCTCGTCGCCGTCGTAGAGCAGCACGATGTTCTGGGTGAAACGTCTGAGCAACTTGATCTGATAGATGGAGAGGGCTGTTCCGGAGTTGGCCACCACATTCTCCAGACCGCATTGGTGCATGGCTATCACATCGGTATATCCTTCGACCATGTAGACACAGTCTTCCTTCACGATGGCTTTCTTGGCCTGGTAGATACCATAGAGCTCGCGCTCCTTATGGTAGATCTCTGAGTCGGGCGAGTTGACATATTTCTGCTGTACGCCCTTGGTGGCGGCATCGAGCTTTCTGCCGCCAAAGGCTACCACCTTGCCGCTGACGTTCAGCCAAGGGAAGATGGCTCGTCCGGCAAAGCGGTCGTACAGACCCTTCTCATTTTTGATACAAAGGCCCGTTTTCAATAGGAATTCTTCCTGGTATCCCTTCCGCTTCGCCTCGTTGGCCAGCGCGTCGCGCTTGGTGAGTGCGAAACCCAGCTGGAACTTCTTGATGATGTCGTCGCGGATGCCACGGCTGCGGAAATACTGTTTGCCGATAGCCTGTCCGTCGACGTCGTTCTGCAGGATGTCATGGAAATACTGACAGGCCCACTCGTTCACGACGAACATCGACTCACGCTCCGACTGCTCGCGCTTCTCGTCGTCAGACAGTTCGCGCTCCTGAATCTCGATATTGTATTTCTTCGCCAGCCAGCGCAGGGCCTCAGGGTAGGTGATCTGCTCGTGTTTCATCAGGAAGTTGATGGCATTGCCACCCTCTCCAC
Organism: Prevotella sp.; assembly: GCA_015060535.1. Taxonomy (GTDB): domain Bacteria; phylum Bacteroidota; class Bacteroidia; order Bacteroidales; family Bacteroidaceae; genus Prevotella. The sequence goes on from SUYH01000010.1 coordinate 33,099, forward strand.
AGGCGAAGCACTTGCAGATCTGACGAGCCGGCGAGACCATAAACGAGGGCGTCTTGTCGTCATGGAACGGGCAGAGCCCCTTGTAGTTAACGCCCGCTTTACGGAGGCTAACGAACTCGCCGACCACATCAACGATGTTGACGGCGTCCATGATTTTGTCAACAGTCGCCCTGTCTATCATCAGTCGTCTTACTTGTTGTATTTCTTAAGCAGACCCTTGACCAACTTGCCATACTCCTTGATGACGTCGTCAGGCCAGGGTCCCGTAGCAGTAGCCCTGGGGAGCAGCATCGAACACGACTCGTTCTTGTCGCTGATACTCCAGCATACCCAGCTGACGCCCAGGCGCTCGCACATCTGAATCCACTTCTCCTCGCTCACGGGGTCAATCTTACCGTCGCCGGAAGCCTCGGTGGCACCACTCTCCGAGATGAATACGGGGATGCCTTTCTTGACGGCTGCCTCTGTGCGCTCGCGCAGGTAGTCGCCATGGGTCGCGGCATAGAAGTGGACGGTATACATCACGTTCTGAACACCCTCCAGTGGACTCTCAGCCACCAGGTGGATGTCTTGATCCCAGTGGGGACAGCCCACCAGCACGATGTTGTCGGCATCATACTTGCGGATTTCGCCAATCACCTCATAGGCGTATTTCTTCAGGTCGGCCCAGCTGTCCTCCACGGGCTCGTTGTAAATCTCGTAGATGATGTGGGGATACTTGCCGTATTTCTTGGCCATGCGACCAAAGAACGCTTTGGCTTCCTCTGTCTTCAGGAAGTGGGAGTGCCAGTCGATGATGACATAGACATTCTGCTTGATAGCACTCTCGATGACGGGAGTCATGCATTGCATGGCGAAGTCGGGGTTCTCCAGATAGTTGTCCTCGATGAGGATACCCATGGCGGCACGCACCACGCTGGCGTTCCAGTCTTGCTTCAGCGTCTGCACCACCTTCTTATTATAGAATCGTGGCCATAGGTTATGCCAGCCCAGGCTGACACCTCGCAGGATGACGGGATTGCCCTGCTGGTCGCAGAGTTGGGCACCACGGACTTGCAGCTGTCCGTATTTCTTCACGGGGTCTTGCGCCTGCATATTCAAAGCAAACAGGCAAGAGAGCATAATAGTTAGTAGCTTTTTCATTTTGGTCTATATATTTTTTTTACTTTTTTACCTTTTTACTTTTTTACCTTTTTACCTTTAAAACAGCGATAGCGTATAGAGATAGACGACGGCTGCCGGAATGGCCATCAGCGAAGAGTCAAAGCGGTCCAGCATGCCTCCGTGACCAGGCAGGATGTTGCCTGAGTCCTTGATGCCTAAGGTGCGCTTGAACAGACTTTCCACCAGGTCGCCCCACGTGCCGAAGATGACAACGACAAGTCCCAGTCCGAGCCATTCCAGACTGTTGAGCATCCTGCCGTCCAGGAAATAGCTGATGGCATAGGCGGCTAACAACACGAACACGGCACCGCCAATCGAACCTTCCCACGACTTGCCCGGGCTGATGCGGGGGAACAGCTTATGGCGACCCAGCAGCGAGCCCACACAGTAGGCTCCTGAGTCGTTCACCCACAGGAAGATGAATATCGACAAGGGCAGGAGCGTGTTAAACGTCACCACACCATTGGTCGTAGCCGTGAAAGCCAGCACGTTCAGCAGCGAGAAGGGTAGGGCGATATACATCTGCGAGAGCATGGTGTAGGCCCAGTCTTGAATGGGGTCAGCCTGCTTCAGGTACAGTTCGGCAATCATCAGGTAGATAATGGTCACCAGATAGGGGATGAACACCACGCTCTTGGCTGCTCCGCCATACAGGTCGCTACAGAAATAGGTCATGGCGAAGAAGAAATAGACACCCGCTACCGTACAGATAAAGCGGTTCACGGTGACGTTCTCCCGTTCGTTGACCAGTCCGGTAAACTCCCAGACACTCAGTCCGGTCACGATGCTAAACAGCAGGACCATCGTCTCTGGTCTCAGGAACGAGGCTACGATGGCTGCTACGAAAATGACACCCGTAATGGTGCGCACGATGAAGTTGTTCATATCGTTTGGTTTTAGTTATTGTCTGCATCTGCAGGGGCCTCGGGGGCATCCTCCTCCTTGGCAGGGGCCTCTAGTGCTTTGGCCTCAGCCTCCAGTTCCTTGGCACGGCGCTCTGCCATCGCTTCAGCCTCGGCACGCTGCTGTGCCTCGATCAGCTCCTCAGCACGGCTGGTCCAGGGACGCTTGCCGAAGATCTTTTCCACGTCGTCGGCGAAAATGACCTCGCGCTCCACCAGGAGCTGAGCCAACTGGGCGTGACCTTCCTTGTGCTCTGTCAGTATCTGCTTAGCACGCTCGTACTGCTCGTTGACCATCTTCAGCACCTCGTCGTCCATGATCTTGGCTGTGGTCTCTGAGTAGGGACGCTGGAAGCTATATTCATTATTATTATAGTAGCACAGATTAGGCAGTTTGTCCGACATACCCGCATAGGCCACCATGCCGTAGGCCTGCTTCGTGGTACGCTCGAGGTCATTCATCGCACCTGTTGATATGCTGCCGATAAACAGCTCCTCGGCAGCGCGACCACCCAACAGTGAGCACATCTCGTCGAGCATGGCTTGCTTGGTCTGCAGCACACGCTCCTCGGGCAGATACCAGGCGGCACCCAAGGCGCGTCCGCGAGGTACAATGCTTACCTTCACCAGTGGGTCGGCAAACTCAGTGAACCATGATATGGTGGCGTGACCAGCCTCATGGATAGCGATGGAGCGCTTCTCCTGATCGGTCATGACCTTCGTCTTCTTCTCCAGTCCGCCGATGATGCGGTCAACGGCATCGAGGAAGTCCTGCTTACCCACCTTGTCGCTATTATGACGGGCAGCTATCAGGGCAGCCTCGTTGCAGACATTGGCAATGTCGGCACCCGAGAAACCTGGTGTCTGGCGAGCCAGGAACTCGATATCCAGATTCTCGTCCAGCTTCAGGGGCTTCAGGTGTACCTTGAATACCTCCAAGCGCTCGTTCAGGTCGGGCAGGTCGACATGGATCTGACGGTCAAAACGGCCTGCGCGCATCAAGGCTGAGTCCAGCATGTCGGCACGGTTGGTGGCAGCCAGCGTGATGATACCGCTATTGGTGCCAAAGCCGTCCATCTCCGTCAGCAGGGCGTTCAGCGTGTTCTCGCGCTCGTCGTTGCCACCCATGGCGGGATTCTTCGAACGGGCACGCCCTACGGCGTCTATCTCGTCGATGAAGATGATACATGGTGCCTTCTGCTTGGCCTTTTCAAAGAGGTCGCGCACACGCGATGCACCCACACCCACAAACATCTCTACAAAGTCAGAACCGGACATCGAGAAGAAGGGCACGCCAGCCTCGCCGGCTACCGCCTTGGCCAGCAGCGTCTTACCCGTTCCCGGAGGACCTACCAGCAGGGCGCCCTTGGGTATCTTACCACCCAGGTTGGTATATTTCTGCGGATTCTTCAGGAAGTCTACAATCTCCTGCATCTCCTGCTTGGCACCAGCCTGTCCGGCAACGTCCTTGAAGGTGATGCCCAGGTCGCCGCCCTTCTCATACATCTGGGCTTTCGACTTGCCTACGCTGAAGATGCCGCCACCGCCGCCCATGCCTGCACCACCGCCCATACGGCGCATGATGAACATCCAAACGAAGATGATACCGGCAAAGAACAGAATGTTCATCAGCAGCGAATTGAAGAAGTCGTTCTCCTTCGAGTTGTCATATTGGAACTTGCCCGAGAATTTCTTTTCCTCACGGGCTTTGTTGATGAACTGCTCTACCTGGTCTACCGAACCGATGGCTACCGTCACGGTGGGCGACTTGCCGGTCTGCTGAACACCCTGATGGAACACATCGCGGATGTGCTCTGGTTTCACATACATCTCCAGACTGCTCTGGTACTTGTTGACCACAATCTTGTCGGCATAGCCTTTCATCACCATCACCTTGAAGTCGGAGTAGCTCGTCTCTGTCTTCACGCTCGATGAGTCTCTTCCTGATGTGATATACAGGAAGGCCAGCAACATGATGACGATACCGTAGATCCAATTCATATTGAATCGCGGCATGTTCATCTGCGGATTCTTATTATTCTGTTGTTTGTTCTCCATCTTAGTCTAAATTGGGGATATGGGTTAGTTCAGCATCGTCCCACAGATGCTCCAGATCGTAATATTCGCGAACGTCAGGCAGAAAAACGTGTACCAGCACGTCGCCATAGTCCATAGCAACCCATTGTGCATTCTCCAGTCCGGCTACCCGCTCGGGTTTCTCGTTCAGCTCCTTGCGGGCGAAATCACCTATCGATTCGGTGATGGCCTCCACCTGAGCAGGCGATGAGCCCTGGCAGATGATGAAGTAGTTGCATATCGCTCCATCAATGCCTTTCAGGTCGGCTATGACGATGTTCGCTCCCTTTTTCTCTTGTATACCTCTTGTAATTGTATCTACGAGTGTTGTTGTTTGTTCCATAATGAATGCAAAGATACATGATTCTATTGACAAAACAACGCTCCACGCACTTTTTTTGCTTTTTTTTATAAAAAAACTACGATTTTTTTTGGAGATTCAGAAAAAAGCAGTACCTTTGCACTCGCATTTCGAGAGAGGTGCCCGAAAATTGGGGTATGGTGTAATGGTAACACTGCAGATTCTGGTCCTGCCTTTCCTGGTTCGAGTCCGGGTACCCCAACAAAGAAACCGCTAAGCATCAACTTAGCGGTTTTCTTTATCTCTCATCGTTTTTCACTTTTCACTTTTCACTCCTATATATAAAATAGGTGCCTCCGTCGCTCTGGGCATATTTCCTGAGTAGCGTCTGGATGTACTCAGCGTTCGCTTTGACGTGTTGCTCATTGCCGTCGTATCCGTTGATGAGCACTACCAGATGGCGCGTTTCCAGACAGATCTTTGTTCGCTCGTTGTCGCTGGTGGGCGTGCCAACGCCGCCTTTCGAGTCGCGATAGACGGGCAGTCCTGCTATGTTGATGATGCCACGTCCTATTCCCTCGTAAGGTTCACCATCACGACCCACGCCCAGCGTCAGCGTGTCTCCCTCGAACTTGTCGGCATCGAATCCGCCAATGCTGTAGCCATAGGCTATCGAGGCCAGATTCACCAGGTCGACCAGAGTGTCGCGCTGGAAAAGTTCCTTGCCCTGCAGCATACGGCGTATCAGTGCCTCTGAAGCCGGACGGTATCTCGACGGGTCTTTGCCGCATGCGCGGTACACCCTTCGCGTTGCTGCTATGCTACTGATTTCCTTCAGCGACTCGGTCGTCAACTCGCTCCTGAATCGCTCGCCCAAGGCTCCTATCTCCTTCCAAAGTACTTCGCAGTAGGGCGTGTTGACCACTTCTGCCTCTACGCAGGCCCCCACGAACTCAGGGCATACCTGCTCTATCTCTTCAGATACGATTACTTTCATGTCGGCGATAGGAGGGTAGTGCGGCTGATGACTAGTCGCGATTCTCAGCGTCGATGGCTTTGATCTTTTCGCGCACAAGCTGTACTTCGTCCTTCAGCTTCTGTACCTTACGGTTCATCTCGTCGATGAGCGAGTTGCCCTTCTTAGAGGCGGCATTGAGGAAGCCGAGGTTGTTTTCGTAAGTCTGTACCTCGCTCTTCAGCTGCTCGTACTGGCGCATCAGACGGGCGCGCTCGTTGTCGAGGGCATTATCGCCACGCTCAGCCACCTGGCGAAGGTTGTCCTTGAATTTCGAGAGACGACGCTTGGCCACGCTGATATTCAGGTCCTTATAGAGCTTGTCGAGCACGGCATGATATTCTTCGTAGAGCTTGTCCTTTTCCTTGAAAGGCACGTGACCAATAGACTGGTATTCCTCAACCAGCTTCTGTACACGCTCCTGCAAATTCTCGCCAGCCTCTTCAGCGGCAGCTTTCAGTTGGCTGATGATGTCACGCTTCTTCTCCAGGTTCTTATATTCCTCGCCACGGGTGTCGCCACCGGCGGCATTGCGGGCTTCGAAGAACTTATTGCATGCACCGAGGAACTCTTCCCATAGCTGGTCGCCCAGCTTCTTGGGTACGGTACCGATGGTCTTCCACTCCTTCTGCAGGCCGATGAGCTTGTCGCCTGTCGATTTCCAGTCGGTAGAGTCTTGCAGGGCCTTGGCTTTCTCGATGAGGGCACGCTTCTTGTCGGCATTCTCCTTGAAGGTGTCCTTCAGTCCACGGAAGAACTGAGCCTTGCGTGAGAAGAAGTCGTCGCAGGCGCTGCGGAAGCGCTCGAATATCTTGACATTCATCTTCTGCGGGGCGAAACCGATGGTCTTCCACTCCGCCTGGATGTCGATGATCTGCTTGGTATGACGCTCCCAGTCGCCGGTACCCTTGTTCTCTTCGGCAGCAATGGCCTCTACCTGCTCACAGAGCTTGGTCTTACGCTCCAGATTCTCTTCCTCCTTGGCACGCACGGCCTCGAAGTGCTGCTGGTGGCGCTTATTGATGACGGTAGAAGCAGCCTTGAAGCGCTGCCATATCTCTTCGCGTAGCTCCTTATTGACTGGACCTGTCTCGCGATACTCCTGATGCAACTTCTGCAACTGGTGGAAAGCGCTGATGGCATCGGGCTCGTCGGCCAGTTTCTCGGCAGCCTCGCAGAGCTTCTTCTTCAGCTCAAGATTCTTCTTGAAGTCGTACTCACGGGCCTCGCTGTTGAGTTTCAGCAGGTCGTAGAACTGCTCCACGTAGAGCTGGTAGTTGCGCCAAAGCTCGTTAGCACGCTCGGCTGGAACGTTCTTGATTTCCTTCCACTCGTCCTGGAGCGCCTTGAAATCCTTATATGACTTGTTAGCTTCCTCGGGTGAGGTCACCATAGCCTTGATCTTCTCAATGATGTCGAGCTTCTTCTGCAGGTTCTCCTGCTTTTCTTGCTCCTGCTCCTTGAACAGCTTCTGGCGTTTCTCCTTGATGATGCCCATCTCGGCTTTGAAAGCCTCTTCCTCGGGCGAGGGCTTGGGCTGATACTGCTCAGGATCGCCACCGCCGTCGGTGTATTCCTTGAATTCGGCCTCGCGTTCAGCCAGGTGCATCTTGTAGAATACCGTCTTCAGGTAGTCTACCTCGTCCTTCTGCGGAGCCTCGTCACTATGGGCGATCTCCTGTACACGCTCGAGCACCTCTTTCTTGGTTTGATACTGCTTACGCTCGGTTTCCACTACGTTTTGTTCAACGCTCTGTTCAACGTTCTGCTCCTCAATAGGAGCCTTTTCTTGAGAGTCCATCATTTCTAAAGATTTTAGTTCATGAAATGGTTAGTATACACAAATTAGGCCTCAAAATTAAGAAATAATTCTGAAACCGCCTAATTTTTTTTAAGAAATTTGCCTTAAATGAGTCGTTTGTGGCGGAAAACCAGCAAACAGATGGCCGAAACAGCCACTGAGATCACGATAGCGGTGACGAATCCCATGGGGCTGGTCTCCATGCCGTTGACCAGGTTCATGCCGAAGAATGAAGCCACCAGCGTGGGCAACATCAGGATGATGGTCACCGAGGTCAGCGTACGCATAATGGTATTCATGTTGTTGTTGATAATCGACTGGTAGGTGTCCATCGTCGACTCCAGGATGTTGGAGTAGATGCTGGTTGTCTCGCGGGCCTGTGTCATCTCGATGTTGACGTCTTCGATGAGGTCGGCATCCAGTTCGTCGATCTGCAACTTGAACTTCAGTTTCGACAGCAGCGTCTCGTTGCCTCGGATGGAAGTGTTGAAGTAGGTCAGCGAGTCCTGCAGACGCGATAGTCCTATCAGACTTTCGTTGTTCACCTCGCGGTCCAGGTTGCGCTTGGCCTTGTCGATGAGCATCGAGATCTGCTTCAGACGCTTCAGGTACCAGACGGCTGATGAGAGGAACAGTCGGAAGATCATGTCGACATAATCCGTAAAGCCCTCGCCGCGCTTCTGCTGGTAGCTGACGAAGTCGATCATCATGTTCGTCTCGTAATAGCAGACGGTGATGGTGACGTCGCGCTTATGGATGATTCCTAAGGGTACGGTGGTGTAGGGGGTGCGCGAGCGAACCTCCTTGACATAGGGAATACGGAGAATGATGAGCATCCATCCGTCGTCGTACTCGTAACGCGCACGCTCGTCAGTATCGCTGATGTCGGAGAGGAAGTAGTCAGGAATCTGGTACTGCTCTTCCAACAGCTGCTGATCTTCTTCTGTCGGACACGTCACTTGTATCCAACAATTAGGCTGCCACTCATTGAGCTGGCTAAGCCCACCTTGGGTGTTCCAGAAAGTCTTCATTGTGCTAATCCTTTTTCAGAATAAACGGTCTTAGCGGCAAAGGGATTAGCAGCCTTGCCACTTTTTATCCCCTGCCTTACGAATTGTAATTATCCGCCGGGTAGTCGTCCATTTTAATGTTGCTATTTTGGTTATTCGGCTGCAAAATTAAGAAATTTCTTCTAATTGGCAAAGGTTTTGGCAATATTTTTTGTACCTCTGCACTTTTAGCGCGAAGGTACTATCACTCGGAAATGAAAAGAAAAGTTAACTTTCCTTTTGCATTTCTCTCGTTTTTTCGTACCTTTGTCGCCATGATGATTGTATTGTATATAATAATAGGTGTCGCAATAGGTGCTGTAGTGGTCTATCTGTTGATGAATCCGAAGGTGGGCAATCTGCGTGTAGAGCTGGCCCGCAAGGACACCGAGATGACCATGATGACCCAGCAGCGCTCGGAGGAGGCGAAGCTGAGGGAACAGCAGTTCAACGAACAGCTGAAGACCACCAAGGAGCAGCTGCACGTGATGGCCCAGCAACTGATGGACGCCCAGGCTAAGCGACTGAAGGAAGAGAACACGGAGAGTATGGGCCATATCACCCAGCCGTTGAAGGATGCCATCAGCGAGATGCGCAAGGCCATCAGCGACAATACCAAGGACCATACGGAGCAGTCGGCATCGTTGCGCGAACAGCTGCGGCTGATGATGGAGTCGAATCGCCAGATTGGCGAGAAGGCCGAGTCGCTGGCTAACGTGCTGCGCCGCGACAACAAGGTGAGTGGCAATATGGGCGAGATTATCCTGGGCGACCTGCTGGCATCGCAGGGACTGACCGAAGGCATCCACTACGAGGTGCAGGCCCGTCTGCGCGACGAACAAGGTCGTCCGCTGAAGAACGACGATACTGGTCGTGAGATGCAGCCCGACGTCATCCTGCACTATCCGCAGGGACAGGACGTGGTGATCGACTCGAAGGTGTCGCTCGTGGCCTATCAGCGCTATGTCAATGCCGAGACCCCTGAGGAGAAGGAACGTGCCCTGCAGGAGCATATCAAGTCGGTGCGCCAGCACGTGACGGAGCTGTCGCGCAAGGATTATTCGAAGTATATCAAACCACCCCGCGAGAGTGTCGACTTCGTCATTATGTTCGTGCCTTTCGAGTCGTCGCTACAGCTGGCATTGGTCAGCGACCCTACGCTGTGGCGTGATGCCTTCGAGCGTAAGGTGTTCATCACGGGCGAGCAGAACCTGCTGGGTATCCTGCATATGATCCATCTGGCATGGGTGCAGAACCAGCAGGCCGAGAACCAGGAGAAGGTGTTTGGCATTGCCGAACAGCTGCTGGACCGTCTGGGCGACTTCATACAACGCTATAACAAGGTCGGCGAGCAGATAGACCAAGCCCGCAAGGCCTTCGACTACTCGACCAACAAGCTGGTGGAGGGCCGACAGAGTGTGGTGCAGAAGGGACGCGAACTCGTGGACCTGGGCGCCAAGGAGAATCCTAACCGCCGTATACCCAAGGCAGAGAATGGTTTACTTGAATGACGATATAGCCCACTTCGACTGGCAGTCGGCATTGCCGCTGCTCTCAGCCCAGCGCCGCGAACAGGTGCTGAAGTTCAAGTATGAACAGGGACGAAGAACGTGTGCTGCCGCCTATCTGCTGCTTTGTGAAGGGCTGCGCAAGGAGTATGGCATCGAGGAACCTCCCGTCTTCGAGTATGGCGAGCACGGCAAGCCCCGTATTGTGGGTCATGCTGATATCCACTTCAACCTAAGCCATTGTCGTGAGGCAGCCCTCTGTGTGGTTAGCGACCGCCCTGTGGGAGTAGATGTGGAGAGTATCCGATCGTTCAAGGAGTCGCTGGTCAACTACACCATGAGCGATGCAGAGATAACCCGTATCCATGCGGCTGAGCGCCCTGAGGTGGAATTTATCCGACTGTGGACCATGAAGGAAGCCGTACTGAAACTTGCAGGGACGGGAATCACCAACGACCTGAAAACGGTGCTGACGGGACGCCAACAGCAGATAGAAACGACGGTGAATTTGGAGAAAAACTACGTCTATTCTATCATATTTGGGAAAAAAGTAGTACCTTCGCAGACAAAATGATAACCAAAATAAAACAAAGAAACTATGAATTTAGATGGAAGACGCGAAAGCTCGAATGTGGAAGACCGTCGTGGAATGAGCGGTGGTAAGAAGGCCGGACTGAGTATCGGTGGTATCATTATCGCAATGGCTATTGCCTACTTTACAGGCGGCAATCCGCTGGAGGCAGGCCTGCAGGCTGCCCAGCAGTCGATTGGCGAGAATACAGAGGTCAGCAGCGAACAGCGTGAGTTTACAGAGGAAGAACAGGAGCTGGCCACCTTTGCCACCCAGATATTGGCTGGTACTGAGGATGTATGGACGGAAATCTTCGCAGAGAACGACATGCAATACCAAGTACCCATGATGGTGCTCTATACCGACGGCACGCAGACAGCCTGCGGACAGGGATCTGCCGCTATGGGCCCATTCTATTGCTCTGGCGACCAGAAGCTGTATATCGACCTGTCGTTCTTCACCACGATGAAGCAACAGCTGGGTGCTGAGGGCGACTTTGCCTATGCTTACGTCATTGCCCACGAGGTGGGCCACCATGTGGAATACCTGACAGGTATCCTGCAGGATGCTCATGCCAAGATGGCGAAGATGAGCCAGGCCGATGCCAATAAGATGTCGGTACGCCTGGAACTGTTGGCCGACTTCTACGCGGGTGTCTGGGCTCACCATGACAACGAGCGCTTCGGATCGCTGGAGGATGGTGATATCGAGGAAGCTATCCAGTGTGCACAGGTCATCGGCGACGACTATCTGCAGAAGAAGTCGCGCGGCTATGCCGTTCCTGAATCGTTCAATCACGGCACCTCGAAGCAGCGCATGAAGTGGTTCAAGCGCGGACTGGAGACTGGCGACGTTTCGCAGGGTAACACCTTCGAGTGCTCTGACGCAGAACTGTAAACTGACATGAAGGAAAAGAGACCTCTGATTCTGATTTCCAACGATGACGGCTACCAGGCCAAGGGCATCCGATGTCTCATCGACATGGTGCGCGACCTGGGCGATGTGCTGGTGTGTGCTCCTGATGGCGGGCGCAGCGGTTACGCCTGTGCCTTCTCAGCCACCATACCCTTGACGCTAACCCTTCGCCACAAGGAGGATGGGGTGGAGGTGTGGTCGTGCAATGGTACTCCCGTCGATAGCGTGAAGATGGCGCTGGCCGAGCTCTGTCCCCGCAAGCCCGACTTGGTCATCGGTGGCATCAATCACGGCGATAATGCCTCAGTGAATACGCACTATAGCGGTACGATGGGTGTGACGATGGAAGGTTGTATGAAGTATATCCCCTCGGTGGCTTTCTCGCTGTGCGACCATCGTGACGATGCCGACTTCGAACCCCTGCGCCCTTACGTCCGCGAGATGGTGCAGCGCGTACTGCATAACGGACTGCCCAAGGGCGTCTGTCTGAACATCAACTTCCCGTTGGTAGAGACCTTCCAGGGTGTGAAGGTATGCCGCATGGCTATGGGTACCTGGGGCAACGAGGTGACCCGCTGTCATCATCCCCGCGGCTTCGACTATTGGTGGATGGTAGGCACCTATTACAATGATGAACCCGAGGCTGAAGATACTGACAACTGGGCCCTGCGTCACGGTTATATTGCCATCACGCCCACTCAGATGGATGTGACGGCCTATCAGATGATCGGTCAAATGAAAGACTGGGAGCGATGAAGTATTACCTGATAGCCGGCGAGGCCAGTGGCGATCTGCATGCCTCCCACCTGATGCAAGCGTTGAAACGATGCGACGAGAAGGCGGAGTTCCGCTTCTTTGGAGGCGACCTGATGTCGGCTGTCGGAGGTCATCGTGTGAAGCATTACCGCGAGCTGGCCTATATGGGCTTCGTCCCCGTATTGCTCCATCTGCCCACCATTCTGCGTAATATGAAGATGTGTAAGCAGGACATCAGCCAGTGGCGCCCCGATGTGGTCATCCTGGTCGACTATCCCGGCTTCAATCTCGACATCGCCAAATATGTCAAGGCGCAGCGTATCTGTCCCGTCTACTATTATATCTCGCCCAAGATATGGGCTTGGAAGGAGTATCGTATCAAGCGTATCAAGCGCGATGTCGACGAGCTGTTCTCCATCCTGCCTTTCGAGGTCGATTTCTTCGAGCAGAAACACCATTACCCCATTCACTACGTGGGCAATCCTACGGCACAAGAGGTGAAAGAATGGTTAATGGTTAATGGTGAAGGGTTAACGGTTAATGGAGAATCAAAACCCGTTATTGCGTTGCTCGCTGGTTCGCGCAAACAGGAGATCAAGGACAATCTGCCCGCCATGATAGCCGCTACGGCTCATCTTACAGACCGCTACGATGTGGTGGTGGCGGGAGCCCCCTCGATAGATTCCGAATACTATACCCAGTTCCTGCAAGGCAGCAAGGTCCATCTGGTCATGAATGAGACTTATGCCCTGCTGGCTCAGTCAACAGCTGCTCTGGTGACCAGCGGCACGGCGACGCTCGAGACCTGCATGTTCCGTGTGCCTCAGGTGGTGTGCTACGAGACCCCGCTGCCTCAGCTCATCGGGTTCCTGAAGCGTCACGTCCTGAGTGTCCGCTACGTCTCGCTGGTCAATCTCATTGCCGACCGCGAGGTGGTACGCGAATTGGTGGCCGAGACTTTCAGCGTCGATAATATCCGCAAGGAACTGGAGGCTATCCTGCCTGGCGGTGCCCAGCGCGAACAGATGCTCCGCGACTACGACGAGGTGCACCAGCGGCTCGGTGACAGCCAAGCTGCCGACTGTGCTGCAAAACAGATGATAGAACTATTAAATCAATAAACGAATAATGCAAAAAATTCTTACTATTTTCGGTTTCGACCCAGCCAAGCATAGCGTGAAGACGGAGATGTTGGCTGGTCTGACGACCTTCCTGACCATGTCGTACATCCTGGCGGTGAATCCCATCATCCTCAGCGCTGCAGGAATGGACAAGGGAGCCGTCTTCTCGGCTACCATACTTGCTGCCGTCATAGCTACGGTGACGATGGCTGTCTACGCCAAGATGCCGTTCGCGCTGGCCTCAGGCATGGGTCTCAATGCCTTCTTCGCCTACACGCTGGTCGTCTCGATGGGCTACACGTGGCAAGAAGCACTGGCTGCCGTTCTTTTAGAGGGTGTTGTGTTCATCATCCTCACCATCTTCAAGGTACGTCAGGCGATAGTCGACTGCATACCGCTCGACCTGCGCTACTCCATCTCGGTGGGTATCGGACTCTTCATCGCCTTCATCGGACTGAAGAATGGTGGTATCATCGTGGCAAGTCCCTCTACCATGACGGCTCTGGGACCTTGGAATGCCACGTCGCTCATTGCCGTAGGAGGCATCCTGCTGGGAGCAGTACTGCTGGCTATGAAGGTTCGTGGTGCCCTGTTCTACACCATCCTGCTGATGACCATTATCGGCATTCCCTTTGGGGTGACCAACGTGCCTGAGGGCTTTACGCTGCTTAGCCTGCCGTCATCTCTCGAACCCATTGCGCTGAAGTTCGACTTCTCGCGCTTCTTCGCTGTCGATATCGACTATATCATCGTCGTGCTGACATTGCTCTTCATGGACCTCTTCGACACCATCGGAACGCTGATGGGTGCATCGATAGGCGTAGGCATGGTCGACGAGAATGGAAACGTGCCCAATCTGAACAAGGCACTCATGGCCGATGCTATAGGCACTACTATGGGTGCCATTTGCGGTACCTCTACAGTCACCACTTATGTTGAGAGTACGACGGGTATTGCCGAAGGAGGCCGTACAGGTCTTACCTCAATGACGGTAGCCCTGCTGTTCTTTGTGGCGCTGTTCTTCTCGCCGATATTCCTTATGATCCCATCGGCAGCCACCACCAGTGCCCTGTTCCTGGTGGGTGTCATGATGATGCGTCCTGTGCTGAACATCGATTTCGTACATTTCCGCACGGGTATGCCCTGTTTCATCACCATGATAATGATGCCCTTCACGGCCAGCATCTCTGAAGGTATCGTGCTGGGTCTGTTGTCTTACATCCTCGTCAAGCTCTGCATCGGCGAGGGTAAGCAGCTCTCTTGGTTCATGTATGTCCTTGGCGCATTGTTTATCCTGAAATATGTTGCACCACTGTTGTAAGTGAAAAGTGAAAAATGAAAAGTGAATAATTAAAAGATAAAAGAGATGAAAAAACTATTTTCTTTAGCGCTCTTGGGCTTAGTAGCTCTTGGCGCACAGGCACAGAACATCCAGTTACACTACGACTTCGGTCGTAACATCTACACCGGCGAGGAGTCTAATCGCCAGAAGGTCACCCTTACCCTCGAGCAGTTTAAGGCCGACAAGTGGGGCTCTTGGTACTATTTCGTCGATGTCGATATGAGCAGTCATTTCGTCGAGAGTGCCTATACGGAGATCTCGCGCGAGTTCAATCTGGGTAAGAAGTCCCCCTTTGCAGCCCATGTTGAGTACGATGGTGGACTGAGTCGTACCGGTAGTTTCCAGCAGGCTGCTCTGTTGGGTGCTGCATACAATGGACATACCGCTGATTTCTCTAAGACGTGGTCTGTTCAGCTGTTGTACAAGCAGTTCTTTAAGAGCTACGACAACACCCACTCTTATGCCAGCGCTCAGCTGACCGGCGTCTGGGGCTTGAACTTCTGCAATAATAAGCTGCGTTTTGCTGGTTTCATCGACTTCTGGCGTGGTGAGAAAGCCAATGGACACGGTTGTCTGGTAATCCTCTCAGAACCCCAGCTTTGGTATAACTTCACCGAGCATTTCAGCGTCGGTACCGAGTGGGAGTTCTCCAACAATTTCGTCTACAATTCCGACCCCACCAGCACCAAGACATTCTTCTGGAATCCCACGCTGGCTGTGAAGTGGAACTTCTGATAGATGACCAACTTGTACAGCCAAAAATGCGTCTCTGATAAGGAGGCGCATTTTTATTGACAAAAGGCTTATGCTCCATATCTTTTATGTTGTGTTAAATTTTGCCACATATAGGATTTTTTATGGATAAATGTTGGAGATTACATATATTTTAACTATCTTTGCCCCTCAAAGAGTACTAATAACGAGTATTAAATAAAAAATTCATAAAATATGAGAAAACTTATTCTGCTAACTTTTGCTAGTCTTGTGGCAATGTGTCTTGAGGCACAGAATATCAAGGTAATGAAGTTTGAACGGCTGGAAAAGGACATGACAGCCAACACGCACGGCACGCAGAAGCTGGACCAGAACGGTGAGAAGGCCGCGCTGATCAAGATTCAGGCTCCTGAGCGTGGGTTTACGTTCAATGGTGGTTCGCTGGGTATCGTGGCCAGCGAGGAGCATGATGGCGAAATATGGCTCTACGTGCCCCGTCGTGCCAAGAAGCTGACCATCCAGCATAAAGACTATGGTGTGCTGCGCGAGTATTACTATCCCGTACCTGTCGAGGGTGCCCGTACCTACGAGATGTATATCGACATCGGTATCGGCCGCTATGTGACCATTACATCGCAGATGGCCAACTCTACCATCTATATCGATGGTGAGAATGTAGGCCAGTCGCCCATCAACCATAAGTACTTGAACTACGGTAAGCATACGGTTCGTGCCTTGAAAGACCGTTTCGAGGGTGAGACCACGTTTATGATTACCACCGACGACGACGCGAGTCTGCGTCTGGTCAATGTGGAGCAGCGCGACATGTCCGACCACTTCGGCGATGTGACGGTCAATGTAGAGAATAATGCCGAGATATGGTTCGAGGGCAAGAACGTGGGTACCAGCCGCTGGCAGACCCAATTGCGCGAGGGCTCTTACGTCGTAGAGACCCGTAAGGCCGACTGCGATCCCCAGAAGACCTCATTCACCGTCGTGGCTCAGCAGCAGAACACGGTGCAGGCTGCCCAGCCGACGCTGCATACCGGTCGACTGAGTCTTTACACCCGTCCGCGTAATGCCATTGCCACCTATAACGGCAATAACCCTATCGACCTGACGGAAGCACAGACGCTGCCGGTAGGAACTTATCAGATCAATCTACAGCGCAAGGGCTATGTAGCCAAGAGCGGATTGGAATATACCGTACGCCATAACGAGACGACACGCGACACCATCACGATGGAGAAGGTGCGTTACATCAAGCCCCAGACATTCTACTTCGGTGCCGGTTACAGCATCCGTTCGTTGGGAGGTGTGACCGCTCTGGCTGGCGTGACCTATAAGAACTACGACCTGCAGCTGAGCTACACCTTCGGACTACAGGCTTCTGACGAAGTGTACTGGTATGACCAAAACATCTATCAGAGCACGATGACCTACAAGCGCTCTACGCTGGCCGTCAAGCTGGGTTACCAGTTCGAACTGACTGAGCGTCTGGGTATTACACCTCAGGTGGGCTACGAGATGGAACGACTCTCAGGAAAAACCGTCAACGGTACCAATACCTACGCCGACGGAGCAACAGCGCAGTGTGCCTCAGTAGGTGCAAAACTGTTGTGGGCTCCTATTGAGCGTGTATACGTCTTCGCTAATCCTGCCTATTCGATAGGTATCAGCAAGGACAACAACTTCAAGCAAATTGCTGACAACAGCAATGTTTCTGCCGGTGGCTTCATGATGACACTGGGAGCCATCTTCAATTTCTAACCTACACCTTATTAATATAAAGAACGAACGCGTTATGAAGACAAGAAATATCATAGCCATTCTGGCTGCACTGCCCATCATGGCTGGTTTTACAGGTTGTAAGTCGGACGACGAGCTGTCGGCAGTAGCTTCCAAAGATATGCTGATAGTAGAGGGCGGCAATATCGAGCTGCGCTCTGGCGACGAACTAAAGAACGTGACCATCACGGCTAACTGCGGATGGCAGCTGAATGTCATCCAGGATACGAACAACCCCTGGAACACACTCTCCGTGCAACCACAGCGAGGCAGCGGTAACGGAACGCTGGTCATCATGTCGGACCAGAACACATCGATTTTTGACCGTCTGGACACCATTATGCTCGTTAGCGATGGCGGACTGCGCCAGAAGATAGCACTGCGCCAGAAGAGTGGCGACCCCACGATAAACATATCGTCGAAGACCGTCAACTTCACCGCACAGCCGGCAGGAGCACATCTGATGACCATCAACAGCAACTCCAGCTGGTCGATACAGACACCGGCAGGCATCAACTGGATGCACGTCGACAAGACATCTGGAGCTTCGGGTGCCACGACGGTAAACGTGACGGCAGATCCCATCCAGACGGATGCCACACGCAGCACTTCGTTCACCATTCTCTATGGTACGAGCAGTGCTGAGGTACAGGTGATTCAGACGGGAATGAACAGCGATGACATCTATCTCAGCGCACCCGTAGACCAGATGGGCTTCACGGCTGAGGGCGGCGAACAGATGCTGCGCGTGGAGAGCAATGCCGAATGGAACGCCTATATTCCGTCGTCGGTCAGCTGGGTACACATCGAGGGCATGCAGGAGCAGCGTGAAGGCCGTGCCAACGCATCGGGTGTGGGCAATGGTGAGGTGCGCGTCTACTGCGAACCCAACAACAGCACGAACGACCGACTGACAGCCATCGTGCTGATAGCCGGTACGAAGAATCCCAAGCAGGTCATCGTACTCGTCGAGCAGTCTGGAGTAGGTGCCCCTGAGAGCACGGTTACCGTTGGCGACCTCACATCGCTCTATGTTGCTGACAAGTCGGCAGAGTTCCGCTTTAGCTTCACTTCCGATCAGGAGGTGATCGACTACGGATTGGTTTATAGCCGAGAGAACCGAGAGCCAACCCGCTGGAACGCTGAGGTAAAGACCGTAGGTCAGGGCGGATTCACCAGGAGTGTGCTGGGCACATTGGATAATCTCGAGCCTAACACCACTTACTATGTACGTGCCTACGTATTGGGTAAGACCGGTCAGGACAACTTCTACTATAGTCCTAACGTAGTGACTATCAGAACTTCTGATAATAGCAGAGAGCCCGGCGAGAGCGACAATCCCGACCCATCGCTGGCTCCGAGACGATAACTGAAAATAAGGACCCTTTAACGATATGATGATGAAAAAGAGTCTATTAACCATATTATGTGTCCTGTTGTCCACCATGTCGTGGGCACAGGGCACTACGGCTGGTGATTCAACGGCAGTCGCAGAGCCGTATGCTGTGCTGAGTGAAAACAATACCGTGCTGACGTTCTATTACGATGAGAATAAGACCAGTCGTAACGGTATGAGCGTAGAACCAGTTAGTGGACCTTATGCTATTCCTTGGTACGATGCTCATAACACTATTACGAATGTAGTATTCGAACCCGCATTTGGTAAGTGCACGACTTTGACAAGTACGGCAAATTGGTTTTATGAATGTACTGCATTAACCAGCATTTCTGGCATAGAGTATTTAAATACGACCAATGTTACAGATATGCATCAGATGTTTACGGGATGCACTTCTTTGACCAGCCTGACTTTGGATGGTCTTAATACTTCAAATGTTGCGAACATGAATAGCATGTTCTTATCCTGCAGTGCCTTAACGCAACTCAGTATAAATATTAATACTGAGAACGTTACCGACATGGGTTATATGTTTCAATACTGTGGGGCACTGACGTCTCTTGACCTTAGTAGTTTCAATACTGCAAAGGTAACAGAGATGGAATATATATTCTATGATTGTTCTCAAGTAACTACCATTTATGTCGGCAGCGGATGGATTAATAATCCGGATATTCATGCCAACGATATGTTTCATGGTTGTTCAAGTTTAGTAGGTGGAAACGGGACAGCATTCGATAGCAGATATACAAGCTATGCCTATGCACACATTGACGGCGGTACCGATAATCCTGGATACTTCACCGACAAGAATGCATCATACAACGAGGCGTATGGCGTATTGGTGATTGACGAGAACAACACGGCTTCGCTGACGATGTACTTTGATGCTAACAGGGATGCGCATCGCGAAGGCCAGGTAATCGGTCTAGACGAGATGATGCAGAACCAGGCGTGGATGATGTATCGTGAGAATGTTACGACAGTTGTCTTTGACAGCTCTTTTGCCAATTGTCGTCCGACGAGCACGGCCTTCTGGTTTGCCTATTGTCGTTCGCTGACCTCGATAGTCGGTTTGCAATACCTGAGGACTGACGAAACGACCAATATGAGTTTTATGTTCAATGAGTGTTCTTCACTGACCTCTCTTGACTTGAGTTCGCTGAATACGGAGAATGTAACGAACATCAGTGGCATGCTTGGTGGCTGTAGGTCGCTCACTAGTGTTGATCTGAGCGGATTCAACACTCGTCAGGTAACCAACATGAATTCACTCTTCGAACAGTCTGCTGCGCTGACCACCATCAATCTGAGCTCTTTCAATACCAGTCAGGTGACCGATATGTCGTACATGTTCAATGAGTGCTCTGCCCTTACCACGATTTACGTCGGTTCCGACTGGAGTACAGAGGCTGTGACCAACGGTACCGATATGTTCAACAAGTGTACCAACCTTGTCGGCGGTGCCGGAACAACATTCAGTGCAGACCATATTGATCATACCTACGCACGCATTGATGCAGAGGGAACTCCTGGCTATCTGACAGATTCGAAGAATGCTTCTATGACTCACTTCGTCATGATAACTGTTGAAGGAAATGGTGAAGTAAGTGCCGGACAGGCTGCTGTTATTCGCGATAGGGGAGACGTGCATGTGGCGAATGGCGAACCGCTGGAGATGTTCTTCTTCCCGGATGAGGGCTACCAGCTGACATCGCTGATGGTCGGCTCAGAGGATGTCACTTCACAAGTTACACCCGCCACGGAATATTCTGCGGCTTCTTACACTATCCCTGGTATTTATGGTGATATCGCCATTACAGTGACGTTTGCACAAACTTCGACAGATGCTGAGGCATATGCTGCATTAAGTGAAGACAATACCGTCCTGACGTTCTACTATGATGAGCAGATGACGGCGCGCGGCGGTATGAGCGTTGGACCGTTTAATATTACGTGGGATGATAATCTGCAAGCCAATATTATTAACTCTGGTTGGTATGACTATAAAGAAAAAATCACTCGTGTAGTGTTCGACACATCCTTTGCAAATGCAGTGGACATAACCAGCACTTCCTATTGGTTCTATGGCATGACCAATCTGACTGTTTTCGAAGGGATTGAGAACCTAAAAACGCAGAGCGTAACGAGCATGGATGCTATGTTTTGGGGATGTTCTAATCTAGTGAGTTTGGATTTGTCTAGTTTTGATACTCAGAATGTAACAACCATGAGTGATATGTTCCGAGACTGCTCCGCTTTGACGAGTCTTGATGTAAACAGCTTCAATACCGCAAATGTAACGAATATGTTGTACATGTTCCGATTCTGCTCTAGTCTGACAAATCTCGGCGTGACGAGCTTTAATACTCAGAACGTGACGAATATGTATGGTATGTTTGAAGGCTGCTCTAGCTTGACTGCTCTTGACGTTACGAGCTTTAACACACAGAAGGTTGTGGATATGGGATTTATGTTCAGCAGTTGTCACGGTCTAACGAGTCTTGATTTGAGTGCATTCAACACACAGAACGTGATTTATATGCGCTGTATGTTTTATGACTGTTCAAATATGAATACAATTTATGTGGGTAGCGGTTGGTCAACAGTATCTGTTACTGAAAGTCCTTATATGTTTGACCATTGTACTGCTCTTGTTGGCGGTGCAGGCACAACATATAGTGTCGATCATATAGACCATACCTACGCTCATATCGACGGCGGTACGGCTAATCCTGGTTACTTCACTGCTAAGAATGCAACGCCATTGGAGAAAGTAGCTACTCCGACGTTCTCGTGGAGAAATGACGAGTTGACAATGAGCTGTTCGACTGAAGGCGCGACTATTATGTACCAGATGTCGGACGAGGATACCAATGGTGACGGTGTCATTAACGATGACGACTACAAGCAGTATAGCGCACCTATCGAGGTGAAGCGGGATGTCATCATCAAGGCTATTGCCACGAAGGAGGGTATGACAACCTCAGATTCCATAACGCTCGACTATCCCTACGAGGCTTGGACTAGACTGTATGAGACTTGCATAATAGGACAAGAAATTCTGTCTCGGGCTTCAAGGAGTTCAAGAGTTCCCCAAGAGATGGTAGATCGGGGAGAGGCTTATATTGCATATGCTCTTGATATGTATGCAAAACGTACGGAAGACAGGGATAGGGTAGAGAGCGTAACTCAGGAAATTAGAGTCTTCCTGGCTGAAACCGAGCAAATGATGCAGGTTCCTGCCACATACTCCAACTACGTGCTGACTGCCGAAGAAGATGCTACAATGGCTGAGATTGCTGATCAGTACGGCTCTTATTATGGCAATCAAGTAGCTGCCATCGTATGGAACAGCAGCGTGCCAATGACGGAGTCAGACCTGCAACGCTTCACCTCGAACCCGAACCTGCTCATCTATGCACAGTCGGAGTCGATGGTTCCTGCCAACAGGGACAATGTGGTGATCAACGGCGTAGCGAAGAATGTGGTGCTGACGGATACGGTATCGGGCAATTGCAACTTCTACGCTCCGCAGGAGTTCACAGCTGAAGCTATCCAGTATACGCGCACGTTCAGCCAACAGACGCAGATTGGTGTCAGCCGCGGTTGGGAAGCTATCGCTCTGCCGTTCACCGTGCAGACGTATACCCATGCCGACAGAGGCGTGATAGCTCCGTTTGGCAATAGCGCCAGCGAGAACCACTTCTGGTTGCGCGAACTGACGCAGAACGGACTGCAGAATGCTCAGACCATTGAGGCCAATAAGCCTTACATCATCAGTATGCCGAACTCAGAGGAGTATCGTCCGGAGACGAATCTGGCCGGACAGGTGACCTTCTCGGCACTGAATGCAATAGTTCCTGTGACTGAGGCTACACCTGTTGAGTATGGTTCGATCTCGTTGGTTCCTGCGTTCCAGTCACGTAGCGCTCAGACCGAAATCTACGCCCTGAACGTTGGCGAGGAGCGTAACGGTTATCCCGAGGGTAGCGTCTTCGAGCGCGACTACCGTACGGTTCGTCCGTTCGAGGCCTATACGCTGCACCGCGACAATCAGAATCCTGCTCCGCAGTTTATCATGATTGGTGGCGACATGGGCAACGGCACTACGGGTATCGAAGAGCTTGTAGACAAGCGGATGAACACCAACGACAGCTGGTACACCATCGACGGTCGCAGGCTGCAAGGTGCTCCTGCCGGCAAGGGCCTGTATATCAGAAATGGCAAGAAAGTCATCGTTAGGTAATTGATAATTGATAATTGAAAATTGATAATTGAAGATAGAAATGTTTCATAACAGACTGATGGGAAGAGTACTGGCCTTGAGTGCCTGTCTCTTGATAGCCCTGAACGCCTTCTCGCAGAAGTGGGAAGACGTCAGGGATAGTGAAGACTATATCTACGGCGAAGGCTGGGGTAGCAGTGTGGCTGAGGCTGAGCGTCAGGCGCTGAACAATCTGATCAGCAAAATAGCCACCAACGTTACCGGCGAATCGCAAAGCTCGCTGAAGACGCAGAGCAGCAACGGCAAGTTGGACGAGGAGTCGCAGTTCTCGCAAACCGTGAGCACCTATTCGCAGGCTACGCTGACCAATACCCAGCAACAGGTGTTGAAGAACGAGCCCGACGCCTATGTGGTGCGCTGGATTAAGAAGTCGGAGATTGAGAAGATTTTCGAGTCGCGCAAGCGTAAGGCCATCGATCTGGTCGAGACGGCAGTGCGTGCCGAGCGTAAGGGTAAGGTAGACGACGTGCTGCGCAACTACTACTGGGCGCTGACGCTGCTGAAGTCGTTGCAGTATCCCAATGAGGTGACCTATACCGATGAGGATGGTAAGCAGCACGTGCTGACCAACTGGTGTAAGGAGCAGATGGACGACGCCTTCGACGACTTGAAGGTAGTCTGCGACAGTCGTGAGGGTGATGACATCCGTCTGGCCATTACCTATAAGGACAAGCCCGTCAATAGTGTCGATTACAAGTACTGGGACGGTCAGACCTGGAGTGCTATCTATAGTGCGAAGGACGGTTGGGGAGTGCTCGAACTGGCTCCTGGCTACGATGGTGCTCAGGTGCAGTTGAAGTATGAGTACGAATATGCCGGTGAGGCCAAGATTGACCCCGAGGTCGAGATGGTGCTCAATGCCGTCAAAGGTACGCCGATGCCCGATGCCTATACCAATGTCTATCTGGAGAAGAAGATGAAGGAGAAAGAGCATAAGGCCCGTGTTCAGCAGATGGCAGCTGCCGGTTCGTTCACCACCAATAGCGTCGAGATTATCGCTCAGCCCAAGACGCTCGACAAGGGCGCTTCCGGCTATAACGCCATCCTGGAGCGTGTCGTCAAGGCCATCAAGCAGAAAGACTACCAGTCGGTGCGTCCGTTCTTCACGGATATGGGCTGGGACATGTTTACCAAGCTGATGCAGTATGGCAAGGGTAAAGTGCTCGACTCCGACAATATCCGCTATTTCGACGATAATGGCTCCGTACTGGTTCGTGGCCTGCGCATGTCGTTCTCGTTTGCCTCAGGTGTCCGTAAGTCGTTTGTCGAGGATGTCGTCTTTGCGTTCAATGCTGAGCGTAAGATTGACAACATCGCTTTCGGACTGGGTAAGACCGCCGAGGATGATATCCTGCATAAGGGCGTGTGGTCCGAGAAGTCGCGCTTTGCCATCATGAACTTCCTCGAGAACTACAAGACCGCCTACGCCTTGAAGCGTCTCGACTATATCCGTTCCATCTTCGACGATGATGCCGTCATCATCACCGGATCTATCGTGAAGCGAACGAATACGTCGGTTGAGAACCAGGCGCATCTGAGCCAAGAGGGCAACCATATCATTAAGATGAACCGCCAGACCAAGGACGAGTATCTGAAGAATCTGGCTCGTTGCTTTGCGAAGAACGAGTTCGTCAACATCCGATTCTCCAACAACGACGTCTTTAAGATGGGCGAGGGTGGGGAGTCGTATGCCATCCAGATCCAGCAGGACTACTACTCGTCAACCTATGGTGACAAGGGCTATCTCATGCTGATGGTCGACATCAACAAGCCCACACAACCGCTGATTAAACTGCGCACCTGGCAGCCTGAGAAAGATCCCGATTTCGGTCTCTACGGCCCAGGAGACTTTTAAGTGAAAAATGAAAAGTGAAAAATGAAAAGTGAAACAAATATTAAACATTGAGATTATGAAGACAATGAAGTTTTTTGCAATGTTAGTAGCGCTCTCTATTTCGTTGAGCGCACAGGCTCAGTCAACCAAGATGGCAAAACTGAAGCAGACCAAGACAGAGTTGAAGGAAAAGGCATCTAAGGATGCACGTAAAGAGGCCAAGCGACTGCAGAAGGAAGGCTGGCAGGCTTTCCCAGGTGGACTGCCCATGGATAAGCAGGTCGACCGCGTCTACATGTACCTCGAGAGCTTCGACGATGATTTGAATCCGCAGTATGTCGACGGTTCAGGAACAGCTACTGGCGAGAGCTATGCCGCTGCACAGGCCCAGGCTACCGAACTGGCTCGCATTGAGTTGGCATCGAAGATAGGTTCTGAGGCCACCGGCATTATCGACAACATGCTGGGCAACAAGATGCTGGCCAACGATCAGGCCGCTTCGGTGACCACCTATCTGTCGGAGAATAAGACTATCTTCTCGCAGAAGCTGGGTCGCGTACAGACTCCCCTCCAGCTGCGTCGTGAGCTGAAGAACAAGAACAAGGAAGTCACCGTCCGCATGATAGCCAAGCGTGCTGACATCTTGGAGATTGCCAAGCAGGCTATCCGCGACCAACTGGAGAAGGACGGCAAGCAGCTGAGCGACGAACTGAAGGCTTACTTCGGCAATTAATCCGGCATGGGAAAGCTCTGGAGATACTTCGCTGTGACGGTTCTCGCATTTGCTGTTGTGGGAATCTACCTGTTGGCAGCCTTCAACCTGAAGGTCTTCAATCCTGTGGCCGAAATCCTGGACGACTACTCCTTCACCGACTTCTACTATAAGTTGCTTGATGGGAGTGGCGAACGGGAGACCAGTCGTATCGTGACTATTGTCGATATGACGGAACTTAGGAAACGCCGCGATTTCGCCCAGTTGTTCATGGAGGTGGAAGCCCTGCATCCTAAGGCTGTAGGCGTCGACGTGGTATTCGAAGGCTATAAGGAAGAAGACCTTGAAGGCGACACACTGTTGGCTATGACTGTCCGTCAGCTTCATAACTACGTGTTCTCCTACAAGATTATCGAAGCAGAGAGCATGGAGGGCGAGACCGTACACTCGTTTTATACGCCTGACGACAAGGTGAACGAGGGCTTTACCAATATGCCCCGTCAGCTTTATGGCGGCATGAAGCGCAGCGTAAGTGTCGGACGTGAAGTGGGAGGGAAACTGGTTCCTTCGTTCATCAAAAAGGTGGTTGACATCTATGCTGGACAGGAGGTCGTTCCCCTTGCCGACAAGAACATTAATATCAATTTCTCACCGAAGTATTACCATGTGGTGCCCTACGACTCTATCCTGGAGTATCGCGACCTGATAGAGGACCATCTGGTGCTTATTGGCGCCATGACGGAAGAAGCAGACATGCACTATACGCCACAAGGCAAAATTGCTGGTGTAGAACTGTTGGCCTATGCCGCTGAGACTATGCTTCGACAGACAGAGATCAAGCATGCTTCGACAGGGGTCACGCTCGTCGTCTCGTTCTTCATCGTATTCTTGTCGGTCATTCTGTTGTCATACTATAAGCGTTTCGGTACGGCGAAGAAGACACTCTTCCGCGTCATCATATCGGCTTCGCTGATACGAGGTCTGCTGATTGCTGGATGGCTGTCGTTGATCGTCTGGGTAACGTTCATCCTCTTCTGTCGTTACAACTACAGCATCAGCCTGGCGCTTGCCATGTCGGCTATCGCCCTTATCTATATGGCGGAGAATCTGTATGACACCATCTATAACATCATCGTATTTAAGAAAGAAAAGAAAAATGAAAAGTAAGAAAATAGTTGCGCTATGCCTGCTGTTGTTCATGCCTCTGCTGGCGATGGCTAAGAAGGAGGCTGCCAAGTATGTCGTCTCCGACGTTCAAGGACGTGTCGAAATGGTCACCGCCAAGGGCAAGCAGCGTCTCTCGAAGGGCGATGTTGTGTCGGCCGACGCTACGCTGAATGTCCCTTTCAATGGTTCCATCAGTCTGATGGCTGAAGGTGGCGACAAGCAGTATGTCATCAATTCGCCTGGTAAGGCTAAGGTTGAGTCGTTCCTTGCCGACAAACGCAACACCGTGCTGACACTGACCAAAGACTATGTCAAGTCTGTTGTGGCCCAACTCCGTAAGGATAAGTCAGTAAAGGCTCGTCGCCATAGCGACCCAGCCACCGTCACCCGCGAAGTCATCAACAAGGACACGCTCGTCATGGACTCTCTCGTCGTAGTCAAAGAAGATTCTACTTGTACACAACCCTAAAACATCAGACCCTATGAAAAAGTATATCGTCATTTTACAAATCCTGATGCTTGTGCTGGCCTTACCCGTACAGGCACAGAAACCGCAGAAGAAAGATTTCCGTAAGGATTTCGAGGCGTTTAAGAATAAGGCCAAGCAGGAGTATACCGACTTCCGCAAGAAGGCATTTGCCGAGTATCTGCAGTTTGTCCGTGAGGCTTGGGAAGAGTTCGGTGCCGAGCCCCCTGTTCAGGTTCCCGAGGAAGAGAAGGTAGAGCCCATGGTCGTCGAAGGCTTTGAGGAAGAGACCGCCTCGTGGTTCTCCAAACTGTTTGGCGGCAAGGATAAGAGCGACGAAGAGAAGGCTGCCGAGAAGAAAGCCAAGAAGGCAGCCAAGGATGCTGCTAAGGCTGAACGCAAGCGCAAGAAGCGCGAGCAGAGCAACGACAACATCCAGGTGCAGCAAGTGGTCGAGGCTCCCAAGGCTCCTCTGCCCCAGGCTAAGCCTTTGTCTGAGGTCGTGCAGCAGACCGCACAGGCCAATCCTTATATGACATTTGACGTCTTCGGCACCCAGTGTCGTGTCCGCATAGGCGACAACTGCCGCTTCCGTCTGGCTGGCATCAGTGGCGATCAGGTGGCCGACGCCTTGGGCGAGTTCCTTAAGCCCCAGTTTGACAATCTGCTCTACGACTGCTTGCAGGAGCGTCAGAAGCATAACTTCTCCGACTGGGCCTACTATCAGATGCTGCTCACGCTGACCAACAAGTTCTATGGCAATCATAGCAACGAGGCCACACTGGCTCTGGGCTTCCTCTATTCCCAGTCAGGCTATAAGATGCGCTATGCCCACGACGGCCAGACGCTCTATATGATTGTAGCCAGCCAGTACAATATGTTCGGCAAGTCCTACTTCTACATCGATGGCGAATGGTACTATCTGCTCGACAATATCAAGGATGGTTCTAAATTGTCCATCTGCACGGCTAAGTTCCCCAAGGAGAGCCCCCTGTCGCTACAGATCTCCGCTCTTCAGAACTTTTCGGTTTTACCTACCAACGAGCGCACCATCACGTCCATCAAGAACCCCGACTTCAGCTTCACTATCCGTTCCAATAAGAACAGCATCGATTTCTATAATACCTATCCCTGTTCTTACACCGAAGACAACTTCATGACCCGTTGGGCCAACTATGCCAATACTCCGCTGGAAAAGTGGCTTACAGACCAAATTTATCCAGGTATGCGCGAGAAACTGAGTGGATTGAAACCATTGGAGGCAGTGCAGCAGTTGGATTGGTGGGTACAAGGTAAGACCGACATTGATCGCAAGAACCCGAATCAGGGATGTTTCCTCTATGCCTACGATGAATCGATATGGGGTTACGACCGTAACTTCTTTGGCGAGGAGAGCATGTTCTATCCCTATAACGACTGTGAAGACCGCTCTATTCTCCTGTCGCATCTCGTACGCGACCTTGTTGGGCTCGACTGCGTGCTCGTCTACTATCCTGGTCACCTCGCTATGGCCGTCAACTTCCCCTACGATGTTCCTGGCGACTATATCACCGTAGGTGGTCGTAAGTTCACCGTCTGCGATCCTACCTATATTGGTTCTGATGTCGGCGAGACTATGCCCACGATGAAGGGCAAAGGCATTAAGGTTATCCTGTTGAAGCGCCTCAGTTAAAGTCATATGACTCTAAGGGAACATATAAGGGACCTGGTATCGACAAGGAGTGATAACCTGTATTCTCGAATCTATGATGGGGTGATGCTTTTCGCCATTGCGATAGGCATCATACCCTTGATGTTCAGAGAACACTGGACCATTTTTTGGTACTTCGACATCTTCTCAGGAGTATGCTTCTTGCTCGATTATCTATTCAGATGGATGACGGCAGATCTGACGTCTAAGCGTCCTCGTCATCCGGTCGTGGCCTTTCTGACTTATCCGTTCAGACCTATGGCCATCATCGACCTGTTGTCTATCTTGCCAACCTTCAATCTGATTAGTAATTCCTTCAAGATTGCCCGTGTATCGCGCTTACTGAGACTCCTGCGAGTCATCAAGGTGGTGCGATACTACGAGCCGTTAGTCATCATACTTGCCGTTATACAACGTCAGGGAAGGATTTTATGGACGGTATTCTCGTTGGCTATCTTCTATATCTTCATTACCGCCCTTATCATGTTCAATGCAGAAGTGGAGATTAACCCTGAGACCGGAGAATACCTCTTTGATTCTTTCTTCGACGCCTTCTATTGGGCTGCCTGCACCCTGACAACCGTAGGATATGGAGACATATACCCCGCCTCGCATGTCGGACGTGTAATCAGCATCATTTCCTCTATGGTGGGCATTGCCATTATTGCCCTCCCCTCCGGTATCGTGACTGCAGGCTATATCGACGAACTCAGGAGTCGCAAAGAAACGAAGAAAAAACAAAAGAAACCTCACAGAGGGAATGCCCCTCTGTGAGTATTAATTCTTGCAATTGCTACTATTAAGTCTAGCAATTGCTAGACTTAATAGTAGCAAACACAAGTATTCGACACCAATTGAACTAACAGGCATACACGCGAGCAGGGTGATGCATCGCCGAAGTCAGGAAATAATCTGACTGTGTACTTCAAGCAAATTCGAGTATCATGTCAGCATTGATGCCTAATTTGGAATGTAGTCGTTTGGCGATAGGCATAGTAATGCGTCTTATAATGACGTGATAATGGATGTTAGTTCATTACCCAGAGCTTTCTATTTCAATATTGGCAAGGCTTTGTTTAATAAGCTTGACAAGGACAAATCTAAGAATCTGTTCTTTGCAGTATCTGAAAACGTTACGATATATGAACAGATAAAGAAAACACCAGTAATAGACAATATTGAGCCGCTGGTGGGATTCCGTTCTTTATCAAGTCGTGAGTCTAATTTGGATAGGATAAATATCCTGATTAGCTTGATGGGAGACCAGAATATTGATATTTTGCGGAGCATCTACAATCATTTCCAGCCTTCAGATATGTTTCCCGTGTTGCCTTTCCCATCGAAAGACCCACGGCATTCTGACTATCTGATGCTGAAATACCACGAGTTCTTTACTGAGAAGCAGTTTACCGAGCCACAGAATATCACTTACGCTGATGAGCAAAATCCGTTTGAACTGTATCGTATTGTGTCAAATATGATTCAGGGGCATCAGGCAACCTTCAAGCCTATCAGCGACCATGTGTGTTTTGGTATTGCGTTGCTGACAAGTAAGTTGTTGTCACTTGGCGCGTTGCTTGTGGGATTGGAATATAACAATTGTGTCACTATTTACAACGTAAGTTCAGCGAACTACGAAATTGAAGATGCTACTGTGTTTAAGCAGATCAATGAGGGGAGTGAACCCTTTCTGCTTTGGATAACAGGAGAAGCATACAACGAAAATTAATGCTGGTCAATAAAATAACTTAAAAACACAAAAATTGAACAAGATTTTCGTTATTTATTTGCGTAGTTAGACAAAAAATGTCTATCTTTGCAAACAAAATAGTGAATTCAAAAAAATGGCAAGCATAGCAAGCTGGATATATGATAAGCCGCTTAGAGGCAATTACACCTTCACACACGATGAGGTGGCGCAGGCATTCCCTGACATGAGTGCCGGCAGCATTGCACGTGCGCTGACCAGAGAGGTGAGCAAGGGACGGATTATGTCGCCCCTGCGCGGCTTCTACGTCATAGTGCCGGATGAGTATGTGCTGCGCGGGGCTGTGCCACAGTCGTTTTACTTGGACGACATGATGCACCACCTGGGACGCAAATACTATGTGGCTCTGTTGAGTGCTGCAAGTTATCACGGAGCTTCGCATCAAGTCCCGCTACGGTTCAGTGTGATGATAGAGCCTCCCGCCATGCGTGACAAGAAGGGAGAGAAGTACCTTACGCATTATTTCTGCAAGAGCCATATTCCTGAGGCATACGTGGAGAGACGACAGACGCGGACGGGCTACATTAATGTGTCGCGTCCTGAACTGACGGCAGTAGATTTGCTGACGTATCAGGCTAAGACAGGAAGCGTTTCGCGGGCAGCCACTGTTCTGGCTGAATTGGTGGAGAAACTGGATTTCGGGCGTTTAGGGGCTGACTTCGTGAAGGAGGTGCCGGTTACCAGTCTGCAACGACTGGGCTATATTTTGGACGAAGTGCTGGAGGAAGGTGAAGCGGCAGAGTCGCTGTACAGTCTGTTGAAGTGTTCCGGTTTCGTGCTTCAGTATGTGCCTTTAAAGGCAGGAAAGAGCAGCGAGGGGTGCGAAAGAAACGCCAAGTGGAGAATTATTGTGAACGAAACCATCGAGATTGACGAGTTATGATACCAGAACGATATATTACGGAATGGAGCGAGCAGGCCCCGTGGGTGGTAAATAAATTCATCGAACAGGATTTGATAGTCTGCCGTGCGTTAGTATCTATTTATAGCGATACATTTCTTGCGGAGCATCTGGCGTTCCGTGGCGGCACGGCATTGGGTAAGTTGTATCTGAAGCCGCAGCCCAGATACTCAGAGGACATCGATCTGGTGCAAGTGAAGGCAGAACCCATTAAAGAGACCATAGACCATCTAAGGGATGCGCTGGCTTGGCTGGGCGAGCCAGTGGTGAAGCAGAAGAAGCACAACAATACGCTGGTATTCAAGGTGCAACCGACGGATATGGATGCGGGGGAGATTCACTTGAAGGTGGAGATTAACTGCAAGGAGCATTTCTCGGTATATCCGATGGTAAGAGTGCCTTTTGCGGTGAATAGTTCGTGGTTCAAGGGTGCTTGCGAGGTGCTGACGTATGAGTTAGCAGAACTGACAGGGACGAAACTGAGGGCTGTTTATCAGCGTAGAAAAGGACGTGATTTGTTTGACCTGTGGAAGATACTGTCAATGCACCTCGAATTGGATAAAGGGAAAGTGATGGAGAGCTATGAGCGCTATCTTGGCTTCACGGCATCACACTTGCCTACGTACAAGGAATTTTTGCTGAATATGGACGGTAAACTACAGGATGAGGAATTCTTGACGGACACGGAAATGATTCTTGGGCCACAGGTGGAGTATGACCCACAGGTGGCGTGGGAAAAGGTGAAAGCGGAGTTGGTGGAGAGGCTTAATCCTGTAGTTTGAATCTTTAAACTTGAATCATGAAACTTGAAACAAATAATATAGCAGTTGGCGCAGGCCTGATTAGCCTGGATGTTTTGATATGGGACGGACAAAGAGTCCCCATATCCTATTACGTGGGTGGTACTTGCGGCAATGTGATGATGATACTTGCCCACTTGGGTTGGGAAGCTTTCCCCATTGCTCGTTTGGATGGTACAAAAGATGGGGTAAGAATGCTGGAGGATATGAAAAGACACAATGTACACACGGATTTTGTATCTACCCAAGACGGTAAGACACCCGTGATTGTGCAGCGTAATTTCATCAACAAGGATGGTATTCCTACGCATAAGTTTGAAATAGTGCCCTCTACGCGTCAGCGAAGACTTTGCCGTCGTCGAGGGTGATTTGCAGCTTGGTGTATTCGGAGTGGAAGTCGTGCTGCAGACGGTCGAGATAGCGGGCTGCTTCCCACTTACACATGGGGAGATCGTGGAGCAGGTAGTTGCCACAGGCCTCAGGGCGGGTGGCAGGTACCTCAGTCTGCGTGAGAATCCACTGGAGACACTCGATGGCGAGGCGGCGCATATCGTGAACGGTATATGAGCCCGTCATGATGATATACATGCCGGTGAGGCAGCCCATGGGACCCACATAGACCACGTCGGCCTTGGCCTCTGAGTTGCGGAACCAGGTGGCCATCAGGTGTTCCAGACTATGCATGGCGGCTGGTGCTACGGCAGGTTCCTGGTTGGGTTCGGTGATACGCAGGTCGAAAGTTGTAAAGCCTTTGTCTTCGCGCGAGACGTAGATGCCTGGCTTCAGGCGGGTATGGTCGATGGTGAAACTCTGTATTACTTCCATAGTGATTCTACGAAGGTTTTGGTGACTTGGAATGAGTTCTGGGCTATCGTTTCCCAGAAGTTATGATACTGCGAGGCGTCGGTGTCGCGCAGGGGGATGTCGCTGACGACGCGGAACGAGATGAACGGCACCTTATTGATATAACAGGTCTGGGCAATGGCGCACGACTCCATATCGACAGCCTTGGCCTCAGGGAATTTCTCGATGATGCTACGCATCTTCTCCTTCGTATCCACAAACCAGTCGCCGGTGACGATGAGACCAGGGTGAATGTGGAGTGTGGAGAGAGGAGTGAGGAGTGATAAGTTTTGGGCTTTTTCCAGCAGATAGGGGTCGGCTTGGTATCGGGCGGGGAGGCCTTGCACCTGTCCGTACTGGGTCGTGTTGTCGATGGCCGTACCACAATAGACATCGTGATAGCAGAGCTCGCTGCTCACTACGACGTCCTGTATTTGGACGTCGTCGCCATTGCCACCCGCACAACCGCTGGAGATGATGCAGTCGGGGTGGAACTCGTTGATCATCTGTTGGGCACCAAGGGCCGCATTGACCTTGCCGATGCCGCATTTGCGCACCAGCACATTGCCGTCGGTGAAGAGCTGTTGCAACTGCTGCAACTCCTTATCCATAGCTACGATAATACCTATTTTCATGTCTTTTTTAACTGTTTTGGTTGCAAAGTTACGAAAATTATTGTAATTTTGCAACCAAAATAAATATAAGGTTATGAAAAATTGGAAGCAGTGGCTGCCTGACGTGCTGGTAGTCGTACTATTCGTGGTGATATCGTTTGCTTATTTCTTCCCTGCCGATATCGAGGGACGAATACTCTACAGGCATGACTCGTCGGCCACAAGAGGAGCTGGTCAGGAGGCTTCGGAGTATCAGGAGCGTACTGGCAAGGTGACGCGATGGACGAACGCTTTGTTTGGTGGTATGCCGACTTACCAGATGGCTCCTTCGTACGACAGCACGACCATCCTGTCGAAGGGCATCGAAGCCTATCACCTGTGGTTGCCCGAGAATGTATGGTTTGTGTTTGTCTACCTACTGGGCTTCTATATCCTGCTGCGTGCCTTCGACTTCCGCTGGTATCTGGCTATGCTGGGTTCGGTGATATGGGCGTTCAGCAGCTATTTCTTCATCATCATTGCTGCCGGACACCTCTGGAAAGTAATGGCGCTGGCCTATCTGCCACCGCTGATAGCTGGTATTGTGCTGGCCTATAGGGGAAAATACCTGAGTGGACTGTTGCTGACGGCCGTCTTCACCGCCTTTGAAGTGAAGGCGAACCACGTTCAGATGACCTACTACTACCTGTTCGTCATCGTTGCGATGATCATAGCCTTCCTGATAGAAGGTGCGCTCCAGAAGCGCTATCAGCACTTGCTGAAGGCTACGGGCGTGTGTCTGTTGGGCGCTGTGGTCGGTGTGTGTCTGAACATCTCGAACCTCTATCACACGTGGGAATACAGCAAGGAGTCGATGCGTAGCAAGAGTGAGCTGGTGAAGCAGAATACGGCAAACCAGACGAGTAGCGGACTGGATCGCGACTACATCACCCAGTGGAGTTACGGCATTGACGAAACGTGGACGCTGTTGGTGCCTAACGCCAAGGGTGGTGCCAGTGTGCCGCTGTCGGAGAACAAGACGGCAATGCAGCATGCCGACAGCTACTATTTGAGCATCTACGACCAGCTGACGCAGTATTGGGGCAACCAGCCCATGACGATGGGACCTGTCTATGTGGGTGCCTTTGTGATGCTGCTCTTTGTGCTGGGACTGTTTATCGTGAAAGGCCCTATGAAGTGGGCGTTGCTGGCAGTTACCATCCTTTCGATACTCCTTTCGTGGGGCCGTAACTTCATGCCGTTCACCGACCTGTTCCTGGACTACGTGCCGATGTATGCCAAGTTCCGTACGGTGGCTTCGATATTGGTCATTGCTGAATTTACCATACCTCTGCTGGCCATGTTGGCATTGAAGCAGATTGCCGACGAGCCCGAACTGCTGAAACGGAAGGCGAAGTGGCTCTACACTTCGTTTGCCCTGACGGCAGGTTTCTGCATGCTCTTCGCGCTGATGCCCAAGACCTTCTTCCCCGACTTCGTCAGCTACAACGAGCTGCAAGCCATGAAGCAGATACCGTCAGAACAGCTGATGCCCCTGCTCAGCAACCTGACGGAGATGCGCGTGGCCGTGTTTGTGGCCGACTGCTGGCGCTCGTTCTGGATTATCGTAGTGGGAACGGCCTGTCTGTTGCTGTATCAGTATCGTAAGCTGCGTGCGGAGTGGATGGCGATAGCTCTGACGGTGCTCTGCCTCTTCGATATGTGGCAGGTGAACAAGCGCTATCTGAACGATAGCATGTTCGTGCCTCAGACGGTGCGCGACGAGCCCGTCAACAAGACACAGGCCGTCGATCATATCCTGCAAGACAAGACGCTCGATTTCCGTGTGCTGAACCTGGCCACGTCGACTTTCAATGAGAA
Organism: Prevotella sp.; assembly: GCA_015060535.1. Lineage (GTDB taxonomy): Bacteria > Bacteroidota > Bacteroidia > Bacteroidales > Bacteroidaceae > Prevotella. The sequence goes on from SUYH01000010.1 coordinate 68,464, forward strand.
TGAGACCTCTTACTATCTGAAGAGCATCGGTGGATACCATGCTGCTAAGCTGCGTCGTTACCAGGAGCTGGTTGATGCGTATATCCAGAAGGAGATGAGCGGTGTTATTGGTTCCATCAGCAAGGCCGGTGGCGACATGACGCAGGTCAAAGGCGATAGTATCTATCCCGTGCTGAACATGCTCAACACCAAATACTTCATCCTGCCGTTGCAGGGTGGACAGTCGGTACCTCTGGAGAATCCCTATACCTACGGACATGCCTGGCTGGTTGACAAGGTCCGCTACGTTGCCAATGCCAACGAGGAACTGGACGGCATTGGTCAGCTGAACCTGCGTAGTGAGGCTGTGGCCGACCAGAAGTTCAAGGAGGTGCTGGGCGAGAGTGTCGTTCAGGACACGATGAGCCGTGTACGCCTGAAGACTTATGAGCCTAACCAGCTGACCTACGAGGTAGAGACGGGCAAGGGTGGAGTAGTGGTCTTCTCTGAGATCTACTATCCTGGCTGGACTGCTACGGTAGATGGTGTGGAGCAGGAACTGGGTCGTGTCGACTACGTGCTGCGTGCCCTGCAGGTGAAGCCAGGCAAGCATGAGGTAGTGCTCAGCTTCTTCCCCAAGAGCATCGACCGCACGGAGACGGTGGCTTATGTGGCCTATGGCGTCTTGCTGCTGATTATACTGGTGATGGTGGGCATCCACTATCGCCGTCGTAAACAATCTTAATGTAATGAAGAAACTACTATCCTTGCCACCTAATCTGGTGGGCTGTTTCCATGATGTCACGGGCTTCTCGCGTGATGAGTATTTCTGTACCAACGACCCGATAGGCCATAAGCTGGGGTCGGGTGGAGGAACGACGTGGCTCATGCAGCAGGCTGAACAGTGGCTGGGTGGCGAGCGCTGCATCGTGCTACATGCCGGTGGACAGAGTCGCCGACTGCCCTCCTATGCCCCCAGTGGTAAGATACTGACCCCTATCCCCGTGTTCCGTTGGGAGCGTGGCCAGCGATTGTCGCAGACCCTGCTCGACCTTCAGCTGCCGCTCTATGAACGGATGATGGAGCAGGCCCCTAAGCGTCTGACCACGATGATAGTCAGTGGCGATGTGTATATCCGTGCTGCCGAGCGCATCGGTCCTATCCCCGATGCCGATGTGGTGTGCTACGGACTGTGGCTTGATGCTGCTATCGCAAAGGACCATGGTGTCTTTGTCAGTGACCGTCGTACGCCTAACGTGCTGAAGCAGATGCTACAAAAACCCAGCACGGAGCAATTGTCAGAGCTTCTGAAAGACCATTTCTATCTGACGGATATCGGTATCTGGCTGCTCTCCGACCGCGCCATGAAGCTGCTGATGAAGCGTAGTATGACTAGTTCTACTAGTTCTACTAGTTATACTAGTTCTACTAGCCCTACTAGCCTTAAGGAATACGATCTCTACAGCGAGTTCGGCTGTACGCTGGGCACCCATCCTACCATCGACGACCCCGAGTTGCATGAGCTCTCGGTAGCCATTGTGCCTTTGCAGGGTGGCGAGTTCTACCATTTCGGCACCTCAGGCGAGATGATCTCGTCGACGGTAGCTATCCAGAATATCGTCAACGACCAGCGTGACATCATGCACCATGACCGCAAACCGCACCCCAGCATTTTCACACAGAATGCCATTACCCACTATCGGTTTACCGAGCAGAACCAGAATATCTGGATTGAGAATAGCTGCATCGGGGAGCATTGGACCCTGACGCGTGATAACATCGTGACGGGAGTGCCTGAGAACGATTGGACCATCCATCTGGAACCTGGTCAGTGCGTAGATATCATCCCCATTGGCGAGACACAATATTGTGTGCGTCGCTACGACATCAATGAAAAATTTGCTGGTGCTGCCCAGCAGGAGAAGCGCTTTCCCGTGCTAGACAGCCTAGATCAACTAGTCAATTTAGATGGACTAGAAAGACTAGCCACTACCTTCCTCTCTGCCGAGGATATCTCCAATGTGGCCAATCTGCGTCGCCTCTTTGCCCAGCGCAAGGCGTTTCGCAGCAAGAACTGGCCTGCGCTGGCCCGTAACTGGCAGCACAGCGTGTTCTACCAGTTGGATTTGGACGATGCTGCCCGTGAATTCCATGAGATGCAGTTGCCCCAGCCCGAGCCGCTCTCTGCTGATGCTCCGCTGATGACGCGCATCCACGATGCCATGTTCCGAGGCGATAGCGACGGTGCTTTCTCGCTGTTGCGCGAGGGTGTGCTGCAATCCTCTAACCTCTCACCTCTAACCCCTCACCTCTCTATCTATCCCGATCAGATTGTGTGGGGACGTTCACCCGTACGCATTGACTTGGCAGGTGGATGGACGGATACCCCACCTTACTGTTTGATGGAAGGTGGGTCGGTAGTCAATATCGCCATCGAGCTGAACGGACAACCCCCTTTGCAGGCCTATGTGAAGCCCTGCCGCGAGCCCCATATCGTGTTGCGAAGCATCGACCTGGGAGCCATCGAGGTGGTCGATACCTACGAACAGCTGGCTGCCTATAACAAGGTAGGCTCACCCTTCTCCATCCCCAAGGCAGCACTGGTGTTGGCTGGCTTCCAGCCTGGTTTCTCACAAGAGACCTATCCCTCGCTGCGTGCCCAGCTCGAGTCGTTTGGCTGTGGCATTGAGCTCACCCTGCTGTCGGCTATCCCTGCAGGTAGCGGACTGGGTACCAGTTCCATCCTGGCATCTACGGTGCTGGGTGCTGTCAACGACTTCTGCTCGCTGTCCTGGGACAAGAACGAGATCGGGCGTCGCACGCTGGTTCTGGAACAGTTGCTCACCACAGGTGGCGGTTGGCAAGACCAGTTCGGAGGAGTATTAGGTGGTGTGAAGCTGTTGGACACCCAGCGTGGCTTCGACCAGAATCCCCGTGTGCGCTGGTTGCCCGACGATGTGTTCACCCAGCCCGAATATGCGCAGTGTCATCTGCTCTACTATACCGGCATCACCCGCACCGCCAAGAAGATATTGGCAGAAATCGTGCGTCGGATGTTCGTCAACCATCATCAGCAGCTGTTGCAGTTGCGTGAGATGAAGGCCCATGCCGTCGATATGTATGAGGCCATCCAGCGTCAGGACTTCCAGGAGACGGGACTGCTCATCCGTAAGACGTGGCACCAGAACCAGCGCATCGACAGTGGTACCAATCCCGATAGTGTGCGTAAGATTACCGACCTCGTCGACGACCTCTGCCTGGGTTATAAGTTGCCTGGAGCCGGTGGTGGCGGCTATCTCTATATGGTGGCCAAAGACCCTGAGGCTGCCGTCCGTATCAAGCAGTTGCTGACGATGCAGCAGCCCAATGCCAATGCCCGTTTTGTGGACATGACGCTTTCGAAGACAGGATTACAGGTTAGCCGAAGCTAAGCGCGATGGAATTCCGTACGATAGTAGATATTCCGAAGCCCGACTTCGAAATACAGCCCTGCGAGGAGCTGCTCTTCGTCGGTTCGTGCTTTGCCGACAGCATCAGTCAGCGCTTCCGCGAGGAAGGGTTTCCCGTGACGTCGAATCCCTATGGGGTGATGTACAATCCCGTCAGCATCCTGCATACCGTCCAGCGCTATGAGGGTGCTCCCCGCATTGTTTTCCTCACGTTGGGTACCAACCACGTGTACAGACTGAAGGAGACGGGCGAGATTGTCGACAACTGCGAGAAGCGACCCCAGCGACTCTTTCAGGAGGAACTGCTCTCTGTTGAGGCTTGTGCAGACTATCTGCAACAGACGGTCGACCTGCTTCGCCAGCGCAACCCGGAAGTGCATGTGGTGATGACGGTCAGTCCCATCCGCTATCGCAAATACGGCTATCATGAGAGCCAATTGTCAAAAGCAACATTGTTGTTAGCATGTCGAAGTTTCGACTATTTTCCTTCTTACGAGATCCTGATGGACGAGCTGCGCGACTATCGCTTCTATGCCGCCGATATGCTGCATCCTTCCGATCAGGCCGTCGACTATATCTGGGAACGGCTGGTCGACAGCTATTTCTCGCCAGCAGCTAAAGCTTTTCTGGACGAGTGGCGCCCATTGAAACAGACGTTGGCCCACAAGCCCTTCCACCCAGAGGCCCCCGAATATCAGGCCTTGATGGATAAAACTATGTTAAAACTAGCGGAGTTACGCCAAAAATATCCTACCTTTGCATTATGAATTACACCATTGAAAAGATTACCACGCTTATTGGCGCGCGCCGCATCGGCACTGCTGATGCTCGTATAGGATGGCTGCTCACCGACAGCCGTTCACTGTGTTTCCCTGAGGAGACGTTGTTCTTTGCCCTGAAGTCCAGCCGCAACGACGGTCATCGCTATATTGCCGACCTGTATCGTCGTGGTGTGCGCAACTTCGTGGTGTCTAGCGTGCCTGAGCACGCTGAGGCCGATGCCAACTATCTGAAGGTGCCTTCACCTCTTGCCGCTCTTCAGCGTCTGGCTGAGCGCCATCGCGATGAGTTCGACTGTCCTATCGTGGGCATCACAGGCTCTAACGGTAAGACGATGGTGAAGGAGTGGCTCTACCAGTTGCTGTCGCCCCAGCTGACGGTGACTCGCTCGCCCAAGAGCTACAACTCACAGATTGGTGTGCCCTTGAGCGTATGGCTCCTTGGCGAACAGACACAGGTGGCGCTGTTCGAAGCCGGTATCAGCGAGCCTGGTGAGATGGACTCGTTGCGTGACATCATCCAGCCTACCATTGGCGTGCTGACCTATCTGGGTGCTGCCCATCAGGAGAATTTCCGTTCGCTGGAGGAGAAGTGCATGGAGAAGCTTCAGCTGTTCAATGGCGCTAAGGTCATGATCTACAACTCCGACGATGACACGGTGAGCCGTTGCATCCGTCGCAGTGGCTATAAGGGCGAGAAGATAGGGTGGAGCCGTGAGAATATCTCCGCCCCGCTGTATATCGAGAAAGTGGAAAACGAGGTCGGCCATACCATCGTATCCTATATATATAAAGGTACACGCGGACAATACCAGTTGCCTTTCTTCGACGAGGCCTCGCTGCAGTGCTCGTTTGCCTGTCTGGCCGTCGCGCTGTATCTGGGTGTCGAAGCCGACCAGCTGGCAGAGCGGATGGCCCATCTGGAGCCTGTTGCCATGCGTCTGGAGGTGAAGGAAGGTCAGCACGGCTGTACGCTGATCAACGACTCCTATAATTCCGACATCAACTCACTCGACATCGCCCTCGACTTCATGAGTCGTCGGCCTGGTCAGAGCCGCACGCTCATCCTGAGTGATATCTTCCAGAGCGGAATGGACGACGCAGCCCTCTACCGCGAGGTGAACGACCTCTGTCTGAAGCGTGGGGTAGGGCGTCTGATAGGCATCGGACCGCATATCGGAGCCCAGCAGGCTGTGTTCCATCTCCCCTCATCCCTCTTCTTCGCCACGACGGACGATTTCCTGCGTAGCGATGCCTTCCGCCAGTTGCATGATGAGGTCGTGCTCATCAAGGGCGCCCGCGTCTTTGGCTTTGACCGCATCACCGAGCGTCTGGAGCAGAAGGTCCATGAGACCATTCTGGAGGTGAACCTCAATGCGCTGGTCAGCAATCTGAACTACTACCGCTCCCACATGCAGCCTGAGACTAAACTGGTGTGCATGGTGAAGGCCGACGCCTATGGTGCTGGAGCTGTCGAGGTGGCCAAGACGCTGCAAGAACACCGTGTGGACTATCTGGCTGTGGCTGTAGCTGACGAGGGAGTCACCCTGCGTCGCAACGGCATCACGCAGAACATCATGATTATGAATCCTGAGATGACGGCTTTCAAGACCATGTTCGACTACGACCTCGAACCTGAGGTCTACTCCTTCCGACTGATGGAAGCCCTCATCGGGGCCGCTGAGAAGCAAGGTATTACGGGATGGCCCGTACATATCAAGCTCGATACGGGCATGCACCGCTTAGGCTTCGACCCCGAGCACGACATGGACCGTCTGATCAGTCGGCTGAAGAGTCAGAATGCCATCATCCCCCGTTCGGTGTTCAGTCATTTCGTGGGTTCCGACAGCGTCGACTTCGACCGTTTCTCGGCAGAGCAGTTCCGAAAATTCGATAAGGCCAGCTCGCAGTTGCAGTCAGCCTTCGACCATAAGATCCTGCGCCACATCTGCAATTCGGCAGGTATCGTCCACTTCCCTGAGCGTCATCTCGACATGTGCCGCCTCGGACTGGGTCTTTATGGCTACGACCCGATGGGTGGCGATGCTCCCCTGTTACCTGTCAGCACGCTGAAGACTACCATCCTACAGCTGCGTCAGGTACCCAAAAGCGAGACGGTGGGCTACAGTCGCAAGGGTGTGCTGACGCGCGACTCCGTGATAGCTGCCATTCCTATTGGCTATGCCGATGGCCTGAGCCGTCATCTTGGGCGCGGAGCTGCTTACTGTCTGGTGAACGGACAGAAGGCGCCCTATGTGGGTAATATCTGTATGGATGTGGCTATGATTGACGTCACTGACATCCCTTGTCAGGAGGGCGACAGCGTCGAGATCTTCGGTGAGCATCTGCCTGTCAATGTGCTGAGCGATGTGCTGGGTACCATCCCCTACGAAGTGCTCACGGCAGTCAGCGGACGTGTGAAAAAGGTATATTTCCAAGACTAATGTTTTGTATTTCATAAAATATTTATTACCTTTGCAGCCAAGTACGCTAAAACAAACAAAGAATATCGGTATTTTAAACAATGGAACAAGTATTTAGTTACATTATTAGTCTGGGTGCTTCGGTCATGATGCCTATCCTGTTTACCATCATCGGCCTTTGCATCGGGTTGAAATTCGGCAAGTCGCTCAAGTCAGGCCTCTATGTTGGCGTCGGTTTCGTAGGCCTCGGCATTGTGACGGCCCTGCTGACCACTAACTTCGGTGGTCCGCTGAGCGAGATCTCGCGTCTCTACGACTTGCAGCTGAAAGTGTTTGACATGGGATGGCCCGCTGCTGCTGCTGTGGCTTATAACACGGCGGTAGGTGCGCTGATTATCCCCATCTGTCTGGGTGTTAACTTCCTGTTGGTGATTACCAAGTGCACTCGCACGGTGAATATTGACCTTTGGAACTACTGGCACTTCGCCTTCATCGGTGCCGTAGCTTATTTCGTGATGGACCAGAGCCTGGTGTGGGGCTATTTTGCCGCTATCGTTTGTTACATCGTGACGCTGGTGATGGCCGACCTCACTGCCGACAAGTTCCAGGAGTACTATCCTGAGTGGCAGGGCATCTCTATTCCCCAGCCTTTCTGTCAGAGCTTCGTGCCCTTCGCCCTGCTGATTGGCAAGGCGCTCGACATGATTCCCGGTTTCGAGAAGCTGAACATCGACGCTGAGGGTATGAAGAAGAAGTTCGGTGTGATGGGCGAGCCCCTGATTCTGGGTGTCATCGTAGGAGCACTGATTGGTGCGTTGGCCCAGCTCGACATCAAGAAGATCCTCTTCCTCGGAGTGACGATGGGTGCTGTGATGGAGCTCATTCCTCGCATCACCTCGCTGTTTATCGAAGGTCTGAAGCCTATCGCTGAGAAGACGCAGGAGGTGGTAAAGCGTAAGTTTAATGGCAAGAAGGTGTACATCGGAATGTCACCTGCCGTTGTCATTGGTCACCCCACCACGCTGGTCGTTTCGCTGTTGCTCATCCCTGTAGCCCTCGGTCTGGCCGTCGTGCTGCCTGGCAATCAGTTCCTGCCCCTGGCCTCGCTGGCTGGCATGTTCTACCTGTTCCCCATGGTATTGCCATTCACCAAGGGTAATGTCGTGAAGACCTTCATCATCGGTCTCGTGGCGCTGGCCATCGGTCTGTATTTCGTGACCGATATGGCTCCTGCCTTCACACAGGCTGCCCACACCGTGTTTGAGCAGACTGGCGACAAGGCTGCCGACATCCCTGCCGGATTCGACGGTGGTGCCCTCGACTTCGCCTCTTCCCTCTTTGGATGGGTCATCTACAAGTGTGTCAACTCGCTGGAGTATGTGGGTGCCGGTATCCTGAGCATCATCACCATCGGTATGGTGGTATGGAACCGCATGCGTATCGTAGCATCGGAGAAAAAGGTAAAAGAGTAAAAATGTAAAAAGGTAAAAGACTAATCAATAAGACAATAATGAAAAAGACTATTTTGAGCTTTGCCCTGCTGATGGGCGCGCTGAGCATGACGGCTCAGCAGAAGGTGAACTTCCAGACGGCTTGTCACCCCGAGGACGTGAAGCATTACGACACCAAGACGCTGCGCGACCGCTTCGTCATGGAGAAGGTGATGGTAGCCGACGAGATCAACCTCACCTATTCACACTACGACCGCTTCATCTTCGGTGGAGCAATGCCTGTCAACAAGACCTTGAAGCTGGAGAACTTCCCCGAGCTCGGCCTTGATGTCGACAAGACCATCCAGGAGAAGTATTTCCTCTACAACCGTGAGCTCGGTGTCGTCAACTGCGGTGAGGGCGAAGGCTGGGTCATCGTCGATGGCAAGGAGTATGCGCTATCACCCAAGGAGGCCCTCTACATCGGTCGTGGACATATTGCCAAGGGCAAGGATGTCAACAAGGTGGTCGAGTTCCGCTCCAAGGATGCCAAGAAGCCTGCCAAGTTCTACCTGAACTCCGCTACGGCTCACAAGCACTACAAGACCCAGTGGATTACCCTCGATGGCCGTAAGGGCTCGCTGAAGGCTGCCGTATGGGGTCCTGTAGGTTCGCTCGAGGAGTGCAACAACCGTACCGTTTATAAGCTCATCGTCAACGACGTGCTCGAGGAAGGTCCCTGCCAGCTGCAGCTCGGTCTGACCCAGCTCAACCCTGGTGCTGCCTGGAACACCATGCCTCCTCACACCCATGGCCGTCGCATCGAGGCTTACTACTATTTCAACCTGCCTCAGGAGCAGACCATCGCCCACATCATGGGTGAGCCTCAGGAGAGCCGCGTCGTATGGCTGCATAACGAGCAGGCCATCATGTCGCCCGAGTGGTCTATCCACGCTGCTGCCGGTACCTACTACTACACCTTTATCTGGGGCATGGCTGGCGAGAACCTCTACTACAACGACAAGGACAACATTCCCGTCATTGATATCCGATAATAACTAAATAACTATGTCTGCAATCCAAACTACTAAGATGTCCAATTGGCGTTGGGTCATCTGTGCGTTGCTCTTCCTGGCAACCACCGTCAACTACATGGACCGTCAAGTTCTCTCTCTTACGTGGAAGGACTTTATCGCTCCCGAGTTCCATTGGAACGATAACGACTACGGTACCATCACCGGATGGTTCTCCATCTTCTATGCTATTGCCAACCTCTTCGCTGGTAAGTTCATCGACTGGATGGGCACCAAGAAAGGTTACCTCATCGCCATCTTCGTATGGTCTACAGGTGCCGTGATGCACGCTGGTTGCGGATGGGTAGCTATGAACATCGAGGGCTACGACTCTATCGAGGCCCTGCGCATGGTACAGGCAGGCTCTGATGCCGCTGTAGCCATCGCTACCGTTTCCGTATGGCTCTTTCTGTCGTGTCGTATGATTCTGGCCCTTGGCGAGGCTGGCAACTTCCCCGCAGCCATCAAGGTGACCGCCGAGTACTTCCCCAAGAAAGACCGTGCTTTCTCCACCTCTATCTTCAACAGCGGAGCCTCGGTAGGTGCGCTGGCAGCCCCCGCCACTATTCCCCTGTTGGCACGTGCCTGGGGTTGGGAGATGGCCTTCGTCATCATCGGTGCACTGGGTTACATCTGGATGGCCCTTTGGATCTGGGCTTATGAGAAGCCAGCCAAGAACAGCCGCGTCAACCAGGCTGAGCTCAACTACATCGAGCAGGACAACGACATTGCCGACGTGCAGAACAAGCATGAGGCTAAGGAGGAGAAGACCATTCCTTTCTGGGAGTGCTTCACTTACAAGCAGACATGGTCGTTCATCGTGGGTAAGTTCATGACCGACGGTGTGTGGTGGTTCTTCCTGTTCTGGGCTCCCGCCTATTTCTCCGATCAGTATGGCTACACCTCCGACTCAGCCATGGGTATCGCCCTTATCTTCACCCTTTATGCCATCTGTACCGTACTGTCTATCGGTGGTGGCTATCTGCCTAAGATCTTCGTCGAGAAGTACGGCATGAACCCCTATGCCGGTCGTATGCGCGCCATGTTCATCTTCGCCCTGTTCCCCGTGCTCGGTCTGTTCGCCCAGCCTCTCGGAGCCTACAGTGCTTGGTGGCCCGCTATTCTGATTGGTCTGCTCGGTGCTGGTCACCAGTCCTGGTCAGCCAACATCTTCTCTACCGTAGGCGACATGTTCCCCAAGTCGACCATCGGAACCATCACCGGTATCGGTTCTATGGCAGGTGGTGTAGGCTCGTTCCTCATCAACAAGGGTTCAGGTATGTTCTTCACCTGGGCTGACGGTCAGGGTGGAGCCTTCCAGATGTTCGGTTTCGAAGGTAAGCCCGCAGCCTATATGGTCGTCTTCTGTATCTGTGCCGTAGCCTATCTCGTTGGCTGGTGCATCATGAAGGCCCTCGTTCCAAAGTACAAGCCTATCGTGGTTGAGAATTAATTGTGTTGAATGAATAAAAGAAGGAGGGTGTTTCATTGTGAAGTGAACATCCTCTTTTTTATGCCCTCGCTGCAAATTTTTTTTGGTAGGATGTGTGGGGGTTACGGGAAAATGTAGTATCTTTGCGGCATTATAACAATCTAAGGCAAATAATACAACCATGTACGATCAACTTCGGGAAGATACGCTCTATATAATGCTTTATGCAGCAGTGACAATGCTGGCCATGCTGGCAAGCGGTTATCTGCTGTTCCGTCGGGGAAATGCGTTTGCTCCTGACATTACGCCGCCTGCACGCCTGCGTCGTTGGGTTGCAGCCTTCCTAGCAGTATTCGTTGTGAATCATATATGGTATATGGGGCCAACATTTTTCCTCACCTCAGACGAGGATATAATGATGACTGACCTGATAGGCGGATTGATTGACAGCATCACTTTTTTTCCTTTAGCAATCATCGTATTGTTTACTATGCTTCAAGACCGCCGGCGACCTTTGTGGCCTGTTGCCGTGATGGTAGTGCCACTTGTTGTAGGCATGGTGTGGAGTGTTGCCACCCATAGCGAAGCCCTTATCCCAGTGTTAATTGGCTATTTGCTTTTGATGAGCACGGGCTTAATCATATATATGGTTCGCGCGTTGCGACAATACGGTTGCTGGTTGCGCGATAACTATGTCGATCTGGAGCACAAGGAGGTGTGGCAGAGTTTCGTGGTGCTGGCCATCATTCTGTTGGCGTTCTGTATCTATGCGTTAAGTGGCGAGGGGTTGTCGTACGAATATCTCCTTCAGCTAATCGTCATTGTGCTGATTGGCTATCTCTTGTGGCGTGTCGAGACGCTAAGCGACCTGAGTATCTCGCAACAGCAGAGCCTTTCCGTAGATTTGATTGAGCCCGTATCCCAAGACCGCCCGGCCTTGGCCACTTTGCCAGCAAAGAACATCGGGCTTTTGCTAAAGCAACATTGCATAGACACACAGCTCTACTTACAACACGACCTGACCGTTATCCAGCTTGCTAAAGCTATTGGTACCAACCGCACTTATCTCTACCAGTATTTCTCCAGTCAGGACACTACCTATAATGCCTATATCAACAATTTGCGTATCAATCATTTCGTCAGTCTCTATCGCGAGTCCATTGCTACCAAGTGTAACTTCTCAGCCAAACAACTGGCAATTGATAGCGGCTACCGGAGCTACAGCACTTTCGCACTTGCCTTCAAGCAGCGCATGGGGCAGTCTGTAACGGACTGGATGCGAAACACAAGTAAGTAAGCGGTCCGACTCTCAAAATCCACAAAAACAGTCTCAAAAATCACAAAACCTGATTGGTAAAGCAATCAGCTCTATTTTTGTTGGGTAAGTTTTCTTATCTTTGCAATACTTCTAATCTCTTAAATTTAATGAAATGAAACAGACAAGTAAATGTATGAAGAAGATGTTTTCTTGCATCGGTGTGATTTTGGGTATGGGCATGATTGCCGGCTGCGCAGCGAATGACAACCCAGGTAGTGACGAAAAGACTGGTGCCGACTTGGTGGTCTATGGCAAGATCTTTACCTCTGAGAATAACCAGATTGTAGAGGCATTTGCCGTGAAGGATGGCAAGTACGTCTATGTAGGTGACAAGGCAGGTGCCGAAGCCTTTATTAAAGAAGGTAAGACCGAGGTGGTGGACTATAGCGGCAAGGGCCTGGTGATGTCTGGCTGCGGCAACGGCCACGCTCACTACATGCTGGGCTATGCCCTCAAGACCATCGGCACGATGATTGGGTTGGATGTTACTACGGAGCAGTTCCTGAAGGAAATCGTGCCCGCTGCGGTCCAGAAGGCCAGGGCTGAAGGCGCAACCTCCATCTTCGGCCAAGGCTGGCGCCTCCAGAGTTTCGATCCAATGCCTACCCGTGAGGACCTAGATGCCATCTGCAGCGATATCCCCATGTACTTCCTGGACGAGGAGTGTCATAAGGCACTGGGCAATACCATCTTGCTGAAAAAGGCAGGCATCATCAACGAAGACGGCACTGCCGGCAAGACCACCTTGCGCGGTGGCGAGATTGTGGTTGACGAAAGCGGCATGCCTACAGGTCTGATGAAGGAACAAGCCCAGACCTACTTGCGTTCCTTCCTGGACAACGACAACCTCTATACCCTCGACAGAGCTTTGTCTAACTTGGTCGAAATCAACCAATATCTGGCATCAGTGGGCTACACCATGTACCACGGCGGCTGGGGCAACTATTTCGTAAACACCAATTACTATCAGGCAGCCCAGCAGATGGACCAGGCCGGCAAACTGAACTTTGTATTAGGACTGCCCTACGAGATTGAGAGCTGGATGGATATGGACGAGGCACTGGGCAGAGCCGTTGATGCCAAAAAGTTCGCTTCTAAGCGCGTTATGCCAAGATGGATCAAGCTCCTCTTCGACGGTGGTGTAGAAGCTGGTACGGCTATAGTAGATCCGCTCTATCCCGACGGACACCAGGGTATTGCCAACTGGACAGAAGCAGAAGTGACTGAGCTGACACGCAAGGCGAATGCGCAAGGGCTGACCATCCACATCCACGTTATGGGAAACAAGGGTGTCAGCCAAGTGGTCAATGCCTTCGTCAATGGTGGACAGGACGAAATGCGCAACACGCTGGTACACGTGCGTAATGTCAACGATGAGGATTATAAGCGCATGGCAGAGCACAACATCTATGTCACCTCAGGTGTAACTTGGCATCACATGCCAACTGGTGCAATTGAAATACTGAAGACCATGGTTCCTGCAGGTCAGGAGGACAAGTCTTACCCCTTTAAATCGTTCTTCGACAACAACATCCCTGTGAGCATCCACTCTGACTATCCTGCATTGAGCGGCAGTCCCGACGACCCCTTCGGTATCATGGAGATTGCTGTGACAGGTGTACTCTGGTCAGAGAGTGGCACGCCTTGGTGGCCAGAGGAACTCGCTACTCGTGAGCAGGCCCTCACTGCCCTGACCATCAACTGTGCCAAGCAGATGTTCATTGAGAATGAGAGAGGCAGCATCAAAACGGGTAAATATGCCGACTTCCTGCTGCTCAACCAGGACGTTCTGACCTGTCCAGTGACAGAAATCCACTCGACCAAGCCAACAGCAACCTACTTCGAGGGCAAGAAGGTCTTTTCAATGTGAAACAAGTAAAATAATCAGATGAACATGTCTAACCCAAAAGATAGTGAGCGGCCTCCGCCGGCTCTTGGAAACTCTCCTTTCAGGATGGAACAAAGTCAAGAGCTCTTGGTCAGCCAACATCTTCTCTACCGTAGGCGACATGTTCCCCAAGTCAACCATTGGTACCATCACCGGTATCGGTTCTATGGCAGGTGGTGTAGGCTCGTTCCTCATCAATAAGGGTTCAGGTATGTTCTTCACCTGGGCTGACGGTCAGGGTGGAGCCTTCCAGATGTTCGGTTTCGAAGGTAAGCCCGCAGCCTATATGGTCGTCTTCTGTATCTGTGCCGTAGCCTATCTCGTTGGCTGGTGCATCATGAAGGCCCTCGTTCCGAAGTACAAGCCTATCGTACTGGAGTAATAATTAGCTGTCACGCCTGTCACGGTGTAACGCTATAACATAATAAATCAGTCCGCTTACCCTTACTCGGTAGGCGGGCTGTTTGTTTCTGAACTTTCGGAATTTACAAATAGAGTAGCAGAATTTACACCTATCCCGCTATAACGCTTTTCTTATCGAAAATTTGGAAAGTTCAGAATTATGTTTTATCTTTGCAGGTGAAACAACATTGTCGAACAAATAATACTGATTGCCTATGGGCTAGGAAATAGATATACGGACATATAGGATGAAGCGTTAGCTTTTGATTCTTGCTCACCCGAAATCGGCAAAATTTCATATGAGCACCAAGAGTTGAAGTTAATGCTCACGTCGCAAGGCGTGGGCTTTTTACTCGAATATGGTGCATAGGTGTTTGCCGATACCTGGGAGAGCGTAGACGAAGTAAATTGTCCACGTTTTCTTTTGTGTATATTCTAACAATATGTATAACTAAAATTATAATGATTATGAAGAAGTTTAAACTATTGCTTATTTTTTTATTATTGCCACTATTTACAAATGGCTTATTGGCCCAGAACCTCAATCAGTATATTAGGTTAGTATTAACGAGCCATAGTTATTATAATGTCGGCGCTACATTGTCTGAAAGTGTAAATTTAGTACTTTATAATAATTCATCTTATAGTATTGGCCTTAAGAAATTTTACGTCTATAAGTCTCTAAACGAAGCACCTTTCTACAAAGTTGATGGTGTTGGTGATGGATTTCAAATATATCCCAATAGTAATAATACATACACTCCATCATATACTCACCAATCTAGTTCACCTTATTTACAAATGGGAGAATGGTTTGTCGAAGTTGTTTATACTAATATAAATGATTATAAGCAGTATACAAAGAAGTTCAAAAAGAAAGCAAACACATTCTCAACAAATATGGAACTCGAAGAAATTAGTGAAGGCGGTTCCAATCCTGATGAACAGACATATGTAATTAACGGTCATGAATATGTTGATTTAGGTTTACCGTCAGGCAAATTATGGGCAAAAACCAACTATGGTGCATCTTCAGAGGGAGATTATGGAATTTATATGGATTGGTCTTCAAGGAATATTATTCAAAAGGGTTGGGGTAATGAATGGTTCACCCCTAGTCGAATAGACATTTTAGAATTGTATAATCAATGTACGTTTACGTGGGGATATAATGCAAATTCCGTATATGGATGCAAGGTAACTGGACCAAATGGAAAATCAATTTTCCTCCCAGCAGCTGGATTTAAAATTTCGGGTACTCCTCAGATGGTTGGCTCAGATATTTACTATTGGAGTGATAATGAATCTGAGCCAGGTTTCGCATATGCTTTACAGGGTTCGGCAGGGAATGGCATTTCAGTTAATCAATCCTGGAACATAAACTATGCTGCGTTCCCAATTCGCCCAATAGCTAATAAAAGCAGTGAGGGGGATACTCATAGTTTTGTCGACCTAGCCCTTCCAAGTGGCTTACTTTGGGCTTCCGCAAACCTTGGGGCTCAACGTCCTGAAGAACCTGGTAATTATTATGCGTGGGGAGAAACTACTCCGAACAAGTCTGTATATGATGCAACTACCTATACTGATCCTAATGTATCCATCATATCAGGTACTGAATATGATGCGGCTTACACTACCTCTGGTGGCAAATGTAGAATACCGACGTATAATGAATTTATTGAGTTGATAAACTATTGTACTTGGGAATACACTCAGGTTAACTCAATCAACGGATATAAAGTTATAGGTGCAAATGGCAATAGTATATTCCTTCCATTTGTAGGAGGAAAAGAAGATAGCTATAATGTTGGATATAGTCCATACGGCTATTCTGGACAGGGCTTTTATGTCTCCGGTACAGCTTTCCAGTATGACTCTAACTATAATTGGTACCTATACATGGATACTGACCCTAGATATGGAATGTATGGCTATAACAAAACTAGAGGTCAGACCATACGTCCTGTACAGAATTTGTCTTCTCATATTGATGGGATTATAAATGGAAATACGGCTACCTCTACTAATATATATTCACTTGACGGGCGATTAGTTCGCAGAAACGCCAATTTGAAAGAGACAATTAAGAATTTGCCAAGTGGAATCTATATAGCCAATGGTAAGAAATTCATTGTTAAATAACGAGAACCACACGGCAGTCCTTGTGTATATATTTAAGGAATATGAGCAAATAATTCGCATCGAATTAGCAACAAATTTAAAGGGAATTAGTAACTAATGCTCAATAAACTAAAAACGGCAGGTTCCTGATGTGACGGGAGCCTGCCATTATCTTTCATTGTGAAATTTATCTATTATAGTCTCAACAGATCTTTAACAGAATAGATTTTGCTTAATGCTTCAAACGAGAAGTACTGGTCATCCATAATCATATAATCCTCGCGCTGTTTCTTCGTTAACTGCTTGATGTCTGGGAACATAGAAACGGGCACGATGATTTCGCGACCATCAGTAAGGTAAGCCGCCATAGCTCCACGCTTCACGTTGAAGTCGAGTTTCTTAATTCCTAAGTTTGTGTCTTTGTACTTACACATATTGTTGTCCTCCAGTTATTTTATTCGTTTAATTTGAATTTTCTTGCCTGCAAACACTTGGTCTATCAGCTTGTTTAACTCTTCCCAGTGTTCATCAATGGCTTTAAGAACTTCTGCCTCTTCGTCAGCATTCAGTTCCGACCAAGCTACTTCAATCTTCTTTTCGCCATTTTGTTCAATCCATATCTTTGCAACGGTATCACCGCGATGCGACTTTTTGCTTCCTCGCCGTACTACATGAATGTGTCGTCGGTTCTCTGTTGCATCCGCAGGGAACACTGACAGGATGAAGTATAGCAAGAGCATTAGTTTACCCATTTTCTTGTACTTTAATATATTATTCCGTTTGCAAAGATACTACTTTTTCTTGAATGTGGTTCAAAAAATTGAGAAAAAGACGAATTCCGATAGAAAAACAAGACGGCAGGTTCCTGATGTAATTCGACAAAAACAAGAATTCAAGTCGAAAAATGTGTGTTCCCTTGCAAGTTGCGGGCGTGAGGGTGATATTTGATGTAAAGATATTTTTATACTTTTGAGATAGCGGTTAATAGGGCGTTTTTGCTACTATTAATAGAAAAAATATTTTCCTGGGCAGGGCGCAAATTTTCCCTAGGCAGGGAACAATTTTTCTATCGGCAGGGGGTGTGAATGCCGATTTGTTAGTGTCAATAAAATTCACAAAAGTGCAGACTGAGGGGGAGTAAGGGAGTGTCGCGTCTCATCGTCGCATTGTCTCATAAGGACTATCCATGTGTATCTATATAGGTAGTGTTTATAAGATTATGATAAATAGAATACTTATAATACTACTATTATACTCCTTATGCGACATTGAGACAATGAGATGAGACAATTTTTTCGGGGTGGGGCATTTGGCGGTTCAGAAGATTATGTGTAAATTTGCAGCATGAAAGATAGAATAGAAAATTTGGAAACACTGAATGAGCGTCTGGCCGACGCGCGTTTTGACATGAACTATAACTGGGCTGAGACTGCTTACGAGAAGCTGGCCTGGCACTTCTTCCGTACGAAACCGTTCGATACGGATATATTATATAAAGGTACGTGTGCGCAGTTTGATGAAGGTATCGAGCGTCCTCTCACGGACGAGGGAGTAGAGGAGATGAAGGCTCGCTACACCCATCTGTTTACTGCCGACAACCAGCAACTGCGCCAGTGGTTGTTCAGCACGCCTCTGGAGAACGTGGCGGCCTATACGACCAAGATAGTGCGCCAGACGGTCATCGATGCCGTTGTGGGGCTCTACGACCCTGCACAGGACTTCTATGCCGACAACTGGTACGAATGGAACGACTATGAGCATGGGAAGATAACAGGACGGCAATTCGTCGAGAATCTCTATAGGCAGATAGACGTCGTAGAAAGTCACGTGGCCGAAGGTAAGGCGATGGGACTGACGATGGACGAGATAGTGCTTCACGACTGCATATGGGGACTATTGCCCGACCACTACGACCCCGACATGATTACTGCCGCGCGCGATATGCTGGCCGAAGCTGAGCGCATTCTGGCCTCCAAGCGCCCCTACATCTGGAGCGAGAAAGGCAAGGAGGAGTTTGCGCCCAAGATGCTGCGCTACGGAGCCAACCGATTGAAAGACTTTGAGGTAGACATCCATTTAGGCGAGTCGTACTGCACAGAACAGGGCTATATACTCGAATTTTTCTCGCGTCTCTATTGGCGTGAGGCCGCATCAAAACCTGAGGAGTAAGCAGCACCATGAGCGATATCTTACACACCTCGTCACGACAGGAATTCGTGACGCTAACGAACATCGAAATGAATCGTGTCTTCGCCCTGGACAACCTGCGCCAACGGCTCTTTAACCGCAAACAGGAGATAGAGCAGCAGGACTGGGAAACGATGCGCCAGCAGTTCCTGAGCGCTACGTCGTCAGAGCGTGCCGAGCTGTTGTTTATCAACCGCTTGATAGCCGACTACGGCTCGTCGTTGCCACGCATCAAATACCTATTTGAATCTACCCCTAAAGAGCTTTTAGAAGAAGAGCTGATTAACACACGTAGCGAACTGATAGCCCGTATGGGTGGTTTCGAGATAGGCAAGCACTGGATACGCTGTATGAAGTCAAGCGACAATGATGATACATGGGTCTATACAGCCCGAAAAATTTGGGGCAGACAGGGCAGCATCAGTGCCGAAGAGGTTGACCGATTCTTCACGATGCTTGACGAGATAGCCATTCTGACCGACATACTGAACGGGCAGGGAGCAACGTACGGTATCGATTTCAAACCACAGAAAAGTGTTGCCAGAAAACTGATGGCGCGATATAGCATTAGTCTTGAGGCTGTCGATGATATCCTTAATGCTATCAATAAGTATATGAAGGGCAAGAATCAGCCGAAGTCGCTGGTGATGCCTGCGCGAGCGGCTGTTGAGGGCGGTGCCATTACGAGACCCGCCCATCCCGATTTCATCAAAATGTTTCCTTTAGCAAAGGATGTGGCGAAATCGTCCTACAATGATTATATGAACCCTATGAACACCCCTTATGATGATGCAGTATTTGAGCAAATGAAGAAGGATTTTGAAAAAATTGCAGACCGATTTTCGGTCTAATCCGGTCTTTTCCGTCCCCAAACGGGGTATACCTTTTTTCCTTTCTAAAGCATAGAAAATAGTAGTAATTTCGCACTCGGTCAAACGAAGGCGCGGTGCCGGGGAGGCCGAAATACTACAATTTTTTATGAGATACATTTTTTACGTTAACAAAATCAAGATGGCCAAGGCCATCAACTCGAAGGAGGAGTACTTTAACTTGCGCAATTCGGAGGAGAATCGCCGCAACCTTGCCCTTGCCCGTCAGGGCGACGAGGAGGCCAAACGTCGTCTCGTCCAGTTTGCCTACAACGACCTGATGCCCGATGGCAAAGTGGCTGGATGTTGCCACCCCAGTGGCATGTTTGCCTACGACGTAGACTGCGAGAGTTACGAGGAGAGCACCCGCATTGCCCAGCAAATCATTGCCCGTAAGCAGGAAATCGGTCTGTTGGAGGTAAGCCGTTCTGCCCGTTTCGGACTACACCTTATTCTATTAAGGGAGCAGGGCAAGACCATTCTCGAAAACCAGGTGCGCATCTCGTTGCTCACCAAGACCGAGATGGACACGGGAGCCCACGACTTGGGTCGCGTGATGTTCACCACTACGGCCGATGCTGACGAATTGCTCTATCTGGACGAGGCTATCTTCCACGACAACATGACTGTTGAGGAGAGCGAGAACGAATTCATCGCCCTCACTGACCGCGAGAAAAACCGTCAGGAACAGGTGCCTGCTGGTGCCAAGAAGGCCAATAAGCACTATCGCCCTTGGGACGACGGTAGTAGCCTGCCTACAACACCATCGATCACGACAGCTACGGAGCAACCGATGTCGGCTGAAAATTCAGCCCACATCTTGAACCCCTGCTGTCTGCGTGCTTTCGACATGTGTATGGAGGAAGCTGGACTGACGGAGAAGGCCCTGCAGGTGGAGGGTGTGCGCCACAACTCGTTGCTGAGCATCTTCTCGGTAGGTGCCTGCCGACTTATCAGCCAGGAACAGATGCGACTCGTGGTGAAGGAACGTATGCCCGAGTATGCCGAGGAGCGTGACTGCCAACAGCTCATCAGTGACTTCTACCAGAACTACACCGAGTTGAACAAGCCCCTGACCAAACGTCTGCGTGAAATCCATGCAGAGGCTTATGGTGAGGATGGTCAGGACGACCATGAAACAGAGGAGGCTGGGGTAGAGGAGTTTCAGAAGAAGCGTCAGCTGAACGTCAACCAGTTGCCGTCAGGACTGAAAGAGCCTGTGGTGATGGCTCCAGAACCAATGCGCATGAATGTGCTCTGCGCCATGATGCCCATTGCTGCTGCCTATGCCGACCAAGTGGAGGTGGAGTATGCCGACAATAAGCGTCAGCATCTGGGCCTGATGTCGCTCGTCATTGGTCGTCAGGCAGGAGGTAAATCGTGTGCCAAAGAGGCTGTTGAGACTTGGATGGGGCCATTGAAAGAGGAGGCAGCAGAGGCCCGTCGCCAAGAGGATGCCATCAAGCAGAAAAACAAGCTGCGCAAGGCCAACGAGCGTGCACAGGAAATTCCTCAGTTGCCTATCCGCAAGGTGCCCATCACCATTTCGTGCTCCACGTTGCTGAAGCGTTTCAAGTATGCGCCAGGCCACACCCTCTATTCGTTTGGTGAGGAACTCGACACCCTTTTGAAGACGAATAGCGCTGGCAATTGGTCGGCCAAGTATGATGTTTACCGTTTGTCGTTCGATCGTGGTGAGTGGGGTCAGGATTACAACTCCGACCAAGCTGAGTCGGGCGAGGTTAACGCAGCCTACAACTGGACCATCTTCGGCACCTACGGAGCATTTAACCGCTGCTTCCGTGCTGAAAATGTGGAGAACGGTCTGGCAGGTCGTGTACTCATGTCGGAAATGCCCGACACCCGTTTCTCGAAGATTCCTAAGTACAAGCCGCTGACCCAACAGCAGACAGATGCCATCCGTCAGGCTACGGAACTGTTGCGTAACAAGGTGGGGTTCGTCGACACTCCGCGTCTGCGAAAAGCCATTGATAAGTGGTTGGAAGAGAAGCGATTGGAAGCCATGAAGGACATGAACGAGACGATGGATGAACTGCGTAAGCGCTCGGCAGTCATTGCCTTCCGTTGTGCCGTCGTGTTCCATCTGCTTACGGGTAAGGAGCGTGAATCGAAGGCCTGCGTGGACTTCATGCTGATGATGGCCGACTATACGCTGGAGAACCAGATGAAGTTGCTGAGCAAGATGATGGAAGACCAGCAGATGCTGAACACCCCAACTACTCATCAGAAATTGGGCAACGTCACTACCTTCGACAATCTGCCCCAAGTATTCACGATGGCCGACGTCAAGAGTGCCAAAGGTGCAGGCTATGCAGACTCAACCTATCGCAACATCATCAGCCGTTGGAATATTGACGGCTTCGTGGAAGAGGTGCCTCGCGAACAATGGGGTTCTAAGCAATGTCAGCAATGGCGTAAAAAAATCACGGCATAAATCCCTGGTGACGGAGCGCTTCTAGGAGACCCTGGCTCATGGCTTCATTGTCCTTGCGCGTATAGCGGATGTCGGTGAAGATCTGGGCGAGGGTCTCCTTGTGGTTGATCTCGCAGAAATGGCGGTTCTCCTCGAGCTGCTCCTTGTCATGATAATAGGCGTCGATGGCAGCGGGGGTGTACTGGTGGTAGGTCTCCTGGTGGAGGAAGCTGTCGAGGGGCAGGCGGTCGGAGAGGGGAGGCTCTTCGGCTGGCCAGCCCACGGTGAGGGTGGCTACGGGCATGACGAGGCGAGGAAGCTGGAGGGTGTCGATGATCATCTGGGGCATGTAGACGGTTGTGCCGAGATAGCAATAGCCCAGTCCTTCCTCGTCCATGAGGTTGCAGAGCGTCTGCGTGTAGAGCAGAGCATCGATGGCAGCATTCTGGTAGGAGAGGAAATTGTCGTAGCCTGGCCGGGCCTTACGCTCCTCACACCAGCGGGTGGTGCGGTGGAAGTCGGCACAGATGGTGAGCACGACGGGTGCCTGGGTGACCATCGGCTGGTTGAAGTGGGCAGGGGCCAGTCGCGCCTTCATCTCGTCGGAACGGGTGACGACGACGCTGTAGAGCTGCAGGTTGCCCATGGTTTGTGTACGTGCTGCCTCGGCCATCAGTCGGTTCAGCAATTCTTCACTCACTTCTTGGTCGCTATATTTACGAATGGTGCGACGGTTTAGTAAATTTTTCATGGTGCAAAAGTACGAAGAGTTTTCTGAAACGGAAAACTTTTCGAAAAGAAAATGCAGAAAAGTTATCCAAAATAGAAAACTTTTATGTATCTTTGCAAGCAAAATCTATCAATCAACATGCAGACATATACTTACGATGAGGCTTTCGAGGCCTCACTTGCTTATTTTGGCGGCGATGAGCTCGCAGCCCGTGTATGGGTGAACAAGTACGCGATGAAAGACTCGTTTGGAAAGATCTACGAGAAGTCGCCCGAACAGATGCACTGGCGACTGGCCAACGAGATAGCCCGCATAGAAAAGAAATACAAGAACCCGATGTCGGCCCAGGAGGTTTTCGACCTGTTGGACCACTTCCGCTATATAGTTCCTGCAGGTTCGCCTATGACGGGAATCGGTAATAACCATCAGATAGCCTCGCTGTCGAACTGCTTCGTCATCGGACTGGACGGTGATGCCGACTCGTATGGTGCGGTGATGCGCATTGACGAGGAGCAGGTGCAGCTGATGAAGCGTCGTGGCGGCGTAGGTCACGACTTGAGTCATATCCGTCCGAAGGGACAGCCCGTGCACAACTCGGCGCTGACGTCGACGGGTCTGGTGCCCTTCATGGAGCGTTATAGTAATAGTACGCGCGAGGTGGCACAGGACGGTCGTCGTGGTGCGCTGATGCTCTCGGTCAGCATTAAACATCCTGACTCAGAGGCGTTTATCGACGCGAAGATGACGGAAGGCAAGGTGACGGGCGCCAACGTATCAGTGAAGATTGACGATGAGTTCATGCGCTGTGCTACGGAAGACAAACCCTATGTGCAGCAGTTTCCCATCACGGGCGACAACCCCGACGTGAAGAAGGAGATCTCAGCGAAGGCGCTGTGGGAGAAGATTGTGCACAACGCCTGGAAGAGTGCTGAGCCCGGTGTGCTGTTCTGGGACACCATTCTCAGGGAGAGCATCCCCGACTGCTATGCCGACCTGGGCTTCCGTACCGTGAGCACCAATCCGTGTGGCGAGATACCCCTTTGTCCGTACGACTCCTGCCGTCTGCTGAGTATCAACCTGTACAGCTACGTGAAGAAACCCTTCACGAAGGATGCCTACTTCGACTATGAGCTGTTCAAGAAGCACGTGCAGATGGCCCAGCGACTGATGGACGACATCGTAGACCTGGAGCTGGAGAAGATAGACCTCATCATGGAGAAGGTGGAGAGCGACCCTCAGTCGATGGAGGTGAAGGGTGCCGAGCTGCACCTGTGGGAGAAGATCAAGGCCAAGAGCTCGAAGGGTCGCCGTACGGGAGTGGGCATCACTGCCGAGGGTGACATGATAGCAGCTATGGGACTGCGCTATGGTACGCAGCAGGCCACCGACTTCAGCGTGGAGGTGCACAAGACGCTGGCGCTGAACGCCTACCGCTCGAGTGTGGAGATGGCCAAGGAGCGTGGCGCTTTCGAGATATACGACGCCAAGCGTGAGGCCCAGAACCCCTTCATACAGCGTATCAAGCAGGCTGATGCAGCCCTTTACGACGATATGGTAAAATATGGCCGCCGCAACATCGCCTGTCTGACTATCGCACCTACGGGAACCACGTCGCTGATGACGCAGACCACGAGTGGCATCGAGCCTGTGTTCATGCCCGTCTACAAGCGTCGTCGTAAGGTGAATCCCAATGATACCGATGTGCATGTAGACTTTGTCGACGAGGTAGGCGACTCGTTCGAGGAGTATATCGTATACCACCCGAAGTTCATGGAGTGGATGAAGGTGAACGGGCTGGACACCACCAAGCGCTACACCCAGGAGGAGGTAGACGAGCTGGTGCAGAAGTCGCCCTACTACAAGGCCACTGCCAACGATGTGGACTGGCTGATGAAGGTGCGTATGCAAGGTGCTATCCAGAAGTGGGTGGACCACTCAATCAGCGTCACCGTCAATCTGCCTAACGACGTGGACGAGGCACTGGTGAACCGTCTGTATGTCGAGGCCTGGCGCTCAGGATGCAAGGGCTGTACCATCTATCGCGACGGAAGCCGCGCTGGTGTGATGATCAGTGTGAAGAAGACGGACAAGAAAGAAGAGCAGCCCGAGGACACCACCAAGGACAATAATATCGAGGCTCAGGCGGAGGCCCCCTGCAAGCATCCCGAGGTGACGGAAATCCGTCCGAAGGAGTTGGAATGCGACGTGGTACGATTCCAGAACAACAAGGACAAATGGGTGGCCTTCGTCGGATTGCTGGACGGCTATCCCTACGAGATCTTCACGGGTCTGCAGGATGACGACGAGGGTATCGTGTTGCCCAAGACCGTCACGAAGGGTAAGATTATCAAGCAGATGAACGAAGACGGCACGAAACGCTACGACTTCCAGTTTGAGAACAAACGCGGCTACAAGACTACTGTTGAGGGTCTGTCGGAGAAGTTCAACCCAGAATATTGGAACTACGCCAAGCTGATCTCTGGTGTGCTGCGCTACCGTATGCCTATCGATCACGTCATCAAGCTCGTCAGCTCGCTGCAGTTGAAGTCGGAGAGCATCAACACGTGGAAAGTCGGTGTGGAGCGCGCCCTGAAGAAATATATCATAGACGGTACGGAGGCCAAAGGTCAGAAGTGTCCGAACTGCGGCGCTGAGAGTCTGGTATACCAGGAGGGTTGTCTGATTTGTAAGAACTGCGGCTCGTCAAGATGCGGATAGTATTAGTTGATAGTTGACAGTTGATAGTTGACAGTTGATAGTTGAAAGATCATACATATTGTTAAAGGAAGTACGCTTCTACGCCTTCCACGGGGTGATGCCCCAGGAACGGAAGGTGGGAGGCGACTTCACCGTATCGTTGCGCGTGGGCGTAGACCTGACCCGACCGGTGGCGAGTGACGATGTAGCTGACACGCTGAACTATGCTACGCTTTACGACGTGGTGAAACGCGAAATGGCCATTCCCTCGCAACTGTTGGAACATGTGGCAGGGCGTATCGGACAAGCCGTGTTTGATGCCTTCCCACAGGTGACGACGATAGACCTCACACTCGTAAAGCTGAACCCTCCGATGGGGGCAGACAGCGAAGGCGCAGGCGTGGAATTACACCTGACGAATGAAAAAACTCCCTCGTAAGTGCTTGGTTTTAAATAAAAATGCCTAATTTTGCACCCGCAATGAAGAATAGGTTATTAGCTTTTGTATGGATAACGTTGGTGTTTGCCGCTGTCGCTACAGCTGCAAACAAGAAATTCACGCTGGTCATTGATGCCGGACATGGAGGAACGGACGCTGGTGCGGTAGGTCCGCTGACCAAGGAGAAACATATCAATCTGAATGTGGCGCTGGCCTTCGGACGGCTGGTGGAACGCAACTGTCCTGACGTGCGCGTCATCTATACCCGTAAGACCGATGTCTTCATCCCCCTGCATACGCGTGCTGACATTGCCAACCGCAACAAGGCCGACCTCTTCATCTCCATCCACACCAATGCGCTGCCCAAGGGACGTATCTCGCGAGGTCTGGAGACCTACACGCTGGGTATGCACCGTGCTGCCGATAACCTGGAAGTGGCTAAGCGTGAGAATGAGGTCATCCTCTACGAGACCGACTATAAGCAGCGCTATCAGGGCTTCGACCCACGCTCGTCGGAGAGCTACATCTTGTTTGAGTTCATGCAAGACCGTAACATGGAACAGAGCGTAGAGCTGGCCAAGTGCGTGCAGCGCCGCACCTGTGCTTCGGCAGGTCGTCAGGACAAAGGTGTGAAGCAGGCTGGATTCCTGGTGCTCCGTGAGACGTCGATGCCTAGTTGTCTGATTGAGCTGGGCTTCATCTCGACACCCGACGAGGAGCGATTCCTCCATTCGGCAAGTGGTGTGGAGCAGCTGGGACGAGGCATCTACCAGGCTTTCGTAGACTATCGTAACAAGTACGACAAGAATATCCGTGTGCCCTATAAGGCAGAGCCCGTCCAGGAGAAGGTAGACATCCCCACCGTGGTTCCCGAGAAGGCGCAGCCGGCTCCTGTGGTGGCGCCCAAGAAAGAGGAGCCGGCTCCTGTGGTGGTACGACAGGATACGGTGAAGACCGTTGATGAAGTTGCACAGCCAGCAGCACCCGTTGTACAGCAAGACACCGCAAAGGCGTCAGCACCTGCTCAGGTTCAGGTGTCTGCCCCTGTCTTCAAGTTGCAGATTCTGACCAGTTCCACCCGTCTGAAGGCTACCGATGCCCGTCTGAAGGGAGAATCGTCGGCAACATACTACGAAGAGGGCGGATTGTATAAATATACAGTCGGAGCTTCGGAAGACTATAACGAGGTCAGCCGTCTGCGCAAGACGCTCCAGGAGAAATTCCCCCAGGCCTTCATCATCGCCTTCAAGGACGGCAAGAAGATGGATGTGCGCGAGGCTATCCGCGAGTTTAAGAACAGAAGAAACAAATAAAATATAGAGAGCAATGAAATTCTTTACTAAGGAAGTGAAAATTGCACTGACCGCAATCGTCGGTATCGTTGTGTTGTTCTACGGACTGCAGTTCCTGAAAGGGCTTAACATCTTTTCGACCGATATGACTTATCGTGTGGCCTTTGACGACGTCAGTGGCCTGTCGCCGTCTTCACCGGTCTATGCCAATGGTTATAGGGTAGGTGTGGTCAAGACGCTGAACTACGACTACAATCCGCAGGGTAAGATCGTGGCTGAGCTGGATCTGAACAAGAATATGCGGTTGCCGCGCGGTTCTCATGCCGAACTGGCCAGTGACCTGCTGGGTAATATCAAGATCAACCTGATTCTGGGTGACGACCCTATCAACATGATAGGCACTAGTGATACCATTCCAGGCGAACAGGAAAAGGGCGTGATGGCTAAGGTGGGCGACATGATTCCCCTCATCGAGAACATGCTGCCGAAGCTCGACTCCATCATGTCGAGCCTGAACACCCTGCTGGCAGACCCTGCCCTGCGCAACACGCTACATAACGTAGAAGGCATGACGGGTAATCTGAATGCTACCAGTGCTGAGCTGAAGTCGCTCTCTGCATCGCTCAACAAGGACGTGCCTGCCATGATGACCAAAGCCAATGGTGTGCTGGACAACACGCAGCAGCTGACCGGCAATCTGGCTGCCGTAGACATAGCCGCCATGACAGCCAAGGTAAACCAGACGTTGGCTAATGTGCAGCAGATGACTGACAAGCTGAACAGTAATGAGGGAACGCTGGGACTGCTCATGCGTGATGCGACACTCTACAATAACCTCACTTCAACGGCAGCTTCAGCCGACTCGCTATTGATCGACTTGAAGGCTCATCCAAAACGCTATGTACACTTCTCAGTTTTCGGTAAAAAAGACAGATAAAAAATCATCTAATTTTTATTTTGTCTAAATAATAGCCTCTATTAAATTGTGTTCGACACAGGTGGTCCAACTGCTTGATTTTTCGGCCACTTAGAAATGATGAAAAATGAGAGTATGCACACGGGGTGGCCAGCGTGCATACTTTTTTAAATCGCTGATTTTCAGGGTGCTGAAAATGTGCAAGGATTTTTTCTTCACATTGCCTCTACGGATGATTTAAAGCACGTAAAATTAGGCAGTTACGCAATCTTGTATGAATCATGATAAATTATACAGATTTGCAAGATTGAAAAAAATTTGCGACCTTTGCAATCGAAAACAATAAACAGACCATTTCGTCTTTACTAATAATATAAAAGGTAACACCGCATGGTAAATGATCCAAAGGTGCTTTGGGACAACTGCCTTCGTCTGATCAAGGAGAACGTCACCGAGCAACAATACAAAACCTGGTTCGAGTCCATCGTCTTCGAACGCTTCGACGCCGAGAATCGAACTGTACTCGTAAAAGTACCGAGCATGTACGTTTACGAGTACCTGGAGCAGTACTATGTGGGTTTGCTGAGCATGGTGCTGAAGCGCTGCTTCGGTCAGCAGGTGCAGCTGACCTATCGTGTGATTACCGACCGTGCGCATAATATTGGTCAGAAGATAGAGGGTGAGACACCCGCAGGTATTGAGTCGAAGCCCGTGACCGAGCGTGGCAACAAGACGCCTACCATATTGGATAGTGCTCGACAAGACTTGAACCCGCAGCTGGATGCCCACAAGACCTTCCTGAACTTCATTGAGGGTGACAGCAATAAGCTGCCTCGCACGGTGGGACTGTCTATCGCTGAGCATCCGGGAAAGTCGACGTTCAACCCCTTCTTCGTCTATGGTCCTTCAGGCTGTGGAAAGACGCACCTCATCAATGCCATTGGTGTGAAGTGCAAGGAGATGTATCCTACTAAGCGCGTGCTCTACGTGTCAGCCCGCCTGTTCCAGGTGCAGTTCACGGATGCCGTGCGCCAGAATACAGTCAACGACTTCATCCAGTTCTATCAGTCTATCGACGTGCTGATAGTTGATGATATCCAGGAGTGGGCTACTGCGAAAGCCACATTGGACACGTTCTTCCACATCTTCGACCATCTGTTCCGTCTGGGTAAGCAGATCATCCTGGCTTCCGACCGTCCGCCCGTTGACCTGCAGGGTGTGAAAGACCGTCTGCTGACGCGTTTCTCCTGTGGCTTGATAGCTGAGTTGGAACAGCCTAACGTGGAGCTTTGCAAGGACATCCTGACAGCAAAATGCCGTCGTGACGGCTTGAAGATTCCTGAGGATGTCATCCAGTATATCGCTGAGACGGCTAATGGCTCAGTGCGTGACCTCGAAGGTGTCATCAACTCGCTGTTGGCGTATAGTGTGGTATACAATACCAATATCGACATGCGACTGGCAGAGCGCGTCATCAAGCGTGCCGTGAAGATTGACAATAAGCCGTTGACGGTTGATGACATTCTGGAGAAGGTTTGTACGCATTACAATGTGAAGCAGCAACAGGTTGTCAGCCGCTCGCGCAAGCGTGACTACGTCTTGGTGCGCCAGGTGTCTATGTATCTGGCTCAGAAGTACACGAAGATGCCTGCCGGACGCATCGGACAGCTCATCGGAGGTCGCGACCATTCCACCGTGATCCACAGCTGCTCCACGATAGAACAGCGCCTGAAGATTGACAAGGCGTTCGTCGCTGAACTGAACAGCATTGAGAACTCCTTTAAGCTGAAAAAGTAAAAAGGTATAAAAAGGTAAAAAGAGAAAAAAAAGACAACCTACAGGAGGTTGTCTTTTTCGATATCCTTAAAGTATTTATAAGTCGCAACTTTCAGCTCGTCGGTAGCAGGCTCGTCAGCAACGATGATGCCGTGCTGGTGCATCTGCAGGGCTGAGATGGTCCACTCGTGGGTGACGGCACCCTCGACGG
This sequence comes from Prevotella sp., assembly GCA_015060535.1. Taxonomy (GTDB): domain Bacteria; phylum Bacteroidota; class Bacteroidia; order Bacteroidales; family Bacteroidaceae; genus Prevotella. The sequence continues at coordinate 98,309 of SUYH01000010.1, forward strand.
CAGCTTTCAGCGCGCGAGCTTTGTGGTGACCGTTCACCAGGATCATCACCTCACGGGCATCCATGACGGTACCCACACCAACGGTCAGCGCCAGCTTGGGCACCTTGTTCACGTCGTTGTCGAAGAAACGTGAGTTGGCAATGATGGTATCTGTAGTCAGGGTCTTTACGCGAGTGCGAGAGGTCAGTGAAGAGTAGGGCTCGTTGAAGGCGATGTGTCCGTCAGGACCGATACCTCCGATGAAGAGGTCGATGCCACCAGCCTCCTTGATCATCTCCTCGTAGTGTGCACACTCAGCAGCCAGGTCCTTGGCGTTTCCGTTCAGGATGTGGATGTTCTCCTTGGGACAGTCGATGTGGTCGAACAGATTGCGAGCCATGAAAGAGTGGTAGCTCTCAGGATGTGACTCGGGCAGATTCACATACTCGTCCATGTTGAACGTCAGTACGTTCTTGAACGATACGCGACCTTCCTTGTTGGCTTTTACCAGGCAGGCATACATTCCCTCGGGTGAAGAACCTGTTGGAAGACCAAGCACGAAGGGCTTTTCCTTAGTGGGCTTGAAGGCGTTGATACGCTCGATGACGTGCTCAGCAGCCCACTGCGACATTTTCTGATAGTCAGATTCGATAATTACTCTCATAAGTGTAAAAATATAAAGTTTTTGTCTTATCGACTGCAAAGGTAAGAAAAAATCTAAGAAAACGAATAATTATAGATATTTTTTTCGTACCTTTGCCCCCATATATTAATATATGAAGGAATTTGTAATATCAGAGGTCAAGGCCGAGACTGCCATATTGGTGGGACTGATTACCCAACAGCAGGACGAGGCGAAGACAAAAGAATATCTCGACGAGCTGGAATTTCTGGCTGATACTGCTGGTGCTGTCACCGTGAAGCGTTTCACGCAGAAGGTGCAGGGTCCCAGTCAGGTAACCTATGTCGGCAAGGGTAAGCTCGACGAAATCAAGCAATTTATCAAGCAGCAGGAAGATGCCTACTACGACTGGCTTGACGCTGGCTCGCCAGAGCCTGAAGAGGGTGGGGCAGTACCCCAGCCCATCGGTATGGTTATCTTCGACGATGAGCTGAGTGCCAAGCAAATACGCAATATTGAGGGCGAACTGAAGGTGAAGATCCTGGACCGTACCTCGCTGATATTGGACATCTTCGCCATGCGTGCGCAGACCGCTGAGGCCAAGACGCAGGTCGAACTGGCGCAGTATCGTTACATGCTGCCCCGTCTGCAACGCCTGTGGACCCACCTCGAACGACAGGGTGGTGGCTCTGGCTCTGGTGGCGGAAAGGGTTCTGTAGGCTTGCGCGGACCTGGTGAGACGCAGTTGGAGATGGACCAGCGTATCATCCGTCAGCGTATCTCGCTGCTGAAAGAACGTCTTGTGGAGATTGATAAGCAGAAGACCACCCAGCGCAAGAACCGTGGCCGACTGATTCGTGTGGCTCTGGTGGGTTATACCAATGTCGGCAAGTCGACGATGATGAACCTGCTGGCCAAGAGCGATGTGTTTGCTGAGAACAAGCTCTTCGCCACATTGGATACCACCGTGCGTAAGATGGTTATCGACAACCTGCCCTTCCTGCTGGCCGACACCGTAGGATTTATCCGTAAACTGCCTACCGATCTGGTAGACTCGTTCAAGTCAACGCTCGACGAGGTTCGCGAGGCCGACCTGCTGGTGCATGTCGTCGATATCTCGCATCCCGACTTCGAGGAGCAGATCCAGGTGGTCGAGAAGACGTTGGCTGACCTGGGTTGTGCTGACAAGCCCTCGATGCTGGTATTCAACAAGATAGACGCTTACACCTGGACCCCTCAGGATGAAGACGATCTGACGGAGCCGACGCGTGAAAACATCTCGCTCGACGAGTTGAAGCGTACCTGGATGGCGAAAAGTGAAGAGTCAAGAGTGAAGAGTGAAGAATTTGCTCCCGCCCCGTTGTTTATCTCGGCCAAGAAGAAAGAGAACATCGACGAGCTGCGTGAGGTGCTTTACCAGAAAGTCCGCGAGCTCCACGTTCAGAAATATCCGTATAACGACTTTTTATATACTGTAGAAGACTGAACCATACACAAAAAATCATTACTTATGAGAGATTACAGACATTTAACACAAGAGGAGATAAACGTGCTCGAGAACAACAGTTGTTGGGCCGAGAGTTGGGAACGCGTGATGGTTGACGAGGCCTTCACCCCTTACGGCTTCCATCGTGTCATCTTCTATGGTGACATCCGTCTGGGTAAGTTTGAGAAGCAGGTCGAAGTGACCAAGGGCTTCACCAAGCATGCCGGTATCAACGATGCCACGCTGCGCAACGTCACTGTTGGCGACAACTGTCTGATCGAGAAGATAGGCAATTTCATCAACAACTATACCATTGGCGACGACTGTTACATTTCGAATATCAGTACGATGGAGACCACCGAGGGTGCCACCTTTGGCGAGGGTCATATGGTCAGTGTGCTCAACGAGATGGGCGACGGCAATGTCATCCTGTTCCACGACCTCAACTCGCAGCTGGCTGCCTTGATGGTGAAGCATTTCAGCGACAAGCAGCTGAAGGACAAACTCACCCGACTGGTGAACGAGGAGATTCGCTTCTCGCAGCCCGAGCGCGGCACGATAGGTAATGGCGTCAAGATTATCAACTCCAAGGAGATTACCAATACCGTTGTCAAGGACGAGTGCGAGATTAACGGAGCAGCCCGCCTGAGCGACTGTACCATCCTGAGTTCCAAGGATGATTCCGTATACATCGGAACGGGTGTCATCTGCGAGAATTCTATCATCTCGAATGGCTGTTCGATTACCAACTCCGTGAAGATGCAAGACTGCTTCGTCGGCGAGGCCTGCCAGATTACCAACGGATTCACGGCAGAGGCCAGCGTATTCTTTGCTAACTCGTATATGGCCAATGGCGAGGCGTGTGCCGCTTTCTGCGGACCGTTCTCTGCCTCTCACCATAAGAGCTCGCTGCTCATTGGTGGCGAGTTCTCGTTCTATAATGCCGGTTCGAACACCAACTTCTCCAACCACGCCTATAAGATGGGTCCACTTCACTATGGAACTTTGGAGCGTGGCACGAAGACGGCCTCTGGTGCCTATGTGCTGATGCCTGCCAAGATAGGTGCCTTCTCAGTCTGCTTCGGTAAGCTGATGAACCATCCCGACATGCGCTGTCTGCCCTTCGCCTATCTGCTGGCCTATGGTGAGACGATGTATATCGTACCCGGTCGTAACATCACGACGGTTGGTCTGTATCGTGACATCAAGAAGTGGCCGAAGCGCGACAAGCGTGCAGCCTCTTCCCGTAAGAGCATCATCAACTTCGACTGGCTCTCACCCTTCACCGTGGGCGAGATCGTACAGGGTAAGAAGATTTTGGAGGCCCTCCGTCAGGCTGGTGGCGACAATGTGTCCAGCTACAACTACCACGAGTATATCATCAATGCCTCGTCGCTGCGTAAGGGTATTAAGTACTATGATATCGCCCTGCGTATCTACATGGGGGCCGTGCTGAAGCGTGCTGTCAAGGGCGGTTTTCTGGGCAAACCCCAATCCACCGTTGGCGAGGGCGACTGGAACGACCTTTCGGGTTTGCTGCTGCCTGCCAGTGAGGAACAGCGCCTTATTGACGACATCAAGAGCGGAACCATTGAGAGCATCCAGGATGTGCTGGACCGCTTCAAGGATATGGACGAACACTATCGTGAGTATCAGTGGACATGGACCTATAAGCTGATTCTCGACTACTATGGTCTCGACGAGTTGACGGAGGCCGCCATGCAGCGCATCCGCGAAGACTATGTCAAGGCCCGTCGTGCCTGGATTGCTGAAATCCGCAAGGATGCCCAGAAGGAGTTCGAGATGGGCGATGTCGAGCAAGAAGTATTCGATGACTTTATATCCAAACTAGATCACGAAATAGATTATGAAGACTAAGATTCTGTTGTCAGCCTGTTTGATGGCCCTCGCTTTGGGCTCACAGGCCAAGGACTATCAGTACAAGACCGTAGATGGGGATATGATGAAAACCCGCATCTACACATTGGACAATGGTTTGAAGGTTTACCTCTCTGTGAATCCTGAGAAACCCCGTATCCAGACCTATATTGCTGTTCGCACGGGTTCTAAGAACGATCCTGCCGAGACAACAGGTCTGGCTCACTATCTGGAACACCTGATGTTCAAGGGTACCAAGCTGTTTGGTACGAACAATGCGGTAGCTGAGGCTCCGTTGCTCGACCAGATAGAACAGCGCTATGAGGCCTATCGCAAGCTGACCGACCCTGCAGCCCGTAAGCAGGCCTACCATGAGATAGACTCAGTCTCTCAGATAGCCGCCAAGTACTTCATCCCTAACGAGTACGATAAGCTGATGGCAGCCATTGGTGCTGAGGGTACCAATGCCTTCACCAGTAATGATGTTACCTGTTATGTAGAGGATATCCCATCCAATGAGATTGAGAACTGGGCTAAGATTCAGGGCGACCGCTTCCAGAATATGGTGATTCGTGGTTTCCACACCGAGTTGGAGGCAGTCTACGAGGAGTATAACCTCTATCTGACCGACGATGGCGACAAGATATTCAGTGCCATTGGCAAGAAGCTTACACCTACTCACCCTTATGGCACTCAGACCACCATTGGTACGCAGGAGCACCTGAAGAATCCATCTATCACCAACATCAAGAACTACTTTAAGAAGTGGTATGTGCCCAATAACGTAGCCATCTGTATGGCTGGTGATTTCGACCCCGACAAAACGATTTCTATTATCGACAAGTATTTTGCCGGTTGGAAACCAGGTGCTGATGTCCGTCAGCCAGAGTTCCCTGTACAGAAGCCGCTCACAGCTCCTTCTGATACGACCATCATCGGTCAGCAGGCTGAGCAGGTATGGGTAGCATGGTTGGCTAAAAAGGCTTCCGATGCGCAGTGTGATACGCTCGACGTGATTAGCGATATGTTGAGCAATGGCAAGGCTGGTATCTTCGACCTGAACCTGAACCAGACGATGAAGGTGCAGGGTGCAGGTGCAGGTCTGCAGGACCAGCAGGACTACTCGTCATTCTTACTGATGGGTCAGCCCATGCCCAATCAGTCTCTTAAGGAGGTTCGCGACTTGATGCTGGGTGAGATAGAGAACCTGAAGAAGGGTAACTTCTCTGACGACCTGTTGCCATCGGTCATCAACAATATGAAGCTAACCTATCAGCGTTCTATGGAGAACAACCGCTGGCGTACCACCCAGTTTATGAATGCCTTTATCAATGGCGTCAAGTGGGAACAGCAGGTAGGTAAGATTGATCGTATCTCAAAGATGACCAAGCAGCAGCTTGTCGACTTTGCCAATCGCTTCTTCACCAATGGCTATGCTACCGTCTACAAGACGCAGGGCGTTGACTCTACACAGAAGAAGATTGACAAGCCTGCCATCACGCCTATTCAGGCCAACCGCGATCAGAAGAGCGACTTCGTAAAGGCTATCCAAGAATCAGAGGTAGAGCCTATTCAGCCTGTATTCGTTGATTTCTCCAAGGATCTTGCTATCACAAAGACCAAGAACAAGTTACCATTGTATTATAAGAAGAATGTCAATGACGGGCTGTTTACCCTGGTGTTCCGCTATGACTTCGGTCATGAGGACGACAACCGCTATGATATTGCCAGAGATTATCTCGATTATGTAGGTACAGACAAGATGTCTGCCATGCAGATCAAGCAGCAGTTCTATAAGCTGGCATGTAATTACAGTATCAACGTGAATGGCGACAACATGAACATCACACTTTCTGGTCTGAGCGAGAACATGCCTGCAGCCCTGAAGCTGATGGAGGAGGTGCTGCACAATGCCAAGGCCGACAAAGAGTCGTATGCACAGTATATTGACCTGACGATGAAGTATCGCGATGACCGCAAGAAGAATCAGCGCACCTGTTTCGACTATCTGTATTACTATTGCGTATATGGACCTCACAACATGCGTCGTGACGACATGACCGAGAAGCAGTTGCGCGAGGCTGATCCTCAGGAGTTGCTGAACCTGTTGGGCAATCTTAGCAATATCGAGCATAAGGTACTGTACTACGGTCCTATGACCGAGAAGGAACTCTCTGCCCTGCTCGCTAAGGAGCACAAGACCCCCAAGGCCCTGAAATCAGTAGCACAGGGTGAGCCGTTCGTTGAACAGGAGGCTATTAAGAACGAGGTGGTTATCGCACCTTTCGATGCCAAGAACATTTACCTGCGCATGTACCACAACGAGGGTCGCTCCTGGAATCCCGACGAGGCTGCTATTCAGGAGGTATTCAACGAGTACTATGGTGGCGGCATGAACGGCATTGTGTTCCAGGAGATGCGTGAGGCTCGTGGATTGGCTTACAATGCCTGGGCTAGTTACTATAGTCCCAGTCGGAAGGATCGCAAGGAGTACTACTTGACCCACATCATCACCCAGAACGACAAGATGGTGGATGCTGTTACCCACTTCCAGGAAATTCTGAACGAGATGCCTGCCAGTGAGACGGCCTTCCAGATTGCCAAGGATGCTTGTACCAAGCGTCTGGCAAGTGCCCGCACAACCAAGATAGGAGTCCTCAACGCTTATATTTCAGCGCAGAAGCTGGGACTGAACATCAGCACCAACGAACTCATCTATAAGAATCTGGATAAGGTGCAGCTGAAGGATATCGTTGACTTCGAGAAGCAGAACATGGCCAATAAGGCCTATCGTTATATCATCCTTGGCGACGAGAAGGAACTCGACATGAAGTATCTCGAGAAGTTAGGACCCGTCCGTCGTCTCTCATTAGTGGATATTTTCGGTTATTAATTACTAAACAATACTATTATGGCTAAAAACGTAGAATTCAAGTACGCTCCTATGTTCCAGATGGGCAAGGACGAAACGCAGTACAGGCTGCTCACCAAGGAAGGTGTGTCGACAGCCGAGTTTGAAGGAAAGCAGATTGTGAAGGTTTCGAAAGAAGCCCTGACACTCTTGGCCCAGCAGGCTTTCCACGATGTGGAGTTCATGCTGCGTCGCGAGCATAACCTGCAGGTGGCTCAGATACTGAACGACCCTGAGGCCTCAGAGAACGATAAGTATGTGGCCCTGCAGTTCCTGCGCAATGCCGAGGTGGCTGCTCGTGGCATCCTGCCTTTCTGCCAAGACACGGGCACAGCTATCATCCATGGCGAGAAAGGTCAGCAGGTATGGACTGGTTTTGAGGATGAAGAGGCTTTGAGCCTTGGTGTATTCAATACCTTCACTCAGGACAACCTGCGCTATTCGCAGAATGCTCCGCTGAACATGTACGACGAGGTGAACACCCGTTGCAACCTGCCCGCACAGATTGATATCGAGGCTTGCGAGGGTGCTGAGTATCGTTTCATCATGGTTGCCAAGGGTGGCGGTTCTGCCAACAAGACCTATTTCTACCCGATGACCAAGGCAACCATCCAGAACGAGGGAACGCTGATTCCGTTCCTCGTTGAGAAGATGAAGTCGCTGGGTACAGCGGCTTGTCCTCCTTACCACATCGCCTTCGTCATTGGCGGCACCTCTGCTGAGAAGAACCTCCTGACCGTGAAGCTCGCTTCTATCAAGTATTATGACTCGCTGCCTACCACAGGCGATGAGACGGGTCGTGCCTTCCGCGATGTCGACTTGGAGAACAAACTCTTGGAAGAGGCTCATAAGATTGGTCTCGGTGCTCAGTTCGGCGGTAAGTATCTGGCTCACGACATCCGTGTTATCCGTCTGCCTCGTCATGGCGCCTCATGTCCTATTGGTATGGGTGTCAGCTGCTCTGCAGATAGAAATATCAAGGCCAAGATCAATGCCGACGGTATCTGGTTGGAGCAGATGGATGCCAATCCTTCTGAGCTGATTCCTGCTGAGTATGCCAAGGCTGGAGAGGGCAAGAACACCATCGTCATCGACCTCAATGAGGGCATCGATGCCGTTCGCAAGGAACTCTCGAAGTATCCCGTTTCTACCCGTGTCAACCTGAAGGGTACCATCATCGTAGCTCGAGATATCGCACACGCCAAGCTGAAGGCTCGCATCGATGCTGGCGAGGGCATGCCCGACTACTTCAAGAAGTATCCTGTGCTCTACGCTGGTCCTGCCAAGACCCCCGAGGGCTATCCTTGTGGTTCGATGGGCCCAACGACAGCCAACCGTATGGATCCCTATGTTGATGAGTTCCAGTCGCTGGGCGCTTCGCTCGTCATGATTGCCAAGGGTAATCGTAGTGATGTGGTCACCGAGGCTTGCCGTAAGCATGGTGGCTTCTATCTCGGTTCTATCGGTGGTGTCGCTGCCGTTCTGTCGCAGTCGAGCATCAAGAGCATCGAGTGCGTAGAATATCCAGAACTCGGTATGGAGGCTATCTGGAAGATTGACGTTGAAGACTTCCCCGCCTTCATCCTCGTCGATGATAAGGGTAACGACTTCTTCAAGACCCTGAAACCTTGGTGCCCTGCTTCGAAATGATGCGAATGAGCCGGATTATATCATCTCTCTTTCTGCTGCTGCTTGTCTTCATGACGGCGGCAGCAGAAGATATTGTTTCTTCTCGCGGCTGTCGCCGAGGTACACTTCGTCCGCACAATCAGCTGCTCAGACGCTCTACGGCTCAGACGCGTCAGCCTGGTGGCGACTTCTACAAGGACAATCGTCATCAGCTGGTGGTGCTGGCAGCCTTTGCCGACAAGGAATTCCTGGGCAACGAGACTGCTACGTTGGAGCAGTGGAATCATATATTCAATACCGAGAACTACTCAGAGGGTTCCTTTAAGGGTTCTATTCACGATTACTTCTATGCCCAGAGTTATGGCAAGTTCAACCTGACCTTCGACCTGGTATATGTGACGGTCGGCAATGTCGTGAAGTATCGCAGTTGGGACAAGAGCTATGGAGATTCAGGGAGTGATGACGAGAACTCGCAGTATCTGGTACAGGATATCATGGAGCTGCTCAAGCAGAACACCAGTATCGACTGGAGCCGCTACGACTGGAACGGCGATGGCTACGTCAACCAACTCCTCATTGTCTATCCCGGCAAGGGTATGAACGATGGCGGCGGAAGGAATTCCGTCTGGCCCCACCAGTGGTGGATGAGTGAACACTTGAAGGACCGCCAGTCGGGAGTCTATTGCGATCCTATTACTGTCACCTATGGTCAGAAGCAGTATCTGGTCGATTGCTATTGTGCACTATCCGAACTGGGTGCTGCCGGCGACTACAGTTCTTTCGGTGTCATCTGTCATGAGTATACCCATTGCTTCGGATTCCCTGATTTCTATTATGACGGTAATTACAAGACCCCGGATTCATGGGACATCATGGACAGAGGCTATTATTACAGCCGGGCGTTCTGTCCGGTGTCTTATTCTGCCCACGAGCGTTGGCTGATGGGGTGGCTGACACCTACCGAACTGACTTCAGCTTCGACCGTGACGTCGATGCCGGCCCTGAGTGCTGAGCCTGTGGCCTATATCATCCGTAACGGTGGTTATCCGCAGGAGTATTACATGGTAGAGAACCGTCAGAAGAGTGGGTGGGATGCACAGCTGCCCGGTAGCGGACTCGTCATCTTCCATGTCGATTTCGATGCCAACACGTGGACAGGTGTCAGTGGTGGTTGGCCCAATCCTGGCTCAAATGATCGTTACCTTGTTTTTGCTGCCAATAATCAGACTTACTATGATAGCAATTCCGGCTGGCCTTATCCCTATAGCGGAAACAACGAACTGACCAATACGTCATCGCCAGCCGCTACGCTTAACAAAGCCAATACCGACGGCACGAAACTGATGTCGAAGCCCATCACCAATATACAGGTGACGGATGGCTTGGCATCGTTCGACTTCATGGGAGGCGGTCCCTCTTCTATTCAGGCTCCTGTGTCAACTTCGAGCCTACAAGTCCTTTACGACATCGGCCCTGTCCGCATTGTCCGCATGCCCAATGGTGAAATCAAAAAAGTGATGAAGCGTTAGTGCCTCATCACTTTTCATGTTTGAATGAAGAAAATTGTTGATGAATGCACGGATTTCATTATAAACTGCCGATCATATTGCTTTGTCTCGTAGCCCTGCTTCCATCAAGCATCATGGCGCAGGAAGACCGTGACATAGCGGCTACGCTGAACCTGGACGAAGTCGTTGTGTTGGCTGACGGCATGACGTTTGAGGAATATCTGGTAAAACAGGTGTTGGAAAATGCTAAGCCGCTGAAAAAACGCCTGCAGACATTGCGTTATTCCGTGACGTGCAAACTGGACAAAGACATCGATCTGACCAAGATACCTCACCGCCGTACCATCACCTTCGCAGCCAGACTTGCCGGCTACGGAAAGATAGTGTCGGCACTCATGGAACACAAGGTGTTTGGTATCACGATGGCCGAAGACGTGCTGTTCAACAAGGGTAAGATAACGACGTCCAACGTACGCATGGTCGAGATGAAACAGCAGTTGACGGAAAAACAAGTCAAGTCGTTCCTGAAACACGACGGCATGATGAGCGCCAACGTGTACGACAAGTTTTATGAGAAGGTACGCGACAAGGCCAAGGAGCTGAAGAAGAAATACCGCAAGAAACAGGAGACCGACATGAATTATATGGGCAGCTATACCTCGGGAGGCCGAACCATCTACAAGGTGAAACTGGACAACATGCAGGTACACATTGTCGACGGCTGCTGGCAGATCAAGATGATGGACTACTCGGAGGGGCAGAACAAGGCGCACTTTGATTTCAGCGAAGTAAAGCCAGGTCTGTTCCTGCTTTCCAAGAGCAATGCCCAGCTGTATATAGACCGGAAGAAATGGCCCAATGGCTATATCTCCATGCAAATGACATATTCATATAAATAAGATACATTATATATGGATATTATGTCAGTGAAAACGGTTGACCGCGAGGCCAGCCGTTTTTTTTGCTCATCTTTTCTTTTAGCAGCACAGTGCTCAAGCAGTAAAACCGTTATAAAGCATAAAACATGGCCAGCAGATTCTGGCGGTAGTTTCTGCTGATCTTCAGCTCACGGCAATCGTCCATGGGTTCATTCAGGATGCAATACGCATCCTGAATTTTTTTGATGTGATTGATGTTGACAATGTAGCGTTTGTGTATCTGAACGAGGTCGATGGAATAGTTCAAAATGATTTCCGTCGTCGTGCGATGTCTAAGCATGTATACGGTGTTGTTCATGCAGACCACTTCCCAGAGTCTGCGCTCTTGGTTGTAGCGGAAGAAAGCGCAGTCTTGCAGTCGTAGTGTCAGATGCTCATTCATTGAGTTGACCACTAATATGATAGGTTGGCGGTTGGCAGTTTTTGCAGACTGCGGGATGCCCGCCAACTTGTTTTCATAGTATCGGGTCATAATTTGGCTCAGGTCCTGTTCTGTAGGAGGTTTCATCAGGTAGTCGAAAGCCTGGCGTCGAATAGCCTCCAGCATGTATTTGTCGTGGCCTGTATAGAAGACAACCTTTGTCTCGGGTTTCAGTTCGTTACGAATCATTGTGCAGAACTCTAATCCCGACATTGTAGGCAGTTCTACGTCAAGGAAAATGAGATCTGGCTCCGTTTTGACTATCAAGGATGCTGCTGATTCTGCATCGGTAGCCGTTCCAGCTACGGTGACGGAAAAGTTGTTTTCCAGCATGCGTCGCAACAGTTCTATAGCTTCCGTGTTGTCGTCAACGATAAAGGCTTTGGTCAGTTTCTGTCTGTTCATTTTTATGTCAGGTTATAATGATAATCATCGGGCAGCAACAACCATGAACGGCATCCTTGCTCCAAGTTTTCCAAGCCAAAGTCGATTTGCTGTCTATTACACTCGTTTAACATTTGGATGGTTTGGCGGACCACTCTCATTCCGGTATGCTCCTGGTAGGAAGGACTGAGACCTTGTCCGTTGTCTATGACCTCAACGAGTGTATTCTTTTCATGACGCTTGATGCGGATAGTCAGTTCTCCTCCTTGTCGTCGCAGTCCGTGCTTGACGGCATTCTCCACGAATATCTGAATAGTCATGGCGGGCAGCCTTACGCTCTTGGTGTCCACATCGTCGGCAATCACCTTGGAGTATAGTAGCGGCTGGGGCATTTGTTGCCGTTCTATGCTCACGTAGTAGTCTACGAAGTTGAGCTCCTCTGCCAGAGTGGTTTCCAGTACGTCGGCCTGTTCAATGCCGCGTCGCAGCAGTTGGGTCAAGTGACTGAGATCAGGCTCCTTGCCTTCCATCTGAGCCAGCATCTCATGGCTCAGTGCATTGTAGATGAAGTGGGGCGTGATGCGGTTGCGCGTGTTCTCCATACGCATGCCGATAATCTGCTGGCGAGTCTGTACGTCTTTCATGCGCTGGCGGCGCCTCCACAGTACGGTCAGCACGCCTAACAGACATACCGCCAGCAGTGCTACTGCCAGTAAAGCCCATGCCAAACGGCTTTGCATGCGTTCCTGATCTATGGTTCGTTGTTGTTCTATGAGCCGTTTGTCGTGCTCATACTGCATCAACCGTGCATTCATCTGCATCTGCGTATTGGCGTTCTGTATCGAATCCTTTAGTTGGTGAAGCTTTTGATGTACACGATAAGCGTCTTGATAGTGGCCCGTCTCGTTCATGACCTGCTCCTCAGCTTTCAGCCGGAGCAACTTGGCGGCAGGTATCGCCACGTCCTTGTATTCGCAATGTTGCACCATACGCAGGGCTTCTGCTTTGCGGCCTTCCACGAGAGCAAGTTCTATACGCTCTGTTTCCAAATAGTAGAGTAGGGGCTGGAAATCTACAGCATGGAAGAAGGAGTCAGCCTTGGTGATGTACGCCCTGGCCGATTCTGCATTCCCCAGACAGACCTCTATCTCGCCCAGATTGGTCAGAGCGGTATAGTAGTCCCACTTCTTGTCATCGTTACCCTTGACCAGCTCGGCTGCTCTGGTGAAACAATCGAGGGCCTCTTTGTATTGCTGCTGGAAATAGTGGTCGTTGCCCCTATTATTATAGTATATAAATAGGTCGCCCTTGTTCATTTGCGGTACCAGATGGCTAGTTTTCTGCCACCACCGCTGGCTATTTTGGTAATCGCCCATAAAAGTATAGGCAGTGCTGACACCTAACAGCAGTGCAACCTTCATCGTATCTTCCATGCCAGTAGCATCAGCCTCTTCCAGTGCCTGCAGGTAGGCATCGACGCTACGGTCCATCTGCCCTAACTGTCGGTAGAAGTCGCCCCTGTTGGCCATAGCGATGATGCGCAGTCCGTCAATTCCCGTCAGTCCCTCCATTTGTTGCAAGGCGCGTTCGGTGTACACCAGACCTGAGTCGGGTCTGCCAAGAATTGCCGTGTAGTAGACGCCGCGAGCCTTGAGCCATTCAGCCTTAAGCCTTCGCCGGGCATCGTTTTCGTCGTTTTGGTGTTTCGAAAGATACTGGTGGATTCGTTCACTGCTCATCACCATCGAGTCCACGTTCATGGCTGCATACCACCGTTTGTGCTGTTCCATCAGTTGCTGATAATAGGCATCGCTGTCGGTCTGCGCACTTGCCCCCGACTGCCGTCCATAGCCACAGGCAGTTGTAACAAAGATGACGACAAGCACCGTTGCCATCAACCCCCATCGTAGTCTTATCGGTTGGTTAATTGCCATATACGTTTGCAAAGTTACGAAAAAAAAGCAGACATTCACATGATTTTCATAGGGAATTTATATGTTTTCGCTTTTGCGATGTAATTTTTTTAATCCTCTTACGCGTGATTTTTGACCTCTTGTCTCCGTATACACCCTCTTACGCCTAAACTGCCAAAATGTCCGTTTTGAATATTCACCTTTTTCCACTATCTTTGTCAACAGATTAACAAATATAATAAAACCTAAAGTTATGCGTAGCAAAAAATTATTTATCCTTGTATGTTTTTTGTTAGGATGTACTGTTTCTTCTGAGATTCAGGCTAAGAAAGATGTTGAGTCTCTTATATATTCAATTCAATGTGGAGGCTCTGGAACTCAAGGTTATTACATCGTTGAGGTGACTACTTATGCGAAGAAAGTATCCCAAATCAATCAGGACTTAGTTTGTCGTTGTGCTGTTCATGGTGTTTTGTTCAAAGGTTTTCCAGGCTCAAATGGTTGTATGTCTCAACGTCCTTTGGCTGGCAGTGCCTTGGTGGAGCAACAGCACCAAGAGTTTTTCGGTCCATTCTTCCAGGATGGAGGTGGGTATGTCAGCTATGCGTCTATGGTTGACGGTTCTCTGAAGACCCAGAAGGAAGGGAAGAAATTTAAGGTTAAAGCTACCGTTTCAGTAGCCAAGGATCAGTTAAGGAAAGATATGGAAAAGGCTGGAGTAATCAAAGGTCTGAATAGTGGTTTTTAATAGGCTTATAGATATGATGTGCAAGACTAAATGGATTATATTATCTGTGGTAATGTTGTCATTCTTTTCTGAACAACATATTTTTGCTCAGGCTTCTGGGACGCTCGTGCAGTTTGAGACAGAGTGTCTTGGCGTGGAAGGAGACGGATCCCAGACTCTCAGAGCATGGGGATTTGGGAAGAACAAGCATGACGCATTGGAACAAGCAAGGAAAAAAGCCGTTTCAGACGTGATTTTTAATGGGATAAAAGCTGGAGTAGCAGGTTGTAATACTCGTCCTTTAATCACAGAGATTAATGCTCGCGAACGATATGAAGACTATTTTGACCGTTTCTTCGCTGATAATGGTGACTACAAGAAATATGTATCAGATGCTGATGAGAAACGCTCGTCACGAGACAAATCGAAAAGCAAGTTAGGTGTTCGTTATGGGGTCACTGTAAGAGTGCTCCGCAGCGAATTGAGAGTAAGGTTAAAGGCTGATCAATTAATACAATAGAACTTGGAAGATATGAAAAGAAATGTAATATTAATGGCTTTCCTGATTGTGGCTGTTTTGGCTTATGGTCAGGCAAAGAAACCCAAACTAATGGTTGTTCCCAGCCATGTTTGGTGTAGCGATAAGGGTTATGTGACGATGTTCGACAATCAGGGTACACAAGAAGAAATACCCGACTATAAGCGAGCTCTACAAAACGACCGTGAACTGATGAATGTCATTTCAAAGATTAACATACTGATGGCGGATCGTGGATTTCCCTTACAGGATTTGTCTCAGTCGTTGAGGACAATACGGAACACACAGGCAGAAAATAGTCTGATTCGTACTAAGACATCTGGTGCGGCCTTGTTAGAGAGTCCATTGGATCAACTCCGTCGTACAGCCAAGGCCGACATTATTCTGGAAGTGGATTGG
This sequence comes from Prevotella sp., assembly GCA_015060535.1. Lineage (GTDB taxonomy): Bacteria > Bacteroidota > Bacteroidia > Bacteroidales > Bacteroidaceae > Prevotella. The sequence continues at coordinate 113,642 of SUYH01000010.1, forward strand.
CAAGTTAACACATCAGGCCCTAAACGATCGGTTACTTATAACCTTAGAGGCTTGGATGCCTACACAAATATTCAGATAGCAGGTGCACAAGGCACAGGATTGCCTTCATTCTCTGCAGAAGTTCCAGTGCTCATAGAAGAAGCGGTTCAAAATAATATGGATAATTTCACAGCTCAACTTCAAGCTCATTTCGATGATCTGATGGAAAATGGCAGACAAGTAGTGGTGGAATTACAGATACCTGATAATGGTTCTGACCTTGATTTTGAAAAAGAATATAATGACAAAGAACTTACTGAGATCTTGGACGATTGGATGGCTGAGAATACCGTGAATCATCGTTTTAGCAAATCGGAAGCTACCGAGAACTGGATATTGTATGACCAGGTGCGTATTCCACTCTATCGCCCCAATGGAACGGCAATGGATACAGACGCCTTTGCCCGTCAGATTCGTGATTTCTTGAAGAAACCACCATTCGGAATTACTTGTAAGATAGTGAATCGCGGCTTAGGAAAAAGCCTGATTATCGTAGGTGAGAAGTGACAACTAAAAAATATAATGTCATGAGAAGATTGCTGTTTTTTATCCAGTTGCTGTGTGTATCGGCATATATGATGGCACAGGAATGCGACCTACCACTTAGCGTAGCTTTTTCTACTGAGTCTGAGGCGCTGCCAGTGTCAACCCAACGCGCTTTGGCCAACAAGCTGAAGCAGATTCTGACCCAAAATGGTGTCAGTGGTATCTTGGAGTATGAGCAGTTTGCGCTGGTTCCTAAGTTTGAATTCCTCGACAAGCACATCGTTGCAGGTCCTCCTGTCAAGCATGTGTATAATCTTAGTGTCATTTTGGAAATCAGAGACACACAGGAGAGTACACTCTTTTCTACCTACTCGACAGAGGTCAATGGGGTCGGTGAGAATGAAACCAAAGCATATATGTCAGCTATTAGACAAATTGGTCCTCAGTCAAGACAGATTAAGGATTTTATTAGCAGGGGACGTGCTAAGATTACGTCATATTACGACAAGAACTTTCAGCGAATTATCCAGAAAGCACGCCTGCTGTCAAAGATGAATAAGAACGAGGAAGCTCTCTATCATTTGATGTCTATTCCAGAGTGTTGTAGCGGTTATGCCGCGGCTATGGAGGAAGCTCTTTCTATATTCCAGACGCATATTGATCGCGAAGGTGAGAAACTGTTGATGAAGGCCCGTGCCATTTGGGCGGCAGGCAATAATGATAAAGCAGCTGCTGATGCTGCCTATTTGTTGACGCAGATTGATCCATCATCTAAAGCCTATCCTCAAGCCAGCAAGCTATTAGAAGAAATCAAGCAGAAATCATCAAAGAATGCACCTTGGAACTTCAAGATGCAGGTCTATAAGGATGCCGTTTCACTTGAGGGCCAGCGTATAGAAGCAGCAAAGGCTGTCGGTGTCGCTTTCGGAAAAGGTCAGCCAAAAGAGAAGAATAACTTCATGTTTGTAAGATAACTAATTTATTAACTAAACTGTAATTAATTATGAAAAAATTTTTGTTCATTTGTGTGATGGCAGCAATCGCAACGTGTGCGAATGCACAAGTACAGATTATCCAAACGTCAAAGATTATGGTCAAGAGCAATCAGGATGTAGAGGCTGCTAAGGAAAGAGTAAAAGCTGAGCTCGACAAGAACAAGGAATTGAGCTCATTTCAGCGTGCTATCGCCAAGAAGATGGCTGGATCGATTGTAAAAAAGCAGTTTAAGGCAGCCGAACAGAACCGTTATGCTTTCGGATTCACTGATGGCGAACACATGCAGTATTGTCAGTGGGATGGCGTGAATAACCGCTCGGCAATCTTTTGTCCTTCTATGGGGCGCATTACCGTTCTAGATTGGAAGAACGGGAAAACAATTGTTGCTTTCCCTGCCTTGAAAATAGCAGGACAGTGGGATTTCAGTCCTGAGGCAGCGAAACAGCAAGGACAAAGTGACCCTGCTACAATGACAATGACGAAACCCATACCTGAAGGTGCAGAAGTAACAGAGGTCAATGGTTTTCCATGCATACCCAATGTTGCTTTCATAGAAATACAACCGGGTACCACGCCTGAACGCACAATGGTGGTTGATGGTAAAAAGATGGAGGTCATTCCAGCATCAGGTCATATACTTGTAGATGATAATGGTAAAGACTATTTTCCGAGCATGTATGTAGATGGTGAAAATAACACCCCTGTGGAATCAATAGCTGCAGAGTTAATTGATTTCAAAAAAGGCACCATTAATGAGCAAAATTTCACCCTGCCAAGCGATTATAAAACATACAAGGATCCAAAGTCTTTGAATAAGGCTCTGCTTAAGCTAGTTAAGGAAAATAAGCATGTTATGCAAGATCCTGGGAAGATGGTAGATGTCTTTTGGAATTTGTGATGGCCTGTATGAAATTATTTTCTGTGTTTTTTTTCAGTGTTCTGGCTATGACATGTCATAGCCAGACACTTACCCCAAAGCAACAAGGAGAACTTTGGGGGCTTGTCAACGACAGCGGACAATTTGTGGTGCAACCCATCTACGAGAAAATCTATCCCTATCATCATGGAGTAGCTTATGTCCTCAAGAATAAGAGCATAGGTGCAATCGACGTGAATGGGAAGGAGATTATCCGCTGTATTTATGGCGAGGCACCTCTCAAATTCGGTTTGGCTGCCTTTCAGCCAAACTACAAAGGAGAACGACAGTACATCAGTTGGTTTGCGGGTCATTATGTGGGTGATGTGTGGATTGACCAAAATGGCAAAATACTGGTCACTAACTCTAAGCGTGTTTATACTGTGACTGACCGCATTCCTATCTCAGAGGCTTTGTGGGATTACTAACTTTTTGATGTTTTGAACATGGCGAGGGGACTATTTTTGTTTATTGCTATCATGATGACATGCTCATTAGAAGCAGATAATCGCAGCAAGGTCGTCGAAGACTATAATCGTAGTTCTTTGTATACTATTTCTATGCTTCATCCTGGTACGGGAATGTATGATCAGATTTATGAAACCATGCTGAACGTATCTGTTCCAGAACGTTTCAATGACCATAATCTCAGCTTGCGACTTATTGTCAGTCAAGGCAAGGCTGATGACCAAGAGCGTGTTAAGCAAGTGGAAGATTTCCTCAAATGCAATAAGGTGGCCAAGCGTTTAGTGTCGAAGTGGTTTAATCGAGACAAGAAGGATGGCGCATTCGATATGCAGCTTGTCAAGGACCGGGGTAATTACAATGCTACAATAGAAGATGTTAATCTTGCTATGCAAAGCATTCGAGGAAAGGCCATCTTGGAAGATGCGGGCGAGCAACTGATCAACAACACCTTTGTTCTTGTCAATGATATCACCTATGTTGATAAACACTCAAAGGCCGATGGTGTCAAATCCGTTTTCCAGGCCATAAGCCTGGTTGGTAATATCATGTCTGCCGCTCAGGGCAATAAAACTTCTGGAAGCGGATCGTCATTACAAGGTGTAGGACAACTTGGTGATGCTATTACTTCACTTGTCGCAGGTTTTACGGTACGTATGAAAAGCCATCTCTTCCAGTTAGTATGGAACGACTCGATAGCTGGCACTTTTTATTCGCAGTACTATTACGACAAGAATACCATAGACCAAGATAAGAAAAGAGCTTATTTGCGCGACAACAAACTCTTTCAGCTGAAATACGTAGGAAGCTATGAAGCAACAAGTAGTAAGACGGTGCTTCATGGCTTGAAAAATAATGGCGACGTGTTTATGAAGGTATTGACGAGGGCTATTGATGAAAATATAGTCCAGCTGCGTAAGAAGTTTGAGATCTTCAAGATTACAGCTCCTTTATATGAGATAGCATCAGATGGTATGATTCATATTCACATAGGACTGAAAGAAGGCGTGTCTTCATCCTCTAAGTATGAGGTACTTGAACGTCTTGTCGATGATGAAGGCCGCATCACATATCATCGTAAAGGAGTCATACGACCTGTTAAAGGTAAAATCTGGGATAATCGTTTTATGGCAACCGAAGAAGGAGCTGATGGAGCGAATTTGAACTTCACGTCATTCGAAGTTGTAAGCGGTAAGGATTTCTATCCTGGCATGCTTGTACGTGAAATTAAATAGCAGACACAAACTAACAAAAACCTGAAATATGAAAAAAAGCATTTTAATCCTAGCACTATTCGTAGGAGTAATCACTGCCCAAGCAGATGACTACCCCTACCTGACCTTTGAAACGAATAATGGCGAAAAGGTTTCCGTTGAGTTCTCGTCAGATCTGTCGCTGGTCTTTTCATCTACGACACTGAAGGTGGGCAACCAGCAGACATTCAATCTCAAAGATCTGAAGAAGATGTATTTCTCCCCCGTGAGCCAGACTACAGGCATCAGCACGGTGACAACCGATGATTATAAAATTTATGGTTACTACGACCTTCAAGGTCGCCCTGTGGAACAGCCCACAAAAGGCATTTACGTGATTAAGACTAGTAAAGGAACCAAAAAAGTGTATGTGAAATGAAAAAGCGATATCTACTCACTGCCGTTATCGCCTTGTTGTCGGTAATGGCGACAACAGCTCAGACACTGACCATCACCACAAGCAGTGGCAGCAAGCAGTTCGCGGCATCCGACATCACTTCCAGTTCGCCTGCTACGTTCACCAGTAATGGAACGCGAATGTCCATTAGTGGCAACACATATACTGTTAGCGACATCATTAGTGCTTTGGTGACCTGTGAAAACCATGGGTATGTGAAAAAGACGTGTCCCGATTGTAATGGCGATACACATTGTACTACGTGTCATGGTACAGGAATAGGCTGTACGGTATGTAATGGTACCGGTAAGTATTGTACGAAGTGTGGCGGTTCTGGTAACCATGATGTGTGCCAAGGAACAGGACGTTGTGCTTATTGCTACTATGGCGAATGTTCTAGATGTGAAGGCAGTGGTAACAATACTTGTAGCTCCTGTTCGGGCTCTGGCAATTGTTGGATGTGTGGGGGCGCAGGAACATATCTGAGTAATACATGTACTGCATGTAAAGGTAAAAGATATTGCACCAAATGCAATGGAAAGGGTTACACAGGAAGATGCACCAAATGTAGTGGAAGTGGAAAATGCAATTCTTGTAACGGCAGCACCAATTGTTCATCCTGTAAAGGAACGGGGAATTGTACAACATGCGGCGGAAATCCCAAATGCTACACATGCGGAGGCGACGGCCACTGTAACAAGTGCAAAAATAGTGACGGCAAGTGTACTAACTGTAGTGGTAAGGGCTATGTTTGGGCCGATATTGTCCTTTCTGACAAATCCATAACTCTATCCCATCAAGGCGAGAGTAAATATGTCACTGTCACTATCAATCAGTCGTGGAAGGCTACTTGTAGTGCCAGTTGGATTACCCTGAAGGATGCTGAGGGTAGAAACAGTGGCAAAATAACCATCACGGCCGATGTTAATACATCAGAAGACAGCCGTTCGGCTACTCTTATCATCAGTTATGGTAGCAAGAGCGAATACGTCAGCATTACTCAAAAAGGAGTACCGGTTAACTTAAGTATTAGTCCGGATGATTTCTCCATCCATAGGAATGGTGGTGAGCAGACGCTGAGGATTACAAGCGATACCTATTGGACTGTATCGACGGATGCTACTTGGCTAAGCCTCTCTAAGTATTCTGGCAATGGTAATGGTGAGGTAGTAGTAACGGCATCAGCAAATGAAGGCAATGCTCGTAGCGCCATCATTAAGTTCACGCATAATAAAACCGAAGTGCCAGTCATAGTCTCTCAGGATGCCAAACTCTATGTGCCATTGGAAATAAGAAATGTTATCATTATGAATACAAATGGAGGAACAAGCTCGTCGAGCATTATCAATATGGAAAAGGATGGACTATATGCATCAAAATTGGTATACTTATCGGAACGCGATATTATCTACTATAAGACCGCAGGAAATTACCGTCTGACCAGGAAATGGTACTGTCCAGGTTCGACAGAGCCAGACTGCAACTCATGGTATAACTTATCGTCCAACTTATCATATTACGAGAACCCATTCGTAGTTGATTTTTATAACAATTACTGGAAACCGGAGTATTATAAAACGGGTACTCACAGATGGGAGTATTATTACGAAGACGAACTGATTTACACCAAGACTTTCACAGTTTATTAGTTCATTTACTCACAGGGTGACTGCCACCCTGTGAGTTCAACAATAGCGCTAGTAAGTTTTTTGAAAGAAAAAACGAATAACAGTTGTATTTTTCAGAACAAGTAATTTTATGTTTTGGTAATAGCCCCGAAAAACACTGGCTCGAGCCAAATCGGGTGTTGGCTCGAGCCGTTGCCCTTTTTGGCTCGAGCCCCCTATTTTCTGACTTTGTCGATTACCAGTATGCACTTCGTTTGCACGAGTTGAAGAAGGCATTAGAACGACCGAAAGATGACGTTTCCTTCAGCCAAAAGTGCAGCAGAGAGGAACAAATTTCGATTCTGACTGCACTGGGAACGACGCTGGGAGTGACGTCGTGTATGTAAAGAAAAAGAAGGCTGGGCGCGGTGCTCAGCCTTCTTTAGTGTTAATTCCTGAATATCAATCCTTCACCAAATTCATCGATGATGATGGGACGGGTGCGGTCGACCTCATCAGCCAGAAGCTTCTTTGACAGGTCGTTGAGCACGAACTGCTGGATGGCTCGCTTGACGGGACGGGCACCGAAATCGGGGTCGTAGCCCTCTTCAGCCAGATAGGCGATGGCCTGCGGTGTACATTCGAGCTGGATGCCCTGAGGAGCCAGCATATCCGTTACCTTCTTCATCTGCAAGCGAACAACGTCGGCAATCTGCTCCTTCGTGAGCGGAGTGAACGTGATGATCTCGTCGATACGGTTGAGGAACTCGGGACGCATGGTGGCGCGGAGCTGCTCGCGGGTAGCATTCGAGGTCATGATAATAATCGTGTTCTTGAAGTTGGCGGTACGGCCCTTGTTGTCTGTAAGACGTCCGTCGTCCAATACCTGCAGCAGGATGTTGAACACATCGGGATGCGCCTTCTCAATCTCGTCGAACAGTACGACAGAGTAGGGCTTGCGGCGCACGGCCTCCGTCAGCTGACCACCCTCGTCGTAACCTACGTATCCCGGAGGTGCACCAATCAGTCGCGACACGCTGTATTTCTCCTGATATTCGGACATGTCGATACGCGTCATCATGGTCTCGTCGTTGAACAGATAGTCGGCCAGCGTCTTGGCGAGCTCGGTCTTACCAACACCCGTGGTGCCGAGGAAGATGAACGAGGCGATAGGACGCTTCGGATCCTGCAGACCAGCACGACTACGACGCACAGCATCGGAGACTGCGGTGATGGCCTCGTCCTGTCCGATGACGCGCTTATGAAGCTCTTCTTCCAAGTGCAACAGCTTTTCGCGTTCGCTCTGCATCATACGGGTAACTGGGATGCCCGTCCAGCGGCTGACTACCTCGGCGATGTCGTCGGCTGTCACTTCCTCGCGGACGAGTGAGTTGCCCCCCTGGGCATTTGCCAGCTGAGTCTGGATGGCCTTGATGTCGTCTTCGAGTGCCTTGAGCTTAGAGTAGCGTATCTCTGCCACCTTGCCATAGTCACCCTCGCGCTCAGCACGCTCAGCCTCGTACTTCAGATTCTCCATCTCCTGCTTGTCTTGCTGGATCTTGTTTACCAGCTGGCGCTCGCCTTCCCACTTGGCACGGAACTGAGTCTCCTGCTCGCGGAGCTCGGCGATGGAGCGCTCGAGTTCTGCGAGTTTACTAGTATTACTAGTAGGACTAGTATTACTAGTTTCTCTAGAGATGGCTTCGCGCTCGATTTCGAGCTGAGCCAGGCGACGTGTGATCTCATCCAATTCTTCAGGCACGGAGTCGCGCTCCATGCGCAGCTTGGCAGCAGCCTCGTCCATCAGGTCGATGGCCTTATCGGGCAGGAATCGCTCGGAGATATAACGCTCAGAGAGCTGGACGGCAGCGATACAGGCATCGTCTTGGATACGCACCTTGTGATGGTTCTCGTAACGCTCCTTCAGACCACGCAGGATGGAGATGGCAGAAAGCTCGTCGGGCTCGTCGACCATGACGGTCTGGAAACGACGCTCCAGGGCCTTGTCTTTCTCGAAATATTTCTGATACTCGTTCAACGTGGTGGCACCGATGGCACGCAACTCGCCACGAGCCAATGCAGGCTTTAGGATGTTGGCAGCATCCATCGCTCCCTCACCACCTCCGGCTCCTACCAGCGTGTGGATCTCGTCGATGAAGAGGATGATGCGACCCTCGGACTTCGTCACCTCGTTGATGACCGACTTCAGGCGCTCCTCAAACTCACCTTTGTATTTCGCACCAGCCACCAAGGCTCCCATATCGAGCGAGTAAAGCTGCTTGTCCTTCAGGTTCTCAGGCACATCGCCACGAACGATACGGCCTGCCAGTCCTTCGACGATGGCGGTCTTACCCGTACCAGGCTCACCAATCAGAATCGGGTTGTTCTTCGTACGACGCGACAGGATCTGCAGCACGCGACGAATCTCGTCGTCACGTCCGATGACCGGGTCGAGCTTACCCTGACGAGCCAGGTCGACCAGATTCTTGGCATACTTCTCCAACGACTGGTAGTTGTCGTCGGCCGACTGTGACTGCACCTTCTGTCCCTGACGCAATGCCTGGATAGCCTGCTGCAGCTCCTTCTCCGTGCAGCCCGCATCCTTCAGGATACGCGAGGCGGTGGAGTTGACCATTAAGAGCGCTTGTAACAAAAGCTCACACGAAACGAACTCGTCGCCCTGCTTCTGAGCCATCTCTTGTGCACGCAGGAGTACATTATTGCTATCGCTGGAGAGATAAGGCTGTCCGCCCTGTACGCGTGGCAAGTGCTTGATTTCCTGGTCGACGAGCATCTCAATCTGCTGTCCGTTGACGCTCAGCTTCTGGAAGAGGAAGTTCGTCACGTCCTTCGCCTTCTCCAGCACGCCTTTCAGGATATGTACAGGTTCGATGACCTGCTGGCCGTTCATCTGTGCGGTGTTGACGGCCTCCTGTACCGCCTCCTGCGCCTTAATCGTAAACTTGTCTAATGTCATACTTTTGTCCTCCTAAATTTTAATTGTTTCTGATGATAGCGAGACAAACAATGTGCCGAAGGGGGTATATACGACAGAATGGCGGTCGGAACCGCCATTCTGTCTGTTTTATCGTCTTAAAGTTAGATCAGATTTCGATGAGTTTGCCATTCTTCTTAGCCTCCTCAATCCACTTCGGCTCTATCTCTTTCAGGAAGCGCTGCTTCTTGTCACGCAGGGTCTTCATGTCAAGACCAATGTACTCCTGTGCCTTAGCCTTGGTAGAGATGTCAGGCATTGGCACGTCACCGATGAAGCCATGTTTGGCCAACACCTTCGACAACATCAGACGAGCATCCTGCACTTGTACCAGTCCATCGCTGAACAGTCTCTGTACCTCCTGAGGTGCATGGAACGAGGCACCATGTGAAGCAAAGGCATAGTCCCAACGCCACTGGCTCGAACGTATCAGCTGAAGGATGGGTTTCATCTCAGCCTCAGTAGCCCCCTTCTCCCAGGCAAACTTCGCCTCAATGTGGGCTGCAGCCAATTGCTTCTCCAGTTTGGTGCGGCTCTCGCGTGTCTTGGCCTGACGCTCATAGACGTTCTGACGCAGCACCTCAGCATCCTGACGGTGACACGTCTGGCACGTGCGGTCGATATTGGCCAGCGGCGAGGTGACGCGGTGGTCTGAGAACTTCACACCGCCTTCCTGCTTATACGGCATGTGGCAGTCGGCACAACTTACGCCGCGCTGTCCGTGAATTCCCTGCAGAGCCATCTCGTAGCCGGGATGCTGAGCCTTCAGGATCGGGGTCTTCGACAGCGGATGGATATAGTCGTAGAAACCTATCGAGTCGTAGTATTCCTCGGCAGCCTCGCAGGTCAGACCTTTGTCCTGCGGGAACATCAGGTAGTTGGCCTTGCCGGGATTGTTGGGATCATCGGGCTTGATGAAGTAGTACTCCGTATGGCACTGGGCGCACACCAACGAACGCATCTCCTGATGGCTGGCCTTGCGTACATCTTTTCCAACGCGAGCCCAAGCCTCATAGAGAGCGGGACGTGCAGGACGAAGATCCATGGTGCGTGCATCGTGACAGTCGGAGCAACCAACTGTGTTCATCATCTCAGCGCCAAGTCCGCTCCACTTGCCTTCGAATGCATAGTAGTTGGTGGGATCGAAAACAGACTTCGAGTCGCTCAGCTCGCGCATCATGCGAGGCACATCGGGACCCTTACACGTCCAGCAGGTAGCCGGTTGCATGTCACCGTCGCCATCGATACCTGGGTTACCCGTGCGCAGAATCTTGCGCAAGTCCTCAATACAATGCTTGTGACCGCGAGGTGTGTTGTAGTGGCGTGAGAAAGCATAGCCTGCCCACAGTATCACCATCTCAGGGCGATCAGCCAATTCATCAGTCTCTTGGGAACCGTTAAACTTCGACTTGAACGTGGTATCCTCCGTCATTGCCCACGTTTCGTACTCACGCGGATAGTCGGCCTTGAACTTCTCATTCTGAGCCACAATGGAGTCAGTAAACTCCGTGCGCTTGTTGTTGAATATGCTGGCCACCTCGGCACGGCGCTCCATCAGCGATGATACGAGCAGTCCGAGAAGGAACACAACAACCATTGAGCCGCCAAAGAGCAGCCAACCTTGCCATTTCTTTAATTGCTTTGCCATAATATTTAAGTTTTTTTCGTTATTTCGTTATTTCGACAACATCCCTTGCAACCAATCGGGAACGGGAGAGGGCGGCAGTGGTGTCACCCCTTCAGCATTGGGCGTGGCCATCAGTGAGTTCATGCCTCCGTGGGGCACGTTACGATGGCAGTCCCAGCATACCTTGCCGCCTTGAACCTGTTGCTGCATGTAACCCATGCGGCCAGTCTTGACGAATTCCTGGTTCAGTTGCGTGTGACAGCGGATACAATTGTCCATCACCACCTGTCCGGTCAGCGTCTCAGCCATCGGAGCCTGACGCTCGGTATGAGCCACAAAGTAAGCGGTATGCTTCAGTCCGTCGAGCGCCTTGAAGCCATACTTCAGGGCGAAGTTCTGGTGAGGCACATGGCAGTCGTTACACGTAGCGTCACGTCCGTGTGAGGAGTGGCTCCACGTGGCATAATAAGGAGTCATGATGTGGCAATTGACACATGCTGCAGGGTCATCACCAATAAAATAGGTATGTGCGCGCAAAAGGTACATGAACAAGCCCCCTAGTCCCACGATGACACCGCAGACAACTAGCAGTCCCACTTTCTGACGATACGAAAACCAGTCCGTAAATGTTAGTAGTTCTTTTAGTTTCATTGGCAATTTATCTATTTGGGAACAAAGATAGCGAATTTATCCCTATAAATGGGGATAAATCCGCTTAAAGAATGTTAAAGGCGTTAATTTCGTCTACATTTTCACCTCAACCACGTGTTTTCCTGCAGAGTAAGGAATAACGGTGCCCTCGACGGCTGAACCGTCGAGCACAATTTGCTTTACGCCCTTTTGCTGTCCGTTGGGATGGATGGTGATCTCGTACTGAGCATCGCGGAACTTGCGGCTAACGGTGTAGTCAGAAGCGGTCTCGGGCAGACAGGGATCGATGCGGATACCATCGTAATCGGGCTTGATACCAAGGATGAACTCAGAGACGGTGTACCACATCCAAGCGGCAGTACCCGTGAGCCATGAGTTCTTACCCTCGCCCGGACGGAAGGCATCCTTACCGGCTACCATCTGGCAGTTGACGTAAGGTTCTACCTTATGCAGCGTCTGGTACTTCTCCTCGACGTAAGAGGGCAGAATCTTGGCGTAGTGACTCCAAGCGTCGTTGCCGCGACCAGCCAAACACTCGCCGATGATGACCCAAGGATTGTTGTGGCAGAAGATACCGGCATTCTCCTTGTAGCCCTCGGGATATGAAGATATCTCACCATACTCGTAGATATATTTCGAGAAGGCGGGGTTGTTCAATACCATACCATGCTCGCACTCGAGGTACTTCTTACAAGAGTCGAGCGACTTAGCCACCATACCATCTTCAGCACCGATCTCGGCCATCGTACACCAGCCCTGCGACTCGATGAATATCTTAGCCTCGTCGCACTCGTTAGAACCAATCTTGCGACCGTAGAAATCGTAGGCGCGCAGATACCACTCGCCATCCCATCCGTGTTTCTTCACCGCGTCAATCATAGCGTCTACGGCCTGCTGCATGCGGGCAGCCTCAGTAGAAAAATTGAAAGATTTAAGAGTTGAAGAATTGAAGTTTTCAATTTTTCCATTTTTCAATTCTTCAATTTTATTGCAGAGAGCAACATAATCTTTTCCTGTTACCACGAAGAGTCCGGCTATCATGAGGCTCTCGGCCTTGGTGCCCTCAGAGACGTTCTCTGTGGTCTGGAAGCTCTCGTTCGGATCCCACGAGAAGCAGTTCAGATTCAAGCAGTCGTTCCAGTCGGCACGGCCAATGAGTGGCAGCATGTGAGGACCGAGGTTGTTGATGACATGGTCCATAGAGATCTTCAGGTGTTCGAAGAGTGTCACCTCAGAACCTGGCTGATTGTCGAACGGTACCATCTCGTCGAGGATGGAGAAGTCACCTGTCTCCTTGATATAAGCTACCGTACCGAAGATGAGCCAGCAGGGGTCATCGTTGAATCCGCCACCGATATCGTTGTTGCCTCGTTTGGTGAGTGGCTGATACTGGTGATAGCAACCTCCGTCGGGGAACTGTGTAGAGGCGATATCGATGATACGCTGACGTGCACGGGGAGGAATCTGATGAACGAAACCTACGAGGTCCTGGTTGGAGTCACGGAATCCCATGCCTCGGCCTACACCGCTCTCGAAGAATGAAGCACTGCGAGAGAAGTTGAAGGTAACCATACACTGATACTGGTTCCAGATATTTACCATACGGTCCAACTTATCGTTGCCAGTCTTCACCTTATATATATTAAGAAGAGCATCCCAGTATTCGCAGAGTTCTGTAAAGGCCTTGTCTACCTTCTCTGTAGTATCGAGTTCAGCGATAAGAGCATGAGCCTTCTTCTTGTTGATCACTTGCAGCGACTCCCACTTGTCATCCTGCTCATTTTCGATATAACCCAGCAGGAACACGAAGTCCTTCGACTCGCCGGGCTGCAGCGTCACCTCGATGTAATGAGAGGCGATGGGACTCCAGCCGTGAGCATGAGAGTTGCGGGGCTTACCTTCCACTACAGCCTGCGGGTCGGCAAACTCGTTGTACAGACCTACGAAGGTCTCACGATCGGTATCGAAGCCCTGGATAGGAGCGTTGACATGATAGAAAGCGTAGTGATTACGACGCTCGCGGTATTCGGTCTTGTGGTAAATCGTAGAACCCTCAATCTCCACCTCACCCGTTGAGAAATTACGCTGGAAATTCTCCATATCGGTAGCGGCATTCCACAGACACCACTCCTCGAACGAGAACAGTTTCAGCTTTTTTGTTTCTGACGAATCGTTCTTCAGTGTCAGCTTCTGCACCTCGGCCCACTTCTTCAGCGGCACGAAGAAGAGCACAGAGGCCTCGACGCCATTCTTCTTACCCGTGATACGGGTGTAGCTCATACCATGACGGCACTCGTAGAAGTCGAGCGGCGTCTTGCAGGGCTTCCATCCCGGATTCCAAACGGTATCGCCATCCTTGATATAGAAGTAACGACCGCCATTATCCATCGGTACATTATTGTAGCGATAGCGCGTGATGCGACGGAACTTGGCATCCTTGTAGAAGCTGTAGCCGCCTGCGGTGTTGGAGATGAGTGAGAAGAAATCCTCGTTGCCCAGATAGTTGATCCAAGGCCATGGAGTCTGCGGGTCTGTGATGACATACTCGCGATGCTGGTCATCGAAATGACCATAACGTTTCTGTTGTTCCATAATAAATTAGTATTATTTACTTTTTTACTTTTTTACTTTTTTACCCTTTTACTTTTCAATCAGTATTCGTGCATCGACTGCCACTACATCACGCTCGTCAGCCAGCAGAGGGTTGATGTCAATCTCTTTGATCTCCGTAGCGAAGCGCAGCAGGGTAGACAGGCGCACAATGATTTCAGCATATTTCTGTTCGTTGAGTCCTTTCTGTCCTCGCGTTCCCTTGATGATCTTATAGCCTCTGAGCGAGTGGATCATCGAGAAAGCCTCGCCATAGGAGAGCGGAGCCAGACCAGACTGCACGTCTTTCAGTACTTCGACGAAGATGCCGCCCAAGCCGCAGAGCACCACATGACCGAAACGCTCCTCGTACTTGGCACCGATAAATAGCTCCGTGCCTTTGAGCATCTTCTGTACCATGACAGCGCTAGCATCCTGAATCAGCATCATGCGGTCGAACTCCAGAGCCAGGTGCTCGGGTGTGCGGATGTTCAGCGTCACACCTCCTACATCACTCTTATGCACGGGTCCGACGACCTTCGCCACAACGGGATAGCCCATGCGGTTAGCACAGCTGATCAGCTCGTCTTTGTCAGCGCTGACCACCTCAGGAACCATCGGGATGCCTGCGCAGGAGAGTATCTCGCGCACCAACGTGGGCTGTACATAGCCACTCTCGTTGATACCCATGATGGTCTTGTGCAGACGGGGAATGTCAATGCCATACAACTGCACCTCAGGGGGCGCAGGAGCTGGCGTGCGCATGATCTGGCTGAGGGCTGTGGCTAGCGTCACCTCATCGCTGAAGTTGACGTGGCCTTTGGCCAGAAACTCAGCCACCTCAGGACCTGCAGTATGCAAGCTGGGAAGGATGGGGAAGATAGGTTTTTTACAGGTCTGTATCTTCTGGTGCAATACCTCGTAGGCCTCATAGAGCGTCGTCAGTCCGGGCGTTCCGTATATGACGGCAATGGCATCGATATCGTCCATCTGTTGTTCGCAATAGTCGATGACGGTGCCCAGCTGCTCAGGCGTTCCTGTAGCTAGGATGTCGATAGGATTGGCTACGCTCGAACCTGGGAAGAGTTTCGACTTCATCTCCTCAGCAATAGGACCTTCCAGATGAGGTACCTCGAGACCGCCCTTCGACAGGGCATCCGTCAACATCACGCCAGGACCGCCCGCATGGGTGACAATGGCAAAGCGCTTTCCCGTCAATGGGGGTAGCGTGAAGATACAACCTACGGTGGTCAGCTCCTCACGACTATGACAGCGCACGATGCCTGCCTTGCGGAACAGTGCCTCTACAGCAGCATCGCTCGAAGCAATTGCTCCTGTGTGTGAAGAGGCTGCCCGACTGCCACTCTCACTCGAACCAGCCTTGATGGCTGCTATGCGACAACCCTTGCGGATGAGCGACGAAGCATGAAACAGCAACTTATCGGGATTGGAGATGTTTTCAATATAGAGTAACTTAACGGGTGAGTCGGTGTCAGGATTGTACTGTTCATCCATATACTGCAGTACGTCTTCGATACCAATCTGCTTGCCGTTGCCGATAGACCACACGCTATTGAACTGCAAGCCCTTGATGACGGCACTCTCCAGAATGAACACGGCAGTAGCTCCCGATCCGCTGACGAAGTCGACACCCTTAGGACTCAACTTAGGAATGGGCTGGGTGAACACACTATGGTGATTGCGGTTGAGCAGTCCGATGCAGTTGGGACCAATCAGCGCAGCATCATATTGTTTACAGGTGTCGAGGATGCGTTGCTCTAGCTCAGCACCCGCTTTGGTCTCTTCACCAAAACCAGCAGAGATGATGATAAACGCACGGGTCTGTTTCTCCTTGGCCAACAACTCGACGGTATCCGGACAGAACTTTGCGGGGATGACCAATACGGCCAGCTCAGTGGGAGGCAGCTCTTTGGCGTCGTGAAAAACCTTGATGCCCTGCACCTGGTCTTCCTTGGGATTGACGATGCGCATGGTGCCTTGATAGCCGCCCTGCAGGAGATTACGTACGATAGCGCCACCGGGCTTATGGACATTATTAGAGCCACCGATGACGACAATGGACTGAGGGTCCAGCAGTTCACGATTAATCATACCAGAACGATAGCTTTTACGGGGTGAATAGCAATAGTTGACTCAGGGAAGAAATAACCCAGCTTGAGCACATATTTGATGGCGGTGCCTTGTTCAACGACATCGCCCGTAGGCTCCTCGTCCAACGTCTTGTCGAAAGCACCTTTAATCGGGGCGTGGACACAGTCGGTATAGGTCATCTCTTCATGTGTCACATTGCTGATGCAGGCGTTGATGAACGGCAACTGGGTGGTCAGGAACTTGTCGATCTCGCCAGCCAGCTGTTGCAACGCTTCGTTGTCGCTCTTCACTTCGGGCTGTTCGGCATCGGTGGCCAGCCAACGGATGAGTGGCTGTAGGTCATCGCGATACTGGCGCAGCTCGTAGATACGGTTGTTCAACGTGATAAAGGCGCGTACTGCTTCGTTGTAAACCATCATCTGATCGGCTGTCAGATGACTGTCAGCTGCTAGCTGCTCTTCGCGCTCGCGCTCCTGCTTACGCTTCTTGCGAATCTTCACAATAGCTGTGGCTCCAGCGGCAACAGCTGTAACGCCTAATGTCGCCAAGGCGGCAAGGGCTGATTTGTGCTCTTTCAGTTCCATAGTTTATTGTTAGTTTCAAAGTTTTTTGCAAAGATAGTGTTTTTTTGCTGAAAAACCATTATTTTTGCAAGCAAAAATGAATAAAACCGACCAACAAATACTGAAGATAGCCCTACCGGCCATCGTGACCAACATCACGGTACCTCTGCTGGGACTGGTGGATACGGCCATCGTAGGACACATGGGAGCACCAGCCTATATCGGTGCTGTGGCTGTGGGTTCCATGATTTTCAACCTGGTCTATTGGGTGTTCGGATTCCTCAGGATGGGTACCAGCGGCATGACGGCGCAGGCGCGTGGACGCAGAGACCTGACTGATGTGGTTCGTCTGCTGGTGCGCTCGGCTTTCGTGTCGTTGGCTGTCGTGTTGATACTCATCGTGTTACAGGTGCCGCTATGCGAACTGATGTTACAGTTGATTGGTCCTACGCTTGATGTCCGTCCGCTGGCAGCCACCTATTTCTATATGGTGGTGTGGGGCGCTCCTGCCTCGTTGGGACTCTTTGCGCTGACGGGCTGGCTCATCGGCATGCAGAACACACGTCTGCCGATGTTCATCTCCATCCTGCAGAATGTGGTTAACATCCTCATTTCCTTGACGTTGGTCTACGGACTCGGTATGAAGATTGAGGGTGTGGCATTAGGTACGGTGATTGCACAGTATGCAGGCCTGTTAACGGGCGTTGCGCTGTTGTGGCGCTACTATCGCAGACTGTGGCGCGAACGGCCTATCGACGGCATCTTCCTCAGGTCGGAGATGATGCGCTTCTTCCGTGTCAATCGCGATATCTTCCTGCGCACCATCTTCCTCGTCGCTGTCAACCTGTATTTCACCTCCGCAGGAGCTCGTCAAGGGGCTGTCGTCTTGGCTGTCAACACGTTGTTGATGCAACTCTATCTGCTCTTTTCGTATGTGATGGACGGCTTTGCCTATGCGGGTGAGGCGCTGGGTGGCAAGTATTGGGGCGCAGGTAATAAGCCTGCCTTCCGCACGACGGTGAACAGGCTGTTCGGGTGGGGCGCATTCATGACGGTTTTGTTCACTTCGGTCTATGTGGGAGGGGGCATGCCTTTTCTCCGTTTGTTGACGGACGAGCCGCTAGTGGTTGAGGCTTCTCACGACTACGTATGGTGGGCTTACCTTATCCCATTGGCGGGAGTGGGTGCGTTCATCTGGGATGGCGTCTTCATCGGTATTACCCATACACGAGGTATGTTGCAGTCGTCGTTTATTGCGGCAGTTGCCTTCTTCCTTGGCGTTACTTTCCTGGTGCCGTCTATGGGCAATCACGGGCTGTGGTTGTCGATGCTGCTGTATCTCGCTATGAGGGGTATTGTTCAGACGCTGATTTATGTTTGCAACCAAGTTGCGAAATAGTTTGCTTACCTTTGCACCCAGAAACATCAAAAAAGGTAAGAATATATGTCACACGAACATCATCACGAAGAGCATGAGCACCAGTTGCCGCTCATCATCGCTACTGTCGTTTTATTAGGCGTTGCCGTTTGGGTAGAACACACCTTCAACCTGTCTACCTGGCAATTGCTGCTGGTCTATCTGGTACCCTATCTGCTGATTGGTCATGATACGCTGAAGGAGGCGGCTGAGGGACTCGTTCACGGCGAGGCTTTCAACGAACATTTCCTGATGGCGATTGCCACCATCGGAGCCCTGCTCATCGGCTTTCTGCCCGGTGCTGAGACGGAGTTTCCTGAGGCCGTTTTCGTCATGCTGTTCTTCCAGGTTGGCGAACTGTTTGAGGGCTATGCCGAGGGAAAGAGCCGCGAGAGTATTGCCCATCTGATGGATATCCGTCCTGATGTGGTCAATGTAGAGCGTCAAGGACAGGTGGCTGTCGTATCACCAGACCAGGTGGCTGTTGGCGAAACGATTGTCGTCAAGCCCGGTGAGAAGGTAGCTTTGGATGGTTTTGTGTTGGAAGGCACATCGGCGCTGAACACGCTGGCGTTGACGGGCGAGAGTGTGCCCCGCGACATTGCTGTTGGCGACGAGGTGATATCAGGATGTGTCAACCTGTCGGGCGTCATCAAGGTGCGCACCACCAAGAGCTTTGGCGAGAGTACCGTCTCGAAGATTATCAATCTCGTGGAGAACGCTACGGAGCATAAGTCGAAGAGCGAGACATTCATCTCGAAGTTCGCCCGTGTCTATACTCCGGTGGTCGTCGTTGCTGCTCTGATTATAGCTATTGTCCCCCCACTGTTGGGAGGCTCCTTCCCCACTTGGTTCTATCGTGCATTGATGTTCCTCGTCGTGAGCTGTCCTTGTGCTTTGGTGCTGAGTGTTCCGCTGACCTTCTTCGGAGGCATCGGAGGTGCATCGCGAAAGGGTATCTTGATCAAGGGCGCGAACTATATAGATGTGCTGGCAAAGATCAATACCATCGTGTTCGACAAGACGGGAACGCTGACACATGGACAATTCGCTGTAACTGCCGTACACCCAGAGGATTTCGACGAACACCAGTTGCTGCATCTGGCTGCTCATGTGGAGCACTTCTCAACCCATCCCATCGGTGCTGCGCTGCGCGACGCCTTCCCCGATGAGGCCTCCGATGGTTGTAAGGTCAGCGACGTTGAAGAGATTGCTGGTCACGGTATCCGCGCAAAGGTGGGCGACCGCGTGGTCTGTGTGGGTAATGCGAAGATGATGGATGCCATAGGAGCCCGTTGGCACGATTGCACCCATGTGGGAACGATTATTCACGTGGCCGTCGATGGAGAGTATGCTGGACATATCGTCATCAACGACCGCATCAAGGATGATAGTCCTGAGGCGATAGCCCGTCTGAAGGCACTGGGCGTCACGCGAACGGTTATGTTGACGGGTGACCGCAAGGAGGTGGCTGCTGATGTGGCCAGCAAACTGGAACTGACGGAATACCATGCTGAGCTGTTGCCCGGCGATAAGGTAGGTAGGGTAGAACAGCTGATGACGCCTGACAGTACGCTGGCCTTTGTGGGCGATGGTATCAACGACGCTCCTGTGCTGGCGCGAGCTGATGTGGGAATCGCCATGGGAGGCTTGGGCAGCGATGCGGCTATCGAAGCTGCTGATGTGGTGCTGATGGACGACCAGCCCTCGAAGATCGCTTTGGCTATCCGTATTGCCCGTCGCACGTTGGCTATCGCCAAGCAGAACGTGTGGTTTGCCATTGGTGTGAAAGTGGCAGTCCTGCTGCTGGCAACCGTGGGACTCGCGACGTTATGGATGGCCGTCTTTGCCGATGTGGGTGTGACGGTTTTGGCCGTGCTTAATGCCATGCGAGCCCTACGCGTAGCGACGACGTAAAAAGATAGCGTTTTGTAAAACTTGGTAAAACTCGTTAAATGGCTTGGCCGTTTAACGGGTTTTTCGTACCTTTGTCCTAACATTGTTAAGAAATCGTGTATGAAGTACAGAATAATCATCGTTGTGGTGCTGGTGATGGTCGTGATCGTAGGACTCTTCGGTCATACCTATCAGTCGTTGTGGAAACAAGTTGAGGAAGCGCAGGAGAAGGACCTGCCCAAGACCGCTATCGAACATCTGAAGCAGATAGAGGAGAAGGCTGCTAAGGAACTGGCTTACGGCCAGTTGCTGAAGTCGACCTTGCTCCACGCCCGTCTGCAGGCTGAGGTGGCTCCCGACTCGCTGGCTCCTGCCGTCCGTCGGTTGGAACAGCAAGAACAGCAGGTTACCCATGTGGCGCTGAAGGCCGTCTATGACGCTGTGCTCTCTATCATCTACAAGCAGAACCCCCAGTTGGGTGAAGACTCGTCCACCAAGAGTCAGGCTTATGCCGATAAGGCGCTGGCCCATCCCGAAGCGTTGGCCGCTGTCAAGGCAACGGCCTACGAACCTTTCGTCATCAAAGGCAGCGATAGCGAGGCCTTCAGTCACGACCTGCTGAGTGTCATCGGATGGGAACTGGAGGCTTGGCAATGGATGAAGGACTACTATACGCAGAAAGGCAACCGACGCGCCTTGTGTCATCTGGCCTTGCTGACTGCCAATACGATAGCTGAGTTCGACTCGCTGTCAGCCCTCTATGGCGACTTGACGGAGGCTGGCGTCATTGCCAAAAAGCGTCAGAACCTATGGCGCTCGCTCACCAATCCCACTTATCAGGTACGGGCGAATACCCAGGTGGTTGAGTTGCATAAACCGCAGACCATCACGTTGGAAAGTCTGCGCAACCTGCAGAGCCTGACGATGCGCGTCTATCGTACCACATTGAAGGGCGATACGGAACTGAATCCCAACAATCCTCAAGACTATAAGCAGATCAAGAAAGGACTGACGGAGCTGAAGGAGTTGGCCCAGACACGAAACTTTAGCGGCCATCGTGAAGACGAGTTCTTCGACGATTCGCTGCAGGTGGCAGGTCTGTCAGCTGGCGTCTATATGCTGGAGTTTGCTACAGCCCCGCAGACGGAGACGACACGTATGCTCTACTTCGTATCTGCTGTGCGCGTCATGATGCAACCCATGCCTACGGACACCATGCGCTATGTGGTGGTCGATGCTACTAGTGGTCAGCCGCTTCGAAATGCCTCGCTGAAGAAGATGCCTCGTCAGGCGCGCATCTATGCCTTTACCCCAGATGATGCGTTCTGTCCTCCCGTCGACAACTACGGTCGCTTCACTTACTACGACCATAAGTATAACGCAGAGCATACCAGTCTGTTTGCCGATCGCGGCATCTACCGTCCAGGACAGACCGTCCACGTGTCGGCTATCGTGTGGAAGGAGCATTCGCCCTTGAAACATGAGGCTGTTGAACATAAGCAAGTGAAGCTGGAACTGCGCGATGCCAACTATAAGGTCGTTGCTGAGCAGACCGTTGTTACCGACCGCTTTGGTAAGTGTACTGCCGACTTCACCCTGCCTACCGGACAACTGAATGGGCGCTTTACCATTCGTACACAGAACACGAGCATCGGTATTCGTGTTGAGGAGTATAAGCGTCCTACGTTCCAGGTTGAGTTCGAGGAGTATAAACAGTCGTACCAGCAAGGCGATACCGTTCGCGTTCAGGCCAAGGCGACGACCTATTCCGGTGTTCCCGTTCAAGGGGCTAAGGTCCGTTATACCGTTCGTCGCAAGATGGCTTTCTGCTGGTATTACGACCAGCATGACGAGCAACTGAGCGATGGAGAGACGCAGACTGCCGATGACGGTACTTTCTCTGTCGAGATGCCTCTCGTCGTTCCTGAGGATGTCCGTCGCCCCATGTTCTACTATTATGTAGTCGATGCCGATGTGACGGATACGGCTGGTGAGACGCATAGCGGTTCGCTGCGTCTGCCTTTGGCCACTCGTCCTACCGTGTTATCGTGCGACCTGCCCGATAAGGTGCGTCGTGATCAGTTGCCCCAGGTGACTTTTACGCGAGTGAATGCTGCAGGTCAGGAGATTGCTGGCAATGTGAGCTATCGCATCGATAAGGGTAAGTGGCAACAGGTGAAAGCCAATTTTTCATCCTTCATTCTTCATTCTTCATTAAAAAGCGGCTCGCATCGCTTGGAGGCGATATGCGAAAAGGATACCCTCGATGTGCAATTCGTTGTCTTCAGTCTGGACGATAAGGTGCCTGCCAGCAAGACCGATGACTGGTTCTACGTCTCGCACAACCAGTTCCCCAGCGATGGTTCGCCGGTTACCGTTCAGGTGGGTTCGTCTGATCCCGACCTCCATATCGTCTATGCCTTCTTTGCCGGCAACAAGGTGATTGAGCGTGGGGAAGTTGACAAGGATGCAGCCCTCATCAATCGCAAGTTTACTTACAAGGAAGAATACGGCAACGGACTGCTGCTCACCTTCGCCTGGATGAAGAATGGTGTCTGTCATCAGCATCAGACTACCATCGTCCGTCCTATGCCCAAGAAGGAGTTGAAGATGACGTGGACCACCTTCCGCGACCGTCTGACACCAGGACAGCAGGAAGAGTGGCAACTGACCATTCAGCGTCCTGACGGAAAACCTGCCGATGCCAGTCTGATGGCTGTGCTCTACGACAAGAGCCTCGACGCCATCAGCCAACACCAGTGGTCGTTTGCTCC
Source organism: Prevotella sp. (assembly GCA_015060535.1). Classification (GTDB taxonomy): domain Bacteria; phylum Bacteroidota; class Bacteroidia; order Bacteroidales; family Bacteroidaceae; genus Prevotella. The sequence continues at coordinate 136,425 of SUYH01000010.1, forward strand.
GCGCAGCTATCTGCCGCAGCCTTCTACCTCTTGGCGTTCGCAGTCGTGGTTCATGTCCTTTGTCGGTGGCGAGCAGCAATATCAACCGCTGGAGATCCGTCCTTTCGACTATAGCCGTTTCGATGATAGCGTCTATCCCGAGTACTCCTATCGCTCACTGCGCATGAATATGACCCGTCGTGGGGGTATGGTGATGATGAACAAGGCCGCAGCACCAATGGCGGCTCGTGCGATGGCGGCTCATGCTGAGGCTGAGACTGCTGATGTCATGATGAAGGATGAAGCGGTGATGACAGGAGCCATATTAAAGGAAGAAGAAAAGCAGGGCTCGCAGGAACAATTACGCGAACGCTCGGCCGAAGGACGCTTGCTACCGGAGGGACGCAAGAATCTGCAGGAGACCGCTTTCTGCTACCCCATGCTGACGACCGATAGCAATGGTAGGGTGGCGTTGAAGTTTACGCTGCCAGAGAGTCTGACCACCTGGCGCTTTATGGGTATTGCCCACACCACCGATATGAACTATGGTTATATCGAGGGCGAGGCTGTGGCCCAGAAGGATGTGATGGTGCAACCCAATATGCCCCGCTTTATCCGTATGGGCGACGAGGCACAGATCTCCTCGCGCATCATCAACACCGCCAAGCATGCGGTTAGCGGACAGGCTACTCTGCAACTCATCGACCCCGAGACCCTACAGATCGTCCATGAAGAGGCTCAGCCCTTCAGCGTGGAGGCTGGCAAGACGACTGCCGTCACGTTCCCCCTAAATTCTTCACTCCTCACTCATCACTCCTCACTCCTCATTTGCAAAGTGGTGGCCTCTGGCGACGGATTCTCGGATGGTGAGCAGCATTATCTGCCTGTATTGCCCGACCGCGAATACGTCACCAAGACTGTTCCTTATACCCAACACGAAGCAGGAGTGAAGACCATCGACCTGACGACGCTCTTCCCACAGGGAACCACGCAGCAGAAGCTGACCGTCGAATATACCAACAATCCTGCTTGGCTCATGGTGCAGTCGTTGCCCACACTCGGCCAGCCCTATGAGCATAGCGCTATCGACCAGGCTGCCTCTTACTACAGCAACCTATTGGCCAAGACCCTGTTGGCTCAGAGTCCGCAGGTGAAGACCGTCTTCGAGCAATGGAAACAAGGAAGTAATCATACCTCTCAGTTATCACCTCTCAGTTCTCAGTTAGAACAGAACAAGGAGCTGAAAGATCTCCTTCTGCAAGAAACCCCTTGGCTTCTCGCTGCCGATCGTGATACTGAACAGAAACAACGTCTGGCTGACTTCTTCGATGCCAACACCATCGATCATCGACTGGCTTCTGCCGTCGAGAAGTTGCAGAAACTGCAGGGCGGTGATGGTTCTTTCTCCTGGTATCCCGGCATGAAGGGCAGTCCCTATATCACGATGGCAGTGATGGAGATGTTGGTGCGCCTGAACCAGATGGCAGGTCTGCAGCAGGATACCCGCCAGATGCAACAGCGAGCCTTCGACTATCTCGGTCAGGAGATGGTTCAGTTGGTGGCTGAGATGAAGCAACAGCAGAAGAAGGGCGTTAAGCCCGTGTTCCCGTCGATGACTGCCCTGCGCTGGCTCTACGTCTGCGCTCTGGATGGTCGTCAGTTGCCGGCCAGCGTGAAGTCGGCCAACGACTATCTCTATGTCCTGCTGAAGAAGGACATCAAGCGTCAGACGGTCTATGCTAAGGCGATGACTGCTGTCGTGATGGCTAAACGTGGAGACACCAAGTTGGCTCAGCAGTATGTGAAGAGTCTGAAGGAATATACCGTCTTCACCGACGAGATGGGCCGCTACTACGATACCCCTCGTGCCTCGTATTCGTGGTACGACTATAAGATACCCACTGAGGTGGCAGCTATCGAGGCTATCCAGCAGGTAACTCCCGACGACCAGCAGACCATTGACGAGATGCGTCGCTGGCTCTTGCAGGAGAAGCGCACGCAGACATGGGATACACCCATCAATAGTGTCAATGCCATCTGGGCGTTCCTGAATGGCAATAGTCAGCAACTGACGACCACCAGTCAGCCCACCACCTTTGCTATCGACGACCAGCCTCTCGCACTTCCCCAGGCTACTGCAGGCATCGGTTATGTGAAGACTGCCGTCATCGAACCCAAGGGTAAGACCTTTACGGCTACCAAGACCAGTGAGGGCACTTCCTGGGGTGCAGTCTATGCCCAGTTCTTCCAGAAGACCAACGAAGTTGAGCAATCGCAGAGTGGCATTAGCATTAAGCGCGAGCTGATGGGCAAGTGTGAGGTGGGTAATCGCGTAAGAGTACGTATCACCATCGAGACTACCCGCGACCTCGACTTCGTACAGGTGGTCGACCGTCGTGCAGCCTGCATGGAACCCGTCCGTCAGCTGTCTGGCTATCAGCGTGGGGCCTATGTGTCGCCTAAGGATGCAGCCACCCACTATTTCTACGGCCAGCTGTCCAAAGGCAAGCATGTCATAGAGACTGAATATTACATCGATCGCGCTGGCCGTTACGAAAGCGGTACTTGCACCATCCAGTGTGCCTATGCCCCTGAGTTCCGAGCTACGGCACCTTCAATGACCCTCAACGTAAAATAATGATGATGAACAAGAAACAAACCATATTCTCCCTTCTGTTGTTGGCTGCCTTGCCTGTCGCCGCACAGAAACTGGTGTCCGTCAAGACCACTGTTGATGCTGGCGTAACGGGCTATCAGCAACCCATTACTGCCGTCTTCGAGTTTCAAAATAAGAGCCATCGCAAGTTGCGTATCTCGAAAGTCGTACCCGACTGCAACTGCACCATCGTCGACTATCCTACAGGCGATATTGGCGGCAATGATAAGTTTCAGATTCGCATGACGTATAATGCCCGCCAGCTGGGCCATTTCGACAAACAGGCCGCCATCGTCAGCAATGGTTCTTCGCAGCCCTTCTATATCCGCATGAAGGGTGTCGTCCTGGCTGAGCTGCAGGAGTTTACGGGTTCTTACAACATCGAGATGGGCGAGCTGCGTCTCGACAAGTCGGAACTTGAGTTCGACGATATCAATCGTGGCGATGTGCAGCAGCAGGTCATCCATCTCTACAACAGCGGTTCGCGCGTGTTGCAGCCCACCCTGATGCATCTGCCTGCTTACCTGACGGCAGTCACCTCGCCTGAGACGCTCAGTCCCGGTCGTGCGGGCAAGATTACGGTGACGCTCAATTCCGACAAGCTGCACGACTACGGACTGACGCAGACTTCCGTCTATTTGGCTGCCAAGCTTGGCGAGAAGGTGAGTCGTGACAAGGAGATACCCGTTTCTGCCGTATTGCTGCCTTCGTTTGAGGGTCAGTCCAAACAGTTGCTTCACAATCCCGCCCGTCTGCAGCTGTCGGAGGAGACTGTCGATATCCACTTCGAAGGTAAGTCGAAGAAGACCGAGATTATCGATGTGACCAATGTCGGCCAGTCGGAATTGAATATCACATCGCTGCAAATGTTTACCAGCGGTCTGAAGATATCCTTAGGAAAACGTAAACTGCAACCAGGCGAATCGACCAAGTTGAAGATTACCGCCCTGCGCGACGATTTGCAGAAGGTGCGTACCCGTCCGCGTATCCTCATGATTGTCAATGATCCCCAGAAACCCAAGGTGACCATCACCATTAATGCGAAATAACTTTTCACTTTTCACTTATCACTTAAACATGGAACATCCAGAGAACAGTTCAGAATATGCAGGTCTGCAAGTGAACAGCGGTGTCGAGCAGCCCGCCATCATCAATCCCTACCTGAAGCGCAACCGCTTCCGTCGTCGCGAACTCTCAGCAGCCGAGATGGTCGAGGGCATCGTCAAGGGCGATGTCACCATCCTCTCGCAGGCTGTCACGTTGGTCGAGAGTGTCAACCCCGACCATCAGCAGAAGGCCCAGGAGGTCATCAACAAGTGCTTGCCCTATAGCGGCAATTCTATCCGCGTGGGCATCAGCGGCGTGCCCGGTGCGGGCAAGTCGACCAGCATTGACGAGTTTGGTGTCCATGTGTTGAAGGAGAAGGGTGGCCGTCTCGCTGTGCTGGCCATCGACCCGTCGTCTGAGCGTACGAAGGGTTCTATCCTGGGTGATAAGACGCGCATGGAGAAGCTCTCCATCCATCCCGATTCGTTCATCCGTCCTAGTCCGACGGCAGGTTCGCTGGGTGGTGTGGCCCGCAAGACGCGTGAGACCATCATCCTCTGCGAGGCCGCAGGCTTCGACAAGATATTCGTCGAGACCGTAGGTGTCGGACAGAGCGAGACCGCCTGCCATTCGATGGTCGATTTCTTCCTGCTCATCCAGTTGGCAGGTACCGGCGACGAGCTGCAGGGCATCAAGCGAGGCATCATGGAGATCAGCGACGGTATCGTCATCAACAAGTGTGATGGCGAGAATGTCGACAAGTGCCAGATGGCTGCCACCAATTTCCGCAATGCCCTCCACTTCTTTCCCAAACCTGAGAGTGGCTGGCTGCCTAAGGTGCTCTGCTACAGCGGTTTCTACGGCTATGGTGTCAAGGAGGTGTGGGACATGATCTACGAATATATCGACTTCGTCAAGGCCAACGGCTATTTCGACTATCGCCGCAATGAGCAGTCGAAATATTGGATGTACGAAAGCATCAACGAACACCTGCGCCTCAATTTCTATAACAACCCCACCATCCGCCAGCAGTTGCAGCTGGCCGAACAAACCGTTCTGGCAGGTCAGCAGACCTCCTTCATGGCTGCCCAGAGTCTACTCGATGCTTATTTCCGCAGTCTCAGTATTCCAGGTAATCATAATTACTAATTCTTAGACCTAAAGGTCAAAGCGAGCAAGCTCGAGTTCTAATTACTAATTTCTCATTAATTATGTTACAGATTGAGATTGACAACGGCAGTGGTTTCTGCTTCGGGGTGACCACCGCTATCCAGAAAGCCGAGGAAGAGCTGGCCAAGGGCAATAAGCTCTATTGCCTGGGTGATATCGTGCATAATGGTATGGAGTGTGAGCGTCTGCGCAACATGGGACTCATCACCATCAATCACGACGAGATGCGCGAATTGCACAACGTGAAGGTATTGTTGCGCGCTCATGGCGAGCCCCCTGAGACCTATGAGCTGGCTCGTCAGAACAATATCGAGATTATCGACGCTACGTGCCCTGTGGTGCTTCAGTTGCAGAAGCGCATCAAGAAGCAGTATGAGGCAGGCGCCGGACAGATTGTCATCTTCGGGAAACAAGGACATGCTGAGGTGCTCGGACTGGTTGGTCAGACGGCAGGCAACGCCATCGTCATCGAGCATTTCGATGATGTCACGCAACTTGACTTTACGCGCGACATCTACCTTTATTCACAGACCACCAAGTCGCTCGACGAGTTTCATCGCATCATCGAGTATATCCAGCAGCACATCTCGTCTGAAGCCACCTTCCGCTCCTTCGACACCATCTGCCGTTCGGTAGCCAACCGAATGCCTAACATCTCGCAGTTTTCCACCCGTCATGATCTCATCCTCTTCGTCTGCGGACGCAAGAGCTCCAACGGCAAGGTGTTGTTCAACGAGTGTCTGCGCGTCAATCCCAACACCCATCTCATCGAGGGACCCGAAGAGATTGACCCTTCATGGCTTAGCGGCATCCAGTCCGTAGGCATCTGCGGAGCCACCTCCACGCCGAAATGGCTGATGGAGCAATGTCGCGATGCGCTGCTTAAGATGTAGCCTTACGGAACTGTTCCATGAGCCATGCCTTCTGCTCGGCAATGGTCATGTTCGAATTGTCCAGCAGGATGGCGTCGTCAGCCTGTCGCAGGGGTGATACCTCGCGGTGTGAGTCGATGTAGTCGCGCTCCTGCACGTTCTTCAGAATATCGGCATAGTCGGCTTCCATGCCTTTTTGTTTCAGCTCGTCATAGCGGCGCTGGGCACGCACCTCGGCTGATGCGGTGACGAAGATTTTCAGTTCGGCATGGGGGAATACCACCGTACCGATATCACGACCGTCCATGACGACACCGCCTCCGCGTCCCATCTCCTGCTGTTGGGCTACCATCGCCTCGCGTACGAAGCCCAGCGTGGCGATAGGACTCACGTGGCTCGACACCTCCATCGTGCGGATGTCGCGCTCCACCAGCTCACCGTTCAGATAGGTGTCCGGACGCCCAGCCTCTGCGTTGAACTTAAACGCAATCTGGATGTCGGCCATCCGCTGGCGCAGCCCTGCTTCGTCGATTCCGTCGGCAGTAAACAGCCCGTTGCGTAAGGCAAACAGCGTGACACAGCGGTACATCGCTCCCGTGTCGACATAAACATAGCCCACCTCGCGGGCCAGATCCTTGGCCATCGTGCTCTTGCCGCACGAAGAGTGGCCGTCGATAGCAATCGTTATTTTCTTCATAGTGTATATGTTGCGTTAATCAGTAGTGATGATGCTGAGACGTGGTATTTCGCATAGGCTACCTGCAGCTTGAAGCGCTGCAGCTGCAGACCCCCGCCTACCGACAGTCCTGCTCCGTGATTGCTCTCGCTCTCGCCGTCCGACAGCTTCATCTCGCTGGAGCGACGGAAGTTATAGCCCGCTCCGAGATAGATGGTCTCGCCAATCAGTAGGTCGGCGCCGATAGCCAGATGTTTGCCCAGCCCCTCGTCCCAATGGTTCAGACGGGTCAGCGTGGCGTGCAGCCTCAGTGGCGCATTGGCAAAGCGCTTGCTCACACCCAGCTGCAGGTCTATCGGTATGCGTTCAAAGTCGTCGTCGTAGGCCTTGATCTGTCCGCCCACGTTCTTCGCTACGGCCGACAGCGACCATCCTTGTTCTTCGAAGAGATAGTTCAGTCCCAGGTCGAAGGCTACGGCTGCCGAGCTGTAGCTGCCGATGGACGACGAGATGAAGCGGGCTGTGATGCCACCGCTCAGCTCGTTGGTCAGCATATAGGCAAACGACCCTGCCAGCGCGATGTCCTTGGCCGAGAATGTGCCCGTCTGGATGTTTCCTATCGTGGTCTCCTTCATCGTCCCGTAGTCCATATATTGTGCGCTGACGCCCCATGTGGCTCGCTCCTTGTAAGCCTTCACGAACGATGCTGAGGCCGTCTTCGCCCCTTCCATATAGGTCATGAAGTTCAGGTTCAGGCTCTTGTCGCTCACCCCGTTGATCAGCGCGGGGTTATGAAAGATGAGGGTAGGGTCGTCGTCGGTCAGCGTGATATTGTCGCCACCCAGCGCTGCCACATGCGCACTCACGGGAAGCCGCAGGAAGCTGTACACCTCCTGGCTCTCCTGTGCCTGTATCTGGATAGCCGTCAGACTCGTCAATAGCGATAAAAGCAATCGTCTCATCATCATAATTAACGGCAAAGGTACAAAAAATATTGCATTTCGATGTTAAATCCGTGTTAATCCGTGCTTTCTATGCGTAAAATGTCGTATCTTTGTAGGCACAAATGGAACAAAAGAAGACTCCACAGGCTGATATCGACCAGCAGCGCACCACGGGATTCCTCCTGGGGCTCATTCTTGTGCTGGCCTTGTGCTATGTCGCGCTGGAGTGGAATTCCGTTCCTGCCACCGACAACTTCGATGCCATCGACCTGACCGACCTCATGCACGAGAGCGAGTTGGTACCGATGTCGAATGAAGAGACCGTCACCCAGCTCCAGGAACGCTCGCAGACGGAGAAGGGCGAACAGCTCAACATTGTCGACGATGCCGTAGAGCTGGAACCTGCCGAAGAGCCGTTGGAGGGCGAGGGCGACGACGACCAGACGCTGTTGGCCGACCTGCAGCCCGAGGACGAAAAACCCCTGGCTTCGATGGATGTCGACCCAGCCAATCCGCTCAATTTCCACATCGTAGAAGACCTGCCGCAATATCCAGGAGGAGCCGTCGAGTTCATGAAGTGGCTCACGCGGACGCTGCAATATCCGAAGAAAGCCCGCGAACTGAAGCGACAAGGCAAGGTCGTTGCCGTCTTCTATGTAGAGAAGGATGGCAGCATCACGGGCATCCAGATTACCCAGTCGCTGTCGCCCGAGTGCGATCGCGAGGCGTTGCGTGTGCTTCGCCTCATGCCTAAGTGGCAGCCCGGCATCCAGCACGATGAGCCCTGCCGCACCAAGGTGTGCATCCCTATCGTCTTTAAATTATAATAGAATATATGAAACAGCTATCACCTAACGAAATCCTGCAGCTCGTCAACCAGTGTCTCGACCGGCTGCCCTACGACCGGAAGCCCGCATCGCTCTATGAGCCTATCCAGTATGTGTTGTCACTGGGTGGCAAACGCATCCGTCCGGTACTCATGCTCATGGCCTATAACCTGTGGAAACCGCAACCCGAGGACATCCTCATGCCTGCCATTGGACTGGAGACCTATCATAACTTCACCCTGTTGCACGATGACCTGATGGACAATGCCGATGTGCGTCGCGGTCAGCCCACCGTTCATCGCCGCTGGAATGCCAACAAGGCCATCCTCTCTGGCGACAACATGCTCGTCCTGGCGTTTCAGCGCATACAGCAGGTGCCTGCCGACAAGTTGCCTGCCGTGCTCAGCGTCTTCACCCAGACCGCGCTTGAGATCGACGAGGGCCAGGAGTTCGATGTTGCCTTCGAAACGCGCAACGATGTCACCGAGGCCGAATATATCGAGATGATACGCCTGAAGACCTCCGTTCTGCTCGCGTGTGCGATGAAGATAGGTGGTTTGCTGGCCGATGCGCCTCAGGAGGATGTCGACCGCCTCTACCGCTTTGGCGAGAGCATCGGACTGGCCTTCCAGCTGCAAGACGACCTGCTCGATGTCTATGGCGACCCCAAGGTGTTCGGCAAGGCCATTGGCGGCGATATAGCGTCTAACAAGAAGACCTTCATGCTCATCAATGCCTACAACCGTGCCAACCCTAAGCAGCGTCAGGAACTGGAGCGCTGGATTACCGCCAAGACCTTCAATCGCGACGTGAAGGTCAGCTCCGTCACCCGTCTCTACGACGCCATTGGCATCCGTGAGCTCTGCGAACAGAAGATCAACGACTACTTCCAGCTGGCCGACAAGACCCTCGCTGAAATCCAAGTTCCCGACGCCCACAAGCACCAGCTCCGCCAATATATGGACGAATTATTGCATCGCAATAAATAAATTGTAAATAGTAAATTGTCAAATTGTAAATTCATCGATACTCACTGCCATCTAGATGGCGAAGAGTTTGCGGCCGACCGCGATGCCGTCGTACAGCGTGCCCGTGAGGCAGGCTGTGCGCGCATCTTCCTGCCTGCCATCGACCTCCCGTCGTGCCATACCGTCCTCGACGTCTGCCGCCAGTATCCCGACTACTGCTACCCCATGTTCGGCCTACACCCCGAAGAAGTCCGCGACGACTGGCGCACCCAACTTGATGCCATTCACTCATTTCTCATTTCTCATTCCTCATTTCTCATTTCGCTTGGCGAGATAGGTCTCGACTTCTATTGGAGCCGTGAGTTCGAGCAGCAACAGCTCGAAGCCTTCGAGGAGCAGGTGCGTTGGGCAGTCGACATGCAGCTGCCCCTGATGATTCATTGTCGCAAGGCACAAAACGAGCTCGTCGCCATCCTCAAGCGCTATGCCGACCGGTTGCCCGGAGGTGTGTTCCATTGCTTCACCGGCAATGAGCAGGAGGCTCGCCAGCTGCTTGAGTTCCCTCAGTTCGTGCTCGGCATCGGAGGCGTCTCCACGTTCAAGAAGAGCCATCTGCCCGAGGTGCTCCCCGCCTGTGTGCCCCTCGACCGCATCGTGCTCGAGACCGATGCTCCCTATATGGCTCCCGTTCCCATGCGTGGCCAGCGCAACGAGTCGTCGTTCATCCGCCACATCATCACCCGCCTCGCCCAAGCTTATCAAGTCAGCGAAGACGTGATTTGCCGTCAGACCAACGAAAATGTAGAACGGATATTCGGCATCAAAATTTAAAGAATATTAAATTATCAATTGTCCATTATCAATTATCAATTAAATCCGCTACCTTTGCACCCGCAAATCGCAAGGAGAGGTGCTCGAGTGGTTGAAGAGGCACGCCTGGAAAGCGTGTAACCGGCAAAACCGGTTCGCAGGTTCGAATCCTGTTCTCTCCGCAAAAATCAATACTTATATTGTTGATTTTCTGATACTTACAGAGTTTGCGTCCTAAACTCTATTGGAGTCATGCCGAAATGTTCCTTGACATACTTGCTGAAGAACGAGGTGTTAGGGAATCCTAATAAGTCACAAATCTGCTTGATGCTGTAGTCGGTCTGCTTCAGGTAGTAGCGGATGTCTTCCAATACATGTTCCGTAATCCAGTCATTGGCTGTCTTGCCTGAATGCTTCTTGCATAACGCTGAAAGGTACTTCGGCGAGATACAGAGTTCGGTGGCATACCACTCTACCCTACGATGCTTCACGTCAACAGAGTGCAAAAGGTCGAGGAATCGCTGGAAGTGATTGTTTGAGGTGCTTGTATCAGATGAAGCTTCGTCAACAAGTACCCTCTGCTTTAAACCTCCACAGAGTCCAAGAACAGCTGCACGAAGAAGTGACTGGATAATATCCGTGCGGAAAGGATGGTCAACACCCTTGTCGAAACACAGACTAAGCATATCATAGAAATTTGTGTAGAACAGCATGTCGTCATCTTCCATCGTGATGACATGAAGTCGTCGGATATAGACGACATCGTTCCAGATAGGCATTTTCTCTCGAAGGAAACTCTGTAGGATACGGTTAGTGAAGAACATCGCCTTCAGGTCGAAATCAGGACTAATCATCAGATCGGTGATGATGATGTTCTGAGGAATGATAGCCACCTGATTTTTGTGCAGTTCTATCATCTGACCGTTCAGTATGCCCTGCACCTTGCCTTGTGTGCAGATAGCGACAGCGTTCATCGCGACATGAGCTTTGCTGATTTCAGTGAATTTCTGAATACTGTCGATAATGACAATATCGTTATCGGAATACCCTACCTGAATGTCCTCATTGTCGGTTAGCATCTGTAACGTAATCTCTTCTTGCTGCATCATATGATTTGTCGATTTTTCTGCAAAGTTACATATTTTAAACTTAAAAACACGTTCCAAATGGATGATAATATTATCAATTTTACCTATAGTGGAAAAACAGATAATATTATAAGCTGTTTAGAATATCAAAAACACGAAAAAACGAACTAACTTCGCAGCCAAACAAACAATTAGGCAATGAAAAAAGTAATTTTAGGACTGATAGTCGTTTTGACGGCATTCAGTTGTAGCGAGAAAAAAGAAAGTGGAGTGAAGGCTCCGACGAGAGTGAAAACCTTGGTGGTATCACCCGCTTTTTCGGATGGTGCTCAGACGTATGTGGGCATTGTAGAGGAACGTGAAGGTACTGCAGTCAGCTTTACCAGCATGGGTGTTGTAAAACGCGTATTGGTAAGCGAAGGGCAGAACATAGGCAAAGGTCAGCTGATAGCCGAGATGGATGACACGCAGGCTCGCAACCTGCTAAGTGGTGCTGAAGCTCAGATGACACAGGCCAACGATGCATTAGAGCGCTATAAAATGCTACACGACAACGGTTCGCTGCCCGAAGTGCAATGGGTGGAGATACAGAGCAAGGTGGCTCAGGCCAAGTCGCAACTTGAGATTGCCAGGAAGAACCTTGCTGACTGCCGACTGACAGCTCCTGTTAGTGGCATCATAGGCAGTAAGATGATAAAAGCCGGCGAGACAGCCCTGCCTTCGCAGGCCGTAGTGACCATTCTCGATATCAGCAGCGTGAAGGTGAAAGTAGCCATCCCTGAGGCAGAAATCAGTGGCATCACCCCCTCTACCCCTTCAACTATTAGCGTAGAGGCAGCACAGTCAGTAGTCAACGGCGGCAAAATAGAAAAAGGTGTACAGGCAGATGCGCTTACGCATACATACGATGTGCGCATCGCCGTACAAAACGCTGGAAGGAAACTACTACCAGGTATGGTGGCAAATGTAAAGATTGTTTCTGATGGCTCCCAGAGTATTGCAGGAAAGGTGTTGCCTGTGACGGCTGTACAGAAGTCTGCCGACGGATCGCTGTTTGTTTGGACGGTAGCTAAGGACAGTACGGTGCATCGTTCTAAAGTCAATATCGGAACAACGATGGGCAATCATGTGTCTGTCACTGATGGTCTCGACATGGGTCAGCGCATAGTGACTGAGGGCTATCAGAAATTGAGCGAAGGTACAAAGGTGGTATATTAATTGACAATTGTAATTGACAATTATGAAAGAGAAAATGTCTTGGCTGAAATGGCCACTGGAGCACTACCCGATATCGCTGCTCATCGTAGCAATCCTGTTTGTGATGGGCATCTATGGCATGTATGTGATGCCTAAGGACGAGTTTCCACATGCTACTATCCGACAAGGTGTGGTAGTGGCTGTCTATCCTGGTGCTACTAGTGAGGAGGTGGAACAGCAGGTGGCGCGTCCGTTGGAGCGTTACCTTTTCACCTTCGGTGAGGTGAACCGTACGAAGACGACAACGACATCACAGAACGGCATGTGTATAGTCATGGTGAAGTTGAACGATGATGTGAACAACAAGGACGAGGTATGGTCGAAAATCAAGCATGGGCTGAACCAGTTCAAGTCATCGTTGCCCAGTGGTGTGCTTGCCATTGTGGTGAACGATGACTTCGGCAATACCTCGGCTCTGCTCATTGCCATCGAGAGCGACCAGCGCAGCTATCGTGAACTGAAACAGTATAGCGACGATCTGAGCGACCGTCTGCGTCGCATCCCCTCTGTAGCCAACGTCAAGCTCTTCGGCGAACAGAAGGAACAGATATCACTCTATATCGACCGTCAGCGCCTGCAAGCCTACGGCATCGGACAGCAAATGTTGTTTTCGCGTCTACAAGCCCAAGGCATCACTACCATGAGCGGCAGCATCAGCGACGACGACCAGCAGATTCCCATCCACATCGAGCCGACAGACAATAGCGAAGACGAGATTGCCAATCAGATTATCTTCAGCGACCCTGCAACGGGCAAGGTAGCCCGTGTGAGAGATATAGCCCGTGTGGTTCGCGAATATGAACCGATGTCGAGCCGTATCGAACAGAACGGCCATCCCTGCGTATTGCTCTCTATGGAAATGACGCAGGGAAATAATGTGATGCAGTATGGCGATGAGGTAGACCGTGTACTCGACGAGTTCCGGCAGAACGAATTACCTGCCGACGTCAACGTCACCCGCATTGCCGACAAGCCGAAGGTGGTAACGCTGAGCATCACTTCATTCCTGCGCGACCTGCTTGTTTCCATGCTTATCATCATCCTCGTCATGATGGTGCTCTTCCCCCTGCGTTCTGCCATCGTCGCTGCTGTCACCATTCCTTTGAGCACTTTCGTCTCTGTGGCTATCATGTATATGATGGGCATCGAACTGAACATCGTGACGCTGGCGGCAATGATTGTCGTGCTGGGAATGATTGTCGATAACTCCATTGTGGTCATCGACGGCTATCTGGAATATCTGGGCAGGGGCTATGAGCCAAGGGAGGCCGCCATCGAGTCGGCCAAGCAGTATTTCATGCCGATGATGCTGGCAACCATCTGTATCTGTGCCATCTTCTATCCCTTTCTCATCACCATGAAGGGTATGTTCCACGACTGTCTGGAGGACTTCCCCGTCACCATTACCATCAATCTGATGGTGTCACTTTTCCTCGCTGTGACGGTCATTCCCTTCCTCGAAGTGCATATCATTAAGCCAGGAAAGGTGAGTACCGACGGCAATGCCATCACGAAGTGGGTACAGAACACATATAACAAGGTACTGGACTTCACCTTCCAGCATCCGTGGATAACTATAGGTGGCGGCATAGGCATCATTCTGTTGTCAACAATCATTGTACCCACACTGAAGATACGTCTCTTCCCCTACGCCGACCGTGATCAGTTTGCCGTTGAGATTTTCCTGCCTGACGGCAAGGGAATGGCCGAGACGGAATTGATTTCCGACTCCGTGCAGCACGTTTTGGAGAAGGATGAGCGCATCGTAGGTATCACAAGCTTTATAGGATGTTCGTCGCCACGTTTCATGGATGCCTACGCACCCCAGATGGCTGGTGCCAACTATGCGCAGTTCATCGTCAATACCGAGAGCGAGGATGCCACCCTCGACCTGTTGGCTGAGTACCAGCCCCGTCTGAGCGAGGCATTCCCCAAAGCCTACGTGAAGTTCAAGCGACTTGACTATCTGGAGGTGAGCGAACTTGAGTATCGTTTCTATGGCGACAACCTCGACTCGCTGCACGTGGCCTCTGAGCGGCTGATGGAGCGCATGCGACAGATGCCGGAGCTGGAATGGGTGCATACCGACTACCTGCAGCCGTACCCGATTATCAATGTGGAACTCGACCCTGTGACGTCGGCACAAATCGACATTACCCGCACAACGGCAGCACTGGCCCTGACAGCCACATCGAGCGACTTGCGCATCGGACAGATATGGGAGGGCAATTACGAACTGCCCATCGTTGTGAAAGACGATACCGACATGACCTACTCCGACATCGAGAACCTGGGCATTGCGTCGCCCATGACCATGCTTGGCGGAGGTGTGAGCAACACTAATAGTACCGTTCCTTTGCGCCAGATAGCGAAAGTACAGCCCAAATGGAGTGAGAGCCGCATCCTGCATCGTGGCGGTGAGCGTTGCATCACAGTTACTGCACAATTTGCACAGGGAGTATATACCGCTCCCATCGAAAAGGAGATTGCCCGCATCATGCAGGAGGATATCCAGCTGCCGCAGGGCGTGCGCAGCGAGGTGGGCGGTGAGATAGAATACGGCGACGAGGCCATGCCGCAGATTATCGGCGGTATCTCGATTGCAATGGTTATCGTGTTCTTCTTCCTGCTCTTCAACTTCAAGAAGTACGGCATCACACTGGTATGTATGGCTGCTCTCGCACTGATGATACCTGGAGCACTCATCGGCTTGGGACTCATGAACCGTGCACTCGGCCTGACCTCCATCTTCGGCCTCATCACGCTGATGGGAATGATTATGCGTAACGAGATACTCATCTTCGAACATGCTATTGATTTGATTAAACAACATGTGGCAGAACATGGCGACTGGACGGTGGATCGTAAAGCCTATAACGAAGCCGTTCGGCAGGCTGCCTACGATGCCGGCAAGCGCCGCATGGTACCCATCTTCCTTACCACTGCTACGACTGCCGTTGGTGTGGTACCGATGATTATCGCGCAGTCGTCGTTCTGGATGCCTGTAGGTGTCACCATCTTCGCCGGAGGTATTGGTTCACTTGTGATGGTTGTCACGATGTTGCCTGTTATTTATTGGAAAGTAAACCTCAAATAAGAACCTTGTATGAAAAAGATAATATCTATCATCGTTTGTTCTGTATGCTGCGGCCTTGCCACGGCACAGACCTATACTTTAGAGCAATTAAAAGACTCTGCCCTGCGCAACAATATCGCCATACGCAAGGCCCATCTCGACATCAATGCCGCCCAGCAGCAGCGCAAGGAGGCCTTCACCAAGTATTTCCCAAACATCAGCGGCACGGGCCTGTGGTTTAATGCCAACAAGGGTATGGCTAAGATGAACGTGAATCCTTCGGAATTCATCACACCGGAACTGGGAGCTTCGCTGGCTCAGACGCTACCCGCCGAAGCCCTTGCAGCCCTGGGGAGTCCTATCAGCATGTCGATGATGAAAAACGGTACCATCGCCGGCGTGACGGCTGTCCAGCCGATCTTTGCCGGTGGGCAGATTATCAATGGCAACAAACTGGCCAAGGTGGGCGAAGACGTGAGTCGACTACAATTGCAACTCTCAGAGAACGAGGTTGAGAAGCAGACGGAACAATACTACTGGCAGCTCGTTTCCCTGCAGCAGAAGATGAAAACTGTCGAAGCTGTTGAGGTGCTGTTAGCCGACATTTATAAAGATGTGGATGTTGCCGTGCGTGCAGGTGTGGCCATGCGCAACGATCAGTTGCTGGTACAATTGCGCCAGAATGATGTAGAAAGTCAGAAGGTGAAGTTGCAGAATGGCATCAGCATTTTACGGCTTTTGCTTGCACAATATTGCGGATTGAAGAGCGATACATTCACGGTCAACTCACCCGAAAACACCATTGTTGCCGTTCCCCAGCAACAAGACCCAACATCTTCACTTCCCTCACTCCCCGAATACCAGTTATTGAACAAACAGGTCGAGGCTACAAAACTGCAGCGCAAGATGGAAGTGGGCAAGAACCTGCCGACAGTAGGTGTCGGAGCCGGCTATAACTATCATAACCTATTGGACAACGACCACTCCTTCGGTATGGTATTCGCCACCGTCAGCGTTCCCATCTCCGATTGGTGGGGCGGCTCTCATGCCATTAAGCGCAAAAAGATTGAACAGCAGAAGGCAGTAGAACAACTCGAAGACAACTCGCAACTGCTGAAGATTCGTATGCAGAAAGCATGGAACAATGTACAGGAGGCTTACCTGCAGTTCCAGATAGCCCAGCACAGCATCGAACAAGCTGAGGAGAACCTTCGTCTTAACCGCAATTATTATAAGGCAGGAACCTGCAAGATGAGTGACCTTCTCGAAGCCCAATTGCTATACCAGCAGGCTTGTGACAAACAAACCGACACCTATGCCGAATACCAGAACATGTTGTTAGAATATCGTCAGGCTATAGGGCAATAACAAGCCGGGCCAGTGGTTGGAGGTTAGTGGTATTTTGAGTCAAAAGCGAATCCCCCTCTCTCCGCGAAGAAACTAAGAAGGCTGAGCAATGCGCCCAGCCTTCTTTCATTTTACATGCAGCTCGTCACTCCGAGCGTCGTCCCCAGTGCAGTCAGAATTGAAATCAGAATCTGCACGATCAATTTCCACGTTTCCTTCTTCATACTTCTCTACCTTTTAGTTACCTGTTTCGAAGCCTGCGCTGCCGCCACCGTTGTTGCCACCACCATTGTCACCACCGGTATTGGTGCTACCGCCAGTGTTGGTCGAACCACCCTGGTTCTCGCTACCGCTGTTCTCACTCTC
>SUYH01000011.1 GCA_015060535.1 Prevotella sp.
CAGGCCACGGGTGAGACCACGATGAGCGAGATGACGCGCGACTCGAGCACCACCTTCACTTCGAAGACCAAGCAGCTCATCAAGAGTCTGACGGGCAATGACAGCCTCACCCCCGATTCCTCTTCAACAAGCCTCACCCCCGACCCCTCTCCAACGGGCGAGGGGAGTGAAAACACCGGTGGCGACAACGGTGGAGGCGACAATGGTGGAGGCTCCGCCGGCTTCGAGACAGGTAACTAGGTAAAAGGTTAGCGCCTTCGGGCGCAACCTTTTAGAAGTAGGAAGTAGGAATTACGATGTACGATGTATCGGGCTTGGGCCCGAGTAGGAAGGAAGAAGGAAGAGGGATGATACTTAAAACTTCGTACTCGCCAAAGGCGATACTTCAAAATTCAAAATTCAAAATTCAAAATTATGAAAAAAGAGACTTGGAAGTTGATTGTGCAGATTCTGATATCGATTCTGACTGCACTGGGAACGACGCTGGGAGTGACGTCGTGTATGTAAAATCCCGATGGATGTTACATCTGCAAAAGTTTAGGGAACATGCGATAAAGTGTGTTCCCTTTTTTTTATGTAACTTTGCAGCCAGAAAAATAACCAAAACAATGAGAAATAGACTAATTATTCAACTGTTGTCGCTGTTGGCTATAAGTACAGCGAACGCTCAAAACCCTTACCTGCCGTTGTGGGAACATGTGCCCGACGGTGAACCCCGTGTGTTTGAAGACCCTGATCATCCTGGTAAGATGAGAGCCTATATCATTGGCTCTCACGATACTCACTTTACCCAGTATTGTGGTAACGACATCCGGATGTGGTCAGCACCAGTAGAAGACCTGACGCAATGGCGCGACGAGGGTCCTATCTTCTCGTATTTTGTCAATGGTCAGTGGGATACGATGTTTGCCCCCGATCTGGTGGAGGTGGTGGATAAGACCACGGGCAAGAAGACCTATTGGCTCTATCCTCACAGCCGTGGTTGGCAGCGCGTGCCGATGGTTTGCAAGGGCGACCGTCCCGATGGTCCCTTTGTGCCTGTCAACTTGACTGCTGACGGTACAAAGTGTCTGCCAGGCTCCATGATCGACTTCGACCCCTCTGTGTTCATCGAACCGGTAACCAATAAGCGCGACCCCGATTTCAACAAGGGCTATCGTGCTTATGTCTACTACGGCTTCCAGCATTCGTCAGCCTTTGAACTCGACCAGACGACGATGTACTTGAAGCGCGAGGGACGTGAGGTGTTGGATGGCTTTATCCCTGACGATATGCAGTTCTTCGAGGCCTCTTCCATCCGTCAGGTAGGCAATAAATACGTTATGATCTATTCGGGCTTTAGTGGTCCGGAGTATGGCATAGGCCGTAGCAATTCTACGCTGCGCTATGCCTATGGCGACAGTCCTGTAGGTCCTTGGACCAGTGGTGGCGTGCTGGTAGACAGTCGTGGAGTGGTGGCGAATGAAGACGGTTCTCACCTGATGACTACGAATGCCGGTCATAACACACATGGTTCCTTGCAACTGATCAATGGCCAGTGGTATGTGTTCTATCACCGTCCGCCGCGTGGCTTTGGCTATGCCCGTCAGGCGATGGTTGCTCCCGTAAAGATTTCGTGGGATAAGAAACCCGTCAGCAAGGGCGGACGGGTGGTGATTACCGGCGAGGTGACAGCTCGTGCTGCCGATGGTATGGAGTATACGGGTGCCGAGGTGACCAGCGAAGGATTCCAGATTTTCGGTCTGCCACCTTATCAATATTATTCTGCGGGTATTGCCTGCTTCATGACCGACCAGCAGTGGTTGCAAGACAATTTTGATGTGTGGAACAACTCGATGGATCTGGCAGGTATCACCAACAAGGGCATCATTGGTTTTAAATACTTTGGCTTTGGCGGTCTTTCACAAGCCACCAAGGGGCTACCTGCTTTTGAGGGTATTCAGAAGGGCGATGGTGCCCAGTTGAACCTCCGTCTCACTCCTGCCGGACATGGAGCCTTTAAGATTCACGTGCTGCTGGATAACCCCTGGAAAGGGCTGGAGATTGCCGTCTTCGATATACCCTCCACACTCCACACTCCACACTCCTCACTCCTCACTCTAAAAGCAGCCGTTCCCGCTGTAGAGGGTCTGACGGGCAAGCATGCCATCTATCTCGTGGCTGAAGGAGGTGCCGACAAGCTCTTCACTCTGCATGGCATCGGCTTCTCTAAGAAAGGTCAGCCTTGCCAGGTGCCCGTTGTTCCGCAGGTGACGATTACTGCCGACGGCCAGCGCCTTGCCCTTCCTGCCGACCCCATTCGCACGACCAATGCCAATGGCTATACCGACTTGACTCACTATCAGGTGTATGCTCCGCTGAAGGCTGGTTCACAGCTGAAGGCTCAGGCTGATGTGCCAGGCGTGCAAATCACCGTCAGTCCCATCGTCGAGGGTCGCGCTACCGTCAAGTGTGTCTATCAAGGAAAGGAGAAAATCTATTTAATCAATTGATGATGAAAAAATACGTTGTGATGATGTGTATGACTGCATTCATGGTAGGATGTAACACCGCTGTCGACGTGGAACAGCAGGTTGACGAGCTTTACTTCAACATGTCTAAAGAAGAGTGCATCGCCCAGCTGAAAAGTATGTTTATGGACGATCTCTTCGATGAACAAGGACAGTTGGATACAGCCAAGTGTCGCCAGCTCATTCCGTACGGGATAGGCCATTTCTCCCAGTATGCCAGTCAGAAACCCATGGACCCCAATGTGCTGCGCGACCGTGTGGCTGCCGTCCAAGACTGGCTGATGCACCATACGCCAAATGGCATTCCCGCCCTTTTCCACGAAGAGGTGCTGTCGGGCATCAACACCCGCGGGGCTACCATCTATCCGCAACAGATAGGACAGGCCTGCTCGTTCAATCCTAAGTTGGCTGAGCTGAAGACACGCCAGACGGGTACGGCTATGCGCAAGATGGGTGGTATACTGTCGCTCTCGCCAATGGTCGATGTGTGCCGTACACCCAGTTTCAACCGTCTGGAAGAGTCGTATGGCGAGGATGCCTACCTCTCTGCCGTGATGGGCACAGCGTTTGTTCGCGGACTGCAACAGGGCGACCTGAAGAAGGGCGTCGGTGCCTGTTCCAAGCATTATCTGGGCTATGGCGGTGGTGGTGAGTCGCAAGAGAAGGAGCTGATGGAAGAAATCCTCTTGCCCCACGAGACGATGATCCGTCTGGCTGGCAGCCGTGCCGTGATGCCCGGTTATCATGCGATGGCCGACAGCACGGGAAAGCGTGTCAACTGTGTGGCTAATGGTAAGATACTGCAGGATATCCTGCGCGGTTATCTGGGCTTCGATGGTATGGTTGTCAGCGACTATACCGCCATCGACCAGCTGCCAGGCTTTGACAGTCCTGTCGAGAAAGCTGCTGCAGCTATCAATGCCGGTAACGACGTTGATTTCCCTGTGGGAGCCAACTATCAGTATTTGCAGCAGGCTATTGACCAAGACATGGTGAGTCCCGAGGTGCTGGAGCGTGCCGTGAAGGCTGTGTTGCGTTATAAGTTCCGTGCCGGACTGTTCGACAAGAATCCATATCTGTACAGCAAGGAGCAGATTGTACTCGACACTCCCGAGGAACGTAAGACGGCCTATCAGATAGCCACGCAGAGTGTCGTGTTGCTGAAGAACGACGGCATTCTGCCAATTGTAAATAGTAAATTGTCAAATTGTAAATTACTATTGACCGGTCCGAATGCCAATTCGATGTGGGCTATGTGCGGTGACTATTCGTTCCCTGCCATGAGCTATTTCTGGAAGAAGATGGAGCGTGACCTCGATCATCCCCATGTGGTCGGTCTGCTGGAGGGAATGCGCAGTAGCAAACCCGACTCCATGACCGTTCTCTACTCGCGTGGTTGCGACTGGACCGAGAAGATTGAGACCAAATACACTAAGGGAGGCGACGAGCGAGCCTGGGAGTATGAGATACTGCACCGCAAGGTGGATGCTGGCGAAAAGGCCGATAGGGCTGAAGCGCTGCAGATGGCTCAAGAGGCCGATGTGATTATCGCTGCCATGGGCGAGAACGTGATGCTCTGTGGCGAGAACCGCGACCGCAAGGGACTGCGTCTGCCCGGTCGTCAGGAAGAATATGTCGAGGCATTGCTGGCCACTGGCAAACCCGTTGTCCTGGTACTCTTTGGTGGCAGGGCTCAGGTCATTTCCGGTCTTGCGGAGCGCTGCGCGGCAGTTATCCAGGCTTGGTATCCTGGCGAGGAGGGAGGCAACGCCGTTGCCGACATCCTGTATGGTAAGGTATCACCGTCGGCCAAACTCTCTGTCAGCTATCCCAATACCGAGGTTTACACGCCGCTCTGCTATACCTATCAGGCCGAGCAGGACTCGCGTGTACAATGGCCTTTCGGCTATGGTCTGAGCTATACCACGTTTGAGTACCAGAATCTGGTGATGGACAAGGAGGTGAAGACCACCGACGAGAGTCTCTCGCTTTCTTTCGAGGTGACGAACACCGGTGAGAGGGCTGCTGATGAGATCGCCCAGATCTACCTCTCAACGGCAGAAAACTCACCTCTGAAACTGCAGGGCTTTGCCCGCGTGTCGCTCCAGCCCGGCGAGACCAAGACAGTCCGTGTGAAGCTCTATACCGATCAGCTGGGTTACTATACCCGCTCGACCTCTGGTCGCTTGCAAGGCAAGAATAACGGTCATCGCCAATGGAACATCGCTCCAGGCTCCTTTGCCGTCAAGATTGGTGCCTCGTCTACTGACATCCGCCTGCAGGATCAGGTGGTGCTGCGAGGAAAAACCGTCAGCAAGCCACTCCGCGACCATTATTTCTCTGATGTCACCATTAAGTAATAAAAGGGGATGAGAAGACTATCGTTATTCCTATTGTCCGTCATCTGTTTCCCGTTGGCCATCATGGCCGAATGTGTGTCGCCCAACGGGATGCAACTCCAGGTCAGCTATGTGGCCCCTAATGCGGTGCGCGTCAGATATGGAGTGCCCGGAGTCACGAGCCAGTTGCCCGACTGGATATATGTCAAGCATGATGAGGCAAAGGCTCACGATATCACCGCTGTGGTGGATGGCAATACCCTGCTGGTCAAAGACAAGGCAGGTCGCGTCGTGTTCCGTGCTACCAGTCATCAGCTGCAGTCCGGCCAGGCCACCCTCGTTTTCGACTCTCCCAAGGACGAGTCCCTCTTTGGCCTGGGCCAGTTTCAGGACGGCTATAGCAATGTGCGCGGTCTCTCCCGTCGCCTCACGCAGGTCAATACGCAGATCAGCATCCCTATGCTCCTGTCGAGCAAGGGCTATGGTGTGCTGTGGAACAACTACGGCATGACTGACTTCAACCCTTGCGAGTCGAGCGTCCAGCTGGTTAAGCGACAGGGAACCGGAGCTCGTGAGGTGGTCAATGTGACCTCTACCGAGGGAGGTAAGAAAGAGGTACGCGAGCGTCATATCTTCGATGCAGACATTCAGATTGAGGAGGCCGGCGACTATGCCCTGCTGCTCGATGTGGGTCAGAAGATGGCTCGCCGCCACCATCTGACTATCGATGGCCAGACCGTTATCGACATGCAGAACCTGTGGCTGCCCCCTACGGCATCTAAGATTGTGCGCCTCTCCAAAGGTCTCCATCACCTGTCTGCCGAACTCACCAAAGACGACGTTCCCGTGCTCTATTACCGTCGGGTGACAGACCAGACCGTTTTCCGCTCTCCCGTATCCGAAGCTGTCGACTATACCGTCTTCGTCGGTTCTCCTGATGAGGTGATTGCCAGCTACCGTGCCTTGACGGGCGAGTGTCCGCAGATGCCCTCATGGGCTTTAGGCTATATCCATTGCCGTGAACGTTTCCATTCCTCTGACGAGATCCTGCAGACGGCCCGTCGCTTCCGCAGCGAGCAGATGCCCGTCAGCCTCATGGTGCAGGACTGGCAGTACTGGGGCAAGTATGGCTGGAACTCCATGCGCTTCGATGAGGAGTTCTATCCCGATCCTAAGGCACTGACCGACAGTCTCCACCGCATGGACATCCGCCTGATGCTCAGCGTATGGTCTAAGATTGACAAGAACTCAGATGTCGGCCGCCAGATGGAGGCCCGTCAGTATTATATCCCCGGTACCGACTGGATTGACTTCTTCAATCCCGATGCTGCTGCTGCCTATTGGCAGAACTTCTCCGAGCGTCTGCTCCCCTTAGGCATAGATGCTTGGTGGCAGGACGCTACCGAACCCGAGAACGACGACTTGGCGGGTCGCCGTGTGAACAACGGCCGCTGGTCGGGCGAGCAGGTTCGCAATGTCTATCCGCTCCTTGTCTGCAAAACCGTCTACGAAGGCCTCACTTCCGCTCAAAGTAATCATACCTCTCAATTCTCAGTTCTCAGTTCTCCCATGATTCTCACGCGTTGCGGTTTCCCGGGCATCCAGCGTTATGGCTCTGCCCTGTGGAGTGGCGATGTGGGTAACGATTGGGAGACCTTCCGCCGCCAGATTATTGCCGGACTGGGTGTTCAGGCGGCAGGCATTCCCTGGTGGACCTATGATGCTGGCGGTTTCTTCCGTCCGCAGAACCAGTATACCGACCCCTCTTATATCGAGCGAATGCTCCGTTGGATCGAGACCAGCGTCTACCTGCCCCTGATGCGCGTACATGGCTATATGAGCAATACAGAGCCTTGGAACTATGGCCCTGAGGCACAGCGCATCATTGCCGACTGTCTGAAGGAACGTTACCGCCTGTTGCCTTATATCGAGCGTTGTGCTCAGGATGTTGCCCAGCATGGAGGCACACTCATGCGTCCGCTGGTCTTCGACTTTGCCCACGATGCTGAGGCTTTGAAGCAGTCGTGTCAGTATATGTTCGGTCCTGCCCTGCTCATCAGTCCAGTCACCCAGCCTGGAGTTACTAAATGGCGCACCTATCTGCCCCAGCAGCCCGGTGGCTGGTACGACTATCGCACCGGTCGACACTACAAGGGTGGCCAGTATGTCACCACTCCTGTCACCAAGGCCTATATCCCCGTCTTCGTGCGTGCGGGTTATCAACAGCTTATATCAAATACGTCAAAATAATGAAGAAACTACTAGCCTTATTATCGTTAATCGTGACCACGCCCATGTTGGCACAACAACATCGGTTGTGGTATGAACAGCCGGCACACCACTGGTTGGAAGCGCTGCCTGTGGGCAATTCGCAGATGGGAGCCATGGTATATGGCGGAACAGAGGTGGAGACGCTGGCGCTGAACGAAGAGACTTTCTGGAGCGGCAGTCCGCACCATAATAATAGTCCGGAGGCGAAGGCCCATCTGACTGAGGTGCGCGATCTGGTGCTGATGGGTAGGGAAGAGGAGGCGCACAGCTTGATAGACCGATACTTCTTCCGCGGTCCTCACGGCATGCGATTCCTGCCCCTAGGCAACGTAAAACTGACGTTGGGCCACAAGGATGTTAACGACTACCGCAGGGAACTGAACATTGCCGACGCCTTAGCCACTACGACTTATACCTGTGGGGGAGTGAACTACCAGCGCACCGTGTTTGCCTCGCTGACCGACCATGCCATTATCGTGAGACTGACAGCCTCGAAGCAGGGCGCCCTCTCATTTGACGTGGATTTCGACGCCCAGCTGCAGCATGACATCCAGACCACTGACGACGGGCTGACTATAACGGTGAAGAACGTGGAGCAGGAGGGTGTGAAAGGTGGACTGACAGCCGAATGCCGCATCAGGATAGAGAGCGATGGAACACAGAGCGGACGCAGCGTGAAGAACGCCACGACGGCAACGCTCTATATCGTGGCAGCCACCAACTACCTGAACTACCACGACATCAGCGGCAATCCTACGGAGAAAAACAACCAGACGATGGCAGCTCTGAAAGGGATGACCTATGACCAGTTGCTGAAGCGCCATCTGGAGAAATATCGCGAGCAGTATGGGAGGGTGTATCTTGATTTAGCTAGTATTTCTAGTAGTACTAGTATGACTAGTGAGACTAGTAAGACTAGCCCTACGGATAAGCGGCTGGCTGCGTTTGACGGCAGCGATCTTGATATGGTGTCGCTCATGATGCAGTATGGGCGCTACCTCTTGATCAGTTCGTCGCAGCCTGGCGGACAAGCAGCCAATCTGCAGGGGATGTGGAACGACAAGATGAATGCCCCCTGGGACTCGAAATACACCATCAATATCAATACTGAGATGAACTACTGGCCCGCCATGGTGGGCAACCTCGTGGAGACGCAGGAACCGCTGCTCCGCATGATCAGCGACCTGAGTGAGACGGGTCGCGAGACTGCTGACGTGATGTACGATTGCCGCGGATGGGTGGCTCACCACAATACAGATCTCTGGCGCATTGCCGGACCAGTAGACGGTACGACGTGGGGCATGTTTCCGACGGGAGGTGCGTGGCTGACAACCCACATCTGGCAGCAATACCTGTTTACGGGCGACAAAGCGTTGCTGGAGCGTTATTACCCTGTGATGAAGGGCGCTGCCGATTTCCTGATGGACTACATGCGCGTGCACCCCGAATATGGGTGGCTGGTAACGGTGCCCACCGTATCGCCTGAGCACGGCCCGATGGGCAAGCACACTACGGTGACAGCAGGTTCGACGATGGACAACCAGATTGTGTTCGACGTGCTCAGCCAGACCATCAAGGCTGCCCAGATTCTCAGGAAGGACACTTCGTACATTCACCTTCTAACGTCAACCCTACATCAGCTTCCTCCCATGCAGATAGGTCGCTACGGCCAGTTGCAGGAGTGGTTGTGGGACGGTGATAATCCGAACGATGAGCACCGCCACATCTCACACCTCTACGGGCTGTATCCCTCGAACCAGATATCACCATTCAGCCATCCTGAGCTGTATGCCGCTGCTGCCACCACGCTGAAACAGCGAGGCGACATGGCAACAGGCTGGAGCTTAGGATGGAAGACCAATTTCTGGGCTCGCATGTTGGATGGCAATCATGCCTTCCAGATTATCAAGAACATGCTGCGACTGTTGCCCGACGATGCCAGCGCGAAACAGTATCCTGAGGGTCGCACCTATCCGAACCTCTTCGATGCCCATCCCCCTTTTCAGATTGACGGCAACTTCGGTGTGTCGGCAGGTATCTGCGAAATGCTGTTGCAGAGTCACGACGGAGCCGTTCACCTCTTGCCGGCACTGCCCGACGCGTGGCAGCAAGGCGAGGTCCGTGGACTGAGAGCCCGAGGCGGATTCATCGTCGACATGACCTGGAAGGGCGGACAACTCAAGACGGCCAAGGTGAGCAGCAAGATAGGCGGAACGCTGCGCCTGCGCTCCTATGTGCCTCTTCGCGGCAAGGGACTCCGAAAGGCCAAGGGCGACTGTCCCAACCCGCTCTTTGCACCCGCAGCTATCAAACAGCCCCTGTCAGCGACTGTTACGACGGCAACGGCTCCTACCGTCTACGAGTATGACATTGACACAAAACCCGGTAAAACATATACAATTACGAAATAATATCAACATGAAGAAACTAACCGAAAGATTTGCCTTGGTTGCCTTGTTGCTCATCGTCAGTAGCAGCGCATGGGCGCAGGGACTGAAAGATGCCTACAAGGACTACTTCAGCATCGGAGTAGCCGTAAACAAGCGTAACGTCTCGACGGACAGTCAGATGGCGCTTGTCAAGAGTGAATTCAACAGCGTGACGGCAGAGAACGACATGAAGCCCGTTTCGGTGCATCCGGCAGAGGGTGTGTGGAACTGGGGTGCTGCCGACAGTATAGCTAACTACTGCCGTGAGAACGGCATCAAGCTGAGAGGCCACTGCCTGTGTTGGCACTCGCAGTTCAGCGACTGGATGTTCACCGACAAGAAGGGACGCCCCGTCAAGAAGGAGGTGTTCTACAAGCGGTTGCGCGAGCATATCCATACAGTGGTGAACCGCTATAAGGACATCGTCTACTGCTGGGATGTCGTCAACGAGGCGATAGAAGACAATCCTCGTCCTAGCTTTGTCGACGGCAAGTTCGTTCCCGGTAATCCCTATCGCGAGAGCCGCCACTGGAAGCTCTGCGGCGACGAGTTCATCGCCAAGGCCTTTGAGTTTGCCCATGAGGCCGACCCCAACGCGCTGCTGTTCTACAACGACTACAACGAGTGTGACCCTGGCAAGCGCGACCGTATATATAATATGGTGAAGAAGATGCAGGAGCAGGGTGTACCCATCCACGGAATCGGTATGCAGGGACATTATAACATCTACGGTCCCTCTGAGGAGGATATCGACGCTGCCATCACGAAGTATTCTGAGCTGGTGAAGCACATCCACGTGACGGAACTGGATATTCGCACCAATACGGAGATGGGCGGACAGCTGCGCTTCTCGCGTGGTGAGGCCAAACCGCTGGCTCCCTATCTGCAGACGCTGCAGAATGACCAGTACAACCGCATCTTCCGCGTGTTCCGCAAGCACCGCGACGTCATCGACTGCGTCACCTTTTGGAATCTGAGCGACCGCGACTCGTGGCTGGGTGTCAACAACCATCCGCTGCCCTTCGACGAGCAGTATAAGCCCAAGCAGGTTTACAACATCATCCGCGATTTCAACCCCGCTCTTGACAATTATACCGTCAAGGAAGACTTCCGCCCCAACGTGAAGAACCAGCCCGGACAGGAGTATCCGCAGGTGAACAGCGAGGGCTATGCCCGCTTCCGCATCGTGGCTCCTGAAGCCAAGTCGGTGATTGTCAGTCTGGGACTGGGAGGCCGTGGCGGTACGGTGTTGCGCAAGGACAAGGATGGTGTGTGGACGGGTACGACGGAAGGTCCGATGGATCCCGGTTTCCATTACTACCACCTCACCATCGACGGAGCGGTGGTGAACGACCCTGGCACGCACAACTATTTCGGTTCCTGCCGCTGGGAGAGTGGTATCGAGATTCCCGCTCCCGACCAGGACTTCTATCAGTGTCGCATGGATATTCCCCATGGCACCATCTCGGAAGTGCTGTTCCCATCGCCCAGTACGGGTGGAATGCAGCGCGCCATGGTCTATCTGCCACCGATGTACGGCAAATTGAAGGGCAAGGGAGCCAAGGCGACGCAAGAGCGCTTCCCCGTGCTCTACCTGCAGCACGGATGGGGTGAGAACGAGACGAGCTGGAGCAAGCAGGGCCATGCCGGACTGATTATGGACAACCTGATAGCCGAGGGGAAGACGAAGCCCTTCATTATCGTGATGGCTTACGGACTGACCAACAACGTGAAGTTTGGTACCATTGGCAGCTTCACCGCCAAGGAGTTTGAGACGATGCTGGTTGACGAGCTGGTGCCCTTCATCGACAAGAACTTCCTGACGAAGGCCGACAAGTGGAACCGTGCGATGGCCGGTCTCTCGATGGGTGGCATTGAGACGAAGCTCATCACCCTGCGCCGTCCTGAGGTGTTCGGATACTGGGGACTGCTCTCTGGCGGAACCTATATGCCCGAAGACATCAAAGACCCGAAGGCTGCGAAGGTAATTTTCGAGAGCTGTGGTTCGAAGGAAGGTCCCGACCGCATCCGTCAGAGTGTGGATGCCCTGAAGGCCGCCGGATACAATGCCCATGGGTTTATCTCAGAGGGCACGGCACATGAGTTTTTGACCTGGCGCCGTTCGTTGAGAGAGATGGCACCGATGCTGTTTAAGTGAAAAGTCTTTGACCTAAAGGTACTAATCGCGAAGCGCTTATACCTTCAGGTGTAAGAAAGCGACCGAAGGTCGAGCGGAAAAATGAGATTTTTTATGAGAAATAAACTGTTATCAACTATGATGGTTCTGGGCATGGCTACTGCGGCGATGTCCCAGAACCCTTTCGTACAGACGTGGTATACATCAGACCCCGCTCCGATGGTGCACGACGGTACGATGTATGTCTACACAGGACATGATGAGGACGGTGCCGACTTCTTCTGGATGCAGGAGTGGCGCGTGTATTCAACCCGCGATATGGTGAACTGGCAGGACCATGGCTCACCGTTGGCCTTGGAGAGCTTCTCGTGGGCTGACGACCGTGCCTGGGCCTCGCAGACTATCGAGCGCGACGGCAAGTTCTATTGGTATATCTGTGCCCACTCGAAGCTGTCGAACGGTATGGCAATCGGTGTGGCTGTCAGCGACACGCCTACGGGGCCTTTCCGCGATGCTATCGGCAAGCCGCTGTTCGAGAACGGCTCGTGGGACCATATCGACCCTACCGTGCTGATTGACGACGACGGACAGGCTTGGCTCATGTGGGGTAATCCGCAGGTGTACTACCTGAAGCTGAACCGCGACATGATATCCTACAGCGGTGAACTGGGTCGTCTCGATATGACCGAGCAGGCCTTCGGCGGTCCGATGATGAGTCAGCGTGAGAAAGGCAAGCAGTATAAGGACTCGTATGTCGAAGGTCCTTGGATTACGAAACGTAATGGCACTTACCAGCTGCTGTATGCCGCAGGTGGTGTACCTGAACACATCAGTTACAGCACGGCACCATCGCCCACAGGCCCGTGGACCTATGCCGGCGTTATCATGCCGCTGGGCAATACCAATTCGTTTACCAACCATTGCGGTGTGGCCGACTACAAGGGACACTCCTATTTCTTCTATCATACAGGCAAGTTGCCTGGCGGTGGCGGGTTCGGACGTAGTGTGGCCGTCGAAGAGTTCAAATACAATGCCGATGGCTCGTTCCCAACCATTTTGCCTACTGACGAGGGTGTCAAGCCCGTCGACGCTTTCTGTCCCTTCCGTCGTGTGGAGGCTGAGACGATGGCTTTCTCGCGTGGCGTGAAGACGGAGCAGAACAACCAGGTGGGTGTCTATGTCAGCGACATCCATAACGGCGATTATATCAAGTTGCAGAACGTGGCCTTCGGCAACAAGTTTCCTCGTACGTTCTCTGCCCGTGTGGCCAGCGGACTGCGTGGCGGACAGATTGAAATCCGTGTGGACAGTCTTGGCGGTCAACTCCTCGGAACGGTGAATGTACCTGGTACGGGTGGCTGGGAACAGTGGCAGACGCTGACCATCGACCTGACTGCTGTCGTCCGTGGCACCCACGACCTCTATTTCGCCTTCAAGGGACGCAAGGGTCCGAAGCTCTTCAATTTCGACTGGTGGGAGATGCGTGGCTTGGAACAGGTCAACATGCCTATCGTACAGACCAAGTACACTGCCGACCCATCACCATTGGTCATTGGCGATACGCTGTTCTTATATACCTCGCACGACTCGTCGCCCGACGAGATTAAAGACCCCAACGAGCGCTCGTCGGCAGGTTTCTTTATGTACGACTGGCTGTTGTGGTCTACTACCGACATGGCCAACTGGACGGCTCACGGAGCTGTTGCTTCCCTGACGGACTTCTCATGGCGTACGCGTGACAATGGTGCGTGGGCCATCCAGACCGTCAAGCGTAATGGGAAATACTATCTCTACGCTCCCCTGCATGGTCATGGCATCGGTGTGCTTGTCAGCGACTCGCCTTATGGCCCGTTCAAAGACCCTCTGGGCGAACCCCTGGTATGGCAACGTGAACATTGGGAGGACATCGACCCCACCGTCTATATTGACGACGACGGACAGGCCTATATGTACTGGGGCAACCCTAACACCTATTGGGTGATGCTGAACGACGACATGATATCTGTCAAGGGAGAAATCCATAAGCTCGACTACCACTTGGACCACTACCAGGAAGGTCCGTGGCTCTACAAGCGTAATGGCCATTATTACCTGGCCTATGCCACCACCTGCTGTCCTGAGGCATTGGGCTATGCCATGAGCGACTCACCCACAGGACCGTGGCAGTCGAAGGGCTACATCATGCGTCCTACCAACCGTGACCGTGGCAACCACCCTGGCATCTGCGACTATAAAGGTCATAGCTATGTCTTTGGTCAGAACTACGACCTGATGCACCTCGAGACCTTCGTGCACCATGAGCGCCGCTCCGTTTCGGCTACCGAGATACAGTATCAGGCCGACGGAACCATCAGGGAAGTGCCTTACTGGTTGGACCAGAAACCCCTGCTGCAGTTGCATTGGCTGAATCCCTACCAGCGTGTCGAGGCCGAGACCATGGCGTGGGGCTACGGACTGAACATCGTGGGGGTAGGCAATACCTGCATCACCGATCTGAACGATGGCGAGTATATCCGCGTTCGTGGTGTGGACTTCGGTAGTAAGAGTGCCCGCCAGTTTTCCATGACTGCCGCTGCTAAGGGGTCGGCCACCATCACCCTCCACCTGAATAGTCAGGACGGTCCTGTCATTGGTTCCGTCACTATCAAGGACACCGGCAGCACCGACCGCTTCCGCCAGTTCACGACGAAGGTCAAGGGTGCTACGGGCGTTCACGACCTCTATCTCACTTTCGATAAGACCAGCGGTGATGTGCGTCTGGACTACTGGCAATTTAAATAAGTAGTTGAATCCTATGAGAAAACTGTTGTCGTTGCTTCTGCTTGCTACCCTGTCGGCATCAGCTCAGAATCCTGTCATTCGTGACCAGTTCACCGCTGACCCGACCGCACGCGTATTTAATAATAAGGTGTACCTCTATCCGTCGCACGACATCTTTCCACCTGAGGGACAGCGACAGGACTGGTTCTGCATGGAGGACTACCATGTGTTCTCGTCGGAAAATCTGACCGACTGGACCGATCATGGAGTCATCGTCACCCAGAACCAAGTACCCTGGGTCAAGCCAGACTCCTATTCCATGTGGGCACCCGACTGCGTAGAGCGAAATGGGAAGTACTATTTCTATTTCCCCGCTGCCCCCAAATCGGGTAGGGGATTTGGCGTCGGAGTGGCTGTTGCCGACCGTCCTGATGGGCCGTTTGTCCCTGAGCCTGAGCCCATCAAAGGGGTGTTGGGTATAGACCCCTGTGTACTGGTTGACGGCGATGGTCAGTCTTATATCTACTGGAGTGGGATGGGACTTCGTGGTGCCAAGCTACAGCCCGACATGAAGCAACTTGACGGTGAGCAGCAGGTGATGGAAGGATTGCCCGAGGGCTTCAAGGAAGGTCCGTTTGCTTTCCGTCGGGGCGACTGGTACTACCTCACCTTCCCATGGGTACGGGGAAGTAAGGAGAATGGAGCTAATCCTACCGAGACCTTGGCGTATGCCATGTCGAAATCGCCCCTTGGTCCTTGGGATTTCAAGGGACTCATCATGGCCGAGCATGCCAACGGTTGCTGGACCAATCATCATAGCATCGTCAACTATCGGGGTCAGTGGTATCTGTTCTACCACCATAATCCGCTCTCGCCACGTGATGACAAACGCCGTTCCGTACAGATTGAGAAGCTGTATTTCAATGCCGACGGCACCATCCGTGAGGTCAAGGAGACCATGCGCGGTGTGGGCATCAACAAGGCGACGGAGAAGATAGAGATTGACCGCTACACTTCTGCCAGTAACGGCGTGACCACACAGCTTGTGGATACCATTAACACCTTCCGCGGCTATCAGGCTTCACTGCCTCAGAAGGGCGCGTGGCTGAAATATGCCGATGTCGACTTCAGCAGCATCACCGATGGCTATCTGACCATCTGTGTCAAGGCGGCTGAAAATACCGAACTCTTCGTTCGCGAGAAGTCGGCCAAGGGTAAGATTCTGGCTCGAGTCAAGGTGACGGTGAAGAGCCAGATGGGTCCCTTCCGTCGCGACCAGAGCGGACAGTGGCTCACGCTGTATGCTCCTCTGCAGTATACACCGAAGGGCGTCACCGACCTCTGCATCAGTTGCGAGGGCGAGGGTGTCAGCGTCGACTGGTTGCAGTTCAAGAATCGCCCGCTTTATTATACCCCTTCGAGTTCTACTCCTTCGCATCCCGATGCTGAGGGCTTTATCCGCCGATGGTCGCTGTTGGAACCTATCCGTCATGAGGTGTCCTCGAACATCATCTTGACCGACAGCTATCTACAGGAAAAGATTGCCGGTGGTTATCCCAAGCTCAACCCGAAAAAGGGCAAGTGGCACCTCATTGACAGCCAGAGCTACCATGTCCGCGTGTTCCGCTTTGCCGAAAAGACGGGCCACGACCCTTATCACTCCCTGTTCTGGGGCACTACCGTCATCGACTGTCCTGAAGAGCTCCCTGACGTGCGCCTGGCCGCTGGCAGCAATGGCGCCTCGCTATGGTGGGTGGACGGTCGTCAGGTGTTGACGCTTGACGGCGACCGTCGTATGGTACAGGACGATGGTGTGTCGCAGCGGTTGACGTTGAAGCCTGGCCGTCATGTCGTGACTTTCGCGCTGGTCAATGGTCCCGGACTGAGTGACCTCTGCGTGCGACTGCTGGACGAGAACGGCAAACCGATTACTAACTACACGATTAACCTGTAAGACATGAAACGATACCTATTCTACCTGACAGTTTTTGGTCTGTCTGTGCTCACTTCCGAGGCCCAGACGGGCAATCCCTATATCCACGACCCATCGACCATTGCCCTGTGTGACGGCCGATATTATACCTTCGGAACGGGTGGGGGAGGACTCGTCTCCGCCGACGGCTGGTCGTGGCAGAGCGGAGCCGAACGCCCTGGTGGCGGTGCTGCTCCCGATGTGCTGAAGATAGGCGACCGCTACCTCGTGATTTATGGTGCTACCGGTGGCGGACTTTTCGGTGGGCATAACGGTCGCATCCTGACCATGTGGAACAAGACGCTCGACCCCAAGTCACCCGACTTCCATTTCACCGAACCCATCGAAGTGGCTTCGAGCGACGGCATGGAGGATTGCGACGCCATCGACCCCAGCCTGTTTCTTGACCCGACGACGGGACGACTGTGGGTTACCTATGGCACTTATTTCGGCAGCATCCGACTGATAGAGCTGGACCCCACGACGGGCAAGCGCATGAAGGGCAATGTCGAGAAGGATATCGCCATCGACTGCGAGGCTACCGACCTCATCTGGCATGATGGCTGGTATTATCTCTTGGGAACCCACGGCACTTGCTGCGATGGTGTCAATTCCACCTATAATATCGTGGTGGGCCGTTCACGTTCGGTCGAAGGACCTTATGTCGACAATGTCGGGCGCCCCATGTTGAACGGTGGAGGCCGCATGGTCATTGCCGCCACGGATCGTGTCTGTGGTCCCGGTCATTTCGGACGAACCGTGATTGACGAGGGTGTCGAGGTGATGTCGTGCCATTTCGAAGCCGACTTCGACCGTAGCGGGCGTAGCGTGTTGGGCATTCGTCCGCTGCTGTGGCGTAACGGATGGCCTGTCGCTGCTCAACGTTTCAAGGGCGGCACGATGGCCGTCCAGTCTGAGCGTCGCGGCTATTCGCTCGAGCTGGCTGTCGATTTCGTGCGCATCCCGCAGGAGCGTGAGCGTTTCTGGCAGATCGACTTGACCAAACCACTCGAGCAGATTCCCAACCAGTCGCTTTCCGATGTCATCCAGACGTGGCCCGAAGGCAATATCCCCGTTCGTTGCAGCGATTATATGTGCCGCCCTCATCAGCTGTGGACCATCACCCCCGTTGCTGAGGCTGGCGGATATCTTGGCGGTCCTTATTACAAAATGGTCATCGCTGGAACCAATCGTGCCCTCGCGGCTACTGCCGACAAGGAGCTGACCACCGTTCCCCAATTCACGGGAGCCGACGAACAACTGTGGCGCATCGAGCAACTGACCGACGGAACTTATCGGATCATGCCCAAGCGTTTATCCGGCGAAACAGCCCTGAATACCTGTTACGTGCTCTATTCGGCAGCCGATTCAACACCCACGCTGGCTGAATACGACTATAAGAGTGACAATTCCAAGTGGAATTTCGAACGTCAATAAAGAGAGCACCCACATCAACGATGTAGGTGCTCCCCTTTATTTCAAGATGGTGTTCGGTTCTTACAGTTACCAATCCTTTACAGAAATGTTTATCTCTCCGCGATGCGAATCTTCAGCTGGTGCTTTTTGCTCTTGTCGATGGTGTATTTCTTCAAGACACCGGGACCGCAGGAGCTGTTGCCAAGGCCCATGACGGCACAGTCGATGCTGAGGTAAGTCTTGCCCTGGTCCTGGAGCTCGTGGTCGTGGGTATTCGAGGCCAGATACTGGGCGGAGTAGGGCAGGGCTGAGAACGAGAAGGGACGGTCGACGGCCTCGATGCAGAGGCGCTTGCCCCGCTTGGTCTTGAGCTCAACATAGGTGCAGTCCTCATGATTGCCGGAGTCCTGCGGACGGGGGTAGTGGACATACTGCTGAGAGACGGTAGACTGCCACAGACCGATGGGGCAGGACTGCTTGCGGTCGGGGTAGTTGTCCCAGGGTCCACGACCATACCACGTGAGCTGCTCGTATTCGCGAGGCAGTTCGATGAGGATGCCCAGACGGGGTATCTCGGGCAGACCATCAGGAATGGTGAAGGTGAAGGTCAGTTCGTTGCCCTGCTGATCGGTAGTCATGGGGATGCGCAGCGTGTCAAGTCCACAGCTCTTCCAGTCCTTGGCGAGCCAGTTGCCGAAGCTCTTGTCGTTGTCGGTGGGGGCGCGGAAGCATTGAGGCTTAAGTGAAAAGTTAAAAGTGAAAAGTGAAAAATTTTTCTTTGATTTCAAGGACCTGGGTTTCTTGTCGCCTAAGCTCTTGACACCAAGGGCTTTGGTGTAGTCGACGGGCACGTAAGAATCGCCACAGGCTTTGGCCACCTCGCCATAGACCTGCTGCACCTCGAAGTACTTGGGTGTCAGCGTGCGGTCGCTCATCACGATGCCATTCATGCAGAAGGCATGCAGGTTGGGCTTGTCGCCAAAATCGCCACCATAGTGGACAATCCCTTGTGGCTCGATGATGCCCTGGTCTACCCAGTCCCAGATGAAGCCACCGAGCATGCGCTTGTGTGAGCAAATCTCGTCCCAATACTCCTTGAAATTGCCCAAGGCATTGCCCATGCAGTGAGCATACTCTGAGGTGAGCACGGGACGGTTGTCGTTGGTGCGGTTGGCTATCTCCAGCAAGCGTTCCCAACGGGCATTCTCGGCACGCTCCTTGTCAGAGCCCTCGGGGATGCCTGGGTTGAGGTATTCCTCCATCACTCGCGGATAGAAGCGAGAGATGACATCGACCGTCTTGGGGTCAGGATCGCCCTGAGCACCCTCGTAATGAACGGGACGCGTGGGGTCGAACTCATGGAGCCAAGCCGACATGGCAGCATGGTTAGGACCATAGCCGCTCTCGTTGCCCAGGCTCCAGAAGATAATGGAAGGATGGTTCTTGTCGCGCTCGGCCATGCGGATGGCACGGTCGAGGAAGGCATCGGCCCAGTCAGGAGTAGAAGCCAGCGTGCCACGGAGTCCATGCGTCTCGCAGTCGGCCTCGTCCATCACGTACATGCCCATCGAGTCGCACAGCTCATACCAGCGGGGACAGTTAGGATAGTGAGCCAGTCGGACGGCATTGATGTTGGCCTGCTTCATCAGCTGCAGGTCCTGCTTCATCAGTTCCTCAGTCATCACGCGTGCACGATAAGGGTCGTGCTCATGGCGATTGACACCACGAATCTTGATGGCTCGGCCGTTGATGAGCAGCCTGCCGTCGGCAATCTTGATGGTGCGGAAACCCACCTGCTGGGTAGTCTGTTCGACGATGGTCCCATCAGCATTCTGTAATTGCAGGCGCAGGGTATAGAGGTTGGGATGGTCGACGCTCCACAGGCGAGGATGGTCGACCTTCATCTCCATGCGGTTGAACTTGCGATAGCCACGCTGGGGAAACCACTCGTTCATGCGCGAGGCCTTGTGGGCAAGGTCGAGCGTTTCGTCTGTTGCGATAGTATCGCAACAGACAGGACTATTGCCATCGAAGAGGGTGGCGACGAGACGATAGCCCTCGCCATTCTCGTTATGATAGACGGAGAACTGGGGATTGATCTGTAGCACACCATCCATTGAGGCACGGATGGCCACATCGCGCAAGCGTACATCGGGGGTATGGTAGAGCAGCACATCGCGGTGGATGCCTCCGAAGCGCCAGAAGTCCTGGTCTTCGAGATAGGAGCCATCGCTATATTTATACACCTCGACAGCAATCTGATTGTCACCCTGCCGCAGATAACTGGTGATATTGAACTCAGAGGGTTCCATAGAACCTTGCGAGTAACCTACCTTCTTGCCATTAATCCAGACATAGAAGGCCGACATGACACCCTCGAAGCGCAGGAAAGTCTGCCCCGCTTGCCACCCAGCGGGGAGGGTGAAGGTGCGCCGATACTGACCTGTGGGATTGCGCTCCTCGTAGGTGGTCCACTCGCGCTTAGGTTCGCTCATCACATAGGGCGGGTCGATCTTAAACGGATAGCCTGCCGAGATGTAGATAGGTGTGCCAAAGCTATGGTTGCCATCATTCACCTCCCAGTTGGCTGGAACGGGAAACTTGATCCAACCGCTGTCGTCGAAGTCGGTGCGATAGAAGTCCTTGATGCGCCATTGGGGTGTCTTCGTCCATCGGAACTGCCACTCGCCATTGAGCGATAACATGCGGTCGCCAGCCTTCTCGCCATAGGGGATGAAGTAGGCGCGTGCCGGTTCGCGATTGATCTGCAACACGTGGTTGTCTTCCCAGTCGTGATGCTCTGTCGCAGATAGGGTTGAAGAGGCTAAAAGGGCTACCATGCCCAGCAATATCTTTCTCATTGTATTTCGAGTTCTTTGAATTCTACGTCTTTCGAGTCGATGCGAACGGTATAGGTGCCAGCGTTAATCTGGGTGCCTGTCGTGGTCGAGAGCATCTTGAACTTGTTGGGTGTGGGAGGGAAGGTCACGTAACAATCTACCAGAACGGCATGCTTCGAATCGGTGATGGTCATGCGCGCTGTGACAGGCTCGCCCGTCGTGTTCTTATAGCGGAAGCGCAGGGCATACTCCTGACCCAGTCCGGGCGTGATGGTGAAGGTGGTGCCTGGTGTCTGGCGATTGGTGATTGCTGGATAGACTGAAGCTGGACGAGCCTCCGTATCCTTGGGCAGCAGCTCCTTTGGCAGCTTGGCTATGGTGTCGGTGTCGAGGGAGAGCCAGGAGGTGGTATTTCTAGTAGGGCTAGTATTTCTAGTATTATTAGCCTCTTTCGAGGCTACGGCAATGCCGCAGATGATGGCTTGGCCTGCTTTGACCTCAGGGAAGCTGATGTGCAGGCGACCGTTCTTGGCTTTGGCGGTGACAACGCGCTTCAGCGAACCGCAATAGCCTGCCTCAGCCCAGGGGTCGAGGTCGTCGACAACAGTCTGTCCGTTGATGTCGACATCGAAGATGCGCAGACCCTCGTAGTCGGCTCGCTCTGCTGCATCCTTCCCATGCCAAGGCTCTACGAAATAGAGCTCCACACGGTAGTCGCCATCAGCCACGGGCAGGTCGTACCACAGGCGATGACGACCGAAGCGGAAGAACTGGAACAGCTCGTCGCTCTTGGTGCCGCGGATGGCGGTCGTGATATGGCGCTGTGAGGCCTGAAGGGCATGGATACCCTCGAAGTCCTGTCCCCAGGAGTGGCTGTAGAGCGTATCGTCGGATAGCCATTGCTGGCCGAACTCATCCTTGAAGGCATCACCTCCACAGTTGATGCGATAGAGATAATGATAACCCTCAGCGCCCTTCAGGAGGTCGATATTCCTATCAGCAGCGGTGATACCGCTGCCTACTGGACTTTGGGGAACATAGCGCTGACGGTACATGTAGTAGGCGGGGGTAGGCTCCTCCCATGCGGTGACGAGTCCCTTGTAGTTGATAGGTCCTATCTTGTCGATGCGACGATAGGCACCATCGGGCTGTACACGACCAGGATTGTCGTGCGAGTTGAAGATCCACTGGAAATGGCCGCAGACACTATCCTTGGCACTCTCAGCCAGGCGCGCTTTGGTCTCCAGCAGACGGGTAAACGACTCCTCGCTGTACTTCGCATCACCATGCAGGTCGATGGTACGCCAGGCACCATACTCGCCATTGAGCAACTGCTCAGGCTGCTTCAGCTCGTTGTCGTAGTTCTCGGCAGAGCCTCCGTAGGTGCCACTCCAGTTCTGGATAACATTCCAGTCGGAACCCTCGCCACCATTACATGTCGTGATGAGGCGCTGGTCAGCACAGGTGGGGTCGAGCTGGCGGATGATATCGCAGCACTCCTCAGCAAACTTCTTCGGCAGCACACTCTCGTTCTGCAATCCCCACAGGATGATGGAGGGCGAGTTGCGACGCTCCTTGATCCAACGCACCAGCAGGCGCTTGAAGTTACGTCGGAACTTGTTGGTGTCGTACCAGATATGTGCCGAGAACTGGCTCCAGAAGAGGATGCCCTGCTGGTCGCACAGCTGTTGGTAGAGCAGGTGGTGGGGCTGGTGTGCCTCGCGCAGGGCGTTGAATCCGGCATTGGTAATCTGTTTCATGCGCGAACGGATCTGCTCTGGTGTAAAGGCATGGCTGTTACCTAAGATATGCTCATACTCGCAGGTGCCATTGATGAAGACTGGCTGGCCGTTGAGGTAGAAGCGGTTGTCGCCATTCTTGCGGAGCACAGGCCACGAGATGTTGCGGATGCCAAATGGGGTGCGCACCTCGTCGGTAGTCTTCTCGTTGCGCTTGATCATCGTCACCAGATTGTAGAGATAGGGGTCGTCGAGACTCCAGCGGTGGGCATCGGCAATGCGTTCAGCATGACGCAGCGTCTGGCTGCCACCAGGACGCAAGGTGACAATCTCAGCATGACGGAATACCTGTTTGCCACTGGCCAGCGTAAACTTGTTGACCAGCTCGAAGGTCTGGGTATGCTCGGTATAGTTCTTCACCTCCGTCTCGATAAATACGGAGTCGCACTGGGCATTGTTCCAGATGTGGACGCCAAAGGGTTCGATGCGCACGGCATCCGTCTCGATAAGACTCACGGGACGGAAGATGCCAAAGGGCTGGCTGCCTTCTGAGAAGCCCCACTCACTACTACAGCCACCACAAACCCAAGGCGATGCGGTCTGCATGGCAGGATGGTCTACATCCACGCGCAGGTGGTTGTCGCCATCCTTCATGCGGTCGGTAATGTCGAGTGTCCAGACGGTCCGACCTACCAGTTCTTCAGGATACTTATGACCATTGAGGGTCACGGTAGCGTAGGTGCCCACACCCTCAAACTGCAGGAAGTAGCGCTTGTCGCTGTTCTTCGTAGCCTGGAACACCTTGCTATAGGTCGCCTTGCCGTGCAAGTTGCCATGACGCAGCTGACGGTAGCCGTAATAGTCGTCGAAGTTATGGGGAATGGTGACGTCAGTAGCGATAGTATCGCGACCTGCTGAACAGCGGGCTATCCAACCCTCGTTGAGGGAGGTGACGGTGCGCCGGCCCTTGGGCTCAGGCTTGGGGAAGCAGACCTCCGAGCGTCCCATCGGCACGCTGGTAGCTACGGCAATGCCCCGTTGCTGGTCGTTGTTGACAGCACAGTAGAAATGATAGACGATGCCATCGTGTTTCACCACGTAGCTCTTATGGGCAAACATCTCGTCGTAAGGCTTGGTAGGCCAGATGAGGTCTTCGCCTTCCCAGCGCTGCCAATGGATGAGGTCACGACTGACGGCAAAGGTGTTGAAAG
Organism: Prevotella sp.; assembly: GCA_015060535.1. Taxonomy (GTDB): domain Bacteria; phylum Bacteroidota; class Bacteroidia; order Bacteroidales; family Bacteroidaceae; genus Prevotella. The sequence goes on from SUYH01000011.1 coordinate 23,625, forward strand.
CATTATACTTGCGCGACGGGTCGTAGGCTTTGAAATAGAACATCACATAATGCTTGCCCATCCTGGCAATCTGTGCATCGCCCGTGATGATGCCACCTACCTCGTTGGCAAAAACAGGGTTGTCCTCATAGCGCTTCCACTTCTTGAGATCGTTGGAGAGGGCAATGCCTATGCGCTCAGCCTTCAGGTTGTTCATGGGGTTAATACCACCGGCATTGTAGTACATGATGAAGCGGTATTTGCGCAGTTCCTTGGGCAAACCACTCCCCTCGCCCTTTGGAGAGGGGCTGGGGGTGAGGCTATAGATGGTGCTTTTGTATTCCGTCAGCTTCTCCCACCATTGGGCATCCTTGTCGTCGATGCTGATCAGAGGCTTGTCGTCCGACTGCCATTCATGAGCCTGGGTGATGTCGTCGCTGGTCCAAGCCAGTCCGATGTTCAGGGGCTCGCGAACGGCCTCATAGCCCGTGCCATGACCACCGATGTAGGTCATCCAGTAGTTCTTCTTGTATTTCGCGATGCCATAGCTGCCACCCCACGTCCAGTCGATGAGAGCAGGGAATCCACCTCGCTGGTTCATGTCCCAGCCCTCGTCTTTATACGACAGGAGGCGCCCCTTCGTCTGCCAATGCAACAGGTCGTCGCTCTCAGCCAGCCACGTCTCGTAGCCGCGTCCGTCGAGTCCCTCCTTGCCATTATAGACGACATAGGTCATATACCATTTGCCATCTTGTTGAAAGACGGTAGGACAGTCTATCTTGTGGTAGTTGTCCGTAGGAGCCACCACCATACCGTATTTATAGGGTGTGCGCACCTCTTGGTAGATGCGCTGCATATCTTGCTGACTGATATCTTGAGCTACAGAAGTTACACTCAGAACCAACAATAGGAGTGCGGAAGCAAATTTTTCACTTTTCATTTTTCACTTTTCACTTTAAAAACAGCCAGTCAACTTCGCCCGAAGGACCATTCAGTCCGCAGTCGCGAGGATTGATCGTGCTATCCGTAAAACCAGCCACCATGAGGATACCCTTCGGCAGACGGAGCACTAATTTGCCTGCAGGAAGCGCGTATTGGTGGATGTTGACCTTAGGCATTTGTACGATGCTGATGGCATTGGTCAGAACGGGTTCTGCTTGTCCATACTCATTACCCGTAGCGTCAATCTCCAACTTGGGAGCCTTGGCAAACTTGCGGTCGTCGTCCTTGAAGAGACCTACGAGCAGCTTGACGGGATTGTCGCTCTCATACTCGATGGTGGTTCCTACGAGACGAGTAGTGTCGCGATTCAGCACGAAGGCTTGCAGACCAGCGAGTTCTGGAGCGATGGAATCGACAGGGGTGTCAGGACGCTTCTCAAAGAGGATGGCACCCTTCTGCAACGTTACGGTAGCCCCCTTGTATTTCACGTTGGCAGGGTGGAGAGGTTGTATCTTGATATCCGTCTGAGTCACGGGGTGCTTCAACTTCTCGATGTTCTCCTTGAGGGCGTCAAGCTCACCCTGATAGACGGTAGCCAGCTCGCTCCATGTCTTCATCTTGCCACCATCGCCACCCACGGGAACACGGCGCTGCTGTGTCTGCATAGAGTTGGCATAGAGGTAAGTCTTGTCGGTCAGCAGACACAAGTCGTTCCAAGTGCTGTTGCTCTGTTCCAACCACTTGACAGCCGACTCCAGATGGGCGATGTCCTTCGTCCACTTGTAGCGTAGCACCTCAGCGGCAGCACGCACCTTCAACTGGAAAGCTTTGGCAAACAGGGCATAGCAGCGGAAGTCGTTCCATACACGCTGGTACTCGTCAGTATGACGGGTGGGCTTGACGGTAATCGCCGCCATCTCGACGAGGGCACGGTCTCCATGATTGACGCACTGGTCCACAATGTCGAAAGGCAGTTCACCTTTGTGAGGCAGTCCTTTGTATTCTTTCTCAATATACTCGATAAGCTTCTCGCCTTCGGGACCGCAACTCTCGTAGAAACCTGGGTAGATGGTGTACTTGTAAGGGTTCACCAATTGTCCCATCGTCATACCTAAGAGCAACGTCTGACGGTTACCTTCTGTAATGCCAAAACGGCGAAGCAGCTTGGGAGCGATTTCGCCTGTCTCATCGTAGGCGTTGAGCAGATGACCTGCGGCAATGGTGTCAATACCATAGTATTCGGCCAGTTCCTTCTTCCAATAGGTCTTGTCCAAACCTCTCTGGTCGTTCCAACTATAGCGGCCCCATGCCTGATACCACATCCAGTCGCGATCCAACTGCTTCTGGCGTTCGCCATTAGGCAGCTTGTCTGCCGTATAGGGCCAGTCCCAGTAGGAAGCCTGTGGATAGAGGTGCAAACCCTTCGAGTGGTGCACGCGATGCATGGCCTGAATCGTCTTTTCGATAAAAGCAGGCGACGACCAGCGCCAAGGCTCCAAGTTAGCGAGGATATGTACATTATCGATATGTACAGGGGCAGCAGCAGCCAGCTGGCGATGTGTCTCACCCCAAGGACCTCCAGGCTGATAGGTGGTCAGCGACTCGCCCGTATACTTCGACATCGTGTAGATGTTGGGGTAGAGGGGCAACGACTCCTTCAGTACCAGCGGCCCGTCGGTATCGTGAGCGCGAAGTACTACAGGGGGAATGTCCCTTCTACCTGATGCCTTCAGTCCGTCCTTGATGCCAGGAATAATCGTCTCCTTCATCCATGTCACATCGTCTTCGATGGTAGCCATGGCCTCGCCCAGACAAACGAGTAGTCCCACGTTGGGATAGTTCTCGATGAAGGCAGCAATCGACTTGCGGGTATAGTCGCTAATCAGCGGAGTGATAGGACGATGACGATCCTGTGTCTTCAGGCCGTAGTGTTCGGCAAAAGGCTTGCTGAGGATGATGTTATAGAACATCTGGATGACCCAGATGCCACGCTTGTCGGCCTCATGGGTCAGGAAAGAGAATATCTCCTTGTTCTTCTTGAATGTCGCTTCATCCACCTCCAGAGCGAAGGGATAGTCCTTCAACTTCACCAGCGAGGCGAAGGGATGGCCGTTCCAGAGGTAGAGTGAGTTCATCTTGTTCTCTACCATCATGTCGAGATATTTAACCCACTCCTCCTTGTCGTAGAACCAGGGGAAGTTCTCTGGCGTATAGGGATACTCATAGACGGCATGACCAGGCAGATACACCGTTTTCTGCAATCCGATACACGTGCCTCGCATCACCATACCTGGTGTTTCAGCCACGGGCTGAATGTCCAACGAGCCAGTCGTTTTGATGCGCTCAGCCAGTTCTACACAACCATAGATAACACCTGTGGCGTCATTGCCCGTCACCGTGATACCCTTCTTATTCTTGGCTATCGTATAACCTTCTGCTGTTCCGCTGTTTGCGTTCGAAAGCGTGATCTTGCAGTCTGCTTTCTTGGGACTGACGGTATAGCCCATCTCGGTTAATTTCTTCTGCAGGTATTCTACAGCATATTGCTCACGTGCTGATGCTTTCTTTCCTGTTTGGATACTGACTCGTTGCGCCATAGCCGTAATGGCTAACAAGGCGATAAAAGCAATGACTGTAATTCTCTTCATGTGTTAAGTAGTTTTTTTATTATATAAAAAAGACTGACGACACGTGAAAATGTCATCAGTCTGACAAACAGGTTATTTGTCATCATCCAATTACTCTTTAATGACTCTCCTATTCAACTCATGTTTTCCTACACTCCATCCCAGTCCTTTCCTTACTCTATCCATACTTGTTGTTCGATTGTTGTTCGATTGTTGTCCGATTGTTGTCCGATTGTTGTCCGATTGTCTAACGGACAACAAACAGATATCAGACGTACATTAAACGAACAAAGACAGGCGTTAATACTTAGGTGAATTGGGGCAGAGGTAATGTTACTGATGCCCTAAACATGCTTTCTTTATGAGCCTTCTTAGAGTTCCATTGGAGTTGTTTGGGGTCGTTATTGTAAAGCTAGTGTTACATGGGTAATATCTTTAAAGAAATGTTAAATTTGTGTCTTAACGAAAAAGTATTTGCGAAATAATTTGGTTTATATTATAAACTTCTTTATCTTTGCAGCGTGAACCGGACACAATAGGCTAAATTCGTGCTTTCTGCAGGAGCACGGACGAGGCTAGAGAGTAGTAAAGCAAATGTAGAACAACTTTAAAATGAAACAACAATGGAAGAAAAAAGTAATCTGACAGCCGAGCGCAGTCTAGAGATTATTAGAGAATCAATAGAACGCAGTCAGCGAACCATCAACAAGAATTCGGCCCTGCCGCTTATTTGGTGGGGAGTCTGTGTTGCCGTATTTTCACTTTTTATCGCATACCTGTGGAAGAATCATGGTGGGCCAGTGTGGAATATGCTTTGGGCTGTATTATGGTTGATAGGATATGCAGGCAATTGGATGATTGACAAGCGAAGGGAGAGCGTACCTACAACCTTTGTGGGGAAAATCGTCAGTTATGTGTGGTCAACATTTGGCATATTCTGCTGTGGTATAGGCATGATATTCGGTTTTATTGGTTGCGCTGTGTTACCAATGGAACTGATTTTGCCCAAAGTGTATGCATTTGGCTGCATTACAAGTGTCATCTCCTTGTGCTTTGGAATGGGTACAACCATCACGGGACTTGTCATCCGAAACCGCATCATTCAGGTATGCGGTCTTATCGCGGGTATCGGCGGTTTTTTCGGTGCTTTTCATTTCTCTGGTCATACACAACTCTATGTGATGGCTATTGTCGCCTTGATTGGTCTGATTGTGCCTGGTATAACGATTTTCTTGCAAAACCAGAAATAAGGAGGTACGGACATGTTCAAGCCATTAGACCCCCTGCTTCACTCCGAGTTGCGACTAGCCGTGATGTCGCTGCTCATCAACACTGAAGAAGCCGAGTTCCCGTACATCAAGGAGCAGACGGGAGCCACGGCGGGCAACCTGAGTGTGCAGATAGACAAACTCTCGGCAGCGGGCTACATTGAGGTGGAGAAGACTTTTAAGGGCAAGAAACCCTGTACCCTCTGCCGTATCACACCTACAGGACTGAAAGCCTTTGAGGAATATGTTAAAGCACTGAAAAGTTATCTTAACATAAAAAAGACATGAAGACAAGATTTATCATTCTATTTTTATTGATTGGCTTCATAGCTATCGTAACAAAAGCACAAGTCTGTGACATAAAAGGCGATTGGACGGGAAAGCTGAGTGTGTATGGAAATGAAATTCCACTTGTGTTCCATTTTGATGGTGAGAAATGTACGATAGACTCGCCTGACCAAGGCGCAAAGGGTATTCCTGCCCAGTTGGAACGCACGGCAATGGGCATCAAAGTCGCCGTTCCGTCTATCAATGCCAATTATGAGGGTGTCAATATAGGCGATTCCGTTATGGGTACGTTCAAACAACACGGGCAGTCGTTCCCGCTTACTCTCAAACCAGGCTCAGTGAAACGTAACCGTCCGCAGACCCCAACGCCTCCCTATCCGTATCAAGCGCAAGAGGTGAATTTCAGAAACGGCGATGCCGTATTGCAAGGTACGCTGGTCACACCAGAAAATGTTTCCAGTCAAACCCCGGTACTGTTGATGGTGACAGGCAGCGGCCTGCAAAACAGGGATGAGGAAGTCTTTGAACACAAGCCGTTTGCTGTGATTGCTGACGCTCTGGCGCGGCAGGGCTTCGCTACGCTTCGTTATGACGACCGTGGCTTCGGCGAATCAAAGGGCGACCTCGTGAATGTCACCACAGAAGACCTCAAAAACGATGCTTTGGCAGGAGTGGAACTCTTGCGTAAACAGTTTAACCGTGTGGGCATACTTGGGCATAGCGAAGGGGGCACCATCGGACTGATGTTGGCAGCCGAGGGTAAAGTGGACTTCGTGGTGAGTCTGGCTGGAGGTGTCGTTTCGTTTGAGAAAACACTGTTGGAACAAAACCGATGGACACTTCAAAAGACTGGATACTCGCGAGATGTGATAGACCGCTATTGTACGGCACTCGAAAGCCTGTTCGACGATCTGAAAGCTGGCAGGAATCCTGAAACGACCAACCACGGCCTACCTACAGAACTGGAGAAAAACCTACAAATAGCAAAAGTACAGAGCAGTACACCCTATATGCGCTATTTCCTTGCACTGGACTTGACCGACCGTCTGGGAAAAATAACCTGTCCTGTGCTGGCGCTGAACGGAACAAAAGACCGTCAAGTGAACAGCGAAGAAAACTTGAATGCTCTTATGGACAGGTTGGCTGGTCAGAAAGAAATCAAAGCCATAGAAGGACTCAATCACATGTTCCAGCACTGCAACACAGGCGATCCGAGCGAATATAAGGATATCGAAGAAACTTTTGCGCCAGAAGCCCTTGAAGTCATCACTACATGGCTGAAGATGTTTAAATAGCAAGAGCTTGATAAGAGGCTAATTAGTTGTCTGCCAGACGGCGCTGCTCCTTTAACCCAAATCAGTCTAATGACCGATTTGGGTTTAATGTCTCAAGAACATTTTCGAGTTCTTCGACATTCCGAGGACTGGCGATGATGGTACCATCAGGACCAATGACTATTGTCTCTGGCCACGAGCAGATGCCATATAAATTCCAAGCCGCTTTCGTAGCCAGTTGTGGCCAGGGGAGTTGCTCTTCTTTCAAACGCTCACTCCACTTGCTGTTAGGGTTATTGATGGCATCAGTAGCCAGACTGATGATTTCGACATTTTTTGTCTTGTGATACTTCTCATAGAGTATGCGCAACTGTGGCAGGATGTCGAACTGGTCGCGGTGCCAACTCTCCCAGAAGTGTAGGACTACATATCCTTTGCCTACATACTCTTTCAGTTCATGATAGTTACCCAGTGTGTCCACAAGCAGCACGTTCTCATAATGCTTTCCAGGAAGACGTTTCTCCAAACCTGCCACGTATTCTTTGACGGGAGCCATCAGCAGATGGTTGGCGTAACGGAATTTGTTGCTTACAAAGGGCTTCTGCTTCCGTCTTTTACAAGAAAAGACGTTTTGGTGGTCCAAGGAATAGATGCAAATGACAAACTGGGCTACAAAAAAACTGCTCAGCTATGGTAGCTGAGCAGGGTCGATTTCTTTATAGGCCACGCGCAATCGTCGCCAGGTATAGATGGCATGCAGTTCGCCATCCTTGCCTTGAATGATGCTGGGGTAGGAGTACTGGCTGATAGGTGAATCCTCCAATGTCAGCGCATGACGCCAGTGGGTGCCATCTTCGCTGATGGCGATAGAGAGAGGCGTGCGCACACCCTTCTTCGTGCCAGGGAGCGAGGCGAAGTTGTTGTAGATAAGCACATGACGTCCGTCCTGCAGGGTGACAGCATCGGTGCCACTTTGGTTGTTGGGAACATCCAGGAGTGTCACGTTCGTCCAAGTGTCACCGTTATCGCTGGAGAAGGAGGTTCCTATCTTGCCGTTGCGGGTGCGCATGAGCACTTGCAGGCGACCATCCTTTAGCTTGAGGATGGAAGGCTGGATGCAGTCAATAGGGTGGCGACCATCCTTCGTAGCCTCGCCTCCAGCATCGGGGGCCTCAATGTCTTCTTTGTCGCTCTTGGCATCGGCGGCTTTCATATCTTCCGTACGCATGGCGAGTTCTGCCTTGACAGGGCCTACGTATTTCCATTCCTTCTTGGCAATGTCGTAAATCTCCATGTGGAACTTCCAACCGTTATCTTCTGTGCTGGAGGGACAAAGCAGACGGCCATCAATGATTTCGGGCTTGTTCTTGATAGGTCCGAGGAATCCTTTGGGCAATGGTTCCTTGTCGCTCCATGTCTTGCCTCCGTCTTTCGATTTACAGAGCCATCCAGTCCAATCGGCAACTTTGAGACCTACCTTGAAGAACAACCAAAGTTCGCCATTAGGCATTTCGCAGATAACAGGGTTCCAACAGGCCTTGCGACGCTGATTAGCTGAGGCTGAACCACGACGCACGGGCCCTTCAGAGGCAGGGGTAGTCTCAGGAGTAATGCCAGCAATTTCGGCATTCTTTGTGCCAAGAGTGAAGACTCCATCAGCAGCAAGGATAGGTTTGCTCCATTCCTTCTCGCCTTTCTTCTTGATGTTGACCCAGATGCAAACATCAGGATTACGCTCGTGCTTGCCTCCAAAGTAGGTGGCTACGAGGTCGCCTTTCTTGGTCTCTACGATAGTGGCAGCATGGCACTGTGGGAAACTGGCTTGCTCATATAAGAACTCATCTTTGGTAATGGCAGGTGAAGCGGTGGGTATGTCGCATGAGAAATGATACTTACCTGAACCTAAGGTCTTGATGGTACCATCGGGCAGACAGACATCAGCGGTGGTGTTGCAAGGAATGCGTACGTCCCATTCCACATGTTGCAGGGTCTTTTTCCAATGGCTCTCAATGGTGCCGTAGGGCGAATCGTAGCTGACATGAGTCCATGGGCAGTCTTGGATGGTGAAGTCGGGCTTGAGAACGATATGCTTGTAGGCTGTACCGTCTTGACGAATGCCACCAAGGTATTGGTAACACCATGTGATGAGGTCGCCCAACAACATGACGTGATTACCACTATTCATCTTGGGACTGGCCTTGTCGCCATTCCATAGTTCCCAGATGGTGGTGGCTCCGTTCTCAGCCATATAGCCCCATGAGGGATAGCTATGCTGGGTGGCTATCATATAAGCTACGTCGCTGAACCCATTGTCGCTGAGACCTCGTAACAGCCATGAGATGCCAATGACACCACAAGGCACGTGGGCATTATTCTTCAGAATGATGTTCTCCACTACATTCTTCGTTACCTCTTGACGATATTTCTCTGGAACGATGCCAAACGACAGGGCCAACAGGTTAGCAGTAGCTGTATTGTTGCCATAGAAAATGGAGTCAGGATAGAGCGTATGACCAGGAGCCTGCGAGGTGCCTTCCTTTACCGTCAGGAACTTCTTGTTAAATGCTTCTGTCATCTGTTGACGCAGGGGCTTCCAATAGTCTGCTTCACAGCCCCATTGCTCTAACAACTGAAGTACGCGGATAACGTAGGCTGTAGAGATGAGTGCTCCGTCCGTCTTACGGGCAGGATCCTGTGAGTGGATAAGCTCTAAGGACTCTGGGGGCACACACCAGTCGCCATACTGGTCTTTGGTGATGATGCCATCCTCAAGGTATTCATCGAAAAGATGTTGCAACCAGCGTTTGATGTAAGGATAAGACTTGTCGATAGCCTCGCGGTTGCCAAACTGTCGCCAAAGCATATCGCAGCTGAAGGGTAGGGCAGCAGGCCACGTCACGTCGTCGTTGTAGTAGTTCCAGTAGGCAGGAGCTACATCGCTGAAGACACCATCCTCGCGCTGTGACTCACAGATGTCGCGCATCCACTTGGTATAAAGGCGCTCGTTGTTGAAGAGGAACGACTCGCCCAGCGAACCCATCGTGCGGTCACCCAGCCAAGGCTGTCGCTCGTTACGCTGTGGACAGTCGACGGGCATGCCTTTGTAGTTGCCATAGATGCCCCACCAGGCATTGTGCATCACCTTGTTCAATACGGTATCGGAGCACTCGAAGTGACCCAGCTGCTGGATATCGTCGCTGACGGTATAGGCATGAACAAACTTCACAGGTCCTGTGATCTGCGCATAGCGGAAGCCGTGATAGCTGAAGATGGCGTGCCACTCTTCTACTCTTGGCGTCTTGCCACAAACGTAGATGTCCTCCGACTTCGCATCACGGAAATTCTCCAGATAAAGCGAGCCGTCGGCATTCAGTTTCTCGGCATATTTCACACGGATGGTATCGCCCTCACGACCAGTAGGCACGAAGGCAATCCAACCAGCGATGTTCTGATGAAAATCGTAGATGTTGTTAGCCAACTTGTTGGGCTCTGGAGTCAGCGGAGCCATCTCCATTCCTGGTGCCATTTGGGCACGCAGGGTGCCAAGAGGAATCTCTGTGCGCTCAGCAGGCTGCCAAGTCTTGTCGTTGTAGCCAGCCACGTCCCAACCCGTCAGATCCTTGCGGGCGTCATATTCCTCACCGTCGTACTCATTGTTGGCACGAATGGGACCATCAGCTGTTATCTTCCATTTCTCATCCGTAGAGATACGCTTCATGGTACCGTCATTAAACTCGATGAGGATATTGATGCGACATTTGGGCAGTCCGAAGACGGGGGCTTTGTAGGGCTTGTTCTGGCGCATGGGGAACACGCGGCCATTACCCAGAATAAGACCTATGGCATTCTTCTCCTTTAAGGCCTCTGTAATGTCGTAGGTGTTGTAGAGCACGGTCTTGCGATAGTCGGTGGGCATAGGCACCAACACCTGACGATTGTAGGCTACGCCATTGACGTGCAACTCATGGAGTCCGATGCCTGCCACATAAGCGATAGCACGCTTGACGGGCTTGCTCAGTTCAAACTCCTTACGCACATAACGGGCTGCCAGACGGGTATGCAGGCCACGCTGTTCGCCAGGCATCAGACGCTCTAAGCCTATCCAACGACCAGTCCAGTGGTTCTCCTTCAGCAGTCCAATACCGAAACGCTGAGACTCGCTCCAAGCCGTCTCACCCACATTAGTCCATACCTTCACTTTCCACGTGCATTGCATGGCGCTATTCAACGGCTTACCCTGATAGCGCACCCAAAGCTGTTGGTCGCTCTCGACGCGTCCTGTGTTCCATACCTCGCCTTTTTCTGTCGATACTACAATCTGGTAGGCCGTCTGGCGCACATCCTGCTTGTCTGAAAGGATGGTCCATGAGAAACGGGGCTCAGCAGTATCGATACCTTGGGGGTTCTGCAGGTTCTCGACACGTAACCAGGAGATGCTGACTGCGGGCTTTACCTCTTTCTTCTTCTTAGCCGAAACTGTCAGCGACAGCATGGCCAACAATATGATAAGCAGTCTATTCATTGAGGTCGCGTTCTTTAGCTTTATATCCATCAGGCGAGAGGGCCGTCTGGTCTTTCTTCAGATAATCCTTGGTGCTGTCGATGGCGATAAGCACACCATCCTCTACGCGCGACGTCTGCGGATGATAGCGGAAGGTGATCACCTTTGAGTCAAACTCGCCTAAGTATTTCAGCTGACCCGTTGCGGCAGTCATCCACCACACGTTCTTCTTGGCTCCGCTGATCTTCGTCAGGTCGAGCTTCATGTTATTATTGTTGTAGTTGTAAACCAGCAGGTAGTCATTACCACGGGTGGCAATCAGGCGGTTGTACTTCTCACCATTATCCTGGATGACACTCTGATCTGCCACACGCTCAAAGTAGGGGAACGACAGCATGAGGCGCTTCAGGTATTGCATCTGGTTGAAACCAGGGTCTTTCAGTCCCTGATACCAGGTCTTCACGTCGCCAGCATCACCATAGCTCGTAGGATAGCCAGGCTTCAGCATCTGCATGATGGCGTTGTGACCATAGGTATGACCACAGCTTCCGGCAAACACGCTCCAATAGGCATAGCGACGCACGTCGTAGTCCTTCCAGCGGGGCTCGTTGGCATCGTGCAGTCCCATGGGAATATCCTCGTATGAGGGCTCTGCGTCGAGCACGGGTTTGATGGGGTTGAACTTCCACGTCGAGTCCACATACATCCAGTTGTCTTCCTCTGTATTGTCAGGAATGGGGTAGTCCTTGTTACCCATACGCTGTCCGTAGCGACGGTGGCCGCTTTGGAAAGTATGGAAGTCTATCCACGAAGCCTTGCTCCACCATTTGGCTGAGGTGTAACGACCACGAGGATGGTATGTCATGATGTGGTTCTTGTCGATGGCCTTGATACTGGTAGCCAGCGACTCCCATACCTCAGGCTTGATGTCGCCCTGAATGTCGCCACCCATAAACCAAATGATATTAGGTTTGTTTTTATAACGGTTGGCGAGGAAAGTGCCATATTTCTTGGCATCCTCTACACTCAGCTTGCCAGCTTTGACGAGTCCACCCCAGATACAAACCATACCGATGTAGATGCCGTGCTGGGCAGCCATATCGACGATATAGTCCATGTGGTCCCAATAGCCATAGACATTCTTCTGGTTGATGTTCTTGAAGTTCCATCCGTCGATGTTCGACAACTGTCCGTAGGTGTTGACGGCAGGCACTCCGTCGATGGTTTGTACCTGTACTACGTTATAACCGGCTTTCGCACAGCTTTGCAGATACCACTCGGCCTCGGCCCTGTCCAGACGTTCTGGCAATAGCCATCCTGTCTCACCCAACCAGAAGAAAGGCTGTCCGTTCTCAAACTGCAGATAACGCTGGTTATCCGACACACGTAACTTGCCGTTATCCCACGGCTTGCCTGCCTGTGCCGACACCGTCAGCAACACGAGGCTCAATATCATCATTAGTTTCTTCATAATCGTTTATTTGATCGTATATTCGACACCAGCCTTAGTCTTCAGGCTGTACACATTTTTTTCTCTCGTCTTGCTTAGTCCCTTGCCTTTCAGAGGGGTGTTGCTGCGTAACTTACAGATACCGCCATTCTTCGAGTGGATGGTGGCTTGGGTCAGCTTGCCGTCTTTCCAGTCGATGTCAATCTCGAAGCCTCCACGAGCCACGAGACCTTTCACCGAGCCGTCTTTCCAAACAGCGGGTAGGGCAGGCAGCAAGTAGATAAATCCGTCGTGACTCTGCATCAGCATCTCGGCAATACCTGCCGTACAACCGAAGTTACCGTCAATCTGGAAAGGAGGATGAGCGTCGAACATATTGGGATAGGTACCACCACGCTGTTTGACGGTGCCGAAAATCAAGAAGGTATCGGCTGTCAGCGTCAGCTGATCCTTGATGAGCTTGTAGGCGTGCTCGCCATTCAGCAGACGGGCCCACGAACAGACCTTCCACCCCATCGACCATCCTGTCGATACGTCGCCACGAGCCTCGAGCGAAACTTTGGCGGCTTTCCAGAGGTCGGGATTGCGGAAGGGTGATATCTGGTTCGAAGGATAGAGTCCGTAGAGGTGTGAGAAATGACGATGGTCATCCTTGGGATCGTCCAAGTCGTCGAGCCACTCCTGCAACTGTCCCCAGCGACCGATCTGCATGGGAGGAAGCTGTTTTAACTGAGAACTGAGAACTGAGAGATGAGAGTTATTATCGCCTAAGATTTTGGCAGCTTCAAGGACATTGGTATAGAGCTCTGTTACAATCTGGTTATCCATCGTCACACCAGCATCCATGGGTGTAGGACGTCCCTTGCCACCATGCTCTGGCGACTCACCAGGACAGACGACAAGCCAACCCTTTGTGGGATGCTTCTGCAGTGTCTGCGTATAGAAGCGGGCAGCGTCGAGCATGATGGGGTAATACTGACGCAGGAAGTCCTTGTCGCCTGTATAGAGGTAGTGCTCCCAAAGATGGCGACAGAGCCATGCTGAGCCCATAGGCCACAGGCCCGTCTGGGCACGATCTACAGGACCCGTGATGCGCCATTGGTCAGTATTATGATGCAACACCCAACCCTCAGCACCATACATGTCTCGAGCAGTCTTCTTGCCTTGTTCGTAAATTTCGCGAATCAGTTTAAACAGGGGCTCGTTCAGCTCCGTCAGATTGGTGACCTCCGAGGGCCAGTAGTTCATCTCCAGGTTGATATTCGTAGTGTATTTCGAATCCCATGAGGGAAACATCTTGTCGTTCCAGATGCCCTGTAGATTGGCAGGATTCATATTGTCGGGTTGAGAGCTACAGATCAACAGGTAGCGGCCGAACTGGAAGTAGGTGGCGACAAGATAATTATCAGTAACCTTGCCAAACTGTTCGATGCGCTTGTTCATAGGAACATTTGCATAATGGTCATCGCCCAAATCGAGTTTTACACGCTCGTAGTATTTCTTATACGTCTGGGTATGCAGGTCTTTCAGGGCCTCATAGCCTAAAGCCATTGCTCCACTCAGGCGTTCTTTCGATTGTGCCTCCTCGTCACCCGTAATGTCCTTATAGCTCTTCACATTGGTGCCTATGGTGAGGTAGAGGGTCGCCTCATCAGCACCTACCACGCTGATGTTGCCATTCGAGCCACTTGTCTTACCACCCTTCGTCTCCACAGCCATACGACCCATAAAGCGCACCTTGCCCTTCAGTCCTTCGTGCTTAGACGATACGCCTAAAAGTGTAGCTTGGTTGCCGTCCATACCAATAAGTGGATTCTCGTGTGGCGACGTCATGTTGGCAGTAAATGTAATCTTACCTTTCTCGCTGGCTGTCAGATGGATAGCAATGACTTCGTGCCCACCCAATGGGGCTATCGTCTCACGTTCGTACTGCACCCCATCCACGCTGTATCGTACTACGCTTTTGGCTTCATCCAAGTCCAGCCAGCGTTCGTAGTTCTGGTAGGCAGCGTGACCAGGCATTGCGATATACAAGTCGCCAAAGGGTTGATAGGGCATACCCATATTCTGGCCAGCACCAATGGGCATTACCTTCTCGTTGGCCAGATGCTGTGCCTCCTTGTATTTTCCTTCGAAAATCAGTTGGCGCACCTTCGGCAGATACTCCTTCGCATTGGGGTTCACCACATTATTAGGTTGTCCAGCCCAAATGGTCTCCTCGTTCAGTTGGATATGTTCTACGGCAGGGGTACCAAACACCATACCACCCATCACGCCATTGCCGATGGGTAGAGCCTGCGTCCACGTCTGTGCAGGCTGGTTGTACCACAGGCGATATTCGCGAGCTGTCATGATAAGTGTGGCTGACAGCAGTGTTAAGGTCAGGAAGATTCGTTTCATTTGTAGAGTGATTTGAGGGCTTCGTCAGGTTCGATTTCTATCTTGCTTTCGTCGAGCATTGAGCGGTCGAGACCGAAGACGTCGATGAAGAAATCGTAGACGGCCTGGCGCTTGTTCTCTTTGAAGTCGTGGCGCTCGTTGGGCAGGTGGACATTGCGTACTTTGTCCTTCGCGTCGTAGAAGCTGTAGATGCGTTGCAGATAGGGGAACTCTAAAGTGGGTACGCTCGAAGTCCAGTCGCCACCGTCGCTCACGATGAGCATCGGTTTGGGGGCCATTACTGCAGCCAGTTCGGGTTCGCAGGTGCCTCCAGCGGAGAGCTGAACGGGTTTGCCACTCTCGCAGGGACATCCTCCGTCGAAATGGGAGGCCAAATGTACCACAGGTGCTGAGGCTGTGACGCGCTCGTCAAGTAAAGAGAGCAGTACGGTATGCGTACCACCACCAGAGCCACCCATCACGCCTACACGCTCAGGGTCGATGTCCTTGCGGTTTTTCAGCATATAGTCGAGCAGCACGTAGCCACAAGCTGCCTGATAGACGTGGGCACGAGCTGTATGATGCGCCTCCTTGCCTACCTCCTTTTCTGATTCGCCCCATCCGTACAGGTCGAAATCGACGCATACGGCTCCCATGCGAGCCAGCGTTCCTAAGCGTTGCTGTTCGTCCTTGCGATAGCGATAGGGCCAGTGACCATCAGGGCAGACAATCAAGGCGTGCTTGCCTTTCTTCGTCGAAGCATAGATGGTACCAAAAAGGTGCTGTCCAGGTGTCAGTTCGATGCAGATGTTCTGCGTGGTATAGCCATCGTGCTTGCGTACCTTAGATAATATGGGTTTCAGCGTACACGAATCCAAGAATGCGTCGAGCTCCAGGCGTTGGCGGACCTCTTTGCGAAGGCTGTCGCGACGGGCCTCCCACTGAGCCTTATTATGATAAAGGCCAGACAGGTAGTCGAGCATCATCTTACCCTCTGCCTCATGACGGCGCGGATACTCGTAGGGCTTGATTTTATACAGCTTGTCGCTCTGCTTCCACCAGTTCCAGTCGAAGTATTTGCAGATGTTGTCGAGCGTCATCTCGATGGAGTAGGGGCGCACGCGGAAGTCGGCATACGGCAGTCGCTTGCCAACGGTATCGACGTTGTATTTGAACTTCACGCCAAAGCGCTTCTGAACGTCCTGCATCACCTCTGACACAGGGCGCTCAAATTGCGTTTCGTATGTTTGTGCGAAGCCCATCAGTGGCAACCCCGCACAAAGGAATAACAATAGTTTTCTCATTTGTAAATCGGTCCGAAGTTAGCGCAGGCACGATAGTCGGCACCCTCCTTGTCCATTCCGAAGGCATTCCAGCACGAGGGACGGAAGATGTCCTTATCGGCAATGTTGTGCATGCAGACGGGGATGCGCAGCATAGCGCAGAGCGTGATGAGGTCGGCACCTACGTGTCCGTAGCAGATGGCACCGTGATTGGCTCCCCAGTTGTTCATGACTGAGTAGACATCCTTGAAGGCATCCTTCGTGGGGTCCAGACGTGGGGCAAACCACGTGGTAGGCCATGTGGGGTCGGTACGCTTGTCCAGAATGTCGTGCGTCTTCGGGTCGAGCTCAACGGTCCAGCCCTCAGCCAGTTGCAGTACGGGACCCAGTCCATCGACGAGGTTCAGACGCAGCATGGTCATCGGCATACCACCACGCGTCACGAAGTGGCTCGAATAACCACCTCCGCGGAAGTAGTCACGATCGGCAGGCATCCACGAGGTAGCCTTCAGACAGGCCTCCACGTCTTCCTGCTTCATCTCCCAGAAGTTCTTGATGGTTGGCTTGCCTTGAGCGTCGCTCATAGCACCTGTAGCGTCCAGCGTCGTAGCACCACTATTAATCAGATGGATGAAACCCTGAGCGGCCTGTCCTTCGGGCTTCTTGCCAGCCACACGCTCTACGGCCTCGGGGCTCCAGTAGGTGCGGATGTCTGAGAACATCACGCCCTTGTTGGTCAGCAGGTGACCGAAGAGCATCGACATACCATTCAGGAAGTCGTTCTCCGTAGCCAGCGTGTAAGCCTCGCGAGGTCCGTTCCAGTCGAACGACGTACACATCAGCGACTCAGGGAAGTCGAAGTTAGGCTTGTAGTCGGTCCACTGACGCTGACCCTGTACACCAGCAGCAATGGCATTGTGGCCGATGGCCTCTTCCTTGTAACCCATCTCGAGCAGCTTTTCGCTGCCCTGCATCAGGTCGCGGATAATCATCATCGTCTTCACGGTGAACTCCCAGTCCTCGTCCTTCTCCTGACGGTTCTTACCCTTGCCCTTGCCGTTGAACGTCGTCATGGGCACGCCAGGGAACAGCGGGCGGTCCTCATTATAGTCGTGGCCTTCGTTGGGTTTGCAGTACTTGTCAACCCACTTCATAGCCTTCTCGAACTCCTGCTTGTCGTAGATGCCGAAGTCGACGCGACGGAGTATCTCAACTAGAGATACGTACTCTGTGCGCATGCCCAGATAGTTCTGCAGGAAGTCAGCATTGACTATCGAACCTGCAATACCCATACAGGTGTTGCCTAGCGACAGATACGACTTGCCGCGCATCGTTGCCACAGCCTGAGCGGCACGGGCAAAGCGCAGTATTTTTTCTGCAACGTCCTCAGGAATGGTGTTGTCAGCCAAGTCTTGCACGTCGTGACCATAGATGCCATAGGCGGGCAGACCCTTCTGAGCGTGAGCAGCCAGTACAGCGGCCAAGTAAACGGCTCCTGGGCGCTCCGTACCATTGAAGCCCCAAACGGCCTTCGGATAGGTGGGGTTCATGTCCATCGTCTCTGAGCCGTAGCACCAGCACGAGGTGACGGTGATCGTAGAGCCTACACCCTCGCGCTCGAATTTCTCAGCGCAAGCAGCACTCTCGCCTACGCGACCAATCGTCGTATCGCTGATGACACACTCCACCTTCGAGCCATCGCCATTCTTCACGTTCTGCTCAATCAGGTTCTTTACTGCGTTGGCCAGCGCCATTGTCTTCTCTTCCAGTCCTTCGCGGATGCCACCTTGGCGACCGTCAATCGTCGGACGAATACCAATCTTCGGATAATTCTGTTTCATTGTTGTTATTGTTTTTGTTGTTTTAGTCGTTTTATCTCTATCTTTTAAGACGAACAAAACACCCCGCTGTCATCACTGTCAGCGGGGTGAATTGTAGATATGGTGAGTTTCTTTACAGTCGGATGAGCGTCGAGCCCTTGGTGCCAATCTTGACGGCATAGACACCAGCGGGCAGCATGGGCAGCTCTACTATACCGCTCTGGGCCTGTGTGTCGAGCACCTTCACACCTGAGAGGTTGTAGACGCTCACTTGCACGTCAGGATCGCCACTGATATGCAGCGTGCGTCCGTTCAGCGTAGCGCTGATATGCTCGGTGGGCAGTTCAGGAACGGCTGTTGTCATATCCAGCACGTAAAGCAGACCTTTGTAGGCATTCATCTTGCCTGAACCGTAGCGCAGCGGATTAGCCTTGGTGAAGTCGTCCGTCTCGCTGCTGTGGGCAATGATGTCCTTGATGTCCTTGTTGGTCAGCGTCTTGCCCTTGTCGTTGGCAGCTTGTACCCAGAGGGCTATGATGCCGGCAGCGGCAGGGGTGGCCATCGATGTACCCGACATGAAGTCGTAAGCGTATGTGCGGGGCTCTGTCTGATCCTTGAACTGGTTAGAGTAAGACCGCTTAATCCATTCACCGGGCTCGTCGCCAAAACTGTTATGGGCAGACAGTACAGAATAGCCTGGAGTCACCACGTCAGGATACTTGCGGCGCTCGCTGCTGAGGTCGTAGCCATAGCTGCTGAAGCTGGCGTAGCGGCCTACCTTCTCGTATTTGCTCTCCACCAGCGCACCCTCGGAAACGCGCTTGTTGTTGGCCACGTAGGCACCAATGGTGACGGGCTCGCCGCTGGTGTTCATGTCGCCCATCGAGTGGTCGCTGGAGCCGGCAGTATATCGTTCTGGTTGTTCCATCGAGGTGGCATAGAGCGAGTAGTAGTCACCCCAGGCATACATGGTCACGTCTTCATCGGGCGAGTTCACTTCCAGTTCGAAGGTGTAGGTATATCCATCAGCACTCTTAGGGTCTTTCTCTATGACAAGCCCGTTGGCATCTAACTCGATGCGTACGTACGGAATTTGCGTGCCGTTCAGGTCTACCAGGCTTCCTTTATTGATGCTGAGTGACAATCCGCCGCTGTAGACGTATTGGCGGAAATCACCGTCGTTGTCAAAATTTTCATAATAGTCATCATAATAAACCCATGTCTTTCGGGTCCCGCTTCTTTTTATTTTAAATCTGAACTCGTGCTCATGGTCATTCAAGCCTTGGGCTGAGAGGGGCAGATTGCACTTGTAAACCGTGTTGAGCTTCGAGTCAATCACGTTCAGTGTTAGCTTGATGTTCTTGTCGGTCTGGATGAAGCCGTATGCTTGGGCGTTCTTATAGGTAAAATCAGTGTTGATGTAGAGGGTCTTTCCCTGATTGATTTTCCGCTCAATGAACATCGAGTCGCCGCCCTCATTGCTGGAGCACAAGGCCATGATGTTGCCTGCCTTGCAGTATTGGCCGATATAGCGGGCTTGCGAGCTGGTGCCGTTGTGGAATCCGTCGTGGTTGTTCTGGCTCCAGCTGACTATCAGAGGCTTGTTCTGCTCCTTGGCATACTTCTGCATGAGCCACAGGGATTTCATTCTGTTGATATCCCTAATTGAAACGTATGAGGTTCTCAGCTCTCTCACTTGTTTGTCACTGGGGCTTGGGTCTGACAGAATCAGTTCTGCATCAGGAGCCATACCGCCTAAGACACCCTCGGCAACGCCCTTCGTGTCGGTCATGAAGCGTCCGGCAGCAATGCCGGCACAGTGTGTACCGTGACTGCCACCAATATCCTTCATCTTCAGCGTGTCCAGAATGACGTCAGGATTGGTGATGAATGCGCCGGGTACCGACACTTGTGTCGTCTTGCCTTTGTCGTCAGTGACGGTGATGTTGTCCAGCGACTCACCCTGCGACCGCAAACTCTCTGCATCGGCCATATAGACACCCTTGATGCGCAACTTGCCGTCCTTGTCCTTGAACATCGGGTGGGTGAAGTCGTAGCCACCGTCAATCAGTCCGATGATGACGCCCTTGCCCGTATAGGCCTGGGGCAGGTCTTTCTGACCTTCGGCCTTGCCCTGATGTGCCTCGTCTACGTGTGATGCCTTGCGCGTCACGTCGGTCTTCTCGATGCTCTCGCCGGGCAGGTCAATCAGCAGTACACCCTCAATGGCAGCCGCATCCTCCAGCTTCGACATAGGCAGGTCGACAATCAGCTGGTTGCCCATCAGCGCACCAATCTTGCCGCCCATCTCAATCATCTGGTTGGCAATGTCGGCAGCACTGGCGTCCACGCTACAGGTCACGATGAACGACCCGCGCTCCTGCTCTGCGTCAGCCGATGCAGCGCGTCGTGTCTGATAGCTGCTTCTCAGTCCGTTCACCGTTGGCGAGAAAGCACTCTGCGCCAACACAGTCTGACCTGCCAGCAACAGCGACAGCGCCAGACAGCTACGAAGTAAATTTTTCCTCATACTCAGTTCGTTTTTTGTTGTTTCAAATGTAATATCGTTGGCAAAGGTAAGACATTTTTTCGGAATGAACAAGAAAAAGGGAGGTTATCTTGCAAGATAACCTCCCCACATCCTCTATGCTATTGCCTTTGGATGCTTGGCAACGAACTGTGGACTCTTGGTGTACAGCTGATTCTGCGGGTCGAACGTGCAGTAGCCGCGACTGATCCATTTGCGCAACTGTGCGGAGCCGTCACCCTTCATGCCCTGTGCTCTGCGGACGGTATTGAGGTCGTCGAGGGTGAACGAGTCATTCAGAAATTCCATCAGGTTACGGCGTCCCGGCACCATGACAGCTTTGTCCAGCTCCATTGCATGACGCATCTTCTCACCGAATACCGACATCTTACACCACATGTCGTAATGGAACGACCAGCGCACGAAGTCCTCAATCTCCTTCGACCACTTCTGCTCGTTGAGCAGATAGAGCACCATGCCTCGCTTGAAGGCCGACAGCGTGGCTCGGTAGGACAGTTCACGATAGGTGTCGTCGTCGGCAAGTGCTGAGTACTGTCGGTTTTCCTCTATCATGTCGGCTGCCAACTGGTTGGCTTTTCGGCACTTCACCAGACTCTTGGCATCGTTGAGCTGAGCCACGAAATCCTGCACCTGCTTCCGGAACTTGTCGTCGTAGATGCCATAGACTGGCATGCGGTCGTCGTCGGTAAAGATGGTACAGAACGTCATGCGTGAGAGTGTACCGTCAAGCATAGAATCAGCAAAGAACTTGCGACACTTGCCCGGTGTGGTCGATGCGTTCCAGTTCCAGCGAACCTCCACGCACTCCGACACCGACTTGGTGCCTACTCGCTCCTGACCGTACTCGCCACAATCGTACGCCAGACGCAGAATCTCGGTCACGTTGTTCCCCTTGCCATTGGTCTTCAGCTGGTTCAGCAGTCCTATCTCGTCCAATCGGCTGTAGAGAAATCTTCCTCCGGCATCGGCCATCAACTGAACGAAGGCAGCAGGCGTCATGTCCGACTTGACCCATTGCACAGTCAGACCCTGTGGGCGCTCAGGCTTTTGTTCGTCGGCTGGGCATGTGTCGTACTGCTCCTTATACTCTTGCATCAGTTTGCGGTTTTTGATGTCACGCTCCTTGATGTCTGCCATAATGGCCTCAATAGGCTCGTTGACGCACGACTTACCGCTTGACATTTCGGCCACCAGTACATTCATGAACGTAGGCTCCACAAGCGCGTTGTCGTTGTAGCGGAATTTGACACCCTTGCAGTGGGCTCCCAGGGCAGGGAAGACACCCATGGCGACAGCTGGCTTCAGATGGTCAGGCACGTTCTTGGTGATGAGCCGCATAAACTTGGTCAGCTTCTCGGGCATCTGTGGTGGCGCAGGTGCATGAGTACCGTTAGCCCGTATGGCCTCGTCGATTTGCTGCTGCTGACGTGCACGTTCTACAACGCGGTTCACCAGTGCAGGCACCGTCTTGGTTTGCGGGCGGTTGCAGGCTGAGCGGACGGTCGACTGGAACTTCTGCTCTTCCTCGCCATAGCGGGGCATGACCTGAGCTATCCATTGCGGGTCGTCGTTGCAGAGGTACCGCATGTGGCAGGCCATTGCGAAGATGAAGTTGTTGCGTGCTCCCTGAGCAGGCACTCCACCCAGCAGCTCTTCCATCGCGCTGACTATCTCCTTGTAGCCTATGCCGTTGAAGTTGTCCTCATAGTCGGTGGTGGCTGGCAGAACGGGTGCAGAAAACGCATTGTCCTTCGTCACAATCGTCACTGCGTTCTCGGAAGGCACAATCCCATTTTGGGATACTGCCTGTACATCACGTTCCTTAAACAGCTCCTCCTCGTCGTAGTAGAGCACGTAGTCGCGACAAACCACGAACGAGCAGCGAGCCAAATCCTTGACCTTGCCGTCGTAGGCAGCATCGTCCAGCTGAGTGGCCATCCACTGCTGAGCCTGAGCCAGCGACATGCCTTGTGGTATTTCGAACACCAGTCGGATGCCTTCGTTGCTGGGCGACACATGAGCAAAGGCAATGCCCAGCTCCACTTCGCGACCTGCCACCTTATTCATGTAGTAGGCGCGAGGGTCGTAGTCCAGATGGTCGACATCGTAGATGGACAGCCCGCTGGCCACTGCCGACTCGTTATGCCGATAGCCGTCGGTGAATGTGGCGTGAAAGCAGACCACAGGCAGATTGCCAGACTTCAGTCGCGACTTCATGGCCTCGAAGTCCTCGCGTGCGAGCGTACCTTCTTTAACTGCTGCCAAGTGGCGGGCTATCTGCTGACAGGTTTCTGCCACCTTCGGGTCGTCCAGCGCAGCGTTCAGCAGCTGAGGAGTGCAAGGCACCATCTGTGCGACATTCGTAATGGAATTACTCATAGAAAATTTAGTTGTATTCATAATTTTAAAACTCTTCGATAATTAAACTTATTGTTACTTAACTCAACGTCAATGGCCATTTGACGCTGCAAAAGTACAACAAATAAAATATGAAAAACCCCTATATAGGGGCTATGGAAAGTCCTATATAGGGATGTGGTTTCTGATAATCAGCAAGTTACGATTTAAATATCTCGTTTATGTCATCTTCTCGTGATGGCGTATGACCAGTTTCCAGCGAATGGTATTTCTCTTGTGCCAGATTCTTGATGCCCCACCACTCCTCGAAAGCCTTCCATTTCTCCCTGATGTTCAATTCTTCTGCAAACATCTCTGCTATGTACGCAGCCTGTATCCGGGTGGTAGAGGGTAGCAGTCGGTGGGCTTTGTCTACGAACCCTGCTTCCTCCAGTCTTTTCCAATACACTGATGCTTTTTCAGACGACAGCTTGGGATGCGCCTTGGTGTTCGCCATGTAGCCATTCTCTATCTGCTCGATGGGCTCCGTGTCGCCCTCACGCCCCCACCGCTGTATCTTTACACGACGCTTGAGAATCATCAGCACAATGCCCGACAGCAACTGGTTCAGATAGCGACGCGGCACGTGATGGTAGTACACTTCGCGCAGGAAGTCGACGGGGTCGGTCAGGAATTTGTCGTAGAGCTGGAAGGGAAACGCACGCAGCTGTTGTTCCAGTTCGTCCAGACGATTGTCGTAGGTGTAATGGCTCGACTCCAGCCCCTTCTGAAGCAGCTGGCGGGGCAGTTCTACGAACAAGTAGCGGGCTACCTGGTCGCGGTTCTCATGGCGCATCAGCATGCCTTTCTGCTGGCGCATGCGGGTTGCCAGTTCAGTGCATGCAGGCTCTTTGCGCATGGACAGCAGACGTTCGATGCGATAGCGTGCACGGGTCATTTCACGGCTCGTGTCGTACAGGTGTTCGAGCAGTAAGCTCTCGGTCAACGATATTACGTTTTCGATGTCCGTATCCGTATCTTCGAGTTCGTCAATCAGGTCGGTCGTCAGGTCGCCAAGCTGCTCCAACTTTCGGGGTATCAGCGGCAGACCGTCGTAGTGCCAACTGGCATAGGGGCGGTCGTCGAAGGGCTCGTAATCCCAGTCTATCTGCTCTACGTCGCACTCTACCGTCAGTACGGGCGGCTCGGGATTGCTCTCCATTACAAAACCTTTGAGGCGTTCCAGCGAGGAACCCTTCAAAGCCTGATATACTACGTCCAGGTCGGGTACAGCGACATACCCTACATGCAGCCGTCCCTCACGCACGCGAACGGCATACGGGTCTTTCACGTTGTCAGGCTGCGGTTGCATAGTCATCACTTTGCCGACGGCCCCGGCGGCATATTCCTTCCAGTGGTCGCGCACATCCCAGTGGTATAGTCCCACCACGTCGAATCTTATTTTTTCCATAGCGTCTGCAAAGATAATAAATTGGTGTGACAATTGTGACAAAAGACACCCCGTTTTTGTGTATAATATAAATGATGTTATTCATTATTGTATTACTCTTATTGTTACCCAACACCACAGATGATGCAGAAATCAGACTGTCCGAATTGTCACATTTGTCACAAGCGCACCATTTTTTGCGCCCTGCCCAGGAAAAATTTGTTTCCCGCCTAGGGAATTTTTGTTCCCTGCCCAGCGCGCAAAAATTTGATGGACGGCTGGAAGAATTTCTTCGGACGGCTGAAAGAATTTCTTCCGACGGCTCAACAAAATGGGCAAGAAAAACCCCGTTGTCATCAGGGTCATTTCCGTCGCTGTTCGCAATTTTTTAGTAAATCTTAGCGTAAATATGAAAAATAAGGCGTATATTTGCAGCGGCAAAACGTACGAAGACAATGAAAATGAATACACGATGGATGCTGACAGCCATCCTTTTACTCTGCAGTCTGTTGAACGTGCAGGCTCAGATACCTGCCGAGGTTACTGACATGATGCGCAAGTGTAAGGACAACATGACACATGCTTCTGGTATAGAGATGGACTCGAAAATTCACATGAGCGTGACGCTGATGTCGGTCGACATGAATTTCACGGTGATGACGAAAGGCTCGAAGTTGCTCATGAAGACTTCTATGAAGAAGCTGGGCAATGATATCAGGTCGGAGTCAGGTTTCGACGGCGAGCAGGTTTGGGAGTTCAAACACGTAGAACTGGCCGAGAAATTCAAAAAAAAGGGTAAGGAATATAAGGACACACTGACCATCACCAAGACCACCAGGGCACCATCGAAACGTCAGGCAGATATAGATTTTGGTTTGGCTGAGGACTACCAGAAAGCCACCGTCAAGAAGGATGGCCGCTACACCGTTATAACCTTCACCAAGCCTAAGGACAAGGACGACCCCAAGAAAGTGACGGTGAAGGTGGACCACGAAAAAATGCTCATTCGTGAGATTGTTACGAAAGAGGGCATAGCCAAGATTACGATGACGGTGACGCGTGTGAAATACGGTGTCAGCGACAATGTCTTCATGCTTGACACCTCGAAATATCCAGGTGCGGTCATTGTCAGGAAGTGACACCAGAGGGCAAATAAAAAAAAGAGGCAGGAAAGTTGCCGTCATTCGAAATTAATTTGTATATTTGCAACTGAAATCTAAATATTTATGCGTATGAGTTATTCACAAATTGCACAACTGGAGCTGCTAGATGCCTTGAACAGCATTAACTCTGAGGATGAGTTGAACGAGTTCAAGAACGTCCTGGCTCACTATTTTGCCCAGAAGGCCCAGAAAGCTATTGATGCTTTGTGGGACGAAGGTGTTATCAGCGAAGAAACTATCGAGCAATGGGGCAAAGAGCACATGCGCACTCCTTACGGTTATGAGAAGCATCGTTCTTGATACCAACTGCTTGTTACAGGCTCTGCCCACTCAAAGCCCTTATCACAAGATCTGGACTGAGGTGATGGCTGGTCATATCAGTTTGTGTGTTAACTCAGATATTCTCAACGAGTACGAGGAGATTTTGAGCCAAAAGACCACAACTGAGATTGCTCGCAACGTTATCAAAACCATCATACGACTTAATACTACCGTCTTTCAGCAAGTGTACTACCATTTCGGACTGATAGAGACTGATCCTGATGATAACAAGTTTGTTGACTGCGCTATAGCCGTCAATGCCGAATACATTGTATCCAACGATGCGCACTTCAATGTTCTCAAGCATGTTGACTGGCCACGTTTGACAGTCATTGACATTCAGACTTTTACGAAGGAGATTGATAAAGACTTATAAAAGTGAGTAAGACAAAAAAGAGCCGGAAAGTTGCAGTCAAATCGAAATTTCTTTGTATATTTGCAACGTAATACATATTTATATGTTTAGCATCAAGGACATATCAGAGTATATCGTAGCGCTTATAGCAGCCTTTGCCAGTCATTATTCGATGACAGAAGTTGAGGCATATCGTTACCTAAACCATTATGGAGCCATTAAAGTGGCTCACGACTTCTACGATGTGATGCATACTCAATCGTTCGATGATATGGTTCAAAGTATGGCTTCCTATTGCCGGAGAAAAGGAGGCAATTTATGATTAAACTTTATCATGGTTCAACTGTCTGTAACAAAAGAAGTGTTTCACAGTTATACAACTACAGCACGGCCTCCAGGGAACTCGCCAAACCCGTCCTTGCCCCTCAGTCAGGCATCAAGGCTAACGGAGCTGGTTCTCACAAGGTCTGGGTCAGGAGGTGATGAAAAGTGAAAGTCACCACATTATACTTTTTCTTATTCGGGATTTGAGAAGCAGTTCCCTATTTCCATACCCTTCGATATAACCATTCTTTATGACAAATCGGTTAATGGGTACTGCCCTATAATGGGTGGTGTCCACATCCAAGATATAGACATTATGTGACTCCTTTCTATATACGCCCCAACAATACGTTTGAGTATAGTGTTCACCCTTATAATACATACCGAATGTCGAGTCGTTCTTATTGATTGTCAGCGAAATAGAGCTATCGTTTGCTTCGAATGCATAGTCTATATGTTCACTTTTCCAGTGGATACACGAAGATTGGCAAGCGGCGAAGTTGACTGCGAAGAACATCAGAAACGAATTGATGAAGAACACGATACTCCAACGTTCTTTATTCAAAAAGAACAGAACAATGCTAATAACAAGGTTTATGAATGCGATTAGGAAAGAAAAAAATAATGTGGTAAGTCCGTCTTGGTGACTGGGCGAAGAAAAATACATTAGAATGAGAAACACCGAATCTATGAAGGCAATTATCAACATAGGGCGCTTAAGATGTATTGTTGTAGATTCAAACACTTTCATGATGTTTTTCGTCATATCCTAACTGCATTTCTGCCTGCAAAAATACAAATTATTTTTGAATGAGCGAATAAAACATTGGAAAATGTTGTATTGTCTGACAATTCTGACAATTATGACAGCCAAATTCCGCACCCACACCTCGTCACGGAAATGTTAAATTAGTGCCATGTTTATATATAATATATATAAATATGAAATAATAAGCAATTTTCTTTGTTCACATACCCTCCCGATTTCTGACACTGTCATTTGTCAGAATTGTCAGAAATCTGTTTGGATACCAGGCTCGGCCTGATGGGTCGCCAGACTCGGCCTGATGGGCGTTCGGGTCGGAGCAGAGCGTTTGTTCCCTGCCTGGGAAAAATTTGTTCCCTGCCTGGGAAAAAATTGCAGCCTGCCCAGCGCGTAAAAATTTGATGGGCGGCTCGAAGAATTTCTTCGGACGGCTGAAAGAATTTCTTCGGACGGCTCAACAAATAGGGTAGGGATAGGACGCCCTTAGGATCATACCTTATTGCAGCAGAAACTGGAATAGGCCAATATAGCGAATGCCTTTTTCGTCAGTATATTCCGCTATGTCGTTTCCTACAATCACGATTTTCCTGAAACTATCGTCAATTTTGAGAAGCGATTTCAGTTCTTGTTGTTTCTTCTCTTCCGTATCTAAGGCGAAAGCCGACTGGATATAATACTTATCCGTGCCATTACTTGCAATAAAGTCTACCTCGTATTGGATATACTCCATTTTGCCATTGCGCATCTCACGGGCCTCCACCAAGCCTACATCTACGGCAAACCCACGCATACGGAGTTCGTTGTAAATCACATTCTCCATAATATGAGTGACCTCCTGTTGACGGAAATTGAGCTTGGCATTTCTTAGCCCAACATCGGCTGCATAGTATTTCTTGATACTTTCGTAGTACTTGTTTCCCTTGATGTTGAACCGCTTTGCGCCTTCAAACAAAAAAGCCTCCTCCAGATAACTGATATAATTGGCTATGGTATCTGGATCGATTTTCACCTTCTGTACACTCTGTAAAATGTTGCTCACACGATTGGGATTGGTCAATGAGCCAACAGACGAACAAAGCGCATCAGCCAAGGCCGACAATGCCTCACGATTCTTTACATTGTGACGCTCCACAACATCGTCCAGATAAGTCTTATTCCAAAGGCGCTGTAGATAGGCTACCTTCTGTTCTGGAGTACGCTGTTTCAACAGTCCTGGCATGCCACCGTAGGTATAGTACTCTTTCCATAGTTCACTTACAGGCTCTGTACGGTTAGTACAAAATTCCTTGAAGGAGAATGGATGTACCTTCACTTCGTCACCCCGTCCACGGAAAATGGTTTTGATGTCGGAAGAAAGGAAATGTGAGTTGCTGCCAGTAATATAGACGTCAATGTTATCTTTGGCGTTCAGACCGTTCACGATTTTCTCAAAACCATCCACCTCTTGTACCTCATCGAGTATAATATAATAAGGTGCTTGTTCTGAGGTGATACGGCTATAGAGGTAGGACTTCAAGGCCTTACGATCAGTAAGGTCGCCATTCTCTTCCTCATCGTCCACATCGAACGAGACGATGATAATATTCTCCTCTAGCACGCCTTTCGATAACAGATAATCCTTGAAAATCCTATTCAAAAGCCATGATTTACCAGATCGCCTGGGGCCTGTGACAATCTTCACTTCTCCATTATCCATTCTATTGATGAGTTGTTGGAGATAAGTGTCGCGTTGAATGTATTGAGCCATATTATTCCGATTTTTCTGCAAAATTACAATAAATTCCGAATATAACCAAGATTTTATTCCGGTTTTTCTGCAAAATTACAATAAATTCCGAATACAAAAGGTGTATCAGAACTATCAGGGGGCTGGTTCTTTCTCATACTCAACGATCAGTATTCTCTCTGCCATCGAGAAGTAATCTCGTGTCCTCGTTGCTTACTTCTTGTCCCTCTCACACTGCCGAAAAAAAAGCCGAAAGTGCAATGACTTCCGGCCTTATTTCTAAACAAAGTTGTTGCTTAGAGAGCGAACTTGTAGCCAACGGTAATCTGGAATACGCTGTTCTTAGTCTTCTCGGCAGCATCCTTAACAGTCTTTGTCAGACCGATGTTGTAGCGTGCATCCAGCACGAAGCTCTGATACTCGTAAGACAGACCTACAGGAATAGAGAAATCAACCTTCTTGCACTGGTCAGAGAAACTGTTACCATCATACTTGGCACGTACCAGGAAACCTGGCTGTACACCTGCCTTGATAGCAAGTCCCTTAACAACATAGTACTGAGCCAGGATGGGGATGTTGATGTAATCCATACCAGATCTCTTGTCAGCACCTTCAGCCTTGTAGCCCTGCATAGAATACAGCAGACCTGCGGTAATACCGAAGCTCTCAGCAACACCATACTCAGCCTCAACACCAGCAACCAAACCTACTGTAGTTTTCAAGCCTTCACCAGTAATCTTAGAGATGTTAAGACCTACCTTAGGCTGCAGTGTGAACTGGCCAACTTCATTCTGTGCAAATGCGCCCATGCTCATCAGCATCATGGCGGCAATCATCATAATCTTTTTCATAATCTTTTTGAATTAGTTAATACTATGATTGGTTATGTATTCCGCTGCAAATATAGGTTTTTTCTGAATATGTTCCAAATAAAAACCAAAAAAAATGCAAAAAAACTTCAATTTTTGGCAAATTTTATGAATTTTGTTAAGAATGCCTGCCTTTTACGAGGAAAGTGGCCAAGAATCCGATGATGAAAATGACTGAGGTGCCCAGGACGATGGCCAAGTAGGGATGCAGGTGGATGCCTGGCAGCTGCCACATCTCTGCCAATGATATCCAAGCAATGACCACAATGCCGCAGATGCAGCCAACGAACGCTGCGCTGCGGCTTATCTTTTGTGGGATGCAACCCAGCAGGAACAAGCCCAGCATGCCACCCGAGAAGATGCTCGAGAGTGTCCACCATGCGTCGATGATGCTTTCTACCGAGAGCATAGCAATAGCTACACAGGCACCCAGAATGCCCACGCCAAAACTCGACAGGCGCACGATGGCCAGCTCCAGCTTCTGATGCCGGTGATGGTCTTGCGGGTCGTGGTGACGCAGATGGTCAGCCACGCTGCGTGCCTTCAGGAAGAACGGGCGCACATAGTCGGTCAGGATAATCGTAGCGGCAGAAGTCACAGAGGTCGAAACGGTAGACATGCCAGCCGCAAAGATAGAGGCAATCAACAGGCCTCTGAGACCTACGGGCAGCCCATTGACGATGAAGTAGGGGAACACGTAGTCGGGCTTGGCCTGAATCTCAGCAGGCAACTCGGCTACACCCGCCTGATAGTACGAGTACAAAGCTGAACCAATCAGGAAGAACAGCGCCGAGACAGGAATAAACAGATAGCCTCCGAAGAGTGCTGAGAACTTCGCGTCCTTATCGGTCTTCGCCGCATGGTAGCGCTGCACGTAGTTCTGGTCGATACCATAGTTCTGCAGGTTGATGAAGATGCCGTAGATCAAGCATACCCAGAAGGTCGAGGTGGTCAGATCGCTGGTGAATGCACCCAGCGAGAACTTGTTGCCCATGGGCGAATTGGCCGCCAGTTCGAAGGTCTGCATGGGACCCTCAGGCATCGAGAACATCAGGATGGCCAGACACAGCACGGCTCCACCTATTAATATAATACCCTGTATGGCGTCTGCCCAGATGACGGCCTTCAAGCCACCCATCATCGAATAGACGATGATGCCGATAGACGTGAGGATGATCACCGCGTGCATGTCCCAACCCATCAGGATATACATCGGAACGGCAAGCAGATAGAGGATGCTGCCCATGCGCGCAATCTGCGTCAACAGGTAGCAGGCTGAGGCATACAGGCGAGCCCACGCCCCAAACTTCTCCTCCAGGAAAGTGTAGGCCGAAACGGAGCCCGAATGGCGATAGAACGGCACGAAATATTTGGCTGCGAAATAGCTCGCAATGGGTATCGACAGCGAGAACACAAAGGCATTCCAGTCGGCTGCAAACGCCTTGCCTGGATAGCCGATGTACGAAATGCTCGACACGTAGGTGGCGAAAATCGACATGCCGACCACCCAGCCAGGAATGGAGTGACCTGCCGACGTGAACTCGTCAGCCGAACTGCCCTTCTTGAAGAACGAACAGCCGAAGACCACCACGCCGAGGGTGAAGACGATGAAGATGATAAAATCAACTAGATGCATAGCTTACCGTCTTTGATGGGCAGTGCCTCGAGTGCTTTCTGGATGCGCAGATGCTCAGGAGCCTCGAACTTGTAGAACGGAGAAGCTACGAAGTCGTCGTTGATGATGCCCAACTGAGCGAGGGCACACTTCAAGCCCTTCAGGTAGCTCGAGCCGTGTTTGCCGACGGTATAGATAGACGTCGAAATCTGCATGATGAGCTGTTGCAACTTCAGCATCTTGTCGATGTCGCGGTCCTTGGCAGCATTGTACATCGCCACGTAGAGCTCAGGGAACATGTTGGCACCACCATTGATACCACCGTGACCACCCATCAGCACGCACTCGCCCGTAATCTCCTCAGGACCTACGAGCATGGCGAAGTCCTTGCGATGTTGCATCTTGTACATCACCGATTGGAAATAAACCGCATTGGCCGATGAGTCCTTGAAACCCACCACCTGGTCCAGCTGGGCAATGCGCGCAACGGTGTCAGGAGCAAAGCTCACCTTCACGTGCGAAGGCATATTATATAAGAACACGGGAAGCGGCAACTGAGGCACCAGCTCCTCGTAGAACTGAGCCAGCTCGGGCTGACCTGTAGCGAAGTAGTAGGGGGGAGCACTGACCACACCGTCGGCACCATAGTCGGCAGCTTTCTTGGCCAGACGGATGCTCTCTTCTATCGACGTGTCGGTAATGCACGCCAGCAGGGGCAAACGTCCGCGATTGATGCGACACGACTCCTTAATCATCTGCTTGCGCACATCGTATGACAGGCTCTGTTCCTCGCCCGTAGTGCCGAGTACAAAAAGTCCATGCACGCCA
This sequence comes from Prevotella sp., assembly GCA_015060535.1. Classification (GTDB taxonomy): domain Bacteria; phylum Bacteroidota; class Bacteroidia; order Bacteroidales; family Bacteroidaceae; genus Prevotella. The sequence goes on from SUYH01000011.1 coordinate 55,738, forward strand.
CCTGCAATCAGGTGTTCTATCAGACGCTCCAGACTCTCGATGTCCAGCGTCTCGTTATCTTTCAGTGGGGTTACCAGCGGTGGGATAATGCCGCTCAGTGGAGTTTTAAAACTTGGTGTAATCATATCGTTTTTATTAATGTTTGTCCTTTCTAAAAAGACGTTTGCCCAGTCGCCTTGTCATCTTTTTAGCACGAAAATTTGGATTTTCGCTTAATTATTCTTAACTTTGCCCCAAATTGATTTTATACAAGCAAACTATGAGAAAAATGAAACAATGGATGATGGCTGCCATCCTGACCCCTGCAGCCTTGTTGACCTCGTGTACGGACAACATCGACAATCCTGGTTCACCCACCCGTCCTGCTGGCGAGACTGCAGCCCAGACTGCATTCTGGGATAAGTTTGATAAATGGCAGACTGACAGCTGCACGCTGGGCGACGACTTCTACATGCACATGGAGGGTAAGTTCTGGTGGAATCCGGAAGACATTTATCCTGACGGCATGATTTCGTATGCCGGAGAGTTGAACGCAGAACGGTTTGACCAGATGCACGGGAAGGGCGATGCCGACTTTGACGCACTGTGGGAAATCACAGATGTCTATCCGCAGGAGCCCACGGCGGCTGAACTGGACAAGATGGTCAGCGACCGGACGGCCGAGTTGTGGCAGGACGCTACCACGATGGAGCAGGCCATGGAGGCTTTGGGGCGTGCTACGGCGGCTGGATACAACGGCTTGTTCGAACCCGTCATTGAAATCGTTAGTGGCAAGCCGGCATGGGTCATCAGCGTACCGCTGCCGTTCTATTACGACGCGCGAGCATTGAGTCCGCTCTATGGCAAACATGAGCTCAGCGAGCGCCTGGCCTATCATGGCGGACAACCTATGCGCAGGGCCGCTGGTACGGCAAATGCCTATCAGGCGGCTCTGATGAAGGGCATGGACTTAGGCGTATCGCCGGAGCAGGTCGTTTGGAGCGATGAGGCTACGAAAAACTATCAGGCCGTGATGCAGATGATGCTGAATCCCGACTCGGTGAAGAAGTTTATTGCTGCCAACATCCGGATGTACGACGGATTGCTGATGTCGAACAAGATTCTGAAGGAATATGCTGACATTGAGCGTACTACACCAAAGGGCGAGAAAGTGAAACTGCCCCTTGGCAGAATGAAATTGCACAGCAACATCCGGACCATCTGGGGCAATCTCTACTGCCTGCGTGCGTATAATAAGCTGTATGTCTCGGCAGACGTGAAGAAGAAGTATGTGGTATGGTGTGAGGAGTTCCGTCAGGCCATGCAGAAGCGGCTGGAAAACAACAGATGGCTCTCGGGAGAGACGCGTGCCAATGCCTTGGAAAAGCTGAAGCTGGTGGAGTTTTATGTGGGAGCAGAGCCGGACGTGACACCCGATGTGGCTATGCCGAAACTGAACAAGAAAGACAATATGGTATCGCTGATACGCCAGTTGCGCAAGGCACGCCGCGACACGCAGCACTGGATGATAGGCCGTACGCGCCGTGAGGTGCTCATGCTCAATGACATCTTCGAGAATGTTTATAATTATACGGAAGACAATGCCACCTATGGGCCGCAGACCAATTCCGTAACCATCAATCCCTCCAACCTGCTGCCTCCCTATGTCAACGCTGCTGACGAGGAAACGCTGACCCTGGCTGTGCTTGGCTCGACGATTGGTCATGAACTGACTCATGGGTTTGACAACAACGGACGCAAGTATGACAAGTTTGGCGCATTCAAGAACTGGTGGACAGCCGCTGACGAGGCTCAGTTTACAACATATACCGACCAACTGGTGGCAAACTACTCCGCGCTGCTGATGATGCCTTGGGCGGACAAGACGCTCTATGACAACGGCAAGAATACACTAGGTGAGAATATCGCCGATATCGGTGGCTGCTGCCTGTCATTGGACATCCTGCTCAGCAAGCACCCGGAGGCTACTCCCGAACAGCAGAAGCAACTGACTAAACGTTATTTCCAGGGATGGGCTATCGCATGGAGCGGCAGCTATGATCTGGAATTTGCCAAGAGCCGATATTACGACGATGAACATTCACAGTTGCGCGAGCGTTGCAACGGTGTGGTGCGCAACATCAATGCGTGGTACGATGCCTATGACATCGAGAGCGGTACCCTCTATCTGGAACCTGCCAAGCGCGTAGCAATCTGGTAAAAAAATATTCCTGCTGGGTTAAAGCAACTCAGCAGGAATAAGTTCTTGGGCACGCTGGAAATCCTCTGGCGTGTCCAATTCGTATGAGAAATAGTGGGTCGTATCGACCACCTTGAAGGTGTGACCCTGGGGGATGAGTCGCTCGAAGCAGCGCTCGTAGAAGATGTCGATGAGGCCTTCCTTCACTATCATCTGATCCAGCTCCCGATAGAGGGCGGTGCTGTATTCGGCCGTCATCTTCTCAATGCCTACCGACTCGCCAATGGCATCTTTGGGGTTGCAGGTCTTGTTGATTTCCGTGATGTGCTGGTCGGCATCCACAATGACCTTGATTTCCTCCTCGCCACACTCATGACGGTTGAGCGCCAGCGCCGACTCCTCTTGCTTCGCGATAGCCACCACAGCAGCTGGGTCGCATAGGATATCGCTGTCCATCAGCAGGAACTCGCGTCCGCGCACCACCTCGCCAGCCATCCACAACGAGTAGATGTTGTTGTTGTGCTCGTAATCGCTATTATGCAGAAAAGTAAAGTGGGGGCTAGTCGTACTAGTATCACTAGTAGAACTAGTACTACTAGGAATACTAGAAAAACTAGTCTCCAGAAAACCGCGTATCTGCTCACCACGATAGCCCGTCACCACTACAAACTCGGTGATGCCAGCCTGCTGCATTGCACGGACGGTGCGCTCTAGGAGCGTGCGCCCGCCAACCTCCAACAGACACTTAGGCTTCGTATCAGTCAATGGACGCAGGCGCTTGGCCATGCCTGCAGCTAAGATAACTCCAATCATAAGCAACGCTTGATGGTGTCAACAACGGTCTGCGTCTGTTCCTTACGGCCCAGCGTGATGCGCAGACACGACTCCAAACCCTTGTCAGTCATGAACTTGATCTTGTAGTCCTGAATCTTCAGAGCCTCCATCAGCTTGTCCTTGATCTCCACAGGATACTTGATGAGGATGAAGTTAGCCACCGACTTGTAAACCTTGAAGCCAGGCAGATGACCCAGTTCCTTTTTGAACAGGTCGCGTCCCCACTGCATATCATCAGCCACCTGACGATAGTGCTCGTTGCTGTCGAGAGCAGCCAGCGCTACGGCTTCAGAGAAACGGTTGTAGCCCAGATACTTGTTGATGTAGCTCTCGAACTGGTCGTGACCCTTGCCAATGAATCCGAAGCCTACGCGCAGGCCAGGCAGTCCGTAGAACTTAGACAGCGTGCGCGAGATGATCAGGTTGTTGTACTTCTCAACCAGCGGAGCGATATAGGCTGTGTCCATCGAGATGAAGCTGGCATAGGCCTCGTCGATGAGCACCATCGTGTCAGAGGGGATGTTCTCCATGATACGTCCTATCTCCTCAGGGGTCAAACCGTTACCTGTGGGGTTGTTGGGCGAAGCGAGCAACAGCATACGCGGATGTACGCGGTTGGTGTACTCAATCACCTCATCGACATCGTAAGCGAAGGTGTCTTCCTGCTCGTGCAGGGGATACATCTCGAACGTGCCGCCACACTCAGAGGCTACACGGTTGTAGTACCACCAGGAGAACTCAGGAATCAGTATCTTCTTGTTGTCGCCAACCATCAGGAAATAGTGGATGGCGTTCTTCAGCATGTCCTCGCCACCATAGGTCAGCAGCACCTGATTCTCAGGCACGTTGTAAATCTCGCTCAGCTTAACGCTGATAACGCTCTTCTTGCCCTGATCGTAGATACGGGTATAGAAGCACAATGTCTTGGGGTCGAAATTCTTGATAGCCTCCACCACTTTCTGGCTGGGCTCAAAATTAAATTCGTTTCTGTCGAGATAGTTCATAATCTTTATCTTTTAATTTTTCACTTTTCACTTTTCACTTTCATCAGCAGCATGCCAATGGCAATCCAGATAATCTCGCGCACACGGCAGATGATGCTGACGAAGATGCCCAGTGCTGCCGACAGGCCCAGAGCGGCGATAGACAGCACGAAGCCACCCTCCTGAACACCCAGCTGCATGGGCAGAAAGCCGATGAGGTTGGCAAACAGCGTCGTGAACGAGACGATCAGGATGCTGTGCAGGAAGGTGATGGATATTCCTGCCAGTCCGCCACCGTTGTCGATACCGAAGAGCAGCAACATGAACAGCACCTCAGCACTCTGTACCACACGCGAGAAATATTCGAGCACCAGACTCTTGTAGAAAGCCTTCGTGTCTTGCTGGTAGAGGGCTGCTATCTGGTGGTCGATATTGTCGATGGCCTCATGATGGCGCGCCCAGAGGCGTAGCGTCCAGCGCTTCAGTCCTGGTATGCGGCTCACCACGCCCAGCACATACTTCACCAGTCCGTTCTTATAGCCTCGTGAGAAGAGGTAGAAGAAGAACAGGCAGAAAACCACGATAATGGCCAGCGTTGTACCGATAACGGGTGTGATAGGCAGGTCGCCAACAGCGGCCAGCGCCAGATAGATGAAGATGCTGAGGAACCAGAACCAGAAATGGGCGAAGAAGTGCATCATAGCATAGAGGATGACGCTCGATGTAGCGTGCTCCTTGTCGATGTCCTTCGACAACTCCATGATGCGGTAGGGCTCACCACCCAGTCCACCAACGGGTGTGGCATAGTTCAGGGCATAGCCTGTGACGGTGAGACGATACAGGCGCCAGAAACTGATGGGTGCCTTACCCCCGATGTTGCCTTCTATCATCGCCTTCCACGCCAGCGCGTTGAGGGCATAGACCACCACCCAAATGCCAATGATGGGGATGAGCCAGTAGCCTGCATGGCAGATGTGCTCCCATAGCTCGATGAAGCTGACATCAAACGTCAGCAGCATCACCACCACAGCGGCACAGCCGAGGAAGAAGAAGAGATTATTCAGGCGTTGCTTCGTCCACTTCATTATGTTATAGTTTGTCTGCCATCTTGCGGCAGAAGTTTTCATGACGACGATTCACATACAGGTAGAGCAGTCCCATGCCTACTATCTCCCAGACGAAGTACAGCACAGGCATGTCAATCAGACAGAACAGGAAGAGCCAGGCCGAGCGGAAATTGAAGGTCAGCAGACCATTCCACTTGATGACAGGCAGCGAGTAGCGACGGAACTCATCGCGAATCTGCTGGGGTATCTGGTCGGCAGAGCCGAACTTCTCGCGCAGACGGGCCATCAGGCGCTGGAACTGCGGAGTAGCGGCCTCCTGCTTCTGGGTATAACCGATGTATGACTTCTGGAAATAACGCTCATACCAAGGTGTCGAGGCGTCCATCTGGTCGTAGATCTCCTGCTGGCGCTTCGAATTGTCGAGCTCAGCACCCTTCTCACCCTTCAGGAAGAAGAGGTGTACCTGGATGTAGTAGTCGGCCAAGCGCTGCTGACCAGCAATGCCCGTAAAGCCTGAGATGACGCCCAGCGCATAAGCCACGATGGTAGCGATGAGCACATTCTCTGGCGTATCGCTGATGCCCAGTAACTGGAACTCCAGGTCGTGGTGCAGATAGAAACGATAGACCATCGCGTGGTAGATGGGGATGAACCACGTGAAGCCTGCCGCTCCGTCGAGGATACGTCCCAGACGACTCTTCTTGCCCGTCATGCGAGCCAGCTGTCCGTCCGTGCAGTCGAAGATGTCAGCCAGACACAACAACAGGATAGCCACGATGTTCAGCATCAGACCAACGATACCACAATAGTAGTAGCTGGCACAGGCGAAGAAGAAGGCACTGCCTGCTCCGATGAACATCGAGAGGATAGTCACCGTATTGGGATGTATGTCAAAGCGTGCAAAGAACAGAGCCCAGTAGTAGCAGAACGGGCGCACAAAGTGCAGGTCCAACCAGTCTTCTGTCTCTGACGACTTTAGTGTTTTCTTAAACTCTTCGTTCATTACTCTATGTCAAAAAGTTAAATTCAGCCTGCAAAGGTACGAATAAGTGAGCGAAAATGCAAATTTATTTGCAATTTTCTGAACGGAAGTATCTAAGACGAACGTCAAAGGTACTGCAAATCGTGCAAATAACCAAATGTAGGCTGATTTTTTTCCTTTTATTTAACGTAGTTAACGTCGGACGGGTTCTTGAAAATGATGCTTTCCACCTTGCACGGTCTCTGCACGATCGGAGAAGGGCATGTAGACATCGGCAAAGCCTCCCTCAGGAATCTCGATGTCGAGCAGGAACTGTCCGTTGCTGATTTTCCATGACACTTTGACCTCGCCAAAGGCACTCATTGTCGAACCCTTGCACCACGTCAGGTCACCCACAGGGTGGGGTGCTATCTCGATGAGGTCGCCTGTGCGCTGAATGCCCAGCAGATCGGGGATGAACAGGTTCTCCACATGGCCCATCATGAAATGGTTCATCGAGGCTCCGTGTGTGGGGTCCCACTGCTCGGTCAGCGTGGTGTGACCTTTCTTGATCTGATAGCCATAGCCAGGTACGTCATAGTGGTTCAGCATCTTGTAAAGCAGCTCGCGCTGGTTGTTCTGCACCAGCGTGTAGAACAGGTAACGATTACCTACATCGCCTGTGGTCAGACGGTCGCCATGAGCATGAATATCTTTTAACAAATTGTCAAGAACGGCTTGGTAGTCACCCTCGGGAACCAACTTCAGGTAGAGGGGCAGGGCCAGCGAGCATTGGCTTCCCGTAGCGTATGTCTTCTTCTTGCTGTCGTAGAACTCGCGATTGAAGGCCTGACGGATATGCTCGGCCTGCTGATTGAATTGCAAGGCGTCCTGCTTGTGTCCTAAGTGCTTGGCCATCACGTACATATAGCACAGCCACTGATAGTAGTGGGCCGTAGAGACGAGTGGCATGGGGGTGTTCTTCGCAAAGCCTGCACGACCTGGTCCGTAGTCGTACCAGTCGCCTAGTCCTTGTTTCAAGATGTAGCATGAGTCTTGTGTGTCCAGATAGTCGACATAGCGCTTCATGGCGTCGTAGTGTTGGCTGGCCAGCGACAGGTCGCCATAATGCTGCCAATAGAGCATGGGCAGGGCAATAATGGCACCTCCCCATTCTGGTGACTCGAGGAAGGGCTTGGCCCATGAGCCTGTGAAAATGGTGTACTCAGGGGCTATCTCAGGCATCGAACCGTCCTCGTGCTGGGCGTCGACAATGTTCTGCATGGTTTGGGCGATCATGGTCTTGCAGTCGTAGTTATACACCAGCGCTTCGCCATTGAGCCAGTCTTGCTCCAGCCACCCTAGTTTCTCACGATGCGGACAGTCGGTCCATACGGCTTGCCAGTTGCTGCGGATAGCACGGTCTATCAGTCGGTGGGTATCGTTGATCAGCTGATTGGAACACTCGAAATAGCCAGTTCGTGGGGCTGAATTGTAGACGAAGCACGACTCCACTTTCTTCAGCACCTCGACGTCGCCCTCTACCTGCAGGTAACGGTAGCCGTAGTAGGCAAAACGGGGATGCCACAATTCCGTCTGGCCACCCTTCAGCGTGTAGACGTAATAGTGGGGACGCCCTGTTTGTTTCTGGTTCACGAATCCTTCGTCGTTCAGCGTCTCGCCAGGAGTCAGTTTCAGACGCTGACCCGCCTTGCCCTCGACGGTAATCTCAGGATAGCCCGACAGGTTCTGGCCCATATCGAGCACCAACAACGTGTCGCCCTGTTGTTTCATGACCTGCTTGACAGGGAATCGCTCCATGATTTTCACTGGGTTGGCTATCTGGGGGCGCAACTGTCCCTTGGGCGACTCTTGAACGACTACAGGATGCCAGTTTTTGACCTCAAAACGGGCATCATAATCCTCACCACCATAGAGGCTGTTGAAAGTGATGGGCGATAGTGCCCATTCCCATTTCTCGTCGGAGATAAGTCGCTCTCGGAGATCGTCTTCATAGGTCACGTAGAGCAGGAAACAGAGGGTAGGAGGTCCGAACGAGATTTTCATCTTATGGTAGCGACCACCTTGCTCGTTGTAGACGCCATTGCCCAGCAAGACGCGTATCTCGTTATCCTCGTAGGTCAATAGGTTGGTGACGTCGTATGCGTTGAAGAACACGCTCTTGTCGTAGTCGCTCCACATGGGTGCAAACTCAGCATTGCCTATCTTCCGACCATTGATGGTCAATTCGTAGAAGCCTAGTCCGCAGATGCGCAACTCGGCTTTCTTAAAGGGTTTGTAAGGCTTGAACGAGCGACGCAGGATGATGCTACGACGCGACAGCGTGTCTGCCTGAGCCCATAGGGCCTTGCTCTCTTTCAGCACTGCCCCTTGGTAGTGGCGTCCTTCAGGAATCCTAGCGTCCTTCCGCGTGATAGCGCCAATCCATTTGGCGCCTCCCATATAATCCTGTCCTAGTACAACTAGTGATACTAGAGATACTAGAAATACTAGAAGATATCTCCTCATAAAGCGTTATCAATAATGATTTTTCCTAAGCTGTCGCGCTGGCCCTTCAACTGACCATCCACATAGACGCGCAGACCTTTGCCAGCGTGGTAACGGCTTCCGTCCTGATCCCATACAATGCTGATGTGATGACCATGATACAACACATTATCGAGACAGAAGTAAGCCCACTTGCCTTCAGGCAGCAATGGATTGATTTCCAGTGTGTTGTCCTGGCGAGGGCGCAATCCGCAGATACCTGTAATCATGAGGTCATTCCAAGTGGAGTGGTTATAGTAGCGCGAGCGTTCCTGGTCACCCTTCAACCAATAGCCTGTCGTCTCATCGAGATACTCACCAATATAGGGCTTGCCACGCATGTGTTGGCTCTGCATATACTTCTCCATCTCTGCGAAATACAGCGAGTCGCTGATGACGGGCTGACTGTAGTCGTTCAGGTAGTTGGCCATAGCAGTCAGCGTCTGTGAGGTAGCAAAGGGCCATACGGCACCATCCCACTCACACTGGCCTACACCATGGGTGCGAAACTCAGGATGGCGACGCTCGGCAGTAGTCTGTCCGTAGGGTGCAGAGAAACCTTTCTCGTCGGCAGCCTGCAACCAAGCTACACCGTATTTCGCCTCGTCCTTAGCCATGTGGGTGTACCAAGGCATGAAACCAATGGCCTCGCGAACATTGGCTGAGGAGTCTACACGATGGGTCTCGAAGAACGCATGCTGCTCGTTCCAGAGTTTCTGATGAACCTTCTCTTTCAGGTCGTTGGCCTTATCGAAATAGGTCTTGGCCTTGCGCTCATCGCCAGCCATCTTAGCGATATTGCTGATGGCCATTGCATTGCCATACATATAGGCATTGATAGAGGGGCGCAGGTATTTCTTCTTGCGTCCACCACTGATGGTTTCCTCCATCGCGTCGCGCACGTCTTCCTGCCAGTAGAAACCACCTTCGCGAGTGTGAGTCGTTTCCCACTCGTTGAACTCCCACTCCAGTGAGGGTAACATATTGATATACCACTGCTGACGACCATCCACCAAGTGGCGCTGCCAAAGAGAATGGGCTATCCATGAGGAGTATTTCAGGAGCTTAGCCATTGGCTTGCCCTCGTTGCCTGTGTACCACGTGCGGACAATCTGGTCGAGGTAGGTGCTGTCCCTGAGCCAACGGCTCTCGTGGATATGATGGCCCACGCCCGACGAGATGAGCTTCCACTTGTCGGCATAGTTGCGCTTCACCAGAAACTCCGTCATCGCATAGCCCACAGGGGTGCTCTCGATATGTTTGCGGAGTGTCCACCAACGGTAGTACCACATCTCCTCGAAATCGCGACTGGGACAATCGAACAAGGGCACGTTCTGCGTCATCCACTCCCATGCTTTCGCATTAGGAATGGCCTGCACGATGTTCTCATCCTCCATCGTATTGAAGTAGTCGACATAATGCTTATAGTCATCGTATTTCAGAAAAGCGGCAGTAGCATTCGCATCAGTAGCCTCCGTCTTTACATTGGCAATAGCGAAGCTGGCTTCAGGCTCGCGCTCACCAGCCTTATCGAGTGTGCCATCCCAATCGGCAGGGGTATCGACATCAGGGAATCGACGTTCAGAACCTGTACGGAACATGACGCGCTCGATGGCTTCCACAGGAGCAAAGAACATGCGCTGACCAGCCTTCTTGCCATTCACGAAGACCTCTGCCATTCGCTTCGAAACACTCAGAACGGCCTCGATGTGATAGGTGGTGTTGGGTTCGTATTTGCCCAGTCCACCATAACGGGCACCACCCTTGCAGCGCATCAGCCCTTCGTTGGTGAGTTCTATACGTGAGCAGGCTGTCCCGTGTTCGTCGAGGAACTCAATCTGCAACAGACCTTTGTCGTTTTGTGAGGCACGCAGGTCGAAGGCTACCTTCAGCTCTTTCGAAGCAGGAATCTTACGCTCCACACGGGCATAGTCGAAGGGATCGCTATCCTTCAGCGTCAGCCAGCCGTCACTCAGCGATACAGGGGCATAGACGGGTGAATAGATATTCCAACTCTGAAGCTTCGCCAGTTCGCTGACACCAAACTCCTGACCGTCAGCATGCTGGTGGGCCTCCGTCTGAACAGGCACGGGGATATGCGATACCCACATATCTTCCTTGTTCATCGAGTAGGTCACCCACAGGTCGCCATCAGCAGGCACACCATTGCCTTCCTGGATGCCTCGCACATACTGAGGTCCATAGCTCTTGTAGTTGCCGCCATAGCGCATGGGGGGTACTTCGCCCTGTACGAGATTCAGCGTGGTATATTCGTAACCATCTTTCGAGAGCGAGATACCCAATGGCCAGCGGTATTCAGAGGGGTTATAGATGGTAGCATACGTGCCATCGCTCAGACGCTGTCCCCAGATTTTCGCATTGCTATTGACAAAACCCTTGGCACGCTCCACAGGCTGAGCCCACGTCAAACCTCCGTCGGCAGAGGTCGAGGTCAGCGCATGTTTCCACAACGAGGCAATCTGTCCGTCGGGCAGGGTATAGTCGCAATAGGCTTTGTACTCCTTATGCAGGGGAATCAGCGGGTCGTTGCGGTCTGCCTCCTCCACCCATTGCATGCGGTAGCGGGGGTTGGCTAAAATTTCCTCGCAGGCCTTTTTGATGTCCTTGGGAGCTTTGGTGTAGAAAGGGAAAGGTTTACTAGTCTTACTAGTTTGACTAGTATAACTAGCGTTGTGGTAGATGAAATAGATAGGGCCTAGTGTGCCGTCTTTCTTCACCTCACGAATGACGCGTCCGATGCCATTGCCATCGTTAGGATCGTCCTTGCGGTCGAAGGCAACACCATAGTTGCCAATAGCAAACAGCTGTCCGCTCTTGGCCACATACCAGCCTACACGCTGATGCATGATAGCTATCAGGTTGTGGGCCTTCTCCGTACGACCAGGTTTCTGGAAACCCTCAGGCACCTGTAAATCAGGGAATAGCACCTGGGGATTGCTCCAGGAATAACCGTCTTTTGAGGTCTGCAACAGGGTGTGCGAAGGGGGGATATGCTCGTCCTTAGGGTCGCAGAGATAATGCACATAGAACTGATTGTTCCAATAAGCCATCATAGGCTGGTGGTTGTAGGTCCATCCTTGTCCGTTAGCCTCAGAGGGGTGCTCGCGATTGGCACGTAGGATCTGGATGTTATGCACACCAACGACAGGCGAGAGTCCTCCATCGTGACGATTGGGATTGCTCAGCGTCTTACCCGTATAGTGAATCTTCCTGGCATTCAACAGACCTTGCAGAATCGTCTCATCAGCCTCGAAGATGGTGCCGTGCTTATGCAGGTTAGGTACATCCACTTGGTCGGACACATCCTTAAATGTCTTAAAATCCTTCGTATAGTGGGCGCCGAAGTCGAAGAGGCGATAGCGGTCGTAGTAGATCAGCCAACCGTCGTCCACCTTGAGAGTTGTCGGACCTTCCATCATCTTGCCCGTAAAAGGCTCGGAAGCCTTGCTCCAAGGACCATAGGGCGACTGGGCAAAGGCCACCTTGATGTCGCGCTCAGGACGGGTGTTGTCTTTCAGCACCATCACGTAGTCTCGCTTGCCTCGCTTCACCAGTGTGGCGTCAATGCAAGAGAACCCAGGATCAATCATCAGCTTCGTAGGCGTGAACTTCTTGAAGTCCTTCGTGGTCGTATAGTAGAGACGATGGTTGTTCTTGTGGTCTTCCAGTCCGTCAGGGAACTTGCCAGGAATACACGATGCCCAGATGATGACAGCCTGCTGCTTGACGTCGTCCCAGAACAGTTCAGGAGCCCAAACGTTGACGGTGGTGGTATCCGTCATCACTTGGATGAAACGCTGCTCGCTCCAGTGTACCAAATCCTTCGAACAGGCATAGCCAAAGCCCAGGTCATCACGCCAAGAGCTGGTCCATACCAAATGGAACGTGCCATCAGGTGTACGGATGATAGAGGGGTCGCGCATCACACGCTGTTTGCCCACCTCAGGTCTGAGCCACACCCCGTCAACAGCTTTCCAGTTCCAACCATCGTGGCTGTAGATAAAGCGCAAGCCGTCAGTGGCTGGCTCGTGAAACGATGTCGAAAAGTATACTTTGCGCTGGGCTTGTGCCGTCAGCACCATGCTCAGCAGCAGGAAAAAGATGCAAAAACGTTGTCTCATGTTACATACCTTTTTATTATAAGACGAAAAGTTTGGTGGTTTGTAACTAAATACGTACCTTTGCGAAAAGAAAACTAAAACTTTGACAAAGATGAAAAGACTGACAACTCTCCTGCTGGGCTTGGTCATGCTGACCACCGCTCAGGCACAAAAGATAGCAAACGGCTATCCTATTACTCAAGTGCCATTTACCGCTGTAAAGGTGACGCCCAACACTTTCTGGGGCGAACGCATCCGTGCTGCTCGCGAGGTTACTATCCCACTGGCTTTCTCGAAATGTGAGAGCGAGGGACGATACAAGAATTTCGTGCAGTGTCTGAATCCTAGTCCTGACTACCCACCATCAGGCTTCTCGTTCGATGATACGGATGTGTATAAGACCATCGAGGGTGCCAGCTATGTGCTGCAGACCTATCCTGATGCCAAGCTCCAGGCGTATATTGACTCTGTGCTCGACATCGTAGGTGCTGCTCAGGAACCTGATGGCTATCTCTACACACCACGTACCATGAACCCTTGGCATCCTCATTCGTGGGCTGGTTCGAAGCGTTGGGAGAAGGAAGAGATACTGAGTCATGAGCTCTACAATCTGGGCCATATGGTGGATGCAGCCTGCGCCCACTATCAGGCTACGGGTTCGGATAAGTTTCTTAACATTGCCCGTCGCTATGCTGATTGTGTAGTACGTGAGGTCGGACCTAACCCAGGACAGGCTTGTGTGGTACCAGGTCATCAGATTGCTGAGATGGCGTTGGCTCGTCTCTATCTGCTGACGGGCGAAAAGAAATATCTGGACGAGGCCAGGTTCTTGCTCGACTATCGTGGTAAGACGCTGCGCCATGATATTTACTCACAAAGCGACAAACCTGTCGTAGAGCAAACGGAGGCTTGGGGACATGCTGTCCGTGCAGGCTATATGTATGCTGGCATGGCTGATGTGGCTGCCTTGACTGGAGACTCAGCATATATCAAGGCCATCGATGCAATCTGCGAGAATATTGTTTCGAAGAAATATTACATTACGGGTGGTGTTGGAGCACGTCATCAGGGCGAGGCTTTTGGCGCTGATTATGAGTTGCCGAACCTGACCTCTTATAATGAGACGTGTGCGGCTATCTCGATGGTCTACCTGTTCCATCGCATGTTCCTATTGCATGGTGATGCCAAGTATATCGACTGCATGGAGCGTACATTGTATAATGGTGTCATCAGTGGTATGAGTGTGGATGGTGGCCGTTTCTTCTATCCTAACCCGTTGTCGTCAGACGGTAAGTACAAGTTTAATGCTGACGGTACGGTGGAGCGCCAGCCTTGGTTCGGTTGTGCCTGCTGTCCTTCGAACCTCTGTCGCTTCATTCCCTCGTTCCCAGGTTATATGTATGCAGTCAAGGGGAGCAACCTCTATGTGAACCTGTTTGCTGGCAATACGGCAACCATGCAGGTGGAAGGCAAGCAAGTGACGTTAGAGCAGCAGACCAACTATCCTTGGGATGGTGATATCAACATCAAGGTGGTGAAGACGAAGGCTAAGGCTTTCAATATGATGGTTCGCTTGCCAGGATGGGTAGACCGCTCGCCAGTACCTTCTGACCTCTATCGCTTCAGTGACGACGTGTTGGGCAGCTATAGTGTGAAGGTAAACGGACAGGTGGTGAAGGCTGATGTCGTCAAAGGCTATCTCAATCTGAACCGTAAGTGGAAGAAGAACGACGTGGTGACCATTCACTTCGATATGCCTGTGCGTACCATCAAGGCCAACCATCGGGTGGCTGATGATCGTGGACGCATTGCTGTAGAGCGTGGTCCACTGGTCTATTGTGCTGAGGGAGTCGACAACAAGGACTTCAATATCTTCAATTTCCTAATGCCTCGTCAGCCTCAGTTCACCGTACTCGACCAGCAGATCAGCTACGACAATCAGTCGTTTGATGTCAAGGCCATCAAGGTTGACGGACAGACCGTTGAACAAGACAGAGCAGGTGAGGCCAGCGTCAAGTCAGCGCAACTGACCATGATTCCATACTATGCCTGGAACCATCGTGGAGCAGGACTGATGGAGGTGTGGATGCCCCAGAGCATCAGCGCATTGGGTAACTATTAAGATTTTTAAAGATATTCCATGAGGGAAAGTTGCAAAAAATGCTTACCTTTGCACGCTCAAATCAATAAAACAAAAAAATGAAGAAGAATATTTTGATAGCGATGTTGCTGTTGTGCGGACTGGCTGCACAGGCAGATGACGTGATGAAGAAGGAAAAAGACGGTACCTATGTGGTGAACACCACGACGCTGGCTCAGGATGTTGAGGGCTACAATGGTCCGACACCTGTTGAAATTTACATCAAGAAGAATAAAATCGTCAAGGTGGTACTGTTGAAGAGTCAGGAGACACCTAAATATAATGCGCGTATCAAGAAGCAGATGCTACCTGCCTACGAAGGTCAGAAGGTATCGAAGAACAAGTATGCCGAGGTGGACGCCTTGACTGGTGCTACCTTTACATCAGATGCAGTCAAGGAGAATGTAAAGCGTGGCTTAGAATATTATTGGAAACATAAATAGAGTAGTTTCTCTAGTAAGAAGTACCCCCGCTGACACCGATGACGATGACAGCGGGGGTATTTATTTTTTTTGAAGTGTATGCAAAATGGCTACTCCTTGATGTTAGGAAGTTCCAGTCCGATACCTTTCTTCTTGTCGACAGCCTTCAGTACAAAACCGAGGATGAGGGCTGCTACACCAAGACAGGCCAGCATGACTAGCGGAGCAGTGTAGTCGAACTGCGTAGGATCGGTGACACCAGGATTGGTGGCGTCGAGCACCTTGCCAATCAGCAGTGGGAACAGCCACAGACCGATGTTCTGAATCCAGAAGATGAGCGCGTAGGCAGAACCAATCACCTTCGCATCTACCAACTTGGGCACTGAGGGCCACAGCGATGCGGGTACCAATGAGAAGGAGGCTCCCAGCACGAGGATGGTGGTATAGGCAATGATGATGCCGCCAACGGGACTGTCCTTAAATGCAGGCAGAACGAAGGCGAAGGTCAGGTGGCAGGCGATGAGCAGTACAGAGCCCAGCACCAACATAGAGGCTGCCTTGCCATGATGGTCGAGATAGCTACCCAGAATAGGTGTGATGAGCACGGCCAACAGGGGGAACACGGCGAAGATAGACTCTGCCGACTGACGCATATAACCCATGTAGCAATAAGCGATGAGGGCGATAATCGAGATGCCCAGCAGGCTGTACTTTATATTAGCCTTCTTCTGGAAGTTGGATGCGAAGCCTGCAGCAGCCACAATGAGCATGATGACATACTGAACGATGGTCACACTGGATGAGGCCCAGAAGGAGTCGGCATCAGGAGTCGTCAGCGTGAGGTTGCACTGCAGCATGTTAACGGCATACTTCTGGAAGGGGAAGATAGCTGAATAGTAGAGCACGCAGAGCAGAGCTACAATCCAGAAACCTGCATCAGACAGGATCTTACCGATATCAGAAACCTTGAAGGGATCGTCCTTCTCCTCAGCCTCGCCAGTCTGTGCATCGAGCTTCTGGTCCATGAAGAAATAGACGATAGTCATGATCAGAGCGATACACATGAGTACAACACCAAAAGCCACAGAGCGGCTGACGCTAACCTCACCACCCAGACGGGCGAAGAAGGGTGAGAAAATCATACAGGTGGCAACACCCAGACGGGCCAGCGCCATCTCAGAACCCATAGCCAGTGCCATCTCACGGCCCTTGAACCACTTCACGATACCACGAGATACGGTAATACCCGCCATCTCGCAACCACAACCGAAAATCATGAAGCCGCAAGCTGCAAACTTAGCCGAAGCAGGCATACCGGCATAGAATGGCGATACACCTAGTTCATCGAAGATGGGAATGTAATTCAGGTTGTTGTTAAACCAAGTCTCGAGTCCGCTACCGATAAAGCCATCGCTCACAGCGTACCACTTCACGCAGGCTCCGACGAGCATCACTGCTGCTGCGAGTACTGCCGTAAAGCGCACACCCATCTTGTCGAGGATGATACCTGCGAAGATGAGGAAGAACACGAAAACATTGAGGAAAACCTCTGAGCCCTGCATGGTGCCGAAGGCCGTAGAGTCCCAGCCGCGTGTCTCCTGCATCAGGTCCTTGATGGGCGAGAGGATATCCATGAAGATATAGCTGCAGAACATGGCCATTGCCAAGAGCAGCAAGGCAGTCCAACGCATGGCTGCCGAATCTCTCAAAGTCTTTTGAATCTGTTGTGTCATTATTTTAACCATTTATTAAGAAAATCGAAGAAGGTGCGCTGCCATAGGATGCCGTTCTGTGGTTTCAGTACCCAGTGGTTCTCATCAGGGAAGATGAGCAACTCGGCAGGAATGCCACGAAGGCGAGCTGCATTGAAGGCACCCATGCCCTGATTGTAGACGATACGGTAGTCTTTCTCACCATGAATGCAGAGGATAGGTGTGTCCCACTTGTCAACAAACTTATGCGGTGAGTTCTCGTAGGTCTTGTCAGCACGTGCTGTGCGATTCTTGTTCCAATAGGCATCGTCGTACTCCCAGTTAGAGAAGAATACCTCCTCAGTATCTGTGTACATCGACTCCAGATTGAAGGCTCCGTCGTGAGCAATGAACGCCTTGAAGCGCTTGTTGTGATGGCCTGCAAGGAAATATACGCTGAATCCACCAAACGAAGCACCTACAGCACCCAGGTGGTTGCGGTCGACAAAGGGCAGACTATCGGCAGCAAAGTCGATAGCCGACAGATAGTCGTTCATGCACTGGCCAGTCCAGTCGCCACTGATTTGCTCCTTCCACTCCTGTCCGAAGCCAGGTAGGCCGTGACGGTTAGGTGCAACAACCACATAGCCGTTGGCAGCCATCATCTGGAAGTTCCAACGATAGCTCCAGAACTGTGACACAGGGCTCTGAGGACCACCTTCGCAGAAGAGCAGGGTAGGATATTTCTTGCCCTTTTCATAGTTGGCAGGCAGCATAACCCATACCAGTTCTTTCTTACCGTCGGTAGTGGGAACCCAGTATTGCTGCATCTTGCCGAAGGTCAGCTGGTCAAGGATGTGCTTGTTCTCAAATGAGATCTGCTCAATCTTGGTGGGCTGCTTCTTCACCGCAGGTGTTACCATATAGATATCGGTAGGAGTTGAGAGACTCTGACGGGTAGCCAGAATACGCTTGCCGTCGTTGGCTAGCTGCAGACCAGTCCAGTCATCCCAGGTCTCAGTCAACTGCTTCACCTCACCTTTCCAGTTCGTGCTGTACATATTGCAGCAGCCATGCCAGACGCTCAGGAAGTAAAGTACAGCTTGCTTGTCTTTTGCTGAAGCCCAGCAGAAGGACTCTACATCGCTCTTCCAGTCAACAAACTTCATCGAACCGTCTGCCATCGTGTAGATGCAAAGTCGGTTGAGGTCGGCTTCATAGCCATCGCGAGCCATTGACTGCCAGGCAATATATTTGCCGTCGGGCGAGAACTGAGGATTCTGGTCGTAGCCTACATGAGCCCCAGTGGCGTTTACCTTCTGGTCAGCGAGCGTATGAGATGCGTCGACCTCGGGAGCCTGATAGCCCTCAGGCTTACAGAGGTTCTTGGTCTCGCGCGTACCTATATTATATAAATAAATGTCAGAGTCGGTGGAGATAGCATATTGTGAACCCGTCTTCTTGCGACAGGTGTAGGCAATGGTCTTAGAGTCAGGACTCCATGCCAGCTGTTCAATACCTCCGAAAGGCTCCATAGGGCACTCATAAGGCTCGCCCTCCAAAATATCAATGAGGTTAGAACTTATTTCTAATTTCTCATTTCTCATTTCTAATTTCGCCAGGAAGGGGTGTTGGATGCTTTCTACATAGTGGTCCCAGTGGCGATACATCAAATCTGTAACACGACGTCCTGTTGCCTTAGGCAGGTCGTCAGGGTTCTTCTTGATAATCTCATGGAAGGGCATTGACTTGATGATGATGACCTTTTGACGGTCGGGTGAGAACTTAAAGCCCTCCACTTCACCATCCGTCTTCGACAGTTGCTTGCGCTCAGAGCCGTCAGCCTTCATGGTCCAGATTTCTCCTCCAGTGATAAAAGCGATGGTTTGTGCATCGAGCCAGGTAGGATCGGTCTCACTTTTACTGCTGGTAGTCAGTTGGCGGCGGTTCTTGCCGTCAGCATCCATGATGCAGATGACTTGGTGTCCCTTGTTCTGCTTCACGCTGTAATAGCCAACCTGATATACCACCAGCTTTCCGTCCGGTGAAGCCTCGACAGTGCCGATGCGTCCCATGGCCCATAGAGCCTCAGGAGTCATCATACGGCTTTCCAGTTTGATGTTGCTCTTTCCGATGTTCACGTCGTTCTCTGCATTTACGGTGTCCACCAGCATCAAGAGGCTGGCGACAATAAGTGTTAATGTTCTTCTCATGATGGGATGATACTGTTATTTCTTTCTGACAGGGTCGCAGGTCAGTCCGCAGCCCAGTTTCTTGAAAATCTTACGGTCTACCTCAGAGAGCATGACCGTAGAGTGAACCTGACAACCTTGCAGTCGTGGCAGTTGTTCCAAGGCACGACGACAACGCTCGTCGCTCTCTGATACCACGCTGAGGGCTACCAGCACCTCGTCAGTATGCAGACGGGGATTCCTTGCTCCCAGGTATTCCGTCTTGGTTTTCTGTACAGGTTCAATCAGACTCTGTGGAATCAGCTTGGCCTCGTGGTCAATACCAGCCAGATGTTTGGTGGCATTAAGCAACAGGGCCGCTGAACAGCCGAGTAGGGGACTGGACTTGGCGGTAATAATGGTGCCGTCCTCCAGTTCGATGGCTGATGCAGTATGGCCGCTCAGCTCTTGTTTAGCTTGGGCAGCTACGGTGACACGACGGTAGGCTGTACTGATCTTGGCCTGGTTGAAGAGCATCTGGATCTTATGTACTTCGTCTTCATTGTCAGCGCCATCAGCCAACTTATTGGTGGCATCGTAGTAACGACGGATGATCTCATCACGGCTGGCATTGCAGCACACCTCATCGTCGGAAATGCAGAAGCCCACCATATTGACTCCCATATCCGTGGGCGACTTATAAGGATTCTCACCATAGATACCCTCAAACAAGGCATTAAGCACGGGGAAAATCTCGATGTCGCGGTTATAGTTGACAGCTATCTTGTCGTAAGCCTCCAAATGGAACGGGTCAATCATATTGACGTCGTTCAAGTCGGCAGTAGCGGCCTCGTAGGCAATGTTTACAGGATGCTTCAGTGGCAGGCTCCATACGGGGAAAGTTTCGAACTTGGCATAACCGGCACGGATACCTCGCTTATTCTCATTATAGAGCTGTGAGAGACAGACTGCCATTTTGCCAGAACCTGGTCCAGGAGCCGTCACAATGACTAGCTCGCGCGAGGTCTCCACGTAGTCGTTCTTGCCGAATCCCTCGTCAGAAGCGATGAGTTCCACATTATGGGGATAACCGTCTATCAGATAGTGTACGTACGACTTAATGCCCATACGCTCCAGACGATGACGGAACTGATCGGCAGCATGTTGGCCGTTATAGTGGGTAATCACTACAGAACCTACCATGAAGTCGCGATCCATGAATTCATCACGCAGACGAAGTACGTCCTCGTCATATGTAATGCCCAAATCGGCACGAACCTTATTCTTCTCAATATCTTCTGCTGAAACTACAATGACGATTTCCAGCTGGTCGCGCAGTTGCGCAAACATGCGCAGCTTGGAGTCGGGCTTAAAGCCAGGCAGTACGCGTGAGGCATGATGGTCGTCAAAAAGCTTGCCACCCAGTTCCAGATAAAGCTTACCGTCAAACTGGGCAATACGCTCGCGGATGTGCTCAGACTGGACTTTCAGGTATTTCTCGTTGTCAAATCCTATTTTCATCTTTTGCGTTGTTTTTGCATTTCATCAGCCTGCTTCTGCAGAGCCTCCAAACGTGCTGCCAGTCCACTCGACTTCTTGGGGTTGTTCTTGTTAGCCTGATAGTTGGCTTCGAGAATAGCCAGCAACTTCTCATCGTTCGTCGTCTTGCGAAGCGTCCACATGATGGCAGCCGAGAAGAACAGCGAGATGAAGTAGTAGAAGTTCAGACCGCTGGAGTAGTCGTTGAAGATGAAGAAGAACATGAGCGGCATGATGTACATCATCCACTGCATCATCTTCATCTGCTCAGCCTGTGCACCAATCATCTGGTCTTTCTGCTGGCGCATGCTGACCCAGGTGTAGATAAGCTGGGCTGCACAGAACAGGATACAGGTCAGCGACAGGTGGTCGCCAATACCCCAGATATTTGTTCCCCATTCAATGATGGGGTCATAGGTCGACAGGTCGCTCATCCAGAGGAACGACTGTCCGCGCAACTGGATAGCGTTAGGTACGAAGAAGAACATGGCCAGCCAGATAGGCATCTGGATGAGCATGGGCAGACAGCCGGAAAGGGGAGAGACACCATACTTGGAGTAGAGCGACATCATCTCCTGTTGCTTCTTCATCTGGTCTTCGGGCTTGTCATATTGCTTGGTGGCCTCTTCAAACTTAGGCTTCAAGACGCGCATTTTGGCACTCGACATGTAGCTCTTCTTCACCATGGGGAAGGTGATGGCTTTCAGCAGCAGGGTAATCAGGATGAGCACGATACCCATGTTGAAGCCAAAGCCGGTCAGCCAGTCGAAGACATAGAGCGTGAACCAGCGGTTAATCCAACGCAGCAGCCACCAGCCGAGGTTGACCAGTTGCTCGAGGTCGAGGTCTTTGCCAAACTGACTCTGCTGCTCTACATCCTGTATCAGTCGGAAGTCGTTGGGACCAATGTACATCTCAAATTCTGAAGGCTTTTGTCCTGTTGGGTCGAATGCTGTCTTCAGATGGGCATCGAACTGCTTCAGATAGCCTGAACCTTTCTGGTCCTGTACGCTCGACAGGTTGGCGTTTTGTGCGAAGTCGTCTTTTGAGATGAGGGCTATTGAGAAGAACTGGTTACGGAAAGCTACCCAATCCAGCCGCTCCTCGGGCTGTTTGCTCTCATCGCTGGTGTCGCCAATGTCCTTGGTTCCCCCTTGTGTCTTTTTATAATATAATGAGGTATAGCGGCTCTCGAACGAGAATCCCTTTTCTTGTTGGCGACAATGGTCGCTCCATTCTATCTCCATCTCCTTGTATGAAGGAGCGAAGATGTTAGCCAAGCCCTTGGTCTGCAGGGAGAACCCGAGCATATAGTCTTGTCCAAGACGATATCTCAGGATGACCTCACCGCCTGTACCTGTTGCAGCCGTGAAGGTGGCAGTTGAATCTGACAGCTCTGAAGGGGTAAAGTACAGGTCGGCAGTGACGATATTGTCCTGCTTGCCTGCCAGCATGAAGTTCAAATTCTGGTCATTCTCATCAAAGAGCGTCACGTTATTAGTGCCGTCAATGCTCTTGAAATCCTTGATGACAGCCTTGCGGATGACACCACCCTTCGTGTCGAGGGTCAGTTCCAACTTGGAATTTTTAAGCACTACCTTTTGTGAGGTGCCACTCATGGCTTGATGGAAAAGTGCAGTGGTGTCTGTAGAAATGCTATCAGCAGCTTTGGTCTCCTGCTTTTTCTGAGCAGCAATCTGTTGCTCCTTGGCAGCTTTCTCTTTCATTACTGCCGCAATAGAATCTTGTTTACGGGCGGCTTCAATCTCCTCGGCAGAGGGCTGGTTATACCAACTGAAACCAATCAGCACAACGGCAATAAGGACGAAGCCGATAATCGTATCTCTGTTCATTTTTTTACCTTTTAGTTGAATTACAAGGTGCAAAGGTACGAAAAAGCGCGCAAAGTGCCAAATAAAAATTTGTGAAATATGACGTATGAATTAAGAAATATTTCGTAACTTTGTACCCGATTATGAAGTATAAGTACATTTTATTATTGGCATTAGCCATCATCTCTTCAACAGATATGCTAGCACAGCGTAAAAAGAAGCAGGTGGTGGAGGAAGTTAAGCCCGATACGGCCCAAGTGGTAAAGAATTATCTGGACTCGCTGACGGTGTTGCGCAGACAACTCGATTCGTTACAGCAGGTGAATACGCAGTTGCGAACAGAGGTGTTTGATGGGCGCTATTTCCGTTTGTTCGCTCCCACGACGTTCTATCACTCTGGTGCTAACAAGATGCTGTCTATGTCACCTGCCACGGGTGATGAAGTGACTGATGCTGTAGATGCCGCCATGATGAACCTCTACATGCGTCGTCCAGACTTGGTGAAGAACAATGAAACTCAGCTGAAAGAGATAGGCTCCGTACGTGAAGATGTTAATAAGGAGTTGACGCAAAAGGTTGACTTGGTCAAGATGGCTGCCCCTGTACCTGAAGAACAGGAAGCTGTTCCTGTGGCTGTAGTCATCAAGAAACCTAATTTCTGGAAATTCAAGGGCGACGGTTATTTGCAGTTTCTTCAAAACTATGTGACGGACAACTGGCATAAGGGTGGTGAGAGCAATTATTCAGCAGTTGCTGCTGCCACGTTGGAGGCAAACTATAACGACAAGGACAAAGTCCTTTTCGAGAACAAGTTGGAGATGAAGTTAGGATTCCAGACTTCGCAATCCGACTCCGTCCATAAATTCAAGACCAACAACGACCTGATTCGTCTGAATAGTAAATTGGACTTGCAGGCGCATAAGCATTGGTACTATACGCTGCAGCTGTTGGCCTATACGCAGTTTGCCAGAGGATTGAAGGCCAATGATTATAAGACATACTCCGACTTCATGTCGCCCTTCCATTTGAATGTAGGTCTTGGTATGGAATACAAGGTTGAGGCTTTCAATAAACGTTTGACGGGTAGCTTGAACTTCCTGCCCTTATCATTCCATTTCGTCTATGTTGATCGTGATGCTTTGACCTCAAACAATGGTATAACAGGTGACCATCATACGAAGGAAGAGTTTGCTTCGCAGTTTACGGCAGACCTGAAATGGCAGATTGCAGATCAGATTTCGTGGAAGACACGATTCTATGCTAGCACGTCGTACAAACAGGCATTGATAGAGTGGGAAAACCAGTTTGAATTGAAGGTGACGAAATATATTTCGGCCAACCTCTTCCTCTATCCTCGCTTCGATGATTCCAATGCCCGCGATGACAAGATGGGCTATTTCCAATTTCAGGAATGGAGCTCCATCGGTTTGACCTATTCCTTCTAAGACATCAAAAAAGCACTGCCCATTCGAGCAGTGCTTTTGTTTTTTTACCTTTTTACTTTTTTACCTTTATTTCGCTTCCGTCATATCACCTTCTATATAAAGACGTGTCATTTCAACAGCTCCGTTAGTCCTTATCGTAATGGACTTTTTGAAATGTCCAGGAAACTTGCCTGCACCATTGTAGGTAACCTTGATTTCACCTTTCTCGCCTGGCTGAACAGGTGTCTTGGTGTATTCTGGTACAGTACAACCGCATGAGGCGATAGCTTGGTTGACAACCAAAGGCTGCTCACCGACGTTGGTGTATGTAAAAGTGCATGTCACTTTGGGATTGCTCTCAGAGAAAGAACCAAAGTTGTGAGTCGTCTTTTCAAACTTGATCTGAGCTGGTTTCTGAGCCATAGACATGGTCATGCCACATACCAGCATCAGTGTCATCAGTATCATTTTTTTCATCATTTCTTGTTGTTAAGGGTTTATATCCGCTGCAAAAGTAAGGTATTTTCTGGAGAGTTGTATCATTTATTGCCCTATTTTTAAATAATTTAATATTTGAAAAGGACTTAAATCGTGCGTATTTCATAAATATTTAGTAATTTTGCAGGCTATAAGCAAAACATATATTATAATAATGTATAGAACAAATACTTGTGGCGAGCTGAGACTTGCCAATGTCGGACAGCAGGTAACACTGGCTGGCTGGGTACAGAGAACAAGAAAAATGGGTGGCATGACCTTTGTTGATCTGCGCGACCGCTATGGCTTGACGCAGTTGGTGTTCAACGAGGCTGATGATGCAGCATTATGCGAACAGGCTAATAAGCTGGGGCGCGAGTGGTGTATTCAAGTGAAAGGTGTAGTCAGTGAGCGCCAGTCGAAGAATCCCAAGATGCCTACTGGCGATATTGAGATATTGGCTAAGGAGTTGAATGTGCTCAGCGAGAGTCAGACTCCTCCATTTACTATCGAGGACAACACCGATGGTGGCGATGATATTCGCATGAAGTATCGTTATTTGGATTTGCGCCGTAACTGTGTGCGCCAGAATCTGGAGCTGCGTCACCGTATGACTATCCTGATACGTAACTTCTTGGATTCGAAGCAGTTCATCGAGGTGGAGACCCCTATTTTGATAGGTTCTACACCTGAAGGTGCTCGCGACTTTGTCGTTCCCTCTCGTATGAATCCTGGCCAGTTCTATGCACTGCCCCAGAGTCCGCAGACGCTGAAGCAGTTGCTGATGGTCAGTGGTTTCGACCGTTACTTCCAGATTGCCAAGTGTTTCCGTGATGAGGACCTGCGTGCTGACCGTCAGCCTGAGTTTACCCAGATAGACTGTGAGATGTCTTTTGCTGACCAGGAAGATGTATTGGAGATTTTCGAGGATTTGGCTCGTCATTTGTTTAAAGAGGTGAGGGGAGTGGAGCTGCCTAAACTTGAGCGTATGACGTGGCATGAGGCTATGCGCCGATTCGGTTCTGATAAGCCCGATTTGCGCTTCGGTATGGAGTTCGTCGAACTGATGGATGTTCTGAAGGGCACGGGCGAATTCCCTGTATTCAATGAGGCAGAATATATTGGTGGTATTGTTGTTCCAGGCTGTGCCGATTATACCCGCAAGCAACTTGACCAACTGACTGATTTCGTCAAGCGTCCACAGGTTGGTGCTAAGGGCTTGGTATATGTCAAGTTCAACAGCGATGGTACGGTAAAGAGTTCCATTGATAAGTTCTATTCTCCTGAAGTTTGGCAAAACCTTAAGGCGAAGACGGGTGCCAAGGATGGCGACCTCGTACTGATTCTGAGCGGTGATAAGGCCAACAAGACCCGTACTCAGCTCTGCACTTTGCGTTTGGAAATGGGCGACCGTCTGGGACTGCGTGATAAGAATGTATTCAAGTGCCTGTGGATTATTGACTTCCCCTTGTTTGAATGGAGCGATGAGGAACAGCGCCTGATGGCTACTCACCATCCGTTCACCCTGCCTAACCCGGACGATATTCCATTGCTCGACGCTGCTCCAGAGAAGGTGCGCGCTGTAGCCTATGACTTCGTATGCAATGGCATTGAGGTAGGTGGCGGCTCTCTGCGAATCCACGATGGTAAGTTGCAGGAGAAGATGTTCCAGATTTTAGGCTTCACACCAGAACGTGCTATGGCTCAGTTCGGATTCCTTATCAATGCCTTCAAGTATGGCGCACCTCCCCATGCAGGTCTCGCCTTCGGTTTGGATCGTTTCGTGAGCATCATGGCAGGTCTCGATTCTATTCGCGATTGCATTGCTTTCCCGAAGAACAATTCCGGTCGTGATGTGATGCTTGATGCACCAGGCGAATTAGATCCTAAACAGCTGGAAGAATTGCAGTTAGAGGTACATTTGGCCGAATAAAGTATTGATTTACGTCAAGAATAGTTAAGAAAACAGCAAAAAGATGTTGTTTGCGAGCACACTATATCTGAAAAGTTCTTAATTTTGCACTGCGAAAGATAGAAATATCCATTCAATAGTGTATTAATATTTTAACGAACTATGGCAGAAAAGAAAACTACAAAGAAGGCCGCTGCTCCTAAGGCAGACGAGGCTAAGAAGGCAACCGCTAAGAAGGCTGCTGCTCCTAAGAAGGCTGCTGCAAAGGCAGTTGTTGTAAACGCTGAGAACGCAGGTTTCAAGGCTGGTGATGTTTACCAGGCTCTGGCTGCTGCAGAGAAGGCTTTGACTGTTAAGGAAATTGCTAAGGCTGCTAAGATCAGCGAGGAGGAGACTCTGCTCGGTCTGGGTTGGCTCTTCAAGGAGGGTAAGCTCGCTGCTGCTGACGAGAAGATCACACTGGCTTAATTTGGTTAAGAAGAATAAGAAGGGGCTGGTAAGCTACATGGCATACCGGCCTCTTTTCGTATCAAAATGACTTACGACCGACAGATACTTCATATCCTGACAGAAGCAGGCGAACGTGGTATAAGTGTGCAGGCCATTGCAAAGCACATTTATAACCAGAATCGTACCTTTTTTACTAATCCCGATTATGAGGAAATCCGTTCGTACGTCCAACAGTATCTGCTGAAAAACAGCAAGTCATCCCAATCACTCATCGAGAATACTGGTCATCGCGGCTTCTATCGTCTGAACACCACAGGGTCAGCCGATGCTCTCCAGATGATGCTCCAGTTCCATGAAGAACAACAGACCAGAGAAGAGGAGAAGCCTCAGCAAGACCTCTCCCTCGATTTATTTGATACTATGATATAGTTGGTGCAGCTGTTCTGCCGTCCTTCGCCATGAGAATAGCTTAGCTCTTTCAATACCTATCTCTTTTTGTTTTTGATAGAAAATAGCATCATTTTCTAATCGTAGCATCATCTCCGTTATGGCATCGCTTTTTTCCGGATTAACCAGAATTGCGTCTGGCCCACCTATTTCAGGCATCGACGAAGTGTTGCTGGTAATAACAGGTGTCCCGCAGGCCATACTTTCCAACAGTGGAATACCAAAACTTTCGCGAAGCGAAGTATAGAGAAAAGCGAAGGCGTTGTTGTAGATATAAGGAAGATCGCAGTTTACGATATATCCAGGCATGACAATATGCTCACGGATATTCTCAATCTTATTACGTACAATAATATCGTTCAGATAGTTCTCATCTAGGTCAGCCATTAATAGTTTCCGTTTCACAGTTGATTGCTTCAGATATTTGGAGTATGCTATCAATGTACGTTCGGTATTCTTTTTAGGGTCTGTATTGCCTAAAAAGAAGAAATATCCCTTTTCTGGAATATACTTCTTATAGACTTCCTGAGTGTCTTCTGTAGGCTTAAACCAATCGTTATAGCCGTTATATATTCTTTCAATCCGTCCTTGAGTTCTTGGCAATTTCCTAACGATGTTATCTAACTCAAAATCTGAAACGGTAATGATGCGTTTACATTTGTCCAAAATGCGAGGAACAACCCAACGGCGATATAGCCAACCCATATTTTGGTATAGTGATTTGTTGCGCTTATCACGTGGCTCTAGAAAGATGATATCGTGAAGTGTCAGCACCAACGGTATTTCGCAACAGATGGGTGCAGTATTGCTGGTGCAGTGTAGCAAATCAATGCCGTATTTCCTGGCTGCTCGTGGTAGGGCCCATTGCTCCCAAAGTGGGTATGTGGGACAACTGAGTTCTATGATATGTACATGCTCGGAATTTTCGATGCAGGGATCTTCACCGGGTTTGACAAATACAAAATATTCGTCACCTGTATACATCTTTTGTAACTCCCTGATTTCCTGCAACACGACATAGTCCATCCCATGCTTGTTCTTGCGGAAAATGCGTTGCGCCTCGATACCTATTCTCATGAGAGTTTAATGTTTAGCGTTTAGAGACTTGATGACTTTTGCTGGAACACCTCCTACAACACAATTGTCTGGAACATCCTTGGTGACGACAGCACCAGCTGCGACTACGCAATGGCTACCTATCGTTACTCCAGGTAAAATGACGGCATTAGCTCCAATCCATACGTCGTCACCAATCACTACAGGTTTCGTTGATATTCCTTGCTCATCGATTCGTTTCGATGCATCTTCGAAATTATGGTTCAAGGCAGTTATGGTGATACCCTGAGCCAGATTAACATGATTTCCAATGCAAACAGGCCCAATAATTGTATTATGGATGCCAATTCTTGTATAGTCGCCAATAGTGACATCGCCCACAGCATTATTGATGCAGCAGAACGACTCTATCACACTATGACGTCCCAACCAGAAACGACGATAGGGTGGAGTGTCCATTCTTACACTATGATAAATCTTCGACCCACTTCCCCTATGTTGGTAAAGAGGTGCCAATAGACGTACATACCATCGTGGCCGTGCATCCCGTTGATTCATTATCAGGTAGTCCAAGAGTCTTTTCATTTTCGGACTCCCTTTCATCTGTGTTCTTATCTCTTCTTTATTCATAAATCATCGCTTTCCATTGTTTGATAATCGAGTCCACATCAAATCGTTTAGCTATTTCAATGGCTTCTTCTGATTTCTTCTTCCAGTCTATTTGAGTTGCCGCTATCATCTGTTCTGCCAGTTGTTCCACATTCCCATTCTCGAAGTAGAGTCCGAAGTCGCCCATAATCTCCTGGCTAGTCGGTAGATGAGAAGAAATAACAGGAAGACCATGAGCCATTGCCTCTACCAACACCAATCCAAATCCCTCCCACCTCGAACTGAGCACATATACCTGGGCTTGGGAATAATACTCTTGTATATGATTGGTAAATGGGTGGAGATGTATGCGTTGCTCCAATCCACAATCTGAAATTATCTTTCGATATAGTTCTTCTTCAGGACCTTCTCCCACGATGTCAAGTGTCCATTCCTGTTCTTCTTTGGCAAATAGGCTAAATGCCTGAATCAACAGGTCAAACCCTTTGTGTAAATGAGAGAATCTGCCTATAGCTAAAAATTTCTTTGATGCACCATTTGAAGGAGTGCCAGGGACAAGTGTCAACGGATTGTAGATGACGTCTGTTGGGAAATGATATTTCTGCGCATCATCATGGCAGAGTACAATGGTTTTATCCAGTTTCTCCAGTTGCCATTCGTAATGTTTTCTTAAATCCGAGCCAATATAGAGAGAATCCTTACCAAAGAGAGCTTCGTATGAATTATGAATCCATCCAAATAGCTTTACTCCTTCTAGTCTATTTCTGCATGATGCAAGTCTGACTGCCAGCGGAGCATGCACTCCAATAATGACATCATAGTTGCCCTTAGCTAATTCTTGGGCAAGTGCATCACGCTTTTCTGAAGGAAAAGAACTATGACTATACCAATCTGAGGTTAATCTGTTTTGTGGTAACACCTTTCTATATAGGAAACTATATGCCTTGCAGAAAGATTCCTTCCATAATGGAGTGTCTGGATATGCAAAATAGCTATAGTGAATATCTGCTTCATGTAGCTCATATAGGGCCGTGTTTTCCATTGATGGATGGTCGAAAGTCACAATTGTGACATCGCAGTCTTTTGCCAATTCCTTGGCAATAACCGCTGTTACCCGTTGTACACCTCCGTAGGAGAAGATCGAGTCTATCAGAAAACATATTCGTTTCTTCACGTTGCAAAAATACGGATATTTCTTGATGATTCCAAATTTTTGTCGTATTTTTGCACCGTCAAAGACTAACAAGATGAAGAAATCGCCTTTGAAATTAGTTTATGTGACACCAGCGCTTTATATGGCTGGTGGAGTAGAACGCGTACTGACATTGAAGGCCAACTACTTTGCAGAGCATTTTGGTTATGACATTACTATTATTTTGACAGAAGGAAAGAACAAACCATTGTTCTATCCATTATCTGAGAAAATCAAGGTTGTTAATCTTGACATCAATTTCGAAGAACTTTGGAATTGTTCATTTGCTAAGAAAGTCATAGTTTACCTTAGAAAACAGCGACTTTTCAAGAAGAGACTCTCTACGGAGTTGAAGCGGATAAGGCCAGATATTTCAATAAGTCTTTTGCGGCGAGAGATAAATTTTATCAATGAGATAAAGGACGGAAGCCGTAAAATAGGAGAGTTACATGTCAATCGGGCAAACTATCGGAATTTTGAAGCTAATGATTCAAACTTTGTCAAAAATATCTTCGCTAAGATCTGGATGCATAGCCTTGTGGCGAAACTTAAGAAACTAGATTACTTTGTGGTGTTGACGGAAGAAGATAAGGGAGCATGGTCAGAGTTGAAGAATATATGTGTAATTCCAGACCCTTTGTCATTTATTCCAAATAAACATAGTGAACTTAGGAATAAAAGAGTAATTGCTGTCGGTCGTTATGTTTATCAAAAAGGCTTTGACCTACTTTTACAAGCATGGGCAATCATTGAAAAGCAATATCCAGAATGGCAGTTGGCTATCTTTGGCGATGGTAATCGTTTGCCCTATGAACAACAAATGAAAAATCTCGGCATAGATGGTTCCCGTTGTCATTTGAATGGATCGACAACTAATATACAGCAAGAATATGTCAATAGTTCTATCTTCGCATTCAGTTCTCGGTTTGAAGGTTTTGGAATGGTACTGGTGGAGGCTATGGCCTCTGGCTTGCCCGTAGTGTCATTTGATTGTCCTTGTGGTCCTAAGGACATCGTAAAAAATTGTGAGGATGGTTTTCTTGTCAAAACTGGTAATGTTGACGCATTAGCTTCAAGTTTATCACAATTGATGAATGATGAAACTCTTCGGGAATCAATGTCAAAAGAAGGATTGATAAATGTTCAGCGTTTTAGGATAGAACAGATTGCTGAGCAATGGAGAAGTATATTTGAATCATATAACGTAAGTGCATCATGAAGATATTGTTTCTTGTATATCACGGTTTCTCAGAAGTTAGTGGAATTTCCAAGAAGATTCACTATCAGGTGAAAGGTCTTCGTGAGAACGGGCATGATGTCCGTCTCTGTTATTATGGATTTGCAGAGAATGGTCATCGTTGCCGATATATTGATGACAAGATTATCAAGGATTATGGCAAAGGAAGGTGGGCAGGTATACTTCAACGCATAGACTACCAATGTGTTTACAACTATTGCGTCCGTGAAGACATACAGTTTGTGTATGCTCGTTGTTTTCAGAATGCAAACCCTTGGCTCATCCGTTTTTTTAAAAGGCTCAAGAATGCGGGCATTCATACCGTTACAGAGATTCCGACCTATCCGTATGACAGCGAGTTTGTCGGATTCTCATTCCAAACACGAATGAATCTGAAAATTGATCAGTTGTTCCGTAACAAATTGTATCGCCAAATGGATGCTGTTGTTACGTTCTCTGATGCTCAGGAAATCTTTGGTCAGCGTACGATCAACATCAGTAACGGAGTTGATTTCGATAGTATTCCATTACATGAACCATTAACCATGAACCATGAACTACATCTCATTGGTGTCGCTGAAGTACATTATTGGCATGGTTATGACCGTTTAATAGCAGGCTTAGGTGAATATTACAAGCAAACAGACTATCATCGTGATGTCTTTTTCCACATAGTCGGAGGAGTAGGTCCTAGTGAGATGTATGATTCTATGCACGCTCCAGGTTTTGCCGAACTGATAGAGAAGTATGGTATCAAAGACAAAGTCATTTTCCATGGTCAGTTATTCGGACAGCAGTTGGATGATGTCTTTAATCAATGTCAGTTTGCCATCGGTTCATTGGCTCGTCATCGTAGTGGTATTACGGCCATCAAGACATTAAAGAACCGCGAATATGCTACTCGCGGTATACCTTTTATATATAGTGAACAGGATAGTGATTTTGACCATCAGCCTTATGTTGTAAAGGCTTCTGCTGACGAGTCACCTATTGATATTCAGCAGATTATCGATTTTGTTGACTCATTCAAAATGCATCCGGATGAAATCCGTTGCACCGTAGAGCATCTCACTTGGAAGACTCAGATGCAACAGGTTGTTCAGCAAGTAACAAATGGTTGAACAGCTCAGTCCATTGCGCCATCACGTTTTCTCTTGAGTAGCGTTTGATGTTCTTTTTGGCATTCTTCCCCATTTCTTTCCGTATCTCAGGATTTTCAATGAGATAGCAGATGCGTTCTGCCAGTGCTGTAGTATCTAAATGCTTGACTAAAAATCCATCTTCACCATCATGTATAATGTCTGAAGGGCCATATGGACAATCAAAAGATACACAAGGAATTCCACAAGCCATCGCTTCCAAAAGCACCATGCCAAACCCTTCGTAGCGGGAACTCATGATATAGATAGAACTTTCTTGATATTTGGCTATGATCTCTGAGGTTGGTTCATGAATAAAGATACAGTCCATTAAGTTATTCTGGGAAATAAGCTTTTGTAACTCGGCTTTGATTTCTCCCGAACCATATATATTTAGTTGCCAATCGTGATGCTTGTGCCAAACGATAGACCATGCTTCTAACAAATATTCATATCCCTTTTGTTCGTTTAGCCTTCCTACGCATATTGCTTTCTTATTTTCGCAACAACTTGATTCTTGGGGATAGAAGGGTAGGGAATTGGGTATGACGAATGTTTGTGTCACTCCTCTCCAACTGTTTGCATCTTGCTTTGTTAGCAAAACAAGTCCATTAAGATCTCGAACGCATCGTTCTTGTTTCCATCGGCCATATTTCGCCATAAGCCAATAGATGCCACCTCTTTGCTCCATGAGGTGAAAATTACGAGAGTATTTTCTAGCGATATGCGATTCTCCCAATTTGACACTCCCATCATGGATTTTTGTCAAAAAGTCGAGGTCTCTTCCTAATGTGGTTATGACAATGTTAGGCCTCTCTTTATAGAGACATGCAGACAGCATCTGTCGGTATCGTCTCATCAATTTATAGTACCACCATATTCTAAGTGGTAGGATATGTCCATACTCTTGCGAAAAGTCTATATCAAGGTTAATGAGTCTTACTTTAGGCGACAGAGGAAATACTGGTGGCCTCCCCATTTGCGTATCTGTTATAATGCCCACTTCGTAACCATTCTCTGCCAGCCAATTAGCTTTTTCTGTCAACACCCGATCTGCTCCACCTTTTGTAACTAAGGCTGTATAGATATAGAATATCTTCATAAAAGAATATTTTGTGCAAAAATAGGAAGAAAACTTGATATTTCAAAATTTTTTTGCTATATTTGCCACATAAATGTGGCGAAAGTACTCTCGCTCGACAAAAAAAAGAAAAAATCTTTTCTTTTGTTCTCGCTTAATCGTACCTTTGCTGCATGAATACATAGATATGGCAAACTGGTACGATAAATACATGACTATATATGGGAAACCTTTCAGTGAGGTTCCCCAACAGGTAATAGATGAAACTCGTGATCGACTGGCTCGTCTACAAAGCCCAGAACCATTAGCTTCTATCGTTGTCATTGCCTATAACGAAGAAAAGCATTTGCAGGCTTGCCTATGGGCAATCAGTGAGATACAATGCAAGTATCCTGTGGAGATTATCGGCGTAGATAATGACTCAAAGGATCGTACGGCAGAAATCTATCAGAAATCGGGTATCCCTTATTATACAGAGTATCAGCATTCCTGTGGCTATGCCCGTCGTTGTGGTTTACAACATGCCAAGGGACGTTTCTACTTTGATGTTGATAGTGATACGCTCTATCCACCTCATTATTATGAAGTCATGCTTGATCATCTTCTCAAACCAGGAGTAGTATGCGCTTCTGCTACGTGGAGCTATTTCCCTGATGCCAATCATTCGGCCTTAGGGCTGAAGCTATTCGAGATGACACGTGATTTATTCCTTTGGATTCAGCATTTCAAGCGCCCTGAACTATCTGTTCGTGGCTTGGTCTTTGCCTATAATGCAGACTATGGACGCAAGGAGCCCTATCGTGTTGATATCATTCGTGGCGAGGATGGCTCAATGGCTTTCAATCTGAAGAAATATGGTAAAATAGTCTTTGTTCGAGACCGTCGCTGTCGGGCTATAACGGGCTATGGCACCATAGGCAATCAGTCGATGTGGCAAAGTTTTATTGATCATGTGAAGATTCAGATGAAGGGTATCACTCGTATTTTCCATAAGACGAACCACTATGAGGATACTGAGGAGAACTTAGTGAAGTAGCATAGATAGTTATTGTTAGTAAGTTTTGTTCTACGAAATTTATAAGACAACCTTTATTATGTTTGCGATAATTGCATTTATGATAATCTTGTTTCACAGTAAGTTTTTTTATGTGTTTTTTTTGTAGATTGAAATCTTTTCTTTATCTTTGCAGAAATTTGGAAAGAGTCTATATGGCAATTCCTCTTCTTGAAAGCGTAAAAGTGATAGAGCAACAGTATCCAACAGGTGAAAGACCAGTCTTGGTAATGTGCTCAGACAAGAATGCGTATATCTGCAAGTATATGCGTTCGTCTATAGCGTCTTATAAGTTGGCCTGTGAATTGATAGGTTCAAAAATGGCGATGTCATGGCAGATAGTAACGCCTGATATTGCTTTTGTACGTATTAAATCGAAACATGGATCTGGACAATTGGTACAACATGGTTTATCAACACTCTCTTTGGGTAGCAAACTAATTGAGGGTGTGATAGATATTACTTCATCTGTGTGTGGTGACATTAATTCAACAACAAAATTGTTATACCAATTGATAGAGATTGCATTGTTCGATTTTTGGATAGCCAATGAAGATCGTAATGCCAATAATGCAAATTTGCTTTATGATGTGGTAAATGAAAGGCTTATATCCATTGATTATGGTTGTATTCTTAATACAGCCACTTTTGATAATGTTGTGTCTCAATTGACTACAAATGAATCTATTCTTTGCTCTGATTTGTTTCAGCATCTATTGGGTGACAAAGAAATTCCTAATTTGGAAATTGTTTTGGGAAGGTTGAGTGAGAAATATGTGAGATATGTAGAGCGGAGTAAAGGACAGGTGAAGAATATTTTGGAAGAAATGCCAAAGGAATGGCATCTTCCAGATGGAATCGTAGGAGAGAAATTGGAACAATTATTTGATGAGCAATGGAAAACTGGTGTTTGGGATAATTTTGTGGAATGTTTAAAAGATAATATAAACAATGGGTAATTTGAGATACAGCATTATTTATGCAATGATTCGGCCGGAAATCTCGGAGAAAGTCAGTGTAGGGGTAATTATTCTTGATGACAAAGATTTTGATGTACGCTTTTCTCGTAAGAAATTGAATGCTCTTCAATGGCTTTTCCCAAAGAAAGAATATCGTTTTGTGTCAAAGGTCGTGAGTCAGTTGAACCGCAACAAGCGAGTTAATACTGTCGAAGACGTTAATTATTTGACACGCTATTCAAATAATTTGATAACTTTCTCACCTGTCCAAAGCGTTGATGTGACTCCGACTAAACAAAACAAAGAATGGATTTATCGCAGTTATGTGTACAATAGTGTGAGATCGGGTGTTTAATGTGGAAGGTCAATTTGTCAGAATATACGTCAATAGGACATTTTCAAATGAAAAAAAGATAATTATGCTACCAAGAATTATTGCTTTATATTTGCCTCAATATCATCCCTTTAAAGAAAACGACATGTGGTGGGGAAAGGGATTTACAGAATGGACAAATGTGGGAAAGGCTAAGGCTTTGTTTAAAGGACATGAACAACCAAAAGTTCCTTCAGATTTGGGCTATTATGATTTGAGGCTTCCGGAAACTCGTGAGTTACAAGCTGAATATGCAAAAAGAGCTGGAATAGAAGGTTTTTGTTATTATCATTATTGGTTCGGTGGAAAAGAACTAATGGAACGACCTTTAAATGAGGTTATCGAATCGAAATCTCCAGATTTCCCTTTTTGTGTTTGTTGGGCAAATGAATCATGGCATAATAAATTTTGGAATAATGATGGTAAGATAGAAAAAAAACTATTAATAGAGCAGGAGTATTTGGGAGAGGTTGATAACGAGGAGCATTTTTATCGATTGTTTGATGCTTTTTGTGATAAACGGTATTTGCGACAGGACAATAGATTGATTTTTATGATTTACAATCCTTTATCGTTTAAAAATGTATCAGCTTTTATGAGACAGTGGAATCTGTTGGCAAAAAAAAATGGTTTAAATGGGTTTTATTTTATTGGTTATACAACAAATTGTGATGCAATAAATTCTATATTGGAACTGGGCTTTGATGCTGTTAATTATAATAGAATTGATTCTTGTTATCCATCAAAGGGTAGCGTCGGCGAATTAACAATAAGGTTGAAAAGGAAATTGTTTCACAAACCAGCAATCATATCATATAAGAAATGTATTCGTAATTTGTGTGGCGTAGAAGATAATGAAGAGTATGTATGCCCTTCCATTATTCCAAATTGGGATCATACACCCCGTAGTGGAATTAATGGTTTCCTATTTCATAATTCAACACCTGACTTGTTTTCTGAGCATGTTTCGATGGTCTTAAAAAGTGTACAAGGTAAAATGAATCGTTTGGTTTTCTTGAAGTCATGGAATGAATGGGGAGAAGGCAATTACATGGAGCCAGACCTAAAGTGGGGATGTCAATATATTGATACATTAAAAAGGGAGCTAGATAAATGCCAATGAGGTTATTTATTCAATTCTCGCAAGTTGTAGATGTCGCTATATAGGGTTTCCCATTGCGGCATAATAGTTTCAACTTTATACCTTTGTGACGAACGAATAGCCTCTTTTCCCATTTTTACACGCGTGTCATAGTCTTCTATTAATCGACTTAAGCTATTTGCAAATTTCTCAATATTGTAACATTCTATTAAATAGCCATTAACACCATCCTCTATGATATCGTGTGGACCATATGGACAGTCAAAGGCAATTACAGGCAGCCCACAACTCATAGCTTCTGGAAGGACTAATCCGAAAGACTCAAAATATGAAGTCATTACTAGAATGGAGCTGTCTTTATAGCATGCCATGATGTTGGATGATGGTTGGTGAATAATAATTTGGGTATGATGGTTATGAATATAATTATTAAGCATATTGATGTCCGGTCCTTCTCCGTAAATATTCAATGACCAGTCTGGATGTCTTTGTTGGACTATCTCCCATATTGACAGTAGATAAGGGATTCCTTTGGACGTTGTTAGCCGTCCAACAAAAATTACAGATCTGTTGTTGAGATTACTATATGTGTTATTGTTGTTCAAATGGACAATATTAGGAATGACGATAACATTCTGAGTATGTTTTCTCCAATCTTTTGCATCACCCTCTGTTAATGCCACAAGAACATCTGCCTGACAATATGCTTTGCGTATATAGTTTCGGTGTAGTTTTATAAAGAATGATGTCTTTTCATTAAATTTGGTTGAGTCACACATAAGATGTGATTCTACGATGAGTGGGATATTTCCTTTATGACGTATAACAGCATGTAAATCCATCGGAGAAAGCCCTACAATAATATCAGGTTGTATATTTCTAAAAAACTCCTTCAATTTTTTTCTGTATTTCAGTTCTAATTTTATGGCTGCCCATAGTCTCATAAGCCCTTTGTGTCTATATTGGGTATGGAAACGGATTCCTAAATCATGAAAAACAATTTGGGAATCTAACTTATACGGTGGTTTGTGTTGTCCTTGGTCGGTTGTTAGCATATATATGTCATAGCCATTTTTTACTAAATAGTTCATTTTGTCTGAAATAACACGTTCAACTCCACCAAATTGTGCAAGTGAATTATATAGAAAAACTATTCTCATAATATCTATTGATAGTGAAAGTATGTTTTTGCAAAAGTAGCAATTTTCTTTTTTATTGAAGAATTTTTCCAAACTTTTTTAAGTTTCCATCAGAAATTAGTATTTTTGCATCATAAAATGAGTTGAAATGAAGAAAATTGTCTATGTCGTAGGTGGTTTGCTTGTTCCCAATGGAATGAGTTCAGTACTAAGTGCTAAGATTAACTATTTGTCAGAGCACACTAATTATGAGTTGTATATGATTCTCACCGAGAAGGCTGGACAAGAGTGGTATTACAAAATCAACTCCAAGGTGAAGTGGGTCAATTTCGATATCAACTTCGACGAACTGGACACCATGCCCTTTTATAAAAAGTTCATCTTCTATCAGCTAAAACAACGTAAGTATAAGAAATTGTTTACTGATTATCTGATGGAAATACGTCCTGACATTACAGTTTCTACTGTTCGTCGTGAGATCAATTTTATTAATGACATTAAGGACGGAAGTCGGAAAATAGGTGAAATACATTTTAATCGTGCTAACTATCGAGAGTTCAATAAAAGATGGTTGCCAGGATTTGTGAATAAATTTATAACTCATCAATGGGTTGGTAGCTTAATTCTGCAGTTAAAGCGATTAGATCGTTTTGTTGTTTTATCTCAGGAAGATTACGACAACTGGCCTGAATTAACAAATAAGATTGTCATTCCGAACTCGTTATCATATTTCCCCAATTTTTTATCAACGTGTTCTGACGAACAGGTTATTGCCGTAGGTCGTTATACTTGGCAAAAAGGTTTTGATTTGCTGCTTCGATCATGGAAACTAGTTCATGAAAAGCACCCTAGGTGGATATTGAATATATATGGTAGTGGAGAACGTGAAGTATATATTCGTCAAGCACATGAATTAGGTCTATCAGTAGTTGTAAATTGTCATCCAGCTGTTAACAATATCTATGAAAAATATCGTATGAGTTCCGTTTTCGTATTGAGTTCACGCTATGAAGGGTTTGGTCTCGTAATCGTAGAAGCAATGTCGGTTGGTGTTCCCGTAGTGTCATTTGCCTGTCCCTGCGGACCTTCTGACATTATCCATAGTGGCGAGGATGGCCTGTTGGTTGAGAATGGCGATATCGATAAGATGGCCGATGCCATCTGCTGGATGATAGAGCATCCTGAAGAGCGATGTCAATATGGTAAACGGGCTCGTCGGAATGCCATGAGATTCTCACAGGAGGAAGTGATGCAACAGTGGATTCAACTTTTTAACTCTTTGGTTTGACCATGTTGCACGAATCCCTGAAAAATGACGCCCAGTCGACCATCATAGATAGGCTACGTTTCCCGTTGATATTGTTGGTCGTCTTCATACATAGTTTTGGCTTGCCGTACGAAGGAGCGGAGCCAATACTCTTGCATCGTGGATTATATGAAATCGTAAGGACAATGTTGTCTGGTATGATAGCTCATTCTGCAGTTCCTGCATTCTTCTTTATCTCGGGCTTTCTGATGTTCTATCGCGTCGAAGACTACTCACTTCCTGTCTATCGGAAGAAGATGCAGAAAAGACTCTATACCTTGTTGCTGCCTTACTTGCTTTGGAATCTTGTAGCTTTATTGGCATGGTATCTTCGTCTTCGTTCTTTGGGAATATCTGCACACATGATCCAGCTCCTTTATACCGATAAAGGATGGCTTTCTTTTCTATGGATTTTTGGCGTTGTGGGTGATGCTAATCGGGACATATTGGGTAATGTGACCCATCTGACGGTGCCTGCCAATCTTCCGCTTTGGTATTTGCGTGACTTGATAGTCGTTTCGCTTCTTTCTCCACTCGTCTATGTGTTCATCAAACGGGGAAGACTTGTCGCTTTGTCCTTGTTCATGCTACTTTTTTTATCTGGTATATTCCAAAATGTGCCAGGTTTGTCTTCTGTATCTATTGCCTTTTATAGCTTTGGGGCGTTCTTCAGCATCACCAGAACCGATTTCTCTGCCTTTTTTCACCGTTGTTTAGGTCCTGCACTCTTTATTTATGTGGTGCTGTTGGCATATATGGTAGTTAATTTCCATGAAAATGCGACAACTTTGCTTTTTCCTTTGTTACGTTTGGTAGGGGTTTTTGTGATGTTGGGAATTGCTGAAAGGGCAGTTCGTTATACATTACCTAGCCTGCCATCTGTTTTCTCTGAAAGTACATTTTTCGTTTATGCGATTCATTATGTGCTTTTCCTATCGTTTGTCGAGAAACAGTTAGGGACAGCATTCTCTTTTGCAGACGAATACGGCCCAACTATACAATATCTGCTGGCACCATTACTTAAAACCTGCATTTATGTCGGCATGTATGTTGCTTTGAAGAGAGTTCTACCCAAGCCTCTCTCTCTGTTTATGGGGCGTCGCTAGTCTTCGCGTTTTTTCTGATATTCATTAACCAGGTAGGTAGGCCTGTTTTTTGACTCGTTGAAGATTCGTGCAATATATTCTCCAAGAATTCCTATTGCTATTAGCTGCATAGCCCCTAAGAAAAGCATGACAGTCATAATGGTAGGATAGCCTTGAACGGGATCTCCCCAAATCAAGACCTTGGCAATAATCCATGCCATATAGCCTAAAGCCCAGATGGCGACTATCAATCCTACAAACGTAGCAATACGGAGTGGGGCCGTAGTAAAACTGGTAATCCCCTCAATAGCGAGATTAAACAGGGCGTTGTAACCCCAGTTTGACTGGCCTGCTATTCGGTTGCCCCTGTCAAAGGTTATTTCTTTC
The DNA here is from genome assembly GCA_015060535.1 of Prevotella sp. Lineage (GTDB taxonomy): Bacteria > Bacteroidota > Bacteroidia > Bacteroidales > Bacteroidaceae > Prevotella. The sequence goes on from SUYH01000011.1 coordinate 96,654, forward strand.
TTCTTATATCCTATCCAGCAGAACAGTCCTTTCGTATATCTTTCGTTTTCACGAAGACCCTTTAAAGCATCAATGCACTTGCGGTCTAAAAGTCTGAAATCACCTACATTCCGCAATACCTCATAGCGCGTGGAATGGTCAAGGATATAATAGAAAAGCATGGATAATTTTCGCCTTAGCCAACTCTCTTTGCCTCGCGAATTGCGCTTGGCGTAGACATCATCATATCCTTCTTCCCAGTATTTTAACATCTCAGGAATCAGGGATGGCGGGTCTTGCAAATCAGCATCCAGAATAACCATACAGTCGCCTTTCACGTAGTCAAACCCTGCCAGCATGGCATCCTCTTTTCCGAAATTGCGCGAAAGATCGACATAGGCTATTCTTTGGTCTTTTTGGTATAGCTCCTTAATGACACCGATGGTATTATCCTTACTGCCGTCGTTTACGAAAAGCACCTCCCAGTCATAACCAATTTCTGCTTCCATCAGTCTGTGGATTTCTTCATAGAGCTTGGGTAGTGAGGCCTCTTCGTTGTAACACGGTACAAGTAATGAAACTAATTTATTCATGTTATAATTGGTTTTCTGCATGCAAATATACGAATTATCTTTTGATAAAAGAAAAAAAATATGTATTTTTGCAAATGATTTATTTGCTTCAGCCCGATGAAAGATATATTTATTAAGATATTCGTATTTTTTACATTGGTCTTTGCATACATCATCACGTCGCGTACCCCGATGATGTGGGAAGATGTCGTTTATACGCTGAAGGCTGATGCAGCTTTGGGTGCGGCAATGAGTAATTCTGCCGTAGCAGATACCATACAACTGGGACGATATGAACGTGTTCAAAATGTTTCTGACTTGATAGAATCCTCTTATTTCCATTACATGAATGCTAATGGTCGTCTGTTTCCTCATATGACCAGTCAGGCTTTTGGCGCATTGATAGGAAAGCCAGTATTCGATGTGTTGAATGCCATCATGTTCATTCTTCTGGTATCTGTTGTGTCATTATTGGTGGTGGGCGCCCATCGTAGTTATTGGAAGTGGTGGGTCGTAGTTTTGTCTGGATTGTGGTTGGCGATGCCTGAATCCAATACAGGATTCTTTTTAATGACTTATGCACTTAATTATTTATGGAGTTCCGTATTCTGCCTGACCTTCTTGTGGTTCTATATCCATGCAGAAAGTTGGAAAGTGAATACTTTTGTTTTGTTACTTGGCTGTCTCTTCGCTTTTGGTGCAGGATGGTCGCATGAAGGTGTCGCTATTGGCATTGCAGCCAGCATAGCCTTTGACAATTTATGGGATATGATTCACCATCGCCTAAACAATAGGAAAATGCTTTGGGCTATATGTTTCTGTGTTGGCGCTGCCTTTCTTTGTTTATCGCCAGGAAATTTTACCCGAACGGATGCTGCTTTGCCTTTATACAATCATTTGCTGTCCTTTGCCCGATTACGAGTGTTTTGGGTATTACTCCTGTCGTGGGTTCTTTTCTCGAGGAGTATCGGGTTCTTGCGTCAGAACTATCTGCTGTTGATGGCGCTGTCCGTGCAGATGTTGTTTATGTTCTACGCCGGTTTCCGTAATTCCAGAGTCCTATGGGGAACAGAGCTTTTCTCATTGATATTACTGTTACGGCTCATAACAGCTTTTGAAAAACAGAGAATTTTCGCATGGGTTACTTATGCTCTTTTGACTTTGCTGACGATTCACTTTGGCTGGTTAATCTATCGCTCAGGTGAGGTGCGTCAGCAATATGATGAGGTGATAGCTCTCTATATGGACAGCCCAGATGGTATCGTTTATTACGATTTGCATCCGGAGTCAGAACTGGTAAGCAGGTATATCCCTACACCTTTATGTGGTGACAGACCTTTTGAACGACATATCATTTCTGTGTTCTATTATAGGGACAAGAAGCCGTTACGTATTTTACCAGCAAGAAGTGAATAATTCCAAACCAGATAAAGAATAGTACATATGGCAGATAGTAAGAGAGTTGAGTTTGTTGATATTGCCAAGGGAATTGGCATCATGATTGTGTGTTTGGGACATTCAGGAGCTGAAGACGTTTTTATGCCCTGGATAGGAGGTTTTATTGTGCCATTGTTTTTTGTGTTGTCTGGCTATATGTATAAGGACAAATGTCTTCCTATTGGAAAAGATTTATATAATAAAGGACGCAAACTGTTAAAGCCTTATCTCTTTTTTAGTGTTGTACTCTTAATACTATATAAGCGCTTTGCATGGTATGATATAGTAGGGGTGTTCTATTCTCGATATTGCCTTTATACATACTACACACCTGACAATATCTTTTTTATGAAGGCCACAAACTCTCCCATGTGGTTTCTGACAGCGATGGTTGTTGCCTATCCGTTATTCTATCTGATCATAAAAAATGAAAAATATACCCACTGGATAGTCTTATTATATTTGGCTATTACAATCGGTTGTAACTATTTACCCATATTGCTGCCTTGGAGTATCGATATAGCTTTTCTGATGGCTGTGTATATGTATATTGGGACTCAATTTCGTAAGAAGGATGATTTTTTACAGCAACCATCTTATGTCTACTGGCTTGTGTTCCTATTGTTCGTAGTCTTATGTTATATTAATGGGAAACCTAATCCGTCGATTCGCGAATATGGTTTGTCGCCTTTTATCTATATGGCAACAGGTGTGCTGGGAACTGTTTCTATGATGTGGTTTTGTAAGCATTTGGAGGGGAAATTCCTTAGTGGCTTACTATCAGATATTGGTCGCCATACGTTAGTCATATTCTGTTTGCAGATATTTGTATTCCATTTGATCAATCGCGTGCTGTATAGTGCGATGCATCTTCCTGCAACAGGTCCGTTGCTTTATGCTGCATCTTTTTTCAAAGTCATAGCTGCTAGCATCATTTGTATGTATATATCCAAAGTCATGATGAAATACATGCCTTGGCTTTTTAAATAGAGGAATTGAATATTTGTTTTTTTCTTTAAATCTTCTGCCATACTGCCACTGGTCTTTTGAAATGTCCATGATTAAAGAATGTCTGGGTGGTGGAAGATTGGTGGTAGATGGGAGATAAAATTGGGAAAGAGCGATTTTTTTTGATAAAAATAGACTGAAAATCTTGCATAATTTCGATGATTTTTGTATCTTTGTGGGTCTAAAAACACGAAAATGATGGAAAACAACAAAGTAATAGAGCCACTTAATAGTGAATTTGACTTCTCTAAGGTGCCTGGGTGGTATGCTCTCTGCTTCAATGCTGGCTGTCCGCTACATGACGACTGCCTGCATTATCTGGCAGGAGCGAATGTGCCGGAAAACCTGGAAGCTACCAAATGTGTACTGCCTCATATGGGTAGGGACGGGCATTGCCGTTGGTTCGACAAGACGACAGTGGTGACGATGGCTTCGGGGTTCAGTCGCCTCTACGAGCATGTGCTGAAAAAGGACTACACCAGCATGCGCAAGAACATCACTGCTTATCTGCATGGTGCTAAACAGTACTATCAGTACATGCGAGGGGAGAGACCTTTGACCCCAGAGCAGCAGCGTGGCATTCAGCAGATTGTCAGGTCGTATGGATATGATTGGGAAGTGCCTTTCGAACGTTACCATAGCGCCTATCGCTTTGGTAATCCTCCTATTGAATCTGACAAGTGACGACCGCTCACTTGTTTCCATTACTTGAAAATAGTGTTTTCCAAGGCGGAAAACGGTGTTTTCTCAAAAGGAAAACAATGTAACCCTTCAAGACAAACAACTGAAAAGATTATCTGAAATGAAAGTAACACTAGTACTTAGAAATAAAAAGAACGCGCTGAAGCTATCGACCCGAAGTCTGGAGAGTTTCATCGAGCGTATCAAGACCGATACAAAGAACGGTATCGTTGCCCGCCGTCGCCAGCAACTCAGTTATGGCGACTACATACAAGGCTATGACCAGCAGTTCCCGTCGCACATTGTCTATCCGTCGGCAGAATTTAAGAAGGATGACAACGACAATCTCTGCATGAAAAGCTTCAATGGAGTAGTGGCACTCACGGTGGAAGGTCTGGATGATCAGGAGATCGAGGCCGTGAAGCGTGCTGCTCAAATCTTACATTATACCCTTGCAGCGTTTGTCGGCCCATCTGGTCATGAAGTCATTATCCTGGTCAGAATAACCAACGCTTCTCCGTCAATAACCCAGCCTTATTCGGAAATAAGCGTGCCTTATTCAGAAATAACCCAGCCTTATCCAACAGAGGAAGAGGCTGATGCTCTCTGCCAGGAAGGTCATCGTTTGGCTGTTGCCATCTATCAGGGTATCATTCCTAAGCCCATCAGCAAGGAACCGGTTTCCGTAAAAAGCCACTTCCACATGCCACTCGACCCTGCGCCATACTATAATGCCAAGGCTGTTGCGCTGCCCGTAACCGGTAAACCGCTATCCGTCGTGCAATCGTCAGTCGTGTCCGTCGAGCATGCTGAGGCTCCAGAAGAAAAAGGGGCACAGCAAGTCAGCCAGAAGGCTAAACAACTGATGGATTTCTTGAATGCACATTATCAGTTGCGCTACAACACCATGATGGGCTATACGGAATACAAAGACAATGACTATCGCTATATGGACTGGATGCCGTTGGACAGTCGCACGCTGAAGGGGATGACGATGAAAGTGCGTCTGAATGGCATCGATGCCCGCGACAATGACGTGCGCCGATATGTGCAGTCGAACATGATACGCCCGTACGATCCCGTTGGCGACTACCTTTGGGAGCAGTACTACAAGTGGGACGGCAAGGATCATATCCGCAAACTGGCCCGCACCGTGCCTACGAAGAATCCCTATTGGGAGGAGTGGTTCTATACGTGGTTCCTGGGTATGGTTCGTCAGTGGCAAGTGACGAGCCTTGCCAAGTATGGCAATCAGGCCGTACCGTTGCTTATCTCAGAGCAAGGCTGGAACAAGACGACATTCTGTGAGCAACTGTTGCCGCCAGAACTGCGTTTCGGCTATACGGGCAACCTGCAGCTGACCGACAAGCGTCAGGTGTTGCAGCAGATGGCGCAGATGCTGCTTATCAACCTCGATGAGTTCAATCAGATTTCGCCGCAGACCCAGCAGGGCTTCCTCAAGAACATCATCACGTTGTCGTCCGTCAAGATCAAACGACCCTATGGTCAGCATGTAGAGGACTTTCCGCGCCGTGCCTCGTTTATAGCCACAACCAATCAGGCTGATGTGCTGGCCGACCCCTCTGGCAGCCGCCGTTTCCTGGGCATCCAACTTGCCGGCCCCATCGATGTCAGTACACCTCCAAACTATGAGCAGCTCTATGGGCAGGCCATGCGTGCGCTCCATCAGCATGAACCCTATTACTTCGGACCAGAGGCTACGCAACAGATTATAGAGTCGAACCGCAAATTCAGCGTCCGCACAGCCGCAGAACAGTTCTTCCGTGACTATTTCGATCCGGCCAGCAGCGAAAAAGACGGTGTTTGGATGAGTGCTACTGCTATCCTGAGCTATCTGAAGGATGAAGTGGGCATCTCGCTGTTGAAACCCGTTAGTGTCGTAGCCTTCGGACGGAAACTATCTGGTATTAAGGGACTTATGAGACGTGAGACCAAAAGCAACTCAGAATACTTGGTCAAGTTGAAGGAGCGTAAGTAGGTGGGAGATGGTGGGAGAAAGATTTAATAATCTCCCACCAATAAAACCGTTTGTATAAAGCATTTTTCTTGATGTGGTGGCAGTATGGCAGATGTTTTGAAAAACTTTTTTTATAATGATGGTCGTTTAATAAACGGTAGCCAGCCATTCCGACAAGAAGAAGTCGTAAACACGATAACCATCTTCTGTTTGTGTCAGTATATCATTCTTTAACAATAGTTTGACGGCAGCCTGTATGGAGCTTGCAGAACTTAGGTTGTATTTCTTGATAAACTTCGAAGAGGTGATGTTCTGAGCCAATCCTTCTTTGGCAATGGCTTGTAATACGATTTTTTGCTTTGGTGGGAGGTTGGACAGCAGATCCTTGTAGCTGTTTTCCTGCGACATGATTACATTATGTTTAGCCTCTGTGATCTTGTCGACATGGCAAGTGTCATTTTCCACGGTTAGTGCAAATAGTTCATTCATCATCATTTGCACAAACCAAGTGTAGCCATCAAATTGTTGCCATACTGATTCTACGACTTCTCTGTCTACATGCTTACCTCTTTCTTCAAACAACAGGATTGCAAAATCAGCATAGGTTTTGATGGGAATGGGGGCCAGTCCCATGCTGATAGCACTCTGGTAGAAAGGCTTTGAGGGTGAGTTGAACATATTGCTCATGATGTGTCGTTTGCTTCCTGAAAAAATGAATTGAGCGCGATTGCATTTTTGAATTTTTGTACGCAGCAATGCCTCAACATTCTTTTCGGCATATTCACCGATTTGTTGGAACTCGTCAATAGCGATGATGCAGGGCTTGTCTGATTCGTCTATATAGGTGAAGATTTCGTCTAATGTGGTTTGAGGCACTTGTATGTCGCCGAGTCCAAGGTCAAAGGTCGGTAGTCCCGTAAATGCATCAAGTTTAAATCCCATCCGTAATGAAGCAATAGTCTTGAAGAACTTTTCTTTCCAAACAGTACTTTGTGGCTTGAGTTGCGCATAAATCTCTTTCCCCAGAGTATAGACAAACTCCGTCAATGAGGTTGTTGCGTATATGTCTACAAAAAAGGTGTGATATTGTTCTTTGATATCTGTTTGGTTGAAGAAATGCTGAATCAGTCCTGATTTTCCAATTCGGCGAGGTGAGATGAGTGCAACGTCACGTCCGTTAGTGATTTGTTTGAGTAGAAAATCAGTCTCTTCCGCTCTGTCGCAAAAATATTCTTCCGACAGATATTTACCTACAATAAAAGGGTTTTTTACATCTGAGTCCATCATAGTTCTTAAATTTTATTGCAAATATAATAATTATATCTGTAATAAATCGAGTTTTGGTGATATTTTTGCGGTTATTTAACTAATAGATCTCTATTGAAGACGGTCTGCGCCAGACTTTTGAATATACGGACGCTGTCGGCAGTGTAGATGAAGGACATCTGATCATCTTCGACCGTTCGAATGACAAGACATGGGAAGAACGAATATGGCATAAAGCCTACGACTACCAAGGTCATGCCATTATGGTCTGGGGGATGTAATGGGGCACCTGTTCACATGGAATTCAGAGCTTTGAAGAAATCGCAGGCATAGCGTTCTTTGTCGAATAGTTTTGATCGTTTGAACGATGCTTCCCTCATCAATTTTCTCTTTTCTGGATGTTTGTATAGGTCGAGAATTACGGATGCAAGATTGTCAACGAATTGCTCGTCAGTTGTTAGTAAGATGGCATTTTCTTCTGTTACTTCTTCTGGGATACCTCCACGTCGGGTAGTGAAAATAGGTAATCCCATAGCTAAAGCTTCTAATACAGTAGTAGGGAAGGGGTCATCCCAAACAGATGGTATGACGGCGACGTCAGCCATTTTTAAATAGTTTGGCATTTGGGCGTACGGGATAAAACCTGTGAAAACTACGCGATTCTTTAGTGGTTCTGCCTTTATTCTTAATCGTTTGATAAAGTCGTCCTCTTTAACTTCATTTCCAAAGAAGCTACTACCAATAATGAGTAACTTGATATTCGAAAAATTGGAAAGCTGATTCATGGCTTCTATCAGTTCCATGACTCCTTTTTCCTGATTAACTCGCCCGCTAAATACCAGTATAAAATCCTCATCGGAAAATCCCATACTACTCCTTGAAGCTGGTTTTACATCGAAGGAAAACGCTTTTAAGTCAATTCCGTTATGAATTGTGATTGTTTTGTTGTCATTAACATTAATGGTCTGAACAATGCCTTTTATGTAGTCTGATACTGTGATAATGCGATAAGCGGCATTGTAAATATCATGAGCTTGTGCAACTTGACTGCTTAGTTTCTCGTTATGAAGGTGATAGACTAACTTTGCTTTGGTCACATTTCGCAGTTTCAGCGCAAAGCCTGGACGATTCTCTATCAGAATCATATCATACTGTTTCTTACGGATATCCTTAATGGTCTCCTGAAGAAAATACTCTATCGTATAATGGTAATATTCCTCATGATGATGTGTCCAATGGAAAATCCTTTTGCGAATCTTGGCAAACGGGCTGTTTACATCAATGTAATGAAAGTGGTTCGCCTTTGAATGTAAGGCAGGATGCTTTTCCACATCAGGATGCCAAACACTATAGATGGTGATATCATGCAGCTGGTGTTGGTCGTTATACTCCAGATAGAAATCTGTGAGATTCTCAACAGCTCCTCCTTGGACGGCAGGAACGGGCAGTATGCCTGATGTCAATATCGCAATTTTCATAAGTTCTTACCAGTCTAATATTTCTTTGCCGTTTTCAAAATGGAAATAATCTACTATCTTTGAGAAACTCTCTTCTGTAAACTGCTGCTCTTTTGATTCAAGGAAACACAGAGGGACTTCGCCAATGAACGATGCCCAGCGTGAATAGCTGCTGAATGGTCCTATTATCCTATCGCAGAGCGACAAGGTGTACAGGTCAAGAATAGCCCCAGATGGCTCTTGTCCAAATCTTCGACAATTGCAGTCTCGAAACACATCGAGCGCAAAATCTTCATTGCTGCTGATAAAAAAGGACACCTGTCGGTCATGATATAATTCCTGCAAACGAAGCATAAATTGACGATATTCCTCCAGTTCATAGAAGAAACGGCCATCATTCCAAGAAGCATAGTCGCCACGTCGGATATGTACACCAATCACCATATCGGACGATTTTCTCATTTCCGAAATCATAGCTTCAGCCTTTTGCATAATCTCGTCCTTTGGACGGAATAAACGTTTCAGTTCAGGCATGGTCTGTTGCAGATATCGCGTGTCACGACGTGTTGACCATCCTTTGGTGAATCTCAGGAAACAGAACGCCTTGTCCCAAGTCTTGTTGTGGGTCACCTTCCACGTTAGTCCTTTGTAGTTGTTCCAGCCGTTGCCCCGTTCCAAATACCACTTATGCCAAAGTGGGAAATAGATGAACGGCGCATGCAACAGGTTGGGGAAATCCTCGATAGTCCAATCGAAGAATACAATCACCATCCGTTTGTGCTCAGCTATACACTGAGCAACGCTGGCAACGTAGGTCCAAAGCCGGTTGCATGTTTGTCCTGGGGCATCACAGATAATTCTCATATTCTGTTGCAAAGATAATATAAATATTCTTATTTTCAAATTAAATTATAAAATCTTTGGCTATTTTGCGGGAATAGTGTATATTTGCAACCTAAGAGTACGAATTGTCGATAATGTGATGAATCTATGATACAGCTGTCAGTCATAATTCCCGTATATAATGTTGAAAAATATATAGAGAAATGCGTACGTTCGATTCTGGAACAAACATGTAGTGATATTAGGATGGAATGTGTCATTGTCGATGACTGTTCTCCAGATCAAAGCATACAGATCCTACATTCTGTCGTAGATCATTATCAGGGCGATGCATCATTCGTTTTTTTACGACATGAGCAGAATAGGGGCATTTCTGCTGCAAGGAATACCGGAATGAAGGCTGCAAAGGGAGATTATGTGCTATTTATCGATTCTGACGACTGGTTGCCAGAGGCATCATTAGAACGGCTAGTAAACTGTCTCAAGAAACATCCTGATTCAGATTTTGTCGCAGGAAACTATTTTAACAGACGAGAAAACCGTGCGCAACCTGTTAGCATGACCTGTCCTATGGTGTTTGATAATTATGCTTTGAGAAAGGGTTTTCTGAATTATCAGGATGTTGCCTGCACGGCTTGGAATAAACTGTTGAGGAAAGATGTTTTGCAGTCACATCTTTTCCCCGAGGGTGTGATTTTCGAGGATAATATATGGGCTTACGAACTTTTTTGTGATGTCCGCAAAGCTGTTATTACGCCAGAAGTGACTTACGTCTACGAGAATGACAACCCTCAGTCGATTACCAACACATCGGAGAGTCCTCAGAAGGTGAAGATGCACGTGAAGAGTGTCGTCAAGCTTGGTAAAACCATCATGGAGAACACGTATAACGATTTGTATGCGGAGAGTGTGGTTTTCCTGCTGTTTTTTTTGGTTACAGCTCTTAGACTGCATGCTGACGATTACAGTGAACTGCAGGACTTGCGAAAGAAATTTTCAGTGAAGATGTTGAAAAGCGGACACCTATTCTTGGGTTCCTACTTTTTCTTTTTTACATCTGCCGTTGCCCTGTTTTTCTATGACATGGGGTGGGTGCGTCGTCATTTTTATCTGATTGGGAAATTCGGAGCTAGTGTGTCTAGGCTTTTTTCCTGATAAGTGATGGTATACGTACCATAAAATATTTTGTTCCTTTTGTAGTACAATACATGACGATGATGTATAGTGCCATCACGGCAACGTAGCAGACTGCCCCAGATGCAAAAAGGTATAAAATAGACTCTCCAGAATAACTGTTGGCATAATGTCTGAAGACGAGAATGATGACGGAGAAGAAACCAAAAATAGCGTAGTAGGGTAACATTCCTTTCCAATAAGTTAAAACAGATTCTTTTAAACCTCTTGTAAACAGAAAGTAGGGCTTCCAAAACACAGCGATGAAAAAAACACTGATGATTTTGCCTAACAGAATGCCAACTATGCCTAACGAAGGAGCCAGACATAATGTGATAGAAATGTTCAGGAAGAGCTCAGTCCATGCTGCCCAGACATCAGAGAAGAGGCCGCAGGCGCTAATATACATTTCTACCACACCACGTGAGAGATAGATAAAGATATTGAAGACAAGTAGGTAGACAATGAAGTCGCTTAGCATATAGCCTCTACCAACCCAAAACACTATAAATGGTTGCGTGAAAAGCAATAAACCGAAGACTACTACACCAGCGATGAGGAAACGAATAGCAGTAAGCTCCCAGAAGACTTTCATTGTGTTTTGCCTATAGCCTTCAGCAACAAGATTTCCAACACCTGCAGCCATACCATCACTTAGTATGTTGACAAGGAAATTAAGTTTGCTGGTAATAATGGTATAATTACCATAATATGCAACTTGTACAACTGATACAAATGCGCCCACAAGTAATTCGTCACTTCTATAAAGGATAAAGTCTTTGATTTTCTGAACGAATATTTGGCGAGTCTTTATTAGAACTTCTGGATAGTTCTTCAAATTCTTACGTCCTTGTTTAAGATCAATATTCTGCCAAGGATATAATTGTCTAATGCGATAGTTAAAAACAATAATGCCAATAATTGTAAAAACAAGACCGACAATTACCCATAAATAAAGGTTACGATAATAATATGCAAGTAGAATCTGAGTAATACTTTGTAAAATGCCAATGGTTTGGAAATAGGCATTGACCAGATACTGTTTCTGGTTAGCACCTACTAAAAGTTGTTTGTAGTTGAAAATATAGCCGGCAATGGTAGTGCCTAGGAATGAATAGAAAGCGAAATAGACCAGTGGCAGACCTGTTGTCAGATTAGCAAACCACCAAGGGAAGAACATACTGATAATAAGACCGCATACTCCGATGAAGAAACCGATACAACGATATAGGTATGCCAACATGGACATGATCTCGTTGATTTTCTCATGGTTGTCTTCTTGTAATGGCTTATATAAAAAATAAACAATACTGGTACCAATGCCTAATTCTGCAACGCTTAGGAAGCTCATAATGTTCATTAGCATTCCTGTTAGACCGATAAACTCAGATCCTAAGCAGTCGAGGAATATTTTACGAGAAAAGAAAGCAAGAAATATAGATAGGACATAAAACAGCATGCCCACCTTGATATTCATAACACTTCTGTGAACTCGCTCTCCCATCGCTTATTCCTTATCGTGAGTAGTATGGATAAAATCTGTATTCTTACGGTCTATCTTGAGGATGTTCAGAATCATCTTCCATACCAACATGGGTATAGAGATGACTTTGCCTAAGACAGAATGACTGCGTAATTTGGGTGGTGTGGCTATGTAGAGTGCCAGGCAGAGGAATAGGAACAACAGCCACCACTTCGTAGCCCATACTCGTGAGAGGAATGTCATGAGAAAGGCCATTGTAAACGTTAGGACGATGAGCATGGAGCGTGGAATCAACGCTTGCTGAATGGTCTTGTCGATGTAGTCGATGTTCCCTTTGATCATGGCTTGGGGAATGTAGGGTAGCAGCCTTATGAGACTTTGTATCTGAGCTGTCATCCAGCGCAGGCGCTGTTTTTGGAAGTTATCCTTGTTGCTGACTTTCTCGTCAAACACAGGAATGTTTTCTTCATAATGAATATAGATGCCCTGCATAAGCAGCAAGGCTTCTAACTCTCTATCTTCGCCAGCAGTACTGAGTTTATAGACGTTCTCTTTAAACCATTTAAAATCAAAACACATGCCTGAACCAATCAAGGCAGAAGAGAGGCCAATACGATTATGGGCTTTGCGAAAGATGGTATTGTTGATTTCCTCGCTGACACCATCGAGCACAGCTATGTCATTATTGCTGTTTTTGGCGCATCGATGACATTGGATGGCTTTGTAGCCTTTGGCACAGACCTCGTTTAACTTTTCGAGGAAATCAGAATTGACTACGTTGTCCGCATCGAGAATGACCACATAATCGAATTCGTCTTTGATTTGATCCATCGCGTATTGCATGGCTTTGGCTTTGCTGCTTTTCTCGAAGACGGGAGTGAGCAGTGTAATGGGAAACTCTCGTAGTTGGTCGTTGGTCTCCGGTTGCATGTGGTCGGAGATGACGGCCACATGGAAACTGTTGTAGGGATAATATTGTGCTAAGAATTTGTGGACAGATGTCACAATTACCCGGTCTTCTTTGTAAGCAGGGTATAATACCAAGAACGTGTGTTTCTTTTCAGCTTTTAGGGAGAGAACCTGATTGCTCAGATAGAAGGAAAGACGGGAAGCCGGCTTCTTCCAAAGTAAGGAGATTAGTGCAAAAAACAGGATATAGGCTCCAGAGGCTGCCAACAACAGCCATAGCAGAATCTCGACGATATGGATGATTTGCCAGAGCATAGTGTAATGGAGTTATAGGGTTTGGTTGGTATATGCTTTTAGTCGTTTGCCAAAGATGGTCTTGGAGAAAATAGAGCTAAGGAATATCAGGGGCACCATATAGAAGGTCTTATCCCACTTGTCGTCAACAAGGTAGTTAGGAGTGGCCAATGCAAAGATGAAGAGTACAAAGGCGAACAAAGCCCACCATTTTAAGGCTAAAGAGAAGTAAATGAAGGGCATGATTAACCCCATGAAGATAATAATCGCCATCATAATTAGACGTGGGAGCAGCATCCACTGTAGGATCTTGTCCATCAGATTGTAATGCTTGGTGAAAATGGCTCCTGGCAGATAGTGGATATTACGCAGAATATTCATAAACTGCGAAACTATCCATCGGCGACGCTGACGATTAAACTCTTCGGCCTGTCTCTTCTTCTCCTCATAAACAAAGATGTCATCAAAATAGTCGACGTATATATGTTGGCGTAATAGGCGGATTTCTAATTCCTTATCGTCAAATACAGTGTCAATAGTCATGATATTCTCCTTAAACCAGTTAAAGTCAAAGGCCATGGCTGAACCTGCGGAGGCTGAAGAAAGCCCAATGTTGATATGCCCACGACGGAAGATGGAGTTATTGATTTCCTCGAAAGTGGCACTCAAACGAGCTGATGCGGTATCGCGGTTCTGAGAAAGGCGATGGGCCTGGATAGCCTTTGTTCCAGCAGATTCGTAAGCATCGTTGATTCGCTCCAAAAAATCTGGTTCAACGATATTGCCTGCATTGAGTATCACGACAATGTCGTATATTTTAAATTGTGGAAGGTTATTAATCGCTAATTGGAGTGACTTGGCGCGACTACTTTTTGCAAAATTGGGAGTCAGAAGCGTGACTGGCTGTTGGGCCAAACGAAAATTACTCACCTCGTCCAAATGGTCCGATATGACTGTGATGTCAAATAATCTTTGGGGATATGACTGCCCCAAAGCTGCCAATACGGAATGTTCTGCACCAGTCCCGTTTTTGTAGGCGGGAATCAGAATGATAAAGCGATTCAGGTTGCGAGCCTTGGGAATCTCATTGTGATGGCTAAAAAGAGATGCAAAAGCGAAAAATGCCAAATACAAAACTGTGGCAGCAACGATAATAAATAGAATAAGATCTATATATGTGATAATCTCCCAATATCCCATAGTGTTATTTTTTGGTAAAATTATAAACTCCTCGAACGACTGCTTGGGCTAAATCCGAGCGTCGTTGAGCGGTAAATTTCAGGATGTCTTTAGTAGCAACAATTGTAGCCAAATAGAAGTAAGACAAGTATTTATCTAAGCCTTGAATATTTCGTTTGACAAATAACAGTCTGTTCCGAGTAATATAATATGTCCTTAAAGGGCTGTTCTGACCTGTAGCCTGGCTTTCCTTATGATAAACGGTACATGTAGGCTCATACCATATTTCATAGCCAGCACATCGGATCATCATTGACCAATCAAGCTCTTCATAATAGAGGAAATAGCATTCGGGCATTAAACCTGCTTTTTCTATAACCTCTCGTTTTACCATCATGGCTGCACCATGAGCGTATGGCGTGGGGTGAGCTTTGTCATATTGCCCGTTGTCTTCCTCGCCAAAACCAATAGCGCGATTGCGCATTGTAATAGGTGAAAGAGGGGTGTAGCCTGCAAATTGAATGGGGTTGCTGCCCCATGCAAAGCGTATCTTCGGACATACTGCACCAATCTTTTCATCAGCTCCTAATCGGCTGATGAGATGTCTAAAGTCTGAAGTCTGAGGTCTGAGAAGGGTGTCGTTATTCAGGAAAAAAAGGTATTTGCCATGGGCGGCTTTGATCCCCAAATTGTTGCCACCAGCAAAGCCCAGGTTTTTATCACTTTTGATGACTCTTACTTGAGGATAACGTTGTTGAATGGTTGTTGCTTCATCAGCTTTGGAGGCATTATCTACCACAATCACTTCCAATGAATCGTCATTGAGAGGGATGGAATCAATCAATGCACAGGTATCTGCAAGTCCATTGTAATTGATGGTGATAATCGATAATGCTATATCCATTTAAACCATGTTGTTACGCGTAATTTCTTTCTTTTTTCTAACTTTTGCCGCTCCTTTTCTGTTTGTACAGCAAGCAGTTTACTCTCATATTCTATCCATTCTTTCTCCATGAATGGTAAGGCATAGACCAGACTAAGACCACCGTAAATAATAAGACAACTGGGAAACTGCATTAAAACTTGGTTTCCGTAACCACCTAATTGTTGGGAGACAAAAGCGCAGCATAGTCCAGCTCCAACACCTCGTAATGAAGGACTTTTTAATGAGAAGAAAACTATCCAGCATGCCCCTCCTAACATGATAATGGTCGTGATAAGGAAAACAGAAATTCCTACGATTCCTGTATGCTGCCATATAAAAACATATTCAGAATCGGGAGGAAGGGTAGATAATTTTCGATATTTGTTATTAGCAGGCACATTTTCGTAGCCGATGCCGATACCTATCCCCCATGGTGCATCCTGAAGGTATTTTTTCATGACTTCTTGGTTTTCGGCACGTGCACCTTTAGATGCGTCATTCTTGTTAAAAGCACTTCTCATGCGTCGAATCTGCCCATTTCCATTTCCTATGTTAGTGAAGGCGAGCATAAAGACAAATAGTGTAAATACAATAGTAAAAGGTATTGCGATTTTAAAAGACTTTGATAGGAAAATATACGCGACAAAACCTGCCATCAAACATGCTATGGCTGTACGCGTTCCAGAAGGGAACATGGCCCAGACACATGCAACGCCAACTAAGAGGAAATAATAGCGATGCTTCTTGATTTTAGTCGTAATGGCAAAAATGATAAAGGCTACGGCCGTTGAGGCCATCATAATACCAAAGTTGGCAGCATCACTAAAAGTTGAAAAATAACGAATCAGAGTTCCTGCTTGTAAGATGTGTGTACTTCTTCCGCGTGTTTGAATCCAAGCATTTTCTGCAGCAGTAAATCCAAATTGTTGTTGCTTCCATACCCAAAAAGCAGCAAAGAGAGACAATAATCCCCATATCACAAAGTATTGGATAAGAATCTTGGGATTATTGATATATAAGATGTAGACTAAATACGCGTATAAAATTTGGAATGCCAAAAGTCGTGCGCCTGTGTACCATGCACCGATGTTAATACCTAAATTACAGGTGTCATTCAAAACTTCTATAGTACAAAACCCACACCAGATAAGAATACTGAGAAGCATGATGTTTGCAGTCCTTTCAAATTGATGGGATCCGGCATTAATTAATGCCATTGCTAAAAGAATAATTTCTAACATCTCGTTAGGAAGAGATGTTGGTATGGGTAGCTCTGGAAGGTTTTTAAATTGAATAAAATAGTTGATTAAGCACAAAGCCCAAAAGACAAACATTCGATATTGGAATGTCGCAAATATGGCCAATATGAATAGTGGTATAATACATACAATAGCAAAGGCTGAGAAACCTGCATGAATAAATTGGTAGATGGCAAGCAAAAACAGGAGAAAGAGTAATGAAACTCTTCCTCCATGCTCCTGTGCGTATGTTTTAAACGCTGTGTTTGCCATTTACTTTGCGTGTTCGTTCTCAATAGCGGTCAAACCAAGCTGGGACATTCGATATACAAAGTTGTTGAACTTGGTATATGGTGGTAACTGACCGACAAATTCTTCAACGGCATAGCGACTGGCTTCTGTCAGATACATGAAGAGCGTGTCTTTATGTTCATCATCTAACATGGCTTGGACTTCCTTGAGCGCTTTTTGGTCAACGTCCTTCCATGTGCGATTAGCTCGAGTCACCATCAGATTGACTGTGCCTATATTTAATAGAGCAGGTGAGATAGAGTTGTCATCCAAGTTTGGATACTCAATGATGGCAATTTCGTCAGGAAGAATATCTGGACAGAGATCCTTGATGTCTTTAGCCAAGATAAACTTGCTGTCTTCTGCCAAGAAGTCTTCATCATAGGTTAAACGGCGAACCTGTAACCCAATAGAAATCCAGTAGTTCTCTAATTCTTGAGCCAGATAGCTCTTGCCATTGCCAGAGTCTGTAGAAAGGAGATTAAGCACATTCTGTTGTCCTTCCTTGAAGTGGGGAAGAAGGGCTTTGCTCAACTGTTTCATGGCCATATCTGCAATGGTCTTGTTGAAACGACGATAGCGCAAGTTGCTCTCCTTGGGGAAACAGCCCATGACGGGAATCTTGGTAATACGCTCTGAACGCATGCGGTCACGGAGCGTGCGGTCAAGCAGTTCTATAATGAGGAACCACAATGTAGTCAGGGCAAATGTCAAGAAGAATGCTCCTAACAATATCATTAAACGGTTGGTTGGTTGAGCATTCAATGGGAACATGGGAGGATTCAGCACACGAAGTGTTGCTGTAGACATCTGCAAGTTGCGTTGGCGAAGACGAGCAGAGTTCAGCGCTTTTAGCATCTCCATGTAATTTCCCTCAATAAAACCGATATGACGGGCTTTACGGTCTAGAGTGGCTCCAATGGGTGCATAGAACAGATACTGACGGTCTAGATTGTTTTTCATGATATCTGTAGCTGTCATTTCAGCCTTGGTCTTTTCTAGTATTAAAATTTGTTCTAGCCATCTGTCCAACATGCTATTAGCACGAACTCCAGTTTCTGTGCTATAGGTTGAAGCCTCAATGTCTTTAGTTAATTGAGTAACACGACCTGTTGCTCTTTGTAAATCACGTTGAGCTTTTGCTAACTCTTCTTGTGACTCGTTATTTTGGGCACCAGTTTCGCTACTCATCAGACGAAGGTTGGATATGCGTGATTGGATACGAGAAATATCACGTACCTGATTAGTAAATTCTTTGTTTGAACGAATGACTTGAGCACGATTGCCCAATTGACGCTCCAGATAGTCCATCAAAGCTTTGGACGTGGTATAGTTCATCAACTGATCATTGCGGAAGTTCTGCTGTTGAGCTTCCAAGCCAGTGAGCGCTTTTGTCTGTTCACCATAGTTGATAATACGCTTAGAGATATTATAGCGGATAAGATCGTCTTCGGCGTTGGTCAGAATCTTGTAAAGACGAGCTACCTCTTTTTCGAAGAAACGAATGACATTATTGGTTTCGCCAAATCGAATTTGCTGGTACTGACGAGCAAAAACTTCATTAAGTATGTCAAGTGTATTGTATGCAATTCCTGCATCATTGGCAGAATAGCCAATGTCTATAATATCACTATTGTTAAGCTGAAGAACTTTTAAACGTGAAGTAATGCTGTTGATACCAAAATACGGGTGGTAGTTCAAAATGCCAAATAGGAAATTATCTTGAGATGGCTTCTCGTAAGCTTTCAAATTAGCATATGTTTGTGATTCGCTATTATGGTTAATCAGCGCTTTGACTTCTGCTGGCACAGTTGCGTTTAGTTGACGGAAATGCTCTGCAGAGATGTAGTTGTTATCCTTGTTGGGATTTCCATACATCATACAACGGCCAAACAACCTCAAAGCTACCTCATGAATCGTATTATCTGTAGTAATAATCAACATTAAGTTGTTGATATTTGTTTGTGGATTTCCACCAACAGCACCTGTTCCTTCCAAATTGTAGCCTGTTATCATACCTGTATAAATAGTGGTATTGGTGTCATAAATCCGATCCATGTTGCGGGTCATAAACCAAGCTACAATCAGGGCAATCATTGGTAATATGACTAAATACCAACGAATTTTGTATAAGAATCGAACAAAATATCTAAATAAATCCATATATGCTGATTTTGAAATTATTTATTCTTCTTTTGAGCTTTGGCAGCTTTTTTCTGAGCTTTCTTTTCTGCTTCTTCCATTTGACGATATCGCTTTTCGTCAGCAGCAGCAGTTTTCTTTATCATTTTTTCGACGGCCTTATTGGCTTTTCGAATCTCTTTTTCAGAAAGTTGCTCTTCTTCCAAAGTGATATCGGTTGTCGTGTTAGTCAGGATGGGGGTGTGAGTGAGAATTTCGAGAGTAATAATGTCAGTTGTAATTTGAGTTTGAAGACTTTGATAGCCTTGGACAACTCCAATCTCTCGCATTTTCGTTATCGCAAAATCTTCAATAGACATATTGCCTTGGTGGAAATCCTCTTGGTTCAAAGCACCGGCACCTTGGTATATGGCAGCTGCTTCACTGGAAGTCTTCAAAGCAACTAAATTATTAGTGATATTGATATATAAAGTGGCTATTTGTTTCTTTAGTTCATCAAAAGCCAAATCCTTTTGAATGCGAGCTTGGTCAACGGCTAGTCTTTTACGCTTTACAGCTGCACTTAAATCCAAAATGTCCTCTAAAGGAACAGCCAAATTTACACCTACGTTCCAATAGCTTTGTGTGCTACCTTGGTATTGCTGAAGAATCATATTGTATGCTGTAGATCCCTGCCCCCACATATCTGTCTTACCATAGCTATAGCTAGCATGACCGGTAACATAGGAGAAAATGTGGCGCTTTTGCTTGGCTACTTCTGCCTGAGCTATCTCTTGCGCCTTAGCTAATGATAATATCTGTGGATTTTGCTTGGCATTCTCATAAAGCACACCAAGGGGAGGTAGGTGAAACTCAGAGAAGTTGATCGTGCTATTCTCGCTGGAGTCGAAGAAACCGGCACTGATACCGCTATTAACATATTGAGCAAAAGCCGATAAAGGTAAAAAGGCAAAAAGGTAAAAAGGTAAAAACCTCTTTACGCATTTAGATACCATATTATTTCCTTTTATTTTCATATATTCTATCTTATACGTTTTCTTTTTGTACAAAGGCGGTTAGCGTGCGGAAGATAATCTTCATGTCGAGCATGAAGTTATAGGTCTGTCCGTAGGTGATATCTAACTGCTTGCGCTCTTCTGCAGACATGGTGCCACCCTTTCCACGCTCCTCAACTTGCCAAAGACCAGTCAATCCGGCAGGAGCCATGAAACGGTCAATGCTGCTGTCAGCAGTCAACTTCTCAGCCTCGTAGAGTGGGAGAGGACGGTTACCGACAACAGACATGTCACCTTTTAGGATATTGAACAGTTGAGGGAGCTCGTCAATGCTATATTTGCGGATAAAGCGACCCACCTTGGTAATACGGGGATCGTTCTCAATCTTAACAAAAGCATTGTTGATGTCTTCTTCCTTCTGCTTATTGAAATCGCTTTCTGCCATCACGAAGTCGTCACCTACAAGCATAATCTCTTCATCGCCAATCATCATCATAGACTCCATACCCATGTCGAGCATGTCTTGTTCTGCCTGGTCGCCCAAGGGCGCCGTCATGGTCTTCAGCTCTTCTTCCTCATGGTTGTCGGCATACTGGTTATGATCCTTGCTCAGCTCCTTAAGGCGCTGCTCGGCATCGATATACATACTACGGAACTTCAGGAAATCAAAGATGGTGTAGTTTGTTCCGACACGCTGTGACTTAAAGAGAATGGGTCCCTTGCTTTCTAGTCTGATGGCAATCGCTGTCAGAATGAAAACTGGTGATAGAATGATAATAGCAAGACAGGAGAAGACGATGTCGAAAAGACGCTTCCAAACAGGAATCTTAAATTTCAATATTCCATATTTTGGTGCTTCGCTGTCAAATAGAATGTTCTCGCGATCGGAGATAAACTGGATTTTCTTGTTCAGCTCAGTGACTGATGCCTCTTGGTGTATCGTGTCGTTGATACCGCATTTCATATAGATTTTGCGGTCTTCGTCTGACATCGTAGTCGTCATGAGAACGATATAGACACCGGGGCATTTCTTACGCAGATAGGTGATGGCAGTAATATCCTCACTACGAACATTGCGTTCGAAAAACACCAAGAAGTGTTCGTTAGCAACGTGCGGGGTGCAAATCTGAGCAGCATCTTTATAGGCATTGGTCATTCGAACCAATTGCCCAGGGATGTATTTCAGACGTTCCTGCGTTTTGGGGTTATTGCCTAAGTATACAACACCTATCATAATAAGCTTCTAAATACCACAAGATTAATTGGGGAGAATTTTCTTGACGCGAATCTTAAGCTCCATGGGGTTGAAAGGCTTAACGATATAGTCAACGGCACCAATCTCCAACAGGCGAATACGCTCGCTGGTGGAGTCCTCGCTGGACAGCATGATAACGGGGATGTGGCGGAACAGCTCGTTCTGCTTGATCCACTCCAAGAAGTCATCACCACGCATTCCTGGCATGCGGATGTCGGAGATGATCAAATCAGGGGTATTACCTGCCTGAAGCCATTTCACACCTTGCAAGCCGTCGGGTAACCATTGCACGTCATAGTCACTCATCAAATAGATGGAGAGCACCTTTGCGATGGTCTCTTTGTCATCAAGTATTAGTATCTTCTTCTTCATATATGAATTAAATCTTAAGTCAATGAAATTGCTTGCTTTTCGCATACATTTCGTTGCAAAGGTAAAAAAATATTTTTAATTGTAGTCAAATAAAGATAAAAAAATGTGTAAAATCGGCAAAAAAGTTGGTTTTTAAAAATATTTTAGGGAAATTTGTAGTGCAAAACGTAATATAATTAGTGAAACGTTTAATATCAAATTATGGCAAATAGATATTTGTTGGGTTTTGACGTAGGCAGCTCGTCTGTCAAGGCGTCATTGGTAAATGCTGATACAGGCAAGTGTGTGGCCACAGCTTTCTATCCTGAAAAGGAGGCTCCTATTATGGCAGTTAAGGCTGGATGGGCAGAGCAGGATCCCCAGATGTGGTGGGATAATGCTAAGTTGAGTCTGAAGAAAATCATGTCCGATGCGGGAGCAAAGGGTGAGGATATCAAGGCTATTGGTATTTCTTACCAGATGCACGGCTTGGTTTGTGTGGATAAGAATCTGAAGGCTTTGCGTCCTTCGATTATCTGGTGTGACTCACGTGCCGTTCCCTATGGCGAAAAGGCATTCAAGGATCTCGGTGCTGACCAGTGCTTGAGTCATCTGCTGAACTCTCCAGGCAATTTTACTGCGGCAAAACTGGCATGGGTCAAGGAGAACGAACCTGATATATATAATAAGGTATATAAGATTATGCTCCCTGGCGACTATATCGCCATGCGTCTCTCTGGAGTGGCTAACACGACGGTTAGCGGCCTTTCAGAGGGTATGTTCTGGGACTTTAAGAACAACCAGGTGGCAGACTTCCTGATGAACTATTATGGCTTCGACAAGGACTTGATTGCTGATATCGTTCCGACATTCAGCGTGCAGAGTGAGGTCAGTGCTGAGGCTGCTGCAGAACTAGGGTTGAAGGCAGGTACTCCAATTACCTATCGTGGAGGCGACCAGCCTAATAACGCCCTGTCGCTGAATGTGCTGAATCCTGGCGAGATTGCTGCTACGGCAGGTACATCGGGCGTAGTTTATGGTGTGCTTGGCGAGGTCAATTATGACAAGCAGAGCCGCGTAAACACTTTTGCTCATGTGAACCATACGGCAGACCAGACACGTCTTGGCGTATTGCTCTGTATCAATGGTACTGGCATTTTGAACGCATGGACACATCGCAACATCACACCAGAGATTGGCTATGCTGAGATGAATGATCTGGCAGCATCTGTGCCCATTGGCAGTGAAGGCGTCACCGTGATACCTTTCGGCAATGGTGCAGAACGTGTGCTGGAGAATAAAGAGATTGGCTGTTCTATCAACGGCCTGAACTTCAACAAGCATAACAAGGCTCATTTGGTTCGTGCAGCACAAGAGGGTATCGTTTTCTCTTTCTGCTATGGTATGGAGATTATGCAGCAGATGGGTATGGATATCCAGAAGATCCACGCTGGTAAGGCCAACATGTTCCTCTCGCCCTTGTTCCGTGATACACTTGCAGGTGTAAGTGGGGCTACCATCGAACTTTACGATACCGATGGCTCAGTAGGCGCTGCCAAGGGTGCTGGTATTGGTGCTGGTATCTATAAGGATAATCAAGAAGCCTTTGCGACGTTGGATAAGTTGCAGGTAATTGAACCTGATGCGAGTCATCGCGCAGAGTACCAAGCTGCCTATGCTGCATGGAAGGAAACTCTGAAAAAGAACATGTAATGTGCCTTGTATGCTAAATTAGTAGCTTAATCATACACATTTACTTCGCGCTTGCCTTGTAATACAGCTAATGCATTCAAGGCAAGCGCTTCCATTTCGTTCTCGCCAGGAAAAACATAGACAGGTGCCAAGAAGGCGATGCGTCGACGCAGCTCTCCCACAATATATTCAGAGTGAGCCATCCCGCCTGTTAATAATATGGCATCAATGTTGCCACAGAGCACGGCAGCTTCAGCAGCAATATTTTTAGCAACATGATAGAGCATGGCTTCGACAATGAGTTTGGCGTGTTCGTCGCCAGACTTGATGCGCTCTAGAATGTCTCGCATATCGTTGGTGCCGAGGTGGGCATTCAGACCAGCCTTACCTGCAATACGCTTCAGCAGCTGTTTCTCGTTGTATTTCCCACTGAAACAGAGCCGTATCAGATCTGCTGCAGGCAGGCTGCCTGCACGTTCGGGCGAGAAAGGTCCCTCACCGTCCAGCGCATTATTGGCATCAATAGCCTTGCCATGCTCATGAGCAGCAACAGAGATGCCGCCCCCTAGATGACAGATAATCAGATTCAGGTCTTCATATCTCTTGCCGATACCTCGGGCGTATCGACGAGCAATGGCTCGTTGGTTCAACGCATGCCAGATGCAGATACGGGGCATGAGCGGGCTGCCACTGATGCGAGCTAGAGGTGACAATTCGTCAACGACGCCAGGATCGGCAATAAAAGCACGGCAACCAGGAATTTGGATGGCAATCTCGTGGGCGATGAGGCATCCTAAATTGCAGGCATGATTGTGCATCACACAGCCATGAAGCGTATCCTCAATCATGAGGTCATTGATTTCGTAGACGCCACCTTTGATTGGTTTTACCAATCCTCCGCGTCCGATAACAGCATCAAACTCCATGGGAATTTCAGAACGCTCCAGCTCATCGAGTACGAGTTGACGACGGAAATCCTGCTGTTCCGTAATGGCATCATAGGGAGCCAGTTCGTCGGCAGTGTGGCTGATGTTACGCAGCAGGACAGGCTTCTCGTCGTAATAGACTGCTACCTTCGTTGAGGTAGAACCAGGATTGATGACTAATATTTTCATAGACATGCAAGGGCAAAAAGAATACTATTAAACTTGGCTTCTGCAGAGTCGCCACGCGAAGGAACGACTACAGGGCATTGGGTGCCCCAGAGGATACCTGCCGTTTTGGCTTGGGCAAAGAGCGTCATCGATTTGTAGAAAGCATTTCCTACTTCAATATCTGGCATAATGAGCACATCCGTGTCACCATTCAACGGGGATGAGATGCCCTTTGCCTCTAAAGCTTCTAGCGAACATGCCGACTTGACGTCTAATGGTCCATCGACGATGCATCGTCCGAAGGCCCCTTCTTTTGACATTTGGATAATGTTAGGATACTCGTCGACAAAGGGGAATTGTCGCCCACCATGTTCAGCACAGTGGATGAGTGCTACTCTAGGCTCATGAATGCCCAACCGATGGCATATGTCAGTAGCATAGCGAACTTGCTCGATACGCTGCTTCTGTGTGGGATAGGGGATGACAGCCGCATCGGTAAAGAAAAGCAGTTTATGATAGGCTGGAATCTCTGCTACGGAGATGTGCGATAGCACTTTCCCCTCCGGCAAGAGTCCTGACACCTTATTTAATATAGCTCTTAGCAGGATATCCGTGCTGATGAGTCCTTTCATCAGCACATCGGCATCACCCCGTCTGATGAGTGCCACCGCTTTTTCTGCTGCACGCTCTGGCAGATGGTCTTCAATGCGGATAACTTCTGCTAAATGGGTGTCTTCTACTTTTTGGAGCGTCTCCTTTGTTGCTTCGTCAGTAGGGTTGACGGCAACAAGGCGCAATGATTGCTTGCCTTCGGAAACCTGTCGAAGCATATCTTGGAAAGTATGGACGAGTTTCATAGTTATTCGGTTTTTATGCGACAAAGATAGTAAATAAAAATGGACTGACCAAGAAAGTCAGTCCAAATTTTTTATTTGAGGCTTTGTTGATACCAATCAAACAACTTCTGAACACCATCCTCAATCTCTACTTTGTGTGTCCATCCCAGGCTGTGAAGCTTCGAGACATCGATGAGCTTTCGCATGGTGCCATCAGGTTTCGAGGCATCGAATTCTACGACACCCTTAAAGCCGACAGCCTTCACCACGAGTTCAGACAATTCGCGGATAGTCAGTTCCTTGCCTGTACCCACATTGATGTGGCAGTTACGGATCTCGCCTAATGAGGGGATGGCACCTCCACGTCCTGCAGAGTGGTTGCGGTCTACAGCTCCATCAGTCGATGCTCCATAGTGAACACTGGAGTATTTCTCGATGCCGATAATGTCGGAGAAGTTGACATTCAGCAATACATGGACTGAAGCATCAGCCATATCTTCACTCCAAAGGAACTCACGAAGAGGCTTGCCCGTTCCCCAGAGCACCACTTTATTATTATAGATGCCGTACTTTGCCAAGACATTCTCAATGGCCTCGTTGGTGGCAGAACCATCGACTCCCTCTACAGGGCGCTTGTTCATGTCTGAACGGATTGCCTCCCAATTGCCGTCGTTGATGAGTTTTGCCAGATAGATCTTGCGCATCATGGCAGGCATCACGTGGCTGTTCTCCAGGTGGAAGTTGTCATTCGGACCATAGAGATTGGTGGGCATCACGGCAATGTAGTTGGTGCCGTATTGCAGGTTGTAGCTCTCGCACATCTTCAGACCGGCAATTTTGGCAATAGCATACTCTTCGTTGGTGTATTCCAGGGGTGATGTCAACAGACAGTCCTCCTTCATTGGCTGTGGCGCATTCTTGGGATAGATGCAGGTAGAGCCGAGGAAGAGCAACTTCTTGACGTCATGGGCATAGGCCTCGCTGATGACATTGCACTGGATCTTCATGTTCATCATCATGAAGTCCGCACGATACAGCGAGTTAGCCATGATGCCTCCCACAAAGGCTGCTGCTAATACTACGGCATCAGGGCGCTCTTCGTCGAAGAACTGCTTGACAGCTACTTGGTCTGTCAGGTCGAGCTCCTTGTGGCTTCGTCCCACCAGATTCTTGTATCCGCGTTGCAGCAGGTTGTTCCAAATAGCGGAACCTACTAGTCCGTGGTGTCCCGCTACATATATTTTACTTTCTTTATTCAGCATTTTCTTTGTCCATCTGTGCTTTTAAGAAAAGCTTCTTAACAAACTTCATATCGTGCTGAACCATGATCTTCACGAGGTCTGGGAATGAAGTCTTCTGTGGATTCCAACCCAACTTCTCCTTTGCCTTTGCTGGATTACCCAACAGCTGGTCAACCTCGGCAGGACGGAAATACTTCGGATCTACCTCAACCAGTGGCTTTCCGGTCTTCTTGTCATAACCCTTCTCGTCGACGCCTTCACCACGCCATTCAAGTTCGATGCCAACCTCTTTGAATGCCAGCGTGGCAAACTCACGAACCGTATGGTACTCACCTGTAGCAATCACGAAGTCATCAGGCTCTGGCTGCTGGAGGATGAGCCACATGCACTCAATATAGTCCTTGGCATAACCCCAGTCGCGCAGTGAGTTCAGGTTACCCAGATAGAGCTTGTCCTGATATCCCTGTGCAATACGGGCGGCAGCCAGTGTAATCTTACGAGTGACGAAGGTCTCGCCACGACGCTCTGACTCATGGTTGAAGAGGATACCATTGCAGCAGAACATATTGTATGACTCACGGTAGTTCTTCATGATCCAGAAACCATAGAGCTTAGCTACAGCATAGGGAGAGCGAGGGTAGAACGGGGTCGTCTCGCTTTGGGGTACCTCCTGCACCTTACCATACAGCTCAGATGTTGAGGCCTGATAGATGCGGCAGGTGTCAGCAAGACCCGCGATGCGAACAGCCTCCAACAGGCGCAGCACACCATTAGCATCTGTATCTGCTGTATATTCGGGCACGTCGAACGATACCTTCACATGGCTTTGTGCAGCCAGGTTATAAATCTCTGTAGGACGAATCTTCGAGATCACACGAATCAGCGATGAAGAGTCAGTCATATCAGCCCAGTGCAGATTCACCAGACGAGCCTTCTTCATATCACGAACCCATTCGTCCAGATAGAGGTGTTCGATACGTGCAGTGTTGAAAGATGAGGAACGGCGCATCAGACCATGTACCTCATAACCTTTCTCGATTAAGAATTCAGCCAGATACGAACCGTCCTGACCTGTAATACCAGTAATTAAAGCAACTTTTTTATTTTCCATATTTTTGAGTAAAGAATTGGTTTCATTTATCTTGTCCAGAGAACTGCTTGATACGCTGTTCCTCTGACAGCTTGCAGATCAGCAGCGTGTCGTTGTTCTCTGCTACGATATAGCCGTCGAGTCCCTGGATGACGACTTTTTTCTCCTGTGTCGTATGAATGATGCAGTTATGAGTCTCGAAGACGTTGATATCCTGTCCGATGCAGGCATTGCCATACAGGTCCTTCTTGGTCTGCTGCTGCAGCGAGCCCCATGTGCCCAGGTCGCTCCATCCGAAGTCTGCAGGACAGACGAAAATCTCTTCTGCTTTCTCCATGATAGCATAGTCTACGGAGATGTTCTCGCACTCAGGGAACATCTTGTCTATCGTCTCCTGCTCCTTATCTGTTCCATAGATTGACAGCATGCCTTCGAAGATTTTCGAGATGGCGGGCTGGTATACGCGGAAGGCATTGACAATCGTCGATACGTTCCAGATGAAGATGCCCGCATTCCAGAAGTAGTTGTTCTTGGCGATATACTGTTTGGCTGTTTCCAGATCGGGTTTCTCACGGAATGAGTCCACACGGAATATCTCCTTGTTGCGGAGTGAGTTAGCCGAGAGGTTGGCCTCGATGTATCCGTAGCCTGTTTCAGGACGGCTTGGCTTCATGCCCAGCGTCACGATAGCGTCGCTGTCAGCAGTAAAGTTCAGACACTCTTTGACGACGCGACGGAACTCCTGGGTATCCAGCACGACATGATCGCTGGGCGATACCACGATGTTGGCCTTGGGGTCTTTCGACTTGATGCGCCATGACACGTAGGCGATACAGGGTGCCGTATTGCGGCGGCAAGGCTCGCAGAGGATGTGGTTGCGAGGCATGTTGGGCAACTGTTCTGCCACAGTATCAGCATATGTCTTATTGGTGACCACCCATACGTTCTCAGCGTCTACAATGGTCTGGAAACGCTCGACGGTCAGCTGCAACAGTGATTTGCCAATACCCAAGACATCAATAAACTGTTTGGGCTTTTCAGCTGTACTCATAGGCCAGAATCGGCTTCCAACGCCGCCAGCCATGATCACGAGGTGATTGTTGATCTTTGCCATAATGTTTACTGTTTTTTCTTTATATATGCCTTTACTGCAAAATATGCGATGGCTATCAGTACTAAGACGATGATGCCCAGTTTGATGTATTCCGCATATTCGATAATCTTGTCGTTCAGCTGTTCCTCGGGCACGATGGCGTGCAGATACCAACCCAGAGCAGCCAGGATGGCGTGCCATACTCCTGCACCTATCGTGGTGTAAAGCAGGAATTTCCAATAGTTCATCTTGGCCAGTCCTGCAGGAATGCTGATGAGGTGTCGGATACCAGGTATCAGTCGTCCTGTCAGTGTGGCTACGATACCATGGTCGTCGAAATATTTCTCGCTCTTTTCTACTTTCTCTTGGTTCAGCAGACACATCTTGCCCCACTTGCTATTGGCAAAGCTGTAGATGACAGGGCGCCCCACATAATAGGCTACCATGTAGTTGATGGTAGCTCCCATGTCGGCACCTATGGTGGCAAACAGGATGACCAGCCATACATTCAGGTTGCCTCCTGCGGCATGATAGGCTGCTGGTGTTACGACAAACTCTGAAGGCACGGGAATTACCGTACTCTCCAAAAGCATCAGGAAGAGTATCGTGCCATAGTTGAGATTGCTGAGCAGTGATGTGATAAAATTCATTGGTTTAAATGATGAGTCATGTATTCATAATAATCGTTCACTTCCGTATCTTGCGGAAAGAGTGATCCCAGTACCGATTTGGCTTCGCGGGGATTGCGTTCGATGGCTATTTGCAGATACTTCAGGAACTCGTCCTTATAGCCCAAATCGTGACAGCACAGTGCCAGATAGGAATAGCCCTCCGTGGAGTATTCCTTGTTATCATCGTATATCTCGCAGTACTCCTTGAGCATGTTATAGCAAGACTTCGTATAGTGGTTGTCGTACAGCGAGACGAGAATGCGCAGCATGACCGCGGGCGAATGCTTCGAGTTGATCATCGCTTGTTTCCAAATCTTTTGTGCGGCTTCCAGGTCGTCGTTGCACAGCAGGATATGTCCTTTGATGACCAGCACGTTGTTGGGGTCGTCCGTCAGCGGAAGCGTCTTGTCGATAGCCTCTAAAGCCTTTGGCAGCTCTTTCAGCGCGCTGTAGCAGAAAGCCAGTTCCTGGTAGATATGGAGCAGTGCGGGTGAGTCTTCCTCGCAGATGGCCTCTGCCTGTAACAGATAGTCCTTCGCTTCTTGGTATCTTCCCTGATAGATGAGACATAAAGCCAGGTGGAATGGTCCTGCCTCGTCGTCAGGCTCTATCTTGATATAGCGTCGATAGTATTTCTCAGCCTCCTCATAGTTCTCCAGGTGCATCAGCGCACTGGCCTTGCTCATGATGCTCTCAGGGTCTTCTGGGTCGATGGCAAGAGCATATTCGCTGCTGGTCACGGCATTGCCGTAGTCCTCGTTCATCAGCTGCACGCCAGCCAGTGCCTTCCAGTATCGGGTGGAGTAGGGGTCTCTGTCTATCAACTCGTTGAAAATCCGTTCAGAGTCTTCGAACTTACCCAGTCCGAACAACGTGCGAGCCATCAGTTCCTTGAAGTCGCTGCTGTTGTCGCCCTTGCTCCGCATCATCCATTCGTAGGCCTTGTCGTTGATGCCGTAGTCTATGTACAAGTTGGCGCAGTCTTTGATGAAGTCCTGATATTCGTCAGCGTCTACCGTCATTTCGTAGTCGCGGAGATAGCGGTCGGCCTCATTGATGTGCCCTTCTGCTATCATGATCTCTGCCTGCAGATAGTGGTAGTCAGGGTCGTCGTGATCGGCTATCCGGTTGGCATATTCACGAGCCTCTTTGAAGTCGTTGCGCATCAAGGCCTCTCGCGCCATGAAAACGTTGGGCAGCGTGGCGTTAGGATACAGTTGAAGCGAATAATCAATAACGTCCAGCGCCTTGTCTTTCTCGCCGTTCTGATTGTAGTAATCGGCAATGTCTACAAGGTCGTCAGCATCCATGAAGGGCTGTTCGCCAGCCTCCACGGATGCCTCGTAACTATTCAATAGTTCTTGAAAGTCTTCGCTGTTGAAATACGCTTCGTCTTCCTGCATACCTCTTATCTCTTCCAAGTATCTTTCAGTCCTACCGTCTTGTTGAACACCAGATGGTCAGGTGTAGAGTCCAGATCGGGGGTGAAATAGCCTATGCGCTGGAACTGCAGGAAGTCGCCTGTCTTCTTCTCCTTCAGGTACTCCTCTACATAGCAGTTCTTCAGAACGGTCAGCGACTGCGGGTTCAGTAGTTCGCGGAAGTCACGCTCGTCAGCACTAGGATTCTCGATGCTGAACAGACGGTCGTACAGCCGAACCTCAGCAGGTACTGCATGCTGGCAGCAGAGCCAGTGCAGCGTCTTACCCTTGATCTTACGGTCAGCTCCAGGCTGTCCACTGCGTGTCTCTGGATCGTAGGTGGCATAGATGGTCGTCACATTACCCTCAGCATCCTTGTCGCAGGGGTGTTCCTCATCGCATTTGATGATGTAGGCATTCTTCAGACGCACCTCTTTGCCGGGTGCCAGTCGCTGGAATTTCTTCTCAGCCACCTCCATGAAGTCGTCGCGCTCTATCCACAGCTCACGTCCGAAGGTGATCTTGTGGGTGCCGTCGGCCTCGTTCTCAGGATTGTTCACGGCTTCCATCTCTTCATACTGTCCCTCAGGATAGTTGGTGATGACCAGCTTGACGGGGTTCAGCACAGCCGATACGCGACAAGCCTTCTTGTTCAGGTCGTCACGCACGCTGGCTTCCAGCAGCGCATAGTCGTTCAGTGCATCGAACTTGGTATAGCCGATGGAGTCGATGAAGTTGCGAATGCTCTGTGATGAATAGCCTCTGCGACGCATACCGCATACGGTTGGCATACGGGGGTCGTCCCATCCGTTCACCAGCTTTTCGTCTACCAGTGCCTTCAGCTTACGCTTCGACATCACCGTATAGGTCAGGTTCAGACGGTTGAACTCTATCTGGCGTGGACGATAACCCTGCTGTCCTTCTTTCTCCTGCAGGAAGTCTACGAACTTGTCGTACAGCGGACGGTGAGGCACGAACTCCAGCGTACAGATGGAGTGGGTGACACCCTCGAAGTAGTCTGACTGTCCGTGTGCAAAGTCGTACATCGGATAGCAATGCCACTTCGTACCAGTGCGGTGGTGAGGTATCTGGATGATGCGATAGATGATGGGGTCGCGGAAGTGCATGTTAGGATTAGCCATGTCCAGCTTGGCGCGCAGCACCATCGAGCCCTCTACGGCCTCCGGGGTGTTCATCTGCTCGAACAGACGCAGGTTCTCCTCAATGGGACGGTCGCGGAAGGGGCTGGCCTTACCAGCCTGTGTGGGAGTGCCCTTCTGCTCGGCTATCTGCTCTGAGGTCTGCTCGTCTACGTAAGCCAGTCCTTTCTTAATCAGCCAGATGGCAAAGTCCCAGAGCTTGTCGAAGTAGTCTGATGCATAGTATACGTTCTCCCAGTGGAATCCCAGCCACTTGATGTCGCTCATGATGTTCTCCACATATTCCGTGTTCTCCTTCGTGGGGTTGGTATCGTCGAAGCGGAGGTTGCAGATGCCACCGAATCGCTCTGCTACACCGAAGTCCATGCAGATGGCCTTGGCGTGTCCGATGTGGATGTATCCGTTGGGCTCTGGTGGGAAACGGGTCTGAATACGACCGCTATTCTTGCCTGCTTCTAAGTCTTCCTTGACAAACTGCTCTACAAAGCTGAGGCTCTGAGAAGCCGTGTTCGCGGTTCTCTTCTCCTCTTTTTCATTGATGATTTTTTCTTCCATATATATATAATAATGTATATTTTGGGTACAAAGGTACGAATAAGTGAGTAAAATGCCAAATTTATTTGAGCATTTTCGAGCGTGAGTACCTAAGACGGTAGTCAAAGGTACGAATAAGTGAGTAAAATGCCAAATTTATTTGAGCATTTTCGAGCGTGAGTACCTAAGACGGTAGTCAAAGGTACGAAAAAGTTTAGAGTTTAGCGTCTAGAGCTTAGGTTTTTTTCGCGATAAATATAAAATATGTTATAAAACATATACAAATATTTGCGAGATTGACATAAATCAATTACCTTTGCCAACGTTATCCTGAATACAATCTTTTTACCTTAAAAAAGACTAATACCTAATTAAGGTAAGATGCCCTCCACTGTGAAGCGGGTGGCATTTTTTTTTATTGTATACCTCTTGCGTTCAGTTCTTGCGTGTATTCTGCGGCATTTTTCAGGTGCTCCTTGTAGGTCTTGGCAAAGACGTGCGACCCTGAGAAATCCGCCTTGGCACACATGTACAGATAGTCGTGCTTGACGTGGTTCAACACCGCGTCAATACCCCTGATACTGGCTATCTTGATGGGTCCGGGAGGCAATCCCTGATTGGCATAGGTGTTGAACGGACTGTCCGTATTAAGCAGCTTATTGTAGATGCGTTTCAACTCAAACTGTTTCAGCGCGAACTTGATGGTAGGATCGGCCTGCAGGGGCATACCCACCCGTAGACGGTTGATGTACATGCCTGCTATCATGGGCTTTTCAGCGTTGTCGGCAGTCTCCTCGTCGATGATGCTGGCCAGCGTGGCTACCTCTGTAGGCGTCAGGTTGATTTGTGCGGCCTTCGCCTCCCTGTCGCCCTTCCAAAAGCGGTCGTGCTCCTTCTTCATGCGTTGCAGCAGTTTGTCTACGCTGACGTCCCAGTACATGTCGTAAGTGTTGGGCACGAACATCGCGGCAATGTTGCAGGTGTCGTATCCCAGCTTGTGGCATACGTCCTCGTCCTTCAGCGCATTGATGATGGTCGTTGAGTCGATCATCAGTTTTTTCGACAGCAGCTCAGCGAGCCTTTCCATCGTGCGTGCTTCAGGAACCACCATGCTGATGGTGGTCTGCTGTCCGCTTTTGATGCGGTGGAATACGGCAACGGCCCCATCGTCAGGATTGATGGCGTAGCGTCCTGTGCGGATGTTCTCTTTGTAGTCGCTATGGCGTAGCAGCGTCTTCAGTCCAGCCATACCTATGGGGTTGGCGTAGGGCTGTAACTTGGCAATCACCGAGTCCTGTGTGTCGTTATCGTCGATATAAATATATTCCGTCGATTCCGAGTCTGAAACCGATGTCATGGCGTAGAATACTGTCAATGCGATGATCAGTATCATGCCCATTCCGGCAATATATAAATAGGCGCGCGAATTGAAGTTTTTCATCTTTTCTTGTTATTTTGGCTGCAAAGGTACAACTAAGCGAGAACAAAAAAGAAAAAAAATCGCTTTTTTTAAGAAAAAGCAGTATCTTTGCAGAAAAGTTCAGAAGAATGAAACTAAAATTTAACATACATTACCGAACCTCGTGGGGCGAGAGCCTGCATGTCGGCATCACCTACCACAGCCAGGATGGCACCGTCCGACAGCAGAACCTGCCGATGCTCACCGAGGATGGCGAATTATGGACCCTTGAAACAGCGGCACTCGTCAGCCGTCAGCACCCCTTGTCGCATATCGTCTACCGCTATCAGGTGGAGAATGCTGAGGGACAGGTGCTTCGCCGCGAGTGGAACATGATACCTCGCATCTATCCTTTCGATGCCTCGCAAGACTATATCTTCCCTGACGAGTGGCGTGACCGTCCGCTGCCTCTCCATCTTTATTCGGCAGCCTATCTCACCACCGTCAAGGCCCCTCGTGACGAGCAAGTGAAGGCCTTGCCGCTGCCTTTGTTTCGTCGCACCATCGTCTTCCGTGTCTCTGCGCCCCAGCTCAAGCAGGGCCAGTGCATGGCCGTCTGTGGCAGCCATCCTGCCATCGGCTCCTGGAACCCCAGCCGCTATCTGAAGATGGAGTATGCCGGACAGGGCGAGTGGATGCTCAGCGTCAATGCCCTGGGGTGGGTGCTGCCTGTCGAGTATAAATATGTGGTGACCGATGCCCACACCCATGAGTTGCTGTCGTGGGAAGAGGGCGACAACCGTGTCATCAGCCAGGAGATGACCGACGGACAGGTGCTGGTGCTCCATGGTGGCCATCTGCGGCTGCGTGAAGAGACATGGCGCGCTGCTGGCGTGGTGGTTCCCGTGTTCTCGCTGCGTTCTGAGCATTCCTATGGCGTAGGCGACTTTGGCGACCTCAGGCGAATGGTCGACTGGGCTGTGGCTACTGGCATGAAGTTCATCCAGACGCTGCCCGTCAACGATACCACTACCGATGGCCATTGGCACGACTCCTATCCTTATAATATCGTGAGCGTCATGGCACTCCATCCTCATTATGTCGATTTGGAGTCTGCCGGTACCCTCCGTTCCAAGGCGCAGATGACGCAGTTCCAGCGTCGTCGTCAGGAGCTGAATGCCCTGTCCTATAGCGACTACGAGGCTGTCGACCGTGTCAAGAACGAATACCTGCAGATGCTCTTCGACGAGCAGGGCAAGAGCCTAATGGCCACCAAGGAATACAAAGCCTTCGTCAGCGTCAACAACGACTGGCTCCAGCCCTATGCCGCCTTCCGTCAGCAAGACTTCGACTTCGTCTGCTTCGTGCAGTATCTGTTGCATACCCAGCTGAAGTCGGCTGCCGACTATGCCCGTAGCCATGGTGTCGTGCTCAAGGGCGACCTGCCCATTGGCGTCAATCGCGACAGCGTCGAGACCCGCCAGCATCCTGACCTCTTCTGCCTCGACTCGCAGGCTGGTGCTCCACCTGACGCCTTCTCGCAGCAGGGCCAGAACTGGGGCTTCCCCACCTATCGTTGGAGCGATGAGCTGGTGGCGTGGTTCCAGCGTCGCATGCGCCATCTGTCGCAGTATTTCGATGCCATCCGCATCGACCATGTCCTGGGCTTCTTCCGCATCTGGGAGATTCCCGTTGGAGCCATCGACGGCATCCTGGGTCATTTCTCTCCTGCATTGCCCCTCACCGTCAGCGAGATAGAGTATTTCGGACTGCCCTTCCGCAAGGACCTCTTTACCAAGCCCTTCATCAACGACCGCCTCGTCGATCGTCTCTTTGGCCTGCATGCCCAGTACGTTCGCGACAATTTCCTGGTTCGTAAGGCTTACGGACTCTACGACCTGCAGGACGACTATAGCACCCAGCTCAAGGTGGCTCAGGCCTTTGCCGAGCGACGCGATGAGAGCAGCCTCTGGATTCGCGACGGACTGATGCAGCTCATCACCGATGTGCTTTTCGTCGAGGATGCCCATCAGCCCGATATGTACCATCCGCGCATCAACGTCATCAACGAGCCTATCTACGAGGCCCTGTCGACGGAAGATAAGGATGCCTTTATGCGTCTCTACAACAACTACTTCTACCAGCGCCACTCCTTCTTCTGGGGACAACAGGCCCTGCGTCGTCTGCCCGCTGTCCTGAAGGACTGCCGCATGCTGATCTGTGGTGAAGACCTGGGCATGCTGCCCGACTGCGTTGAACCCGTTCTTGACCAGCTACGCATCCTGACGCTCGAAATCCAGCAGATGCCTAAGCGTCAGGGTTTTGAGTTCGCTCATCTCGATGCCAACCCCATCCGCAGCGTCTGCACCATCTCCACCCACGACATGTCGCCCTTGCGCCTCTGGTGGCAGGAGAGTCCTGAGCGTCGTCAGCGCTTCTATGTCACCATGCTTCAGAAGGAGGGCCGTGCCCCCGAACAGCTCCCTGCCCATCTGGCCGAGGAGATCATTGCGCGCCATCTCTACTGTCCCTCCATGCTCTGTCTGCTCTCGCTGCAAGACTGGCTCGCCATGGATGGCGAACTGCGCAGCAAGCATCCCCAGGACGAGCGTATCAACACGCCCAGCGACCCCTACAACCGTTGGCAGTGGCGCATGCACCTCACCATCGAGGAACTTCTGGCTGCTACTAAATATAATAATAAGGTGAAGACGATGATTCAGCGATCGCGCCGCTAAATTATCAATTGTCAATTGTCAATTATCAATTAATGTATAACGTTTACATTTTCGACCTCGACGGCACGCTGCTTGATACGCTCCATGACCTGGCCTCCTCCGTCAACTATGCCCTGCAGACTCACGGTATGCCTACCCATAGCGTTGATGCCATACGTGGCTTTGTGGGCAATGGCGTCCGCCTGCTGATGGAGCGCGCTGTGCCCGATGGTGCTCAGAACCCACAGTTCGAGGCCGCCTTCGCCACCTTCCGCCAGCATTATATGCAGCACTCGCTCGACACCACCTGTCCCTATCCCGGCATCGCTGAGATGCTGCACCAGCTGAAGCAGCGCGGCTGTCGACTCGCTGTGGTGAGCAATAAGATGATGGCTGCCACCCAGGACCTTGTCCGTCATTTCTTTCCTGAGATCGAGGTTGCCATTGGTGAACACGAGGCTGAGGGCATCCGTAAGAAACCCGCTCCCGATACCGTTTTCCAGGCCCTTCGCCAGCTTGGGGCGGGGAAGGAGCAGGCCGTCTACGTAGGCGACAGCGATGTCGACCTGCAGACAGCCCGCAATAGTGGTCTGCCCTGCATCAGCGTCCTCTGGGGCTTCCGCTCTCGCGACTTCCTGTTGCATCATGGCGCCACCACCTTCATCACCCATCCTTCCGAACTGCTCAGCCTGTAGTTGCGACGATTCTCACCTTCCTCCGGTTGTCCTTGGGCCTTACTGCGAAGTGAAGCCACATCACAGGGCCCTTCCTTTCCAACAACAATTCGTCGAAATCTTCTTTCGACTCATCACTGATGTCGAGCAAGATCACCGCATAGCGCAACAGCTGCTCCATCCCACAGACTCGGATATCCACCGCACATCCCGTCAGATGATTCGATGTCGGTGAGCCCCCCACCGCCTTATTCACCTCCGGACTTCTGAACCCGCTGTTGATGATAATCGGCTCCTCCTCGGGACTGTCCCAGCTGTGCTGCTCGCAGCACTGGGGGACTGTCCCGCATACGTAAGCTCCGTGCCCAGTATCAACGTAACGCCCCGAAAAGTGCAAGTTGCAAAAGTTGCATTTTTACTTTTCGGCATGAGTTACCTAGTACAAAAGGGGTTAAAGTTTTATTAACAGATGTTGACGGATTTTTGCAGTTTTGTCAATTTTGCAACTTTTGCAACTTGCACTTTTGGGGTAGTTGGTGGGGGACTTACGTGGGGGTACCTTATTAAAAAAATAAAATATAATAATGTAATATTTATAGAATAATGTAATAGG
>SUYH01000024.1 GCA_015060535.1 Prevotella sp.
GGTTCGGTAGCTCAGCTGGATAGAGCAACTGCCTTCTAAGCAGTAGGTCTTGGGTTCGAGCCCCAACCGAATCACAGAGGAGAAAAGTGGACAGGCTATGAAGCCTGTCTATTTTCATATAAAAACAAGCAAAAAGCGTTCTAAAACACCTGATTTTATCCAGTTCTTAGCAATTTTAAGTATTGTTGAACAAAGCAGTAGATTTGGACATATTTGGACTGATGTGGAACTGGATAGAATGGTCTGGAAAACCTATTTTTGCTACCATTTTTGCTACCGCCTCTCAGATTTTTGCTACCAGTGTACCATTTTCTTGTGGTTGGGGGACAGAAAAATCAGGTAAAAAGCATCCAAAATTCCATTTTTTGACAAAAAAAGCCATTTTGCTGCGTTAAAAAACTTTTAAAGTTATGAAGAAATTTGTGAAGGTGGTCTTTGACCGCAAAGGCTCAGTAGCAAAAACTGGGTATGGAAAAATTGAGCTGTGTATTTACTTCCAGGCTGGTGAACGTAAGTACGAAACAGTGGGGACTGCAACTCCAGATGAATGGGAAGTTGCAGCCCAGGTCAAGAACGTAGTAGCAAAAATTAAGCACTACGAGCAAATTATTAATGCAATGTTAGTACTTGGTGAGGACTTGACCATCGATAATTTCAATAGGCATGTTTACGGGGCAGAGGTAAAGGATGTCGAGACTTCTGACAATAAGTACATGTTTATGGGTCATGACCAGCGCCAAAGTTTTCCTGACTTCATCATGGAATATCTGGAGAAGGAAGGGCTGAGTGAAGGTACAAGCAGACATGTAAAAGTGGTGGTTGAAAGCCTGAAAAAGTCCCACATGCTTCTGACTTTCTATGACCTTACTCCTGCAAACATCATTAAGTATGACGATTATCTTCATGCTCAAAATGACAAGACTTTGGTAACCATCTGGGGCTACCATAAAAGACTGAAGAAATACACTCGTATTCTTTGGCGTGACCAGATGATTCCAAATAACCCGTATGATCATGTACAACTTAAACGCGGTAAGAACAAAGAGCGCAGACCACTCAATGAGGATGAACTTATCAAAATCCGCAATGCAAAATTATCTGATAAGCTCGCGCGCGTACGTGACCTATTCATATTTATGGCATACACAGGCCTATCGTATGTGGATATGTGCAGCTTCGATTTCATGACAATGACTGAGAAGAAAGGAAAAGTTTTCTACATTGACGGTGCTCGTGTGAAGACTGGTTCTAAGTTCTTCACCCCTATCCTACCTCCAGCCCAGGCTGTACTTAAGAAGTACAACTATCAGCTACCCATTATCTCGAACCAGAAGCTTAACGACTATCTGCATGTTATTCAGGAGAAGCTTGACATCAACAAGCCCATAACCTGTCATGTAGCCAGACATTCTTTTGCGACCTTGCTGCTGACCTACGATTTTCCTATAGATAAAGTAGCCCGAGCACTTGGTCATATGGATATCAAGACCACTCAGATATATGCCAAGATCTTAAAGAAGCCAATGTTCCAGCATACTGAACAAATTGTATCAGCCATCAGATAATGCGGTAAAAAGTACCTTTGAGTAACTGCGACCTTCCTGTTGATTCATGGAAGGTCGCTGTTATTTTCTCACAGACATAACGGCTGCCCTCGATGTAGAATACAGACCGTGGGTTGGGAATCTCATCGGCCAGGAAGGAGAAGGTGTATTTCTTCCTGTTGTCGATAGTGTAGGTATATTGATATGGGATATTCTGCGAGTCGAGACCTTTCTTGGGCTCCAGGCGCAGTGAGTACGGGGGCTTTACTGCGGTAAAGTCATCGTCTATCTCTACCTTATCTACTATGGGACGCGGCAACTTTCCTGTGTTGCGGATATTACCGTCCCAGAAAGCTACATAAAGTTTGTCGAAATAAGCCTCTGCCTTCTCCTGATCCCCTTTTTCTATGGTCTTTCCGGCCATACTCTGCGCTAAAGCGCCGTCGCCATATTCTGTTTCTGTATCACCTTGCTGGTCGTCATCACGACTACCTGAGAATCCTCGTGTTCGCTGCCCTCCCATCCGGCTGCCATCGCCGGTATCGACGGAACCACCTCCAGAGGTATCCTCATTCCATGTCGTAGCGTTTCCCAGGTCGCCACATTCCAGAAATAAGCACGGGCCTAAAGTGTCCTCTGTCTCATCAATCCAGGCAGGAACGATTTGTAATTCCACGTCCTCTGCATCCTTACTGACGAATAACTTACCAAACTGGTTAATAGGCATCAAACGGTTGTAGTACTTATACCAATGATAATCCTGGCCACCGATATGTGTTGTTTCGAATAACTCTGACTTGTAGCAGTACATAATAAAATAGGTATCTACGTCCTTGGCATAGAAGAGCTTGTTACCATCGGAACCAGCCGGATAGCCTCGTGAATAACGCTTATGTGAACCTCCATCTGTGATGTAAATACCGCTTTCCTTAAGTGTTTTGGCATAGTTGAGTAATGCTGTAAGCGTATTGTATTTCAAGGCGTTGTCTTTGTTCTTGGCAATGTACCACTGGCAGCTGCGATACGGCCAAAGGCGGTTGTCATTGTCTGCATAAGAAATGTTTTTTGAAGCGATGTAGTCCGATTTGTCTTCCTGAGCCACGTCCACCGAATACTTGCTGACGATACGGTCAATTTTCATCGATTTGATGTTATGAGCAATCTTGTGTGAGAAGTCAAATCTGATTGTGCGGTTCTTATGGTTGATGGTGAACTCACCACCCATCAGCAGCTCCAATTGCTCGAAGAATTCAGTGAGCGACCAATGCGGCATGGCATCAGCGAAGTTAGCTAGCGACCACGCTGCAGGGAGTGTGTTACAGATAATAAGGTACTTCCAATAACTGTTGTTGATGACGTTGAAACTGCCCGAATACTTTATGGCGCTGCAGATCTTCTTCAGGATGTACAACAGATACGGCTGGAATGAGAGATTAGTGAGCTTGCTATCCCATTGAAAACTTCCGTCCGAGGATTTTGTAACGG
Source organism: Prevotella sp. (assembly GCA_015060535.1). Classification (GTDB taxonomy): domain Bacteria; phylum Bacteroidota; class Bacteroidia; order Bacteroidales; family Bacteroidaceae; genus Prevotella. The sequence goes on from SUYH01000024.1 coordinate 3,030, forward strand.
CGTTCTGAAGATTTCCTGATGTGTTGTTCACCCATGGCAGAGCAACATAATCAACCAATGGATAGCTTGCTTCCCAAGCAGAGGAAATGTCGTAATACTCGGCATCACGTATTGAAGGGGTGCCAAGATCGAGCTGATTCAAGTAGATGTTGTCGAAAGTATCGTTGAAGTTCTGTTCGCTGCGGCCCTCCAGGAACTGTGTCTTCACTTCCACCTCCGATATCTGTGTGATGGTGATGCAACCAGCTTTATAAAACTGTTTGTCACGGATTTCACAGTCGAATACGACCTTGTTCTTCAAAACGTCCTGACGATAAAGGTGCCCGAAGATATCAATGTTCTGCGGGCATCCTTTCAGGGGGAAAGTGATGGTTAGTGTGTAGCTGTCTGAGCCCGTAAACAAGGGATTCTCTGCGATATATTCAAACGATGTATTCTTTTTGAGATAGGCAATCTTGCCGTTGATAATGATTTCCATATTGAAATGCTTATGTTTTATTTCCTGCGACTTTTGGGTGATTTGTTACGGATGAGCTGGGCGTATTCGTCCTGGGCCTGTTTGATGCCGGTGTCGCCAGTGACGGTGTTGACAGTCACAAAAGGTTCGCTGAGACGATCCTTCAGCTGGCGCATGATATCGGCATACTCCTTCATCAGCTTGTCAGACTGTTCTGACTGCTGCTGGGTGGGCTGCAGGATAACTGTCGGCGATGATGGTGCGGACTGTGCGTACACGCTCGGAGCCACGATACTTCGTGAAACGTTATCCGAGCGTAATGAACCGATGGTGTTCGTTCGCTGGGCATAGTCCAAAGCCTCAATCATCGGGCGGGCAACGGGCGACTGCAGTAATTCCTGACTGGCCACCCACTCCCCTTTATGTACGATGCCGGCCACCTCATATTTACCACCTTCACCGGTAAAACCTCCTTTGGCATAACCCTGAGCTGCAGATGCTTCCTGCTGCTTCTTGATGGCAGCCACTCCTGAGTGGCGCTGGTCCATTCTTCGAGGAATGACTTGTTATCATCCAGTTCATCGATGCCGTACTTCTTTCGCAGGGCCTTTTTCGCTTTCAGGTAGTCCTCTTCGATACGCAGTTTCTCTTGGGCGTTGTTGTCGGCTGCTTGTATCTCCAGGTCATAGACTATTTTGAGTGCTTCCAAGTCAGTCAGATACTTATTCGTCCGTTCAGAGCGGTTGTCCCCGAAATATTCCTCTTTGATTTTCTTCAGTTGGTCGGCATGCTTCTTCTCGGCAGCCTCTGTCTCCTGTTGGCGATGCTTCTGGTCGGCAATCAGCTTATCTTGATAACGAGTATATGCTTGCGTGTATTCGGTCGTGCCCTCTTCGTAGATGGTCGTCATACGCTTCAGGTGGTTCAACTCCAAGAGTTCCAGCGACTGCTGATAAATCTCCTGGTCTATTTGACCATCGATATAGCGTTGCTTCTGGATAGACATTGCTTCGTTGTAGAGCTGTGTCTCCTGTTCCACTGTGATTTTCGTATGCTGCTCCGATTGCTTCTTTTCCGCTTCTGCGTATGCGGCCTGTGCCTCCAGTTTTTCTATTTCCGTGAGGTCGTTATGCTTCAGGATCTTCGTCTGGTATTCAATTTCTATTTCCAGGATCCGTTTCTGGTACTGCTCGTAGTTCTGCTGACCAGTGGCATAACTGATTCGATTGAGGGCTTCTTCCTTGGCTTTCCAGTCCTTTTCCTCCTTGAAGCGCTCCTGTTTTTTGCTGTCGTCAGTGGGAGGTGGTGTTGGGGTCTTCTTTGGGTCTTCGGCCTTTGCTAACTTCTCCGCTTCGTCGGATAAGCGTTGGTTGTCCGCTGTCAGGGAGTCGATGATGTTGTTGTACTGCGTCACCGTTTTATCCAACTTTGACTGTTGCAGTTTCCATGCCCTGTAGGCTGTAGGGCTTACGTTCGCGCTGCGCATTGCCTCTGTCTCTGTCTGGCCCTGTTTTTCGTTGAAATAGGCGTCCTGAATATTATGAGTAGCCTCGTTGAAATGCACGTCACGCTGATGCTCAGCGTCGGGCAGTTTCTCGAGTGTCGCTTTGATTTTTGCCGAGTTCTTCAGCTGTTCTGTGTAGTTTTTCAGGATTTTGATGTTATGTCCGTATAGCTGGCCCTCCTCGCTGATGCTCGCGTGGTAGTCAGGTATGATCTGTTGCAGCTCCTCGATGGCCTTTCGGCGCTTGTTGACAGATAGAGACTCGTTTTCTATCGTACGTTTTAGCTGCTCAATGCGGTTGATTTCCTCGCGGGTATTGCGGTCGGCTTCCTCGTTGATATCCTTTAGGCGCTTTTGAGCTGCAGCGGCGTCGGAGGATGATTTGGCAAACTTCACGTACAGCCCAATCAGGAGTGTCATAGCCGTGATGACCACACCCAGGGGGGTCATCTTCAGTACCTTGTTAAAGAATGTCTGTGCTGCTGCAGCGGCGGTGATTTCCCCTCTTAGTACCTTGTGTTTGAGGATAGAGGCTGCTAATGCCGTATTTTCGATGGCAACTGCAGCGGCCTTCAGTTTGACGACGGCGATGTAACGGAGTGACCACAGATGTTGCAGTTTGACGGCGGTATAGTAGCCGACAACTGCTGCAGTCAAGGTGATGAGTGTACCTTTGTATTTCAGGATAAAGTCCACCAGCGTTGAGAGGACTTTTAGCATGAGTGTTGTGCTGCTCAGAACGTGACGCATGACAGGCTGCAGTTTCTCACCCAGTTCAATGGCCATCTCCTTAACCCGTTTACGAGCCTTGTCCAGTCCAGCCTGAACTGTCGTGTTCTGTACGTTGTATTCTTTGGTGACCGATGTCGCTTCCTTGAAAGCCTTTGCTGCTTCAGCCTGTTCCCATCTCACCATGTCCAGATTACCAGCCAGAGCCGAAATCACCTGAGCGACACGGGCGCCGTTCTCACCCATATCCTTGAAGATGGGTGCCAGAACATCGATGTTACCCAGTTTGTCGAGCGTATCGAGAAGCATCAACAGGCCCTCGTTTGTTCCCTTGGCCAGCGTCTGCTTGAACTTCTCCGCATTCATGCCCGTAGCCTTAATAATCTTATCCTGCTGCTTGAACATGTCCATGATCAGTTTCGAGACAGCTGTGGCCGACATCTCAACGGCCTGTCCCTGAGAGTCGAGCACGGCGGCCAGACCCATAATCTGTGGGATGGTCATTTCTGCCTGGGCACCTACGCCTGCCATACGCTTGGCGAAGTTGGCCAGGTATGGTGCTGATGCGGTGCAGTTCTGTGAGAGCTCGTTGATGACAGAACCAACAGATAGCAACGCTTTTTCTGTGCCTAAACGTTCTTCGTCGCCGAAGATGTTGGTCAGTTTGGAGAGTGTGAGCGTGGCCCCGTCGCCGAGCTCGTCGAGTGCGACGTTGATCTGGTCAGCCGCTTTCACGAATCCCATGATATCCTCTTTAGACTGCTTGCCCAGTTTACCCGCTTCCTCAGCAAGGATGTTCAGCTGTTCACGGCTGGAGCGTGTGTCCATCTTCTTGAATTCCTCGTTCAGGTCCTCGACCTGTTCCTTGGCCATGCCCGTGAACTTGCGGACATTAGCCATCTCTGCGTCGATGTCCGCATAGGCTTTGACGGCTGAGCGACCAGCCATAATGATACCTGTTGCAGCAGCTATCATGCCCATGAGTGTGGTCTGCCAGTCGTTCATCTTGCGGTTGAAGCGGTCCCAGAAGCCCTCGCCAACGGTCAGCTCCGTGTTGACCTTGGCGAGTTCCGCTTTCACCCGCTTGATGGCTTCCGCTTGTCGGTGCCATTCTTCGGTACCACGTTCGATGCCGTTGAGCTGCTTCTTCAGGGTGGTTAGCGTCTTGTTCAGTTCCTTGGGTGTTGCCCTGTCGAGGTTCTTCAGAACCTTCTCCACACCGGCAGTTGCACTCTCTATCTGAGCTATCTGCCGGTTGGTCTGCTTCAGTTCCTTCTGAAGTCGTTTGAGTTCCACCTTGTTGCCCGCTTTGGCTGCATTTTCAATGGCGTGTTCGAGGTCTTGCGATTTCTTTTTGAGGTTGTCTAGCATATCCTGCGCCTGTTTGCCGTTAACAGTCAGGGTGACAGTAGCATTGGTGTTGATTGATGACATGATTTACAAGTTTAAATGTGGATTTACAAGTGCAAATTTAGTTTCGTGCGTGTGTGTATGAAAAGACGTGTCTGATGCCCATGCCTGAGACTTGACTGGGTGAAGGTATGGGGCCGCCATCGGGCACTTACCATTGATTATCCCCCATTATTTTGTTAAAACCGAAAATAGTTAAGTTAATAACCCTTTCGGTTGCTGATAATCAATGACTTACAGGATTGTTAAGGGCGGTGCCCTTAACCCGTCGGGATAGACACCCCCCACGCGCCCTGCCCTCGCCTCCCGCTCCCAACGCTCAGAAGAAGCGGAATATGTAAACAGATGTTAAGAAAAAGAGGTTTGAAGTCGGATATTGTTAAGAAAGCCCCCGAGGTTGCACATAGGCTCAAAAGCCCTTGAAATTCAGCTAAAACGACGAATGTGCGGTACTAGGCAGGTGTGAACAGCCATAAAGAAAATCAGAGGCAGAGTGTTGGCTCACTAGAGCCTTAACGTGCCCCTGACTTTTCTGTTGGCTGTTCTCTCCTGCTTGCCTCCAGAACCGAATGTGGCAGGGCTTTATGCGCTGCCTCTTTCGGCTGGAACTACTGTTTTAGCAGGGCTTTGCCGTACTTGTACCACCAGTAAACAGAATCGTAGAGTGCGTAAACACGCTCTTTGAAGAAGTCTGGATACTTTGGTGTTAGCTCTTCTGCATTGTAACCTGCAATGACACAGATGAAAGAGAGGTCGGCCTCGATGTAATCACACCATTTGTTCTGACCAAGACACCAGCCGAGGATGTTATCAAACTCGGCTTCGCTTTTTGGCAACTGCACGTGCACGACAAGGTGCGGCTTGTCCTGCTGGTACAGGAGCCAATAGGAACCATGTCCTTCGATGTGTTTCAACTCTGCCTTGAAGGACTCGAAGGCAACATGCTTAGGCTTTAGCCCAGGCTTCTGTAGGCGTGGGAACAATACTAAATCACTTTTTTCAATCTTTCTGATTTCCATCATCGTAAATTTTTAGTGGGTTAAACAATCTCACTCACATCATTTTACCACCGATGCCTACGACAGTTGGCCGGTTGGTGGGCAAATTGTGCCACTCTTGATGCAATTATCTGCTGCAAAGATATGGATTTAATTCGGAATGAACAAATGTTTTGATGCCAGCGGTACCAATGGCTGGGATGTACAAAATAAATAATCACCCCCATCATATCAAAAACATTCAGCGAGAGCCACCCCGTGACCCTCGCTGATGTTTTTTATGAAATACACTTTTAGTCAGCAATGATGGTAAGACCCTCACGGGTTGTAACATTACGATCGTCACAACGCCAGTGGATGGTGAACTTCTTGATGCCCCACGACCTGGCGTAGCTCTGCAGGATGTCGACATTATTAGTCATGATTTCCTTCGATGCCTTGACGATATAGCCGATGGTATTCAGACTGGTAGCCGTCTTGTCGGCTATCCTGAAGGTGCTGGCATAGAGGTCGGGGAAGGCATTGCGGATGTTCGACTCCAACTCGCCCTGCGCACCCGCGATAGGCGAAGATACCCACTCATCGATGGTGATGTACATGCGCCACGACTGCATGGCGCGGTTAGGCTCCAACAGGTTGTGCGTATAGGTGGCATCGGCATCATTGTTGTATACATATTTGCGTGGGGCATTCTTATAGCCGTCCTCTTTCTTATATACATGCACCAGCACAGCTGTCTGTGGCGATGATGTGATGTTGACGGTATACTGTCCTGATGGATTATCCACCGACCAACATATCTCCTGACTCACATCGGCATCGTTCACCAGGATGGCAGCAGGCGTCTGATGACAGTAATAGATATAATCGCCTACTTGCTCGTAATACTGCGGCAGTGCCCCCGTATAGGTCCACGCCACCTTCGTACCCACCGTATTCTTCTTCACACCCAGCTCCTTGGTGGTTTGCGACATGCCCACCGAGAACGATGAGCCGTTGGTAGTACCCACCGAGTAGCTGCCGCCAACGCTAAAGCTGCCCATAGGCCCCGCGGCATTAGCTCCACCGCTGGCACCCCAGGTGATACCCACCGTCTCGGTGGTAGAGTGCGACGTGCCCGTGGTGACGGTAGTGGTCGACGAGTTATTGTCGGTATTAGGTGCTGCAGCCTCCAGGTGTATGCTGCCGCTACCAGTAAGATCCATCGAGGTGTCGTACTTCGAGAGGAATGCCCCATACCAGCGGTTATACTCGCCGAAGTTGGTAGCGTTGTACCAATAGTTCTCCCCTCGTGTGGGGTAGAAGATCTTTGATCCGTTGCGATCACCCATACAGAGGGTGACATTCTGTTTCAGGTAGTAGTAGTCCTTGTTGGCATCGATGTTGTGTACGCCCCACGAGCTGACCTTCATGTTGACGCGGTTGTTGCGCCGCTTTGTCGAGGCATCATCGTCGGTAAAGCAGATACTACCGTTGTAGGTGAATGTCTCGCTGGCATTCATCAGCTCGTTGATGTTCGAGCTGCCGCTGGCGCGTGTCCTAGTGCGACGTGCAGCAGCCTGCTGGTAGCTCTTCTCTGTGTCGTTCAGCCACTGTGCAGCAGCATCGGCCAGCATACCGCTGATGGCAGCTGTACGTGTCATCTTACCGGTCACCACTTGTGGATCGGTGGAGTTACCGTTTTCGTCGCTCTCACTGACGTACGAGGTGAAGTTCTCTACAAACGGTTCCTGCATGAAGTAGTCGTTCGATCCCAGGATGATCATCTCGGCAAAGGGGGCATTCATGTCCATGTCCTCGTCGTCGGCTCTGGTTCTGGCCACACGCTGCATGTTGGCCATGCGCATCTTCATACGCTCCAGGCGTGGCGAGCTTTGTGCGGCTTCGGCAGCCTCTTCGCTGGTAATGTCAAACAGCTGCTCTATGTCGGTCTCTTCGAGTGCAAGCAGCGACAGCAGATAGGTCAGTCCGAACGCGCCGGCCTGCTCGTTAGTGGGGTTAGTGAGACATATGTAGCCACCATCCATGGTGAGTCGTACTGCAGCCTTCATCACCTCGGGGTCTAACGCTGCGGCCATGTTGTCGAACATGCTACCCGACAGTATCACCATGCGGGTGTCGGCATCTATGCTGGCCGTGGTTTTAGGCAGTCGCTTCACGAGCGATGCACCGGTAGTACCCTCGTCGAATGTGCCAATCACGGCAGTGGGTACGTCGGCTGTCACCAGCACGCCCATCCGGTCGATTGTAGGCTCTTTAGCCTTGTTGGATTGCACACCGCTCGACACGTCGGCCACGATAGGATTATCGTTCTGTACACATGATGTGGTACTCAACCCTGCTACCATTATCAGAGTGAGTATCAGATAATAAGGTCGTTTTGTTTTCATCTTCCAAATTGTTTTAGGTTATTATATCTTGCCGCAAATATACGCACTATTTTCCAAATTTCCAAATGTTTTTTGATAAATTTTATTTTTATCTGTCCTTTTCTTGCGTCCCTACTTTAACTTTGCAGCCTGAAGTAAGAGTCCTAAGGAACTCTTAATTAATTTAACGTTGAAT
>SUYH01000025.1 GCA_015060535.1 Prevotella sp.
TAAAGAGAATCTGAAATGAAGAGATTGAAGATAACGATTATCTCAATGACTTTAGCTACAACAGCAATTGCTCAGGGTGTGATTGATGTGCACTCACACCTCATCACTCCTGAGTTTGTGTCATCACTTGAAAAAGAAGGACGATTGATGGACGAGGGATTCCCTCTGCCGAAATACGATGTGTACAATCATCTGAAATGGATGGATGAAGCCGGCGTTGAGACTTCCGTGCTGACGCTGGCAGCTCCACAGCCGACATCTGCCCAAACAGTCAGACAAACCAACAAGGCTGCCGCTCGCATCAAGAAGGAGCACCCTGAACGATTCATGTTCTGTGCTGCCCTACCCCTGCCCGATGTATCGAAAGCTATTGAGGAGGCGAAATATGCGCTCGATGTGCTGAAGGCTGATGGCATTAAACTGGCAACGAATGTTGACGGACAGTATCTTGGCGCACCAGAACTCGATACGCTTTTCTCGGTCTTGAACGAGCGCAAGGCGGTGGTGATTCTGCATCCGCATCGACCTGAACCTGTCAATCGTCAGGTAATGCAGCAGACACCGCTCGCCATGCAGGAATATCTCTCAGAGACCACTCGTGCCGTGTCGAACATGATTTCACGCAATGTGTTGGCCCGCTATAATCATATAAAGGTGGTGGTTCCCCATTGCGGTGCCTATCTGCCGTTGGCTATCCCTCGCATGAAGTCATTGACTCCCGTAATGCAGGCCAACAAGATGGTGGGCGAGATTGACTACGAGGCCAACCTCCGAACCCTCTACTACGACCTTGCAGGGGCACACTCTCCCGAGGTCATCCGCATGCTGCTCACCATCACCACGCCCGACCACCTGCTCTACGGCTCCGACTATCCATACGTCGCTCCGCAGGTGCTCACGCAGAGTCTGGCGAGGATGAAAGACTATCTCTCGAAAGAGCCCGACCTGGCACCATTCAAGGAGATGATTCTGTGGAAGAATGCGAAAAGGTTGTTTGACCAAACAGGAGCAAAGCCTCGCCCCTAAGACAATGAAACTGATATTCAAAAAACAAAGATAACGATGCATAAGTATTTATTATTTTTAGCCGCCATGCTGTTCTGCAGCTGTTCTGCAGACAACAAAGCGAAAGCAGAAACACCTAGTATGAATAAAATTTATATCACTATCGATGGACAGACGCAAAGCGTGACACTGGTCGATAATGACGCAACGCGCGAGTTGGTTGCTGCACTACAGAGCGCACCCATAACCGTAACGCTCAACGACAACAATTTCGAAATATGGGGTTCTTTAGGCAAATCGCTGACAACGAAAAACGAGCAGATGACAGCCCTACCCGGAGACATCGTTGTTTAGGACATATCGACGGACTGTCAGAAAATGAGCTTCGCACATTCCTCAAAGCAGGCGAAAGCAACATCAGTGTTACGCTATCGCTTGCAGAGACTACAGGCATCAATACTGTTAAGAGTGACAAGTTAAAAGATAAAAGTTGCTATACTCTGCAAGGCACATTAGCTCAGGCTGGACATAAAGGAATCATAATTCAAAACGGTAAAAAGATAATTAGAAAACAATGAAAAAAGTTATAGTTATTTCCACAAGTCTGCGTCACGGCTCAAACAGCGACATGTTAGCAGACAAGTTCGTTGAAGGAGCAAAGACTGCCGGAAACAAAGTAGAGAAGATTTCTCTTGTAGGTAAGAATATACAGTTTTGCAAAGGCTGCTTCGGTTGCCAAAAGCTGGGCCGCTGTGTCATCAACGACGATGTGAACGACATCATGGCAAAGGTACTGGAGGCCGATGTAGTATGTTGGGCTACACCTATTTACTATTATGAGATGAGCGGACAGATGAAGACCCTCATAGACCGCATGAACGGTATGTACGAACAGAATTATCAGTTCCGCGATGTCTATATGCTGTCAACGGCAGCAGAAGACGAAGACGACACTTCGACGAGAGCAGAAGCAGGCCTGAAAGGATGGGTGGATTGCTATCCTAAGTCACGCATGGCTGGCACACTATTCTGTGGAGGCGTGAACGAAGCTCGTGAGATAATGGGTAATCCCAAACTCCAAGAGGCATTTGAATTAGGAGAAAATGTATAATATAGAAAGTAGAGAAGAATGAAAAGGTCTTTATATATGAGAAGATTATTTTTTGCTCTATTAATCATGATGATGACTATGGTAACAGCAAATGCACAAAGGCAACGGGTAGGCGACGGCACGTCGGGAATGACGCTGACAGAGCGTCAGCGGGGATTGGCAGCATGTGCCTGCCTGATGGCACAGGGTGATATGAAACGTTTGGAGCCTGCCGTACGCATGGCACTCGACAACGGTGTAACCGTCAACGAGCTGAAGGAGGCTTTCTCACAGCTCTATGCCTATACAGGATTTCCACGAAGCCTGAATGCCCTTGGAGTGCTGAGTAAGGTATTGGAAAGCAAGCAGCCTAACTGGCAGGAGGGCAAGCCTTGGACACGCCCCGCAGAATGGGACGATGCCAAGAAGGCCTACGAACTGGGTACCAAGAACCAGACGCAGCTCTCAGGAAAGCCCTTCAACTACGAGTTCTGCCCGCAGGATGACTACTATCTAAAGTCCCACCTCTTTGGTGACATCTTCGCTGGCGACCAGCTCTCAGCTGCCGACCGCGAGATAGTCACCGTAGCAGCCCTGAGCGGTTTGGAAGGCGTTGCCCCACAACTTGCCGCCCACAAGCAGGGAGCCGTGAACATGGGCAATAGTCAGGAACTGGTTGATGAACTCTGTGCCTGGCTCGACAGCGAGGGGTATACCTTGCGCAGCAAATGGCCGAAAGGCGAACCGAACCCTTACGGCAAGTACTTCATAGGCCAGAGCTATCTGGCTGATGTTGGTGGTGGTGTGATAAATGTCACGTTTGAACCTCGCTGCCGTAACAACTGGCACATCCACCACAAGCAGGTACAGGTACTGATTTGTGTTGCAGGTCGCGGCTGGTATCAGGAATGGGGCAAGACTCCTATCCAAATGACTCCCGGCACCGTCATCGCCATCCCTGCAGAGGTAAAACACTGGCATGGAGCACAGAAAGACTCATGGTTCCAGCATCTCACCTATCATAAGGATGTACAGGAAGGAGCTAGCAACGAGTGGTGTGAGGCTGTTAGTAACGAACAGTACGATGCTCTCTCAAAATAACACCTAAGAATATAAACATATAAAGGCATAAGATATGAAGGTCTGCAGTTTCCTCCGTGAAGCCGAAGGAGAAAGTCACCAAGGCCATTGAGGTCTCATAAACTAAAGATGGCTCCAATAACTAATCAAAGCCCGACCTGTAATGTGCAAGCCGGGCTTCTTTTCTATTGAATCTTCTGCCAAAGGTTAGTTCCGATCTTCGCGATGAGGCCTTCTTTCACCCAGCGACAGATGATGGTCTTCACCACAGGCGACTCGTTGTTTGCAAGACGCAAATTTACCAAGTCCTCCTTCGTGAACTCCTTGGGAAGTGCATCCAGATAGCGGATGTTGCCCTTCGAAGCCTGCGGACTCAACGTGTTGTTGTGCAGGGCATCAATCTTGTCACCATAGATCTGCATCTGGTAGTGGAAACAACGCTCAGCAAACCAGAGGGCAAACTTAATGGCGCGCTCCGTCTCCTGTCGGCCTTCCAGCAAGTAGGCAATGATGCCGGCTCGGAAACCGTTGAGGGCTGCACGACGACGGAACACATCAATGGGATAATAGAGTGTTTGCAGATACTCCTGGCGCTTGCCTTCATCCCACTCCTCGATGGCCTTGTTGATGAGCGGCAAATCCACCTCGCCCTCCTCGTCCATCAGACAGAGACACTGGCGCTTCACTTTCTCCTCGTCTTCCTGACTCCACGCCTTGAACTCAGGCATCTTGGCGCCTACCATATCGGGCAACACTACAGGCGTCACTCGGCTCACCAATCCACTCTCGGCATCGGCGAAGAAAGCACGGCACTTGTTGGGCGTCCCACACATCACCATATTGTAATAGAGGGTAACCTTGCCAGAGAACGAGTCCTTCGAGATGCGATGCTGACCCCAGGGCTTGTTGTCGTAAGCCAAGCGGAAGAGGTCGTTCTTCTCCGTCCAGGCGCCACCCTTGTTGTTCTTCAGCACCGTCTCAATCTCAGGGGCATAGGTGAACAGGTGCTTGCCCTTGGCATAGAGAGCTCGCTCCAGGAAGGCCGACACACCGATATTGGGTTCGATGATGCGAATCTGAGCGCAGGGATTATCCACCTCCTGACCGTCTTTCTTGGCCAGCGAATACTCGATTTCCTTCTGCCATTCCACCTCGTCCTGCTTGATAATAGGATCCATCAGCAATTCGAACTCGTTGTCAACAAACGACTTACCAGTAGCCTGAGGAGCCTCGATATCAACGATGAAGCTGGGAGCGTTCAGTTTGCCGTCACGATAGCGAGCACGGATGCCCGTGGCCAGTGTTCCCAGCATGGGCATTGCTGCCATCAACGTTGCCTCCTTGAACTCCTCAGGAGCGTGGTCAGCCAAGTCCTGAAGAATGCCGGGAAGCTCGTTTTCGACAGGCGTAACAAGCGACTCGTCAGCCTCTTCGACACTACTCTCTATGGCTGCACCCAACGACGAGAGCACCTCCTTCATCTGCGAGGGCATATCGGTAGGGCGCACACTGCTGACGGCACTCTTGATGGTCGCCAGCACCTCGTGGTCTGACAATCCCCAATGGGGCAGAATCGCAAACAGTTTCTGCTCGTCGAAGTCACAAATGAAACGCAGATAGCGGCTCATGGTGTAGAGCGCCGTATTACGCTCACCCTCGGCAGGTGCATCGCCATAACCCAACTTCCAAAGCAGGGCCTGTACGATGTTCTCGTAGGGAATGCCCTTGTAGTTAAGAGGTGAGAGTTGAGGGGTAAGAGGTGAGAGGTGTGTTGATTCAACCTCCACTGGATCCACCTTGTTATTAATAACAGGCTGAGCATAGAGTTGACGCTGTTCGTCCGTCAGAGGCTCGAAGACGATGGGGTTGAGCAACTTCACATACTGCTCGCTGACCATGAAACAGCAGCGGGCCAAGTCCGTCACATGCGAGTCGTAGCTGACACCCAGGCGAGAGGCCAACTTCTGGATGTCCTCTTCAATCGTAGCTCCAGGTGTGCGCCAAGCCCAGATGTGGGTACCACCTCCGGCACTTTCGGCAAAGTACACAATACGAAATTCCTCAATGAGGTTCTCGTCCTGCACCTTCTGCCAAAGCTGTTCCGTCAGTCCCTTCTCGTCGATGTCGAGGAAGAAGAGTCCTGACGGCACCGCATCTTCAGCCTTGCGCGTACCATTGTTAAAACACTCTGCAAGGGGAAGCCACACGGGCAGTTCCTTCTTGCGATCCAAATTTTTGTTCTGCTTCACGTCGAGGAGAATCTCGTCGACATGATTCTTCGCCAGCAGTTGACGATAAGCAGCCATGCTCGCCTTGCGAGGCTTGCCGCTAAATGATGTTGCTATACTAATCATATCGACGGCAAAGGTCACAAGGGGTTTTGCACCTTCAAAGTGGGATTTTTATATGCTATAGTGCAAATACACTAAACTATCTGTGGGTATTTGCTAACTGCTTGTATTTCTGATAGATAGTTTTGAAGGGTTTTTGCACAAATTCTTTTTCATCGCCCATTCCTTCCTGAATGTTTTTACGAAAAGTGCCCACATATCGCTTCTCCGTCAGCTTTTCTGCCAAATCACCGTCGGAATGAGCTCCGAAGACTGCACTTTTTTTCATTTCTCCCAGCAAATGGCAGAAGAAACGTGCAGTGAATAGGTTATTGTGCGGACTCTTGCGCGTCACTTTCAGATGGGCAAAGATGGTTTCATCGTTTATCAGTTCCTGCCACATTGCTTCATAGTGAGGGAACCACTTAGCGGTGGTCAGGTCGTGGAGCTTCATGGCTGCTTCCAAGACGGCATCGCCCACCTGTTGCCGTTCGTCTTTCACCAGCTGCTCATCGCCATATTTCGCTGTCGGCTCCAGTTCTCTGGCTATCTCATAGAGTGTAGCCAGATGGAAGATAAAGTGGCGCAAGGCTTCGTCGTCAAGATGAGCATCGAGAAAAGCCTCATCGAAGGCCTTGCGTTCCGTGGTCCATTTCACAAACAGACCTCCAGGAATCTCGCCCAGCACACTACGCACCTTGGTGCGTTCGGCTGTCATGATGTCCTTCCACGAACTGCTGTCGCTGACCACGCGGAGTGTCGCGCAATGCTCTTTCCAATACTCCCACCAACGGTTGCTCTCGCGCACCTGCATGAGTACCTTAGTAAACAGCTGCGCCATCTTCTGGCTGTTGCTTCTGCTATTTTGCATCACCTTTAAAAGAATGCCAGGTAACAATGCTAATATCACCAGTTCTATCACCATTGCCAGCCGACTCTCATTCATCTGGCTGTCGAGCGTTTCCATTGTCCTTTGTGCGTCCTGGATAAAGCTGGTTATTTCTTCCTGATCGTCTTTGTTGCCTTCAGTTTTGATTTCCTGAAAGATGGGTAGTATCATCATCAGGTTTTTGGTATCCAAGTTTTGGGCACATACCTTCAAAATGTAGTCTATGTACGAGAACTTCTGCTGTATGGCCTCCTGTTGTTCTTTGGGCAATGCATGGTGTTGGGCTATCATCTGGATAACCTGGTCTAAGAATGAAGCCTCTTCTTTGTTGGCAGGTGTCTCGTCTAGTTGCTGTAGTTGTAGAAACAGCGTCATGACCGACTTTTGTATGCTGGGGTTTGTTATGGTCTTGCTGATGCGCTCCATATACTCTGAAAACAGGAATGCGGTGGGTATCTTGTTGAGTTCCATCAGGCCCATTACCGCACGCTGCATGCGTATCAGGGCAGCATAGATTTCTGCTTCTGCGCAGGTGTCCATACCGTTTGTTACTTCCTGTGCCAATGTATCCAGTCTTTGTGTGGCTACATCCCAATGATGGCACAGCTGGGCAGTCAGTTGCTCAGCGCGCTCGTCATCAACAATACTCTTTATTTCTGCTGTATTCATATCTTCTTTTCCGGTTACGGTTACAGCTGTAACCATGTAACCTTTTTGTCGTTTTAATTAATATTTAATGATTGTAATTAATTGAATATGTGTATATTATACCATATTTGCGATCTTATTTCTATCTCTGCGGTTACATGGTTACAGTTGTAACCGTAACCGTTTTTTGGAGTCTCGGAGTGAAGTGTTAGGGATTGCTGGAAGAAGCATTAAGTCTTGCAGGGAGAAGCATTAAGTCTTGCAGGGGAAAAGCCTAAGGATAACGGGGGAGAACCTCCCGTCTAACCATCGTGCGCCTATACCCAAACGATTGTTCGCCTATACGCAAACGACTGTGCGCCTATACCCAATTTCAATCGCCTAAAATTATAGCGATGCTCCATAAATCCCTCAACCATCATACATCTTACATCATACTTCTGTATAGATATGCTCCTTGCCCCTCGGTGTCTTCAGCAGTTTGGGATTGTCACCCTTCGTCCACTCGTTCAGCTGTTTGCGGGCAGAGTAGAGGGTCAGTCCTGAATAGTAGGCGAACATGCCGGCAGTGATGTATCCATGATGCTTCTGTAGGCACTCGCGCATCATCTGCTCCAGCTTCTCTTTATCGGCCAGAAGTTCCTGAGTGTCAGGATTCTGGTAGCGTCGGAATCCGTCGTGCCATTTCTTCATCTCTTCGTTCCACAACTTGCCTGGATTATACTCCACACCATCGAGCCTGACATCACGGTCCTTCACCTCGTCAGGACTGGTAACCTGTTTCGCCAGCGACAACTTAGGCGCAAACGAACCAATAGGCGTATCAATGCGATAGCCCTCGGCCAGAAAGCGGCCAGCCACCCGGATAAAAGCATCGAAGGCACGGCTCAGCTCGCCGTATCGCAATGCATTATAGAACTCACACTTCTCTTCCAGCTCCTTCATCGTCAGCTTCATGCCGCTCTTAGGCCGCACATACATCAGGTTACGTCCGTCGCTCCCTTTCACTGGCGTCGGATGCACCTCATACCACATTCCATGATTCTTTCTTGGCATATCTTCTCTTTTTTCCTACAAAGGTACGAATTTTTTTGCACATATTCAAAGAAATCTTCCATTAAACCCGAAACACCCCTCCCCTTCTGTGCAAAGGAGATGCATGCAGGTGTGGCGCAACGCTGGGACGTTGATACAATAAAAATCGGTAGAATATTGAAAATATGGTTCCATAGCTTTGGCTTTTGGCTGCGAAGATGCTCACGCTCGGCATAACTTAAACAAGACCTGAAACTAAAATAATCACAAATGCTGTTGCTTTTGTGATTTTTTTTTGTACCTTTGTCCCAAATAAGAACATATTATGAAACTAAAGAAACGAAAAATCAAATGACAATACAAGAATTTCGTGATTACATGGCATCGGGCAAACCCGTCGTTGGCGGTGGTGATGTCCACATGATGT
>SUYH01000012.1:0-91724 GCA_015060535.1 Prevotella sp.
CCTGAGGTTCTCCAATCGGTTGTCCGTCTTGATGCCATTCAGATGGTCTATCTGCTTGGGAAAGCGTCCGTAGACCAGCGCCCAGACCAATCGATGTAGATATACGTCTTTTCGCTGACGATCTAAATACAAACTTACATACAAATAACCTTTTTTACTATTGGTCGCACCTTTCACCACCTGCCCCTTACGGTTACGAATCTCGCCCGTAGCGGCATCATACGTGTAACGTTTTTTGATATGTTCTATCACTTCTTTTTCGTTCTTCATAATTCTTTTATTCTACTGTTAATTCTAATTGTTCCCAATCACTGCAGTCGTAGTGCAAATCAGCGATTCTGATACCCGCATAGATGCGCTTGCCGTCCTTCAAGAGTTGCGCACATAGTTTCTCACAACACTCGATGATTTTCAGTGCCGACCGCTGCTGCTGCTCGAACACATCCTTCAGGTCGCCATCCGGTTCCACCGTCGAGGAATATTCATAGCGCCCAGTCGCAGCATCGTAGTCGCGATCCACGCAGGTATGCACATTACTGGTAAACACGCTCGTCGTCTTGATGAGCTTTTCGGTGACCAATACTTCAAACTCTTCTTCCATCTCTTTAAAAATGTAATCATACCTCTCCGTTTTCAGTTCTCAGTTATCACCTCGACAAGCCTCCAGGCCGCAAACGACCGAAACGCCCTACGGTCCAGGTCGAAATACACATACACCCCACGCTCGTCCGCACAGCTAAATGCATCCGAGTCGTCACGCTTGTATTCATAGTGGTCGAAGTCCTCCGACACGCCCGGACACAAAGTCCCCCGCGCCTGCCTGATCTCGCCATTCTCCTTCCGATACTGAAACACGACCACGCCCTGTCCCAGCCCGTCCAGCAACCTGCGCACCAGGTGCGCCTTCAGAAAAGCCTCCCTGCGCGTCATGTCCTTCTCACTCATCAGCCAGTTTGCCAGCTCCAGCGTCCAGCTGCTCATCATCCGACGGCTCTCGTCCGTCTGAATCGATATTGTTTTACTCATCATAAATTTTACTGTTTTTGTTTTTTTTGAACTACATAAAGACCGGTCTGTCTTTCGACGCTGCAAAGATATTCGGTTACGTTGAGCCAATCAGCGATTTAACAACAAGAAATAGCAGTTAAAACTTCTTAAATAACATCCTCAATATGCTGATATACAGCACGTTGAATACTTTGTAAATTTGTGCCAAGATTCGAATGTCGAGGGTCAGAAAACCATCGGAACAAGTCGTTTTTGCAGAATCCCTTCTTCATCACACGAGGCCCCGAACGGAGCAGACGAGCCAGTTCAGCGTAGATAATGCCCTTGTCGCCACGCTGCAAATCAGGTCGAAAGTCCAGCCGTTCTATGAGCAGCGGGTTTTCTGTTTTGGTTAGTAACATTGGGCTGAGATGGCGAATCATCTCCCTGTACGCCCCGTAGTAGTCACAATCAAAAAAGTCCGCCAACAGGCAGACGTTCTTTTTTTAGTCATTGATGGTGTCTTAGATTTTTTGATATGCAAAGTTATCAAAAAATCTCAACATTCAATCAGTGTGCAATAAAAATCCTGCACCTTTTGCGATGCAGGATAGTTTTCATGTAGAATCAGCATGGTATGTCTTGAGTTTCTTCATTATCGTCGTTTTGTTTTTCTTTGTTTTATTTTGTAGTTTCAATAATTATTCCTATTTTTGCAGCGTGAAATATAAGGATAGATGTTATGACAGCACTAGCAAGGAAAATATCAGAAACTCCAATGGCTCCGTATGTTGACCTACTCCGAAACATGAAGCCACAGGAAATGCGCATTGTAGTCACCTTTTTACAAGAGGCTATCAATGAGGCTGAAAGTGCAGAGTCTGAAGAGACTGCAGCGGAAAAGATTCGCAAGAAGTTTAAAGGCTTAGCTATTTCAAAAGAGACGAAGGAACTGGTGAGTGGTCTCTCGTTGTCGTCTGACGAGATGAATGACGAAAGAACCAAATACATATTAGGGTACTGAACATGAAGAAGGTTTTCCTTGACACAAACATCTTGATGGACTTTGTTGAAAAAATACCAATGTGCACTGGCTGCTGGCTGCGATGTCATTGTTACGAATAATAAGCGCGACTTCCAAGAGTTCTGTCAATTGCCGTTCCTTACATCTGAAGAATTCCTGTTGCAGGTAGAGTTTTAAAGACAACAAACGCCCCCTCTTCTGCATCCTGTTTCAAAGCAGGGTGCATTTTTTGTATGAGGCACATGTATGTTTATTTCTTCAACGTCGTTCTGTTTTCGTTTTTCTTTGTTTTATTTTGTAGTTTCAATAATTATTCCTATTTTTGCAGCACATTAATTAATAATAAGTGTTATGAATAACGTACAACCCACTGTTTTCAACCCGGCTCAACTCTATCTGTTGGGGCTTTTTTCACGTATCAAGAGCGATGAGGAGTTGAACGACATCAAGAAACTCGTCAGCGACTATTATGCCAAGCGTCTTGACCAGATGACCAAGAAAATGTGGGAGTCAGGCGAACTTGACCAGAAGCGGCTTGACGAAATCAACGAGATGGATCTTCATCAGTGGCTCAGAGAGCATAAGGCGAAAGAACAAGTATAAAGCATTCAGGCCAATGCACGCTATATCGTGACAAATGACAAACATTACGACGTGCTTCGACAGATAGAATTCCCGAAAGTGGGTATCATTAAGTTGATGGACTTCCTTCTGATGATTCACGGGTAAGCTTATTCAAACGTCAGTAGTTTTATTAAGTATTATTCATACTGCTTTTCATACACATAAAAAAACATTTCAATCAGTGTGCAATAAAAATCCTGCACCTTTGCGATGCAGGATTGACAGAGGTCTGTCACCGTGTGAGCCCACAGAAGAGGCTCCATGTGCACTTGTTATTTCCCATTCAGATAAACGATCAGCTGTTGCGGAGTACCGTTATATTTGGTGTAGTTCATAGTTTGGCCATTGGCAGATACTATCATCATATTACCATTTATGGAGATCGTAGCCTCCTGCCCGTCATCGCTTATCATTCGGTTACCATTGATGGTATAATTCCAGGTGTATGTATAGGAGTTCAGCGAATATGTTCCTCCAGAAGACCAAATTTCATACTGGGTCACAGAACTGTTTCCGATGACAATAACCCAATCGTCCTCCAACGTGTACCAAGTTCCTATCAGATCCGACTTGTTGATTGTCTTCACGTCATCACCATCATCACCACCACAAGCTACCATCATTGGCAGTGCCAATATCAAGAGCATCAGCATGCTCCAAATCCTTAATCTCTTCATATTCTGTTTGCTATTTAATAATAATTTTTGTCACATTATTCTTATCGCCAGAAGCGCGAACCATGTTTAAACCTCGTGTAATTCCCTGAGCACCGAAGGTTACGCTCTTTTGACCTTTAGCTATTGGAATACGTTTTACCAACTGTCCAGAAGCATTAATGATTTCAATCTCCTTGGCAGTATTGCTCTCGCCCAATTCTACGGTGATATTATCGGATTGCGAGGCCACCATCGGATTGACCTGCATGGGCATAATGGCCACTTTCTCTACTGATGAAGCTATCTTGTTGATTCGGTAATAAGCATAAAAACTCTTACCTGTGCTCTTTTCATTTTGGAAAAACACCATATAGTGCTGACCACCCATTCGGATGCAGTAAATAGTGCTAGAAGAGAATGTGTAGCCAGACTCTGCCTTGAATGTCAGAACAACATTGCCATTATCTGAAACGACATTGAAACCAGTAATAGTGCTGCCCTTATGCGTCTCTCTAACATCATCCAGACCCATGCCGTCACGATCGTACTCTAATACTTCTACAGCTGATTCATCGTAGACTGGTTCCAAATACTCGAAGTTGGCATCGTTGTTAAAAAGCGTTTGTGTCAGATAGAAGTCTTCATGACTGTATGCGTTGGCATCGTCATAATTCTTGTATCGCATATAACTAATGTCTCCTATAGTACTATTGTTTTCTTCAACTACTTCCCAGTCGCCTGTGTACTGAATCGTGTACTCGGGATTGATAATCCATGCAGTTTTGTCATCGCGCCATTCATAATAGCCTCTGGGATATTGTGCCCCAAACTGTTCGTACTCCCAATAACTCCATGGATCATTGTCTGCAGGCCACAATTGGTTGTTGTTCTTAGTCACCAACTGGAACCCGGTGCCGTTGTAGTTGGTAACTGCTTCAACAAAAGCTTCCCATGTATCAAATTGTTGTCCATCGAACAATTGCCTCTCGTTTTTGCCCATTGTCATGACTTGGGGCTTTCGCTCTTCACGTTTGTAAGCATATGCATATTTGGTTGGAGAGAGCGATAGGGTACGGAAATTATTCATACTGGTGTTGTAAAGAGCAAACCGATAGTTCCCTCCATCTAACCACTCACGACTATAAAGAATAGCTGCACCGTCGGATGTCATAGAGCCAGGAATGTATTTCGGTGAACTTTCAGTCAGTGAACCGATATACTCCTGAGAATATGCATTCGTTGATACAAGAAAGAATAATACTTTCAAAAACAGCGTCTTTTGGGTTTTGAGCATCATGATGCTCCAAATCTTTAATTTCTTCATAATCATTGATAGTTTTAATATTGTTCTAGATTGAATTTGCAAAAAAAACGTGGACAATTTACTTCGTCTACGTTGTTCAGGTATCGGCAAACACCTAATGTACTTAAACTAGTAAAAGTCCACGCCATCAGGCGCGAACTCCAACTTCAGTTCTTGTACATTGTTTATGAAATTTTGCCGATTTCGAACAACAAGAATCAAAAAGCGGATGTTCTTTATCCTAATATGTCCTTTTCAATTTATTTCTTTCAGTCCATGGGCCCTTGTTATTAATGTTTTCACGGCAAAGATAAGAATTATTCTTTTAATATCCAAAAGATTGCAAGAAAATCTTTGCCCGATAATCATAGGGGCAACCCCTGTACATGAAAATTCACAGCATTATGAGCAAATAATTTCTCAAATACTTGTGAAGAACAAAGATTATGACTATTTTTGCAAGACAATAATGATGATGATGAAGAAATACGTAGTGAAGATAGTAGTGCTTGTGGCTGTGATAGTTTTTGCAGCATGCAGCACGCTGACGCCGGCACAGAAGGCGGAGCGGAGAGCGAAAGTGGAACAGGCTGTGAACCAGGCGTTGGAGGAACGCGAGTATAAAATAGACATCGACATGATGTATCCCAGAAGTGGACAGGCGAGGAATGTCACGTCGGACTACTCGTTGCAGGTCAAGGGCGATAGCGTGTATTCGTACCTACCCTATTTCGGCAGGGCCTACAATATACCCTATGGTGGCGGAAAAGGCCTGAACTTCAAGTCGCCCATCACAAATTACAAGTCGGAGAAGGACCAGAAAGGGACGACGTTCATCTACTTCAACGTGAACAACGAGGAGGATTACATGGAGTTTAAGCTCGAAGTGTTTGACAATGGCAACGCTTCCATCGACCTGACGCCCCGCGAACGTGAACCTATCAGCTTCAGCGGTAAACTGGATTTAGTACACACTCAGTAACAGTGTGCCTTTCAGCATGTGACACTCAATAATAGTTATTTGAACACATAAAAATAAGAAAGACCATTTGGTTGGTCCGATTTTTTTTTGTACCTTTGTCGCCTAAAAATAAGGTATAAAGAAAATGGCAGAAACAAGCAACAGCATTTTGCAGAAACTGGACGGACTGGAGGCCAGATTTGAGGAGGTATCGACGCTGATTACCGACCCCGACGTGATAGCCGACCAGCAGCGTTTCGTGAAACTGACGAAGGAATACAAGGATTTGGGCGACATCATGGATGCCCGTAAACGATACATCGCCTGTCTGAACAGCATTGCAGAGGCGAAGGATATTCTGGCTAACGAGAGCGATCCGGAAATGAAGGAGATGGCTCGCGAGGAACTGGCTGAAAACGAGGAGCTGCAGCCTAAGCTGGAGGAGGAAATCAAGATAGCGCTGATTCCGAAGGACCCTGAGGATGCGAAGAACGTGCAGATGGAGATACGCGCCGGAACGGGTGGCGACGAGGCTTGCCTGTTTGCGGGCGACCTGTTTAAGATGTATAAGAGCTACTGCGACTCGAAGGGTTGGCAGCTCTCCATCACCAGCGTATCGGAAGGTGCCGTGGGTGGCTATAAGGAGATAGACTTTGCCGTCTCAGGTGCTGATGTGTATGGCACGCTGAAATACGAATCGGGCGTACACCGCGTGCAGCGCGTGCCTGCTACAGAGACGCAGGGCCGTATGCACACCTCGGCTGCTACCGTTGCCGTACTGCCCGAGGCTGACAAGTTTGAGGTGCACGTGAACGAGGGTGAAATCAAATGGGATACCTTCCGAAGCTCGGGTGCCGGTGGTCAGAACGTGAACAAGGTGGAATCGGGCGTGCGTCTGCGCTATATGTGGAAGAATCCGAATACGGGCGAGACGGAGGAGATCCTGATTGAGTGTACCGAGACGCGTGACCAGCCGAAGAACAAAGAGCGTGCCTTGAGTCGACTCTATACCTTCATCTACGACAAGGAGCATCAGAAGTATATGGACGATATCGCCTCTCGTCGTAAGAGCCTCGTCTCTACAGGTGACCGTTCAGCCAAGATCCGTACCTACAACTTCCCACAGGGTCGAGTTACGGACCATCGCATCGGTTATACGACGCACGACCTGCAAGGTTTCCTCGGCGGTGATATACAGGCCATGATTGATGCGCTGACTGTGGCTGAGAATGCAGAACGAATGAAAGAATCAGAATTATGAACAAACAAGAACTTATACAGCAGATTAAGGAGAAGCAGTCGTTTCTCTGCGTCGGTCTGGATACCGACATCAACAAGATTCCACAGTGTATCATCGACGAGGCAAAGGAAAAGGACGGCGACGACTACATCTTCCGCGCCTTGTGCGAGTTTAATGCCCTGATTATCGATGCCACAGCCCCCTACTGTGTAGCCTACAAGCCCAATCTGGCTTTCTACGAGGCTTACGGAGTAGATGGCATTCTGGCTTTCGAAGCCACCATCGACTACTTGAAAGAGGAATACCCCAACCACTTCATCATCGCAGATGCGAAGCGTGGCGACATCGGTAACACGTCAAAAATGTATGCCAAGACGTTCTTCGAGCAGTACGACGTGGATGCACTGACCGTTGCTCCCTATATGGGCGAAGACTCGGTGACGCCATTCCTGGGCTACGACGACAAGTGGGTTATCCTGTTGGCGCTGACCTCAAACAAGGGTTCGCACGACTTCCAGCTGACGGAAGACAAAAATGGCGAGCGTCTGTTCGAGAAAGTGCTGAAGCAGAGCCAGCAATGGGGCAACGACGAGAACATGATGTATGTTGTCGGAGCGACTCAAGGCCAGATGTTCGAGGATATCCGCAAGGTGGCTCCCAACCACTTCCTGCTGGTCCCTGGCGTTGGAGCACAGGGAGGCAGTCTGGAAGAGGTCTGCCGATATGGTATGACAAAAGATTGCGGTCTGCTGGTCAACTCATCGCGAGGCATCATCTACGCTTCGAGTGGCGAGGACTTCGCTGAGGTGGCAGCCGAGAAAGCTAAGGAGCTGCAACAACAGATGGCTGAAGAACTAAAGAAGGCGGGAATTTAATCATCCCGCCTTTCTTTTTTTATCCAAAACTCTCGCTTATTTCGTTACGCGAATCCAGTCGGCATCCAGCCAACCACGGTCTACCTTCGGATTGGTCTCTACAGAGACGAAACCGAACTTGGCACCAATCCACTTGCCTTGCTTCATCTGGTATTCAGAACCACAGTCCTTGAATTTCTTGCCGTTCTGACTCCAGGCGAAGCTGACCTTCGGATTGCCGCCATGAGCCTGACCGGCCTCGGCATTCCTGACTTTCAATTGCAGATAGATATCCTCATGGATACCTGGCTTGTAGTCGATCTTATCCTCAGCAGTAGGCTTCAGCGTAGCGACGAGCTCTTCCTGATGCGCCTTTCCGCGATCAGCATCCTGACAGCTAAGGATAAGTAGCTGGAACTCCTTCCCTACTCGCTTGACCACCAGCGCCTGATAGTTATGACCCATCATGATGACTCCGCCCATCTGTCCGTCGGCCTTCGACGTGAAACGCAGTTTGGCTGTCACCGTGAACTCGTCGGCAGGAGTCTTCTGCAGGAACAGGTTAGGAACCTCCCAGAAATTCTTCCAACCGTCAGAGAGCTTATACGTATAGATGCGCATGGTGCCGAAGGCGGTGGGTACACCGAACTTCTCGTCGTAATTGGCATGCCACTCCCACTGTTTTCCGATGACAGGAGCGTTGAACTCATCGCTTTCCACCGGATTGACGATGACGCTGGAACTGCTCTGAGGTTTCTTGTAGGTAGTCACAGGCTCGCCCTTCTTACCCATGACGGGCCAACCCGTAGACCAATCAACGGGATTCAGATGAACCACACGACCGTAGGCCTCCTTGTCCTGGAAGTGGACGAACCAGTCTTCACCATATTTAGTATGTACCCAGCCGCCTTGGTGAGGGCCGTTAATGTTGGTCTTGCCCTGCGCTAAAACGATCTTGTGCTCGTAAGGTCCGTAAGGCGACTTGGAACGCATGGCCAGCTGGAAACCCTCGGGAACACCGCCCGCAGGACACATAATCCAATACCAGCCGTCGCGCTTGTAGAACTTAGGACCCTCGCAGGTGCGATTCGCTGTGCCATTACCGTCGAACACGATGACGGGCTGGCCAATAGGACGGGTACCGTCTGCAGACATCTCACGAACGGTGAGCACAGAGGCAAACTTAGAACGTGAGTTGGCCCAGCCGTTGACCAGATAGCAGCGACCATCGTCGTCCCAAAGCGGTGTGGTATCAATATAACCCTTACCAGCGATGACGCAGACGGGTGCCTCCCATTCACCCTCAGGATGCTGAGTCTTCACCATATATACGCCATAATCGGGATCGCCCCAATAGATGTAATACCAACCGTTGTGGAAGCGGATGCTGGGAGCCCAGACGCCGGCACCATGCTGCGGAGAACTGAAGTGCTTCACCTTCTCGGCATCGCCAGTATAGAGCTCTTTCAGGGCATAGCCAACGATTTCCCAGTTGACGAGGTCCTTGGAGTGAAGGATAGGCAGACCAGGGGCGCACTGGAACGAAGAAGCCGTCATGTAATAGTCTTCACCAGAGGCGCCTACGCAGACATCGGGGTCGGAGTAGTCGGCATTGATGACAGGATTGGTATAGGTGCCGTCTCCATTGTCGGGCGACCATACCTGCGATTTGTACTGGGCACTGGCGGTAAGCGCACAGAGTGCCACGATAGAAAGAAGTGTTTTCCTCATAGTTTGTTTATCTTTAGTTTGTAATGATCTGTCAATTCTATTCGCATCACCTTGACTACTTCATCGTCGTCGGGCGTCAGCGAGAGGGCGACGTGGCCCATCGTGCGACGGAGATTGATTTCGACGCAAGGATGGAGAAATCCATCCTTAATAATCATCATGTCTAGGCCGAAGGGACCGGAGTAAGTACCGAGGTCGAGATTGGAGATAATCTTTTGCTTTATTTCGTCCAACCAAACAACTGGTATATAACGACTTACCATTTCTCGATTAGCACGCTCTGTGGCTAAGATATTACCCACATAGGCACCATTCTGCGTATGGAAGAGCGACAGGCCTTCGTAGCTGATATGCCCCTCGCCATCAGCGCTAAACTCCATACCGAAGTCCTTTACTTTGTTGTAGTAGGGTTCGACCATCACGCAACCTTGCCGCTCAACCAGGTTACGGAACCAGCCCGCCTGAAGACTGAATGGTGTACGTTCTTTTGATAAGAAACGCAGCCCTCGCCCACTCGACGACCAAGGGGCTTTCATCACTACCTGACCATAACGGGCAAGCAGCTCTTCGACCTCAGTGGCCTCGCGACACTCATAGGCTTCGCCTACGGTATAATCGGTCTGCAACAGGGGTAACAGGCGGGCAGCCGTACGGCGATGCGACAGCTGACGAATGTGCGCCAACTGGTCGTCGGTAGGTAACAACGATGCGTCGCAACCCTTACGTTTCAGTTCGGCTCGTAAAGCCTTGTCCCACCCCCACGGGCTAATATCATCAACCTTTGTGGGCGAGGCTACAAAAGTGCGCTGGACGGGTTTACGCATCACCCGTCGGAAGGCTTTTTGGGCGTACTCCACATGGTCCACGTATATCGCGTCGTCCTCCTTAGCCCAAAGGGCTGGCAGGAAGCCCAAGTCGGCCCTCAGCTGGCGTCCGGCATGGGGAGCCGTGAAATTAGCCAGATCGGAAGCCAAGGCGATATCGTGTTCTGGATTGAAAATGTGCAGCGTCGCCATCGGAAGCTATACGGGTAAAGTGAATACGAAACGAGCTCCAGAAGTGTAAGTAGTATCGAGCTTGATGTCGCCACCCAGACGACGAGCGATAGAACGGGCTACGGTTAGACCGATTCCCGTACCATTATAATACTCGTCAAGCTGAACGAACTCATCAAAGATGCGCTCTGACTCAGAGGGGAGAACACCAATACCTGTATCTTCGACAGTGAAGACCACATGATTGTCGACAAGGGCAATGCGCAGAACGGCTCGTTGGTTGTTGACGAATTCGCCCTGTTGCTGCTTCGCCTCTGCAGGTGCCGTAAACTTACGCGCATTATCGAGCAAGAGCGAGAGGGCACGGACGGCTGCACTGTGGTTCGTGGCAAGTGTCAAATCCTTCATGTCGGCCGACTCTTCCACCGTAAAAGTCAGGTGAGCAGCCAGGCGAATGCCAGAGATATCGATGGCGTCAGTAGCTATCTGCAAAGCGCTAATGGTATCGCTCTTCTCAATAACAGTCTGACTCTTGACATCGGAGAGCTCAAGCATCTTATTGACTAGATTGGTGATGCGATTGGTGTTGTCAATAATCTGTCGGCGAACATCAGCCATCTCCTCATCATCGAGTTGAACATTAGGCGAAGTGATGACCTGCGTAAAACCTGAGAGGATATTGAGTGGCGTACGGATTTCATGGGAGATCTGCTGGATGAAGTCACTCTTCATGCGCGATGACTCCTCGGCACGCGCATTGGCTATCTCCAGATGATGATAGGCCGTCTCCAGACGACGGGCTGCACGATGGCGGAAGTAGATGAAGAGCACGAAACCGAAGACGACAAGTACCAGGGTGATGACAGTTGTCAGGAAGCGCTGGTGCGACAGGCTGGCCTGCTGCTCCATAATCTCCGTCTCCTTAAGCTGCGTGTCGTAGATGGTAGCCAGTTCGAGAGCGTCGTTCTTGCGTTCCCAGACGATAGCTGAGTCGAGCAAGTTGGAAATCCACTTACCCGTGCTGATGGCTGAGTCCTGACGATGGGCTCCTACCTCTGCACGGAATTTGGGTAAGAGATAAGCGGTGACAATATCGAACGTAATCCTGATGTCGTAACGATTGATTTGCTTCTCAAGCACCTTGTATTTATCAGCAGCTTCAGTCCAACGGTGGGCAGCCATCAGATATTTGGCAGACTCCAGCTGACCGTCGCCCGTCTTGGCATATTGCGTACGCTCAGCCATCTGATAGGCACGTTCTGCCTCAGCGTTACGATTCAAGCCCAACAGCACACAAGCCTTATAGAGATTAAGACGTGCCGACTGCTTGTCGAGATAAGCATCGTCGGCCATAGGATGCTGACGATAACGCAACAGCAAGCTGTCGAAACGGTCTAACCACTCGAACGCTTCCTGGAAATGGCTGGTCTGAATATAGGCATCAGTAATGGTGATGATTCCCACAATAGAACTAGTGTAATTTGATATCTCATCATTGGCATCAATTACCTGCAGATAACACTGATAAGCATCGTTATAGCTAATGGCTGCATCCTTGGTATTACCGAGCTTCAGTTGGCAATTGCCAATGAAGGTAAGCAGGTTGGCATAGTCTGTATTCTGGGTGTACTGCTTCTCGTTGAGCAGCTTGATAGCAGGCATGGCCACTCGCATCGTAGCCTCATAGTCGTACTTGATATAGAGCAGACCCGCCAGGCGGTTGGCCGACTTCGAGTAATACTCGAGATCTTCGGCATTTTCGATATTGCGTGCAACAGCTTGTTTCCACTCGACTTCCGCCTGACGCATCCTACGCAAGCGAGAGTAAGCATAACCGCGCCAATAATAGGCCTTCATGTCAGAGAGTGCTCCCGTCTGCTGATGCAGGTCGGCCAGCGAGACGATACGTTCGTAGTCGCGCAACTTATACGCCACATTGATGAGGCTATCGGCCTCGGAACTGCGCAGACCTACCTGCTTATGCTCTTGGCACGACGAAAGTGCAGCGAATATCACTACGAAAACGAGGAGGAAACGAGTAATATGGTAACGTTTTTGTTTCATAAGCTATGGGTTATTTCACGTGGATACACATCATAGTCAAGTCATCGTTCGGCTCAGCTCCACCGCGATGTTGAAGAACGGAACCAGCCAATGTCTCGATGACCTGACGGGCGTTATCGAAATGAGTCTCGCGAAGGATATGGAGCAGATGGTCGTCACCAAACTGAACGAGTTGACTGTTCTCGGCCTCGTTCAATCCGTCAGTATAGATAAACAGCGGATGGTCCTTGATACTCTCTATCTCCTCGCCAACAAACTGAAAATCGGGCCAGAGACCAATTGGCGCATTGGACTCCATATCGAGGAAGTGGCCGTGATCGGCATCACCACCGATGACGGGAGGATTATGACCAGCATTGCAGAACGAGAGATGGCCCGTCGTGAGATCAATCAGTCCAAGGAAGAATGTCACGAACATGCCGCTATCGTTGTTATCTCCTATCAGCGTATCGTTCATGCGGGTGCATATCTCAGCAGGCTGCATGCCTTGTGAGGCCAGGGTGCGGAACAGACTGGTAGCCTGCGCCATAAACAGCGAGGCAGGCACTCCCTTGCCCGACACGTCGCCCACACAGAAATAGAGGTGGTCGTCCTGCAACAGATAGCCGTAAAGGTCGCCACCAACCTCACGGGCAGGTGCCATCGACGCATACATATCGAGACCGTCGCGAACGGGGAATTCTCTAGGAACCATTGACATCTGAATGTCGCGGGCAATCTGCAGTTCACCCTCGATACGCTCCTGGGCAGCTTTCATCTTACCCAGACGGCGGGCTGCATTCTGACGCATCTGCGTGTAGATGATAAAGAAGATGACAACAAGAACAAGCAGAACGGCAAACCATTTGAACTGCTGCTGCGAAAGCTCGGTCTGCTGCTGGGCTATCTGCTCTTCCTTCTGTTGCGTCTCGTAGATCACAGCCAACTCCTCGGCATCACGACGGTGCTGGTTGTCCTTGACCGTATCAAGAAGATTGATGATACGCTCAGCGGTCTTCAAGGCTTCGTCCTTACGACCCGTCTTCACGAAAGCCTTAAACGTGGTCGATGGACTTTCGATGAGGTAGTCGATGCTAGGTGTGATACCCTCTGCTACCTCGGAGGAGTCAATCTTCAGCTGGATACTCAACAGTTTTTCCCACTGTTCGGTCACTTCCAGGAAAAAGGCCTGATCATAGATTCCGGAATAGGACTTGGCATAATCGGTAGCCAGGAACTGCTCATATGCAGCCAGTCCCTCCTCGCGATGACCTGTATTGTAGAGAACCACAGCTTTGTTGCTCAGCACCATTGCATAATAGTTCTCATAGCTCTTCATATTAAAATCGGTAGCGGACAAGCGAGCCATCGCCTGCTCCATCATATTCATCCAAGGAACGGCCTTCTCGAATTCGCGACGATTCAGATAGCTGTTGATGATATTGCTGGCAATGAGGAAACACGACTCCTGGAGATCGCTGTTGTCTGGATGTGCCTGCGCCAATCGCTCGGCATATTCGCGGGCTTCGTTCTGGTTGCGTGCGGCTTCCTCGATATTACCCAATTTCAGCATCGTATTACCAATAGACGACAAAAAGCTTGCAGCCCACATCTGACCACTAACCGTCGTATCGTTGCGGGCTACCTCATAGCCCTTAGTGGCGGTAGTGACAGCATCTTCGAAATTCGAGATATTTTGGGACATCGTATATAGTCCCTGCATAGCCTTATAATAATACTCAAGGTCGTTCTTCAGGAAATAGTCAGTAGAAAGGGCTTTCTTATAGTAGAGGGCTGCCGTGCGGGGCTTCTGCATGTCATAATAATGGTCGCCACGCCAGTATTCAGCTTCAGGCGAAGAGATGGCTCCGGTTTCCTCCAAGCTATCGACTACTGCAAAGTAATTCGGAGCATGTTGGCCACCCAAATCGATAAGCAGGTTCCTATTTTCAACCAGCTTTTCACGTTGTAACGTGTTCTTTTCCGAATTAGGCGCGGTCTTGACTTGTCCACAAGACACAAGGGTAGCTAACAGGAGCAGTGCGGCGGCAGGTGTCATCGGACGACGATGACGCGAAATGAAAATCCAAAGAGGAGAAAGCATGATGACTATCGAAACAACCATTAATAATACTAGCAACCAAGCAAATAGATAGTAACTCTTCATCAGCACGAATTCGGGACACACCAAGGCGAGGCTCCAACCCGTACGACCAAAAGGCATGTAGAACACATGGCTCTGCACACCTTCGAACAGAAGTCGCTGATGACCGGTCTCACCACTTATCATGGCGCGACCGAGACGCATCAGTTCCGGATCATTGTTCTCAAGCGTAGGCGTCAGAATGGTCTCAGTAAGCAGGCGTGCACTGTCGGAATGAACAATATAGGTTCCTCCGCGCCCTAAGAGCATACAATAAGATTGAGGAAAGGGATGCTGAGAGAGAATAACATTGGACAGCTGCTTCAGAGGGATATCGGCAGAGAGGACACCGATGACCTCGCCTTTACTGTCGTAAAGGGGCTGACAGTAGGAGGTCATGATTTCCTTGACGATAATACCGTCAGTATTGTATTCGGCATAGGGCTCAATCCAGTATTTCTTGTTCAGATGACGGGGTATCAGATACCAGTCCATACAAAAGTACTGGTAGCCATCGTCACCCTCCTGTTCGGTCAAAATACTATCTCCCCGATTATAGGAATAGGCAGAGAAGTACTTACCCTTCTGGCGAAAGTAATAGGGTTCGAAAGAGATACTACAGCCCTTCATAACAGGATTGTCCTGCAGAATCTCACGGCTATAGGTAAACATCTGATCGGGGTCGTCCAGATGGTGTTCGATGAGCGGGATATAACCATCGGCTGCCGTCTGTATCTGGTTAACCATCACAAAGGCATCGCGGACCACAGCTTTTAGCGAGGTAACAGCTTTGTCCATGGTTTTCTGCTGGACATAGGAACGACCGTAGTATAACGCGGTGCCAAAAGCAATAGTCAACAAAGCACCAATAATCATCAGTAACCATTGGTAACGTTGACGGATATGCTTAAGTCTGTTCATAATGCGCTCTTAGTGATTTCCCATTAACTCGTTGTATGACACTTCACGACGGATGATACCACAATCGAATAGCAGCCGACTCGCTTTATTCACCATATCAGCACGCACACGAAACTCTCGTTGCTTAGAGTCTCGATCAACCTGCAAGCGAAGAATCTCGCGTAGCATTAGTTTCTGCTTCACCCGATTGGTGGAGATATTGTGCTTCTTGACATATTTCATCACAATCTCCAAAGCCTCTTCTGGATGGGAAGCCGTCCACTCCCACCCTCTTCGGGAAGCCATAGCAAACTTGGAAATCGCACTGCGATGGGTCAGGAAATAGTCGCGCTTCACATAGACGCCATTCTCCTGAATGTTATAGTCATGTTCGCTGAATCGATAGAGGTACTCCTCTGGCATCTGGAAACCGGCCTGCTGCAATTCAATGAATTCGTTATAGCTCACGACCATCGTCGCATCGACAGCTCCGGAAAGGAACACGTTGATACCGCTGGAAAACGGTATCCAATTGTAATTCAAGCCTTCCTTCTTGCTCATGCACATCAACAAGTAGTTGGGGTTGGAGTTAAAGATAGAAACCTTCTTGCCCTTCATCTGCATGGGGTTCATACACCAACGAGAAACGAGGATGTTGCTGCTGTTCATCGAGTCCTGGAAGATATTCACCAAGGGAATACCCTGCGAAATGAAGTCAATAGCCGATAGCATAGAGAATATGGCTGCATCGCACTGGTCGGTCTGTAGACGCTGGAAAGCAGAACTGGTAAGCGTCGGGTGCTGGATGACGACATCAAGCCCCAAATCCTTGTAGAAACCTTTCTCCTTGGCCACATAGTAGCCTGCAAATTCTGCCTGTGCAGTCCATACTGTGGTAAATACCAATTTCTCGGCATTTACCGCGGTCGGCAGCAGAAGCAGCAATGCTATTATCATGCGAAACTTTTCTCTCATTTTAATGGCGTTGAGGTTTCTGCTGCAAAGATACAATTATTATTTCAAAAAAGGATAAAAATTATGAATAATCTTTTAAAACAACCGCAATTTATTCGTTCAGGACGCCACAATGAGGGCAATGGCCTTTCTGACGGAGGTATCGCCCACAATGACCACACTGATATTGACGACGTGAAAAATGGAGAAAACGACGTAAGGAAAAATAGACATATACGACCAGCAACAGATAGCCGATGTAAGAGAGTGTGGACAGGCTGAACACCACATAATCGACGGCACAGACGGCCACCAATCCAACC
Organism: Prevotella sp.; assembly: GCA_015060535.1. Taxonomy (GTDB): domain Bacteria; phylum Bacteroidota; class Bacteroidia; order Bacteroidales; family Bacteroidaceae; genus Prevotella. Next base: position 16,739 of record SUYH01000012.1, read on the forward strand.
AGATAGAGTAATGCTTCGACAGGAGGCAGATGGCGACGGACATCGTCTACCGCAGCAACAGAAACAATGATGATTGCCCACACAAAGGAAATAAATATAGCTAGATACCAAGGGAGGGCAAAGGGATTGAGCGAGGGGTGATAGTAGAAGTGACGCCACGACTCAGCTCCAAACATCTGAATGCTGGCATAAATCGTAGCTGAGGTAGCGATGAGCAGACAGAGTAAGGTGGGATAAGGCGAATGAATATCGTTGAAATGGACGATATAGGCATTACGACGCATCAGTCGACGCAAGGCATAAAGGGCAGCAGCAAGGACGCAGAAGGCGAGGAAAAGCAACAGGTGATTGTTGGTAAAGAGATCGATAAACTGCGATATCGGATCGTCGGGCGATACCCCATCAAGCAATTCACTCTCACGAATCCACCCTTGGGTAATCTGATCGCGCGCCACCTTCACCCAAACAGAATCAATCGTATCGCTGGGTACGGTGCGAATCTCGGCTACCACAATGCGTTCGCCACGTACAACATAAAGTGTATCGAAGGCCATTCCAGGCAAGGCATCAGATAACGGCAGCTGCGATGCTTTGACGATAAAATTATAGTTCTGCGAGTAATGATGCGTGGTAGAGAAAGAGATGGAGTCGATCTGATGCTTTGTGAGATCCCATGCGTCAGGAGTCTGCTGGCCGTGATTGTAACAAGCAGAAAGCTGGAGCGCCAGGATTCCTAATATGAACAGTTTAATCAGCCGCATAGACATTCATTTGACATTGCTGACAGTTAAACTCTAAGCGGAAGCGACGACCATCGCCCAAACGGAGAAATAGAGGTTCGCGCCATGTGGGCTTTGCGCCTCCATGCTTGACACAACAGCCCAACGAGAATCGCAGGCAATGACGACACTGCATGAGGGGACGGCCGTCTGGACGAAGCTCATAGGCTGTAGGCTTCGAGACACCATAGAACTGGCAAGCCAGCTGATTAGAGATATTAGGATCGGTAGTAACCACCGGTCCACTATGTTCGCTAAAGGTGCGCGGCTCAGGATGCGAAGATTGCGTTTTCTGCATCATGGCGTCCACCCAACTGCGACGCAGATCGGATAATAAACTACTGGGGATGAAGTAGTTAAATTCGGTGGGCTGAAGTATTACATCACTACACTCATAGATTGTACCACCTAGACGGGAAAGCTGACGTTGGATATTTTCACGCTGGGGTTTCTCCGCTTGCTGGTGTTCACAAGCAATAGAGACACTGACACCCTCGCCACTAAGCATAAAGCCGTCGGCGGTGGGTTGCAGGCAGAGTGAGACAGCTATCTTACGCTGACTACTGGGACGAGAGAGTTGGCGTTCAAATTCCTGATCATTATTGCGGTAAAGGGCGATTCCCGGACGGAGCGATCGGGGCATCTGCTGGGGATACAGGCGATTGCCCTCAGCACGATTGACACGAAAGCCCTGAAGTTCACGATTGTTATCGATAAAGCAAAGGCCGTCGCCATTGGCAAAGGCAGCGGTACCTGCCACGTTGAACGAGTCGCGGCGCAACTCCTTGACGGTTCCCACAAACTCGCCTAATGCCTTTGGGGTGTCGGGTGAAAAAATGTCGGGTTTGCGACCTTGTAGAAAATAGGTGGTAAAGCCCCGATTGAAGGTCTTGCTCAGATTGGGTGTGAAGCTATAAGAACAATGGCCTTTGGAGGAGCGCTGATATTCATCAGGGTGTTTGGCTATAAAGGCATTGAGACGCTGACTGTAGGCTGCTACTATATTTTTAACATAAACGACATCCTTCAGACGTCCCTCAATCTTAAAAGAGGTGGCACCTGCAAGTATCAGTTCGTCCAAATGTTCCGACTGATTGAGGTCTTTCAGTGAGAGCAGGTGGCGCTGACGCTCCAACTCGCGGCCATCGGCATCAAGCAAATCGAATTTCATACGGCAGAACTGGGCACATGCCCCGCGATTGGCAGAGCGACTAAAGCAATGTTGGGAGGCATAGCAAATACCACTATAGCTGACGCATAAAGCACCGTGAACAAAGACTTCTAACTCGACATCGGGCACCTCTCGATGAATGACAGCAATTTCCTGAGCAGACAACTCACGGGCCAATACCACCCGGCTAAAGCCCAACGAACGCAGCCAGCGAACCTTCTCTACAGTACGATTATCGGTCTGAGTGGAAGCGTGGAGCGTAAGATGAGAGGTGAGACGAAGCAAGGCCATATCCTGTACCAAGACAGCATCTACCCCAGCCTCTTGGAGTTGCTGAAGAAGTTGCTGGGTGGCAGAGAGCTCGTCGTCATAAATCAACGTATTGACGGTAACATAAACACGCGCCTCAAACTGATGAGCATACTGACAAAGCTGTCGAATGTCGTCAACGCTATTGCCTACGGCAGCACGGGCTCCGAAACGAGGAGCACCGATATAGACGGCATCTGCGCCATGATTGATGGCAGCTAGTCCGCATTCCAAATTTTTGGCTGGAGCCAGTAGCTCGAGACGTGTCATCACTCAATCTTGTTAATATCGAAGGGAGTCTCCTGATAGACGTAATAGTTAATCCAGTTGTTATACAGCAAGTTGGCATGGGCACGCCAGGTAACCATCGGTTTTTGGTCGGGATCATCGTTCCGATAGTAATGACGGGGCAATTCCACATCATCGCGAATGTCACGGTCGCGACGATACTCATGGTCCAGCGTATTGGGGGCGTACTCCAGATGACCTGTGATGAAGAATTCACGACCACCGCGCGCCATGACCATACTGACGCCACACTCGTCACTCTCGGCAATGAGCGTCAGGTTCGGATTCTTAAGGATATCCTCACGATGTAACTCCGTATGACGACTATGAGGCATCTGAAACTCATCATCAAAGCCTCGGAAAATGGGTAGTTGGGGCTCTAATGTATACTGAGGGAAGATGCCGAACATCTTCTTTTGCAACGGATATTTTGGAATACCATAGTGGAAGTAAAGACCTGCTTGAGCCGCCCAACATATATATAAGGTACTCGTCACGTGCGTGCGCGCCCATGTAAAGATTTCAGTCATCTCGTCCCAATAGGTGACGTCCTCGTATTCGAGTTGTTCGACAGGTGCACCCGTGATAATCATTCCATCATACTTCTCATTACGCATCGATTCAAAATCACGATAGAACATCATCATATGCTCGATAGGTGTATTCTTGGGGGTATGACTCTTCAGCTTCATGAAACTGATTTCCAACTGCAAGGGCGTATTGGACAACAGACGAATCAGATCTGTCTCTGTGGTAATCTTCAGCGGCATCAAATTGAGAATGACAATCTTCAGCGGACGGATATCCTGCATGTGTGCACGCGAATCGTCCATCACGAAGATATTCTCATGTTTCAACAACTCGATGGCTGGTAATTTATCTGGTAATCTTAATGGCATAATTAATTCTTAGTCTACTACATGAAACACACAGGTGGACACATTGTCATAGCCACCATTTTCAATAGCTGCCTCGCAAAGGTGATTGGCTGTACATCCTTCATTCAACAGTCGTTCTATAATATCGTCAGCGACCATATCATTCAACCCGTCGGAACAGAGCAGATAGGTGTCACCCGCAAGCATGTCGTCAGTGAAATCGAAGATATCGAGGTAAGAATTGTGGATGCCCGCGCCTATGCAGTTGGTAATCACGTTGGAGTGCTTTTGCTTTCCATCAACCATATTGTGAAGCGAATGGTCTGTAGTAATCTGCGTCAGTTTCCCGTCACGTAGACGATAGAGACGGCTGTCACCGCAGTTCATCCAATAGTATCTCCCGCCATAGTATAAAACACCAACAAGAGTAGTACCCATTTCGAGTTTGGATTTGTCAACAAGCCCGCGTGAATTGATAATCTGATTGATGGATTTCAACCATTCCATCATCATCTCGTGGAATTCACCTGATGCCAATCCTAAAGGAAGGTCATCGATGAAAAACTTCAAGTTAGAGAGGGTTTCTTCGCTGGCCACCTCGCCAGCCTGATGCCCACCCATTCCGTCTGCCAGAGCAATGACGAACCGATCGATGTTCTCTGTCATAAATTCGGTCTGATGGGCATCACTGCGTACAAACTTATCGTATGCCAGCACCATATCTTCGTTGTTACTCCTAACGCATCCAACACGGCTGGCAGCCGTTAATATGATTCTACTCATTCTTTTTAATTAATACTTACCTGTAAATTGATGTTAGCCAAAGTGACAATATCACCGCTCTTGATAGTCATAGGGACATCAGGCATCACTTCACGCTGATTGAGCTTCGTTCCATTCGACGAATGCTTGTCAATGATGCACCATCCGCTATCTGGCTTATAGATTAACTGGGCATGGACACCCGAAATATACATGTTACCTTCGAACAACTGGTGGTAGGGCCCTTGACGACGACCAATCACAGCTCCATTTACACCAACCATTCGGATATCAAGGGTTGGGTTATAGAGTGTGAGTGTAGGAATACCATTCTGTACAGGCATCTGGGAACCTTCAGGAGCACGACGGGATGTCTGCATCAGCGGCTGAGACGAAGGATTATCAGAGATGACTACTGAAGATTGATGGACAGACTGTTTGCGCTGTGACAGCAGCTCATCGACACTTATCATCAGCCCACCGCAATAGGTACAGCGGCGTCCCATACCGACACGTCCACAGTTACTGCAATAGACCAATTCTTGTCCACACTGGTCGCAGTAATGGGAGTCGTCCTCTATCTCTTCTTTACAACTTGGACATATGATCATAATTCTTCTTTAATATCTTCTGGCATTATCAATTGATAGGTCTCCTGCGTCACCTCACTCTGTGGAAGAGCGCTGACACGCATGGAGAGTTGCTGAATAGTTGCATCAAGCATATTACGCATTTCACGAGCATTGCCGAACGAATCGCTCTTGTTAATGACCTTGCGGCAGATGAGATCCATCAACTTGAACTCAGCCTCAGGTGACAACTTGTAGTTGTCCTTAGAGGCCATCTTCTTGTAGATTGCTAACAGTTCGTCCTCATTATAGTCATCAATATGCATCTTATGGCTGAAGCGGCTTGCCAATCCCGGATTGACAGCGAGGAAAGTCTCCATCTCATCACGATAACCAGCTGCTATCACAACGAACTTACCACGATCGTCCTCCATACGCTTCATCAACGTGTCAATAGCTTCCTTGCCATATTGGTCGTTCTCCGACGAGAGTGTATAGGCCTCATCGATGAACAGAATACCGCCCATCGCCTTGTCGCACATGTTGTTGACAATCTTAGGGGTCTCGCCCATATACTTACCTACAAGAGTAGCTCTACTGGCCTCAATGACACGACTAGTAGGCAGAATCTCCATAGCCTGTAGCACCTCGCCCATCTTGCGGGCTATTGAGGTCTTACCTGTACCCGGATTACCTGTCAGGATAAAGTTCATGGACATCTGCTGAACCTTGCCTGCTCCCATGGCTGCACGTTGTTTCATGAACATGCTCTGTACCGCCAAGCGACGAATCATGTTCTTCACAGAACGCATTCCGATGAAGTCGTCGAGCTCGTTGAGTACCTCGTCGAGCGGACGAGCCTGCTCACTCTGAGTCATTGGCAGATCGGCAGTCGTGATACGATACATATCCTCCTGGTGGAAGTTAGGATCATTAACCTGTTCAACCAAACGCTGGCTCTGACGCTCAACAGTCTGGTCGAAGATACGACGAGCCTCTCGGGCGTTACCGAAGTTCTTGTCACGACGCAGATAAAGTTGCTCAAACTGACGATGTACGGCACCACGCGTCTCCTCATCGACGGTAAAGTTCTTGCCTTTAGCCAAATTGATAAAAATCTCTGTCAGCTCGTCAGGCGTATAGTCTTCGAAATGAATAGTCTGTGTAAAGCGACTCTTCAATCCAGGATTGGTGTCTATGAAGTCATGCATCTGGTCGGTATAGCCGGCGACGATACAAATGAACTTGCCGCGATCGTCCTCCAAACGCTTCAACAAGGTATCAATAGCCTCAGCGCCAAAGCTGTCCTGATCGTTAGATTTCAGGGTATAGGCCTCATCGATAAACAGCACACCGCCCATCGCTGAATCAATCAGTTGGTTGGTCTTGATAGCCGTCTGACCCGAATAGCCTGCAACCAGTTTAGAGCGGTCTGCTTCAACCAACTGGCCTCTAGACAGAATGCCTAACGTGCGGAAAACATCGGCCATAATACGGGCCACCGTCGTCTTACCTGTACCAGGATTACCTGTGAAGACATAATGTTTCCCTTGGAAAGTATTGGTTTCGCCACGACGAATCTGCAAATTGAGGAAAGCTGCCAGATTGGAAATCTCCTTCTTGACAGCGGCCAATCCAACCATACCGTTAAGCTTAGCAAGACAATCAGTATAATCGACGGTTTGCGGTGCTTCGTAAGGTATGTCATCGACCATAATAGTCATGAGTTCGTCATTGGTAAGCGTCGAAATATCAACCTTCTGCAGACGCTCAGCCTGCTTAGCGCAGATCTTATCGAAGAGCTGACGCATGGTGCGCCCGTTGGCAAAGTCTTTCTCACGAGAATTGTAGAGCTCGGTGATCATCTTGAGTGTCAACTCTTTGGCATCAGCAGCAAACTGGTATTTCTTCTCACGGGCAAATACTTCCATGATCTGGAACAGCTGGTCGGGTGTGTAGTCGTCGATATTAAGGAAGTAGCTGAAACGGCTACGGAATCCGACATTGATGCGGAACAGGTTCTCCATCTCCGTACGATATCCTGCAGCTATGACAACGAACTTACCGCGATCATCCTCCATGCGTTTCATGAGTTGCTCTAACGCCTGAGCACCTTGGTTGTCGCGCTCGCCACTTTGACTGAGCGGGGCTAGCGTATAGGCCTCGTCGACAAACAGGATACCTCCTATGGCCTTGTCGCAAAGACGGTCTACAACCTTAGGTGTCTCACCTTGATAGGGACTCACCATCTTAGCGCGATCAACCTCAACGACATGACCGCTATCCAAATAGCCAATAGCTTCCAGGATTTCACCCAGTTTACGAGCTATCGTTGTTTTACCTGTGCCTGGATTACCCGTTAACACGATATGGATGCCCATCTTCTCCTGTTCGCCAAGACCGCGCTGAGCACGTTGCATGTTATTATGAACGGTGAAGGCTATCTCGCGAACGGCTTTCTTCACCTCGTCCATACCGATATAGCGGTCGAGATCGCTGAGGATATCGTCGAGAGAACGCTCCTCTGGAACATAGCCTCGAATGTCCTGCTCCTCAACCATCACGGCATTGGTTCCCCGACTGATGAAAGAGGTAAAGATATCCTCAGCAGTCTTGATGGCTACATGAGCATAACCAAAGGTTTCGTCCTTGGTCTTCAGCTGATATTGGAAGAAACGCTGCAACTTATGCTCGGCTTCTGGAGTGTAGGCTGCAATACCATACTTCGTTCGCAACTCCATCTTACACATGTCGCATAACTCCTGATAGCCAGGTGTAGGCAGACGGAAAGTATACTTGAAACGATTCTGTGCAGCAGGATTGGCTACGAGGAAATCGTCCAGACCCTTGGGCAGGCCTGCCATGATGACAATAGGATTCTCATCCCACTTATCCATCTCGACAAACAGCTTATCGAGAGGGTTCACCTGATTGGAATAGCGATCAGGCAGCAGTTTCTGTACATTATCAAAGAAAAGGATACCTCCTTTCGCCTTCTTGACGTTGTCCTCCCACTTATCGACAAAGCGCTGATAGTCGACAGCATCGACCATCGTCAACTTGGGTTTCTCGATAATCTTATGCTGGTAGAAATAGTCTCGTATGATTTCCGACAAAGCAGTTTTACCGGTACCTGTTTCACCTATTATAATAGTATTAACACTCAGGCGGACCTTCATGATATCCTTGCGAGAGTGGAGATAGGTATAAGTATCGACCACTGTCTTTAGCTGTTTCTTCACCTCATCGAGCCCAACCATACGGTCAAGCACGTTCTGCGTAGAGAGTGGCTGACCACACCATTTGCAGAACTTGGCTATCGATCGGTTTTCCTTATGACAATGCTCACAAACCATACTATTCTACATCCTTTTGTAATTGTTTGACTACCCCACTCGGATTAATCTTCACGTTATCCAAGTCAGGACGGCGATTCAGCAATTTGGGACTCATGACAATCAACTCCAACAAGAGCAATCCTATCATAATGCTCCACATGATGTAATGCAATACAGACTCGCCACTGATGGAGCGTATCTGATTGGTTACATCGTCGAGCATATTGAATTTTGAGCCCTTAAACTTAAACGACTTTTGCTTGAAGGTGTAATACAAAGGTTCCAGCAATGTCGACTTGATATCGTCTTCCATCACCTCATTGATAAGCTGATTGTCACTCTTTGAGTCGCCTCGGAAGTCTGTCATATGACAAATCAACATATATATTAAGGTGATGACGATGATTGCCGGGATAAACAGGCTGTAGTGCGACGTATTGACATACCTCAGCGCAAACACACTGATATAGGATGATAAGAATCCTAACAGACCCCACAGACAAGACAAGACAAAACCATAGCCTCGGAAGAAGGCTCGCATACCCACAATAACCGCAGTCATACCACCTAACGGCAACGAGATGGTCAGGAAGGAGTGGTTTAGCACATAGTTTCTGTTCTCTATTCCCAACAAGAGGAGTAAACCAATCCACAAGCCACACAGCACATAGAAGACGATACGCCACATGTGCTCCTTAGCCTTTGCACGTTGATAGCCCGAACGCACTTCTTCGTACTTGCGAGCTGTTTCCTCCTTCGCATTGACATAGCGTTTGTAGAACTTTTGATTCTGGTCTATCTCACCTAGGTTCAATACCCACTCTTCCAATTTACGCTCATAGCTATAAGTCTCGCTGAAATCCTGATAAGGATCTTCGTGATAGAACACGGACATCCACTGGCTCAAAGATCCACGCTTAATCTCAGGCAACAAGGCAGGACGATGGGCTAACTTATCGAAATCAGTACCATTCTTCAACTCGGCACCGTCTTCTAGCATATAAGTAGGAATGGTTCCTAAGATACGGGCGAAACGATAGGCTGCCGTACGCAGGTCGTAGGCGCATAGACGCTCACGATTCTCCTCACTCCTCAGATCGAAACAAGCACGTGCCTGACTCAGTTGTTCAAACCAACCGTGCAGCTGTGCGAAATAGGCAAAGCGACCTTCTGGATTTGCGTAATCGTCAACCTGTTCTGCATACTCTTCATCAGACAACTGCTGCCATGACTTCAGTTGTTCACACAAGATTTCTCCGACTTTGAAAGGTGTATCAGCATCCCGTAAGTCGTAGGCTGCGTCGCGATCGATATTGTATAACACCTTATAGCCTAACGAGCGTGTGGGCTTCTGACCTTGAGTCATGATACGCAGAGCCTCACAGGCCATTTTGTCCTCATGGCAATACATCCACGACAACAACCGACCATCGCTCAAGCTCTTCCACTCGTCTTCGGAACAGTTCTCATAGCCAAAGGAATGAACAATCTCCTGCATAGTCATTGAGGGGTATTTAGACAGGAAGGGGATATCCTTGTCTACCTCATAGACTGTCTTCAGGATAGCAATACGTGTATCGAACTTGCTGTCAGGTGCGAAATAGCTACGAATCCGATTGATGTCTGCCTTTGAATGAGATTCAACATACAGGAAGAAACTATCGTTGGGATTCTTCAAGGCCAGCGAATACTCCTCCTGATAGCTCAATACAGAGATTGCTGCACTATGAATATCATCGCAGAGATTGCCACGAACATCTTTATAAGGATAGGTAGCCTCCATCATATAAACAGAAGCCATCAGTCCTGCTTTCTGATCAACAGGATAGCGATTGACAACAATATCCTTGACAGCAGAACTGAGTTTCACGTTACCACATTGCTCCAGCCAGCCTGCTATACGTCCATTATACAAGTAGTTGATCGCCAAACGCTCATTATCTATCAATAGCGGAATCAACTCATGGACATTATCGGCCACCAGATTCTGCTCTGGGTCAACGATGAAGCTGCGATACTTCAGCATGGGTGAAGACACATCAACCTTCACATCCTCGCCCAGGAACCAGCGCTCAACCTCATCATAACTCCAACGACTCTGCGGATTAACAGCGGTCAGACCCTGAATAATCATCTTCACGCGATCGGGCAGTTCGTTGATATGAGGCAGACGGCCTTCGTTCTTCTTACGCATCATGACACGCTCATTCTGGTTCAGCGGATTCTCTCCCAGCCAAAGCGTCATGAGCGTAATACCAAGAGAATAGTAGTCTGCTGCAGGAGTAATCTCCACCTCTCCATCGATGACATCATTGTACATCTCAGGGGCAGCATATACTGGTGTACGAGCCTGAGTGGTACGATGCATACGCTCCTCACCCTCCATCACACTTGATATACCAAAGTCGCCCAAAACAACTTCCTTGTGAGCCTTGTCGCGGAAGAAATAGTTGCTGGGTTTGATGTCCTTGTGAATGATGTTGTTATTGTGGCAATAGGCCAGTGCAGCAGCTGCCTGAAGAGCAATACGACGGAACTGGTTGAAGTTGCCATCGATATCGTAATCTGCCAACGTACCGCCCTGTAGATACTCCATCAACTCGTAATCACGATTCTTTCCGTCAACATAGGTTTTGCCATAATCGACAATTTTGACAACCATCTCCATGTTGAAGTTCTGGATGATGCGCATCAGCGTCTTCTTAATCGTGAAGTTGGGATAGTATATTTTCAATACCATCTGCCCTTCATCACCTTCTACCAAGTATACCTGCGCTTCACCCGAATTGTCACTAAGACACTTGATACCACGATAGAGACGACCTTTCAACATGAAGTCTCCCGTATTACTCTTGGCGTCGGAAGGAATGCTGCCTGGTCTTACCGTGATATCACTATCGACATTCGAGACTGTTGGTGCTTTATCCACACGAAGGGTGGCACCTGTATCTACAACTTTATCTGGTTTTCTTATGGTCTCGTCCATAAAGCTCTATTTGTCATCTTTAATTTCGTCAGTACTATTCTTTCCTAACACAACCCACTTTCCACCCATGTGAGGCTTGGCGCATCCGCAAGGACTGCTATGCATAGCGTGTTTGTAGTTGCAAACCCAGGCAAGGCGCACACCTACAGGCTTGCTAGCCATCGCATAATTACGAGCCTTAACGGGAGCTGATGTGGGAGCAACAGCAAGCTTATCAAGAATAGCGGAAAGCATTTTGATCTTGACTGCTTTCTGTTCCTCCAACTCGTCACGTGTCATGCGCTTCGACTCCACTTTAGGAATAACAGGAATTTCCACACCTTCATCTTTAGCCAACAGCGTCAGAACACGTTCACGGAGCTTGGCACTCATCTGCTCACGAACGATATCACGCTCTGAATTGTAAGGCAGCGCATTTTCGAGTTTGGAATAATCACGAACTATCTCCAACAGTTCCTGGTAGTCAGGGTTCATCTGCAGTTGTTTGACCATCATACGAGCCTCCTCTGTCAAGGCAGTACCGCACTTCTTACAGAAAGCAAACTCATTCAGTGTATGACAAGTGGGACAAACGATGCCGCCTCTCGGACTTCCACACTCCGGACAATAGGCCTCATTGCCTGACAAATGAGAACCGCAGAAAGAGCAAACGTCTTTCTTGATGTAATGATGGCAGGACTCACAGAAGTCTGCATCAGGATCTATCTCAGCTCCACAATGGGGACAAATGGTTTTACTGATGGGCTGGCCACACTGAGCACAGAACATTGCTTCGGGCTCGTTGACAGCACCACAATAAGGGCAGGTTTTGCCTGCGGCTTGTTGCTGATGCTGAGCCATTTGCATCTGCATGGGCTCCAAATTTGGCCTGGCGGTACGTTCCAGGACTTGCTGAGGACGTACTGTCCTTTGTGTCTCTTCGTTATTCGAATGATTATCTATCATGATGACAGTAGTAATTACAATAGTGATGCAAAGATAACAATTATTTCGTAAACAAAACAAAAAACCGCCGTAAATTTATATTTACGACGGCATTTTTTTTAATTTTGGCGATATTTCTTACCAAAGAGGGAGTCGTTCGGCCTTCGGAATGTACATTTTATCACCTTCTTTAACGCCAAAGGCGTCGTACCACATATCGATGTGCTGAAGTGCAGCATTCACACGATAGCGACCCAGAGAATGGGGGTCACTCTTGGTGCGGTTACGAATTTCTGCTTCAGTAATATTTCCTGCCCATACGCCAGCATACGCCAAGAAGAAGCGCTGGTCAGCCGTCAGACCATCAATCACAGGCAACGGATTACGCTTTGTAGCATTCTTATAAGCAGCATAGGCTACCTGCAGACCACCATGATCAGCCAAGTTCTCACCCAGTGTCAGACGTCCATTGGCATTGAGGTCAGGAAGCACCTTGATGTTCGAGAAGAAGTCAGCATATTTATCCGTACGGGCTGTAAAGTTCTTTCCGTCAGCTTCAGTCCACCAGTCTTGCATATTTCCATCCTTGTCATAGCGGCGGCCCTGATCGTCAAATCCGTGTGTCATCTCATGTCCGATGACCACACCGATAGCGCCATAGTTAAAGGCGTCGTCAGCAGTCGGGTCAAAGAACGGAACTTGCAGAATACCAGCAGGGAAACAAATCTCATTAGTCGTCGGATTATAATAGGCATTTACCGTCTGTGGAGTCATGTGCCAATCGTCACGATCAACAGGCTTTCCTGCCGTATGGTTAATGTGCCAGGCATTCCAGAAACGACGGCACTCGCAGATATTCTCGTAGTATGATTTTTTCGCATCAATCTTCAAGTCAGACATATCCGTCCAACGGTCAGGATAGCCAATCTTCACATAGAAAGTATTAAGCTTCAACAAGGCATTCACCTTGGTGGAATCATCCATCCAATCCTGAGCAGCAATACGTTCCCCCAAGGCGATGCGGAGATTCTCTACCAGCGTCTTCATACGTTCCTTAGATGAAGCCGGGAAATACTTCTTCACATAGATACGACCTAAGGCCTCGCCCATCACGCTCTGAACTTGGTTGGTAGAACGACGCCATAAGGGATGGTCTTGCTGACGACCGGAGAACACCTTGCCATAGAACTCGAAATTCTCAGCACGAACAGCATCATTCAGATAGCCTGAAGCCGAACCTATAATGCCCCACTCCATCATGTCACGATACTCAGCAGCTGACATCTCAGCGAATATCTTGTCAGCAGCAGCCATAAAGTCGGGCTGTCCAACAACCATTTCCTGGATATATTCCGTCTTTATGCCTTTGGCATTCATCTGCTTCTCCAACTGGAAATGAGGATACTTGGCATTAAACTCAGCAAGCGTCATCTTGTTGTAGTTGGCAATAGGATCGCGCAACTCTGTTCTTGACTTAGAGACCTTAGCCAAAGCTGTTTCCACCTTGAGGATATTCTTCATCTTCTTCGTGGCAGCACCCTTCTTGAAACCAAAAAGCTGGAACATATTGACAATATGCTTCTTATAAGCCTCACGAATCTTCTTGGTAGCTGCATCATTCTCCAGATAGTAATCCTTCTGGCCTAATGTCAAGCCACTCTGGTAGATGTTCAGGATGTTCTCCGCTGCATTCTTCTCGTCAGCACCGATATATGCACCGAAAATCTCAGAGTCGCCATAAGGCATCAGGTCAAGCTGAATCTTAAAGATCTGTTCCTTTGTCTTTGCTGCCTCAAGGGCTTTAATCTCGCCCATTGCGGGAGCAATTCCGTCCTTCTCTCTGCGGGCAGAGTCCATCGCCAGTTTGTAGAGGTCGCTCAACTGCTGCTCTACACTTCCCTGCTGGTAGGTATTCTCCAGCAGTTCCTTCAAGATACCATTAATACGTTTGTTGTTGTCTTCAGCCAAACGGTCGAAGCTACCATAGCGTGAATATGCAGCTGGCAGCGGATTTGCTTTCATCCATCCACCACAGGCATACTCGTAGAAATCGTCAGCAGGACGCACATTCGTGTCGAGATTCTTCAGGTCGATGCCCGAACGAAGCTGTGCTGATGCTGTGACTGTCATTGTTGCCAATGCCATAATAGTCAGTAATTTTTTCATAAAAAACTTATTTTAGTTAGATAAAAGTTCTAATTCTTCTGAGAGTTTCTCCCATCGCTCCACCTCTTCGTCAAGTGCTTTCTTCGTTGAGGTATATTCGGTAACGAACTCCATATTCGAAGCGTTCTCAGGTTTCATCAGCAGATTGTCCAGCTCTTTGAGTCGACGCTCCATATCGCTGATTTTCCGTTCCGACTCCTCGACTGCCTTCTCTGCCTTGCGAACTCGCTTCTGTTGTTCCTTACGTTCAGCATAGTTCTGTGCGTTACTAGTATCACTAGTATCGCTAGTATTTCTAGTTTTACTAGGGATACTAGCAGAACTCTTCGCTACCTGCAACTCGCTCAGCTCCGAAATATGCTTCGACTGAAGGAAGTCATAGATGCCTCCAAGATGTTCCTTCACATTGCCACCTCCAAACTCATAGACCTTTGTCACCAGACCATCCAAAAACTCACGATCGTGACTAACCACAATAGCCGTACCGTCGAAAGCACGAATTGCTTCTTTCAGCACATCCTTTGAAGCCATATCCAAGTGGTTGGTAGGCTCATCAAGAATCAACAGGTTGACTGGCTCCAACAGCAGCCGGATCATCGCCAGACGACTACGTTCGCCACCACTGAGCACCTTTACCTTCTTGTCGGATTCCTCACCACCAAACATAAAAGCACCCAGTATATCGTTGATGCGCAGACGTATCTCACCTTTGGCTACATAGTCTATCGTTTGGAATACAGTCAGACTCTCATCCAACAGTTGTGCCTGGTTCTGGGCAAAGTAACCAATCTGGATGTTATGCCCTATCTTAAGACTTCCCTCAAAAGGAATCTCACCCATGATACATTTAACCAATGTCGACTTACCCTCGCCATTCTTACCTACAAAGGCTACTTTCTCGCCTCGCTTAATGGTCAGATTGACATTCGAGAATACCGTATGGTCGCCATAGCTCTTAGCAACATCCTCACAGATCACAGGATAATCGCCACTACGCAGACAAGGTGGGAACTTCAGATGCATTGCAGAATTGTCGACCTCATCTACCTCGATAGGAACGATTTTCTCCAGTTGCTTTACTTTCTGTTGTACCTGTACGGCCTTAGTGGCCTGATAACGGAAGCGTTCAATAAACTGGCGCATCTCAGCAATCTCTTTCTGCTGGTTCTCGTAGGCGCGCAGCTGTTGTTCACGACGCTCTTTACGCAGTGTGACATACTCGTCGTACTTTACTTTATAGTCTATAATCCGACCACAGGAAATCTCCAGCGTCCGATTCGACACATTATTAATAAACGCACGATCGTGACTGACCAACACTACAGCTTTGGCACTCTGAGCCAGGAACTGCTCCAGCCATTGAATAGACTCAATATCAAGATGGTTAGTGGGCTCATCAAGCAACAGCACATCAGGCTTCTGCAACAGGATCTTTGCCAGTTCGATACGCATGCGCCAACCGCCACTAAACTCGCTGGTAGGTCGCTCTAAATCTGTACGTTGAAAGCCAAGACCTACGAGTGTGCGTTCTATCTCTGCCTCATAGTTCTCAGCACCCATCATCATATAACGTTCGTGTTCTTGAGTGAATTTCTCCACCAGCGCCATATACTCATCGCTCTCGTAGTCAGTACGCTCAGCCAGCTGTTGGTTCATCTTGTCGATGCGAGCCTTCAACTTAGTCATATCAGCAAAGGCTTTCTGAGCTTCCTGACGTACGGTGGTGTTATCTTGCAGAATCATCACCTGAGGCAAATAGCCTATCGTGGTGTCGTTAGGAACGCTAACGACACCACTGGTTGGTTGTTGCAGTCCACAAAGAATCTTAAGCAGCGTTGACTTGCCAGCTCCATTCTTACCTACAAGCGCTATACGGTCACGATCGTTGACCACAAAGCTAGCATCAGCAAATAGTGGTTTTACGCCAAACTCAACACGTAACGATTCTACTGATATCATTTGAATACGACCTTGCTACGACAACACTCCGTACCATCAGTACGAACGATACGGACACTATATTCCGACTCGCCAGACTGATAGCGGTAGAACGACAACTGATCGCCAGCATGTGCCTCTGCCACATAAGCTATCTCAAAACGCTTAACTTGATGCTGACGATACCAGTCCAGAGGCCATAAATCGAGCACATGCTCAATATACTTCACGGAATTGATATGTCCGTTGATGTCTACATCATTATAAAAGGTATCGATGGTATGTACCAGTTCTGCGCTGTCATCCATCTTCACGCGCCCACCCTTTTCTATAGGACACTCCTTGTCTTTCTCTATCCACTGGTTGATGGCACCATCATGAATAGCCAGAATGTCAGTAGGCTGGCGACTCTCCGTATCAATCATGGCCCAGATAGAACGTCCGTAGCCATAGACCTTTCCGTTGTCATCAGACACACAGAAGTTACGACTGGTAAAGTAGCGCATTGCACTCTCCACCCATGTTTCGACATTGAACCTGGTATACTGCGTAGGCATCTCGTCCATCTCAATAGCCAGACGTGAGAGCACCCACGAACGATTAATCGTCATGAGATACTTCATACCAAAACCACGATCCGTAGAATGGAAGTCGGCAGCATTGAGCATGTGGTTTCCCAGATGTCCCATAAAGAGACGTCCACTGAAATCACAGTGGAACGGCTCAGACAAGAAGGAGTATTTTCCTACTTTATCCATGATTCTCCTCCCTCTGTTCTAGGAACTTGCTCACCTCTTCCTGCTTGCCTCGTGTGACAGCGATACGTCCACTACGGGTGTACTGGAACACACAGCCAAACTCATCAAGGGCGCGATACAGCGAGATAATCTGCTCCGTCACACCATGTTTCATCACGATAGTATAGGTGGGATTCACCTCTGTGATACTAGCATCGAAGCGACGGATAGTACGTGATATCTCAGGATTCTCCAGCACGATCTTCGTGTTTAGCTTATAAAGACCGGTCTCGCGGATAAACAGCTGATCGTCAGTAAAATAGTTAGCCTTCACAACGTCAATCTTCTTCTCTATCTGCTTGGTGATCTTGATGATCTGGTCTTCGTCACTCCATGCTGTGATGGTGTATTTATGAACACCCTCAATGCTGGAGGCAGATACGTTCAGGCTCTCGATGTTCACCTGACGACGAGTAAACACAGCAGTAATCTGGTTCAGAATACCCGCAATGTTCTCAGAATATACTAATAAGGTATATAGTTTCTTCTCTTCCTGTTTCATATCTTAAATCTCCAACATCATATCGTTAACATTCATTCCTGGAGGAGTCATGGGCAGCACATCGTCATCTTCCTTGATGGAGCACTCCAAGATATACGGGCCCTTAGCGGCCAGCATTTTTTCAACAGCTGCAGCTAGGTCTTCGCGATTGGTCACAGCAGAATAGGCAATACCATAACCCTGAGCAATCAGCTCGTAATTGGGGTTCAGCATCTTGGTGAACGACTTACGTCGCATCCAAAACATATCCTGCCACTGGCGCACGTTACCCAAATAGTGATTATTCAGCAGAATCATCTTCACTGGTGACTGCTGTTCCATGATGGTACCCAGTTCCTCGATACACATCTGGAAACCGCCATCTCCCATAAAGCAGCAGACGGTACGATCGGTAGCAAACGTAGCTCCGATAGCTGCAGGCATACCATATCCCATCGTTCCCAAGCCTCCGCTAGTGCAAATGCTACGCTTCTCGGGATACTTGAAGTAGCGGGTGGCAAATAGCTGATTCTGACCAACATCCGTCACCAGCACAGTACCTCGTGGAGCCTGCTCCGCAACGGCATTCACAACCTCGCCCATCAACAACGGACCAGCCTGAGGATGAATAGCAGGTTCAATAACCTTTGAACGTTCTTTCTCATCCAACCCCTTAAAGGAGTCGCGCCATTCTTGGTGCTTATTAGGATTCAGCAATGCGGTAATGGCAGGCAGCGATTCCTTACAATCAGCCACCACAGCAACATCGGTCTTGATATTCTTGTCAATCTCGCTCTTGTCGATATCCAGATGTATAATCTTTGCCTGCTTGGCGTAAGTCTTTGTATTACCTGTTACACGATCGCTGAAGCGCATGCCAATAGCAATCAGCACGTCGCACTCCTGCTCTTTCAGGTTGACAGCATAATTACCATGCATACCCAGCATTCCCACGTTCAGAGGATGGTCTGACGACAGCGCAGAGAGTCCCAGCATGGTACGACCGGCAGGGATATCAGCCTTTTCGAGGAAAGCTTTCAGTTCTTCTTGGGCATTACCCAGTTCTACACCCTGACCAACAAGAGCCAGAGGGCGTTTGGCATTGTTGATCAACTCAGCAGCCTCACGCACTTTCTCTTCATCAAGTTTGGGATAAGCCACATAAGAACGGATAAAATCAACTTTCTTGGGTTTCCACTCCACTTCCTCGACCTGTGCATTGCGAGGGAAGTCGAGAACCACAGGACCAGGACGGCCAGAACGGGCAATATAGAAAGCACGGCTGACAGCCCATGCGATATCCTCAGCATGACGTATCTGATACGACCATTTGGAGATAGGCTGAGCCACACCTACGAGGTCTACCTCCTGGAAGGCATCAGTACCCAGCGCACCAATGGCCACCTGTCCGGCAATCACCACGACGGGAGTTGAGTCAAGCATGGCATCAGCCACACCCGTCAGCGTGTTCGTGGCACCAGGACCACTGGTCACCAGAGCCACACCCACATCGCCAGAGACACGTGCATAACCCTCAGCTGCATGAACCGCTGCCTGCTCATGACGCACCAATATGTGGTCGAAACACTTTTTCTCACCTCGCGTGTAATCGAAGAGCGAATCGTAAGTGGGCATAATCGAGCCACCAGGGTATCCGAAGATGGTCTTTACCCCTTCAGCCTTCAAAGCTCGCATCAGCGCTTTCGCTCCTGTAATCTTTTCCTTCATCTTTTATATTTTTCTAGTTATACTAGTAAGACTAGTCATACTAGTCAATAATTCTAATACCTCCTTTGTCAGCACTTGAAACGCTTTGGGCATAAGCACGCAGAGCTTTGCTGACCACACGGTTACGCTTCAGCGGCTGTTGTGGACGAGCCTCCAGCTCTGTATCACTCAGTTTCACGTTGATGCTACGATTGGGAATATCTATCTCGATGATGTCACCATCCTTAATCTTTCCGATGTTACCACCATTGGCAGCCTCTGGCGAGATATGTCCAATGCTCAAGCCACTGGTACCACCCGAGAAACGTCCGTCTGTAATCAGGGCGCACTCCTTACCCATGTGCATACTCTTGATATATGAGGTTGGGTAAAGCATCTCCTGCATACCAGGACCACCCTTCGGACCCTCGTGGGTAATCACCACGCAGTCTCCCTTCTTCACCTTGCCGCCAAGGATTCCCTCGCAGGCATCTTCCTGAGAATCGAAGACTACAGCAGGGCCCTCGAAGTGCCACAAAGTTTCGTCGACACCAGCAGTTTTCACTACGCAACCATCTTGAGCGATATTGCCAAAGAGGACTGCCAGTCCACCATCCTTGGTGTAGGCATGTTCAATATCACGAATACAACCATTGGTGCGGTCGGTATCCAAAGTGTCCCACTCTTCTGACTGGGAGCCCATCTTCGTTGAGAAGCGATTGCCTGGAGCCGTCTGATAGATACGATTAGCTTCAGCATCCACATCGCCATCTACAATGCTGTATTTCTTCATGGCCTCGCCTAGTGTCATACCATCCACACGAGGAGCAGAGCCATCAATCAGTCCACCCTTATTAAGTTCATTCAGAATACCTAAGATACCTCCTGCACGTCCACACTCCTGCACGCTATATTTCTGCGTGTTAGGTGCTAACTTGCAGAGACAAGGAGTCTTGCGGCTCAGAGCATCGATATCCTTCATGGTGAAATCGGCACCAGCCTCCTGAGCCACAGCCAGCAAATGGAGCACGGTATTGGTACTTCCACCCATAGCAATATCCAGCGTCATGGCGTTCAGGAAAGCCTTGCGAGTAGCGATGTTACGAGGCAGCACGCTCTCGTCACCATTCTCATAATAGGCATAAGCATTCTTCACCACCTGACGGGCAGCAGCCTTAAACAGCTCTACACGATTGGTATGAGTAGCCAGTATCGTTCCATTACCAGGAAGCGACAGTCCGATAGCCTCAGTCAGCGAGTTCATCGAGTTGGCAGTAAACATACCTGAACATGAACCACAGCCAGGACAAGCACACTGCTCTATCTGCTTCATCTCTTCATCAGAAACGCTGGGGTCAGCACCCTTAATCATAGCTGTGATCAGGTCGGCATTCTCGCCACGCCACTTTCCGGCCTCCATCGGACCGCCAGAGCAGAACACCGTTGGGATGTTCAGACGCATCGAGGCCATCAGCATACCTGGAGTCACCTTGTCGCAGTTCGAGATGCAGATCATGGCATCCGCCTTATGGGCATTCACCATATACTCTACGCTATCGGCAATGATGTCTCGTGAAGGCAGCGAATACAGCATACCATCGTGCCCCATCGCAATACCATCGTCAATGGCAATCGTGTTAAACTCAGCCGCATAGCAGCCCATCTTCTCTATCTCCTCGCGTACAATTTGACCAATCTCGTGCAGATGCGTATGACCAGGAACAAACTGGGTAAACGAGTTGACAACAGCAATAATCGGTTTGCCAAACTGCTCATGTTTCATACCTGTGGCTACCCAGAGAGCACGCGCTCCAGCCATTCTTCTACCTTCTGTGCAAACTGCACTACGCAATGGATGTTTCATATCTCTAATTTCGTATTTGTCTATTTTAGCTTGCAAAGTTACACTTTTTCTGCCTAAACACAAACAAAAATACGGATTTATTTAAAACTTGCTTCCGTAAAGGCTTCCATGATGGCTGTGGGTTTCCCGTCTTGGAAGGCCCCTAAGGGATACTGGTCCTCCAATTCAGGAGCCCAATAGAAGACGCCCTTGCAATGACCATTGGTGTTATTCTTGGAAGCATGGATGATAGCAACCATAATCTGCTTGCCCTCAACGGGTTTCTTTACTTCCACACCAGCCTCGACAACCATTAGGGGCTTGTGGTATTTCGTCCACATACGATTGATGTTGGCTGTGAATTTCTCAACGGTTTCCTGCCACGACTTGGTAAGATTTGCCTTCATGTCCCAATAGGGATAGACGCTCAGGCCAATCATGTCGAAACGGGCTTTATATTTCTTCAACCCGTCGAAGATGAAATCGTAGCGCTTGGGGTCGCAACCTCCGTCCAAATGGATGATAACCTCAGCCTTGGGATAGACAGCCTTGACAGCCTGATAACCAGCATCCGTCAAACCAGCATATTGACGCATGTTCTCCTCTGCACGACCTACAGGCCAAAGGAAACCATGCGTAGTCTCGTTGCCTACCTGCACCCAACACACATCTACCCCAGCCTCTTTGATGGCTTCAAGCACTTCGCGAGTATGATTAGCCAAAGCCTGCTTCATTTCCTCGTAAGTCATTGATTTCCATTGCGCTGGAATATTCTGTTGACCAGGATCAGCCCACCAGTCGCTATAGTGGAAGTCGATCATCAGCGCCATGCCCCAGTCTTTGGCACGCAAAGCCATACGCACCACATCTTCCTTATTGCAGAAGTTCCCATGTTCAACAGGGTCAACCCAAACACGCAAGCGAACAGCGTTCAGTCCTAACTCACGCATCAAAGCCGTATTCTCACGAGGCTCACCTTTGGCATTACGCAACTGTTTCCCTTGAGCCTCCAATTCTGTAGTACCACTAATATCAGCTCCAAGCCAAAAAGCCTGTGCCTGCACCATTTGGCATATACCTATTACAATTACAAGTAGTGTAGTCAGTCGTTTCATTGTTTTCCAATATTTTATTCTGCAAAGATACGAATAAACCACAACAACTCAAAATATATTTTCAATTTTTAGCAGGGAACATTTCTATTATTATGTATGGAGAATGTCTTTCCTTTGAGGAGTACTACTCTTTTTTTACGGCATCAGTTGCGACCCACCAGAGTGAACCGTCGTCGAATCTTATCTGCACCTGAGTCCAACTGCCGTGAATGACCTTCCCTTTGCTGCCTTTCCATATATACTTACTTTTTCCTTGGCGTGTAAGTTCATACCGTCCTACAGCATCATCAGCAACCATCGCATCCCCTAATCTTTCGGAAGATTCTTCATCAAGTGTTCCCCATGTGTCGGAGACAACGGTAACCCTGTCCCCGATTTGTGGCACACCGTCTGACTCAAAAGCACCACAATGATAAAGGATGACACAAACGAGAAAGACCAAGCACCACAATCCTCTTTTCTGCTGTTTCGTCCAGCCAGTAAAGCCCATGCTCTCCACTTGTTTATCTGAAGCTGAAACCACACGCTCTTTTGCAGGCTTCTTATTGTTGTCAAAATTCTGATTGCATTGACTGCAATGCAGGCGATTGTCATTTATATATTCATCTGGAACAGAAAGCGTTGCTCCACAATGGGGGCACTTTACATAATGATTTGCCATAACAGGTCAGTTAATAGGTTGAAGTTTCTCAAATAACTCAAAGCAGTTGGTGTCCATATTGTACAAGTAGACACGAACCATATTGCCTGGCATCATCACCATAACGGCATTCTCGCCGTTGACATCAAAACCTTCAATGACATAAAGCGTATAGCCTGGTTTCAGATTGAAAACGCCATTGTTAGTCCCCACTTCCGGGTCGTAAAACAGGTTACCACCATAATTCTTCGTCTGTTTTTTGCACTGATAGGTCTCCTGAAGTGTTTGCACACCTACAGGGTGAAGAATTGACACCTGATACTTCCCTCCTTTTTTCATCTTCTCCAATTGCCAGACATACCCAGCCCTGCCACTATACGACTCCCGCCATTTGCCTAACACATCAACCTGTGGTTCTTGCGGTTTCTCTTTAACTTCTTGCTTAACTTCCTGCTTTTTGTCAATGCCGAGGATTTTATTACGCTCCTCGACCGAAAGTTGATATGAACTGTTAGCCGCTTTGTCGACTGAGTCCATAAACTGTTCAACCTTTGATTTTGACCCTATATCTTTCCCTGATTCTCTAAAGATATTGAACAACACGAAAACTGCAACAGCTATGCCAACGACCCACATTGCCGTATTATACTTTGTATCACTGATTCCTTCCTTTACAGGCGTTTCGTCAATTGGTTCCTTGCCCTTCTCTGCATCATTTACGACAGGAGGAGCAACAGACTCTTCCTTGTCAACTACCACACGCATAGCGATGCCGTCCACTTTTACGGAGGCTGGTTCTTTTTTGGGAGGCGTTATTGTTTTCTTCGCATATTCAATACCATTCGCTATGCCTGACGTACTCACCTTGATATTCTTCGCCTTGTCACCTTCATAGATGTCCTTGATAATATCAACACACTTTTCAGCGGCTTTCTCGACTTCAGTACCATAATTGATGGCATACAATCTGGCTCCAAAATCCTTGACCTCCTTGAATGTGCCGAAATCTGCCCTCGCCTTGAAAGCCTCTAACTGTTGCTTGTCGTTTTTCATGCTGAATGAGAAACAAAGAGCAATCATCGGTTCATATTCCTTATCAATGTCATTCTGAGCACATTCAGGGAAAACGTCTTTCCCTGTACGCTCGTCTTTAACCATTGAAGGGTGCAACAGTCGCATCACCACTTCATTCTTCATTAGAATCTCCGTGCAGACATTCTTATAGAAATCCTGTTCCGCAAGATTCTTTGCCAGTTGTTCACACAAGACATTGTTTAATTTAGATAGCATAATACCGTTCGTTTTATTAGTTATAACTTTTCTTCTTCTCTTTAGTGGAAACGGTTAACTATCTGGCAAATAGAAACAGCGCAAACCACCTCCATATCTTCTCTCAGGCTTTGCACTGCCTCCTATATCCTATGGGGAGTCTGCGCTGTTAGGCACATACTCCTTGGATATAGGAATCGCTCTTTTTCTGTTCTGAGGTGCAAATTCGAGAGAAGAAAGTTGAGCAATCATTATAGCGTACTCTTTCAAGCACGGTGCAAAGTTAACAATTTTCTAGAATCCACACAAACTTTGTGGAACTTTTTACCCGTCGAGAGGGAAAAAAGGGGTTCTTAATAGTTTTTGTTGTTACTGCTAATAGATTATTTCTTTCCCTCTGTATCTATTTTATGTTTCCAAGTTAGAAACTTATGTTTCCAAATTGCGAATATAAGTTTTCAACTTGGAAACTTGTGTCCACAACTTGGAAACATAAAATATGACTTAGGAAAAAAACATTTTGCACTAAGTATCAAATCTTTTATTTAACAGTCTGGAAAGTCAGCACAGCAGGCTTCAGCTTACCTTGTTTGTCCTTGACGGTCAGCGTAGCTTTGCCTGCCTTGGTAGTTGAACGGAGGACAACCACCAGTTCGCCATTGAAGAGACGCATCTGGGGCTGCTTGAATGACTCCAACGAGGTGGCATCACCATTGCAGACTGCCTCAAAGCGGGCCTCACCCGATACGCTGAACGTCAAAACATTCTGACAGGTGGGGACGGGAATGCCCTTATTGTCGTTGACGCTGACGCGGACAAAAATCAGGTCCTCTCCATCAGCCTTGTGATTAGCGGTCTCGGTCTGGGTCACAAGCACAGAAGCCTTTCCTGCTGTCTTCCGAACATCCTCACCAATCAGATTACCCTGTTCATCATAGACAACCACCTTGATTTCGCCTGGCTCATACTTCACATCATTCCAGCGCAGACGATAACGGTCCAAGCGCTCTGCAGGATTCTTGCGGATTCTGCCCTGCGACTTCCCATTTACAAAGAGTTCGCCCTCAACCCCATCGGTATAGCAATAAACGGGGGTTACCTTGCCTTTGCGATCAGGCCACGTCCAATGAGGCAACAAATGAACGGTGTGCTCCTTCTTGTTCCAATGACTCTTATACAGATAGTAACGGTCCTTGGGCAGACCTGCCAAATCACAGATACCAAAATAGCTGCTGCGCGAAGGCCAGTATTCATCATAAGGAGTAGGCTCACCCAGATAGTCGTAACCTGTCCACACAAACTCACCAATCACCCACGAATAATCGTCCTGCCAGCGCCAGTCATCATCAGGCAGATTCGACCATGCACAATACTCCACATCATAACTTGAGCACTGGCCATCTGCCTTACTGAACGCTGTGGGGTCGTAGGTAGGAGCCCATGAGGCATACTGCGAGTTATCTGTAACCTCGACCGGAAACTTATACACACCACGGCTACTCACCGTCGATGTCGTTTCGGAACCCAACAGGAAACCCTGCGGCAGCTGCTTGATATTGTTGGCATACTTATGCACACGATAGTTAAAGCCCGGCACATCCATAGCCTGTGCGAAACCACCATTTAGAGAAGCCTCTGCATGATCCATACCCTGGGTGACAGGACGTGTGGGGTCAAGCGAGTGACACAAGCCCTGCAACTGGATGCTCAACTGACGACCTTCCTCGCTGCCTTGCTCAGGAATCTCGTTACCTATCGACCACATCACGATGCTCGGGTGGTTACGATGATTCAGTATCAAGTTGGTGATATCTTTTGCTGCCCACTCCTTGAAGAAACGGGCATAGCCATTCTTGCACTTGGGATAAATCCACATATCGAACGATTCAGCCATCACCATCATACCCATCGAATCGCAAATCTCCATCTGCATCGTCGAAGGCATGTTATGCGAAGTACGGATAGCGTCACAGCCCATCTCCTTCATCATGCGAATCTGGCGAATCAAAGCCGACTTGTTGATGGCAGCACCCAGAGGGCCTAAGTCATGATGCAGACAAACGCCCTTGAATTTGCGTGTCTGACCATTCAGTTGGAAGCCCTTTTCGCGAGTGACACGAATGGTACGGATACCAGTCTTGATGGTCTTGCTGTCAAGCACCTCATGATGTCCCTTGTACACCTCCACCTTCACCTCGTATAAAGAAGGTGTCTCTGGCGTCCACAACTGGGGATTCTTTACCTTAAACTTGGCATACACCTTACCGTCAGCCTCAATACGTGTGTCGCCACAGGAAGATGAACGTCCATCAGGACCTTTCAGGAATATCTGTGCCGTACCCTTCACAGGATTGATGACACGAGCCTCGACCTCAACAGTAGCCTGGTTCTTGTCAATGCTCATCGTGCGAACAAAGATGCTCCAGTCGTCAATATGTGTCTTCTGCGTCAACACCAGTTTTACAGGACGGTACAGTCCTGCTCCAGGATACCAGCGTGAGCTCTCTTCTATGTTCTGCAAGTGTACGCTGATGTCGAGCTTACCACTCTTGATATAGGGTGTGGCATCCACACGGAAGGCATTGTAGCCATAAGCCCAATAGCCAGCCTCCTCGCCATTGATGCTGACACGTGGCTCGGCCATAGCTCCATCGAATACCAGTTCGGCTGCTTCATAGCCCTGGGGTATCTTGACTGTCGTCTTATACCAGCCTTCGCCTATCCAAGGCAGCGCGCCTGAGCGACCCGACTTCTCCGTAGCCTCTTTCTCGCCATTCTGCACGATAGCCACCTTTTGCAAGTCCCATTTCTTGTCGAACGGTCCTGCAATAGCCCAATCATGAGGAATCTGTACCTCGGTCCATGACTTGTTATCATGAGAGAAATCCCATGTCTTCAGATTGATCTCCTGTCGCGTTTGTCCCATAGCACACAAGCTAAACAAAAGCGCTGTCATTGTTAGTTTTAGTTCCTTCATCTGTAATATCAGTTAGTATTCGTTGGGTACAAAGGTACGATTAAACGAGAACAAAACAAAGAAAAAGTTTCTTTTTTTGTCGAGTGTGAGTACCTTCGCTGAGTTTTATTCAGCAAAGGTACAAAAAAATCCTCGCAGAAACAAATCTGCGAGGACTTTTGTTGATTTATTCTAAGTTTGAATTACTTCGTAGTGTCGATGAACATAGCTACGCGGTTGAAGTCGTTCTCAGAAGAGAGCTTGTCAGTTGCGCCCAGACCCTCAGTAGTGATGCGGTCAGCAGCAATCTTGTACTTCTTAACCAGTGCGTTCTTAACTACCTCAGCGCGCTTCTCAGAAAGCTTCTTGTTGAACTCAGCCTTACCCTCGGGTGAAGCATAGCCCTGAACCTTAACCTTAGCGTCCTTGTGGTTCTTCATGTAGTTAGCAACCATCTCGATGCTAGCATACTGAGCAGGCTCGATATTGCTCTTACCCTGACGGAAGATTACGTGTGGCTGCAGAACGTTCTCAGTCTTCTCAACAACAGCAGCTGTGGTAGGACGAGCCTCGCAGTCAGCGAGCTTCTTCTGCAGGTCAGCGATGGTCTGAGCATCAGCAGCGATCTTGCTGTCCTTAGCGTTGTTGTCAGCGCGGAGCTCGTTGATCTTACCATTCAGAGCATCGATCTCAGCCTGGTCGCGGAGCTGTGCCTTAGCGAAGTTGTGAGTACCGTTGCTGTTGCCGAACTTGTAGTTGAAACCAGCCTTGATAGTGAAGTAAGAATCGCTCAGGTTGTACTGCATAGGAGCATAAGCTGCAGGAGCAATAGCACCAACCCAGTCAACAAGACCGTAAGTCAAAGAAGGCTCAATGTAGAGCTGCCAAGCCTTAGCCTCACCCAGATTGAAGGTGAAGTCAAAACCGATCTTTGAATTCAGGCCGTTTACCTTTGGCAGATGATTGAAGTAGTGCTCCCAACCGAAACCAGCAAGGGCGATAACCTCAAAAGAACGGGGCTCACCAGGATAACCAGCAAACAGGTTGTTCAGGTTGAAAGTACCCAGCAGGTTTACGTTTACATCCTCAATGAAAGTCTTGCTACCAGCATTCCACTTGTTGTTAGACTTGAAGTGCATGTCGGCATCCAAAGCCAGACCGAATACGGTGTTCAAGTTCTTACCTACACGTACACCAAAAGTAGGAGCCAATGACTTGAAGAAGCCATTAGAAGCACCATCAAAAGACTCTTTTGGCAAAGTAGATACACCAGCGTTAGCACCAATGTACCAGTTGTCACCACCCTTGTTAGAGGTGATTACAGTGTTCTGTGCGCTTGCATTAGCTGCGAAAGCAGCAACAGCGAGCATTAAAAATAACTTTTTCATTTCTTTCAAAATTTAAAAATACTACCTAAATACTTTCTTAATCGTTAAGATTTCTTTGAATTTCGGCTGCAAAGTAACGAAAAATTTTAATATACTCCAAGTTTTTTTGCCAAAATCTTACAAAATAAGTGTAATTTTTGTCCTTTTAAGCCAAAATTATGGAAAAAAACGCTAATTTTGTGGCATAAATGAGAAGAATTATACTGATTACAGGTGGTCAACGCTCAGGAAAAAGCCAACAGGCAGAGCAGTTAGCTTTAAGTTTGAGTCCCAATCCCGTATATGTGGCGACAGCACACATCTGGGATGAGGAGTTTCGTGAACGCGTCAGACGACATCAGGAGCGGAGAGGTCCTCAATGGACAAACATTGAAGAGGAACGCAATCTGAGTCGTCACGACTTAACTGGTCGTGTAGCCGTCATCGACTGCATCACCCTCTGGTGTACCAATTTCTTTTTCGAGCGTAACAAGCCCGATTGGGAACAACCCAGCGTCGACGAAGCCTTAGAGGCCTTGAAGAAAGAGTTCGATCAGTTTACGTCACAAGACGCCACCTTTATCTTCGTGACCAACGAGATAGGATCAGGTGGCGTGAGCACCGATGCCATCCAACGTCGTTTCACCGACCTTGAGGGATGGATGAACCAGTATGTAGCATCAAAAGCTGACGAGGTGATCCTCATGGTCAGCGGTATTCCGGTAAAAATCAAATGAAGACATTCCACATAGAACGACCTGACGAGGCATTACGTCCTGCTATCCAGCAGAAGATAGACAATCTGAACAAGCCCAAGAATTCATTGGGTCGTTTGGAGTCGTTGGCCATGCAGATTTGTCTGATACAACAGACGCTATCCCCCAGCCTTTCACACCCATGCCACCTGTTGTTAGGAGGCGATCATGGCATAGAGCGCGAGGGTGTCAGCGTGTCACCTCGTGAGGTCACCTGGCAACAGATGATCAACTTCACCAGAGGTGGAGGTGGTGTCAACATGTTCTGTCGCCAACATGGCTTCGATCTGAAGCTGGTCGACGTAGGCGTAGACTACGACCTGACACCCTACCCCTCGATTCTCAACCGCAAGATAGCCAGAGGCACTCAGAACTTCCTTCATGGTCCTGCTATGACGGAAGCCCAGTTCAATCAAGCCATCAACGTAGGAGTCGACTTGGTCGACACCTGTAAGGATGAAGGCTGTCAGGTGCTCTGCCTGGGTGAGATGGGTATTGCCAACACTTCGCCCTCCAGCATCTGGATGCACCTCTTTACTGGCATCCCTTTGCAGAAATGCATCGGAGCAGGAGCAGGACTCGACAGCGAAGGTATCCGTCATAAGTACGAAGTGCTTTCGGAAAGCGTTGAACGCTATTCCAATCTCTTACCTCTAACCTCTAACCTCTCACCTCTCATCTATTTCGGCGGCTTTGAAATGGTAACAGCTATCGGAGCCATGCTTCGTGCAGCAGAGCTACACCTTATTATATTAATAGACGGATTCATCATGACGGCTTGTGCTTTGGCAGCCTGCCAACTCTATCCTGACGCCAAGCACTATATGGTATTTACCCATCAGGGCGATGAGAGTGGCCACAAGGCCATGCTCGACTATTTACATGCTGAGCCGTTGTTGCAACTGGGACTCAGACTGGGCGAAGGAACAGGTGCACTCTGCGCTTTCCCTATCGTCGACTCTGCCGTACGCATGATGAACGAAATGAATAACTTCGACAATGCAAATATCACTCGATACTTCTAAGTTCTACGACCGCATCTGGGCAGCATTCATCTTCTTTACCCGACTGCCCTTCTGGCGATTGTATCAGCCTCCGAAAGAGGCCTACCAGACCGTCGTTGAACATTGGCCACTCGTAGGATGGCTGACAGGAGCCTCTATGGCTGCCGTCCTCTACTTTGGCAGCATGCTATTTCCTTACGAGATAGCCATCTTGTTGGCTATTCTGACACGCCTGCTCATCACTGGAGCATTGCATGAAGATGGACTGGCCGACTTCATGGACGGATTTGGTGGTGGCGGAACTGACCGTCAGCGCATCCTCGACATCATGAAGGACTCACGCATCGGCACCTATGGTGTCATCACGCTGATTCTCTATTTCCTGCTACTCTTCTTCGCCCTTCACGCGATGACGCCCTACGATGCAGCCCTCACCATCGTTGCTGTCGACCCCTTTGCCAAAATGCTGTCAGCCCAGATTATCCAGATGATGCCCTATGCCCGCACAGAGGAGACGGCCAAGAGCCACATCGTCTATCGTAAGTTCAATATGGTGGCAGGCATCAGTCTGGCCATTCAGGGTTTGCTGCCCATGGGCATATTTATATATATAATGTACGCGCGATTAGATTGGCAACTGCTGATCTTCGTGCCAGCCATCACGATGTATTTCCTCTATATGCTCATCTGGCGACGACTTAGAGGCTATACGGGCGACTGCTGTGGTGCCATGTTTCTGATAACAGAACTGGCAACCTTGTTGGTTGCCAGCTACTATTTATCCGTCTGAAGTGTCAGCTTACTGCTGAGCGATAATCTTACCACCCTCTTCTATGGCCTGCATGTTGAGGGGAATCATGTCGTGATGGCGCTCAGGCAATGTCTTCTTGAGCGCTTTCTCCACACCCTTTGTGCTCACCACAGGAGCCACCTTCAGCAGTCCACCCAGCACAATCATGTTGAACACCTTTCCGTTCTTCATCTCGGCAGCCTTGTCCATAGCATCGATGCGATAGACGGTAATATCCTTTCGTGTAGGAGGATTGATGATACCATAACCGTCGTAGATTAGGATACCACCCGGCTTCAGCTTGGGTTCAAACTTCTCCAGAGAGGGTTGGTTCAGCACGATAGCAATATCGAACTTACTGAGGATAGGCGAAGAAATCTTCTCGTCGCTCACGATGACAGTCACGTTGGCTGTACCACCACGCTGTTCAGGACCATAGGCAGGCATCCATGTCACCTCTTTATCGTCCATCAGTCCTGAATAAGCCAGAATCTTACCCATAGAGAGCACGCCCTGACCTCCGAAACCTGAAATTATTATCTCTTTCTTCATACTGTCGTGTCTTTTAAGTCGCCTTTCGGATAGAAAGGTATCATGTTCTCTTTCATCCATTCATTAGCCTGAACGGGAGTCAGTTTCCAACCACTATTACAGGTCGAAACGATCTCTACCAGACTGCTTCCCTTGCCTGCCATCGAAGCCTCAAAGGCTTTGCGGATAGCTTTCTTGGCCTTGTTGATTGACGCCACGCTCTCCACGCTCTGTCGAGTCACATAGCAAGTGCCCTCCAAGCTGGCAGCAATATCGGCAATCTTCAGGGGATAGCCGTGAATCTCAGGGTCACGTCCATAGGGACAAGTTGAGGTCTTCTGACCAATCAGCGTCGTGGGAGCCATCTGTCCACCCGTCATACCATAGATGGCATTATTGATGAAGATAATGACAATATTCTCGCCACGATTCAAGGCGTGGATGGTCTCACAGGTTCCAATACAAGCCAGGTCGCCATCACCCTGGTAGGTGAATACCAGACGATCAGGCCACAAGCGCTTGATAGCCGTAGCTACGGCAGGTGCACGTCCGTGGGCAGCCTCCTGCCAGTCGATATCCAGATAGTTGTAGGCAAACACGGCACAACCCACAGGGCTGACACCAATGGTTTTCTCCTCCATGCCCATCTCTGCAATGACTTCAGCCACCAACTTATGAACCACACCATGCGAACAACCAGGACAGTAGTGCATGTGGTTGTCGTTCATCAGCTCAGGCTTCTGATATACCAGATTCTCTGGTGCTATTATCTGATTCTCCATACCACCTTCATTTCTCATTTCTAATTCCTAATTTGGCACGAAGTGCCGCAACGATTTCTTCCGGTTCTGGCACGATACCACCCAGACGACCGAAGTGCTCTACGGGTACTGCACCATTGATAGCCAGACGAACATCCTGTACCATCTGACCAGCATTGATCTCGACCACCAGCACGCCCTTCTTACCTTGAGCCATCTCGGCGATAGCCTTGGTGGGGAATGGCCACAGCGTGATAGGACGCAACAGACCGACCTTGATGCCCTCCTCACGAGCCATCTCGATAGCTTTCTGCGTCAGACGGGCAGCACTACCAAAGGCTACGATGATGTATTCTGCATCGTCGCAGAACATCGTCTCGTAGCGTACTTCCTTCTCGCGAATCTCAGCATACTTCTCCTGCAAGTGGATATTGCGAGCCTCCATCACTTCTGGCTTCAACTCCAGCGAAGTGATGATATTGGGCTTACGGTCCTTTGTGCGTCCAATGGTTGCCCAAGGACATTGCTGGCGAATCTCCTCCTCCGTGCGACGAGGCTTATAAGGAGGCAGCACGACTTTCTCCATCATCTGTCCGATGACACCATCCGACAGAATCATGGCAGGATTACGATACTTGAAAGCCAGCTCGAAAGCCAAGTCTACGAAGTCGGCCATCTCCTGTACTGAGTTGGGGGCCAGCACGATGACGTTGTAGTCACCATTACCACCACCACGCGTAGCCTGGAAATAGTCGCCCTGCGAAGGCTGGATAGTACCCAGACCAGGACCGCCACGCTGCACGTTGACGAAGACGCCAGGCAGCTCAGCACCAGCCATATAGGTGATACCCTCCTGCATCAGCGCCACACCAGGACTCGACGACGAGGTGAGCACTTTCTTACCAGCTGCAGCACCTCCGTAAATCATATTAATACTTGCCACCTCGCTCTCAGCCTGCAGCACCACCATACCTGTGGTCTCCCAAGGCTTCAGCTCGGCCAGTGTCTCAATCACCTCACTCTGTGGCGTAATAGGATAGCCAAAGTATCCGTCAGCACCACAGCGAATGGCAGCATGGGCTATCGCCTCGTTGCCTTTCATCAATGTTACCTCTTGTTCTGCCATCTTTTTACTCCTCTACTTTTTTACGATAGACGGTGATACATCCGTCAGGACATACCACAGCGCACGACGTACAGCCTGTACACTTGTCCATCTGTGCTGGCTCCACATAGGGATAGCCGCGCATGTTGACACGATTTGCCAATGCGATGACGCCCTGCGGACAAGCACTCACACAGAGCACGCATCCCTTGCAGCGGTCGGTATTCACCACAATAGCACCTTTCAGTTTAGCCATATACCTATTTTAATTACTTTAATTTTCGAAAATCCACTGCAAAGGTACGAATAAGCGAGAACAAAACAAAAGAATTCATTCTTTTTTTTGTCGAGTGAGAGTACTTTCGCTGATTTTATCAGCAAAGGTACGAATAAGTAAGTAAAAATGCAAATAAATTTGCAATTTTCCGAATGCAAGTAACCTATTTTAGCATCTCCTCCAGCAACTCCTGATGATGACCAGGCAGAATGATGTGATGATTGCCGATAGGATCCGACAGGAAATAAGATGTCCGATGGGGATTCGACAAACGGATAATCTGCTGCGTCCTGCACAGGTCAGGTTTCGCCTGGCTACGACACAGTTCACCCTCTTCCACGAAGTATCGAGACAAGTTGCCAGCCACTTTAAAAATGGTGACAGGCCCTTCTTTCATGTATCCTCTGATACCTACGCCAATGCCCGATTCGAAATGAGTATCCAACTCGTAGCGCTCCACCATATTAAAAGGTATCGTACAATGGGCGAACAACATTTCACCCGTTTCTGGATTGATCGATGCCGGATTGGCCTGGAAACCACTAATGCCAAGCAACGACTGCGCTATCTTCATGGATAGCATTGCCGGCACGTCGCCCTCGCATCCAGCTACGATGCCCTCTGCGTTGAGTTTCGCCAAAGCCATACACCCCGTGTTGTGAACAGCAGTAAGCAGGTCGAAACAGCGAATGGTCAAGCCTTGCAAATGGTGTCTCGCAACTATCGTTTTCAGGGCATCGTATATCTGATTGGCCACAGGCAGAGCCTTCCTGATAGCCTCCGTTGCGGTCTGTTCCGTTGTTTCTCTGAGAGGAGTAACGGCTATCTCATCCAACAACTCCTGCATCGGAATGTCGACAAGACTGACGCCCAGACGCTGCTTGACGACGTCCTTGTCCGCATGACTTGAAATCAGCCAGTCAGAAGGTTTACCAATGATGCCAAGCCTACAGCCCTGAAGTGACTGACGAGCCTCGCCCACCCTTGCTAACAAGTTGATACGCTTAGAGATATATTCAGCATTGCCATGAATAATCTCGCCCTTGAAACTGTTTTGGCGCAGATACGACAAAACCTCCATCGATGCAGCCAGCGAATTGCTCTTACCCGATGTCAGCAGATAAAAAGGACGCTCCGACTTCTCCTGCAACTCAGGGAGCAGCCGTTTGAAGATACCCTCCGTTCCACCTGTCCTTACATAGATGAGGTCGAGCGAATGGCTGCCATAATCAGCATAGTCGCTACCTTTCAGTTCATAAGTGATATCCAGGCTGTTCAGAAATTCCTGAGTCACAGCCCCCACAGCCTGCTCATCGTGCAGTTCCGATGTCAATGTGTAAATGGCGATAGTCATAACCGTTAATTTTATTCTTTTGCTTTAATTCAACATAGGAGCAACCTTGTTGATGTCTATGTCTTTACCTATACTCATATGATGATACTTATTCTCGCTGCAAAGATACAAAAATAAATTGAGGACACAGCGGGACAGACCCGCAGTGTTCAAGGGCAAATTTACACAATTCTGGGCAAATCTCAAAATGTTTTTGCGAAAAGTATGGAAAAATCTCGTATTTTCTTGGTGTTACACTTGCATATCTTCCCTCTAACATCTGACATCACTCAATCCCACCCCTCTTCGTCATTATTCTCCATATAGCGGCTCATGCCGTTATCATCCATGTCATCCTCGGATGCTGGATCGAATCCGCGCATATTATCATAGTCGTCCGATTCATGAGAGCGAGACGATGATGAAGAGGTTGGAGCTGTAGACGCCTTCACCCCCTCCTGCTGGCCTTTTACGTCTTCAATCACAGCCGTATCAGGCTGCTGATATGACTCTTCACTTTGAGCTTCTTTCAATGTAGGCGAATACTCCTGCCTGCTCTTGTTCTGACATGAGAGCAAGAGCAGGACGAGAAATATTATACCAATCGACTTTCTCATTTATATTATCTACCTTTCGAACCTAACACATCACCATAGTAGTCATACCATATCCCTCTTACTTTAATCTTATTTTCTTCACGTTTGCTTCCCTCGACAAAATCTTCTATATCATCAATAAAATTTGAGCCAGAAAGCTTAGGATATAGAGCAGATTCTGAATATGCCACGAGCATCTTACTACCCTTCACCCACTTGCCATCTACTCGCTTAATATCTTTTACTGTCATACACATGGATTTCATGTTAAAGCGGTAGATCTTGTCATTAAACATTTTAAGGGGAGCTTCGTCTGTGTATATCTCTTGACCTGACTTATTTATAACGATTCCACCATGGTCTGTGTTTTTAACCGTTACATTAAGAGGCATTTTTATCTTACCCAACATAGACAGTTGGTATTGCACCGCATAGAGAGATTTACCAAGTCTTTCTGCTATTGAAGGAAGTTCCATACCATGTTCAAAGAACAAAGTCAGTCTTTCAATGTCGTCTTCATTCCAAGGTTTCTCTGCTTCTGCGCGTAAGGTTTCTTCATCTATGGCATCATCTTCTAATTCTTCATCTTCAAACGACTCTATATCTTCCTCGAAGTTTTCAATCTCATCATCTTTTTTATTATCTTCACCAATAAATGATGTAAATATTTTAAGAAAGGCGGAGTCCTTAAACAAGCTATTCGGGTCATCCTCTAACATATCTTCAAGATAGTGAAATCCATAATTTGCATACTCCTCCATTTTATGTTTTAGGGAATTAGCAGCGTCATTAACACTTATCTCTCCCTTCTCTAACGATATGAAGTCTATGTCAGTTTTTGCAACAAGCGCAGCAAACATGTACTCTTGAATCTTAGTGTATGATTTTCGCCCTAATCTGCCTTCTTGGCTACCCCAGTGATTTATCGTATGCCCAAAATACTTACGTTTTGATTTGTCGTCAGGCAATTTCCTCGTCTTGTCAAAATACAATCCGATGAAAAAGCAAATAATAAACATTTCATATCCCGCTCCAAAGATTTTACCTCTTGATACTGTATACTGACTAGTTCCTCTGCGATAGTCCGTAAAAGGCTCAATTAATAAATCTTCATATTTTTTCTCCCATTCAGGGTTTTTATTGCCCCAAGCATCAAATAAAGATTCCATATTTAGTCCTCCGTTTTAATTTCTTTTACTAATGTTCTTACTGTTGACAAATCTGAGTTGTTAAATCCTTCTGCCTTCTTTATTCGATACACACGGCATGAAAGTTTATCAACATCATTCATTCTGACTTTCCCTCCAGTGATGAAGTCTTTCGTTATAACAATACATTGCTTTTTTACATCATTGATAATGTTATAGAAATCTTCTTCTTTCGCATCACCAAATGAGGAAGTAGCA
Organism: Prevotella sp.; assembly: GCA_015060535.1. Taxonomy (GTDB): domain Bacteria; phylum Bacteroidota; class Bacteroidia; order Bacteroidales; family Bacteroidaceae; genus Prevotella. Next base: position 53,580 of record SUYH01000012.1, read on the forward strand.
GCATCGAATATGAGAGGATATTCTTCGTCTGTTTTTTTATAGGCGAAATCAGAAACAGCAAATAATATAGATATATACATTACAGTTTTCTGGGAATCTGATGGTTTCTTGATGTACGTCCCATTTGAACTTATCAATCTAATTCCAGCCTCTTCTGTATCTTTTTTATAGAATAGATTCACCTTGCCATGAAAGTCTTTAGTACTAAGACGATCCATGTATAAGTTAGCACCATTCTTAAGGTCAGAAAGGAAATTATTGAGATTGTTTTCTTTTGCTCTCATCGAAGCCTTTGCAATTTGATCAAATGCAATATGTACTTTCTGGTATAATCTCGACAAGTAATTTCCTGGATTAAGGTTATCCATTTTCTCTTTAAGCTCAGCTTGACGAGCCAGTTTTTCTTTAAGATCATCCTCAAGAAGTTTAATATCCTTTTCAATTTCACCTTTCTTTCTGTACATATTATGTACATCCGAATTGTTTTTCTTCATCGTTTCCTCAGAAATGTTTCCAGCCTGAATAAGTAGACGTGAAATATTCTCTTCTATTTCCTCTATCTCCTTTTTGACTTGTGATAATTCTTCCGACTTACGACTTACGACTTCAAGTCTATCATTGATATCATTTGCAATACCAGAAATAAAAGCCTCTTCCGGACCGGACAAACGGTTTGCCCATGCATTAATCTCATCTATATATTCTTCGGTGAAGAGTTGTTTCTTGCTTAACTTTATTTGTTCTTCTTTAATTCTTGCTCGCTCACTGATGTGCTTCTTATATTCTTCAAGCTTGTTTACCATGAAACGATATGCATCTGAACCTTCTGGAGCAGGAGTATTGCAAACTTTGCATCTATGCACCTTAATCATCTCCTTCATATATCTATCATCAGGTATATACCAAGGCAATTGGGCTTCATCATTCAACAATGCTTCATTCTCTTGCTTTAATCTATTAAGTTCTCCTTGTTCTTTGCCTCTTTCGAATATAAACTCTTCACGTAGCCTTTCTTTCTCTCTACTTAATTGTGCACATTTATCCTTGAAGGCAGAAAGAATACTAGGAAAGGCACACATAATCCAGTACTGGTCAAGAAGGTTTCTATTAAGTTTTACCTCGTCTATGCTCGCTTTTAGACTTGTTGCTTCAGATTTTTTTGTCGCTAAATTTCCCGATAATTCATTATATCTTTCTCTTGTATCTTCATTCTGCTCCAAATTTTTGAGCATTGTTTCGTAAGAGTTCACCGTAGTAGACAATTCCTTAATTTCCTTACGAATTTCTTGTATTTCTCCACTCAGTTTGGTTAACTCGCGATCGTATACTTGAGCTTGCCCCCTTGTTCTCTCATCGTTCTGACTCTCTCTACTATAGGCTTTTTGTGCTTTACTTTCAAAATTTGAAGTCAGATTCACAAGGTCATCAAAGCACTTAATATCAGAATATTTTTCAACAAGCATTTTTAATGCTTTGGGGCCATCAAGAACGTCCAGTCGGGACTCGCCTTTGAACATTGAGAAATGCTGCATCTCAGCATCAAAACAGCGAGCAATCAATCTTCTTCCGTCTGAAGACAGTCTTTCTTCTCCTGTATCTTCCCTGCCTTTGAACTTTATGTCACTTACATCAAAATGGTCCTCACTTTTTCTAGTAATGACAAACATTTTCTCCACTGACTTGCGTCCATCATGGTCAAATTCCATCTTTACTCTAAGGTTGGCAGATTCGCCTATTTCGAGTTTAGACTTTCTCATTTCGGAGAAGTTATCTAATGCACGGTTTTTCTGGACTTCATCAGTATTTGATATATCCAGCAGCCACTGAAGAGCCTCAAAGAACGTTGTTTTTCCATCACCATTGTCGCCAATGAGAAGCGTTAACCCTTCTCCGAATTCAAAATTATTTTCGTTACCATAATAGCTGCGAAAATTTTCTATTTCAATTCTACGTATTATCATAGTTTCTTCTTAAGTAGATCATTTACTGTATTGTATATCTCTTTTTCTGACATCTCTTCACTTAGTCCTTCAACGATAGTTGCAACAGCGCTAACAATAGCATTTTTAGAACCAAGAGCATATTCAAGAGACGAAATCTCAGAAGGTTCATATTGGGCATACTCCATTAATTTCTCGTCAAGGAGAACTGCCTCAAGAATCTTGTTATAATTCTCGTTGTATCTTTTATTTCTCGCCATAGTTATATAGGAATTTAGGAATTAATCTAAAAGTGGAACATTATAGAAGTTTAGAACCTCTTCTAATTCTCTATAAGAATAATCTAGATTTCTTGATAATGATGCGAAATCTCTTACTCTTTTTAACTCAGAAAGTATAAGTTTTCGCTCCATCTCATAATCTACGCAATCTGCACCAATATCAGGAACAACCACAAGGTCGTGAATATAAGCATATTTCTTATCCTTGTGTGTTCTAAGAATACGACCTCTACGTTGTATAAACTGACGTGGATTACCTGTGCTTGCACAGAAAATCGCCATTTCACTTCTTGGCACATCCACACCCTCGTCAAGGCATTTCATTGACGTCAAAACCTCAAGGTCGCCATTCCCAAAATCTTCAAGGATGGATTCCCTTTCTTTTTGTCCTGCTACAAATTTTCTGACAGTTGTTGTTTTGCTGACTTCCATGACTATCTGCGTATATTCATCAATCAGTCTATCAGCATCTCTATCATCGTCAACAATATCGGAACTATCATATACGTCAGCAATAGCATCAGGTTTTATACCTTCCGGAACATACACTAAAGTGTATTTAAGATTTCCTTTTTCCTTGTATCGTTCCTCAACAATGTTCTTGAACGCATCTTTTTTGTTTCGTGCCTTATGAATAATCCTCCTTCTTTTTAACAAAAGAGCTCTGACTATCTCATCTTCTAGGTCAAGATATCCACCGTTATACCTGTAAATCTTACCGAGTTTTTGTGAGATTTCCATATAGTCATACATCTCGTCATCGCAAAGTCGTACAACATGGGGGAAATAGTAATACTCGCAAAGAAATTTATTCTTAATTGCTTCCTCCATGGAATAAACAAAAGTATACTCATTTTCAGAATTGAAGAAAAGCCGAAGTTCCCTATTGCCTTTATCATCAAACTGACGTTCGGGAGTTGCAGATAAACCTATACGCCGCTTAAATCTCTTGCTGATTCCATCAATCCTGTCAATAATTCGTTTTGATCCCATGTTGTGTGCTTCATCTGCAATAAGCAAACATTTCTTAGAAAGCGACATCAAATCATGAAATACATTATCTCTGGCAAATGACGCATATGTTGAAATGACAACATAGTTGATAGGAGAATTTGTTGGGTTGAAATCCTCTTTCATTGTGAGCCTATCTATCTCACCTTTCCAGTCCTTGTTTTTTGAGCAAACTTTTACAATATGTTGAAAATTGAACTTTCTACATTCTTTCTCCCATTGTTCAACCAATGTAACAGTAGGAACAAGAATTATTGCCTTATAATAGCCAAACTTTTTGTAAATTTGCAACAGACAGTTGAGAGAAGTCAGCGTCTTACCTGTACCAGTAGCCATATTGAATAAGCCACATTGACTTTTTTTCCAATTGTTAAACGCTTTCTTCTGATATTCGCGAGGGCCTGATGGATAAGGGAATTGTGGCTCTATATTGAGGTCCTCACGTACCATACCAATACTTTCTGTTCTCTCATGAATAGCTCTTTCTTCTTTGATTTCCCGCAGTTTCTTTTCAACATCAAGAAGTTCTTCAATGTCGGAATCGCCATAGTTTGCGCTTATCGCTTCTACCAAATCTTTGGGTGAGAGATAATCTATTCCTTTCTTCTCCCTTAACATAATGGCATCAAAATCTTTTCTTTGCTTTTCGATTCTCTTCTGCACCATTCTGTCAACAGAATCACTCCTATCAATCTTTATCTCTTCGATATTGTTGAAGAGTCCGCTAATCGTGAAATTGGCAGAGCCAGTAAAAGCAGTTACGCTATCGCCGTCTCTGAATTGTCCTGATTTTGTATGTGCAATACCTTTTTGTCCTCTTGGCTTAATAATTCTGATGTCGATACGTTTCTGCGAAATCATATAAGCCAGACAACGGAAGAACTGTTCTTGGTACTCGTTGAACGTTGTCTTGAGATACTGGAAATTTGAAAGGTCAGTACAATCAATGACATTTCCCATTACTCCATTTGTTATTGCATCCTTATCTTTCTTTGAAACAATATGATTGATGATAAGACGCATATAACCTCCTTTTGAGATAAAAGTGGCAAAGCCTTCAGCAAGCACACTGATAGCCGCAGAACTGAAATAACCCAGTTTCAAATCAAACTCAGTGCTATTCTTCAGCCCTTCATCGAAGAAACGTTCTGGTGAGTATTCTTCACCTGGTACATACGTTCCGTCATCTGCCCAATCTACCTCGTACAGCATAAGTTTTTAAATAAAGCAGTTCGTACACATAATATCATCGCCAAGGATTTCAGCAAGGGTGGTTCCCTTGTTGTTGGCTTGATTTTCTTTCTGGCGACGGATGATGTCGAGTTTTATCTGGCGAATACGTTCTGGTTTTATGAGGTCTGCAAGACTCTCGTTCTGATTCCACGTATAACCATCTTTCTCAAACTCCATCGCCTTTTTAAAGAGGTCAGGATGCTGCTCATAGAGCCAAATCCATTCTATCTTCTGCTGGAAGAAACAGAAGTAGCAACCAGAACGACTGCGGCAATAGGTACCTTTCTCGCCATCCACCTCGAAAGGAATTTCCTCGTAGTAGGCTGGCACACCCACGCCACTTTCCCTCAGCAGGCGGAAAATGTCGTCCTTCACCAAAATGTCTGTATTGTCAAGCAGTGGGAAGTCATCGAGCTTACCCACTGGATAGTCTGTCGTTTTCAAGAACTCGAACACTGCATGATTAAACAACTTGATGTCGTAATCCAGTAGCGCATTCATCTTCTTCGAGTAGTAGAACTGTTTGGTGATGGGTTTCCTCACCGTTTCCAATATTTCCTCGCGAAGGAATCCTTCAGGACAAAGCCGCTCGTAGATTTCAGTAATCTGGTCCAAATTCTCATTATGCAGGAACTTATTGATTACATCGATACTCCAGATGTTCTTGCGGAATGGGAAGATGGCCTGGATGTTGGGCTTCGATGAGATATAGCCGTCTCTGTCCTCGTCGCCACGAATGCCAACGTATGACACAGCATAATCATCGCCCACATACTCTTCAAACTTGTCGAGTTTCATCTTCTTGGTACACCAGCGGGCCTGTGGTGAAGGCAGGAATCCACCCATAGCTTTCAGGAAGTGATGGAATGGTGTTGGCTCCGGGCTACCTTCAGCAGCTCTGAGTCGTTCTATCTTACCCAAGTAGGCCTCCAAGCGATTGATCAGCGTTTCTGTCTCAGCAAGCTCACAACCTGTATCTGAATTGTAGTACTCAATTTTCAACGATGGGTACTTCTTCTTCAGATAAATGGCGAGGGCTGCGCTGTCCTTACCGCCTGATATGCCTAATATATGTCTTACCTTTGTCATTTGTTCATCTTCTTATTGAGTATCGACAGCAGAGTGCAAACGTCGATGTTGTTGTCACCAGAGAGCAGTTTGCTGATTTTCTTCTCCAACTCGTCTGCCTTTGACTTATCCTTTTCTGGGAGCACGTAAGTTTGTGTCCTAATGTTGGTGCCCTTGTTGGTTACCATATCGAAAGAGTAGGCCTCATTCTTATCTGTATCGCCCGCCTTCTTAGAAATATCAGAATACTTCTCACATTCTCTGAACAGGTACACCAAGTCATCAGCCAACTTATCTTCTTGCTCATCTCTCAATGCATCAAGACGCTGCTCAAGGATGGTGTAGCAGATTGACTGATACCACTGGGTGCGATTATCGTATTCTGTCATGACATGGTGGTAGAACTCACGCTGTTTGCCTGTTAGCAGATAGTCTTTCACATGGGCCAGTCGCTCACGCACTTCAACGATATATTCTGAGTAATCATAGCTCTGCAAGCCAAACTCTTCTACCAGACGTGCCTCGATGCGATCAATCAACTGAGAGTAACAAGATCTCAGTTCCCTGATAGCTCGCTGGATAATCTTACCATACTCATTGATAAACTCTTCCTGTTTTAGTTTCTCCTGAGTAAAGCCAAGAGCCTCTGGCAAGTCCTCAAAGAAAGCCTTCTCAGGGTCTTTAGCCTTGGCTAGCACATCACGGAACCTCATTGTTGACTCGTGGTCAAACTTGCGAGTATGCTTGGTGTATTCATCCAACCGAACATAGAAACTGAGGAACGGCTTGATGGTCTCAATGAAACTGGCATTGGTGATAGTGAACTCATCGCCCAGATTGATGAAACGGCGATACTGGTTGAAGAAACCCAACTTCACACCATCAACAGCGAACTTCTTGATTTCAAAATCGCCTGGATGCTTCTGGAGCAAATCGAAGAACTCCATATTCACATTAGGCATAAATGCGCCCTTTGATGCATCATAGAGAGCAAAGTCCTGACGCTTGATGAAGAGATAAGTGGGAATCCAAAACTCCAAGAAACCTTGCTTTATCTTATAGGGCTGTGCAGACAGTATCTTAATCAGCTCAGAAATCTTCCTTGCCTTATTCTCTGAACTATTCAAGAAATCCTCACAGGCATCCCACAATGGCATGAAGCCTTGATTAGTAGGTTTATCTGCGAAATCTCCATTCTGATGCAGGCCAGTATTCAACAGCAACGAAGCATAGATGGTCTTCTCTGGTGGGAATTTGTCTTCTGGGTAACCCATCCCATTCTCAGAATAGTGTTCTGTCAGATAGGTCAGATAGCTCTTACGAGCAGCTGTTATCGTTCCACTGAGTTTATGCTTGTTGAACAGTTCATTGTTCATCACTGGAGTCTTGCTATACACATCATTGCATACTCTTGAAAGCAGTTGATTGAAGTCACGATGAGATTCCACCTTCTGCTCCTTGCCGGCAAATACCCAAACGACTCGATTCTTGTACGAGAAGAGGTTGTCGCTGATAGCCTTGTTGAGCAAAGTCTCTTCATATTCCTTCAGCTTTTGAATTTCAGACACAGCCACCCTGTCATTCTTATCAAGTACACGCTCCAACAGATACATGTACTTCTTGATGTTATAGAGGTGGTCAATGATGTCTTCCGTATTGGTGAAGTAAGCAAATATCAGCGCATGGTCAGTCTCTGAACTGAACTTCTTTATTTCCTCCAAAGCTTTCTTGTTGGTAGAGAATATCAGTTCTATGTAGCCATCAGTATCGCCAGTAGGCACAGCATCCAAAGGCTCTTCACGAATCATGTAGTCAAAAAATCGTGGCGTACCTTTCTGATAGAAGTGGGCCTTGACAGGAGAGATGCGTTTATTGAAAAATACGTTCAGTTCATCCACAAAGGTAACAGGACGTGATACCATCATGCCTGCCTCTCGAATCTCTGCTTCAAGATCGACATCAGTTCCCTCAAACAGCATCAAGCGCTCCTTATATGCAGCAAAACGGATGATTTTCTTGGCAGTCAGTTTCTGAATGATTTCCTTGGCATTGTCTATCGCCATAGCCTCACGAGCATAGTCCGTCAGATTCCTTTCTGTGAGTTTGAATCCTGCTGTTCCAAAAAGGTTCAGCAGACCAATGGCTTTCACCAACTGTACAGCCTGTAGCATTTCCTCTTCATTACTCCAATCCTGACCTTCCACACGCTCTATAGATACTTGAATGGTGCTCCAACTCATGGAGTCGGCATTGGCATCTTTCAGATATGAATAGAAGTTGTAAAGTACATAGTCATAGACTTTCTGCAGATTGTATGTCAGATGCTCTGCGGGCTCAAACTCAGAAATAGAGTTAGTGCCTTTAGCTGCTAGGAATGTGAAAAGTGAACGTTCGTTCTGGCCATATCGTTGAATAGCAGTAGTGATGGTGTAAGCAGAGAAGAGATCCAATGGGAACAGTTGTTTAGCTGTTTCCAATGGAAAGTCCTTAGCTACATAGCGTGTCTCTTTAGCCAGTTCATAAAGAGGTTCAATATTGTCTGCATCATTAACCTTTCCTTGTTCCTTTAATTGGGCAGAAGCTAGGTAAAGCAACTGCTCTACTGGCTCCACAAAGGTTATCTCCTTGAAGCGTCCCTTTACCTTAGTCCATTCGTTTGCTTGTTCCTCAGTCAGGCCCTTGGCATATGCGCCAAAGTTCTGATGAAGTGTAGTAAGCAGCATAATTTGTCGAGTAGGAACATTTACCAACTCTGACAACTTCTGCAAGAAATACAGTTCCTTCTCTGGGTTATTCTTGGCAGCATGTTCCAACACTTTACCAAACTCATCGACAACTATCAACAAGAACTTTCCTTTCTTCTGGCATTGAGTATAGTAGTTCTTCAGACTGTCAAGAATGCTGGTAGTATTGCCCTCCACATTCAGAGCCTTGCTCAGCAGCGTTGACATCTCTGCATAGTCGCCAACAATGTTCATAATCTCAAACGACTTGGCGTCAGACAGATTTTTGGAATCCAGCAAATATTTCTGCTTGCTAGTCTTCTTCAAGTCTGCCTCCAGAGCCAATAGAAAACTCGATTTTCCTGTGCCATATGAACCAATGATAGTGAAAGAATGAATGCCAGTACGGAAATCGTTCACAATGTTGTGAATGGCATTCTGAGCATTGGGCGTTACCAGGTATTGCATCCCTTCGGCAAAGCCGTTCTCTATGTTTGCAGATAAACTAAATGTCTTTGCCATAATAATTGTCTAAAACCTGATTAACATCCAAATCCTTAGTGAACTGAACCTGTTTGATACCAGCCACATCACTATAAGCGAAATACTCGTTATATTCTCCAGCCAATTGCTTCACCATCTCTACAGTCTCAAAATCCTGCATGCAGAATATCAGACCTACTCTTTCCTGAATGGTATCGAAAGGAATAGTGTTATCGCCTTCTTGCTCTTTTAACTTCAGCATACCATATAGGAAGATCTCCTTCGTCACCTTGCGCTTGCCATCTACATTGAAGTAATAACCCTTACCCTCTGAATTCTGGCGAATCAAGTCAAGATCAATCAGCAGAGAAGAGAAATCCTCATTGGATTGAGGCTTACGAGGCAAAGCATAATTTTGAAGCAGCACAGCAATATCTTTCTTTACCGTATTGGGATTGAACAGCGTCATCTTGCCAGCTTCCACCATCCTCAACTTTACATAAGTCAGAACTTGCTCCCTCTCAAAATGGGTACGCTCACGCTGAACGCCACAGAAGAACATCTTGTAAAGCGTTGCTTCTTCTGAGAAAACGAGATTGAAATGGAGCAACCACAAGGTGGCAATATCTTCAAGATATTTGTCTTTACCATTTTTGTCGTTGAACAAATAATCTGCCAACTCAGTTGGTTTGTCATTCTCTGTAACACCAAAGACCCTTAACCAGAATCGGATAGATGCGACCATGTTCTTGCCAACTCCTAATCCAATTACAGCTTCTGGACGGTTGAAATCATTTCCAGCCACAACAAAGTCATATCCCTTCTTCAGCCAAAGCGACTTACAAGGGAACGATTCATGACCAGAAAACGAATACTTTTTTACTATATTAATGCTCATTGTTCTAAGTTACTTAATGAAAAATGCAAAGGAAAAGGACACAAAAATGGCGTGAAGACATCCTTATGCACTTAACCTGAGGGGCGGTGTCTGGAAAACGGGACCCCTAGAACACAAATAAGAATGCAACACGCCAGAGCGCGTGCAATGTTATGATGTGTTCTTTAGGATACCTTATCCAGGTCTCCTCTGCTCTATGAACGAACTATCCCAAAATAGAGTTTTCCAGACACCTTCGGTTAAGTGCGTTTCAATAAGCAATGCATCATTAGTCCGGATTTCTCCCCGAACCAACTGCAAAAGTACAAAAAATAAATTGAATAATAAACGCTTTTGCACAAAATAACACATTATTTAATAGATTGCAGCGCTACACTTTGCACCTTTAGGTCAAAGAAAGCCCCTATAAGATGAAATAACGCAAGTGGTAATTTCGCCGATTTTGGGGTTTTTGAAGTCCTAAAAAGTTATTTATATTTAAAAATACGGTGATTTTTTCACGAAATCATCCATTAAATTTGCAAAATCGACTTTCTTGTTGTATATTTGCACTCAAAATTCAATTATTTAATGGTACGACTATGATACAGGAGTTTCAAGTACAGAATTTCTATAGCATCAGGGAGCGGCAAACTATTAGTTTTGTGCCGACCAACGATAGTAATATGCGTGGACAATATGTACACGAAGTGGCAGAAGGAGTGGAACTCCTGAAGATTGGCATCGTGTATGGTAGTAATGCCAGCGGTAAAACTACCTTGCTCCAAGCCCTGTCGTTTTTCCGTAGCGTTATGCTCAACAAGCCTGAATCAAAAAATGAAGGCATGGGATACTTCCCGTTCCTGCTCGACAAACACAGCAGGGATGAGCATTCGCAGATGCAGATGACGTTCTGGCTGAATGCTGAAAAGTATGTTCTGAGTTTGGAATTCGACAGCAAGCGAATCTACGAAGAATCGCTGATGGTATATACCAGCGCTCGTCCGACCTCTCTTTACAAACGTGTCTATCAATCGGAGTCCGACCATACGGAGGTGCTTTTTGGCAATAAGGCTGGTATTGACAAGGCCACTCAGCGTGCTATTGAAGGTAACACAACCAATAATTGCACGGTGATGGCTGCCTTCGGACAATCGAATGCTCACGTTTCAAAACTGAACGATGTGTTTGATTTCTTCTTTTCCGGCTTACAGAATATCTTGAGCCCAAGAGACTATCTGTCGTATGATGTTAAAAACGAACTCCGTAACGATAAGGATGGCAAGAAAAAGCGTTTCCTGCTCCAGTTGCTGAAAGCCAGCGATTTCAATATCGTTGACATGACGCTCGACGAGCGCGAAGAGCCCATCACTCCTGAAATGGAGAAGACCATCAAGAGTGCTCCGATATCTGAGGAGGCTAAGATTGAAATGCTTAAGCGCGGTACCATCAAGTTTGATGATATTATGTTCAGACATACTGGTGAGGATGGTGAATACGAGTTGCATGAGAAGCTGGAGTCTGCCGGTACGCATCGGTTCTTGGGCATGTCGATTGTGCTGTACTACGTGTTGCATGAGAATAACTTCATCCCCATCGATGAGATTGAGACCAGCATCCACTATGAGCTGCTTGCTTATTTCATCAAACTGTTCCTGGCCAATAGCGAGGGTTCGTCGCAGTTGCTGATGACCACCCACGACATCAACCTGCTGAATGAGGACTTTATTCGCAGGGACATCGTGTGGTTTACCGATAAGAGTAGCCAGGGTGCTACGCAGCTGAAGCGACTCTCTTCACTCGGCCTGCACAAGACGATGAATCCATACAACGCCTACAAACAGGGCAAGTTGGTGGACCTGCCTTTCCTCGGAAGTATTTACCTTGAAACAGAGTAACGACGCATGGCAGTAAAGAAGAGTATAGCAATCATAGGCGAGGGAGAAACCGAGTGGTGGTACTTTGAAACCCTGCGCGTGGCTTGCCGCTATAAGTTCAAGGTGGCTCCCGACTTCCCCCAGCATTCGGACATTCCTCACATGGCAAAACTGGCGGAGGACTATGTAAAGCGCGAGACTGACTACGTGGTTTGTCTGGTGGATATGGATCGTCTGCTCAGGGTGCCTGCAGAAATGGCAACTTATCAGAAGTTAAAGAAGAAAAGCAGTCGGAATGTGATTTGGATTGAGACCAACCCGTGTACCGAGTTCTGGTTCCTGCTTCACTTTCTACCACAGCTTACCTCCAAGCATTATGAGACATGCGAGGATGTGCTGCCCGACTTGCAGCATTATATGCCTGGGTATGAGAAGACGGCACGCTATTTCAAGAAGAACAATCTGTACAAGTACCTGACGGAGAATGGTGACTTAGGGCGGGCCATCAGTTACGCCGAGGAACTAACCCGATTGAGCGAGGCATCGCCCGAGGACAGAATAGCATACAGCCAGATGCATTTGGTGTTTAAGCTGATAAAGTCGATGGATGAAGAGGAGGCTGATAAAAATGAGCAAAAAACGGAAAACCGAAATCGAAACGAGGAAAATCGGAGGCAAATCGTCGATTTTGTCTCCGATAACGAGATTTCAGATGTTAAATCCATATCGAAAGCCATCGGACTTAAACTCTCAAGAACCCGCGACTACCTCAAACAACTCGTGGAAGAAGGTGTCCTTGAGATAGAGGGTGAGTATAAGAATAGGAAGTATAAGATAAAGAAGTAAAGATAATACATAATAATGACAGATACTCTGCTCGATAAAATTTCAAAGCATTCCAATAATACTTATATTACTGATGCCTGGCTTACTGGTCAGACAGGTGAGATTGTTGACCTTAAAGGCGATTGCATTTTCAGATTTGTAGATTACGATACTGAGGGCGAACTCAGGATAAAGTATATAACAGAAGAGAGCCAACTCTCATGCCCTATAGTAGCTTGTGGGTTTGTTGGGTATTGGTTACACAAAAAAGACACAGAAGGTACAAAAGCTATATTTGATGGTTACTATGAATTGTGTTTAAAGAATTATGAGAAAGCACACGAATGCGATGACGATGCTTGGGAAAGAGATCTTAAAAAGGAGTTTGTATGCCGCCATCATGTGCCAACAGAAAAGAAAAAGATAAAAGCATCCGAGGCTCTATTTCCCTACATTACCGAAAGCGACCAAAAGAAAGTCAAAAGCATCATGGCTAACTATCTGAAATATGCTAATTCAAAGCGAATAGAACTTTATCCAGAAGAAGAATCGCCTCAAAACGACAATTCCGACTTTGAGCATCTGAAAGTGTGGGAAGATAATCCAGACCTAAAATATTACCTGTCGGATAAGCATTGGAATTCCCATGTCAATCAATTACTATACGCATATCTTACTTCTCGTTATAAAGGTAATGAGGTTGGCGTATATATAAATTTGGGACTTCTCAATGGTTCGGCATTTAAAATTGACTATAACCAAATCTACGGAGTGATGTTCAATGAAGCATATAGTTTTTGTCGCTATGTACTAACTACTCCTGTCCCTGAAACTGAAATTACCTTTCTGGAAAGTAAGGCAGAATCATTGTGCTCAGTAAAAATAGCAAAACCTATTATTGCATATAATATATTGGTCATGACTGGCCTTATTCTTTGCTTTTCCAATGATCAGAATGAAGTTGTGGGCAGGTTTTTGAACCGTCTTTCTGGTTATAATCATACTCACTATTTCGGTGATGAATTTCATCATTTTGAAAATTATATCAAGATTGGGTTGAATGTCGTTGCAGGTATCATGATTGACGGTCAACTTCAACATCCGGGGAAATTACGTCCAGGATATGACTATAAAGGACATGACGAGTATCTGCGCAAGACTTTACCTTGGTATAGAGTATCAGCTGAAATGTTTGAGAAAAGAGTAGAGAAGTCGAGTAGCAAAACGAACGAAATTGAGAAAATCCTAAATGAAATTCTTAACAAGGTTGAAGAGCAGACAGAAATGATTCGAAAATTAGAGCCATGCTCTTATTCGAACCACCAGCAAAGAAGTTCTGCCGGACAATCAAAGCCTGGTAGAAAACAAACGAAATTTACAGATTATATCATAAGCAAGGAAGATTACGATAACGTTATTGGCATTATAAACAAACACATCGTTAAAGACAATCCACAACAGGTTGCTCTAGTCATTATTGGAGGCATAGAAGCAGGCAAAATTCGGCAAGACGTAACAGCCCCAAGTATTGAAAAAGAATTTGGTGTGAACCGAAATTCAGTAAAGCCGTATCTGACGAACTACAGGACAACAAGAGGCAAGCCAAATCCTACCTTCTCAGAAACAGAATTACAGCCTTTTAAAGATTTTTTTATAGAGTAGAAATAGGTCAAAACCTTATACGAGAATAGCGATAGATATACGGCAATATTAGCGTGTATTTATCGCTATTCATTTTTTTTGCTGCGCAGTTTAAATTGCCGTAATTTTGCAGCACCAACAACGGCGGAAAAGGCCAAGCGTAGACCGAAGGCGTCTCACATCCAAAGTTGTTTGGGAGGGAACCTGCGGTGAGACCAGGCATTCCCCGAAAAACAAAATTATGACTTTTAAAAAATTAAAACACAGCATTGAGGCAGGTTCAAGAAAACAAGCAAGCGAACCTCGCCGTTTAAGCGAAGTACTTAATGAGTATTTTGCTGGTAATTCACCTTTGGCTCGTGCCTACAGAGACCGTCTGTTTGAGGACATCTTCCCACACACAGAGCCGTGCTGTGAGTTGAAACTTCTGACTCGTCAGCCTGGCCGTCTGAATGAGGGAACGATGCTCGATGGCATCATCGCTCGCGATGGCGACGAACGCTATGTGTTTGTTGAGAAGGCTCATGAGAAGAAAGTGACGACGGTTAGACGCAACCCTGTTATTTACTCAGGTGGCTGTATCAACGTTCACAGATTGGCTGATGGTACGTTGCGTTTGGAGTTCAACCGTCCACGCTTCTACCCAGACTTCTCTTTCCGCGATTTCTGCTTGGCAGCAGCCCAAGAGTTGCTGACTATTGCTCGACTTTTAGGAGAGGAGGATTCGGAAGGGTAGCCAAGTAAGGAATATCAAAATCTCAATAATCTCAAATCTCAATAACACAATTGTAATCACATCTCTTCTTTATATGTTCTACAACTAATTAATAATCAAATATATAGAATAAATATGAAGGATGTGATGACAGCAAAATTAAATAATTGAGATTTGAGATTTGAGATAGCGAAGACAACTGACAGTATTAAGTAAATAATTAAAAGATTAAAAGACAATGACTTACGATATTTTTTCATCCAACCCACCACAGGAACCCTGCACAGGCCGTGGTACTGAGTTCCTTAAGTTTTTTACTTCAAAGGCTTCTGCTAAGATGCGACAGCCGTTGAAGCCATCGGCTTTTCCTGCCGTGTCAGCACATGTCCCCTCAGAAGTGAAGATGAAGTACAGCGACGGCAAATACTATGAGATAGGTGCCGGACAACTTAGTCATCTGATTGGAGTATCGGGTATAGGTAAGCGCGAGCAGAGCCATCTGGTCGGTGCAACATGTCGCGACTTTGAAGCTCACGACACAGCGGAGTTTCAGCGACTGGCTCTATGGTCATCCCAGATGAAGTCACGTGCCGCAAATAGAGCAAAGCCAGAGCGTCCGACTGATATTTACTTCCTCTACCCACCCGAAGACATCACGAAGCCTGCTTTCGCTCAGAACTGCCAAGCTCTGGAGCAGAACGGCGGTCTTACTCAGTATATCAATCTGAGTGAGTGCGAAGCCGCCACTCGTATAGCGGGTAGCAAGAGCCAGATGAGTGTGCTCATCAGGAATGCCTTCGATGTTGAGCGTGGCGGTGGTCAGCTTCGTGCCTCAGAGAGCGGTATAAGTGCCAACCCGGTTATTCGCCTCTGCATGACCATGAGTTCGACGCCTGAAGTGGCTCAGGCCTTCTACAAGCGCGATATGCGTAATGGTTTCTTCTCACGTATCAATATTGCCTACGTGCCTCGCGGAGAACGTATTGGCAAGATTCCCAAACAGAAGGATTACGATGAAGACTATTTCGCCACGATGGATATGTATTTACAAAAGTTGAAGACGGCCCGTGGTAGCTTCTGCGTGAAACAGCTCAACAAGGTGGCTGACCAGTTGGCAGAGGAGATGGTTGACCTGGCTAACCTTGCAGATTCAGACGACCTATTCGAAATCTCGCACAGAAGCATTTTTTCAAGTTGGAAGAAAGCCGCCGTCCTGTGGTTGCTGAACGACCAAACATACACTCGTAGCATAGGTGAATGGATGGTGTATTTCTGCTACTATGACCTATGGGCTCGCTTACAGGTGTTCGACCAGATGATTTCACCAGGTGATGTTCAGACCGATAACGCACATAAGCGTGGTCAGGTGAATATGTTGGAGAGCCTGCCTAATCCCTTCTCTGAGCAGCAGTTGGAGAACCTGCGCATTAGTTTGGGCAAGAGTAAGGAAGGAACGAAGCACCAGATTTCCGTTTGGGTCAACAGAAACTTCGTGGCTTACTCAAACCAGACTGGACTGTATTCTAAGACTGAAGAGTACCTAAAAGGTAAATCGTAAGCTATGGATAGAATGGAAATTGAAAAGCTTCGCTTGCTCCCGTCAGAGGGAGCAGCGAAGCGCCTAGGATTTACGGTTAAACACCACAAAGCTTTGTGTCCTTTTCACTCTGACCACAAGCCATCGTTGACATTCAAGAAAAACAAGTGGAAATGCTGGAGTTGTGGGGAAGATGGAGATACGATCAGCTTGGTACAGAAAGTGCTTCATAAGGACTTTCTCGATGCTTGCCGTTGGCTGGCTGATGAAAACAACATCATCCTGACGGAATATAAGCCTGAGGAAGACAGACCTCCGAAGCCGTTTGATGCACAGCGTTATGAGCGGTTCTTTGAGCGCCCTTGGCTGAACGACGAGGCGAGGAAGTTTCTCTTTGATGAGCGTAGGCTTGACCCAAGAGTTGTGCGCTGGTGCCGCCTGACATCGTGGAAAGACAAGCAGGGCGTACCTTGGTTACAGACTCCATATTTCTCCCGTGAGAACAAGTTGATAGGTATCCAGAACCGCAATCTCAACTGGTCTAAAGAGCAAGAGACGCAAGGGGAACAAGAGGTGCCTCGTTTCCGCTTTCCGATGGGGTCGCAATGTAATCTCTATGGGTTGCCGGTATTGAATCTTCTCAGACCTGGCGAAACGCTCTTCATTACTGAAGGTTGCTCAGATTGTTGGGCTATGCTCTCGGCTGGTCATAAAGCCATCGCCATTCCATCTGCCACGTTGCTGAGCAAAAAGGATAAGGAGATTCTCTCAACTCTACACTCTCAACTCTTAACAAAATTTGAGATGTGGCCAGATAACGATGCGCCTGGTGAACGTCTGTTCCTGCAATTGCAAGAGGTGTTGCCCTCGTTGGTGCGCCATCAGTTGCCCGTTGGCTGCAAGGACTATAGCGATTACTATGTTTCCGTCAAGAGAAAGGAGGCCGACCATGGATAAGTTTACGATAAAAGCATACAGCAAAAAAGAACTGGCCTTGATGTACTTTCCCGACAGCAGCCCACGCACGGCCGTGAGCCACCTGATGAACTGGATTCGTCGCTGCACCCAACTTTGGGAACAACTGCAAGAGACTGGCTACGAAACCACCTGCAAGACGTTTACGCCCCGACAGGTAAGAGCCATCGTCGACCAGTTGGGAGAACCATAGAAAAGTCCAGAAATCGCACGACATCGCCAGCCATCCTCAGAACGGTGGCGGCGAATGTCGTAACTTTGTAGTGTCTTAGAAAGCAGGCCGTCGGGCTTGCATTTGCAGACTCTCCGAGGCAACACTTGCAGACTCCCGGGAACCGCACGTGCAGACTCCAGAGGCAGCAAAAACGAGACAAAAAAATTATTCAATGGTTTAACAATTAAAATGTAAAGAGTTATGATTCAAATTAAAGCAAAGCAACAGAACGTATCGTTCGAAAAGAACGTGGAGAAGCTGGCATTCGTGCTCTCCGCACACCTGTACAACACCCTCGACTCCAGCAAGGTGATTGAGGAGGCAGCCAAGCGTTCAGGCATCAGCGTAGGCGTCATCAAGGCCGCTTGGGACGCAGCAGGCGAGGTGATCCGCACCTGGGCTACCGAAGGTCACAATGTACCCCTGCCTGGTCTGGGCTCTATGCGCTTCGGTGTACGTTCGAAGAGTGTGCAGAACGTGGAGGACGTAAAGACCTCTCTGATCTCCGCCCGTCGCGTCATCTTCACCCCGTCGAAGGAGGTGAAGGACGAGCTGCAGAACACCAAGATTGCCATCACCTGCTACGACAAGGACGGCAACATCGTGAAGCGTGTCACTAGCGCCGACACCAACGATGTGGAGGATCCGGAGAACAGCCTCACCCCCGACCCCTCTCCAACGGGCGAGGGGAGTGAAAACCAAAACCAGGGTGGTAGCTCCAACACTGGTGGCGGCAACTCAGGCGGTAGCGCAGGCTTCGAAACCGGAGGAGAGTAAAAGGTTAGCGCCTTCGGGCGCAACCTTTTAGAAGTAGGAAGTAAGAGGTATGAAAAAAGAGACTTGGAAATTGATTGTGCAGATTCTGATTTCGATTCTGACTGCACTGGGGACGACGCTGGGAGTGACGTCGTGTATGTGAAGAAAAGGGGGCTGGACACGGAATGTGCTCAGCCCTCTTAGATGATAATGCATTAATAGCGAATGGGTTGAATGGCAAACTGGAAATCGTACGACTGCAGCGGCAGCATGTAGGGTTTCTCAGGCCATCCGCCCCAGGAGTTGACACAACCCAAACCCATCTGGCGCTGCTGAATATGCAGTTGGGTGAGCTGACGCTCCACAAGGTCACCACTATGCTGTCCCCATCTGTGTTCTTTGCGAGGACCGGCATCGAGGTCTTCTACGAGGTATGGCAGAGCAGAACACTCGAAGGGTGCTGAAGAGCTGAACTTGAGACCCCTACCCGTCTGCTGATCAACGACGGAGAACCAGCGCACATCGGTATGATTGCCACTCTCCTGAGGACGGACATAGGGATAATACTGTTCAGAGACGCTGGACTCATAAACACCCAAGAACTCAGAGCTGTTACGATCGCAGTAGTTCTCGTGCGGGCCACGACCGTAATACTTGACATGATTGTACTGACGAGGCATCTGCAGCTGCATGCCATAACGGAACATCCAGGTCTCCTTGGCATCCTTCTTGGGCTCCATCTGCTGACGAACAATGACAGCGCCATCGGCCATCAAGGTATAGGTCATGGTAAGCGTAGCCATCGGCATGTCAATCTTGGCGACAGCACTATTGCCTGTAGCAGAGAAATCAGTCACCTTCATCTGAGGTTTCTTCCACTGGCCAAACTTCTGTTGCAGTCGGGCACCATAATCGTTGTCAGTAGGAGCGCGCCAGAACTCAGGGGCGATGCTCTGACGATCGATGAGCATAGGCTGGTCATCGACGTCGAGATAGTCAATCATACCCGACTGCTTGCCGACGGTCAGCGTGGTGCCGGCAGCTGAGAGCTTGACATACGATTTCGTCTCCTCACGCTGCACATCAGAAGGGCAGACAGGCTGAAGACTTGAGAACTGGTAAGGACGAAGGATAAACTGCTGACGCTCGCCCGTCGTGAAACGGAAGTTCAGCGTCAGTTCACCATCGCCACCTTGGGCTATCAGCTGGCGGAGCTCTTTGGAAATAAAGCCTTTATGCTGACGGGGCTGTAGGTCGCTGACTGGAATACGGACTTGTCCTACCGAACGCCCATCCTGCAACAACTCAGCCGTAAGCGTCTGGTTATCAATCGATTTAAAGAAATACTCGTTAAACACCTCGAAGTGACCATCCTTCAGTCCCTTGTCAGTAATCCAGAGGTTCTGGTAGTAGTACTGCACCTCATAGGCATGCGGATTGAGACGACGGTCAGGGGCGATGATGCCATTGCAATTGAAGTTGTAATCGCTGGCAGGATAGCGACCGTAATCGCCACCATAAGTGAAGATTTCCCTACCCGTAATGGGACTCTTGTCACGTAGTGCCTGATCAACAAAATCCCAGATAAAGCCACCTTGGTATTTAGGATACTTACGAACGAGATCCCAATACTCCTTGAAGCCACCCATCGAGTTGCCCATAGCATGAGCATATTCACATTGGATGAGCGGGCGGGGATTGTCGCCCTGAGCATACTTCTCACAATCGCGATAGTAATAGTACATCGGACAGAAAATATCGGTCTTACCCCAGTCGCCAGCCTGTTCATACTGCACAGGACGCGACAGGTCAACGCTCTTGATCCAGTCGTAGCACTTTTCGAAGTTAGGACCATAGCCTGCCTCATTACCCAGACTCCAGATGATGATGCTGGGATGATTGCGCAGGGTGAGCACATTAGCCTGATTACGCTCGAGGTGCATCAGTCGGAAATCATCGCGTTTGGCCAGTGTCGACTCGCCATAACCCATGCCATGACTCTCGAGGTTAGCTTCAGCCACGAGATAGAGACCGGCCGAGTCGCAGAGCTCATACCAACGGGGATCGTCGGGATAGTGAGAGGTGCGAACGGCATTGACGTTAAGCTGCTTCATGATGCTGATGTCCTGACGCATGCGATCCACGCTCATCACATAGCCACCATCAGGATCGAGTTCATGACGGTCAACACCCTTGATGAGGATGGGCTGTCCGTTGACCAACAGCTGACCACCCTTGATTTCAACATGACGGAAACCGACTCGCTGACGAACAACCTCCAGCACCTTGTCGCCCTTGCGTGCGGTAATATATAAGGTATAGAGATGAGGCGTCTCAGCAGTCCATGCCAACGCCTGGTCGAACTCAATAGACTTACGGATCTGTTCAGCCACCAACTCGCCAGCGGGGTCGTAGAGATCCATCGTGATGGTAGGATTGCCCACGGACTTCACATCGACATCGAGCATAGCCTTGCCATCGACATAGTCCTGACGAATGACGATGTCCTGGATATGCACCTTCGGACGGGCATAGAGATACACCTCGCGAGCAATACCCGTCAGGCGCCAGAAGTCCTGGTCCTCGAGATAAGAACCGTCGCACCAGCGCATGACCTGCATGGCAATGAGGTTACGGCCTTTCTTCAGATACTTGGTGATGTCGAACTCGGCAGCCACCTTCGAATCCTCGCTATAGCCCACATAACGACCATTGACCCACACCTTGAGGTTGCTCGTAGCCGAACCGACATGGAACAGCACTTGCTGACCATTCCAGCTGTCGGGTAAGAGGAACTCGCGACGATAACTGCCCGTATAGTTATTGGTCTCGCCAATAAATGGTGGATTATTGTCAAACGTCGTACACCAGGCATATCCTATATTCTTGTAGATGGGATCGCCATGACCATTCAGCTCAAACAATCCAGGAACGGGGAAATCCTCCCACTTGGAATCGTCGTAGTTGAGGGCCCAGAAGCCAGCGGGAGCATCCTGATGGTTCTTGACGAAACGGAAGCGCCACATGCCCTCCATAGAGAGATAGCGCTGCGATTGCGACTTCAACCCACCTCGGGCAAGGTCTTCATTCTCGTAGGCGAAGAAGTTGGCTCGTCGTGCCTCACGGTTCTGTTGGTTCACCTGCGGATTACGCCACTCGGGTGCGTTGTCAGCAACAGCAGACGAGGCCGTTGCCAATACTGACAAAAGTGCTAAGATACGTAGTTTTTTCATTTGGCTGATATTGTTAGTAATTAACGGTTTATTCGTCGGTATAGGCCTTCTCGCCAATCTGCTCCACACTGCCGATGGTCATCATGCGCAGGTCGTAGAAAGAGCCGTTATAGATATTGAAGTCGACATTGCCCTTGATGCCAGGCAGAGTGCCCACATCGGTATGTTGCCAGAACTTCCATTCGCCCTGATACTCCACCTCGTCGACATAGTAATGGGCTATCCAATAAGGATACTGGTCGAAGACGGGGTCGCTCAGGTATTGCATCTTGAATTTGTAATAGGTATAGATGATAGGCTTCACGCCATAGTGTTGCTCAACGATATGGAGCCACTCGAGTACGCTAGCCTTGAAATCTTCTGCGGATTGTTTCTTCGGTTTATGCTCCACATCGAGCACAGGCGGAAGATCGCCTTTTTCCAGTTTCACATTCTTAATGAAGAATTGAGCCTGAGCCTTTGCAGGCGTATGCACGCTATAGAAATGATAGGCTCCGCGCGTGAAACCATATTCGCGAGCCTGATAGAAATTGTCGATGAAATTCTCGTCAATCTGGGTAGAGCCTTCCGTCGCCTTGATCATGATAAAGCGGATAGGCAATTTGTTGATCAGACCCTTGTCGCGCAGTTCGGCCCAATCGATATCACCCTGATGATGGCTGATGTCGATGCCATGAATCTCATAACCCTCAGGATAGCTGACATCGCCATACAACGCACGCCAGCGGAAGCCAAAAGGACTGACGAAGAAATAATAAAAGAAATAGATGTAGACAGCAAGAATCGCTGCCCCACCTATCCACCATGCCCATCCGGGCATGTGTTGTAAGAGACGAATAAAGACATTCGGACGTCTATGTGGCACAGGGCTGGTTCGACGTCCGGATGTCGTTTTCTTATGATTCGCTTTACGCTGCGGCATTATTTAGCCTGTTCGAGAGCAAGCGTCTTAGTAGGCTGGTCGCATACCTCCGTGGGTCCCCAGTACTGGATAGGGCCAGGATAAACGTATGCAGTCTGGCGAGCCCACTCGTCGCGATGAGCAGCAAATGCCTTGAAGGGAGCACCGTCGAGCTCAACGAGAGCCTTGCGGATAACGGGCTTCATCTCACCAGCGCGCTTCTCCATGTTCATCATCATGGTGATGGGCACACCACCAGCAATCCACTGGTCAGCAGGAGCTGTCGTGTTCTTCACGATAGCCATATAACCGGTCTTGCCGTTGGCAATCAGCTGGGCAGCTGAAGTACCGAGGGCATAGCAGTAGTCGGCATCGAAGTTAGAAGGAGCAGCGCAGCGTCCCTCGTAACCGAAGAAGTGATGCTGGGTACCGAACTTGCCACTGTACTTGCCTTCCTTCTTCATCTTCTCCAGCTTCTGGGCAACCATCGTAGAGAGCAGCTTCTCAGTCTCGATGAGTGATACCTGTACGTTGCCGTGAGGATCGCGATCGAGAGCCAGCTGACGAGCTACGCCAACAGGCAGCGAGTTGAAGACAGCGAGGTTCTCCTCTGTGAGGTGACTCTTAGCGAAGTCAACCTGCTCGTCGCGGCTAATCTCCTTAGCCTCAGGCAATGCCAGCACGTCGTTCAGCTGGGCAATCAGCTTCTTGATGGCAGGAATGAACTCAATCAAACCCTCAGGAATGATGACGGTACCGAAGTTGTTGCCATCAGCAGCACGGGCAGCTACCGTCTCGGCGATATAGTTGACGATGTCGTCGAGACTCTGACCTTTTGCCTCTACCTCCTCAGAAACGAGACAGATGTTAGGCTGAGTCTGCAGGGCGCACTCCAAAGCGATGTGAGAAGC
Source organism: Prevotella sp. (assembly GCA_015060535.1). Taxonomy (GTDB): domain Bacteria; phylum Bacteroidota; class Bacteroidia; order Bacteroidales; family Bacteroidaceae; genus Prevotella. The sequence goes on from SUYH01000012.1 coordinate 76,781, forward strand.
CGAACGACCCATCACCTTGATGAAGTGCCAGTATTTACGTGCTGAGTTACAGTCGCGCTCGATGTTACCAATGAGCTCTGAGTAGGTCTTACAAGCAGTATCGAAACCGAAAGAGGTCTCAATCTGGTCGTTCTTCAGGTCGCCGTCGATGGTCTTAGGACAACCGATGACCTGTACGCCATACTGCTTAGCGGCATAGTATTCAGCCAGCACACAAGCATTGGTGTTAGAGTCGTCACCACCGATGATCACGATAGCCTTGATGTCGAGCTGACGGATAATCTCCAGACCCTTCTCAAACTGGTCAATCTTCTCGAGCTTCGTACGACCAGAACCAATCATATCGAAACCACCCGTGTTGCGATACTCGTCGATGATGTCGGCTGTGAGCTCCATGTAGTTGTGGTCTACCAGACCGCCAGGACCCAGGATGAAGCCAAACAGACGGTTCTCAGGATTGAGCTTCTTCACTTGGTCGAACAGACCTGTAATCACGTTGTGACCACCAGGAGCCTGACCACCAGAGAGGATGATACCTACGTTCATCTTCTTGGTGTTAGCCTCAGTAGCAGGCTCAAACTCGACGATAGGCATACCATAAGTGTTGGGGAACAGTTTCTTGATCTCTTCCTGGTCACCAACGCTCTGGGTAGGAGCACCTTCTTTCACTTTTACAGCACCCTGAAGAGCCTTAGGCAGTTTGGGCTGGTAAGCGGCTCTCGCTTTCTGCAATGCACTTTTTTCCATTGTTATAAATATTAATTGATGATGAATAATTGTAATTCGTCTAGAGCGCTTTGACTTGCAAGTCTCGGCGTTTTCGAATTGCAAATTTAGGCTTTTTTTGCGAGAAACGGAAAGAAATCACGTATTTTAATATTTTTTTGTGCAGAATTCTATGATATATCGAATATTTTTCGTATCTTTGACGTTCGAAACAGATAATTTTATCATTTAAGGAGGACCAAACAATGGCGAACAAACGAACATTAAAACGTAACATCAATCTATTCTGCGGAGATCTTTTCGCTGAGTGTTTAGCTGCTTCTCTCTACGGGCAGAACAAAGACAGTGCGAAGGCACTCATCTTCAGCACGCTGAAGATGCAGGACGACTTCATCCGTCGTATCTCGCACCCTGAACCAGGCATGCCACAGAAGAAATACTTCAAACGACTGAAGGAAGACTTTTTGGCTCGGGCTAGCGAAATTGCAGACCAAGTGAACTATTGACAACAACATTTATGTGGAAATCATTTTGCAGTTGGCTGTTATATAAACACATGGGGTGGACAGCCAATGTAACGGAGGAGCACCCCGACAAGTATATCATCTGTCTGGCACCACACACCAGCAACTGGGACTTCCTGATCGGACAACTCTACATCAGGGCACGAGGCATGCGAAGCAACTTCCTGATGAAAAAGGAGTGGTTCTTCTGGCCCCTGGGACCTATCTTCCGTAAGATGGGCGGCATCCCCGTATTCCGCACGAAGCACACCAGCATGACGGATAATCTGGCTGAGACTGCCAAACGCGTGAAGGAATTCCACCTGTGTATCACCCCTGAGGGGACACGCTCGCGCAACCCCGAGTGGAAAAAGGGATTCTACTACATCGCTCAAAAGGCTGAGTTGCCCATCCTGCTCTATGCCGTAGACTATGAGAAGCGCTACATCCAGTGCACCAAGACCATCATTCCCAATGGTGACATTGACAGCCAGATGCGAGAAATCAAACTTTATTTCAAGGACTTCAAAGGCAAGCATCCTGAGAAATTCACCATAGGAGAGGTATAAGACCATGAAAAGATTTTATTTCATCATCCTCTCTCTCGCATTCCTTCTCCTAGCTGTACCAACTGCTGCACAGACGGCAAAAGACGAAGCCAAACTGGTTGAACGACTGGAAGAATACTTCAGAAAATACAAACCCAAGGGAACCCGACTGACTCAGGCTCCCCGTATGTTGGAATATCAGCTGAACGACACCACCAAGACGCTGACTATCGTTGCCGATGAGTTCTTCGCTGCACAGGAGTTCACTCCGGAGATTACAGAGCATATATATAAAAAGGTAAAAGGCGAACTACCTAAGCCTTATCGGAAATATGAGGTAACCATCGTCACCAACGGCATGACGATTGACGAGCTGATACCCAACCGTCTGAACAAGAATGCTGATAAATCCAGAATGTGGGGCGACATCGACTACGATGGGGAGCCTTGGGTGAAGAACATCTCACAACCCGTAGAATACACCCATGGTCTGCAGGGACGCCACCTGTCGTTATGGGCCAGTCACGGACGATATTACGACCAGAAGAAAGGCTACTGGAAGTGGCAGCGCCCGAAACTGTTTGGAACCACCGAAGACCTGTTTACCCAGACCATCGTCATACCCTATTTGATTCCCATGTTGGAACAGTCAGGAGCCGTAGTGTTCACCCCTCGTGAGCGCGACTGGCAGAAGGAGGAAATCATTGTCGACAACGACGGCTCGAAGCGTAACTACATCGAGGTGACATCGCACGGCAAGTGGAAGCAGACCAGTCAGGCAGGCTTTGCCTGGCACGCTGGGACTTATCAGGACCTCGAGAATCCATTCGAGGCAGGAACAGCCCGCATGGTGAAAACCACCAGCAGCAAGTCGCGCTACAGTCTGGCTACCTACCAGCCCGACTTCCGCAAGGCAGGTCGTTATGCCGTCTATGTGAGCTACCAGACGCTGCCCAACAGCATCGACGACGCCCTGTATACCGTATGGCATCGTGGCGAGCGCACCCAGTTCCGTGTGAACCAGCAGATGGGTGGTAGCACCTGGGTTTATCTGGGCACATTCGACTTCGATGCAGGATATAGCGAGTTCAATCGCGTCACCGTTTCCAACCAGAGCAGTCATAGCGGTGTGGTCACTACCGATGCCGTTCGCTTTGGTGGTGGCATGGGCAATATCGAGCGCTTTGGAGCGGTCAGCGGATTGCCTCGCGCCTTGGAGGGAGCACGCTATTCGGCTCAATGGGCTGGTATGCCCTACTCCGTCTATAGCAGCAAGAACGGACTGGACGACTATGCTGACGATATCAACGTACGCTCTCACATGACCAATCTGCTGGGTGGTGGCTCATGCTTCATGCCGACTGTCGAAGGACGCAGGGTACCTATCGAACTGTCGCTAGCCATCCATAGCGATGCAGGCTATTCGAAAGACGGTGAGGGTCTGATTGGCTCTCTATCCATCTGCACGACAGGGTTCAACGGGGGGAAACTGAATGCAGGCATTTCCCGTATGGCATCACGCGACTTTGCAGACGCGCTGTTGAGCAACGAACTGCTCGATATCAAATACAAATACGGCAATTGGAATCGACGCGAGCTCTTCGACAGGAACTACTCCGAGACCAGACTGCCTGAGGTGCCTAGCGCCATCCTGGAGACGATGTCGCACCAGAACTTCCCTGACATGCGACTAGGACAGGATCCTAACTTCCGCTTTACGCTGGCTCGTTCTATCTACAAGACAATCCTGCGTTATGTCAACGACCAACACGGACGCTCGTTCATCGTGGCTCCACTGGCTCCCAACAATTTCCGCATCGAATTCAAAGACGACGCTAAGGTCAGAATCAGTTGGGATGCCGTTAACGATCCGCAAGAGCCCACCTCGAAACCTACTGGCTATATCCTCTATACCGCTATGGGTGAAGCCGACTTCGACAATGGCACATATATCCGCTCGAAGAACAGCTACGACATGGAGCTGGAGCCAGGACAGCTCTACCATTTCAAGGTGGCTGCCGTCAATCGTGGCGGACGGAGCTTCCCCTCTGAGGTGCTCTCTGCATATTATAATCCTTATGCCACCAAGACTATCATGATTGTCAACGGATTCCACCGCCTGTCGTCGCCTGCCATTCGTAATAATGCCGACGAACAGGGTTTCGATCTAGACGAGGATCCTGGCATTACCTACGGTCCAACCTACGGATGGTCAGGACGCCAGATTAACTTCGACCGCACACAGATGGGTATAGAATCCGGTGGCTTGGGCTATACTGGTGAAGAACTGACGGGTATGTTGATAGCAGGCAACGACTTCAACTACGTGAAGACGCATGCTGAGGCCATTGCGGCCACTCGCCAATACAATATCATCAGCTGTTCGAGTGAGGCGCTGGAAACAGCAAAAATACAGACCAAAGGCATCGCTGCGATAGACTTGGTGTTAGGTCTGGAACGAAACGACGGACATAGTCTGAACTACTACAAGACATTCACTTCGTCGATGCAACATTCCCTGCGTAACTTCACTTCTCGTGGTGGTGCTTTGCTGGTCAGCGGAGCCTACATCGGACGTGACATGATGGCCGACAGCGACAAGCAGTTCCTGGCTGGCACATTGAAGTGTGAGTATGCAGGACGTAACATGCTGTCTACCGACTACCTCAACGGACTAGGCACGACCATCGAGTATTGGAAGGACCTGAACGAGACGCATTATGCAGCGACATCGACAGACATTCTGCAACCCGTCAACCCTGCTTATACCGCCATGCAGTATGCTGATGGATATAGCGCTGCTGTGGCCTACAAAGGCACCGACTATCGTGCCTTCACGATGGGTATTCCCTTCGAATGTATCAAGGACGGGCAGAAGCGCACGTCGATCATGAACGGCATTTTAAACTATCTATTAAAATAAAACTAAAGATTATGTACAAGATTCAAACCAATTCCAGCGGTACACGTAGTATCGACATCAGTGAAGAACATCTGCAGACCATCGAAGACTATCAGCTCTTCCGTGACCTCATCGATTCAAATGGTTATGTAGACGAAGCAGTATTAGATAAGCTGAAGCTGAACATCCGTTCGCTGCTCGGTTCTGACGCTGGCAAGGACAAGCGCCTGCTCGACCTTTGTCTCGACGTCATCTATCATCAGAACATGAAGGCTTTCGGACTGCAACAGCTCGTGCTGCTCTTCATCAACTGGAAGAATCGTGCCAACGAGGATTTGGGATCGACCAGACGGGCGTTCCAAGGGACACCGTTTAATTGAGTTGAGAGTTGAGAGTTTAGAGGTTAGAGAATGGAGTATAGGCTGACGGATTTTCTGCCCACGACGAAAAAGGAGATTGAGTTGCGGGGTTGGGAAGAGGTGGACATCATCCTCTTCTCAGCTGACGCATATGTCGATCACCCTTCGTTTGGCGCTGCAGTTATCGGTCGAACGCTGGAAGCAGCGGGCTATCGTGTGGCTATCATACCACAGCCCGACTGGCATGGTGACTACCGTGACTTCAAGAAGCTGGGGCGTCCACGTCTGTTCTTTGGCATCGCTCCTGGCTGCATGGACTCGATGGTCAATAAATACACAGCCAACCGCCGACTGCGCTCCGAAGATGCCTATAGTCCTGACGGACGCCACGACCTGCGCCCAGAATATCCCACCATCGTCTACTCCAAGATTCTGCGCGAGCTCTACCCTGACGTACCCATCATCTTAGGTGGCATAGAGGCGTCGCTGCGCCGACTGACGCACTACGACTACTGGCAGGACCGTCTGCGTCCTTGTATCCTGTGCGATTCAGATGCAGACCTGATCATCTACGGCATGGGCGAGAAACCTATCGTGGAGTTGGCTAACCGCTTGGCAGAAGGACAGCCCATCAGCGAGATTCGCGATATACCGCAAACAGTCTATCTCTCAAGTAACATGACGCCTGATGAGACCGACATCGTGCTTCATAGTCACGAGGAGTGTCTGCGCAACAAGCGTTCGCAAGCTGAGAATTTCCGCCACATCGAGGAACAGTCGAACATGATGCATGCCCATCGCCTCATACAACAGGTGGGCCAGCGTTTTGCCGTTGTCAATCCACCCTTTCCACCCATGACCACTCAGGAGCTCGATGCCTCCTACGACCTGCCCTATACGCGCGTTCCTCATCCAAAATATAAGAACAAGCGTATCCCTGCCTACGAGATGATCAAGTTTTCTGTCAACATCCATCGTGGCTGCTTCGGAGGCTGTGCGTTCTGCACCATCTCAGCGCATCAGGGAAAATTCATTTCATGCCGCTCGAAAGAGAGCATCGTCAGCGAGGTGAAGAAGGTCATGCAGATGGACGACTTCAAGGGTTATTTGTCCGATTTGGGTGGACCATCGGCCAACATGTATGGCATGCACGGCAACAACCTGAACATCTGCGAGAAGTGTAAGCGACCCAGTTGTATCAACCCACAGGTGTGTCCCAACCTCAATACTAACCACTCGAAACTATTGGAGGTCTATCATGCTGTCGACGCGCTGCCAGGCATTAAGAAGAGCTTCATCGGCAGTGGTGTTCGTTACGACCTGTTGCTGCATAAGAGCAAGGACGAAGCCTCCAACAAGGCAGCTATGGAGTACACGCGTGAACTCATTTGCCGACATGTCAGCGGACGACTGAAGGTGGCTCCTGAACATACCAGCGACCACGTGCTCAAACTGATGCGCAAGCCATCGTTCCAACAGTTCTATGAGTTCAAGCGCATCTTCGACCGCATCAACAGAGAGGAAGGACTGCGCCAGCAGATTATCCCCTACTTCATCTCCAGCCATCCTGGATGCACGGAGGCTGACATGGCCGATTTGGCTGCCATCACCCGTAAGATGGGCTATAAACTGGAACAGGTTCAGGACTTCACACCTACCCCGATGACGGTGGCTACCGAGATGTTCTATACAGGTTTCGACCCCTATACGCTGGAGCCCGTCTTCACGGCCCATTCGCAAGCTGAGAAGTTGGCCCAGCGCCAGTATTTCTTCTGGTACAAAGAGAATAACGAACATGGAAATTATCGAGCAAAATCTCGTTCCCAAGAACCCAAAGAAGAAAAGCGAGGACGGCGTCGTCGTCGCAAATGACTTCATCGCTGTAATCGACGGCAGCACCTCGAAGAGTCAGTATCGCCATAGCCTGTTGCGCTCCAATGGGCGCTATGCTATGCAGTTGACTGAGCGTTATATCCGTCGCATGCCGAAGACGACCACCTGCGAACAGTTCTTGACGGGTGTCACTGCTTACTTCCACAAACATTATAAGAAGTCGATGCAGCCCCGTTTGGCTGAGCATCCTGAAGATCGCCTGACTTGTTCTGCCGTCATCTTCAGTCGTCTGAATCGTGAAGTGTGGATGGTGGGCGACTGCCAATGCCTCATCGGCAACGAGTACTACGATAATCCCAAGCCCTATGAAGCTGAGTTGGCTGCTATGCGGGCCGAAGAGGTAAAACGTCAGTTGGCTGCGGGTGTTAAACAGGAAGAGTTGCTCATCAACGATACGGCACGTAGCGTCATCATACCACGTATGATAGAGACTATGCGTCAACAGAACATCACGTATAGTGTAATTGACGGATTCCACATCCCACGCCAGCATGTCCGCATCATCACGCTCGATTTCCGTCCTTGGGAAATCGTGTTGGCCTCCGATGGCTATCCCTTCCTCTGTGCTACGCTAGAAGAGAGCGAACGCCGACTGCTTCAGCAACGTAAGGAAGACCCGCTGAACATAGGGACTTTCCAAGCCACGAAGGCCTTCCGTCCCGACTTCAACTCCTTCGACGATCGAGCTTATATCCGATTTACAGTTTAGCTGCTGAAGCAATGGCTTGGGCTACCGTATAAGCCGTTGTCCATGCAGCCTGGAAGTTGAAACCTCCAGTAACGCCATCAATGTCCAACACCTCGCCAGCGAAATACAGATGAGGCACGTGACGACTCTCCAACGTCGTGGGATTGACGCTGCTTAACGCTACACCTCCACACGTCACAAATTCGTCTTTGAAAGGCGCGCGTCCACAGATCTGATAAGTATCGTTGGTCAGTACGTTGGTCAGTCGGTTCATATCTTTCTTATTCAACTCGCACCATCGGATATGGCTACGATTGCCCAACACCTTCTCCAGCAGATAACTCCACAGACGCTGAGGCAACACAAAAGGACTGTAGGTGCTCACCTGCTTCTTGGCCTCGCGAATCGACATCTCATGCAGCGTCTGTTGCACCGTTTCCTCGTTCTTTTGCACCCAGTTGATACTGACTGGCATCTGATAGCCAGACTCAGCCAACAATCGTGCTGCATAACTCGACAATTTAAGGATAGCAGGTCCACTCATGCCCCAATGGGTGATGAGCAGCGGTCCTTCCGACTTCATCTTCGTACCTGGTATGCTGGCGTTGACATTGACCACAAGTCCCATCAGCGCTGTCAATTGTTCATCAGCAATCTTAAACGTGAAAAGCGATGGTACGGGTTCTGCCGTCTCATGCCCTCCGTCAGCCAGCCATTGCAGCCCCTCCGCCTTTGGCGAACCACCAGTCGTAACAGCTACAAAGTCGTAGTCAGCCAACTGCTCCAGCGAAGCTATCTTCCGTCCCGTTTCTATCCGCACGTGATAGCGACGTGCCAGCGAGAGGAAACAGTCAATCACCGCATGGGAATCTTGTACCTCAGGGAACACACACTGATCGTCCTGCACCACTAGCGGGACGCCATGCTTCTCGAACCACGAAAAAGCCTGCTCTGGGCCAAACGTTTTAAAGAGCCGCTTCAGCAGTCGGTGACCTCGGGGATAGACCATCTGCAAGTCGCGCACCTCCTCAAACGTGTTCGTGCAGTTGCATCGTCCCCCACCCGAAATCTCTACCTTAGCCAACACCCGATGACTACGCTCGAAGATGGTCACCTCCATCTCCGGCATCATCTCCTTCAGGTTTACTGCCAGGAAAAAACCAGCAGCCCCACCACCTATTATTGCTGTCCGTTTCGCCATAGTGTTTGTTCACTCTTTACTCATTATTATTACTATGTCAGAAGAATTATCACACCGCTAACAGCGATATACGCATAAACGATGTATCGGAATATTCGATTAGGAATCCGCTTAAACACATAGGCTCCCAAAGATGTGCCGATGAAGACTCCACCTAGTCCGAAAAAGTAATCCGTCATCACGGTCGTAGTGAAGAAGCCGTTATAGGCTCGCACAAAAGTCATCATCACATTGCCAATCAGAAAATAGGTCTGCGCCATCGCCATATAGTGTTCCTTGGTGGGTTCCGACTGGATGAAGTAGAGCACAGCTGGCGGGCCTTGCATACCAAAGAATCCGCCCATCAGTCCACTCAACGATCCTGCCCCAACCTGCACTTTTTTCGTTGTTGACAGCTTAATCTTCTGACTAAACAAGGCAAAGTAAATGCTGATAACAATCAATGCCACACCCAGAACCCGCTTCAAGATATGATCTTCGATGCGTGTTAAGGCAAATATCGCTATCGTCGAAACAGCAAAAAATGTCAGGAGTATTGGCCAAAGCCGTTTCCAAGTGACATAGCTTCTCAGTCGCCAAACGATGACAGCCGATGTAGTGATGGCCAAAAGACCTGAAAGTGTCGTAGACTCACCGTATGTTGGCATAAAAAATGGCAGCATCGTCATAATGAAAATGCCAAAGCCGAAGCCTGTAGTGCGCTGTACGAAACTGGCTCCAATGCTCAACAGGAATATGGCTATCACTACACTACTCATCGCTACCACGGTTTAAAATCCAGTTCCAGTTCAATCCATGTACCCTGACGAGAGGCCAGGTCCCCGTTTGGGCTGAATTTCCATCGTTTGACAATTTAGTAGCAATGTTTCCTTGATAGACTTCTTTACTCATCAAAATCCGGAAGATTCCAATTGTTTGCGCAGATGCTTTGGTAGTGCTTGCTGATTGAGGAATAAGTACACGGTATTCAGGGCGATATAGTCGCGTGACATATACCAGATGCCCTTGTATTTCCCGCTCTTACCCCATGAGTTTTTTACCATATAGTATGGTTTTCCACTTTCGTCGAGTGCCTTACCATAGATAAGCATCACATGATCGTAGGTAAAGCGCCAATCGTCCCATTGTTCCTGGCGCATGGCTTGAGTGGGCGACACATCATCGGGCAGCATTGCCAGTCCGGTACGAGTGAAGTCACCCGTCACATCGCCACCCCATGCTACCGTATATCCTGTGTCCAGCGCCTTGTCAAGCACGTCCATCAGTTCTTTGATAGGAATATTATAACTTGGTTTCAAACGCCACTTATAGGGAGCTTCGATAACGAACCATTTACGAAATGGATGGTGTGTATAACTCGTCAGACTCACATAGTCGTCGAGATTCAGTCGAAGGCGCTCAGCAAACGACTTCGGTGTATACGTCATCCCTTCATATTCAAATGAATCAGGACAACGTCCTACGTATTTTTCGATGACTGCCTGAACACTATCCTGCCAATGCTGCTGCGGGGCTTTAGCACCTTTTCTGACGATACTACTTACGATACGTTCCAACTCAGGAAAGAATACGTTGAAATTAGCCAGCGAATCACCCGTCAGTGATCCTGGGGCAGGCATCGCTTGCTCTGGACAGATGCCATGTTGTCGGATCACTTCCAGCACATCATCGCAAGATCCACCTTCTGATATCTGACTGTATCCGTGCATCCTCACATAATGGGTAGCACAGTCCATATAGTCTTTGTTGACCACGAACATTTCACACAGGTCATAGCTCTTACCCGTTATCCGCAGAATCTCACTCTCAAAGAAGCCGAGTGTGGCATAGTCCCAGCAAGTACCACTACGATACTGATTCTTGACGCTCGTAATCGGAATTTCCTTCACAACCCTGAACGACTTTGCAGCATCGGTGTTGCTTGTTTGTCTGATCAGGTTTTCTTGAGCTGAAGATGCTCCAACAAGCATCGTCAATAGTATTGTTATAATTAATTTCATCTTCGTTTCTATTCGGAAAGAATGGTCATATAAACAACAACGTCGTCGAGGGGACGGTCGGCAGGGTCGACCTGAAGGTTTTGGATTTTCTCCACAACATCAAGTCCTTCGACGACTTCGCCAAAGACGGTGTACTTACCATCCAGGTGTGGGCTGCCACCCAAGGTGGCATAGGTTTGGCGCTGCTGTTGGGTGAAACCGCCTGTATCAGGATGTTCGGCCTGCATCTTCTCAGCGAGATACTCAATCTGTCGCGGACTGAACTTACGGCCCCAGACGATATAAAACTGTGAACCGCTGCTGCGGCGTTCGGGATTGACATTGTCGCCTTCACGGGCTGCAGCCAAAGCACCACGCTTATGAATCAGGCCATCTCTGATCTCGGCTTCGAGCGTATAGTCGGGGCCTCCACCTCCCACACGTTTGTCGGATGGGGCGCCCTTGGAGGTGGGATCGCCACCTTGGATCATGAAATCATGAATAACGCGATGGAACAAAGTGCCGTCATAATAGCCTTCACTGGCTAGTTTCAAAAAGTTATCGCGATGAATGGGCGTCTCATCGTACAGGCGTACCACAATGTCGCCCAAACGGGTCTGGATCTTTACGCGCTGGGCATGCATGGGCACTGAGGCGATGAGTGCCAGCAACAGCGTCAATATGTAATGCATTGTCATGTGTTTGGTTTGAAGAGAATGAGCGCAACGCCTAGGCGGGTATTGCGCTCAAACTTATTAATAGCATCTTGAGATTACTCCTCAACAGCGGCCTGTGCGGCGGCTAACAGGAGTTGATTATCAGCACTTTACGGCAAATTTGGAAAACATTTGGGAAACATTATGAGCATGTACTGCACATTCTGCACCCCATTTCCTCAAAATATCTGTCCATTTTTGCCACTTCGGCTACTTATTTCGATATTTTAGTTGTTAAACACTAATTGTTAGAACACTCATCGCATTACGACTTTTACGCACGTTCTGCAAATTTTGCTTGCAAAATTAATAATTTCTCATGACTTTACGGTCGTTTTGCACGTTTTTCTTGCAGAACGTGTCTGTTTTTGATATAAATTAAGGTAGAAAAGACGACCAGTCACCAAATTTTAGTTTCGATTAAAAGAAAAATGGATGGAATTCAATGCCATAAGTTTAGGTTTAAGTTTAGATGTTCTTATATATAATAAGGTATTGTAAACCCAAATCTGGAGATTGAAGGTTTAGCCTTTAAGTTTAGAATTGCAAGTATCTATACATGAATAAACGTAAACCTAAACTTGCCCGAATAAAATAATTGAATGTTTCCCAGAGAACACATTTTTCTTTTTACTGAAGATGAACCGATTTATTCTCTCCCCTTCTCATTCCCCTTTCCTTTTGGCTGAAAAACGTTTTCATGAAAAACATTTCATTTTGAGTTAACTTCTGTGGTATAGAAAGAAAACTCGCCTAAATGTAAGTTTTCTGCAAATCGACGGAGTTTTTCTAAATTTTCGCAAAACAACTATGAAAGTCATTTCGGCAGTAAATATTTTAATAACTGGATATAATTCGACAAACTCCATTATGTCCGAAGAGAGACACTTCGTTTCTCATTTTCGTAGAAACTCGCTGGGAGTGAGACCGAAGTGTTTTTTGAATACACGAGTAAAATGTTGCGGATATTCAAAGCCGAGGAGTTCAGAAGTTTCTGAGATGGTTTTTCCGTCGTGAAGGTAGGCGGTGGCTCGTTGCATCACGAAGTTGCGGATGATGGCTGTGGCTGTCTCGCCTGTAGCCTGACGGATAAGGTCGCCGAAGTAGTTAGGCGAAAGGAACAGCTCCTGAGCACAATAGCGGACGGTGGGCAGGCCGAGCTTGCGCTGCCGTCCTTCGCTGTAATAGTGTTTCAGTAAATCATCGAAGCGTTTCAGAAGGTCGTTGTCGGCTGTAATCTCAGTCTTGAATTGACGCTCATAGAATCCAGCGCAATACTCCAGTATCAGTTCGAGGTAGGCGATGATGATGCGGCGCAGATGCTCGTTGTCTGGTTTAGAACGCAGTTCATTGCGAATCATCTTGAAGCAAACTTCTATCGTTCTTTGTTCTTCTGGCGTAGGATGCAACGACTCGCTTTCATAGTAGGAGAAGAAATGATAGTCATCTATGCGTCGGCCGAGGTCTGTGCCGTGAAGCAGTTCAGGCGAGAACAGTAGAACCCATCCTTTAATATGTATAATCTCACCATTGTCGCTCACACCTCCCGTCTGCCCTGGAGCCACGCAGAGCAACGAGCCAGAACTGTGGCTATAGTGACCCTGCCCGTATGTAATGGTGTAAGGGCTTTCCTGCAACAAGAACACACCGTACACCTGATAGTTGTTCAGCGAATGGCGACAGTGCTCCAGCTCGTCGTAATGTATAATCGAGACGAGCGGATGCAACTCCTCTGCTCCGACGTAGCGGGCATAGTCGTTAACTGACTCAACATTCAAACTTTGCTTCATTTCGGGTACAAAGGTACATATTTTTTGCGAGACAAAGATGTAAAATTGGTAGAATCCGTAATTTGGGTTGATTTATCAGTAAATCAGTTAGGCAGAAGTTGCAAAAATCCCCGTACCTTTGCACCATCAAATCAAAACAATTAGAAAATTATGGCAAAGATCGCATTAGGAACCTGGGCCTGGGGCGCAGGAGCATTTGGAGGAGACGCAGTATTCGGCAGCAAGACCGACGTAGAGAACTTGAAGCCCGTATTCGACGCGGCTATGAAGAACGGACTAAACCTCTGGGACACGGCTACCGTGTATGGCATGGGCGAGTCGGAGAAGATTCTTGGCTCGTTTGTGGCTGGCGAGAAGCGCGAGGATGTGGAGGTTTCAACTAAGTTTACCCCGCAGCTGGCAGAGGTTTATGAAAATAGCGTTGAGAAAATGGCTCTCGCTTCAATTGATCGCATGGGCATCGACTATATCGACATGTATTGGATTCACAACCCGATGGACGTGGAGCGTTGGACACCAGGACTGATTCCCCTGCTGCAGTCAGGCAAGGTGAAGCGCGTAGGCGTGTCGAACCATAACATCGCTGAGATACGTCGTGCCAACGAGATTCTAGGCGAGGCAGGTTTTAAGGTGAGTGCCGTGCAGAACCACTTCTCACTGCTCTACCGTTCGAGTGAGAAAGGTGGTGTGCTGGACTACTGCAAGGAGAACGGCATTGAGTTCTGGGCCTACATGGTACTGGAACAGGGCGCACTCTCTGGTAAGTATAATAAGGAGAGCCCGTTGCCCGCAGAGAGCGACCGAGGCAAGAAGTATAACCCCGTGCTGGAACAGCTTGAAGCCCTCACAAATGAGATGACCACCATCGGCAAGAAGTACGGTGCATCGTGCTCGCAGATCGGCATCGCCTGGGCTATCGCCAAGGGAACACAGCCCATTATCGGAGCCACCAAAGAGCGTCACGTCATCGAGGCTGCCGAGGCCGCCAAGATTCAACTGACTGCTGAGGAAATTGCTAAACTCGAAGCACTTGCCGATGCTACAGGTATTGATACTCGCGGAGGTTGGGAACACTCAATGGAATAATCAATTATGGTTGTTATCGACAAATGGATATGAGAAGAATTGTAATTCTGTTCGCCCTTGTGTTCTCCATCACGGCAGTAGCACAAGAAAATGAGACGATGATAGTCCGCCTAGCAGAAATCGAGGTTTATCCACAGCACCTCAAGGAGTATCTCGAATTTGCCAACGAGGTGGACCGTCTGAGTGTGGAACAAGAGCCGGGTGTTATCTGCCTCTACCCGATGCAGAGTGCCGAGGACTCCACAAAGATTCGCATTCTCGAAATCTATGCCTCCGAGGAAGCCTATCAGCAGCACTTGAAGACCGACCACTTCCAAAAATACAAGCAGGGCACGCTCCACATGGTGAAAGACCTGAAGCTACCCACGATGAAACCACTCGATCCAGAGACGATGAAACTGATATTCAAAAAGCAGAGATAATATGGACTATGTAAAACCTGGGAACTCAGACCTGCGTGTGTCGCGCATCTGCCTAGCCTTAGATCAACTATTCTTCTTATAGCTCTGCACAGCCCAACAGCCCATCAGTGTGCCGATGCCCGCAAGGGCTA
>SUYH01000012.1:91807-92897 GCA_015060535.1 Prevotella sp.
ACATGGCCTGCTGCATGGTGTCGGAGTAGTTGGACACGATGAGTCCGAACGACGAGAAGAACAGCGCCAGCAACATAGCAAGCACGTAGATGAGCCACACAGGGCCAACAGGCGTGATGCCATAGACGAGCCACGCCAACAGCAGGCACACGGTGATGACAAACAGCGCGATGAGCCAGTAAGGAATGAGTTTGGCGAGGATAAACGCCCACTTGGAAACAGGTGTGACATTGATCTGCTCGATGGTACCAGCCTCCTTCTCACCAACGATATTAAGTGTGGGCAGGAAGCCCGTCATCAGCATCATCACAATGGCAAAGAGGGCGGGAATCATGAAGAGCTTGTAGTCTTGGCCTTTGTTGTACAGATTGAGGATTGAAGCTTGTAGATTGGGAATTGGCTGATGCGAGGTGACGATCTGCGATAGATAGGCCGAGCCCATCGACCCCTTGGTACCGTTGACGGCATTGGCAGCGATGAGATACCTGCCATCACGAATCTCGAGGATGACGTCGGCCCTACCCTTCTCGATGTCCTTTATCGCCTCAGCATAGGTAGCCTTCTGTCCACCGAAGATAAAGTAGTTGGAGGCAGCAATCTGCTGTACCAATCGTTGAGACTCCACAGTGTGGTCAATGTCCACCACATCCACCACGATGTTCTTCACCTCCATCTGCATCACCCACGGCATCACGCACATGATGACGATAGGGAACATGACAATGAGTCTGGGCAGAAACGCATTACGACGGATCTGCAGGAACTCCTTTTGTATGAGATATTTCAGTGTCATATCAGTTACTCCAATCTTACATTAAACTTCTTCAGCGCAATGGCGAGCAGCACCACCGTCATAACTGCAAGCACAGCTACCTCGTGAGCCACTTCGCCAATGCCCACACCCATAATCATCAGCTTGCGCATAGTCTCGATATAATAGCGTGGCGGCACGATAGCCGATATCCATTGCAGGATAGTTGGCATCGATTCAACAGGAAACAGCATGCCCGACAACATCACCACAGGCATCAACAGCACCATAGCTGACAGCAGCAGGGCCACAAGTTGCGTCTGTGCCACGTTGGAAATG
>SUYH01000026.1 GCA_015060535.1 Prevotella sp.
TTCTCCCGCCTGTTCAAAAAGCAGACCGGCCAGACCCCGCAGGAGTTCAGGGCTCAGGCGTAATGGTGGAATTAAATCGACAGAAATCTACTGTTGTGACAGCCAATGTTTAATGACGTTTAAAAAATTGTCAGCATCAATTAATCGAGTTTAAAATCGGTGCCAGATTGACTTTATCCCTGGCTTAAGCCAGCCCCTTAACAAGGGGCTTCAAACGTGCCAACAGTACAGCACCCGCAGTCAATGTCAAGGAGAGTGAGAAGGCCTACACGATGGAACTTGCAGCTCCAGGCATCAAGAAAGAATATTGCCGCGTAGCCATCAACGACGAGGGTAACCTCACCATCGCCATTGAGAACAAACAGGAACACAAGCATGAGGACAAGCACCATCACTATCTGCGCCGCGAGTTCAGCTACTCAAACTACGAGCAGAATTACGTATTGCCTGATGATGTAGTGAAAGACCAGATTTCTGCTAAGGTCGAGGACGGCATCCTGACCATCACCATGCCGAAGACCGAACCGAAGGAGAAAGTCACCAAGGCCATCGAGGTATCATAAAGTGATTCCACTTCAAAACAGCAAGACCCCGACCTGCAGAAATGCAAGCCGGGGCCTTATTCCGTTAGCTACCAGAATCTGATAACATAAGGAAGATACTGAAGGAAAGTATATAACAACGAATGAGATCCCAATAAAATATAAATCCCAAGGCAAAATCGACCTGCTTTGGTTTTTATTTCGTATCTTTGCACCCGATGGATATACAGAGTTTCTTCATATCACTTCTGAACGTGGTCTGCGAAATGGCTCCCTATCTGTTGTTGGGATTCTTCATCGCAGGAGTGTTGCACGTATTCGTGCCGCAGAAGTTCTATGCCAATTATCTTTCGCGGAATAACAAGTTGTCTGTGCTATGGGCAGCGCTGCTGGGTGTACCCCTGCCGCTGTGTTCATGTGGAGTCATCCCTACCGCTATCGGTCTGAGGAACGAGAAGGCTTCGAAAGGAGCCATTGCTTCGTTTCTCATCGCCACGCCTCAGACAGGCATCGACTCCATCTTGGCAACTTTCTCGCTGATGGGACTGGGCTTTGCCATTATCCGTCCTATGGCAGCACTTGTCACGGGCGTCTGTGGAGGATTGTTGATAAACCGTTTGGTTCGTGAAGATGACGTGAAGGAGGATGTGTCCTCTTCATGCCAAGTAGAAAGCGGAAACAGGATTTGGCGTGTACTGAAGTATGCCTATTATGATATGCTTCGCGACATAGGCCTGCGACTTCTTATCGGACTTGTTGTTGCGGCATTGATTCAGGTGGCTGTGCCTGATGAGTTTTTCCTCAGTTTCGGCAGTAAACCACTGTTGCAGATGCTGGTAATCTTGGTTATCGCCGTACCGATGTATATCTGCTCGACGGGTAGTATTCCCGTGGCAGCAGCCCTGATGATGAAGGGACTCTCGCCCGGAGCGGCATTAGTGATGCTGATGGCAGGCCCTGCCGTCAACCTCGCCTCTATCCTCGTGGTTCATAAGTCGATGGGACGCCGTTTCACTTCTATCTATCTGATGACCATCGTAGGCTTTGCTGTCCTCTTTGGTCTGCTACTCAATGCTACGGGCTGGGACTTCACTATTGCCGCTCAGGATGCGTGCTGCATGAATTCATCTGCTTTGCCAAGTCCGTTTAAGATTATTTGCGCCACAGTATTAACATTATTAATTATATTTGCTCTTATGATGAAGTTTTTCAGTAAGTTTACCGCCCAAAAGCCCTTAGACCCCGATGTGACCGTTTACCGTGTCGAGGACATGCATTGCAGCCATTGCGAGGCAGCCGTAGTCCGTGCCGTTGAGGAAGTACCTGGCGTAGAGAAAGCCAAGGCCAGTGCCTCTGCCAACACCCTCACCATCAAAGGCCCCGCCACAGAAGAGTCTATCCGTAAAGCTGTTGAGGGTATCGGATATACGTTCAAAGGAAAGGCTTGATATGATTAATCAAAGCCTCGACTGATTTATCGTTCCTTTGCACCAAATTTAATGATGAAGAAAATAGCAATTCCAACACGTGAGGGTATGGTCGATGACCACTTTGGCCACTGTGCCTATTATACAGTAGTTACGCTTGATGAGCAGAATCAGATTGTGAATCTGGAACGTCTGGATTCGCCAGAAGGATGCGGATGCAAGTCAAATATTGCATCTGTCATGCAGGAGATGGGAATCACTCTGATGCTTGCTGGTAACATGGGCATGGGTGCCTATAACAAGCTGTCTGCCCACGGTATCACCGTCATCAGAGGCTGTCATGGTAAACTGGATGATGTGCTCAGGTCTTATCAAAATGGCGAACTACAGGATTCTTTGGAATCGTGCGAACATCATGACTGTACTCACCATCAAGAGAAACCTGTGTATGTAATACCGTCGTTCAAGAAGTAAAATGATGAGAAAAGCAAGCAGACAAATGGGCGCTGCCTTCGCCTTGGAAGTATTGGATAAGGCTCCATACGTGACAGTCAGCATGACGCAACCTGACGGGGCCCCTTACGGACTGCCCCTGTCGCTGGCACGCACCGACGAGAAAACATTTTATTTCCACTGTGCCTTGGAGGGTGACAAGTTGGACTGCATTCGCCACTGTCCGACGGTATTCTTGTCGGCTGTTACCAAATGTGCGCCTACAGTTGGTCCTAAGGACGGCAGCTTTACGCTGCAGTATAAATCGGCTACTGCTGTTGGAAAAGCTGAGATTGTGACAGACCGCGAAGAGAAGATTGCGGCATTGCGAGCCATCTGCCAGCGTTTCCTCCCTCACCATATGGACGCTTTCGATGATGCTATTGCCCGTAGTCTTGAAAGAACGGCAGTGGTTAAGATTACCCTGACAGAACCTCCCGTTGGCAAGCGTAAACAGTATGACAAAGAGGGCGAAGAGCTCAAATGGGGACGAATGGAATGAGCAGGATTATCAGAGAAGCCCAATCGTCGGATATGGCTGATATTATGACAGTCATGGATGCTGCGAAGAAGATTATGCAGCACAACATCATGAAGCACGGCTTCACCTATTGTGGCATTAGTTCTTAATTTGTAATTAGTATGATTACACCGCTGATGCAAATATAGGCATAGACGATGTAACGGAAGATGCGATTGGGGATATGTTTGAAGACGTAGGCCCCCAGCATCGTGCCGATAATGACTCCGCTGAGGCCATAGAGATAATCAACGGCGACAGTAGTTGTGAAGAAACCGTTGTAGGCTCTCACGCCCGTCATCATCACATTGCCAATCAGGAAATAGGTCTGCGCCATCGCCATATAGTGTTCCTTCGTCGGCTCACTTTGGATGAAGTAAAGCACGGCAGGTGGGCCTTGCATACCGAAGAAACCGCCCATCAGTCCGCTCAATGTTCCTGCGCCTACCTGCACTTTCTTCGTCGTTCTTGCTCTGGCAAGCGAACAAGTTCGAGCGGGCAGTTTTATGCGCTGACTGAACAGCATAAAGTATATGCTAATCAGGATGAGTGCCACGCCAAGGATTCGCCGCAGAATATGGTCTTCGATGCGTGTCAGGGCGAAAATGGCAATAGTCGAGACGATGATAAACGTCAGCAGAATCGGCCAAAGCCGCTGCCAAGTGACGTAGCTTCGCAATCGCCATACGATAGCTGCAGAAGTCGTGATAGCCAACAGTCCTGAGAGTGTCGTAGCTTCGCCATAGCTTGGCATGAGGAATGGAAGCATCGTCATGATGAAGATGCCAAAGCCGAAACCCGTGGTGCGCTGAATGAAACTTGCACCGATACTCAGCAGGAATATGGAAAGGACTATGCTGCTCAAATCCTAAACTATCCTAATTCTTGGAGCAGCGAGAGCCCGCTCGGCTCGTTCAAGAAATTGAGCTTGCTCAGACTTGGCCGAGTCGCGTCAAGAATCAACTTTTGTTAATATTCGCTGCAAAGGTAGAAAAATATAGGATTTTTGACTACCTTTGCAAATAAAATTTGCGAGCGCTCGGCCCCAAATGGACGCTTTCTTGCGCTCCGTAGGTGCTCAGGCGCTACGCAGAGGTCTTGCAAAGAACGGACTGCACCTTAGCAATTAGAGCAAGCTCTATTGCATTCGGTTTCTTAAGACCCTTCGGGAATAAGCGACCAAAGGTCGAGCGGCACCGTCCTTGGCCCTCCGATTTAATAAGATTTGTGAAATGACGGAGCAGCGAGAGCCATCCGAGCTTGCTCAAAGATAGCCGAGTCGCGACGGAATAACGAAGAATTCGAAATGGACTACCTGCCGAAAGATCCTGCCATACTGGTTTCGAGCGTGAATATGCTCCTGAGAGACGAGGAGTTTGACACGCTGGAATCATTGTGCTATAACTTCGGCACGGAGCCGAAAGAGATAAAGAACTACCTATACGGACACGGATTTGTGTACAGCGAGAAACAGAAGCAGTTCCGTCCAATAGGATATGATACAGTAACAAAATGATAACTAAAGATAGTATTGAGACCGCCTACAGTTTCCTGCATCAGAAGCAGCGCATCTATGCTCATTCCACGCTCGACTGGCAGAAGGATGACATAGAGTTGGCCATTTCTGACTATGCCAATGACATGAGCCAGGAACTGTTTGATGCCATCAGTGGCGGCAGGGTTGATTTCCTCCGCGACCACAAACGGTTTCAGGAGGACATCACCAACGCTGTCGAGATACTGGAAAAGATGCTATAACACAGATGAATTGAAATGAAAGAGATTAACTACAAGGACATAAAGTTCAATCCTTTCAACCTGATTGGTGGTGAATGGATGCTAGTGACTGCAGGTAATGAGCAGAAGTGTAACACGATGACGGCCTCATGGGGACATCTGGGATGTCTATGGGGACATAACGACCCGACAGCGGTGATTTACCTTCGTCCGTCACGCTATACCAAGGAGTTTGTTGACGAAGAGGGCTACTTCTCCCTCTGCGTCATGGATAAATCGTTCAAGAAGCAGATGGCCTACCTCGGCAGTGTGTCAGGCCGCGACGAGGATAAGATTGGTAAGACTGGCCTCACGCCTGTCTATGCCGATAACACTGTCTATTTCGAGGAAGCCAAATTGGTATTGATTTGCAAGAAACTCTATCAGTCGGAGCTGCAGGAGGACGGTTTCCTTTATCAGGACACCATCGACGAAAATTATCCCCAGCGCGACTTCCATACGATGTACGTCGGCAAGATTGAGAAGGTGCTGGTAAGGGATGATGAGTATTTGAAATAATAGACGGACAAATAGGATTATATGAGTATTATAAATAGGCCCAACCCAAACGAGGTATTTCCTAATCCGAACCTCCCAAGACTATGCTTCATCAAGAATGTGGTGAAGAATCCACGTATTATCATCGGCGATTACACCTACTATGATGATGTGGATGGCGCTGATCAGTTTGAGAAGCACGTCACGCATTTCTACGACTTTATTGGCGACGGAGCCATTATTGGAACAAACTCGGTGGTGGCAAAGGATATTCCTCCATACGCTATTGCTGTTGGGAATCCCTGTCAAGTCATCAGGAAACGCTTCGATGACGAACTGATAGAGCTATTGCTTAAACTCAGGTGGTGGGACAAAAGCATCGAGGAAATAGAAAGCCTCATGCCGATACTATCTTGTGGCGACTTGAAAAAGGTAAAGATGGAAATAAAAGCAAGAATATGAAAAGGATAATAACAGTAATATGCCTGATAATGGTCATAACAGCAAATGCAATGGCACAGCAGGCGAAACACGTAACAAATAACCAAAGTAATATGAAGAGTTTCAAATCAACTGCGTGGCTGTTGCCACAACCCGTGCTGATTATCGGTACGTATGACAAAGAAGGTAAGCCCAACGCCATGAATGCTGCCTGGGGTGGTCAGTGGGACATGAACGAAATCATTATCTCGCTCGGTTCTCATCAGACAACGGACAATCTGGCCGTGAATCCTGAGTTTACTGTGGCTTTTGCAACTGCTGAGACGATGGTAGCCTCTGACTATGTAGGCATCGTCAGTGGCAGGAGCACTCCAGACAAGATGGAGAAGACTGGCTGGACTATCGAGAAGGCTACCAATGTGAATGCTCCTGTGTTCAAGGAGTTCCCGATGACATTGGAATGTCGTGTAAAGCAGAAAATCGATGAGTCAGGAACTGGCTACTACCTTGTAGCTGAAATCGTCAACATCCTCTGTGATGAGAAGTATCTGGCCGAGGACGGTAAGCCCGATGTAGCCCAGATAGGACTGATTACCTTCGATCCCGTTCACCACACTTACATCAAACTTGGAAAGACCGTAGGCAAGGCATTCTCTGACGGAAAGCAACTGAAATAAAACATGTACAGCTTAAAATATAAGGTAACGACAAGCACCTGTGACAGCGAAGGAAAACTGAAACTCTATTCAGCTCTCCAGATGATGCAGGACTGCTCAGAGATGTGGATTGACAGCGAGCCGGAAGTCAAGGACTACTTCCTGCAGCAGAATATGGCGCAACTGTTGGCGACACGGCAGGTTGAGATTATCCGCGTGCCTGACTACAAAGAAGAATTGACGGTGACGACTTCCGTCTATGGCATGAAGCCCATGTTCGGATTCCGCAACACGTTCATCTATGATGCACAGGGGAATCCCTGCTACAAGACATGGAGCATGGGAGCGTTTGTTGACAAAGTGGCAGGAAAGCTGAAGCGTGTGGACGATGCGACCATACAATCAATGAAGCTGGAGCCACAGTTGGAGATGAACTATAAAGACCGCCGTATCATCCTGCCAAAGACAGATGGTGAAGTGCTGGAGCCGATTAAGGTACTTCGTGCCGACATCGACTACAACAAGCATCTGAACAATGCCAACTATGTCCGCATGGCAATGGAACTGTTGCCAGAGGATTTAATCGTAAACGGCTTACGGGTAGAATATCGGGTTGCCGCTAAGCTTGGTGATTGTCTATCTCCTACTATTTACAAAATAGCTGACGGCATCATCATTTCCCTTTCTATAGCGAGTGAGGTGAGTGCCAT
The DNA here is from genome assembly GCA_015060535.1 of Prevotella sp. GTDB lineage: Bacteria > Bacteroidota > Bacteroidia > Bacteroidales > Bacteroidaceae > Prevotella. The sequence goes on from SUYH01000026.1 coordinate 7,063, forward strand.
CATTGAGTTTACATAAACTATGCCAAAAGAACGGAACAAGGCAGATGGCTATCGTGAGAAGGCTTACGAGGGCGACACCATGGCGATGAACAACCTTGGGGTCTGCTACGAGCGTGGCACTGGCGTGAAGGTCAGCCTTGAACTGGCGTTCGAGTGGTATATGAAGGCTGCGGAGCTGGGCGATGTCTATGGCTGTTTCAACGTCGGCGAGTGCTACTATCACGGTAAGGGCGTGGAGCAGGATGCGGTAAAGGCCTTCGAGTGGTACATGAAAGCCGCAGACAAGGGTGATATGCAGTCGCAGGTGAACGTGGCTAATGCCTACTACCTCGGCAACGGCACTGAGCAAGATCATCATAAGGCTTTCCTCTGGTATCGTGAAGCAGCCTTCCAAGGCCATGTGCTGAGTCAGAAGAACGTGGGCGCGGCCTTCTGGAATGGCGATGGCGTAGAGAAGAACCTCGAAGAGTGTGTCTTTTGGTATGAGTTGGCAGCCAATGGAGGTGATGCCCAGGCACAGTTTGCTACAGGCTGGTTCCTGATGACTGGCACAGGTGTTCCCCACGACGAACGCAAAGGGTTAAAGTGGATTCACAAGGCCACCTTCCAAGGCTATCAACCCGCCATCGACTACTGCAAGGAACACGGATACAAGTGGTATTAAACTATCGAATAATGAAACTGAAGAAACGGAAAATCAAGTATTCGGCAATATTCCTTCTCTGCTGGTTTGCCTTTCTGGTCTTTCTTGTGGATGGAGTCCTGAAATTCCAGACATTGGTTGACTATTTCGGCTCCTACGCATTGGTGGAGATAAGCTTATTGCTATTGGTCATTCTACCAACATGGGCTGTTTACAAATTCACAAAAGAAAAATAAAGAACAATGACAATACAAGAATTTCGTGATTACATGGCATCGGGAAAACCCGTCGTTGGCGGTGGTGATGTCCACATGATGTTTCATAAGCTGTCACAAGAGGCTCTGCAGATAACGGCAGAAATTAACGGAAATTACCATACTCCAGAGGAATTACACACATTGTTGGAACAACTTTGGGGCCGTGAAGTACCCAAGACGGTAGGTCTGTTTCCTCCGTTCCATACCGATTGCGGCAAGAACACCATCGTTGGTGAACGGGTCTTCATCAACATGGGTTGTAAGTTCCAAGACCAAGGTGGCATCACCATCGACGAGGGTGCACTCATAGGTCACAACGTCGTG
>SUYH01000027.1 GCA_015060535.1 Prevotella sp.
CCGTAGAGCAACAACTCTCGACAGCTGATGACCACGTGATGCTAACCGTGCCCCCATATTCGCTGAACATCGTCACAATAAAAACGTCGATTGTTCTTTCTCCTGCGTGAGACAATTTTCGATAATGGAACATGGAAAGAGGGAGATTATGGTGTGATGCGGTGCTAAATACTTGACAACGTATGGTATATTTCTTCTTTGCAGAATTAACACGAAAGATTCTGCAAGGAAATAGAATAAACGAAGTGTTAAATTATGGTAGTTCTGAAAGTGTGCCTACAACTTTGAAATGCTTTGAAAAGCAAACCTGAGGTCAAGTTAACTTATGAAAGACTGAAAAAAATAGCAGCAAATATTTGGTTTATATGGCGAAAAGTTGTAATTATGCTTAGAAGAAAAGTATTACCACAGATAGAAGAGTGGCATCAAGGCGGATGTCGGAAAGACGACAAGAACAGCAAGCAGGAACTCGATTTCATCATTGAGGAGCAGAACAAGATTACTGTCATTGAAGTGAAGTCTGGAGAGAAATACAAGAAACACGCTTCCTTGGATGCTGCCGTCAAAGACTATACAGACAAGATACACCGCTCAATCGTATTGAGCCGCTATAATGTCGGCAGGAAGGACGATGTGCTGTATCTTCCGCTCTATATGACTATCTTTATATAAATATGAGAAAGGTATTATTAGACGCACATACACATACGGTGGCATCTGGTCATGCTTATAGCAGTCTGCAGGAAATGGCAAAGGCCGCTGCTGACATGGGACTGGAGGTGCTGGGAATCACCGAACACGGGCCAAGTGTGCCAGGCACTTGCCCTACGCTGTATTTCAAGAATATGTTCGTGGTGCCTCGGCGGATGTACGGCATACGGTTGCTGATGGGATGCGAGATCAATATCCTCGATACGAAAGGAAAACTTGACCTGACTGATGAACAGATAGGCTGGCTCGACATTGCCATAGCTGGCGTTCATGCGGCATGGTTTAAGGCTGGCACGAAAGAGGAGAATACACAAGGGCTGGTGAATGTCATCAAGAATCCGAAGATTCACATCATCAGCCATCCGGGCGATGGCTCTTGCGAACTCGATTTCGAGCCATTAGTGTTGGCAGCCAAGGAGGCGCATACGCTGTTGGAGGTGAACAACCATTCGCTGGCTCCACAGCGGCATAAGACGGTGGCAAGGGATAACAATCTGGAGATCCTGCGCCTCTGCAAGAAGTACGAGGTTCCTACCATTCTCGGCAGCGATGCACATATCTCATTCCAGATAGCCGACTACGAGCGTCTTTATCCGCTGTTGGAAGAGACTGAGTTTCCAGACAAGCTGATTATGAACTACTGCCCGGATAAGTTTTTCGACTATCTTGGGATTCTCTGACCTTGGTCAGAGTGTGGCGATGCAATCAGAATCAGTCATTATTCTGACGCCCTCTTACCAATTCTATCGCTTCTTTACCCGTCAGATGCTCGATGTCAAAGCGGATGGCCAGCATACGAGACAGACCGCTTTCAATCTCTTTCTGCAAGGCTTCGTCCTGATTTGGATTGTAGCGGTTGCCGAGCATTCGGGCTGCTTTCAACTTCTCGTCCTCGATGATGTGGATTCTGCCGAAAGAAGAAGGGCAATACGGCGAAGCTGCTGAAGCGGGCTATGGAGGGTGCCAGCGAGGCTGGTGCCGAAGTGAAACTCATCAACCTCTACGACCGCAGCTTGCCAGGATAGAATTCCGGCACAGAGAAATCGTCTGTAATGTGGTAGCGACGACAATTGTTGCGGGCATAGCAATAACTACAGCCGATATTACAGCCAATCACAAGATTCATGTTCTGAATCAGGTCTTTGATACAAACACTCATCGTCTCTCGTTTACTTGCTGACATTTACGCTCTCACCGTCCTCGGGAATGTGGACGCGCCCGGCCACTCCATGCTCCCTGGCAGCCTGAAGGAGTGCGGCACGGGTGACGTGATTGTGGTTCACGCCCTGTTTTCTTGTTTCCATTTATTCTTTTTTCTTTTTGAGTTTATTTTTTAACCGCTTGTAGCCCTCAACACCAAGAATTGTAAGACCTCCATATTGACAGGTCTTAGCCAATCCGAATAGTATAGTCCATAAGATTCCCTTTGCAGCAGCACTTGTTGGTAGCAGCATCTGGGCGAAGGAAAGGATATAGAAGGGTATGCAGCACAAAAGAACAATAACACCAGTTCTGAAAGAGAGCGACTGGAGCCAGTGTTTCACTATATGAAAAAAATGAATGAAGGCATCCTTTGGGGCATACCATATCATTCTTGGCCCTGCCCAGCGCATCACTTCACGGATGGCCTCGCGCTCTTTAGGAGCATAGCAATGGGTAGGACAATCCTTGCAAGCTGTCTTCTGTTCGCCATACGTGCAATGATCAAGACGACGACAAGCGAAGTCTGCCAGATGCAAGTATTCATCCGGCATTGTGTCCTGATGAAGATGATGGCGACAATACAGCTCAATCATCTTACGGACTATTCGCTTCTCTTGCTCAATCCTGGTCATTTCATTCTGCCATATTTCATTTCTTCACCCTGTTTATCATACTGTTTACGCTTACCAACGGGAGGTTCAGTCATAGTAATCCTAACCACTGCTGTCCGTTCGAGACTTCTGGCAATAGCATCATCGAAAGCATCCATATGATGAGGGAGAAAACGCTGGCAGATAGCTCTCAGACCAGCAATCTTCTCTTCGTGGTCTGTCACAATCTCTGCCTTGCCTACGGCGGTTGCAGATTTGTATTGTAGCGTAAAACTTCCATCTTTAGGGCCAACCGTAGGCGCACATTTAGTAACTGCCGAGAGGAATACAGTCGGACAGTGACGAATGCAGTCCAACTTGTCACCCTCCAAGGCACAATGGAAATAGAAGGTTTTCTCGTCTGTGCGTACCAACGACAGAGGTAATCCGTATGGACTCCCATCTGATTTAATCATGCTGACTGTAACGTATGGTGCCTTATCTAACACCTCCAAAGCGAAGGCGGCATCCATCTCTCTACTTGCTTTTCTCATAGTTGTTTATTCACTAATGCTATAAGTATGTACACTTGAACCTTGGGCTGATGGCAGGTAATTGATACCCCACCAACACATTTGTAAGAGTACGAACGATATGATGATTATCCAAAGGGCCAGCCGCTCACGATGGAGTTGTAACTGGCGGTAGTGGACGTAGATGAGGTAGGCTAGCCAAGTGATGGCAGCCCACGTTTCTTTAGGATCCCACGACCAGTAGTGCCCCCATGCCTCCTTGGCCCATAGGGCACCAAAAAGCATGCCTATGGTGAGGAAGGCAAGACCGACATAAACGAGGTTGTCCGTGATGTCACGCTCGACTTTGTCGCTTTGCTCTGCAAAGAACTCTTGGTCAGCGATGTCACTCTTTTTGATAAAGAGCAGATAGATAGCCATCACTGCCGCCGCACCGAGTACGGCGTAGGCGAACATATAGACGATAACATGTGGCGCAAACCAAGGACTCTGAAGGGCGGGCATCAGCGTCTTGTCGTGTATCTCCGGTTTGAACAGATTTACACAGATAAATACCAGGGCGAGAATGGTCGAGAACGACAGGATCCACTTGTACTTCCAGCGCGAATAGACGATGAGACCCGCCAACGGCAGGAAGAACGAATACCAGAGTCGCGTTTCGCCCATCGTGCGCAGTGGCGGTCGCTCCAGCGAGATCCACATAGAGAGGATGAACGAGAAGAAAAAGAGCAAGCCCAAGACAGTTGTCGCGTAGGCCATACCACTTTTACTCTTCCACGCAGCCCATGCACCCACGGCCCAAAGTAGTACCGCTGCAATTGCGAAATATATAAAATGCTCCCAACTCATACGCGTTTCCTCCCACCAATAACAAACATACAAACCGCTCCTGCCAGCATCATATAAATACCTGTATAGACAAATGGCAGCCACGGGTCGCTCACCAGTTCGAGTATTGATATCTGGCTCTGAGCCCCCATCTGCGTGTCGTAGCCGTACTGATAGATTTTCCAGCCGTCCACCTCGTAGGGCATGTTCACATCAATGGTAGTCTCGATATTCTTGCCCGTCTTCGTCAGTATCTGTATCTCCGAAGCAAAGCGCTTGGGCGAGCCGTCGTCGTAGGTTTCCATGATGAACTTCTTCAGTTCGATGGCCAGATCCATTTCTTTGATAGCACCTCCTTGCTCCATTGCGCGCCATTCAGGTTCGCCAACGCTACAAATCATTTTTACGCGCTGTATGTCTGCATTGCCAAGCGTGGCAGTGGTCAATGCTATGAAAAGGCCGAGATGGTTCAATAAGAAAGGTACATCGCGCTTCATCGACCACTCACCTCTGAGTATTTGACGTAATCTGCGATGGATGGTGAGTCCCAGAATCACCGTGATATACACATAAATAAGTACGAACGGCCAGAACGACAGCATATTGTTCAGCCACGTGCCGTTTGCTTGCTGTCGTGTCAGTCCCATGATAATGGTCAGCGCAACAGCATATACCATAGCTGGGATGGCTGCTTGATACGTTGTCATCCATTGGAAGGCATATATTTTTTTACGCAAGTACGCCATCGCTGTCAACATCACAAAGAATCCTGCCAGCACAATGGCGTTAGCTGGCCACGCAAATGCATCCCACATTACAGGACCCACGCTCAGTTCCAGCATCAGTCCTGCAAAGATAAGGCCTCCTCCAATGAGGAAGCCTTCCTTAAATGTCCAGGGTTTCGTCCACATCAGATTTCAATCAGTTTTCCGTTCTTTTTCGCCTCTTCAATCCACTTGGGCTCGATTTCCTGCAGGAAGCGTTGCTTGTTCTCGTTCAGCTTCTGCATGTTGAGACCGATGGCAGCCTGAGCCTTTGCCTTGGTGCTATAATCAGGCACAGGGATGGCTTCAGTATGTCCGTGCTTGGCGGCTACGCGGGCGATGAGCAAACGGGCCTGCTGGGCATAGTCGACAGAGTGGGAGAGCAGACGGGTAACTTCCTGAGGCGCATGGAAAGTAGCACCATGAGAGGCGATGGCATAGTCCCAACGCCACTGGCTCTTGCGCAACAAAGCCTGGATAGGAGCCATCTCAGCCTCTGTAGCTCCCTTGTCGATGATGAACTTAGCCTCGAAATGGGCACGGGCCAGTTCCTGCTCGGCACGGTTGCGCACCTCGTTGCACTTCTCCTGACGGTCGTACACATTCTGGCGCAGCACCTCGGCATCCTGACGGTGACAGGTCTGACAAGTGCGGTCAATCTTGGCCAATGGCGACTGAATCTGGTGGTCAGAGAACTTCACGCCACCTTCCTGCTTATAGGGCATGTGACAGTCGGCACACGATACGCCGCGCTGAGCATGGATACCGTGCTGCGACATCTCCCAACCCGGATGCTGAGCCTTCAGAATCTTCGTGCCAGATAGCGGATGAATATAGTCGTAGAAACCAATCTCGTCGTAGTATTCCTCGGCAGCCTCGCAGGTTAATCCCTTGTCGTGCGGGAATACCAGATAGTTGGCCTTGCCGGGATTCTTCTCGTCGTTAGGCTTGATGAAGTAGTACTCCACGTGGCACTGAGCGCATACCAGCGAACGCATTTCCTGATGGGTAGCATTCTTCACATCCAGACCACGACGGGCAAAGGCCTCGTAGAGGGCAGGACGGGCAGGGCGCAAATCCATGGTGCGGGCATCGTGACAGTCTGAGCAGCCGATGGTATTCACCTCTTCAGCTCCTAACTCACTCCACTTCTTAGCATAGAAGTTAGCAGGATCAAATTGATCCTTACCATTACCCAGTTCGCGCATCATGCGAGGCACATCGGGTCCCTTACACGTCCAGCAGGTGGCGGGCTGCATATCTACGGCGATAGAATCGCTTCCATCGGCAGTCTTTACAATAATGCCTGGATTACCCGTACGCAGAATCTTGCGCATATCCTCAAGGGCGTGCTTATGTCCACGAGGGGTATTGTAGTGGCGCGAGAAGGCATAGCCAGCCCACAGCACCACCATCTCAGGACGCTGCTCGAGCACATCTACCTCCTGCGACGAGTTGTACTTTGATTTGAACGTGGTGTCCTCTGTCATCGCCCACGTCTCGTACTCACGCGGATAGTCAGCCTTGAACTTCTCGTTCTGAGCGATTATTTCATCCTCAAACACAGTACGCTTGTTGTTGAACACACTGGCCACCTCGGCCCTGCGCTCCATCAGCGACGACACAAGCAGTCCCAGGATAAAGACTACTGCCATAGATCCTCCGAAGAGTATCCAACCTTGCCATTTTTTCAATTGCTTTGCCATAATATTTCTTTTTTATTTATTTGCGATGTTTGTTGAATTTTTCATTTCATCATGTTCTGAAGCCATTCCGGCACAGGCGATGGTGGTAGGGGAGTCACCCCCTCGGCTCCAGGTGTTGCCATCAGCGAGTTCATGCCACCGTGGGGCACGTTACGATGACAGTCCCAGCACACCTTGCCGCCTGTAGCCAACTGCTGCATATAGCCCATGCGGCCTGTCTTCACAAACTCCGTGTTCAGCTGTGTGTGGCAGCGGATACAATTGTCCATCACTACCTGACCTGTTAGCTTCTCGGCCTTGATGGCCTGATGCTCCATGTGGCCCACGAAATACACTGTGTGCTTTAAACCGTCGACTGCCTTGAAACCGTAATATACGGCGAGATTCTGATGGGGCACATGGCAATCGTTGCAAGTGGCACCGTTTGACTGATGGTCGATACGTCCGTGAGAGGAGTGGCTCCACGTAGCATAGTAAGGTGTCATGATGTGGCAGTTGACGCAGGCAGACGGGTTGTCACCTATAAAATAAGTATGCGCCCTCAGCAGATACATAAACAATCCGCCGAGGCCGCATACGACACCTGCTATCACCAGCAAACCCACCTTCTGTCGATACGATAGCCAGTCTTTAAAAGCAAAAAAATCTTTCAGCTTCATTCGTTATTGGTATATTTACTTTGCAAATATACGGAAAATATTCCAAACTGCCTAATTTTAGGACATAATAATTGTTAATTCGCCATTCTCTTCTCAAATCTGAACAGCCCGTCCTCCTGGTCAAACTACTCTATCCTAAGCGGGACACAGAAGCCCTCCCAACAAGCTACTCTGTCACAATTATTTCGGTGCTTGTTATACCAATCTAAGTTTCCGAGGCTTTCTTGGCTATGCGCGAAATAATAGCGAATGCTGATTTATACCAACGATGTCTATTCGGAGTCCACCGAAGCGGAGGGAATGACTAACACGAACAACAAGATAGAAGGGTTGTTCACTGATTTAAAGAAGAACCTGAACAACCACAGTGGCCTGACGAAGGAGAACCGCAAGCGGTTCATTTCTAGTATAAGTCACAAGAACTGTTCCTTGAAACGGGTGCTACCACATAGGGTAACTATTTTATAATTCTGTATCATACACTTTCAGGATTGTATTTGAGTGCATCCGACGGCCAGCCCGTCACATTCCTGCCTGTATCAAGCAGGTGAATTTCACGGAGATCGTCATCTGATAGCGTGAAGTCAAAGAGATTGATATTCTCAACCATTCTTTCCTTGTGGGTAGTCTTGGGAATGATGATAATACCATTCTGGATCAAGAACTTCAAGGCTACCTGAGCGGAAGTCTTACCGTATTTCTCACCGATTCTCATAAGAACAGGATTCTTGAAGATTCCATGCCTGCCTTCTGCTAGCGGACTCCAGGCTTCAAGAGCTACATTGTAAGGCTTCAGGTATTCCAGCATCTTCCGTTGCTGATAGAGAACATGGGTCTCGCACTGGTTCACGACAGGCATCACCTTTGCATCATCCACAATCTTCGGAAAGGTGTTTGGATAGAAGTTTGATACTCCAATTGCTTTGAACATACCTCGTTCATAGAGTTCTTCGAGCGTGTGCCACATGACGGTAGGATTTCCGACAGGCCAGTGAATCAGCATCAAGTCCACATAGTCAAGCCCCAACTG
>SUYH01000013.1 GCA_015060535.1 Prevotella sp.
AACATCCCTTTTTATCTCCATTCTATTTACTTTTTTTGCGTAAATACGCTGTTTTCGTTTGCAAATTTACGATAATCTTTTAGAAGTGCCAAGTAGTTTGGCAACTTTTTTTGCGTAAATATGCCTCCTAAACCTATTATAAATGATTTTTCTTAACCTGGGTTAAGACCTGCACCCTCGGCATCCGATTTTCGGTCATGTCGGGGGGCTTTTTCGTACGTTTTTCCTAATTTTGCACAAAAAATAGCCATCAGGGGTTTAGTAAATCGATTTTCGTGTGTATTAAGAGTGTATGACAGATCAAAAGAAACTCGAAAAGCTGTTCCGACAGCATTATTGCCAGATGTATCGGCTGGCCACCATACTTCTGCACGACGATGCTGAGAGCAAGGATGTAGTGCACGACATCTTTGCATATCTGCTCCGTGAGTCTCAGGACCTACGGGAAGAGACAGCCGAGCACTATCTGCTTACAAGCGTACGAAACCGATGTCTGAACGTGATTCGTAGCCGACAGATACAGGAACGGGTGGAACACCTCTACTTGCTTGACCTCGACACGACCATCACACCGACGGAACGGTTTGAAGAAGAACTGAAAGCCCTATATAAGGGCATAGACCAATTAGAACCACCCGTTTGCCGCGACATCATCATGCAGCATTTCCGCGATGGTGTCACCTTCAAGGAGATTGCCATTCGTCTGGGTGTCAGTGAAACCACTGTCTATAAGCATCTGCGCCGTGCGCTTAATCAATTACGTACACATCTTAACAACAAATGAGCGTATGAACAAGACCGATCTATTGCTCCATATGATGGAACAGCCCCAGCATTATACTGAAGAAGAGTGGCAGGAGATACTTGCCGATGTAGAGTGCCGTGAGCTCTACACGCTGATGTCGAAGACCCAGAGTGCCATTGACGCTACCCGTGCCGATCAGGAAGTCACTGACGACATGATTGATGCCGAATGGCAACGACTGAGTGATGAAAAGCAAGAAGTGAGAAACGAAAAATATTCGCTCCTAAAGTTCGCCGCTATGTTTGTGGGCATTCTCATGCTTTCAGGCATTGCTTTTGCAGCCATCCACATCGCCAGTCATTATAACGCACCAAAGGAACAGGAAACGAAAGTCATCAAGAACTCTCAACCTTCAACTTCCAGTCCTCAACTCGCTGAGCCTGACACGATAGTGGCACCACAGCCCAAACTTTACGACAACGTGCCTTTAGGAGAAATCTTCGAAGAACTCTCTGGCTACTATAACGTCAAGGTGGTCTATCAAAACGAAGATGCCCCCCGTCTCCGCCTTTTCTATCAATGGAAGCCGGAATATACACTGGAGAAAGTTGTAGAGATGCTGAACAACTTCGAGTGGATACAGATCCAGACCGAGAATGATACCCTATTCATAAGAACCACCGCCATCCCCGCCAAGGATTGCTAAAATGTTTGCCATGATGAAAAGACTATCATTCTTTCTATTATTGTGTGCTATTGTAACTGTTGCAAACGCACAGAAGATCACACACACCTTTCAAGATATCCCCCTTTCCGATGCCTTGAAGTACATTCAAGAACAAGACACTGATTACAATATCACCTTTATCTACGATGAACTCGAAGACTTCCGCGTAACCACCAGCATCAAGAACAAGTCTGTCACAGAGGCTATCATGCAGATTGTCGGCTTTTATCCCATCCGAGTTGTCAAAAGCGGTGAGCATGAAATCTTCGTGGAGTGTACTCACAAGACCGACCGCCACCTGACGGGTACCATCATTGATGAGAACGGCCAGCCCGTACCTTACGCTAATGTTTACCTGCTTCATCCATCAGACTCTACCGTCATCGGTGGAGGCGTGAGCAATGAGGCTGGCGTTTTCGTCATCCCATACGAACAAGAAAGTGTTCTTGCTCGCATTTCCTACGTCGGTTACAAGACGGTCTATCTACTCTGCAATAAGCCTGAAATAGGAACTATCAGAATACAGCCAGATAGCTACAAACTTAAAGGTGTAGAAATAACCGGCTCGCGTCCGCTTGTAAGGATGAAAGACGATGCTTTTGTGACCACCGTTGAGGGGAGTTACCTGCAGAAGATGGGAACAGGCGTTGATGTACTTGGGCAGATTCCAGGCGTTATTCGAAATGGCGGTAATATTGAAGTCATTGGACGTGGAACACCTTTTATATATATCAATGGCCGGCAGATGCGCAACCAGAGCGAACTCGACCAACTGAGCAGCGACCAAATCAAGGACGTGGAGGTAGTGATGACGCCCGGTGCCAAGTATGACGCCACCGTCAAAGCCGTCATCCGCATCAAGACTATCCGACCCGTTGGTGAGGGCTTCAGTTTCAACAGCCGCACAGTGGCGGGCGTGAACCACTACGTCTATGGTTTGGAGGAACTGAACCTAAACTACCGCACGGGTGGACTTGACATCTTCGGTATGGCCGAATACGAGAACCGCCGTAGCCGTCAGACCAATGACAGCCGACAGGACACCTACCTGCAAAGCCACTATCAGCAGAACAGCATGATGCACTACTACAACAAGAACCAGATGCTGGCCGGGAAACTCGGATTCAACTTTATGCTGAACGACAAACATTCCATCGGCATGACCTACACCGTGACCTCGCGCCCCAACAGTCAGACGAGCGACTACTTCACAACCATGCTCATTGACAAACAGACTGACGACCAGATTACAGGCTGTGGCAAAGTGGACGGCGACGACTTGCAGCACATCATCAGCGGCTACTACGCTGGGCAGACAGGCAAATGGTCGCTCGATGCCAATGCTGACGTGCTACTACAAAAGCAGAATTCCGACAATCTGACCTTTGAAGATGCCATGCAGGGCGACGACCGCACCATAACCACCCGCAACGACGTGAAGAACCGCCTCTATGCTGCCAAGTTCGTGGCTGGTCATCCGCTCTGGAAAGGCAATATCGAAATCGGTGCCGAGGGCAGTTACGTTCATCGTACTGACGTGTTCGGCAACGTGGAAAACATCATCAATGCCAGCGACACGAAGATTGAAGAGAACAGCACGGCGGCTTTCGTCCAACTGATGCAGCGTCTGAACAAACTGACACTCATAGCTGGACTGCGCTACGAATTCCTCGACAGCCGTTACTACGAGGGCGGCGTGAAGATGGGCGACGAGAGCCGTACCTACAGCGACCTCTTCCCCTCGTTAATGCTGATGTACCCCTTGAAGAACGTGCGTACACGGCTCTCGTATTCACGCAACATCAACCGCCCGGCATTCAGCCAGCTCAGCGGCAATGTCAAGTACATCAACCGATACACTTACGAGAGCGGCAACCCCTACTTGAAGCCGTCGTACCGCGACAACCTCTCGCTGGCACTCAATTACAAATGGCTGACGGGAATGATTGACTATGCCCGCGTCCACGATTACATCATCACCTCCTATTCATCCTACAAGGACGATCCGACCATCGCCCTGCTGCGTAAGGACAATGCCCGTGGCTACGACAACCTTTCCCTGATGGTATCGGTTGCACCCACCTTCGGCAAGTATCATCCGCAGTTGATGGTGGCCACGCAGATGCAGAACCTCGAAGTGCAATACCGTGGCGAGACCAAGAAGATGAACAGCCCGATGACCATCGTTCGCTTCAATAATGCCATCAACTTGCCCTTCGACTCATGGCTCAATGCCGATTTCTCATGGCGTTCGGCTGGCGATACCGAGAACATACACCTCGCTCAGTCGTGGCAGTTCGACATCAGCCTCTACAAAGCATTCTGGAATGACCGTCTTACCGTCAAACTGGCCTGCACCGACCTCTTCGGCAGCATCCGCCAGAAAGCAACCATCTATAGCGACATCCGCGAAATCTATCTTGACAAGCGTCTCGACACCCGCAATCTCGAACTCACCGTGCGCTACAACTTCAACGTCACCCCATCGAAGTACAAGGGTACTGGTGCTGGTAATGCAGAAAAGAACAGACTTTGATACAATTTTTTTCTTCAGATGAACTACATTTTTATATAAACACATTTTCTTTATATTGTTCTATATCAACAATTTGTAGGTTGAATACTTCTACATTTTGGGGATGTACTATTCCATAGTTAGATTGTTTTTTGTAACTTTGCACTCGATGAAACAATTGTTATTCTTTCCTGTCTGCTTAATGATGTGCCTTTCATGCTCGAAGGACAATTCTGTCCTGGTACAGCTTGACGGGGTACTATCTGACTATCAGCGATATATTGCCCAAAAAGAGGTTGTGTTGGATAAATTGAAAGAACAACTGAAGAAATCAGAGACGAAAGAAGATAGATATAACACGACGATGGACCTGTATCGTGCTTATCAAGACTTTTCTCTTGACTCATCTCTTGTCTATATCAAGCAGTCTCTCAGATTGGCAGATGAACTTGGTGAACAGGAGCGTATCATTGACACCCATCTCAGTCTTGCCTTCCTCTATAACTACGTAGGAATGCATAATGAGGCTTTGGAGATTTTTAAGGAGCAGGATGTTACTGGGCACTCTGATTGGCTTAGGAGAAGCCACTTTTATCTGGGCACAAACGTGTATCGTAATCTGTCACAATATTCAGTTGACAAAGAGCAGAAGGAGTATTATCGTCATCAGATGGAAATCTGTCGCGACTCTGCTATAACATACGCTCCCAATGATGTCATTCTGAGGGCTGAGCGACTGGAAGATAGTGGCAAGATGCAAGAGGCCGTCGCATTACTGTCCACCAATTTGCCTGACGGTCTCACTACCCGTGAGGCAGGACTGAAGTATTACATCCTCTCTGAGATTTATGAGAAACTGCATCAACGTGATGCCCAGATTAAATACCTTGCAATGTCATCAGTTGCGGGTATCAAGAATGCTGTGCGCGAGTATATAGCACTTCGAAAACTGGCAGTAATACTTTATGAACAGGGAGACATCAATCGTGCCTATACCTATATCCACCGCTGTATCGATGATGCAAAAGCATGTAATGCACGAATGAGGATGGTTGAGACATCAGCCTTCCTGTCTGTTATTGACTCTGCCGTAGTAAAGCAGAAACAAGACACGAAAAACGCGCTTACCACCACCGCAACAGTTATCGGTTTACTACTATTGTTATTAGCCTCAACGCTGATAGTGCTGCGAAAGAAGATGAACTTGCTTCAAAGATCAGAAAAAGAGCTGATGATGGCGAATAATCAATTGAGTGAGGCTAACCATATTAAGGAGGAATACATCACCCGGTTTATGCATCTGTGTCTTGATTACATCAACAAAATGGAGAATTATCGTTCTCATCTAAACAAAATAGCACGGAAAAGAAACTTCGACGAATTATACGAAACTATCCAATCTACTCGCTATATCAATAAAGAGGTAAACGACTTCTACAACAGCTTTGACGAAGCCTTTCTGCATATCTTTCCCACATTTATGGAAGATTTCAATGCACTGCTGCGTCCAGACTCACGGATAGTCCTCCTGAAAAGCAAGGATCATCTTACTACAGAATTACGAATATATGCTTTGTTGAAACTTGGCATTTCAGATAGCACACAAGTTCAAAAATTCCTGCGCTGTTCAGCTTCTACAGTATATAATTACCGTACCAATATGCGTAACAAAGCTATCAATCGTGATACTTTTGAGCAAGATGTCCTGAACATATAATCTACAAAACATCTATAAATAACACACTCTTGGATAAACGCAAACAGCTGTAAATAAGTTGTTTGCGTTTATCCATCATCTCCATTCCTTTTCTACAATCTTTTTACTTCAAATAATTAGGCGTAATTTTGCAAATGATTTTTAAAGTTAGTATAAGTTACATATACAGATGTGAATCTGAATTCGTAACGCTTGGCGTTCTATATGGACGCCATTTTGAACGAGACCTAATTAAATATTTAACTATATCTAAATCAAAAGTAAAGTAATGAAACAGGTACATTTTAAATTGCCTTTTAGGATGTTATTCCTGCTATGCAGCATCATCCTATCAATGAATGCCTTTGGCCAACAGATAACGGTCAAGGGGCATGTTGTGGATGCCACTGGAGAGGGCATCATCGGTGCTACGGTCCGGGTAAATGGTACAGGTGGCACATTGACTGACCTTGACGGAAACTTCACTCTTGTAGCAAATCAAGGAGATCGGTTGACAGTCTCTTATGTGGGTTACAAGGACGCAACCGTCTTAGCAGCTCCGTCTGTTACCATCCGTTTGGAGGATGACACGGAGGCACTGGAAGAGGTTGTAGTCATTGGTTATGGCCGTGTGAAGAAAAACGACCTGACAGGTTCCGTGACAGCCCTTGGTGCTGACAAGTTAGTGAAGGGAGCTGTCACCTCGGCTACCGATATGCTCGTCGGTCAGGCAGCAGGTGTCAGTGTGATTACAG
Source organism: Prevotella sp. (assembly GCA_015060535.1). Lineage (GTDB taxonomy): Bacteria > Bacteroidota > Bacteroidia > Bacteroidales > Bacteroidaceae > Prevotella. The sequence goes on from SUYH01000013.1 coordinate 6,439, forward strand.
ATGGCGGCGCACCGGGCAGCGGAGCCACTATCCGTATTCGTGGCGGCTCGTCGATGTCGGCCTCTAACAATCCGCTCGTTGTGATTGATGGCGTGCCGGTGGATGACGGCGACATCAGCGGTATGCGCAATCCCCTTGCAACTGTCCATCCCAATGACATCGAGACCTTTACCATTCTGAAGGATGCCTCTGCAACTGCTATCTATGGAAGCCGTGCCTCTAATGGTGTGATTATCATCACCACAAAGAAAGGTCAGGCAGGCAAGGTGAAGGTTGGCTACAGCGGCAACGTGAAAATTAGCACCCGTGCTAACGACGTGGATGTGATGTCGGCTGAGAGCTTCAAGCAGTTTGTGAACAACAAATTCGGGGCAGGCAGTCCACAAGTTGTCGCCATTGGAACTAACAGTACAGATTGGCAGAAGGAAATCTATCGTACTGCTGTCAGTACCGACCATAACGTCAATGTGTCTGGAGCCCTGCCCAATATGCCTTACCGCGTGTCCGTTGGCTATACCAACGAAAACGGTATCATCAAGACTTCGAACATGAACCGTCTGACAGGTGCTATCAGCCTCAATCCACAGCTCTTCGACAAGCATCTGAATATCCAGTTGAACGTGAAGGGCATCTATACCACCAACCGTTTCCCCGACATGGGAGCCGTCAATCTGGCTACGCAGTACGACCCGACACAGCCCGTCTATATGACTGGTTCTGAGTATGGCAATGGCTACTTCATGTATCTCAACCCCGTGAACGGTCTGCCTGTGGATATCGGTCTGACGAATCCCGTCTCGATGCTCGACTCGAAGAGCGACAAGTCAACCGTCTATCGTAGTATCGGCAACGCACAGTTCGATTATAAGTTTCACTTCCTGCCCGAACTTCGTGCCAACCTGAATCTTGGTTACGACGTGTCGAAAGGTGAGGGCGACGTGGTGATAACCGATAATTCACCGATGACTTGGTCGTCAGGAAACTACAAGGCAGGATTCGGTGAAAACACCAGCTACTGGCAGCTGAAGCGCAACACGCTTCTGGAATTCTATCTGGACTATGCCAACACCTTTGGTGCACACAATATCGACGTGATGGCGGGCTATTCCTGGCAGCATTTTTATAAGTCTGATTGGACGAAGTATCCCTATTCCGAGAAGTTTGCCAAAGAGAAGGGAACAGCATACTATAAGGACATGGAGGAGAACAAAACCGAGAACTATCTCGTATCTTTCTTCGGACGCTTGAACTACACACTGCTTGACCGCTATCTCTTTACATTCACCCTTCGTGATGACGGTTCTTCACGTTTCAGCAAGGAAAACCGTTGGGGACTCTTCCCGTCAGTCGCTCTGGCATGGCGTATCAATGACGAGCCTTTCATGAGGAATGTAAAGGCAGTTTCAGACTTGAAACTCCGCTTGGGCTATGGTATCACAGGCCAACAGAACCTGAACAACGGTGACTATCCCTATCTGGCCCGCTATTCCTATTCGAAGGCTGGTGCAAACTACTATTTCGGCAACACCAAGTATCGTCTGATAGCACCGCAAGCCTACGATGAAAACCTGAAGTGGGAAGAGACCACGACCTATAACGTCGGGCTGGACTTCGGTTTCCTGGGCAATAAGATTACTGGTACGTTGGATTACTACTACCGCAAGACCGACAATCTGCTGAACACCGTAACCGCACCTGCAGGAACGAACTTCAGCAACGAACTGCTGACAAACGTAGGAACACTGGAGAACAAGGGTGTCGAATTGTCGCTGACCGCCCATCCCGTTGATACCAAGGACTGGCACTGGACGCTGAGTTACAATGTCTCGTACAACAAGAACGAGATTACTAAACTGACCTTCAACGACGATCCTTCGTATAAGGGTGTGATTCACGGAGACATCGACGGTGCCACGGGCTATAAGATTCAGATCAATGCCGTGAACAATCCCTATAACTCCTTCTATGTGTTTGAGCAGATGTATGATACCAATGGCAAGCCCATCGAGGGCGCTTATGTTGACCAGAACGGCGACAACAAGATTGACGAGGAAGACCTGATAGCATATAAGAAATCGGCCCCTGACGTCTATATGGGACTGAGCAACCAACTGTCGTATAAGAACTGGGACTTGTCGTTTGCCGTCCGTGCCAGTTTCGGCAACTATGTATATAATAATGTGCAGTCGAACCGTGAGGCATGGGACGGCTCACAGATGTACGACCAAAGCGGTTTCCTGAAGAACCGTCTACAGTCTGCTTGGGACCACGATTTCAAGGCAGGCCAGTATCGTAGCAGTTACTATATCCAGAATGCTTCGTTCTTCCGTATGGATAATATCACGCTGGGATATACTTTCCCGAAACTCTTCAACGACAAACAGACCGCAAGGGTTTATTTCACTGTGCAGAATCCGTTTGTCATCACAAAATACAGCGGACTTGACCCTGAAATCAGTGGTGAGGGCATCGACAAGGAGATCTATCCCCGTCCCCGCTCATTTATGTTTGGCGTAAACCTGAACTTTTAAAACAAACAAGTAAAGATGAAAACAATGAAATACAAATATATCCTGTCTGCTGCCCTCGTTGGTACAATGCTGGGCACGACATCGTGCACGGGCGACCTTGACACCGTGCCCATTGATAAGGATGACCTGGTTTCCGAGGTGGTATTCGGAAGCGATATCAGTGCCTACGAGGAGAGTCTGGCAAAGATTTATGCCGGACTGGTGATAGGTGGTAACAAAGGCGGTGACGACGAGCAGGACGTGGTCGGTATCGATGGCGGTTCGCAGGCATCGTTCATCCGTGTGTTGTGGAACATGCAGGAGTTGGCTTCCGATATGGCTCATTGCTGTTGGAATGACCCTGGTATTCCCGACTTCAATCATATCTCTTGGGCGGCATCCTCGCCGTGGGTGAAAGGCTCCTACTATCGTCTGTTCTATCAGATTAACCTTTGCAATGCTTTCTTGCGTGAGGCCTCAGACGGAAAATTGTCTGATCGTGGCTGCTCTGAACAAGTGAAGGCAAAGGTGACGCAGTATCGTGCCGAGGCTCGTTTCATGCGTGCATTGATGTACCAGTATGCCCTTGACCTCTACCGTAACGTGCCGTTTGTTGATGAGAACAGCACCGTGGGCAGTGACCGTCCGCAGCAGATTCAGGCGGCAGACCTGTTCAAGTATATCGAGAGTGAAATGCTGGCCTGTGAAAGCGACCTCGCCAATCCTGTTGTGGGATGGAGCGACAGTTATGGTCACGTCAACAAGGCTTGTATGTGGGCTGCGCTCAGCCGTCTCTATCTGAATGCCGAGACCTACGTGGGCGAAAACCGTTACACCGACTGCATCACCTACTCGAAGAAAGTGATTGGCGCAGGCTATCAGTTGGAAGAGAACTACGGCGATATGTTCAAGGCTGACAACGACCACTCGAAGGAGATGATTATGCCCTGCCGCTATGAGGGTGAGGAAACGATGACATGGGGAGGCATGACAGCCCTGCTGTGTTGGGGAAGTAGCGAGTTCCAGGAAGAGACCAACGCCAAGGGTGCCTGGCAGGGAGTTCGTGCCAAGTCATCACTCTACAACATCTTTACCCGTGAGAACGACATGGACAAGGACAGTCGTCGGCAGATGCTCCGTACCGATGCCACCACGAACTTCGAGATTACCAACGAGGCTAATTTCGTGAACAATGGCATCCCCGTCACCAAGTTCTATAATGTCTATAAGGATGGTTCAAAACCTGCTTCCTCGGAGGCATGGACGGATTTCCCCTTGTTCCGCTTGGGTGAGATTTACCTGAACTTAGCCGAGGCTGTGCTTCGTGGTGGACAGGGTGCAACCAAGGCCGAGGCACTGGGCTACCTGAACGACCTGCGCAAGCGTGCCTATACCGACAAACTGGCTGCACCCGTCTCTGATAGCGACTTCAACCTGAACTTCATGCTTGACGAGCGTGGACGCGAGATGTTCTATGAGGCACAGCGTCGTACCGACCTCGTGCGCTTCGGTAAGTACACAGGTGGTGACTACGTCTGGCCTTGGAAGGGTGGCGTGGCAGAAGGCAAGGCTGTAGATAGCTTCTATGCCGTCTATCCCATTCCTTCCGACGACATCGGATCTAACGAGAATCTTAGACAGAACGAAGGTTATTAAACTTAAAATAACAAGAGAATTATGAAATTCAAGAATATATTTTTCCTTTCGGCAGGAGTCCTCACACTTGCATCATGCGTTGAGGACACCACCGAGCCTGTGCTGGAGTTGCGTCAGGCTGCTACGCTGAATGCTGTCACGCCTGCCGACATTACCATCACAAAAGACAATAGTACGGCACAGTTCCCAGACATTACATGGGAGAAGGCCAATTATGGCACAGGCGCAGTGGTCAACTATGCTGTTACGTTGACAAATAACAGTAATCAGAAGAGCGTAGTCATCGGTGAGACGGGCGACACCAAACTGTCGTTCACCAATGCCGAGATGAACACTATTCTGGCCAGCATCGGAGCATATCCTGGACAGGTCTATGACTTCACCGTGTCGCTGAAGTCAGCGGCTTTCGATATGTACCAGAACGAAGCCACGAATACAGTCACATTCAAGGCTACACCATACGATCCGAATGTGGATAACATCGACTGGCCGTTCGCTTACGTGGCTGTTGGCTATCCAAATTGGGACTATACGAAAGCCTATCTGATTGGTGACCCCGATGGGGATGGTGTGTATCAGGGTTGGGTGCAGTTTGACAATGCAACGACATTTGCCATTCTTGACGGCAAGGACGTAACGAAAGTATTGGCACAAAGTCAGGTGACCGATGAAGGTAAGGGCTTCGTTGAGGTAACGCTGGAGGCTGACGGCAGTGTGAACCAGTCGTGGGCGTGCAATACGTGGGGTGTCATCGGTGATGCCACCTCGGGCGGTTGGAGCGACGACACGAAGATGGAATATGATGCCGACACCCGCCTCTGGACGGTCATCACGTCAATGACAGCCAATGAGTTCAAGTTCCGTGCCAACAGCGACTGGACCATCAACTACGGTGGCGACGGTGTGACAGAGAACGGACTGGCCCGCAACGGAGCCAACATCAAGGTGCCCAAGGAGAGTGCCTACATCATCACGCTCGACCTGACTACAGCGGGTAAATATACCTACGCGATGGAAGAGACGACTATTGAGCAGAGTAGTGCCTTTATGACATTACCTGGTAGCTATCAGGGCTGGGGACCTGAGGCTGACAATGTATATAAGGTGGTATCTGAGGCTCGCGACTTCAAGTACACGGGTGCCTATTATTTCGCTGAGGGAACTGAGTTCAAGTTCTATGACAGCGGCTCGTGGATAGGTATCGTAGGCGACATCAGTTGGAATGATAGCCACACAAAGGGTGACTTCGTTATTGGCGATGGTGCGAATATTGTCATTACAGAAGGTGCCTTCTATAAAATTACGGCTGATACGAAGAAGATGGTGGCCTCGCTGTCGAAGACAGGCTGGGAGGTTATCGGCGATGCAACGGCTGGTGGCTGGGATAAAGGTCAAGTGATGGACTACGACCCGGTGACGGATACATGGTCAACCGTGATTACCGTCAGCGACGGCGACATTAAGTTCCGATGGGATGCCTCGTGGACGATTAACCTCGGCGGCGACCTAAACGCATTGACGCAGGACGGTCCAAACATCCACGTTAGTGCCGGCACCTATAAGATTGTGCTCAATGCAAACAACAATACGGCAACAATTACAGGCGTATGAAAAGTTTTAGATTCTATATTTTAAGTATTGTAGTTTTCGCAGGTTGCTCATCCGTGAAGGAAGAGCAGCCTGCTCTGCTTGACGATGTAATGATGCAGGCGTTCTATTGGGATGTGCCTGTGGATGAACAGGCCAAAGACGGCTCGTGGTGGAATCATCTGTGCGAGATAGCTCCTGAACTGAAGGCCGCTGGCATCAGCAGTCTATGGACGCCCATCCCCGCCAAAGGCAATTGGGGTATCATGGATAGCGGCTACGGCATCTACGACCATTACGACCTGGGCAATTACGACCAGAAGGGTACGGTGGAAACGCGCTATGGCAGTCGTACAGAGTTGGAGCAGATGATTACCTCCATGCATGAGGTGGGTATCAACGTCTATTCCGACGTGGTGCTGAATCACCTCTATGGGGGCGACGAGAACCTGGAGGCCAATCCCGTCGTCACGGCATATGTCAAGGCGGGTAGGGGCGAGCCTTACCCGGAGAGCGACATCCGTTGGCAGAACGACACTGCCTATACCCGCACACACCTTTTCTTCCCCAAGCACACGGGCGAGGGAGAGCCGAACTACGAATGGCACTACGGGCACTTCCATCCGTCGTCAGCCAACGACTCATTGACCGACTTCACCGACGATGTGCTGCGCCCCAGGACCAAGTTCTTCGGCAATGACCTTGATACCTACAACGAGGAGGTGCAGCAGCGGCTCTGCGACTGGGGGAAATGGCTGAAGGCGATTGTCGGCTTCGACGGTTTCCGTCTCGACTTCGTGCGCGGCTTGCAGCCGGAGTTCGTCAGCCGTTGGGTGAAGGGTCTGCCCTTGCACGACGGCAAGCAGCCGTTCATCGTCAGCGAGTATTGGGCTACCGATGGGCGGTATATCAAGGAGTGGGTGGACGGCGTGGCCAAGGGTGGCGCCGACGTTCATGCCTTCGACTTCCCCTTGAAGTTTATGCTGACCGATATGTGCAACAAGTCGGGCGACGAGTTCAATATGTCGCAATTGGCACATGCGGGGATGATACGTGGGACTTGGAGCCTGCCTGCCGGAAACGTCGTGACTTTCGTTGACAACCACGACACGGGCAAGGAGCACGACAAATGGCTCGTCCGGGATTTCGCCATGGCCTATGCCTATATCCTCACCCACGAGGGAACGCCCTGCGTGTTCTATCCCCACTTCTATGCCGTTGCCCAGCACGACGTGGACGACAAGTCGTTCGAAGTCACGGCACCAGCCGACCTGCAGCTAGCCATCCGCCAACTCATCGACATCCGCCGCCAGTACCTCGGAGGCACGCTGACTGTCCTGACCGAGACGGGCCAACCAGAGCCAGCCGACATCACCCGCCACGTCTATGTCGCCCGCCGACAGGGAAACGGCACGAAGGACGGCGCCATCATCATGCTGAACAACCACGATACCGATACGCTCTCCGTCACCCTTACTGTTAATGCCGACGGCTTCACCGACTGGTCCAGCCAGACCCTCGTCAACCTACTTGATCCCAAACAGACCGCTATAGTATCATCGGATGGTCGCGCCACCCTCTCAGCTCCCAATCGCGGCTATAGCATTTGGGTGCTTCAAACAGAGTTATAAGTTTAAATAAAGAAATATGAAAAAGAAACCCATTATCACCGCATTCCCGACGTTCTTGCGTCCTATCGGTGGCAAGCGCTTCGCGATTACCGTCGCCTACCCGTCGCCTTTCTGCTTGCGCTCGCATTAAGTTACTGAAATGAAACATCTGACACCATATCGCCAAAACGAAACATCCCTCTCGCCGGTGAGGGGGAGAGGGATGGTGTATGGGAGTGGAATAACATTATCCGTTGATAAGCGATATGAGCCACTTAATATATTTATCCGTCACACAGGAGATTTCACCCTTATCATAAATCGTAAGCAATGTTATCTCTATAGAGTCATCTTCGTGCTGATTTACATTGAATGTAATAACACGAGCGCCCCCGCTCTTTCCTTTTCCCTTCGATGCAATGGCCATCCGGACCTTACGGGTGCCACTACCCAAATCAGATCCTTGAAAAGGGTTTTCATGCAGTTCTTTCTTGAACGTATCATAATCGCTTACCAGCGACGGATATTTCTTGGCCAGTCGCTTAAACTGGCGCATGAACTCTTCAGAGGGGATAAACTTCACCTTCATGCTATACCCTCTGCTTTAAGTTCAGCCATAAACTCCTCGTCGGTCATCATCTTGTGCTCACCCCGTCTGGCACGCTTCACCTCGTCGAAAGCCCGCGTCAACGACTCTTTGACGTATGCCTCCTGGCGACGTTTTTCGGCCACCTTCTCTGCGTTACCCTTGAATACTTTGACCGATGCCACACCGCGAAGCAACTCAATGGCCTTGCGCACGTGCTGCGTTGTCGCGTCCTCGTTCAATGTTACTAATATCTGCGTCATAATCGTAATCTTTTTGTTCTCGGGGGCAAAGATACAAAGAAAAATCGAATAATCAAAGAATCCGCATAAAATAACATGAAGTTGAACGTTTTCGTTAAGCCAAATGAGCAGAGTGGAGCTTGCTCAGGCTCTGCCATGGCGAGAAAACGAAGGATGAAGTCCAACCCTTTAATCTCAAAAAAGCAATGAGTCCGTAAGATAATCATCAAAAAGTATCGGAATGTGCAGAATTAATTGTATTTTTGCACCCGATTACATATAAAACGACATAGCAACCGCAGCTTTTGTAAGTCTCTCGAACTGCAACTCTGAAGACATATACTAAGCAAGTTGGCTGCCGGCTCACGTATACGGCAACGGATACGTGGGCATTGGTAGTTATAGCATTAGTATATGGGTTGTTGCAGACCCGAGAGATTTTGCTGTTATTAGCTGTCCAATTCACCCACGTTCCTCCGTTGTTTCTTTCTCGCCTCACGGCCTATTATATGTGTTTATTATCAATAATTAAAACGGAAACGAAAATATGGAATTCAACGACGACGAAATAGTCGCATTACTAAACCGTCTGCTTGAGAAGCTGCACCAGGCAGACAGTAACAACCAAGGCAGCAAAATAGAAGTAGTGTATGTTGCCTCTGGCGGACAGCATGTTGATCATGTGGACAACCAGAACTTCTATGGTGACAAGTGGACGGAGCGGCAAAAGGACAAGAAGGAAGCCAAGCATAACAAGGCAGCCTCTGGAGTCCCTTTCGATGGCAACACACCGCTATCTGCCCTGTTTCGCGAGAACCACCATGACAAGTTAAAGGCAGTCATTGAGTCGTGGCGACCGTATCTGCTCAACGACGAGAAAGAGAGGGAGGCGCTTGCGCTGACTTCATTCGCATTTGACATGGAAAAGATTCGTCCCATTAGCATCTACATGGACTTGGCGCACCTTGTCAATCACGATGCGCTACGCTTACCCATGTCTGTACTTGCTGCATATATGTTCCAGCATTCCAATATGAGCCAAAGTCAAAATGCGCTTTACGTCCAATTGAAACGTTACAGGAAAATGAGTGAGTAAGCAGTTACCCGAAAATTCTGTTACCAAGTAGGTACCCAGTAATTGCATAATAGGTTGGCGGAGTGTTTCTTTCTTCGTATCTTTGCCCCCAAAACCTAATATGCTATGGACGAAAAGAAACCAAGAAAAAAGAAAGCACCTGCCGACAAGGAGCATAAGACGCCGTGGCAGGAGCGGTATGCCAGTGTTGTGGAGATGGAACGGTTCATCGACGACCGCTTGGCGCTGCGCTACAACGTGGTGACCCACCGCACGGAGTATCACAAGTGGAGCGCCGAGAAGGGGGTGACACATCCCTGGCAACCTGTCAACGACCGGCTGGAGAACTCGCTGTATCGCGAGATGCTGGAGACGACAGGCAAGGAGGTGCGGTTCGACAAGATGTGTCGGCTGATCGAGAGCGACCATGCCCCCGACTACCACCCGTTCCGTGACTACCTGGAGCATCTGCCTCCGTGGGACGGCGAGAGTGATGCCATACTAGGTCTCTCGGTGACGGTGCATGTGAAGGGCGATGCGGAAGAACAGCTGACCTTCAGCCGATACCTGAAGAAATGGCTGGTGGGTATGGTGGCGGGTTGGCTCGACGCTGAGGTGGTGAACCACCTCATCCTAATTTTCGTAGGCCAGCAGGGCATCTATAAGACGACGTGGTTTAACTATCTGCTGCCTCCCGAGCTGCGTCAGTATTTCTACACGCGTACCAATGCCCAGCGGCTGTCGAAGGACGACTTGCTGGCCCTGTCGCAGTACGGTCTGGTGTGCTGTGAGGAGCTGGACACGATGACACCGCGCGAGCTGAACCAGCTCAAAGGTGCCGTCACCATGACGAGCATCAACGAGCGTGCCGCCTATGCGCGCCATGCGGAGAACCGTAAGCATATTGCCACCTTCTGCGGGACGGGCAACAATATCCAGTTTCTCAGCGACCCGTCGGGCAACCGCCGCTGGATGCCCTTCGAGGTGGAGTGGATCACGTCGCCGCGTGAGATACCTTTCGACTACGCAGCCATCTATGCGCAGGCCTACGGGCTCTACAAGCGCGGCTTCCAGTACTGGCTGTCGGAGAGTGACGAGGAGTGGCAGCGCCAGCATAACGAGCAGTTTGAGGCTCCGAACCTGGAGCAGGAGCTGGTCGAGGTGTTCTTCTATCCGCCTGCTGATCCCACGCAGGGCGAGTTCATGCCCGTCAGCCGTGCCTTACAGGTCATCGGTGGCTACGTGACGGTCAAGCTGTCGGCATCGGTCTTAGGCTCTGCCTTCACGAAGCAGGGCTTTCAGTCGATGCGCACGAAGCACTCGCGTGGATACATCGTGATACAGCGGTCTGGCGACGAGATTAAGTCGCGCCTGCAGATGCTGGCAGGGCAGTTTCCGACAGAGCTGGTGACAGGTGACGGGTGACGGCAGCAGAGAGGGAAGCCTCGTGCGTACTGCGCGCATGCGGTACGCAATAGAATTCCATTTTTCTACTATTTTGCTGTCACCCTGTCACCAAAGGAGAGTTTAGAGTTCTTTGACCTAAAGGTACAAAGCGACCTTTGGTCGAGCGTAGAGATTAGAGAAAATAATTATGTTAGAAGTAAAAGACTATTCGAAACAGGAGCTTGCTGATTTGCTTTACCCCCACACCAGGAATCCTCAGTCTCGGCTGAAACAGATCTGGCGGGAGGTGACAGGGTGTCCTGACCTGGTGCAGGTGCTCAACAGTCTCCACTGGAATCCCCACAGCCATAGGTACACCCGCCGCCAAGTAGCCGCCATCAAAGAAATGCTGTGCCTGGACTGATGTTTTTTTCAGGAGATAGCACTTTTTTTCGGGAAAAGTGCTATCTTTGTCATCGGAATAACGAGATGTCGAAATATCGAAATATCGAGATATCGAAATTAATAAAAAAACAACAACATGGTTGAAATCAGTAAATTCGGATATTACTGGCTGGATACATGGATTCTGGCCAATGTTATTCAGTTGGCGACACAAGATTTCTGCATTCGCTATCTAAATGTCACAAACGATCCCTGTGGACGTCAGTATGACCAGATGACACAGGCAGCCCGCTCTGTTCCTGCCAACATCGCCGAGGGTAGTTCCCGGCATTCTACATCCAAGGAAACGGAGATGAAGCTTACCGACGTGGCGCGTGCCAGCCTGGCCGAACTGGCCAATGATTACCTGAATTGGCTCTTGCGCCAGGAGAGTATCCCTTGGTCAGTCAATTCAGCTGACTACAAGGCTGTCAACAATGTCCAGATGGATCGTCCTGACTATAAGGACGACGTTCAGCATCTTAGCAGTATACATATTCTTGCCCAAAAGCATAAGTTTGACCGATGGCTTAATGGCAACAACTCACAGCTTGCGGCCAATTGTCTGTTGGTGTTATGCAATCGGCTGATCCTGATGATTGGTCGTCAGATGGAACATCTACTGGAGACTTTCAAGGTGGAAGGAGGCTTTACCGAAGGGCTTACTGCCGAGCGTTTGGCATATCGTACACAGCAGAGCATACAGGCCGATGCTCCACTCTGCCCACGTTGTGGCAAGCCAATGATTAAGCGTATGGCCAAAAAGGGCATACATTCAGGCAAGGAATTCTGGAGTTGCAGCGGATACCCTGAGTGTAACGGGACCTTGAACATAAAGTAATTTCGAGATTTCGAAATATCGAGATATCGAGATATCGAAATCTCGAAATAACGAAGAGGTGCTGAAAATTTTCAGCACTTTTTTTGTTTTAATGAGCATCTGCGGACATCTGCGGACAAAATGGGTTTGAGGTTTTCGTACCTTTGCATTGTCAGTCACGAGAGCGCGACGAAGCAAGTATTAAGAGTTGAGATTGCGGGAATTAATAGTAGCAATTGTTAGCATTAATAGTAGCGATTGCGGGAATTAATAGCTGCTGCGACACTCTTCTGAGGGCCCCTTCGGAACCATCCGCGAACTGACAAGAGCGATTATCAACTATTCATTATTCACAAAAAAAACAAAACGATTATGGCTATTAAAGTGATTGCACAGCGCCGAGTGCTTAAAATCGGCAAGAATCCTGGCGTGAAGAAGTTCGTGATGCGTCCCGACCTGTACATTCCCGTTCAGGAGAAGAAGGTGTTCTCCGAAGCATCGACCCATTCAGGCATCAATGCCGGTGTCATCAAGGCTGCTTGGGATGCTGCCGGTGAGGTGATTCGCACATGGGCTACCGAGGGTCACAGTGTTCCCCTGCCCGGTCTGGGTACCATGCGCTTCGGCGTACGCTCGAAGGCAGTAGAGGAGCTGGACGACGTGAAGACCAGTCTGATCACCACCCGCCGCATCGTGTTCACCCCCTCGGTCGACGTGAAGGACGAGCTGAAGAACACGTCCATCCAGATTACCTGTCTCGACGAGGACGGCAACGTGCTGAAGCGCGTGACCTCAAGCGACGATGCTGAGGTGGAGGATGAGAGCCTCACCCCCGACCCCTCTCCAACGGGCGAGGGGAGTGATAACACCGGTGACGACAACGGTGACGACAACTCGGGCGGTAGCGCTGGATTCGAGACTGGAAACTAAAAGGTAAAGAAGGATGAAACGTGAAACTTGGAAGTTGATTGTGCAGATTCTGATATCGATTCTGACAGCCATTACAACAACACTGACAACAACATCATGCGTAAAATCACACTCATCATCGTCCACTGTTCGGCAGTACGCCCCGACCAGCAGTCGTCAGCAGCCCAGATTGACACGTGGCATCGCCAACGGGGCTGGAAGTTCGGCATCGGCTACCATTATGTGGTGCGACGCAACGGCTCGATAGAGCCTGGCCGGCCGGAATGGATGGTCGGTGCCCACTGCGTGGGTCATAACGCCCACTCGATAGGCGTCTGCTACGAGGGCGGACTGGACATCCGAGGCAAGCCTGCCGACACGCGTACCGAGGCACAGCGGTGCAGTCTGCGGAAATTGATTGAACAGCTTCATGCCGCCTATCCGAAGGCGCTGATCGTAGGTCACCGAGACCTAAATCCAATGAAAGACTGCCCTTGCTTCGATGCCGCTGAGTACGCTGACCTACAGCCGTAAACAAAAGAAGAGGATGCGAATTCGCATCCTCTTCTTAGTTCTTATGATTTTGTTTAGTTGAATTTCAGAATCTGACCAGGACGGAGCTTGGTGTTCTTCTTCAGGTGGTTCAGCTTCATGATGGAGTTGACCGTGGTGCCACGCTTGCGGGCAATGGAGAAGAGCGTCTCACCGCGCTTTACCTTGTGGAAACGGCTTTCCTGCTTATAGGAGGCTGCAGGGGCTGCCTGAGCCAATTCTACGTCCTCTTCTAAGTCGCTGGAACCGATGTTGACACCGCCAACGCCACGCAGACGGGTAGCCAATACCGATTCGCGCTGATAGCTTGACTTGCGGAACAGGTAGGAGTCGTCGACTACATCCTGATTGCGGAAGTCGAACATCAAGGCGGGGTTGAGGGCTACGCCACAGAGACGCGTTTCGAAGTGCAGGTGTGATCCCGTGCTACGGCCGGTGTTACCACCCAGACCGATAGGATCGCCGGCGCGCACCTCCTGGTCTTCTACAACCAGTTGCTTCGACATGTGGGCATAGTAGGTCTCCAGGCCATTATCGTGGCGGATAACCACATACTTACCATAGCCTCGGCCTTCATATTGTACGACACGTACCTTGCCAGAGAAGGCTGCACGGATGGTGTCGCCGATGTATACCTTAATGTCCAGTCCTTTGTGCTGGCGGCCCCAGCGAGAACCGAAATTACTGGTCAGCACACGGCTGTCAGTAGGCATACAGAAATTCTTTAAAGATATACGGAAAGAGTCGGGCAACGCCGTCACCTTACTGTGTGCATGGAAGTTGTCCCAGTCTTCATATAAGTCTGCTGCGGGGTTTTCTAAATTCTCGAAATCTATAAGTCTTTGCAGTGCTACACTGTCAACGGCTTTCATCTTACGGTCAACGGGTGCCTGGCGAGCCAAAAGGTCCTGTCCCATCATCGGGAGAGTGCTCATTGTCGCTACAGCCAAAAGTGCAATCGTCTTTATTTTTGCTATCATATTCAGGTTTGGTTGGGTTACTAACAGGTCCTTATTAGGTTTAACAAACGGTGCAAAGGTAATAATTATTTTTTATAAAGCATGTACAGTTAACACTCTTTAGGAGAGTTTTAACAATTGTATTTGTTTGATTTCTACGAAATAACGCCCCAATTGATGTTGGTTTTCTTTAATTCTTGGAGCCTTTTCCAGAGCAAATAATAACGTGGTTTTTCACATGTCGGATCGTCGTCGATAACGAGTTGTGCCTCGTCTCGGGCCATCTGTACCAACTGTCCATCGCGGGCGATATCGGCTATCTTCAGGTCGAAGGCCATACCGCTCTGCTGGGTGCCTTCCAAGTCGCCAGGACCGCGTAGTTTCAAGTCGGCCTCGGCAATGCGGAAACCATCGTTGGTCTCGCACATGATGTCGATGCGCTTGCGGGTATCTTCAGCCAGTTTGTAATTGGTGACGAGGATGCAATACGACTGGTCGGCGCCGCGTCCCACACGGCCACGCAGCTGGTGCAGCTGGCTAAGGCCAAAGCGCTGAGCCTCGAGGATGACCATCACGGAGGCGTTGGGCACGTTGACGCCTACCTCGATAACCGTTGTGGCGACGAGAATCTGTGTCTCACCACTGACGAACTTCTGCATCTCAGCCTCCTTGTCGGCAGGTTTCATCTTGCCATGAACTTTGCTGAGACGGAATTCTGGGAAAACCTGTTTCAGTACCTCGTAACCCTCTTCAAGGTTCTTCAGGTCTATCTTCTCGCTCTCCTCAATCAGGGGGAAGACGATATAGACCTGTCGGCCTTGTCGGATCTGGTTGCGGATACTGTCGTAAAGCGACGGCAGAGAGCGGTCGAAGACGTGTTGCGTCACCACGGGCTTGCGGCCGGGAGGCAGTTCGTCGATGACGCTCACATCGAGGTCGCCATAGAGTGTCATGGCCAAAGTGCGGGGAATGGGCGTTGCCGTCATCACCAGCACATGGGGCGGGTTCTGACTCTTGCTCCACAGCTTGGCACGCTGGGCTACGCCAAAGCGGTGCTGCTCGTCGACTACCACCATGCCCAAGCGGGCAAACTGCACCGTGTCTTCAATGACAGCATGGGTGCCCACGAGTATCTGGACGGTACCATCGAGCAGTCCGTCGAGGATCTCCTGACGGCGCTTGCCTTTCACGATACCCGTCAACAAGGCCACGCGGATGTCCATCCCTTCCAAGAAGGCCATGATGGTCTGCAGATGCTGCTCGGCCAGGATTTCCGTGGGGGCCATGATACAGGCTTGGAAACCGTTGTCCAGGGCGATGAGCATCGACATCAGTGCCACCAGTGTCTTGCCAGAGCCTACATCGCCTTGCAACAGACGGTTCATCTGTCGTCCGCTGCCCATATCCTTGCGAATCTCGCGAATCACCCGTTTCTGTGCCTCCGTCAGGGGGAAGGGTAAATTCTCTTTGTAGAAGTTGTTGAAGTGGTCGCCTACCTTCGAGAAGACGTAGCCTCGGTATTTGCGTCGCTGGTCGCTGGCGTATCTTAGGATGTTCAGCTGGACGTAGAAGAGTTCCTCGAATTTCAGTCGGACACGAGCTCGTTCCAGTTCTTTGGCATTCTGTGGGTAGTGGATCTTGCGCAGTGCCTCGTCGCGACTCATCAGGTGCAGTTTCTCCGTGATGAAGTCGGGCAGGGTTTCTGGCAGAGTCTCCTTCATGACGCCGAGAAGCGTTTTGGTAAGACGCTCTACTGAACGAGAGTTTAACCCCATCTTCTTCATCTTCTCTGACGTGTTATAGTAGGGCTGCATACCCATTGCCGAGAGCTCTAGTTTCTCGGCAGGGTCCATGTCGGGATGGGTCACGTTGATGCGTCCGTTATAGACGTTTGGTCGTCCGAAAACGATATATTCCTTGCCGATGGTATAGCTCTGTTTGGCATATTTGCCGCCGTTGAACCACGTGAGGTCCATCACCTTGCCCGTCCCGTCGGTGAAGTGTGCTACGACGCGCTCTTTGCGGGCACTCATCTTGAAGGTCTCGAAACTGAGGATGTGGCCTTTTACCTGTACGAACGGCATGTCGCCCGTCAGTTCACGGATGGCGTAGATCCGACTGCGATCCACATGTTTGTAGGGGTAGTATTGCAACAAGTCGCCATACGTCATGATGCCCAACTCCTCGTTGAGCATTTTTTTGCGCGAAGGGCCTACCCCCGGCAGGTATTGTATGTCTTGTTGCAGAATTCCGTTCATCCTATCAGCACTTCAGCTATTTTCAAGTCGTAGGGTGTCGTTATCTTGATATTCTCACGATTGCCTTCGACGAGGGTGATGTCGAAGCCGTAAGCTTCAACCACAGAGGCGTCATCGGTAAAGCCGTCGTTATAGGGCTGGCGGTTGGCGGCCTTGAGCAGTTGGATGTCGAAGCATTGCGGGGTTTGTACCAAGCGGTAGTCATCACGAGGAACGGTAAAGGAGGTCGCGCCTTCCAGCTGACGGACCGTTTCCACGACGGGAATGACGGGGATGACGGCTTTCTTTTCGCGTGCCGTCTCGTAGCAGCGGCGAATGACATCGATGCTGGGGAAGGGACGCACGCCATCGTGTACACCTACTACTCCTTGTGCATTGTCAGGAATCTTTGCGAGGCCGTTTTGTACAGAATGGAAGCGTGTTTCGCCTCCATCTGCCAATTGGTAGTCTATGTCGAAAGCGTATTCCTTGCAAAGCTTCTGCCAATAGTCCTGTTGTGCCTTGGGCAAGACGAGGATAATCTGCAGGGTAGGAGAGTATTGGCGAAACCTTTCAAGGGTTCGCATCAATACAGGTTTTCCACCAATAGGCAGAAACTGTTTGGGAATATCGCTCCCCATTCGCAGGCCTTTACCCCCTGCTACTATGATGATATAATCCATTAGGCCATCAAGTGTTTGAAGCGCATGCCTTCGGCAATCTGGTCGGAGGTTTTCTTGTCGACCAGTTGGGCCAGCAGTTCGTAGGCGAAGGGGAAGGCGGCGGCGGGACCTTCACCTGTGGTGACATTGCCGTCAACGGTGACGAGGTCGGCGGTATATTTTGCACCTTCCAATGCTTGTTCGAAACCAGGATAGCAGGTGGCCTTCTTTCCTTCGAGGATTCCTAATGGGGCTAATACCACAGCAGGAGAAGCGCAGATAGCAGCCACCTTCTTGCCAGCCATGTGCTGGTCGACGATAGCTTTGCAAACGCCTTTGTGCTCGAAAAGGTTCGAGGCTCCAGGCATACCGCCAGGCAGGAACAGCAGGTCGGCATCGGTGAAGTCGCCTTGTTCGAACATGATGTCAGCCTCGATGTTCACCCCGTGAGCCGACTGTACCAAGGGGAAGTCAGAGATGCTTACTGTGGTGACGTCAACACCTCCGCGACGCAGTACGTCGATGGGAATCAGGGCCTCGACATCCTCGAAGCCATCTGCTAAGAATACATAAACCTTTTTCATCATACTATTCTTTTTTCTTTTGACATAGGGACATATTGACATAATTTTGTTCCTATGCTCATTATTTATATTATGTTCCTATGTTCCTTTGTCTCTTTTTTCTTTTGACATAGGGACATATTGACATATTTTTGTTCCTATGTCCCTATGTCTAAAATAAACTGCTACTGGAGGGCGGCGAGGTATTGACGGATGGTTTCCTTGAGACCTAAGTACAGGGCGTCGCAGATGAGGGCGTGGCCTATTGATACCTCGTCGGTCCAGGGAATCAGCTGGTGATAGTAGGCCAGGTTCTCCAAGGACAGGTCGTGACCGGCATTCAGACCCAGTCCTACACGACGGGCCTCTTCGGCTGCAGCGACAAATGGTGCGATGGCTGCTTCGCGGTTCTGTGCATAACCAGAGGCATAGGGCTCTGTGTAGAGCTCTACACGGTCGGCGCCACAGGCCTTGGCACCCTCCACCATCCGTGGGTCGGCATCGACAAAAATACTGGTACGAATGCCTACCGCCTTGAAGGTCTTGCAGATATCCGTCAGGAAGGCTTTGTTCTCCAGCGTGTCCCATCCGTGGTTCGACGTAATCTGGTCGTGTCCGTCCGGCACGAGCGTCACCTGGGTGGGTACCACTTCCAATACGAGTTCGGTGAACGAGTCGATGGGATTGCCTTCGATGTTAAACTCTGTGGTAATCTGGGGTCGCAGGTCGCGAACGTCCTGATAGCGGATGTGACGTTCGTCAGGTCTTGGGTGTACGGTAATACCTTGACCGCCAAACAGTTCCACGTCGCGAGCGACACTCAGCACATTGGGATTGTTGCCTCCTCTGGCATTGCGCAGAGTGGCTACCTTATTGATGTTTACACTCAGTTTCGTCATTTTCTTCAGCTATTTGATGAGTTTTCTTGCTGCAAAGATACGATTTTTTTCTTTTTTTGCTACCTTTGCAGCAAAAATAAATGCTTATGGCCTCACGAAAACTTCGATTTGCCATCTTTGGCAACCTGTATCAGCCCAAGAAATCGGTGTCCATCCAGAAACTGTTGGCTTGTCTCTCAGCCCGACAGGCTGATGTGTGCATTGAACGGGAGTTCTATGCCTTTCTCACGACAGGCCAGAAGTTGCCCATCGAGGGTGTTCACGTGTTTGATGACGGAAAGTTTGAGGCCGACTTCGTCATCTCGATGGGTGGTGACGGTACTTTCCTTCGGGCAGCCAGCAAGGTGGGCGACAAGCAGGTGCCTATCTTGGGCATCAATACCGGACGTCTGGGTTTTCTGGCCGATGTGAATGCCCAAGAGATAGAGCGTACGATAGATGCCTTGTACGCAGGTGACTATGCCGTAGATACGCGTTCGGTCATCCGTGTCGAGACTGAGGGGAAAGCCATTCAGGGCTATCATTGTGCG
Source organism: Prevotella sp. (assembly GCA_015060535.1). Classification (GTDB taxonomy): domain Bacteria; phylum Bacteroidota; class Bacteroidia; order Bacteroidales; family Bacteroidaceae; genus Prevotella. The sequence goes on from SUYH01000013.1 coordinate 25,666, forward strand.
CTGAATGATGTGGCTATCCTGAAGCGGGATAACGCCTCGATGATTAGCATTCACGTCACCGTTAATGGCGACTACGTTACCACGTATCAGGCCGACGGACTGATTGTCAGTACGCCAACAGGCTCAACGGCCTATTCACTCTCCAATGGAGGTCCTATCATCGTGCCTGGGACGCATGTGTTTTCGCTGACTGCTGTTGCTCCCCATTCCCTCAATGTTCGTCCTATTGTGCTCTCTGAAGACTCAGAGATACGGCTGACGGTAGAGAGTCGTACGCATAACTATCTGGTAGCCCTTGACGGTCGTTCGGAGAATCTGCCCGACACGACGCGCCTCACCTTGTCAAAGGCACCTTATCGGGTGAAGGTTATCAAGCGTGCTGGTACCAAATATTTCCACACCCTGCGTGAAAAGATGATGTGGGGTGCCGACCAGCGCGGATAGCTGTCTCAAGCAGAATTATAGGTAAGGAACGCGCGAGGACAAATCGTTAAAGAAACTTAATTCCCAACACTTTTTGCTCTAAATATTTGGAGCGAATAGTTCTTTTATCTACCTTTGCAGTGTACTATTGAAGTAGTACACCATAACAGATTAATTTTAATCAATCAATACAACTATGATAGAAGTAAAGAACATCAGTTTTAAGTATGCAGGTCAGAAGAACCTGGTATTCGATGATTTCAGTCTGACGCTGGAGGCAAACAACATCTATGGTCTGCTGGGTAAGAACGGTACGGGCAAGTCGACGCTGCTCTACCTGATCAGCGGTTTGCTTCGCCCCAAGAAGGGTAGTGTATGTTTCGATGGTATTGAAACTAAGAAGCGCAAGCCCGAAACCCTTCAGAAAATCTTCATTGTGCCGGAGGAGTTCGACCTGCCGGCGATGTCGCTCAACCAGTATGTGAAGATCAACGAGCCTTTCTATCCTCGCTTCAGCCGTGAGGTGTTGGAGGCTTGTCTGAAAGATTTTGAACTCACCACCGACGTGAAGTTGAATGCGCTCTCGATGGGTCAGAAGAAGAAGGTGTATATGGCCTTCGCTTTAGCCACCAATACGAAGGTGCTCTTGATGGACGAGCCTACCAACGGACTGGATATCCCCTCGAAGTCGCAGTTTCGCAAGGTGGTAGCTCAGTATATGAGCGACGACCGCACCCTGATTATCTCAACCCATCAGGTTCACGATGTAGAGAGTTTGCTTGATCATATCTTGATTCTTTCTCCGCAGAAGCTGTTGCTCGATGCCTCAGTTGCAGAGATTCAGGAGAAATATACCTTCGAATATCGCACGCCCGCTCAGATGGACGATGCTATTTATGCAGAGCCTTCACTTCAGGGAAATGCTGTGATAGCTCCTCGAAAAGCGGATAGCGCTGAGACGCAGGTGAACCTTGAACTGCTTTTCAATGCTGTAACCCAGGGTAAAATCTAAGGAGGATTTGCTATGATTCAGTTTAATATTAAACGATTCGGAAAGTTGGCTGTGTGGTCGCTGACCAACGACAGGAGTTTCTATGTGAAGCAAGCCCTGACCATGTTGACGGTCCTGACGCTTCTCTTTGTCTGTGTCACGACTCATTTTTTCCAAACACGCTCGATAGGGGCGTATGAGGCCAGTGATACTCGCGCCTATCAGACATGCACCATTGCTACAGTTGCTGCATTTCTGATCACCATCATAACAGGTCCCTCATGGATGTTCTCAAGCATGAAGGGAAAACACGACCTGCAGACCTTGCTCATGCTGCCAGCTTCTAATTTCGAGAAATATCTGATGCGCTACGCCACTTGGCTCGTCTTGTTGCCCCTTTACCTCGCAGCATTCTTCTGTGCCGACCTGACGCAGTATCTGGTGAATGTACTGTTGGGCAATGATTACGTGATGTTTGTAGCACAAAAGGTTTGCAACATCTTTACTGCGGAGGCTGATTTGCCAACTCGCTTGTGGGTATCTATCTTTGTAACAGGATTCTGGCTTCACTCGTGCTATACGCTTGGTGGCACCTTCTTCCGTTCGCACAAGTATGCTTGGATATTGACCACGATAGCGCTCATCGTACTCTTAGTGATTCAGAGCTCGTTTTTTTCTTATTCTGACTATCAGGAGATGAAGAACGACGTTACAACGATGGACTATGATGTTATGGATTTCATCAGTTTGGCTTGGGCGGTGTTGAACTTCTGGTTGTCCTACAGAATCTTCTGTCGCACGAAGAATATAGCTCGTTTTGTGAACATATAATATAATAAGGTACGTGATATGAATAGTTTTAGTTTCAATAGATTCGGAAAGATGCTGCGCTGGGTGCTCAGCGTCAATAAGCGTCGAATACTTTATGCTATGGCAGCCTCCATAGTAGGTGTGTTCGTAGGCGAAATGATATTGCTTAGAATGAGTAGTTATGACTCTCCTTTCACCATGCTGAACCGGTACGGAGATGTAGGTGCAGCCGTCTTTGCGGTGACGTCGCTCATCCTGGTCAGCACCATCGTGTCGGGTGTGAACGAGAAGCGCAAGCGTGAGGCTTTCCTCATGCTTCCGGCAAGCAATCTCGAGAAGTTCCTTGCCCTGATGACCTACACCTCTGTCGTCTGTGTGCTGGGTGTCTTTCTGGCTTTCGTTTTGGGCGACAGTCTTCGCATGGTGTGGTTCTGGGTGAGTGGACCCTACACAGAGATAGAGACCTCGGTGATGGGTGAGCCAGTGGAATACTATTACTGGTGGTCGTCTGCCATCCCCAAGATGATGGATAATCTGACGCCTCATATACTGGAGGCTGATTCTTGCAACTGGTTCTATCTGGTGATGAATCTCTTTGTGATTGCTGCTATTGCCGTGTGGACACATTCGCTCCTGATTATCGGAGGAACCTTGTTCCGCAAATATTCATTCGTCATATCTTGTATGGTGTTCATCTTGTTCTGGGTGATTTTTGTAAAGACGACACATTATTTCGAACTCTCTATGTTTACATCTACTTGGGAGAATGGTCGTTACGTGTCTGGCGAGGTTGGCATCCCGGCATATTTTCTCGCCGTCCTGCTTCCCCTGCTTGCCGTCTTCAACTATTGGGCTTCGTTCCGTATTTTCAAGGATTTTCAGTTAATCACTAACAAATGGACTAATTATGATATTCTCAAACGATAAACCAATTTACATCCAGATGGCTGATCGTCTGTGCGACGAGATACTGTCAGGAGTGTATCAAGACGATGACCGCATTCCAAGTGTTCGCGAATATGCCGTGCTGCTAGAGGTAAACACCAATACAGCAGTGAAGGCCTACGAACAATTGGCTCGCGAGGAAGTGATCTACAACAAGCGAGGACTGGGCTACTTCGTAACCCCTGGCGCCAAGAAGCAGATTCTGAAGGTTCGCAAGCAGGAGTTTATGAAGGAGAAGTTGCCTGAGCTGTTCAGACAGATGCAGTTGTTGGGCATTACGTTAGAAGATGTTAAAGATGTCTATGATGCAACTTTAAAAGATGAACTTACGTCTAACAAGTAGAAATCAATCAAAGACAAATGATACATTTACAAGACATTAACAAGACCTATCAGGGTGCCCAGCCTCTTCACGTGCTGAAGGGCATCTCGCTCGACATTGCGAAAGGAGAGTTTGTCAGCATCATGGGTGCCTCTGGCTCTGGTAAGAGTACCTTATTAAATATATTAGGTATTCTGGATAATTACGACTCTGGCATTTACGAGCTCGCAGGAACTCCCATCTGGAACCTTTCTGAGCGTCGTGCTGCTGAGTATCGTAACAAGATGATTGGCTTTATTTTCCAATCGTTTAACTTGATTTCATTCAAGACTGCAGTAGAAAATGTTGAGTTGCCACTCTTTTATCAAGGTGTTTCTAGGCGTAAGCGTCATACGCTTGCCCTAGAATACCTAGAGCGTCTAGGATTACTAGACTGGGCAGAGCACTATCCCAACGAACTATCGGGTGGACAGAAACAGCGTGTGGCCATAGCCAGGGCATTGATTACTCGCCCTCAGATTATCCTGGCTGATGAGCCTACAGGTGCTTTGGACTCGAAGACCAGTGTGGAAGTGATGCAGTTGCTGAAGAAGCTGAACCAAGACGACGGAATGACCATCGTGGTGGTAACCCACGAGAGTGGTGTGGCTAACGAAACCAACAAGATAGTTCACATCAAGGATGGCATTATCGGCAATATCGAGGAGAATTTGAACCACGATGCAAGTCCTTTCGGAATCAATGGAATGATGAAGTAAACTATGCGAGATATTATCACAGAAATATGGCAGACAGCAAGGAGGAATAAGCTCCGCACAACGCTCACAGGCTTTGCTGTGGCGTGGGGCATCTTCATGATTATCGTGCTCTTGGGTGCTGGTAACGGACTTATCAATGCCAATCTGCAACAGAGTGGCAACTGGCTGTCGAACTCGATGGAGGCCTATGGTGGCAGGACATCGAAGGCTTATCAGGGACTGAGCGAAGGGCGCTATATCGAGCTGAACACACGCGACCTTGAAACTACTGAGTCGGAATTCAAGAATACAATTGACGCTGTGGGAGCCGTTTACTATCATTCAGCTACTGTAACCAATGGCGAACAATACATGAATATGCAAATCATAGGTATTCATCCCATTCATAGCAGTATTGTGAAGCGCGACCTGATTTGTGGACGTTTCATCAACGAGATCGACTTGAAGGAAAAACGCAAGGTGCTGGTATTAACCAATAAGCAGGCTAAGGAGTTGGAGCCCAAGGACTTCAAGAAGTTGATAGGCAAACATGTGAAGGTGGGCAATATCTCGTTTAAAGTTGTGGGCATCTACAAAGAGCCAGGCGATGGCGAGAGTTCTGCTTATTCTCCTTATTCTACTATCAAGAGTATTTATGGGGCTAAGGATAATAGCTTGGGACATATTGAGTTCACTTTCCACGGATTGAATTCAGAAGAAGCCAACGAAGCCTTCGAGAATAAATATCGTCGTCGCCTGAATGCCAACCATCAGGCTCATCCTGAGGACGAGCGAGCCATCTGGATATGGAACGGTTATACTGCCAGTATGCAGATGGAGCAGGGTATTGCCATTATCCGTACGGCCCTTTGGATTGTTGGCTTGTTTACCTTGCTCTCTGGTATTGTGGGCGTTTCGAACATCATGTTGATTACCGTGAAGGAGCGCACCCATGAGTTCGGCATCCGCAAGGCTATAGGTGCCAAGCCCTGGAACATCCTGAAGTTGATTATCACGGAGAGTGTCATCATCACCACGTTCTTTGGTTATGTGGGAATGGTGCTGGGTGTAGCAGCAAATGAGTATATGGATGCTACGATAGGTCATGAAACCATTGACACAGGACTCTTCCAGGCAACGATGTTCCTTAATCCTACCGTTGGACTTGATGTTTGTTTCGAGGCAACGATGGTGATGGTCATTGCAGGAACTATCGCAGGACTCATCCCAGCCTTTAAGGCAAGTCGCATTCGTCCCATTGAAGCGCTTCGCGCTGACTAGCCCTACTAGGTATACTAGATCAACTAGAAATACTAGAAAATTATGAGAATAGATATTGATTCCTACAGAGAAATACTTGATACGCTGACTCGCAATAAGTCGCGATCATTCCTCACGGGCTTTGGTGTGTTCTGGGGCGTGTTCATGCTCATCGCACTGATGGGAGGTGGACAGGGCCTGAAGGAGATGCTCGAGAAGAATTTCGAGGGCTTCGCTCAGAATACCGTTATCATCTGGGAACAGCAGACTACCAAAGCCTACAAGGGATTCCGTAAGGGTCGCTGGTGGAGCATGGACTATAAGGATATCCATCGTTTGAAGCAGCGTGTACCTGAGCTCGACGTGGTGGCTCCTGTGCTCTTTGCCCCTTGGGGAAAGTCGAATACAGCCTATTATGGTGATCAGAAGACGACTCCACGAGTACAAGGTACTTCGCCTGATTATTCTAAAGTGGTGGCCCCTAAACTTTTCTATGGACGTTATATCAACGAGATGGATATGAGGGAGCATCGTAAGGTTTGTGTGATTGGTAAGAAGATCTATAAGGAACTCTTCAAAGAGGGTGGTGACCCTTGTGGCAAGAGCATCCGCATCGACTCTACATACTATGAGGTGATAGGCGTTGACTATGCTTCGACAGGAATGAACATCAACGGACGAGCCGAGGAGCGCGTCACATTGCCTCTGACATTGATGCAGACCACTTATAATCGTGGTAACGAAGTGGATATGATTGTTGCTACAGGGCGTAAGGGTGTTGTAATGTCGACCTTGACGGACCGTATTCGCGAAGCGGTGACAATGGCGCACTTCGTAGATCCTACTGACGAGCAGGGTGCGATGGTATTTAATACTGAAGTGCTCTTCCAAATGCTTGATAACCTCTTCAAGGGTGTCAACTTCCTCATCTGGCTTGTAGGTCTTGGAACCTTGCTTGCAGGTGCCATCGGTGTATCGAACATCATGATGGTAACCGTTCGCGAACGAACCACAGAGATTGGTATTCGTAGAGCCATCGGAGCCACTCCGAAAATGATTCTTTCGCAAATCATTTCAGAGAGTATCGTACTAACGCTGGTGGCTGGTATGAGTGGTATCCTCTTCGGTGTGCTGATATTACAGATGCTTGAACTAGGCAATACGGAGGATGGCATTGTGAATGCCCACTTCCAGATAGGATTCTGGACAGCTATCTTTGCTGCCTTCATGGTATCGTCTATGGGAGTCCTCGCAGGTCTTGCCCCTGCTGCCAGAGCTATGAGCATCAAACCTGTTGATGCTATGCGTGACGAGTAAAATTTAAAAATTGAAGAATTTAAAAATTAAAATAGATATGAAAAAGTACAGCAAACTGATTATCGCCGCAATTATCGCGCTGATTTTCATCGGAACATTCGTGTTCCTTTGGCAGAAGAGCCAACCGAAAGAGATTGAGTACACCGAGTTTACTCCGAAGAAGGAGAGCATCCAGAAGACCACGATTATCACGGGTAAGATTGAGCCTCGCAACGAGGTGAACGTGAAACCGCAGATATCAGGCATCATCTCTGAGCTCTACAAGGAGCCGGGCGACTATGTGAACGCTGGCGACGTGATAGCCAAGGTGAAGGTGATTCCTGACATGGGACAGCTCTCTTCTGCAGAGGCTCGTGTGCGTCTGGCGGACATCAACCTGCAACAGGCCAAGGTTGACTTCGAACGTGAGAAGAACCTCTACGAACAGAAACTCGTCTCTGCCGATGAGTTCGACAAGGTGAAGAAAACCCTCAATCAGGCCAAGGAGGAAGTGGTGGCCGCACAGGATGCCTTGCAGGTGGTGCGCGATGGTGTGTCACAGTCGAATGCCAAGGCCTCCAGCACGCTCATCCGCTCTACCATCAGCGGTATCATCCTCGATGTCCCCGTCAAGGTGGGTAACTCTGTCATCCTTGCCAACACCTTCAACGACGGAACCACCATTGCTACGGTGGCCAACATGAACGACCTCATCTTCCGTGGTAATATCGATGAGACAGAGGTGGGGCAGCTGGTCAACGGTATGTCGATGAAGATTACCGTCGGTGCCTTGCAGGACCTGAAGTTCGACGCTAACCTGGAGTATATCTCGCCCAAGGCTACGGAGAGCAACGGTGCCAACCAGTTTGAAATCAAGGCCGCCGTACGTGTAGCCAACAACGACAAGTTGCGCTCGGGCTACTCGGCCAATGCCGAGATCGTGCTGGCTGCTGCCGAGAAAGTGCTCTCCATCCCTGAGAGTGCCATCGAGTTCTCTGGCGACTCCACCTTCGTCTATGTCATCAAGGGCGATGGCAAGCAGAAGACCTACGAGCGTACTCATGTCACCACCGGTCTCTCCGACGGTGTGAACATCGAGATTAAGAAAGGCCTCACGCTGAAGGATAAGGTGCGTGGTCCCCAGGTTATTGTTGACGATAAAGAGAATTAAGCTATGAAAAAGTTTTTGTTACTTGCCTTTTATGGTGCGATTTTATCGCAGCCCCTTCAGGCGCAACAGGCTTGGTCATTGCGCCAATGCACTGAGCATGCTGTAGCCCACAATATCAGCATCCACCAGAAGGCTAATGTCGAGCGCCAGCGCACCACACAGCTGTCTACCGCCCGCAACAGTCGTCTGCCCAATGCCACCTTCTCGGCTAGTGAGAGTTTCAACTTTGGACGTGCACAGACCATTGACGGTACCTACTCCAACCGCAACACCAACAACACGTCGTTCAGTCTGGGTACCAGTGTGCCGCTCTTTACGGGTTTCCAGATACCTAACACCATCAAACTTAACCAACTGAACCTCGACGCTGCCACACAGGATTTGGAGAAGGCACGCAACGACATCCGTATGCAGGTGGCTAAGGCTTATGTCCAGATTCTCTATAATATGGAGATGGCCGATGTGGCCCATCGTCAGGTCAGCATCGACTCCGCCCAGGTACATCGCCTACAGGCTTTGTTTGAGAACGGCAAGGCCTCTCAGGCAGAACTTTCGCAGCAGAAAGCCACCATGGCAAAGTCGCAACTGACAGCGACGGAAGCAGAAAACACCCTGCAGCTTTCGCTGCTCACCCTCAGCCAGTTGCTCGAACTGCCTACTCCCGAGGGCTTCACCATCGTCCGCCCCAGTGTCGACCGCATCGACCAGATGGAGCAACCCGTAGCCCCTGACCTTATCTATCAGGAGGCTGTCGCCTTTAAACCTGAGGTTCAGGCCGAACGCCTTCGTCTCGATGCCGCCAGTCGACAGATCAAGATTCAGCAGGCAGGCTTCTATCCTACGCTGAACTTCAATACAGGTCTGCAGAGCAACTACTTCAAGACCAATGGTGTCTCTTCTGGTGCCTTTTTCAGTCAGCTGAAGAATAACTTCGCCCAGTATGTTGGTGTCTCACTGAACTACACCATCTTCAACCGCCTGGCCACCCGTAATAATGTCCGCTTGGCGCGCATCGACTACGAGAACCAGCAGCTGACGCTCGAGAACACCAAGAAGACGCTCTACAAAGAGATTCAGCAGGCCTACTACAGTGCTGTTGCTGCCCATTCCAAATACCATAGCAGTCAGGCCGCTGCCCGCAGCAGTAAGGATGCATTTGAGCTCATGCAAGCCAAGTATGAGAACGGTAAGGCCAACATCACTGAGTTCGATGAGGCCAAGAACAAATACCTCAATGCAGAGAGCGATTTCATGAAAGCCCGCTACGAATATCTCTACCAAACGGCCCTCATCAAGTTCTACCAGGGCCGCGTGCTAGAGTTCTAAAGAGAAAGCCACCCCGTCAAAGGGTGGCTTTCTTTCTGTCATGTATCTTTGCCGAAGATTATCCTGTTTTTGTTTGGTGGAATAGGTATTTTTGCTTATCTTTGTGGCGTATTTTGAATTTTCTAATCTGACTATCATTATGCAGAACACAACTATCAAGCGCCGTGTGATAGGCGTAGACATCAGCAACGAACGGACTTCTTTTGCGATTGTCGACGTTCGCGGTAACATCATTGCTCATAGCTTTTTCCCCACAGTAGACTACCTGGACGTCAACTCGTTTGTGTCTAAGTTGACCGAGGAGATCATGCTGTTGGCAGAGGCCAACGGCGGATACGAGACGATTCGTAGTATCGGCATCAGTGCACCGAGTGCCAGCGCCATTTCGGGCTGTATAGAGAATGCTGCCAACTTGCCTTGGAAGGGCGTTATCCCGCTGCAGGCTATGATGCGCGACCGCCTGGGCATTGCCGTAGCACTGGGCAACGATGCTCATCTGTCGGCCTTGGGCGAGAAGATATACGGTTCGGCCCACGGCATGAAGAACTTCATCGTTATCAGTCTCGGTGTGGGACTGGGCAGTTGTTTCTTCTCGGAAGGTCATTCGCATGAGGGAGCTCATGGTTATGCCGGTGAGTTCGGTCATACGTGTCTGATAGACCAGGGACGTGACTGCGGCTGTGGTCGAAAGGGTTGTTTGGAGGCTTATGTGGCTGCAGCAGGCATCTTCCAGACGGCTCAAGAGGTGATGGAGGAGTCGGATGAGCCTTCGCTGATGCGCCAGGCAGAAGAGCTGACGCCACGTATCATCAAGGAGTTTTGCGATCAAGGTGATGCGCTGGCTATTGAGACATATCGCCGGACGGGTTATTTGCTGGGAATAGGACTAGCCAACTATGCAGGCATCGTCAATCCGGAGGCCATCATCTTCACGGGTGGCGTGTCGCATGCCGGCCATTGGATGTTCGACCCGCTGTGTGAGTCGTTTGAAAACCACCTCTTCGGCAATATGCGTGGAAAGGTGAAGATATTGATATCCGAGCTGAATGACCGCGAGCGGGATGTGCTGGGAGCCAGCGCGCTGGCCTGGGAGGTACAGGAATATTCGTTGTTCAAATAAGAAAAAGAAAATCCCGACACTTAGTTGTCGGGATTTCCTTGATAGTGGTATGGCTTGATATTAGGATTGTCACCGATGTATTCATCGGGTACCACCACATCCTGAATCAGTCGCTGGTTGTACTTGCCACGTACCGGACCGAGGTTCATTACGAGGTCGCTGTAGTAGACGGTCGAGATGACGATGCCGAATATGCCAAAGCCCACGCGTACACCCTCGGTATGCGTGTTGTTACGGATGCGTGCGGTGCTGTAGAACGTGTGGCTGTAGGTCTCTATCTTATTGTATTTCCAACAGGCTTCCAGCACTTCCTTGTTGTCAAGCGTCGAGTCGGCCTGGCTGAAGGTACGTCCGATGTTCCAGACTATCTCGTCGATGACGTCGCCCTTGATGCTGTCATTGTCCTGCAGACACTGGCGCACGTTGTCTTCTGTCTCTATCATCATGATAGACTCGTTAGGTACTGACATGATGGCCACTATGCCAAGCAATAAGGCGAGGATGGCCAGAATGATGGCTTTACCCAAGCAGCTGTGATAGAATTCCTCGAAGATACTCTGTTTCTTGTAGGTGTTTCTGTTGAACTGTTCCATAGATTTTTGCTCTTTAGGGGTTCTATTTGTTGTTATGAATAAGATTCATGAATTCCTGGCGGGTCTTGGCTTGGTTGAAAGCTCCGCTGAAGTCGCTGGTGGTAGTGATGCTGTTTTGCTTCTCTACACCGCGCATCTGCATGCACATGTGTTGGGCCTCGACGACTACCATGACGCCTAGAGGCTTCAGCGTCTGCTGGATGCACTCCTTGATTTGGAGCGTCATGCGCTCCTGGACTTGCAGGCGATGGCTGTAGATGTCGACCACACGGGCTATCTTAGAGAGTCCGGTGATATACCCATTGGGGATGTAGGCCACGTGTACCTTGCCGTAGAAAGGCAACATGTGGTGTTCGCAAAGCGAGAAGAAGTCGATGTTCTTGACAATGACCATCTGCGAGTAGTCTTCCTTGAACAGGGCATCGGTGAGTACCTTGTGGGCATCCATCTCGTAACCGCGTGTCAGCACCTGCATGGCTTTGGCCACGCGCATAGGTGTCTTTAGCAGTCCCTCGCGTTCAGGATCCTCGCCCAGCAAGGTGAGGATCTCCTTGTAGTGGTCGGCCAGCTGGTCGAGTCCTTCTCTGAATATTTCGTTTTCCGGATACACAGTCTTAATAAGCTACGGTTATTTTTCCCTTGACGATGGTGGCTTGCGTATAGCCGATATTACGCAGGGTAACCAGCATCTGGTGAGCCTCCTCGTAGGTACGGTAGTTTCCCACGCGGCATATCCAGCGTGGAGAGTAGAAGTGGGCATAGACGGGCACGGTGCTGAAATGGGCCTTGATGTCATCACGTATGCGCTCTGCCTTCTGACGGTCGGCACGTGAGTTGCCACCAGCAAAGACCTGTACACGATAGCCAGTGACTTTCATGCCACGCATGATCTTCTTGGAGGTGTCGATGGTGTCGGGAATGGCGCTCGTGGTCGTGGGGCTAGTAGAACTAGTATGACTAGTAGTACTAGTATGACTAGTTGAACTAGAGGGACTAGTAGTACTAGTATGACTAGTAGAACTAGTTTGGCTGGGCTTGGCGGCCTGCCCTGACGACTTGATGCCCAGAGTGGCTGAGTTGACGAGCTGGTCGATGACGGAGTCCTGACGGATGGTTATCGAGCCCTGGCCAGCTACCTGCTTCTGGATGCGCTGGGTGAAAGTTTGTGCATCGGCATTGGTCAGAATGCCGATACACAAGATGATGATACTAATGAGTCGTCTCATTTCTTCCAAGCATCAATGATGCCCTTGAAGTCGGCACACTTGAGCGATGCACCGCCAATCAGGCCACCGTCAATGTCAGCCTTGGCGAACAGCTCAGGAGCATTGCTGGCCTTGCAGCTGCCACCATACAGAATGCTGGTGTCATCGGCAACAGCCTGACCATACTTCTCGGCAACGATAGAACGGATGTAAGCGTGAATCTCCTCAGCCTGCTCTGCAGTAGCGGTCTTGCCGGTACCAATAGCCCAGATAGGCTCGTAGGCAATAATGATCTGACGGAAGTCAGCCTCGCTGAGGTTGAATACCGAACCCTCGAGCTCTGCCTTTACGACCTCGTTCTGCTTGTTAGCTTCACGCTCAGCCAGTGACTCACCAATGCAGAAGATTACCTTCAGGCCATTCTTCAGGGCCAGCAGCACCTTCTCCTTCAAGATCTCGGGAGTCTCCTTGTAGTACTCACGACGCTCAGAGTGGCCGAGGATGACATACTGGGCACCAGTAGACTTAACCATCTCAGCGCTTACCTCACCGGTGAAAGCACCCTTCTCCTTGTCAGCGCAATTCTCAGCACCCAGGCCGATGACACTGCCCTCCAGCACGTTGGCTACAGAAGCCAGGTGGATAAATGGGGTGCAGATGACTACATCACAGTTGGGCTTCTCGGCCTTCAATGCTTCACTGAGCTCCTTAGCCAGAGCTACTCCTTCTTGCAGGTTCAGGTTCATCTTCCAGTTGCCTGCTACAATCTTCTTTCTCATAATTTTCTTTTTGTTTATTAAATGATAAGTATCTTTTTCTATTTGACGTATAAAACGTGACCACGTCCAAAGACGGTCGGCTATGGTCAGCAGAACCAGCGGCAGCACATACCACAGCAGGATGAAGAGAATCTTCTGCGCCACGGAGTCGTCGGGTATCCGTCCGATGGCTTGTTGGCTCAGTGGCTTCTGCTCCATGTTCTCTTCAATGACGGGCAGGTTGTTGTGGCTCCACTTGCCTATGATGATACCGTCCTTCAGGAGCAGCATGCCGGGGTTGCTGCGAATGATGGTGCGTAGCACCGTCTCGTCGGTCTGGCAGAACGGGTATTCTGCTCCCGTGATGTCGCGCCAGCGGAAGATGCCTTTCTGACCACTGGCTGTCAGACAGTAGAAGCCATAGTCCATGTCGTCGGCATACTCGTAGAGCTCGTTGATACGGTCCAGCTGGCTGTCGTCTGCCTGTTCCAGATGGGGCGATACCAGCAGGAAGGTATAGCTTCGGCTGTTGAACAGGGAGTCGGTGATGTCTTCACCGTTGTCCATCCGCTCGATGAAGAAGTCGGCATAAGGCGACTCCTTGCCTTCCATCATCTGCTGCCAGCCCTTGCGGAGGTCTGTACCTATATGATAAGGACGGAAGTCGAAGTAGGGCAGGTCGTAGAGTGACCATCCTGACACGAAGACGATGAACAGTGCCGAGTAGTTGGTGACAATCCACTGGTTGCTCCGTGACACGAAGCGCATCATGTCCAACGGCCACTTCCTGACCACCACGGCCAGTACGAGCAGTAGCACATTCTTCCAGAACGTCTGCCAATTGGTCAATACTACGGCATCACCGAAGCACCCGCAGTCGCTGATGGGATCGGCCAGTGCCAGCCATAGCGTAAGGGGTGTCATGATGAGCATCATCAGCAGCACCAGACGCGACACCAGACGGCGGCGGATGGCAAACAGCAGACAGATGCCCGTGCCGAACTCGAAAGCCGACAACAAGACCGCTGCGCCCAGCGTTAACATGTCTGGCGCATACTGCCCCAAGTGCAGCGCCTCCAGATAGTCGGCTATCTTATATTGTGTGCCCAGCGGGTCGATGGCTTTCACGAATCCTGAGAGGATCAAGACCAGGGCCAGCACCAGTCGGGCGATATTTACTATTACCCTCCTCACCTCTCTTCGTTCAGCTTGATGCAGCCAAACACAGCGTAATTGATGATGTCCATGTAATTGGCATCAATGCCTTCACTCACCTTGGTGCGCTCACCTCTCACCTCGAGCTCTTCAATCTCCTTGATGCGCTCAATCTTGGTCAGGATGAAGTCGGTATAAGAACTGACGCGCATGCCTCGCCACGCTTCGTCGTAGTCGTGGTTCTTGCGCTTCATCAGTTCCAGCGCCTCGTGGGCATATTGGTCGTACAACTTCATGGCCTCTTCGTTGGTAATGTCGACGGTATCGGCAAAGCCGTTGTATATCTGTATCAGACCTACTATACCGTAGTTGATGAGGGCCACGAACTCAGGACGGATGCCTTCGCCCACCAGCGACTCCTTCTTAATTTCCAGCGAACGGATGCGCTTGGCCTTGATGAACAGCTGGTCGGTCAGCGACTGTGGGCGCAGGATACGCCATGAAGCCCCATAGTCGTGGAGCTTCTTCTCAAACAAGGAGCGACACTCCTGTATCACCTGTTCGAACTGGGCGTTGGTCTTCTCGTTGGCTGTCATGTCTGTTTAGAAATTGATGGCGAACGAGGCTCCCAGCACAAAGGAGTTCATATTCTTCTTAATACTCTTCTCGGCGGTAAACCATTCCTTGTATTCAGCAGGGGAAATGGATGCCATATCCACGGGGAACAGGTCCTTGAAGAATCCTCCCGTGTCGTAGTTCATGGTATAGGTCTTGCGTGCGAAGTCATAGTCGATGAACACCTTCCATGAGAAGTTCTGCTTGTAGGCATAGGTCAGCGAGATGCCAGTGCCATATTTCATGGTATTGTTGCCGCTGACGGTAAAGTAATCCCATTCCGTAGAGAAAGGACGGCTATTGTCCACATGATATTGATAATTGCCATCAGGAATAAGACTGTTGCCACTTAAGCGACCTTCCAGACTCAGCTCCTGCATGATGCTACGACCAATCAGCACTTTCGTACCTAGTGCAAAACGATCTGACAGTGGAAAGTTGAAATATACACCCAGGTCGGCAGCGAATTCGGTCAGGTGGTCGCTCTCGATAACGAAGTCGATATCGCTGAGAGCCTCTTCTACGTCGGGGTCTATAGTTCCATCTTCATCGGTGTAGAAGTAGAAGGCATCGTCCCAGCCTCTATCTACGATGTCGTTCCAGCCATTGATAGGTGAGCTCTTTACGCGCAAACGTCCACCCACTCCGACGTAGGGATTGAAGAAGTAGGCGCCTTCAGCACTTACCGCTGTGGATGCGCGGAACTTCAAGTTCATGTTGTCGGCCCAACCGAAGTCTGTCATGTCGAAGTCGAGGTTACGCGAGCCCAGTCCGATACCCATATTGATAGAAAAGAATGATGGGTGGTCGATGACGCTGGCCATGCCGGGAATGTCGTTGCGTAGCAAACCCTTACCCTTGAACATCAGGTCGCAAAGCGCATAGCCCAATTCTGTTGACATAATACCGATACCTGCTCCTGAGAGTACATCGCTGATCCAGTGACGGTTGTTCAAGACACGCATTACACCCGTAGCAGTAGCAACACCGTAACCAGCTACCGAGAACCAGGGAGAACGGGTCAGACCGTACTCCTTGTGCAGCATGGTAGCACCTACAAATGCGGTGGCCGTATGACCTGAAGGCCATGAGTTAGCTGTACTTCCGTCTGGACGCATCTCCTTGGCAGTATTTTTGATGGTGTTGACAAGGAGTGCCATGATACCATAGCTCATACCCGCATTAGCCAGCAAACGGGGCCAGTCGCTACGTCCCTCATAGCCACCGAGCTTCAGACCGACAACGGCAGCAGGCCCAAAGAACTGGGTGTAGTCGTCAATACCCGTTTTGAAACTTGTAACCAGTGAGTGCTTGGCTTGCTGCTTGAAGGCATTTTTCTCACTTTTGGCAATGATACCAGCCACGAAAAGGGGAATACCAGCGAAAGTAATGTCGTCCATGAACTTGTAGGGCTTTACACCTGGATTGGTCTTCGACTTGAAGAAATCAAAGTCGGGCTTCCAGCTGTTGGTCGTCGTCTCCATGCTCATGTTGTGGGCAAGGGCATTGACGTAGGCTGCAGGTTGTGCATCCAGTTTGACCAGCTTGGCTTCCATTTCAGGAACCTCCATGGTGACGGGCTCCATGTCGAGATAAGTGTCAGCACTTGCATGCATGGCAAGCGTAACTAGTAATGTGGTTAGGAACAGTTTCATAGCTATTTCTTTTTAAACCTATTTATATTTTGTGTGCAAAGGTAGCGATTATTTTACAATAAGCAACCATTTTTCGCAATTATTTTGTACCTTTGTACCCAAATTCACCATTTCAAGGCATCATGAAGCTATATTCAGACAAGGCATTAGCTCAGATATTAGACCAGGAAATCTTCCGCCAGATTTCATCCGTAGCCGATGGGCTGGGGGTGGAGTGCTATGTGGTGGGAGGCTATGTGCGTGATATCTTCCTTGAACGTCCAAGCGACGACATTGATGTGGTGGTGGTAGGCAGCGGCATAGAAGTGGCTAAAGGGTTAAAGCAGCTGTTAGGCAAGCATGCCCACTTGAGCGTTTTTAAGAATTTCGGTACAGCACAGGTGAAGTACCGCCAGCAGGAGGTGGAGTTCGTGGGGGCACGTAAGGAGAGCTACAGCCACGATTCGCGCAAGCCGATAGTTGAGAACGGCACGCTGGAGGACGACCAGAACCGTCGCGACTTCACCATCAATGCGATGGCTATCTGTCTGAACAAGGCTCGCTTCGGTGAGTTGGTAGACCCTTTTAATGGTATTGCCGACCTGGAGGATGGTATCATAGCCACCCCACTTGACCCAGAGGTAACGTTCAGCGACGACCCGCTGCGCATGATGCGTTGTATTCGCTTTGCCACCCAGCTGAACTTCCAGATCGAAGACGAGACGTTTGAAGCCTTGCAGCGCATGGCCGACCGCATCAAGATCGTCAGCGGTGAGCGTATTGAAGTGGAATTGAACAAGATCATGATGGCACCACATCCCAGTATTGGCTTGGAGCTGTTGCAACGCAGCGGTTTGATGAACCTCATCCTGCCCGAACTGGCTGCACTTGATATCGTGGAAAAGCGTGACGGACGGGCTCATAAGAACAATTTCTACCACACGCTGGAAGTGCTGGAGAATGTGTGTAAGCACCAAGCTTCTTTATGGCTAAGGTGGGGGGCCTTGCTTCACGATGTGGGCAAGACGAAGTCGAAGCGTTGGGAGCCAGGGGTGGGATGGACTTTCCACAACCATAACATCATAGGGGCTAAGATGGTGCCTCAGATTTTCCGCAGGCTGAAGTTGCCTATGGGGGCTGAGATGAAATATGTGCAAAAGTTGGTTGACCTGCACATGCGTCCTCAGGTCATTGCCGACAGTGAGGTGACCGATAGTGCTGTGCGCCGCCTGCTGAATGATGCCGGCGAGGATATTGACGATCTGATGACCCTCTGCGAGGCAGACATCACATCGAAGAACGAGGTGCGTAAGAAGATGTTCCTGGAGAATTTCCGTATGGTGCGCGAAAAACTGGCTGACCTCAAGGAAAAAGACTACAAGCGCCTGTTGCAGCCCGTCATTGACGGCAATGAGATCATGGAGATGTTTCATCTGCAGCCCTCACGTGAGGTCGGTGTGCTGAAACAGTATCTGAAAGATGCCGTCTTGGACAATCGTGTAGCCAATGAGCGTGAGCCGCTCATGGCGTTGCTCCTCGAGAAGGCTAGGCAGATGGGTCTTGTCTCTTGAGTTTGCGTACCGCTTTGTCGCGAATCTGGCGTACACGTTCCCGCTTCAGCCCTAATTCCATTCCTATCTCTGCCATCGTCATTCGTTGGCAGTCAATGCCGAAGAATCGTTTGATGACGGCTTGTTCGCGTTCGTTCAGTGTGCCGATGGCAGTCATCAATTCGTCCGATAGGGCATTCTGCTCTAAGGTGGCATCAGTACGGGGGGCGTCCTTGTCTTCCAGAACGTTCAATAATGTAAAATTATTGTTCGAACCAACGGGTAGACTTTCGTCTGTTGACAAGACGGGCATTTCACCCGTCACACGCTTGATGGCATCCTCGATACTCTGGCGGATGTAAGGGGCGGCAAAGGTGACGAAAGGCTTACCTCTACTGGGGTCGAATTTGTCAGCAGCTTTCATCAGTCCGATACTTCCCTCGCTCACCAGGTCGTCGGTGCTCAGCAGGTCGTTTTTATACTGTCGGGCCAGCGTTACCACATAACCCATATTGCTCGTGATCAGATGATCTCTTTCGTTTCTGTCCATCGGTCTCTTTTTCTGTTATTGGTTGCAAAGATACGAATATTATTTGGTAATAACAAAGGCTATTGCTTAATAAAGTTTGTTAAATATGACTCTTCTTCTTTATATATATAAGATGTTTTTAGTAATTTTGCATGCTCAAAAACTTATTTTAAGCGAATGAGTTTCCAAAGAGAAAGATAGAAAATTAATTAAGTAATAGGTATGAAAATGAAAAAGATGATGATGTTTGCAGCCGTTGCTGCAACGTTGGTTTCTTGCGGTGGTGGCGGTGGTCGCCCCAATTTCGGCGACAATGAGTATCCTGTAACCACAGTAGGTACTGCAACTGCCGACATGCAGACGGTTTATCCTGCTACCATCAAGGGTGTTCAGGATGTAGAGATTCGCCCGAAGGCTCAGGGCTTTCTGGTACAGATTAACGTAAAGGAAGGTCAGACGGTAGGTGCCGGTCAGTTGCTGTTCGTGATTGACAATGAGACCTATCAGGCTCAGGTACGTCAGGCTCAGGCTGCTGTCAACACGGCTCAGCAGCAGGTGAACACGGCCAAGCTGACGTATGATAACTCGAAGCAGTTGCATGCCAACAAGGTGATTGGCGACTATGAGATGCAGACCTCTGAGAATAACTATGAGAGTGCTAAGGCACAACTGGCCCAGGCCCAGGCTGCCCTGGCTTCTGCCAAGGAGGCGCTGAGTTTCTGCTATGTGAAGAGTCCTGCCGCTGGTGTGGTAGGCACGCTGCCTTTCAAGAAGGGTGCGCTGGTCAGTGGTTCTAACGTGTTGACAACGGTATCTAACATATCGTCGATGGATGTCTATTTCTCCATCAATGAGAAAGAAGCCATGACCATCGCGAAGTCGGGTGAGGGACTGTCTGTCTTCCCTGCTGTGAAGTTGCAGCTGAACGACGGTACAATCTATGGTCACGAGGGTAAGGTAACTAAGATGAGTGGTGTGATAGACTCGTCTACGGGTTCTGTGCAGCTGATTGCCACCTTCCCCAATCCAGAGAAGTTGTTGAAGAGCGGTGGTGCGGGTAACATCGTTATCCCGCGTGTCAATACCGACGCCATCATCATTCCTCAGTCTTGTGTTACAGAGGTACAGAACAAGAAGTTCGTCTATACCGTCGGCAAGGATAACAAGGTCAAGTATACGGAGATTAACGTTGATCCCCAGAATGATGGCAACACCTACATTGTGACAAGTGGACTGAAGACTGGTGACAAGTATGTCACCAATGGTGTCACTAAGCTGTCTGATGGCATGGAGATTGTGCCTATCACTCCTCAGCGCTATCAGGAGAAGATAGACGAGCAGGCAAAGGCAATGTCGGCTGGCGACATCGTTTCTGCCATGAAGAAATAAAAAGGTAAAAAAGTAAAAAAGGTAAAGCAATGACATTTACTAATTTTATCAAACGCCCGGTACTGTCGACGGTCATTTCTATCCTCATCGTCCTGCTGGGCTTCATAGGACTGGTATCGCTGCCTATTGAGCAGTATCCAGATATTGCACCGCCCACAGTGGTGGTATGGACCAGTTATCCTGGTGCTGATGCCGAGACGGTGAAGAACTCGGTGATTACCCCGCTGGAAGAGAGTATCAACGGTGTGGAGGGCATGGACTATATCTCGTCTACGGCTGGTTCCGGTTCGGCGCAGATCAGCGTGTTGTTCCGTCAGGGTATGAATGCCGATATGTGTGCCGTAAACGTGCAGAACCGTGTGTCGCAGGCTCAGGCACTGTTGCCTTCGGAGGTCAACCAGATTGGTGTGACGGTGATGAAGCGTCAGACATCACAGGTGCTGATGTACTCGCTGACCTCTGACGGTCGTTATGATGACGAGTTCCTGACCAACTATGCCAACATTAATATTATACCTGCGCTGAAGCGTATTCAGGGTGTGGGCGATGTGCAGTCCCCAGGTTTGAAGACCTACTCGATGCGTATCTGGCTGAAGCCTGACGTGATGAAGCAGCACAACCTGATGCCCTCAGACATCAGCGGAGTACTGGCTGAACAGAACATCGAGGCTGCCCCTGGTTCGTTTGGCGAACTGTCAGACGTGTCTTACGAGTATGCCATGCGCTATACTGGTCGTTTCAAGACTCCTGAGGAGTTTGGTAACATCATCATTAAGAGCGATGACGAGGGACAGACCCTCAAACTGAAGGATGTGGCACGTATTGAGTTGGGAGGCCAGCAGTACTCCGTGTCGATGAAGAACAACAACATCCCGTCGGTAATGGGTATGGTGCAGCAGATTGCCGGTTCTAACGCCAACGAGATTGCCAAGCAGGTGAAGGCCGAGCTGGAGGAACAGGCTAAGCTGTTCCCGCCGGGTATGATATACAAGATCAACTACGATGTGACGGAATTCTTGTATGCCTCTATCGAAGAGGTGGTGTTTACGCTTGTATTCACTTTGATACTGGTGTTCATCGTTATCTATGTCTTCCTGCAGGACTGGCGTTCTACGCTCATCCCGCTGATTGCCGTACCCGTGTCGCTCATTGGTACGTTCTTCTTCCTGAGCGTCTTCGGATTCTCCATCAACCTGCTGACGCTGTCGGCCCTGCTATTGGCTATCGCCATTGTGGTCGACGATGCTATTGTGGTTGTTGAGGCCGTGCATGCCAAGCTCGACCAGGGCTACAAGTCGGCACTGACAGCTTCTATTGATGCCATGAACGAGATTTCTGGTGCTATCATCTCCATCACGCTGGTGATGGCATCGGTGTTCATTCCCGTATCGTTCATCGGAGGCACTTCGGGTACGTTCTATCGCGAGTTCGGTGTGACGATGGCTGTCTCCATCTTTATCTCGGCCCTGAACGCCCTGACGCTGTCGCCTGCCCTGTGTGCCATCTTCCTGAAGCCACACGACAAGGATGGTCATGAGAAGAAGATGTCGATGGTCGACCGCTTCCATGCATCGTTTAATGCTGCCTATGATAAGGTGTTGGCCAAGTATAAGGGCAATGTTGAAAAGCTGGTTCACAAGCCGATTTCCGTCATCACTACCGTTATTCTGGCTATTGTGGTACTGGTGGTGACCTTCTCGACCACTAAGACCGGTCTGGTACCCGATGAGGATACCGGTACTATCTTCTGTACTATCTCGATGCCACCCGCAACATCGGTGGCTCGTACCAAACAGGTCATTAGTCAGGTAGACTCTATCCTTGCTGCCGACCCTGCCATCAAGAACCGTGAGCAGATTCAGGGTTATAACTTTATTGCCGGTTCGGGTTCCGACCAGGCCACTTTCATCATCAAGCTGAAATCTTTTGAGGAGCGCCAGAAGGGCTTCTGGTGGAAACTCAGCGGTCTATGGGAGGGCGACGGCATATACCGTTTCTTCCTCAATCCATACGAGTCTACTGGGGTACTGGCACAGATATACCTCAAGACAGCTCATATCAAGGATGCACAGATTCTGGCCTTTGCTCCGCCTATGATTCCCGGCTTCTCGGCTAACTCGGGTGTGTCAATAGTCATGCAGGACCGTACGGGTGGTGACCTGAGCAAGTTCTTCGGCATTGTGAAGGATTATTTGGCCGAGCTCAACAAACGTCCTGAATTCCAGACGGCACAGACCTCATACAACCCGAACTATCCGCAGTACATGGTGCATGTGGATGTGGCTAAATGTAAGAAGGCAGGCATATCGCCCACCACGGTGCTGACCACCCTGCAGGGCTATTATGGCGGACTGTATGCCTCTAACTTCAACAGCTATGGTAAGCTCTATCGTGTGATGGTTCAGGGCTCTCCTGAAACTCGTATGACGCCAGAGTCGCTGAAGAGTGTCTATGTGCGCACTCCTGGTGGCATGTCACCCGTTGAGGAGTTCTGCCGCTTGGAGCGTGTCTATGGACCTTCGAACATCAACCGCTTCAACTTGTTCACCTCTATCAATGTGACGGCAACGGTGGCTAACGGCTATTCTACGGGTGAGGCCATCAAGGCAGCCCAGGAGGTTGCTGCCGACATACTGCCTACAGGTTATACCTATGAGTATCAGGGTCTGACCCGTGAGGAGGCCAAGGCTTCGAATACGACAGGTATCATCTTCCTGCTGTGCTTTGTCTTCATCTACCTGATTCTGTCGGCACAGTACGAATCGTACATCCTGCCGTTGGCCGTAGTGCTCTCCGTTCCGTTCGGTCTGGCTGGCTGCTTCCTCTTTACGATGATGTTCGGCCACTCCAACGATATCTACATGCAGATCTCGCTCATCATGCTGATTGGTCTGCTGGCTAAGAACGCCATTCTGATTGTGCAGTTCGCACTGGAGCGTCGTGAACTGGGTATGGCCATCACGTGGTCGGCCATACTGGGTGCGGCAGCCCGTCTTCGTCCTATCTTGATGACGTCACTGGCTATGATCATCGGCTTGCTGCCTATGATGTTCGCCTCGGGTGTAGGTAAGAATGGTAACCAGACACTGGGTGCTGCTGCCGTAGGCGGTATGTTGCTCGGTACGTTATTCCAAATTGTCGTCGTGCCTGGCCTGTTTGTCATCTTCCAGAGCTTGCAGGAGAAGTTCCGTCCGATGAAGTTCGAAGGCGATGAAGAGAATACTGATGTGGCTACTGAGATCAGTCAGTATGCACACCGCCCTGTTGATTATAAATTGGAGGAGTAAGAAGCTATGAAGAAAGTAATGATTATCGCCGCCGCCTCGCTGCTGATGAGCAGCTGCGGCCTATATAACAAGTATGAGCGCCCCGAGGTCAATACCAAGGGACTCATCCGCGATGTGGTCAGCGATGTTGACACGCTGGCAGTTGCACCGCAGGATACCGCCTCGTTCGGCAATCTGCCTTGGCGAAGCGTCTTCACCGACCCTCAGTTGCAACAGCTCATCGAGCAGGGCTTGGCTAAAAATGCCAACCTGCAGAATGCAGCCCTGACGGTGCAGATGTACGAGACGATGCTGAAGGCTGCCAAGCTGGCTTTCCTGCCTGCCATTACCCTGGGTAGCAATATGACGCAAATGGGCAGTGTGACAACGGTTCATCTCGACCCGTCGCAGACGACCAGGTCTTATTCTATTCCTGTGGCTGCCAGCTGGACTATCGACCTCTTCGGCAATATCCTGTCGCAGAAGCGCTCCACCCAGATGAAGCTTCTGGGCTATAAGGACTACCAGATGGCTGTCCGTGCTCAGGTCATCAGTGGCATAGCCAACAGTTACTATACACTGCTGATGCTCGACCGTCAGCTCGCCATCGTTACCGAGATGGGAGAGATGGCAAAGGAGACCTGGGAGATGATGAAGCTGCAGTATAAACTGGGTCGTATGCGTTCTACCAGTGTGCAGAGTGCTGAGGCCGCTTATCTGTCTACTCAGACACAGGCCAACGACTTCCGTCGTCAGATACGTGCTACTGAGAATGCCCTCTCACTGCTCATCGGACAGGCTGGGCATCAGATTCCCCGTTCCACGCTGGCAGAACAGTCGTTGCCCGGCGAGTTTGCTACGGGTGTGGGAATGGCGCTGTTGAAGAATCGTCCTGACGTGCATAATGCTGAGATGAACCTTGCCGCCTGTTTCCATGATGTACAAACAGCTCGTTCAAAGTTCTATCCCACCATTACCATTGGTGCTTCGGCCACATTCGGCAATTTGACGGGAACGGCAAATCCTGGCAAGTGGACTACCTCTTTCTTTGGCAATCTGTTGCAGCCCATCTTCAATCGTGGCGCACTGACGGCTAATCTGAAGGTTAGCAAATTGCAGTATGATCAGGCCTACAACACCTGGCAGAATGCCATCCTCTCAGCAGGCAACGAGGTGTCTAACGCACTCGTTAATTATAACTACTACAATGACAATTCTAAACTGGAGAGTCAGCGTGTAGAGGTGCTGACGAAGGCGGTCGAGGATACCAAGGCTCTCTATAAGAGTAGTGGTTCCAGCTATCTGGAGGTACTTACCGCTCAGACCCAGCTGTTGTCTGCTCAGCTTTCTCAGGTTACTGACGATTTCTATAAGATGCAAGCCGTCGTATCGCTGTATACGGCATTAGGCGGTGGTGGAAAGTAATTGATAATTGACAATTGATAATTATGGCAAGTGATATTTCTCCAAAGGCCGAAATCGACCCCAGAGCGCGAATCGGCAACAATTGTAAGATATTCCCCTTTGTCTACATCGAAGGCGATGTAGTGATAGGCGACAACTGCATCATCTTCCCCTTCGTGTCTATATTAAATGGTACGCGCATGGGAAATAATAATAAGGTGCATCAGGGTGCTGTCATCAGTGCATTGCCCCAGGACTTTGATTTCCGTGGTGAGAAGACGGAATGCGTCATAGGCAATAATAACATCATCCGTGAGAATGTGGTCATCAACCGTGCCACCCATACCGGTGGACAGACCGTTATTGGCAACGATAACTTCCTGATGGAAGGTGCTCATATCTCACACGACACCAAGGTGGGCAACCAGTGTGTTTTCGGTTATGGTACGAAGATAGCCGGCGACTGTGAGATCAGTGATCTTGTCATCTTCTCCAGTTCAGTCATCGAGAACGCCAAGACGCGTGTCGGACGTGGCGTGATGGTACAGGCTGGTGCAACCTTCTCGAAGGACATTCCTCCGTACATCATCTGCACCCGCAAGGCGGAGTTCGGCGGTGTCAACTACAGCGTGGGCCGTCAGCATGGTGTCGACGAGAAGGTGCTCAAGCACATTGCCAACGCCTACCGTCTGGTGTTCCAGGGCAAGAGCTCACTGTTTGATACCATCATGCAGATTAAGGAACAGGTGCCTGACGGTGAGGAAATCCGTAATATCGTCGAGTTCCTGGAGACCACCAAGATGGGTGTAATCTCCAAGATGTAGCTTCAGTAGCTGGCAGAGCAGGGTATTCCTGCTTCAATCACACGGTCGCGAATAGCATCCAGCTGTTCGCGACTTGCTTTTTCCAGCCCTTGTGTAGGCGTTTCTCGGTCTATGGTGTAGATCATCACCTGCTGTGGTCCAATAGCCTTTACTGCCTCTAACCATGGACCGACGAAAGCCTCCCCTGTGTTATCGACCGATTCACCGTTGCATTGTCCCTTCATAAACATGGTTTGGATAATGACATGTCCCTTGAAGTCTTTCATGTGTTCAATGATGGCATTTACGTCATAGGTGCCGTTAGGACAATCTACCTTGTTAATATATTGGGGGTCTATGGTGTCGAGTTTCAGGATGTTGTCATCGACACGCATCAGCGCATCGTGTACCTGCTGACGATGGATGAACGTGGAGTTTGAGAGGACGCACACTTTGGCTTTTGGACAATAATTGTCGCGCAGCCGGATGGTATCGTCGATGATCTCGGCAAAGTGAGGGTGACAGGTTGGCTCACCATTGCCTGCAAAGGTCAGCACGTCAGGCAGTTGTCCCTCCGCCTGCATCTGCTGGAGCTTGGCTTCCAGCTTCTTTGCCACTGCCTCACGGGTAGGCATCGGAAGGGTAGGACGGTGATCCTCGTTGAATCCACATTCGCAATAGATGCAGTTGAAGCTGCATACCTTGCCGTCTGCAGGCAGCAGGTTGATGCCTAACGAAATGCCTAACCGGCGGCTATGTACTGGCCCGAAAATGGGCGACGGATAAATAATAGTGCTCATAACGGCGACAAAATTATAAAATAAATCTTAATTCGTGCGGAGAAATTCATATTAATTTTGTAATTTTGCACGAAATTAGGTGTATTGCATCTGAATGAGACTATGAGTAAGAAGAAAAGAAAAACCCGCAACCGCCGTGGTATGCAGGTTGTTACGTTATGTATAAGCACCACGATGGTGCTCATCTTGTTGGGCATGGTGGTGTTCTTTGTCTTGTCGGCACGAAACTTGTCGGCTCACATGAAGGAACATCTGACCATGACCGTCATGCTGAAGGATAGTGTGTCGGTCAACGACGCCCACCTGTTGTGTCGTGACTTGTACCATCGGCCGTATTCCCACAACATCGATTATATCAGTAAGGAGCAAGCTCAGCGTGAGCAAATCAAGGAGTTGGGCAGTGATCCCACTGAGTTTCTGGGCTTTAACCCATTCCCGGCCACTCTGGAAATCCAGTTGGCTTCCGATTATGCTAACAGCGACTCGCTGAAGTGGATAGCCAAGGAGATCAGGAAGGACGACCGTGTGAGTGACCTGACCTATATGGAGGACCTGATGGATCGTGTCAATGCCAACCTCAGCCGTATCAGTATCATTCTGTTGGTGCTGGCTGTACTGCTGACGTTTGTGTCGTTCTCCCTCATCAGCAATACCGTACGCCTGAGCGTCTATGCCCGTCGTTTCGTCATCCATACCATGAAATTGGTGGGTGCCTCGTGGGGCTTTATCCGTCGCCCGTTCCTGAAGCAAGCCATGCTGGTGGGACTTATTGCTGCCATCTTGGCTAACATCACTCTTGGGGCAGGTATCTATGGTTTGTACATGACGCAGCCTGGACTGCTCGATATCATCACGTGGGAGGTCTTGGCATTGACAGCCGGTGCGGTCTTCCTTTTCGGTATCATTATCACGCTGTTCTGCGCTTGGCTGGCAGTCAATAAGTTCCTGCGCATGACGGCCAGTGAACTTTATAAGATTTAAAAGATAAAAGTTAAAAGATAATAGTTAATGGATAAGAGAGATTTAGCATTCGATAAAGTCAACTACATCTTGTTGGCTATTGGAATGGCCATTGTTATTATCGGATTCCTGCTGATGAGCGGTTCCGGTTCTACAGAGACGGCCTACGATCCCGATATCTTCAGTGCACGCCGTATCAAGGTGGC
Source organism: Prevotella sp. (assembly GCA_015060535.1). GTDB lineage: Bacteria > Bacteroidota > Bacteroidia > Bacteroidales > Bacteroidaceae > Prevotella. The sequence goes on from SUYH01000013.1 coordinate 52,934, forward strand.
TCCTGTGGTATGTCTGGTTGGATTCGTGTCAATGATTTATGCAGTAGTAAGAAGACCAAAGGATAAGGAGGAGGAGAAATGACGTGGTTTGAAGCACTTATCCTTGGCATTATTCAGGGACTGACAGAGTATCTGCCAGTCAGCAGTAGTGGTCATCTGGCCATCGGTCAGGCTCTCTTCGGCATGAACGACGGTGCTGACAACCTGATGTTTACTGTAGCTGTCCACGTGGCTACCGTCTTGTCTACCATCGTCATCCTGTGGAGTGAGATAGACTGGATTGTGCGTGGTCTGTTCAAGTGTGAGCTGAACGCAGAGACGAAGTATGCCCTCAACATCGTGGTATCGATGATTCCCGTCGGCATTGTCGGCCTGTTCTTCAAGGACCAGGTGGAGGAAGTGTTTGGCTCCGGCTTATTGGTGGTAGGCTGCTGCCTGCTGATTACGGCTGCCCTGCTCACCTTCTCGTATTTCGCCAAGCCCCGTCAGAAAGAGAAGATATCATGGCGTGATGCCCTTATCATTGGCATCGCACAGGCTGTGGCCGTGCTACCTGGTGTGTCACGCTCAGGTTCTACCATTGCTACAGGTCTGATGCTGGGCAATAAGAAGGAGTCGCTGGCACAGTTCTCATTCCTCATGGTCATCCCCCCTATTCTGGGTGAGGCACTGCTCGATGTGCTGAAGATGGTCAAGGGCGAGGATGTGATGGGCGGTATTGAAGCCCTGCCGTTGATCATAGGCTTCGTGGCTGCTTTCCTCTCGGGCTGTCTGGCTTGTAAGTGGATGATCAACATTGTGAAAAAAGGTAAGCTGATCTACTTTGGTATCTACTGTGCCATTGTGGGTGTTGTCACTATTCTCTGTTCACTATAAGGTATGAATTTTACAGAGGGAGAGATCATATATATCAATAAGCCTTACCGGATGACCTCGTTCGGGGCTTTGGCTTTCGTCCGCACCAGGGTATCGCGCCGTATCGGCGTGCGCCGTGTGAAGATAGGACATGCCGGTACGCTCGACCCTCTCGCCACAGGTGTCTTGGTGCTCTGTACGGGCAAGAAGACTAAGGAAATAGAACAGCTCCAGCACGATACGAAGGAGTATACTGCAACCCTGCAGCTAGGGGCTACCACCCCCAGTTATGATATGGAGCATGAGGTTGATGCCACCTATCCCACCGCTCACATCACCCGTGAGCGGATAGAGCAGGTGCTTGCCAGTTTCGCCGGTAATATCCAACAGGTCCCCCCAGCCTATTCAGCCTGTAAGATTGGTGGCGACCGTGCCTACGACCTGAAGCGTAAGGGCAAGGATGTAGAGTTGGCTGCTAAGACCGTTCGCATTGACGAGATAGAACTGACGGCATTCGATGCCGAGGCCATGCAGATGAGCATCCGTGTGGTCTGTGGCAAAGGTACCTATATCCGCTCACTCGCCCATGACATCGGACAGGCCCTGGACAGTGGAGCCTATCTGACGGCACTCTGCCGCACCCGGGTGGGCGACGTACGTATTGAAGACTGCATCACCATCGATGACTTCCCCGCATGGTTGGAGCAGCAAGAAATAGAACATAATTAAAAGCATAAGATATAAGGAGATGAAACTTTCACAGTTTAAGTTTAAGTTGCCAGAGAGTCAGGTAGCCTTAGAACCACCCCATCGTGTATTCAAGAATGATGATGGTACCGAGGAGAAAGTCTATCGCAGAGACGAGTGCCGCTTGATGGTAGTACACCGTAAGAGCCAGACCATAGACATGTTCGAGAAAGACGAAGAGGGTAAGGATACCGACCGTTTCCTGACCTTCCGTAATGTCATCGACTATTTCGACGATGGCGATGCGATGATTCTGAACGACACGATGGTGTTCCCCGCCCGCCTGTATGGCACCAAGGAGAAAACCGACGCCAAGATTGAAGTGTTCCTGTTGCGCGAGCTGAATGCTGAGTTACGCCTATGGGACGTGCTGGTAGAGCCTGCCCGTAAGATTCGTATTGGCAATAAACTCTTCTTCGAGGACGACGGTCCTATGGTCGCCGAGGTCATTGACAATACCACCAGCCGTGGCCGTACGCTGCGCTTCCTCTACGACTGTCCGCACGACGAGTTCCGTAAGGAACTGTTCGCCCTGGGTTCATCACCGCTGCCACGCTACATTGTAGAGCGACGTGATGTGACACCTGATGATGCAGAGAATTTCCAGACCATCTATGCCAGCAAAGAAGGTGCCGTGACGGCTCCTGCTTCAGGTCTGCACTTTAGCCGTGAGCTGTTGAAGCGACTAGAGATTCGTGGTGTCAACTTCGGCTATCTCACCGTACACTGCGGATTGGGATGCTTCGACCCTATCGAGGTGGAGGACCTGACCAAGCATAAGATGAGCTCCGAACAGATGATTGTAGGCGCTGACGTTTGCGAGGTCGCTAATACCGCTAAGGTCGGAGGCCATAAGATCTGTGCCGTTGGTATTAGCACCCTACGCGCTACCGAAACGGCAGTGGGGACGGATGGCATGCTGAAGGAGTTTGACGGGTGGACCAACAAGTTCATCTTCCCACCTTACGACTTCGGGCTGGCTAACACGCTGATTACCAACTTCTATCATTCCGAGTCGACTATGGTGATGGCCACAGCTGCCTTTGGTGGCTACGATTTGGTTATGGAGGCATACCAGAAAGCACTCGACAACGGTTATATGTTCGGTTGCTTCGGTGATGCCATGCTGATACTCGATGACTAAGCATCAGGTATATCTCAGTTTGGGCTCAAACTTGGGTCGTCGCGAGGAGAATCTTACCAAGGCTATCCAACTCATCGCTGAAAGGGTAGGGGCGGTCATCCGCCAGTCGTCATTTATCGAGACGGCACCTTGGGGGTTCCACTCTGAACACCAGTTTATGAATGCAGCCATCCTTTGTGAGACCGACAAGACACCACGCGAGGTGCTCCAGTTGACACAGCAGATAGAGAAGGAAATGGGACGAAAGAATAAAACCTCTCACTTCTACTCTGATAGATGCATCGACATTGACATCCTGCTCTACGACGACTTGACGATTGATGAGCCCGACCTGAAGATACCTCACCCGCTAATGCAGGAACGTGACTTTGTCATGATACCGCTGAAACAAATTACTAACCCTTAAAATAAACGAGTTATGAAGAAACTAATCTGTCTGATGATGCTAGCTGTCGGCTTAACAGCTCAAGCCCAGAAACATTCTTGTTGCAAGGATGGTAACCCGTACAAACGCTACACGCAGAACCTGCCGTTCAGTATGCCGGAAGTCAAGGCACCTGTCATTCCCGACCGCAAGGTCAACTTGCGCGACTTCGGTGCCAAGGACGATGGTGTGACGCTGAACACCGAGGCTTTTGCCAAGGCTATCGATGCCCTCTCCAAGCAGGGTGGTGGTCATCTGATTGTGCCCTCTGGAGTATGGTTCACCGGTCCTATTGTGCTGAAGTCTAACATCGACCTCCATCTGGAGATGGGTGCTATCATTCAGTTCTCAGGTGATGATACCCTCTATCCCATCATCAAGACTTCGTTCGAAGGTCTTGACACCCGCCGTTGTCAGTCGCCCCTTAGTGCCAATGGTGCAGAGAATATTTCCATCACTGGCCGTGGCGTGATTGACGGCAATGGCCAGTACTGGCGTCCCGTGAAGAAGTCGAAGGTGACCGATGGCCAGTGGAAGGAGATCCTGAGCCGTCCCGGCGGTGTTGAGTCGAAGAAGGGCTATTGGGTTCCTTCTCAGGGTTATGCAAATGCTGAGAAGAGTGCCGACATGAATGTTGTCAAGGCTTCCTCCGAGGCTGAGTGGAACTCGTTCAAGCGCTTCCTGCGTCCCGTCATGATCTCACTCGTCAGCTGTAAGAACGTGCTGCTGCAGGGTGTCATCTTCCAGAACTCACCCGCTTGGAACATCCATCCCTTGATGTGCGAGAACATCATTCTCGACAATGTCCTTGCCCGCAATCCTTCCTATGCACAGAATGGCGATGCCCTCGACCTCGAGTCTTGTAAGAACGCACTGATTGTCAATTCGAAGTTCGATGCCGGCGATGATGGCATCTGCATCAAGAGTGGTAAGGACGCCGACGGTCGCCGTCGTGGCATCCCCTGCGAGAATGTCGTAGTCGATGGCTGTACCGTATTCGCCGGACATGGTGGCTTTGTGGTAGGCTCTGAGATGAGTGGTGGTGTGAAGAATATCCTCGTCGAGAACTGCCAGTTCCTGGGCACTGATGTCGGCTTGCGCTTCAAGTCTACCCGTGGCCGTGGTGGTATCGTCGAGAATATCAATATCAACAACGTGACAATGACCGACATCAAGACCGATGCCATCACCTTCAATATGTATTATGGTGGCAAGTCTGTAGCTGAGATGCTTGCCGATGGTGACAATCCTGACAACACCACGAAGGTTCCCGTCACCGAGGAGACTCCCATTTTCCGTAACATCAACATCAAGAACATTGTCTGCAACGACGCTGGCCGTGCTATGGAGTTCAACGGACTCCCTGAGATGCCTATCGACGGCATCAGCCTTGAGAACGTTATGATCCAGGCCAAGAAGGACGCCGTCTTCACCAACTACAAGAACCTGAAGAAGAAGAACGTCGTCATTAAGGTCATTAAGTAAATACAAATACATATTACAATGAAGAAGATACTTTTTGTAGTCATCGCTATGATGACAACTGTAAACATCAATGCCCAGATTGAAGAGGGTAACTGGTATGTTACCCCCAAATTGGGTTTCGGCATATCCGACATGACTGGTACGCTGTTCGATCCCACCAAGGCCGAAGGCACCTACGACGCAACCCTGCGCAGCATCGCCACATTTACGGCAGGTGTGGAGTTTCAGTATGCCATTATTGACCAGCTAGGTCTGTCAGCCGGTTTGAACTATGGCCGCCGAGGCAGTAAGACAGAGGATAACATGTTTAGAGTATCCATGGATTATGTCAATATTCCCGTTACATTAGACTTCTACCCCATACCCAATGTAGGCTTGGCTGTCAAGGCTGGTGTGCAAGTGGGCTTTACAACCCGTAAGAGGCTGAAGGTTGACGGTGTTGAATACAATGCGGATTTCGACTTGGTAAGTTTCGTGGACAGATGGGGTAGGATTAGGCGCGGCCTTTGGGAAAATGAACTGTCACGACAGTTTAACAAAGTCGATTTCTCCATCCCCCTCGCTGTCAGCTACGAGTTTATGAATGTCGTGCTCGAAGCCCGTTATAGTCTGGGACTCGTCAATGTCATGAAGGATGACCCCGAGAATAGTAAGCACCGCTTCTGGCAGTTTACCTTGGGCTATAAGTTCGACTTAGGAGATTAATCTCACACCGAGAAGGTATAGGGTGCACATCGGGACACAATCCCGGTGTGCACCTGTTTGTTATACATAGTACATACAAGTCTAACAATTGCTACTATTAACTATGAATCATGGGAATCGACAGCTGTCGAGACTAACATAGGGCTGCGAACATTACCGACCAACGTATATTTTCTTCCCGTTCACGATGTAGATGCCACGTGGCAGCGCATCCAGATTCCGGCTATTGCCTACAACGAGTCCCTGTAACGAGTAGACGGGCCGTCCCTCACCAGTGAAGTCGTTGTAGGGATGGTGCATCCCGGTCACGTATCCCTGTGGCCATTTCAGATTGTTGTTCTGATAGATCAGCGTGTTGTTGCGGATGAAGTGGGTGACGGCAATAAAAGCTGGCGACCTTGCAAATCCACCTGACGGCAATATCCCATTGAAAACTCTGCCAATGGTACGGAAACAGAAATTAAAAAAGTCGTATTCTTTACCATCGGCGAGTTTCCTGCGTTCCAGTCTTTCAGCTGTGACAGGAAAATTTTGCAGATAGCCAGTCACAGGCGTATCACCGATATTCCACGAACCAAATGTATAGTTGAGCTGGTCTGTATAATATGGGGAGTTGCCATTTTTGCCACATATGAAAACACTGTCGCCCGACTGGCGGAAGAGCACATAACTTTTATTGATCAGTTCATTGTTGAAATTGTAATCATACCTGTTTGCTACTTGACAGGTCATGCTATCTGTTTCCGACGTAGGGACAACGATCGTGCCTTCAACAACATATTCTGAATAAAGAGTTTTGGAATATCCCGGATTATACTTCACGGTGTAAGTGCTGTCTATATTCATAAAGCCTCTGTGACCAACCGTAACGATCCCCCATCTCGTACTGTTAGGATAATACTGCTGCTGGGCATGGGTAGGTAGCAGATGACAAAACACACAGACAACAATAATTACAAATAGCCTTTTCATGAATCCAAATTAATGTTATGTTATTCTATAAAATAGAGTCATCATTGGTGATGCAAAGATACGAATTAATTTTGAAACAACATAATGCACAACAAAAATTATTCCGATTGAGTACTGCAGTCCAGTAAGGCACGACTAATAACCTTGGGTTATTCTGCAATACTCCGTGAGTATTGGAATTTTCTCCAAGAGTATTGAAAAATACTTTCGGAGTATGCAGATGATTTACCCTAATACTAAACACCCTCTACTATTAGGGTAGAGACCATTTAGTGTTAGCACAACACTTCGTCTGCTCTCGTCTCCAATTCCTCTTGTTGGTCTGTGAGGATGAATTCCAATGTTCTTTTGTCAATCATATGTGTTCGCTTTTGCATGCAAAAATACAAAGAAAAATCGTAAAACGCGATATTTTACATAAAAATATGGCTGTAGAATACGATATTTTACATAGAAGCATTAGTTCCGAACGCGATATTCTACATAAATAGGTGATCTACCTGGAATAACATTATCCATTGATAAGCGAGACGAGCCATTTGATATTGACAAAATGATCACTAGAACCGACCCCATGATCTTTCTCTGCGGATGAGATGCGCGTCATGCGGCATCGCCTTCCGGGTGGTGATGGTGAGGATGGTGGAAATGATTCGTGAAATCCCTCGCGTACCGTGTGCGTACCTGTGCGGTACGCGTAACATGTTACATTTCTACCTCTTCATCCTCACCATCCTCACCATCATGGAGTTATAGAGTGAGTCACAAAATCAATGAGTTATGTTAGAAGTAAAAGACTATTCGAAACAAGAGTTGGCTGATGCCTTATATGCCAAGAATACCAAGCCAGCATCGCGGCTGCGGAAGGTGAGGGAATCTACGGACATCCTGCCTTCCGCCTTTTCGTACCTTTGCATTGTCAGTCACGAGAGCGCGACGAAGCAAGTATTAAGAGTTGAGATTGCGGGAATTAATAGTAGCAATTGTTAGCATTAATAGTAGCGATTGCGGGAATTAATAGCTGCTGCGACACTCTTCTGAGGGCCCCTTCGGAACCATCCGCGAACTGACAAGCGCACACGGGGTCAGGATCATGTGTTATTAACCCTGCATTATAGCCGTCCCTTATCAAGGGACTCTAAATGTACAGTATGCGTAAGATCACACTCATCATCGTCCACTGCTCAGCTTATCGCCCCGACCAAACATCGTCTGCAGCCCAAATAGAGAGAAATCCCTGCCATTGGGTGGGGATTTCTTATTTTTTTTGTTCTTTTGTATGCTAATTAACAGAAAATGTGTAATTTTGCAGTATGGAACAACAAAATGCTATTTACGATGCACGTCAGCTGGGTTTGCCCCGCATGATGATACTGGGCGTGCAGCACTTGTTTGCCATGTTTGGCGCAACGGTACTCGTTCCCCTGCTGACGGGGCTGGACGTGTCTGTTACACTCTTGTTTGCCGGTATCGGCACACTGCTATTCCATTTCATATCGAAGTGGAACGTGCCGGCATTCCTCGGTTCGTCGTTTGCCTTTCTGGGCGGCTATGCCTCGGTGAAGGAGATGGGTATGGCTCAGGGACTGACAGAGACTTTGGCACTGGACTATGCTTGTCTGGGAGTGGCTTGTGCAGGACTGATGTATTTCGTGATGGCTGCACTCATCAAGGCCTTTGGCATCCAGAAGATACTGCATTATTTTCCGCCCGTGGTGACGGGTCCTATCGTGATAGCCATCGGTCTGGTGCTTTCTGGTTCGGCCATTGCCAATTGCCAGACGAACTGGTTGCTGGCTATCATCTCGATAGTGACCGTCATCGTGTCGTCGATATGGGGCAAAGGGATTGTGAAGATTATCCCAGTGTTGCTGGGTGTCATCGTGTCGTATGTCATTGCAGCCTGCATGGGCGAGGTTGACTTCTCACCGTTGGGTGAGGCTGCCTGGGTAGGATTCCCGATTGTAGCTGACCGCACGATATGGGCTGTCTTTGAAGACGGCAACACCACGCTGATGTTGTCGACTATCCTGGCTGTGATGCCTATCGCTTTTGCTACGATTATGGAGCACATCGGTGATATGTTTGCCATCAGCTCTACCGTGGGCAAGGACTTTCTGGCCAATCCTGGTCTGCACCGCACACTGACGGGCGATGGTGTGGCTACTGCTGTTGCCTCTGTATTCGGAGCTCCTGCCAATACGACTTATGGCGAGAACACTGGCGTGCTGAACCTGACGAAGGTGTTTGACCCTAAGGTGATTCGTATTGCAGCCTGTCTGGCCATCGTGCTGGCTTTCTGTCCTAAGTTCGCGTGTCTGGTGCAGCTGATGCCTGCAGCCACCATCGGTGGTGTCAGCCTGATACTGTATGGTATGATCTCTGCTGTCGGTGTGCGTAACCTGGTGGAGGAGAAGGTCGATCTGAAGAGCTCGCGCAATGTGTTTGTCGCAGCCTTGATTCTCGTGTTGGCCATCGGAGTGAAGTATGGTGCCAACGACAATATCGCCATCGGTCCGATTCACCTGTCGGGACTGGCCATCGCTGCCATCGTCGGCATCTTCCTCAATGCCGTTATGCCTGACAAGCTGGGCATGAAGGTGAAGTCATTTCACGGCAAGGAGAAATCCTGATAGGAGAGTTTAGAGAAGAGATAAAAAGAACATCCCCGCTTCGAAAGCGGGGATGTCTTTTTGATGTGTCGTTACGTGATTACTTACGCAGGCCGAGAGCCTTGATGAGTGCACGATAACGATTGATGTCCTTGTTGTAGAGATACTTCAGGAGCTTACGACGGCGACCTACGAGCATGGTCAGCGAACGAGCGGTGTTGAAGTCCTTGTGGTTCTTCTTCAGGTGCTCAGTGAGGTGCTGAATACGATAGGTGAACAGAGCTACCTGGCTCTCAACAGAACCAGTGTCCTTGGCGTCTTTGCCGTACTGGCCGAAGATCTCAGTCTTCTTTGCTTGATCTAAATACATTGTTTTGATGATTTAATTGTTAATACTATTACATCCTTCAGATGCCTGCCACCGTCATCAATCAGTGGGGTACATCGTCAAATGCGGCTGCAAAGGTACAACTTTTCTGTGAAACTCGCAAATGTTTCGAGAAAAATGTGTAATTTTGCACCCGAATTACGTAATTTAGTTATGCAGGATATTAGGAATATTGCGATTATCGCACACGTAGACCACGGCAAGACGACGCTCGTGGACAAGATGATGCTAGCAGGAAATCTGTTCCGTGAGGGCCAGAACCTGTCGAGCCAGGTATTGGATGCTAACGACCTGGAGCGCGAACGAGGCATCACAATTCTTTCGAAGAATGTTAGTATCAATTGGAAAGGTGTGAAGATTAACATCATAGACACTCCGGGACACTCCGACTTCGGAGGCGAGGTGGAGCGCGTATTGAACATGGCCGACGGCTGTCTGTTGCTGGTGGATGCCTTTGAGGGTCCGATGCCCCAGACACGCTTTGTGCTGCAGAAGGCCTTGCAAATCGGACTGAAGCCCATTGTGGTGGTGAACAAGGTGGATAAGCCTAACTGCCGTCCCGAGGAGGTGTACGAGATGGTGTTCGACCTGATGTTCTCGCTCAACGCGACGGAAGACCAATTGGACTTCCCCGTCGTCTATGGCTCAGCCAAGAACGGTTGGATGGGTGAGGACTACAATAAGCCCACCACAGATATTACCTATCTGCTGGACAAGATCATCGAGGTGATACCTGCTCCAAAGCAGATTGAGGGAACCCCGCAGATGCTCATCACCTCGCTCGACTATTCGAGCTATACAGGCCGTATCGCTGTAGGACGCGTGCATCGCGGACAGCTGAAAGATGGCCAGCAGGTGACCATCGCCCACCGCGACGGTTCGATGGAAAAGACGAAGATCAAGGAATTGCATACCTTCGACGGTATGGGCCATCAGCGTACCGACAGCGTAGACTGTGGTGACATCTGTGCCGTCATCGGACTGGAGAAGTTTGAGATAGGTGACACACTCTGTGATATCGAGAATCCAGAACCGCTGCCACCTATTGCTATCGACGAGCCCACGATGTCGATGCTCTTCCAGATCAACGACTCGCCATTCTTCGGCAAGGAGGGTAAGTTCGTGACCTCGCGCCACATCAACGACCGACTGGAGAAAGAGCTGGAGAAGAACCTGGCTCTGCACGTCGAACAGTTTGAGGACTCCACCGACAAGTGGATTGTATCGGGACGTGGCGTACTGCACTTGAGTGTGCTCATCGAGACCATGCGTCGTGAGGGCTACGAGCTACAGGTAGGTCAGCCGCAGGTGATCTACAAGGAGATAGACGGCCAGAAGTGTGAGCCTATCGAGGAGCTGACTATTAACGTGCCCGAGGAGTTTGCCTCGAAGATGATTGATATGGTAACTCGCCGTAAGGGTGAGATGACATCAATGGAAAGCCAGGGCGAGCGAACCAATATCGAGTTCGATATCCCCTCACGCGGCATCATCGGTCTGCGCACCAACGTGCTGACTGCCTCGCAGGGTGAGGCCATCATGGCTCACCGCTTCAAGGAGTATCAGCCCTATAAGGGTGAGATAGAACGTCGTGTGAACGGTTCGATGATAGCCCTCGAAACAGGCAATGCCTTTGCATACGCTATTGACAAGTTGCAGGATCGTGGTAAGTTCTTCATCGACCCAGGTGAGGACGTCTATATGGGACAGGTGGTTGGCGAGCATGTGCACGACAACGACCTCGTCATCAACGTCTGCAAGGCAAAGCAGCTGACCAACGTGCGTGCCTCAGGTACTGACGAGAAGGCCCGCATCATCCCGAAGGTGGTTATGTCACTGGAGGAGTGTCTGGAGTATATCAAGGAAGACGAGTTGGTGGAGGTTACCCCCAAGTCGATGCGTATGCGCAAGATCATCCTTGACCACGACCAGCGTAAGAAGGCGAATAAGGTTTAGAGGTTAGTGGTTAGAGGCCGATGCTCAACAAGGTTATCAAATATTAGAAGATAACGTGCTGGCGAAGCTGTTGCATGAAGACAGCTTCGTGGGCTTCTTGTTGGCACAGCTTAGCATCCTCCTGCTTGATGGTAGAGGGACGATATGGGTTGCCGTCGACGATACGGCCTGTCAGCATCTCACACCATACGCAGGCCACCGTGTAGCGGCCTATGGTATACGACAGGTGGTAGCCGTCGCGATTCAGTTTGTCGCCCTTGTGGTAACGCATCAGACGGACGGCAATGCCGCTAGGGATAACTTTGGTGATGTTAGCCTTAGGCACTTCGTTGTGGACGCAGTTGACAATGTCAGTATACATGCGTTGCTGGTCGCTGCCATAGACTTCAAACTTGTCGTTTTTCAGACTCTTGGCATAGGCCCAAGTCATGTGCCACCATATTTCTGCATTGGTGTTTGTGGCCAATAGCTTGACGGAGCGTTGCAGGGTGGGAAGATTTTTGTAGGTATCAGCTATACCCGACAGTAGGCTGGCTTGCTGTAGAGTGATGATATCCCAAGGCTCATCGAGTATGATGCGTTGCAGGCTGACCCCTTTCTCCTCCGTCTTTACTCCGCCTACGACCTTACGATAGGCATATTTGCGGCGTGAGTTCTTGAGATTGTCGAGGTGCATCTCAATAGAACATGCCCCAATGTAGGCATTGCCAATGACCAGCGAGTCACCTTGAGCTGCAGCCAGTTCATAGAGGTATTGCTCAACGGCATCTTCAGAGAAACTGTTGCCGATGGCCAGCACCTTGATGACCTTTCCTTCTGCGGTCAGGGCCACCATCAGCAACAGTATGAATAGTAGTTTCTTCTTCATTAGCTTATTTTACGGGCACGTCGGCCAGAGTCTTCTTCAACAGTTCCCAGAAGGGAGCGACGGTCTCGATAAGCGCACGCTCAGTAGTGGTGTGCGGCGACTTCATCGTAGGACCGAGGCTTACCACGTCGAGGTGTGGGTACTTGCCCAGGATGACAGAGCACTCCAGACCGGCATGATCGACCTGGATGATACCATCCTTGCCAAACAGCTCCTTGTACTCTTTCAGCAAAAGGTGCAGAATTTCAGAATCGGGATTGGGGTCCCATCCACCATAGGAGCCAGCCGTCTCCACCTTCATGCCTGCCATGTTGAAGCAGCTCTCCAGGGTCTTGACGATATAGTCCTTCATGTCCTCACGGCTCGAACGGGCTAAGATCTTCAGCGATGCCTTGCCCTCAGCGATATTGATGATGGCGAGGTTGCTGGAAGTCTCAACGACAGAGGGATAGGAGGGAATCATGCGGATGACACCATCGTGGCAGGCATAGATGGCGTTGATGAGGTTGTCCTGAATCTCGACAGGCACCTCCTTCTGAGGTGTCTCTACCTCCTCAACAATCAGTTCGATACCGGTTTCAATCTGTTTGTATTCGTCCTGGAAGTCTTCCTGCCAGGCAGCTGCCAGTTCCTTCAGGGCAGCGATGTTCTCTTTGGGGAGTGTCAGTACTACTTCGGCCTTGAAGGGGATAGCATTACGCATATTGCCGCCTTGCCATGAAGCCAGACGAGCCTCCGTCTCTTCGATAGCCTCGCGCACGAAGCGCACCATTAGTTTGTTGGCATTTCCACGACCTTCGTGAATCTCCAGACCAGAGTGACCACCACGCAGTCCTTTCAAGGTGACACGAACAGCTGCATCTTCAGGGTCGGTTTCTACCTCCTGGTATCCAAGGGTGGCAGTTACATCGATGCCACCAGCGGAGCCAATGACGAACTTGCCCCAATGCTCAGAGTCGAGGTTCAGCAGGATGTCGCCCTCTAGTTCGCCTTCTGGCAGACCATTAGCACCATACATACCTGTCTCCTCATCAGCGGTAATCAGGGCGTTGATAGGTCCGTGAACCAGCGTCTTATCCTCCATGATGGCCATGATGGCTGCTACGCCCAGACCATTGTCAGCACCAAGGGTGGTTCCCTTAGCCTTTACCCACTCGCCATCAATCCAAGGCTGGATGGGGTCGGTCTCAAAGTTATGAGTAGACTCAGGAGTCTTCTGGGGCACCATGTCCATATGTGCCTGCAGAATGATGCCCTTGCGGTTCTCCATGCCTGCCGATGCGGGTTTGCGCATCACGATATTGTCGGCAGGATCCTTGAAGGCTTCTACTCCAGCCTGCTTGGCAAAGTCGAGCAGGAACTGCTGAATTTTCTCGAGATGTCCACTGGGACGTGGAACTTGTGTGAGTGCGTAAAAATTTTTCCAGACGCACTGCGGATTGAGGTTCTTGATTTCTGACATAATATTAATTTTTAAGGGTTTTGATGCTTGTAAAGTTCAGGGCAATCCAGGCATAGATGCCTAAGGCTACCACGAGCAGGGTCTGAACGGTATGGACAATCAACACGAAATAGAGGGCATGCTCGTCTTGTACACCGTATAGTATCAGCATGGTCTTCACGGCAAAATGCCAAGGGCCGGCACCATTAGGTGTCGGTACGATGACAGCGATGGAGCCCACGATGAAGGTAACTAAGGCACAGCCTATACCCAAGTCTGCCGTAAAGTCAAAACAGAAGAAGGTGAGGTAATAATGCAGGAAATAACTGAGCCAGATGCCTATCGTGAAGAAAAGGAACAGAGGGATGTTGCGTACGTTCTTCAGTGATATGACTCCTTGCCAAATGCCTCCGATGGTCGCTTTCACCTTATTATATATAGAGAGCTTACGCAACAGGAAGTGTAGTAGGATAAGGATAGCAATGATGCAGACAGCGGCTACAAAGTAGCCAGCCCAAGAGAAGCGATGCAGGATCTCTTCGAGGTTGGTGCCTGTCTTGCGGAAGAAAGTGCCAAAGGTACTCATCTCGAGCAGCAGCACGATTGCCGTGATACCCATGACCAGCAGCGAATCGATAGCTCGCTCGGTAACGACAGTACCTAGCGCCTTGGGGAAGGATATGTTGTCGTAGCGCTTTAAAACACCGCAACGAGTGAACTCGCCTACTCGTGGAATAACCAGTGAAGCTGCATAGGACAGAAAGATGGAGTGGATGCTGACGGAGGTGCGTGGATGTTCATCGACAGGCTCCAGTGTCTGCCGCCAACGCCAGCCTCTGAACATCTGGGCCAATATGCCAAAGGGAAACGACAACAGCATCCATGTCCAGTCCATCTCATCGGTCATCACATGGAGAATGGTCTGCCAGTCTTCGCCGCGATACATCCAATAGAGAATAGCACCGCCCAGAACGAGCGGCATCACAATCTTCAATATGGCATTTCCTGGTTTCATAATTGATTGCAAAGATACGATTTTTTTTTGATAAAGGTCAAAGAATAGACTATTTTTCGCCTAAAAAGGGTCATTGTCCATTGCTGAACCGAAAATAGTCTCTACCTTTGCACCGTCAAAAGGTAAAAGATTGACAAGGATAACATTTAGAGGATTAAAGAAAAGAAAGGTAAAAAGAAAATGATGGTAACACTGTTTGCACTGGCCGTGACGGCCATCGTAATTGCTGAGGCAATGTACGTAAACAACAAGATTAATCTTGAGAACAAGTAAAATTTGAGAGTAAATAATTAGGGCCGCAGACGCAAAATCTGCGGTTTTTTTATTACCTTTGTCGCCATGAAGCAAGTAAGACCTAAGAAGAATCTTGGTCAGCATTTCTTGACTGACCTCACAATAGCCCGCCGTATAGCCGATACGGTAGATGCCTGTCCTGATATTCCGGTGTTGGAGGTTGGGCCTGGCATGGGTGTGATGACGCAATATCTCGTAGAGAAACCTCGCCCTTTCAAAGTCGTTGAGATAGATCGTGAGTCCGTGGCCTACCTGAACGCGAACTTCCCTAAGCTTCGCGAGAATATTCTGGGCGCCGACTTCCTGAGAATGGACTTACAGCAGGTGTTTGACGGACAGCAGTTCGTGCTGACGGGCAACTATCCATATGATATTTCTTCCCAGATTTTCTTCAAGATGCTGGATAACCGTGACCTGATACCTTGCTGTACGGGTATGATACAGCATGAGGTGGCGGTGCGTATGGCTTCAAAGCCAGGCAATAAGCAGTATGGCATTCTATCGGTACTGATTCAGGCATGGTATGACGTTGAGTATCTGTTTACCGTGGAGCCTTCGGTCTTTAATCCGCCCCCTAAGGTTCAGAGTGCCGTTATCCGTATGACACGCAACAAGGTTGACCATCTTGACTGCGACGAACAGTTGTTCAAGCGGGTAGTGAAGACGGTTTTCAACCAGCGCCGTAAGATGCTGCGCGTTTCACTCCGCCAGATATTCGACAGTCAGCATCCGGCATCGGAAGGATTCTTCCAGCAGGAGATGATGACACTACGACCAGAACAACTGACCATACCCCAGTTTGTTGACTTGACAAATAGGGTAGAAAAAGAGCTGTGTACGACCACAAATTTGGTGTGTTCGCACACAATTGATTGATTTGAATCAAGAATACATCACTTTTTAGGCGATTTTGGATGAAAAAAGAACAAGATATCCGAAATAGTCGTACCTTTGCATTGTCAATCAAGGATAACAGATATCTAGAGAGGTATTAGGAAAAAAGATTGAAGGATAACAAAAGACATAAGGTTAGTTAGTAGTTTTTAGGTTAGTAGTAAAAGTTATTTGATTTAAGGTGTTAGTATTAAGGTAAATTAGAGAGAGCATTAGGTTTTTAGTTATTAATAGGAAAAGAAAAAGTGCAGTCTGCGAGAGGTTCGTAGGCTGCACTGCTTTTATGATGCTATGTATATTGTATCCTGTTCATCCATCCGCCATGGAATAGGCGGACTAGGAACATGCTTCCGCGGAAAGTAAGTTCGATGGCCATAGCCGTCCATACGCCAGGCAATCCATAGGTGGTGGCCAGCAATGCTGCAAGCGTCAGACGTACACCCCACATCGAACATAGGCTCATGATGGCTGGTCGTAATGTATCGCCAGCCCCGATAAATACGCCGTTGCAGACGATGGCAGCAGCAAACATAGGCTCGGCAAACGCTTCGATGCGCAGACTTTGAGCTCCAACTTTAATGATATCGTCGACAGGCGTCATCAACGACATCAGCTCAGGGGCAAAAATCCACATCAATACGCCCATGAGTGTCATGACCATCATGCCCAGACCTACAGACATACGGGCAAATGAACGGGTAAGCAACTTTTGTCCTGCACCAATACCTTGCCCGACGAGTGTTGTGGCTGCTTCTGCGATGCCATATCCTGGCATATAGCAGAGGCTCTCAACGGTGATGGCCAATGAGTGGGCTGCAATAGCAACCGTTCCTAATGGCGCTACGATGAGTGTGCTCACTATTTGGGCTCCTCCCATCAGCATGTGTTGCAGTCCCATGGGAGCACCAATGTCGAAGGCATTTCTCACCACATCGGCCTTGGGACGGAACTTGCGCCATGTTCGCTCATAATCTTCGATATCAGTATCCTCACCATTTTTGAAGATGCCCAGCATGTCAGATCGCCATAGCAGGAAATAGAACATCAGTAGGGCTGTAATGAACTCTGCAGCACCTGTTCCCATGGCGGCACCTACGACGCCCATGTCGAGTATGTAGATGAATACATAGTTGAAGCAGACATCCAACACACACATGCCGATATTCAAGATGGAGGGAATCTTCATGTTGCCTGAGCTTTTCAGCATCGAACCAGCCAGACCTTCCATTTGGAAGAAGATGCCAAACACGCCAATTAGGGCGAAATAGAGAGAGGCATCGTGTGCGATCTCTTCTGTGCCTCCAAGCCAGTAGGGCAGGGGGTAGCTGATGGAGAGGGCTATCAGCGAGATAGCTAGACTCCAAATCAAACAGCAAACCAACGATTGCCGCAATACTTTACGTGCTCGCCTGAAGTCGTTGGCCCCGATGGCATGGGCTACTTGCACGCTGAATCCCATATTAGCCGCCATGCCCAGTCCGCCCATCAACCAGGTGGTGGTTTCTACCAGACCGATGGCTGCTGAGGCTTTGGCTCCTAGGTGTCCTACCATTGAGGCATCGATGAAGAACATCACAGTAGCCGAAATCTGAGCCAGGATAGAGGGAATACTCAGGCTGACAATCAGCCTGAGTTTCTCGCTTTGCGTCATCTCGCGTCCCTCGCGGATGTACGCCAGCAAATCAGTTTTCTCTTTCTTCTTTCCGAACATTTATTGGGCTTCGAGCAACAGCACACGGCTAGCCCATTCTGTCTTTTTGCCCCAGTCCACTTCATTACGGAAAGGAACATCCAGACCATGTGACATCAGATATGCACCGCTAAACGACTTACCCTCACAATCCAAGGGCTTCAGGTCGATACGGTTCAGTTCATGAACCTTATACATACGGTTTGGGTTCAGACCTGCCATTTTTACACGGGGCAGGTGCTCGTTCTGGAATGATTCCGTCTTCCACCAGTACCAGACGGCCTTCGACTGTTCGTCGTTGACATACATCAGTGAGGCCAGTCCTTTCTTGTCGTAGGGTGACACCAGGCGGTAGATGTTGCCAAACTGTACGATGGGACGAATTTGCTTATACTCCTTGATAGCCTGACGGCAGAGTGCTTTCTCCTCGTCAGTCATATTTTTAGGCTGTATCTCCATTCCCAGTCGTCCAGACATGGCCACATCGATGCGATACTTCATCGAGGTGGTGCGGAACACGGTGTGGTTAGGTGTTGCCGAGATATGCGACGCCATAGCGATGGCAGGGAAGAAATAGCTGGTGCCCCACTGCATGTAGATACGCTGCAGCGCGTCGGTATTATCGCTGACCCAGAACTCGTCGAACCAAGGCAGCACACCCCAGTTGGCACGTCCGCCACCTGAAGCACAGGCCTGGATGGTCACATCGGGGAACTTGTCACGGATGCGCTGACACACCTTCTCCAGACCACGATGGTACGCGATGTAGAGGTGGCTCTGGTCGTTCATGGTCAGATACTGTGAGCCATGATTCATAATGGCCATATTGGCATCCCACTTGATATAGTCAATCTCAGGATATTTGGTCAAGAGGTTGTCGACGATGCTGAAGACGAAATCCTGCACCTTAGGATTCGCTAGGTCAAGCACTACCTGTGTACCACCGCGACCTAGCACAGCATCGCGCTTGGGCGCCTTGACAATCCAGTCGGGGTGCTTCTCGTAGAGTTCTGAGGTAGTGTTGGCCATTTCTGGTTCTATCCAGATGCCGAACTTCACACCGTTCTTCTTGGCGTCACGCAGCAGTCCTTCAATACCCTCGGGCAGCTTCTGTTTGTCTACCACCCAGTCGCCCAGACTGGAGTTGTCTGTCTTGCGCGGATACTTGTCACCAAACCAACCGTCATCCATGACAAACAGCTCGCCACCCATTGAGGCAATGTCCTTCATCATCTGGTCCATGCCCTGCTGGTTGATGTCGAAATAGACACCCTCCCATGAGTTCAGCAGGATTTTGCGCTCCTTGTCGCCATGCTGTAGCTTGTATTTGCGGCCCCACTTGTGGAAGTTGCGTGATACACCGCTCAGTCCCTGTTCTGAATAGCTCAGTGCCAAGGCTGGCGTCTTAAAGGTCTCACCTTTCTTCAGGTGGTATTCTGAGTTGTCCTCGTTGATGCCGGCGAAGAAGTAGTGGTAGTCGGTATCGTCTGTCACTACCTTCAAACGGTAATTGCCTGAGTAACAGATGGCCGCACCGATAACTGCTCCCGTGTTCTCCTGTCCCTTGCCGTCGAGCGAAAACATGACCTCACCATGGTCGGTATGCGAGTTGCGTGTACCGTCTTTGTTGACAATAACCTTCTGGCCAGGAGTCAGCGGCTCTTCCACCAGCCGCGCTTCGTTAGCCCATGAGCCGTAGAAATGGCTCAGCCAGACGTCGCCGCGACGGATAGGCAACATGGCTGAGGCAAAGGTGGTCAGGTTGACCGTCCCTTTCTCACCATTGGTAATCTCCGTCCAGGCCTCTATCATGTCTTCCTCCACGTAGGCTTTATAGCTCAGCGTGACGGTGATGGGGTAAACGGAGTCTTTCAGCGTGATGGTGGTTACGTTGCCGTCGTGGTTGACACTCTCTGCGACTAGAGCTGTCGACAGGTTGCCGTCAGCATGGCGCATAGCCAGAGCGGCCTCGGCAGGGGTATTCAGACCATAGGCAGGGTAGACCTCCATGCGTCCGAAGACGGCAGGGTGCTGCAGATGCTGCAATTCCTGCACATTCAGCTTCTTGCCGTAATATACATACTTGGGCTGCAGCCCCTTCTCTACCTCCAGCACCAGGCTGGTGTTCTTGGTTTCGACCACAACTTGCTCGGCCTGTGCTGTTGCTGTCAGACAGAGCATCATAGCCATAAATAGTCCTTTCTTCATATCGTTTTACAGTTAGTGTTATTTCGTTTCTTTCTTCAGTTGCTCTGCTATGATCTCAGCCATCCGCCGTGCTCCTTTTGCATCGGGATGGATGCCGTCGTCGATCATCTTGTCGCCATCGTTGGCATAAAGCGTATGCAGGTCAATTACTTGCAGCTTGTTCTTCTTCGCTACCTTATTAATAACAGGTGTGATACCATGGACGATGACGGAGTCGTTGATGTTCCACGTGGGTTTGAAGGCTGGGATAGGGGTGCAGAGGAGGATTCGCGGATTGTTCTTGTTGGCCTGCAGGGCGTCAACCATCTGCTGCAGGTCATCCTTGAACCCCTTGTTGTATTGCCAGTTCTCGGGTTTGGAGTCGTTGGTGCCCAGTTTGATGATGACAATGTCTGGACGGAAAGCCAGGGCATCGCGCCAGGCCAACTCGTTCTGGTAGGGCAAGTCGCCCTTGTTCAGCATGGTCCTGCCGCTCACTCCAAAGTTCTTGACATGATAGTCGTTGCCCAATAGCTGTTGCAGTTGGGCAGGGTATCCCCGTTGTGTTGCCATATCGATGCCAAAGCCGTCGGTGATGCTGTTGCCGATGCAGGCCACCCTTACAGCATCCTTCTTGGGTCCCTGGTGCATCTGCAGCCACGTGGTCAGGTCGTTCAGCATCTGTTGGTGATACGTAAACGAGCTTCTATATCCGAAACCGTGTCCACCAGTAGGATAGACATACAGTGCGCAGTCGTTTCCCTGTCGGCGCATAGCAGAATAGTACGCCACACCATTGGTCACCGGGGGTACTGTCCTGTCGTCATTGGCGGTCAGTATGATGGCAGGCGGTGTGAGGTGGCGGTGTACGGCGTGCTGATTGGAATACTGTTTCACCAGCTTTCCGTCCTTCTGCCCCTCCATGCCTAAGAAGTTTAAGCATGAACCCTTGTGCGACTCTTTTTCGTTCATCGAGATGACAGGATAGAACAAAATAGAGAAGTTGGGACGCGCAGCAAATTCGCTGTGTGTTGATATTGTTGAGGCCAGATGGCCTCCCGCTGAGAACCCCATGATGCCTACATCTAGGGGGTTGATGTCCCAGACGTTGGCAGAGTCTCTGACCGTTGTCATAGCCTTCTCTGCATCGCTGATTGGCAGTTGGCGATCACCTTTGGGCATGCGGTAGGTCAGTACGAAGTAGGCAATGCCCTGCCGGTTGAAGTATTCGGCCCAATCGTGGCCCTCGTTTTGCATCGACAGTCCGGTATATCCGCCCCCCGGGCATCCAACAACGGCCTTGCCCGTAGGTTTTTCCGGCAGATAGCCCACCATGTTTGCCTTCCCGTCATCCGTCAGGTTGACAGTTACTTTTCTTGCCGTTTGTGCCTGCATGGCCAGTAGCACCAGACAGCTCAATGCTCCACAGATTAGTATTCTTCTCATAATATATATGCTTTAAATCAGTGAAAATGTGATGTCGCAGATGAATCATTCATCAAGGGAATTCGTACTCTAGATACTGCATGCCGGGTTCAGTAGGATAGTTGGTAAGCTGCCCCGTGCGTGACACGAAAGACAGAATACCATTATAAATGCTATTGCCAAACGTGTATTGGCTGCCGTAGATGTTGATATAGTGCATGCGGCGTGCGTCGTAGTTCAACAGCCGTTCGCTGTCTATTACCGGCATGCCGTCCATCAGCACCAGCGAGGGCAGAAAGTCATGAAATGGACTCATCTCATCACGAACTACCAATTGGGTAGTACCATTGATTTCTCTCTTACTGACACACATCACATATTCGAGCAGCACCTCTCTGATGGTAAGGAACTGGCGGTACTCATCGAGATTATAAGTTAAATCAGGTTTGGTACCCAATACCCTGTCGTCGTAGTCTAATGGCTGGGCAGGTGCGATGGTCAGCTGACGTTGTTGCATGTCGATGGATCGAGCTTCTACTTCACTACGCTTGTAGTGGAAAACGAGATGTGGCAACTGCTTCGGTAGCAAGGATAAGAACGGACTAATCATCTCGATAGGCAGACTCGTGCCAGAGGATGAGAGCGCGGAGAGTACCAGCGGGTGCTTGCCATGTATGCCATAGGTGTAGAAGACGGCTGTGGAGTCATTGTCCATTTTTCCTTCAAAATAGTGTATCTGCTTGCCCACGATGCTTAGCGACGCGCATATCTGGCTGCCTTCTATGCTGTCGCTATGATGAGCCTTCTTAATGCGTGCTTTGATGATGTGCCCCTCCGTCTCGCGTTCATCAATATCTTTATCACCAATCCATTCTGTGGTAGTAGCTTCCCCCGGTTTTGCATGGCTCGACGAGTCGGCATGAGCGATTTCTACCCATTCGATATCGTCGTTCACGCTCTTATGGAGCGGATTGACAACAGCAACAAGACGTTGATACACCTTGGTGCTGTGGCGCGTATAGACTGACAGAACGTAGTAGCCGCTATGTAGGTCGGTAGGCAGTTCTATGGTGCCAATGCCTCTTCCCTCATGCAGCAGAATCTTGCTGCCTGCTGCCAACCCCTGCGTGTCGCATAGCTCGGCATAGGCTATCAGGCCGTCATCGGTTGTCACGTTGACCGCCATCGCCTCTCCAGCCACATACCATGTGCGGTCTGTCTCAATATTCGCAGCCGTTGAGTTCAGGGTCAGCGCCATCGCTGCGATGAGCGCCATTATCTTGTTTCTCATCATTAATAACTTACATTTTCTTTTAATGACCAAAAATCAGGCTCTTCAATATAAACCCCAGGATATTTGTATCTGACGTCGAGTTGCTGGATGGTTGCCCATGCCGTATGTAGCTTGTTGTCATCAGACATCTCGGGCAAAATCCATTCACACAGATAGAAACCTTGATTGACCATATGCAGACAATCCTCAGCGTTCGGGTTTTCAAGCCATCTGCGGGTGTCAGTTACTGTCGGATGGTGGATGGAGAACTCTGAGCCATTAAGGAAGAACCGGTAATCGCTCGTGTTCATCGAACATCCCACGAATCCAATCACATGTTTGCTCGACGTGAGACAATGGATGTTGGTGGGTAAGGTGGAGGGCAGGGGAGTGAACAATCCGCCCATCTCTGAACTGGCCTGACGCCGTGCGAGCTCATACTCATATTCACCCTTTGAGATGGCCCGCTGATGTACCAGCCCGCTGTATCTGTGGTACATACGTACATTGCTACGGCCTATGTCGTATATCTTGAGATTCCTGATGTGCTGATTGTCGTAGCTGGTGCTGGCACCTACCGTAGTCGTTGAGCCGGTGGCATCCACCCATCCATACAAGGGGAACGGGTTTGAGATAAAGACAGGTCCCTTGATCTCCGTATCGTAATACATCGTGGTCATGTAGTCAGGATACACCTGCCATGTTTCATCGTATGTCCACATGTAGTAGTTGGCCTCACTGGGAGCAAAAGGGTCGGCAGGCGTTATCAGCACGTCAATATTGCTGGATGGCGTATTCTGCACACCTCTTATCTCGGCTATCTTCTCCGTGCGGAGTGGTTGCTGAGGCTCTGACTCGTATGTCTCACCGTCAGCCTCGATGTGCAGATAATACTCTGCATCAGGGTTGAGCTGTCCTATCTCGCAGGCGTAATAGCCAGAGGCCGCCTGTGCCTGATATTCAGAGCCGTCGCTTCCGCGAACTGAGACTTTCGCTCCTGTCACGTTTTGCGGAGTCGCAGAAGAGTTGAGTGCCTGTGTGCGTGTCAGGTAGAACTTATTCCGTTGGGCGGCGCATATTGTACCTTCAACGACGAGCAGGTTGGAATCCTCTGCGCTGATGTCTGCATTGTATTCCTCTATACAGCTTGTTAGTGTACATGCGCTAACCAAAAGGTATAGCATGAGATTGCGTGTCGTTCTTCTTAGTTTCATCATCTTAATTGAATCGCATGTTAATTGAAACATAAGGAATAGCTGTGCCGAATACGGAAAGCTTATAGCCCTTGATCTCCTGGCCTTCGGTAACGTAATAGACGTTGTAAGCATTCTTGCGTGCAAGGGCATTGTACACACCAAACGAGAACGATGTGTGCAGGAAGCTGGTCAGCTTGTGGGTTGGCTCGATGTTGAACGCAAGGTCCAGCCGCATGTAATCAGGAATACGGTAGGTGTTGCGGTCTGAATAGTACGGCATGAATTTCTGGTTGCGCGAGTTGTAGTATTTGCCGGCAGGCAATGTTGTCGGGCGACCTGTGGCATAGTTGAAGTTGCTGGAAAAGCTGTACCGCTCAGTAAACTTGAAGTTGACAACGGCTTTGATCTCGTGCGGACGGTCATATTCCGTGGAATACCAGTCGCCATTGTTCTGCGGCATAGCTACTCGCTTGTCGTCCTGGCGGAGCAGCGAGCGTGCGAACGTATAGCTGATCCATCCGTTCAGCTTGCCGGTGGGCTTCTTCGCTTGCAGTTCTATGCCGTAGGCTTTGCCTGTGGTTGAGATGACATCGGTCTCTAAGTGATGGTTCATCAGCAGAACAGCTGAACTGCGGTAGTTGAGATAATCGTTGATGTGCTTGTAGTAAACCTCGGCAGAGAACTCATAATTCTTGTCTTTCGTCTCATGATAGATGCCTGCTGCTACCTGCCAGCCGTTCTGGGGCTTGATGTTCAGGTCGGAAAGCTTCCAGATATCGGTAGGCGACATGATGGAGGTGTTCGACACCTTATGGATATATTGGTGCATCGTGTTGAATCCGGCCTTCAACGAGAGATTCTCCTTGATGGCATAGCGGGCCGACAGGCGCAGCTCCGGAGCATGATAGGTCTTGATGATGCCCGACTCGTATTGTGTGTCTAGCAGCGTTCTTGCCGATGGCAGTTCACCTTCTGCATAATGATTCACGTCACGAGGACCAAGTGTGTTGAACATCGAATAGCGCAAACCTGCTGAAACCGACAGCTTCTCTGTGAGCTGGCGCTCATAGTCGATGTATAGAGCACTTTCCAGGGCTTTTTCCCGCTGTAACTGGTCTGTCGCTATGTTTGAGACCTCACCCACAGGCTCATACTTGCCAGCCTGTACGTTGTAATGCTGCACGGAGAGTCCGTAGGAGAGGGTATGCTTCTCCGACAGCCGATGGCGGATGTGCAGCTTAGCCCATAGCTGGTCAATGCCGAAACTCAGGCGGGCAGCCATTGTCGGCACGCTCTTGTCCTCGTTGAAATAGTCGTAATGGTCAAGCCCGGCTGATAGCGTAGCCGTTATCTTCTCGTTCAAGATTGAACGCCACTCTGCCGAGAAGTTCTGGTTTTGGTAACCGTAATTATCCTCCGAGCTGAACGAGAACTTGTCCTTGCTCCAATAGCCGAAAATCTTCAGACGATGCATGCTGTTGGGCTTCCAGGTCAGTACGCCTCCCAAATCGAAGAAATTGGCAGAGCCGTTTTTGTAACCGCTTTTCTCAGGCAGCTTCTTGAGCATCCAGTCGCTATAGGTCGTACGACCATTGAGCATCAGTGACAGGTGGTCCTTGACAATAGGAATCTCCAGATTCACCTTGCTGGTCAGTGCGCCAATGCTTGCCGAGCCTGTAAATTTCTGCATATTGGCCTCCTTCGAGTTGACTTTCAGCACACTGCTGATTCTGCCTCCATACTCTACGGGAATGCTCGATTTGAACAGTTCAACATCCTCAACGGCATCAGAATTGAACGATGTGAACAGACCGAACAGATGGGATGGGTTATAAACAGTGCCTCCGTTGAAAAGTATCAGGTTTTGGTCTGTAGCACCTCCTCGTACATTATATCCGCTAGAAGCCTCTCCGACGGTAGTGACACCAGGTAGGGTGAGCACAATTTTCATGATGTCTGACTCGCCAAAGGCTGACGGAATGTTTTTCAGCACCTGAGGCTTGAACTTCTCGGAACCCATCATCATATTGTTCACAGCCGACTGGCGTCCGCCAACGACTACTATCTCGTCAAGCTCCTGGTCATCAGCAACGCTGACCTTGGCTTTCTTCACTCCTGGCACTACATACACCTTGGTCTGTGTCTTAGCCACAGCCATGACGCTGTCAAGCACGGGAATGCCTGTAATCAGCAGTTTCTCGTCAATCGGTTTGGACTGAACTGTTGGCTGTGGTGGGGTGACTCCTTGTGTCACCAGTTCCTGATGGGCTGTGACGAGTGGCGTGCCAGAGACACTGCCCACTACTTTGATGAGGCTTGCCTCACGCTCACTTTTCCTGAACGAAAGGTGATTCTTCTTGGCAAAGCGCTTAATCTGCTTTTTCTGCTCAGGAAAGAGCTTAGCCACGTCCGACACGCTCTTTACGTGATGCATTTCTCCGTCTGGGGTGACGAGTGTATAATGCCCTAAAGTGCTGAGTGTCTTCTCCAAATATTTTTTTCCTCCGAAAAGCTTCTCACCGCTTTGGGTCTTCCATTCGCAGTAGTACAGGCGAATGCCATTGGTGCTGCCGTTACATAGTAGCGACGCAAATCTTAAACTGTCCTCAGGATCATGCGTGAATCTGTGACCGTCCATCTCGAACCAGTCAATGTTTGTTTGGTCCGGTATACAAAAAACACTTTCTGTAGGCGAAAGGACAATGACCCTCTGCATCAATTGGTCAAAGCGCATCTGCACCTTCTCATAGACCACGCCATAATAGGAGATGCGTCCCTCATACATCTTGACATCATTTTTATAATAAGGCATGTCGTGCCACAATGTCTTGGAGTAGGGAGGCTCAAGAGGACCGACATACAGACGGGCAAAATCAGAGGCTGACTGAAAGAACCCCTGAGCTCCTGCATGCTGTAGGACAGCCATCATGCAGATTAATGCGAACCAATATTTTTTCACGTTAATGATTTCCAAATAGCAGTAATGATGCAAAAATACAAATAATTCCCGATACATTATTGCTATGTCTGTTTTTTTAACGATTATTATCGTTTCACTCCTCACGATGTGAATTTTTTATCCTGCAAAATATGTAAATACGAAAAACATTCGTATCTTTGCATCATGAAAGAAACATAGCGTATGGAAAGTATTCAGCTGGATATGATACAAAGTGCCGGCATAGGTGCCTTGGCCCTCATTGTCGGTATGGTTTTAACGCGAAAGGTTGGTTTCCTACAGAAATTCTGTATACCGTCACCCGTAAGCGGTGGTATCATCTTTTCATTGTTTACTTTGATACTGTATGGCTGGTTCGATGTTGAGGTGTCATTCGATAATACACTAAGCGATGTCTTTATGTTGGCATTCTTTACCAGTGTTGGTTTCCAGAGTGACTTGAAAGTCATCAAACAAGGTGGCAAATTGCTGGTTATCATGCTGACCCTGTTGGTTGTCATGATTGCTATGCAGAACCTGATGCCCATGGTAATAACCCGACTCATGGGGGTTGATGCTTTGATTGGTATGGCTGCCGGTAGTATTTCCATGACAGGCGGACACGGTACGGCAGGTGGATTTGCAAGTGTGCTCGAAGACCTGGGACTGCATGGTGCAGGAACCATCGGTATGGCAGCTGCTACCTTTGGTTTGATTGCTGGTTCTATGATAGGCGGTCCGTTGGCAGAGCGGATTATCCGTACGAAACTTACCCACGAACAGATGCAACCACAGGATGAAGAGATTGATCCTGCAATGGCTGGTATCGAGAGCGACGAGGCTTCACCGGCAGGTCGTGAAAAACGAGTCAGCACGAACGAGCAGGAGTTCCAACAGTATGCGAAGGCTACTTATAGCATTCTTCTGGTCATGGGAGGCGGCACCTTATTGAGTTGGTTGTTGACAAAAACTGGTGTCACGTTCCCAACCTACTTTGGCGCCTTGATCTTAGCCGCTATCGTTCGTAACGTGATAGGATTCGTCAATTCAGAAAAGCTGCTTGATATGGACCGGATTATCAGTGTCGGCAACATCAGCCTGTCATTGTTCCTCGGAATGGCCATGATATCTCTGAAACTTTGGGAATTGCACAGCCTTGCTATGCCGTTGATTTTCATTTTGGCATCTCAGGTGCTGATGATGGCTTTGTTTGCATTATTTGTAGCTTTCCCTCTGTTAGGCCGTGATTATGACGCTGCCGTTCTGTGTGCAGGCATGTGTGGCTTCGGTCTTGGTGCTACCCCTAATGCAATGGCTAATATGAGTGCTGTATGTTATAAATACCGTTATACTGTCAAACCTTTCCTCATCGTTCCTGTCATTGGTGCCATGTTCGCCGATCTGATTAACACAGGAATGATCACCCTCTTCCTGAATCTGTTGTAACAAAAAAATCAGACTGCCATTATGATGCAAACGAATAAAATGACCAAAGGATTTCTATACTTCATTTGTGCCGTTTCGGCAATGGGTGGACTACTCTTTGGTTACGACTGGGTGGTAATTGGTGGTGCCAAGCCATTCTATGAGTTGTATTTCGATATTTCCAACTCACCAGTAATGCAAGGCGTGGCGATGACCACAGCCCTTATAGGATGTCTCGTTGGAGCAATGGTGGCTGGTGCTGCAGCTGACAAGTATGGGAGAAAGCCGCTTCTGATGTTTTCGGCTGTACTTTTTACGGTATCGGCAATCGCTACAGGACTTTTCAATGATTTTACCTTATTTAATATAGCACGTTTTATTGGTGGTGTTGGTATCGGAGTGGCATCAGCCTTGGCTCCGATGTATATCGCTGAAGTCAGTCCTGCAGAGATTCGAGGACGTATGGTCAGCCTTAACCAAATGACGATAGTATTAGGTATCTTAGCAGCACAGCTCGTCAATATGCTGTTGGCCAAAGATACAATGGTGGCCGAGAATCAGGCGTGGAATATAGAGTGGGGCTGGCGTTGGATGTTTTGGGCAGAGACGCTGCCTGCAGCTTTGTTTCTCGTCATGAGTTTCTTTATTCCAGAGAGTCCTGTGTTTATCAAACTGAGAACTGAGAGGTTAACTGCCAATCATGTAATCACACCTCTCACCTCTCAGTTCTCAGTTCTCAGTTCAAAAAAGTACCATAAGGTACTTTTACTCGGTTTGGTGATAGCTGTTTTCCAACAATGGTGCGGCACGAATGTGATTTTCAATTATGCGCAGGAGATTTTTGTGGGTGCTGGCTTTGATGTAGATGGTATGTTCATCAACATCGTGATAACTGGTATAGCCAATGTCATTTTTACCATTGTAGCACTCTATACTATCGAGAAGTGGGGACGTCGTACGCTGATGTTGATTGGGGCTGGTGGATTAGGATTAATATATCTGACACTAGGTACCTGCTATTTTCTCGAAATAAAAGGTTTCCTGATGGTGGCCCTTGTGGTGACAGCCATTTCTGTTTATGCGATGACGTTAGGACCGGTCACTTGGACACTTCTTGCAGAGATTTTCCCGCATCAGATAAGAGGTATTGCGATGGCTACTTGTACCTTTGCCCTTTGGGTGGGATGCTGTACGCTGACATTCTCGTTTCCCTCGATGAATGCGGCCTTGGGAAGCAGTGGAACCTTCTGGATTTACAGCGCAATCTGTTGTTGTGCCTTCGTATTCCTTTTCCTCCGTTGTCCTGAGACAAAGGGAAAGACTTTGGAACAATTAGAACAGGAATTAGTAAAAAAGTAAAAAGATAAAAAAGTCAAATGGTAAAAGCTTGGAGAGAAATAGTGACGATTCCAACATATGAGGTGGGAAAGCCGGAGAAGAACCCGATGTTCTTGGAAAAGCGTGTCTATCAGGGATCGAGTGGTGTGGTTTATCCTTACCCTGTCATTGAGTCGATTTCTGATGAGAAGGTGGATCAAGAGTGGAAAGCCATCTGGATAGAAAATGAATATCTCAAGGTCATGATACTGCCAGAACTTGGTGGACGTATACAAATGGCTTATGACAAGATAAAGCAGCGCCATTTCGTTTATTACAATCATGTCATCAAACCTGCTCTTGTAGGGCTGACGGGACCTTGGATTTCTGGTGGTATTGAGTTCAACTGGCCTCAGCATCATCGTCCTTCAACATATCTGCCTGTCGATGCGACTATTGTGGAAAACGAAGACGGCTCTGTAACTGTATGGGTTAACGAGATGGAGCGAATGTTCCATCAGAAAGGTATGGCTGGTTTTACGTTGCGTCCAGGTTGTGCCTATTTAGAAATACAAGGTCGTTTGTATAATCGCACCAATCTGCCACAGACTTTCCTCTGGTGGGCAAATCCAGCTGTAGAGGTTAATGACGATTATCAAAGTGTATTCCCACCCGATGTGAATGCTGTTTTTGATCATGGCAAACGTGCTGTCAGCAGTTTCCCCATCGCTACGGGAACCTATTATAAGATGGACTATTCTGCCGGTGTTGACATCTCGAACTATAAGAACATCAAGGTGCCGACATCGTATATGGCTGTCAATTCAAGGTATGACTTTGAGGGAGGTTATGAGAACGACACGAAGGGTGGCATGTTGCATGTGGCCTCGCACCATTTCTCGCCAGGCAAAAAACAATGGACTTGGGGTAATGGTGACTTCGGACGAGCATGGGATAGAAATCTGACAGATGAAACAACACCCGAGGAAGCCAAGAAGTGGAAGGTTGACCGTAAAGGATTCCGACCCTACATCGAACTGATGGCTGGCGTGTATACAGAAAACCAGCCCGACTTCACATGGTTGATGCCTTATGAAGAGAAGCAATTTGTACAGTATTTCATGCCTTATCGCGAGATTGGCGTTGTTAAACAGGCTTCAAAGGATTTTATACTGAATATCGAAGAGGTAGGCGAGGGCAGCGTACAATTAAAGATCATGGCAACGTCCAAGCAGGAGGTCAGAATTGTACTTGATGGCGAAAAAGGCTCTGACTATTACGATAAGGTGGTGACATTATCACCTGAAGATGTATTCGTTGAGGTAATTCCCATAGGTAATGAACCGTTTTCTGATCTGCGACTTTCCATCTGGCCTGCTAAGCATCAAAGACGGTTGCCCTTGCTAGAATGGACTCCTGAACCAGACGAAATCCGTCCGATACCCGATGCAGCTGAGGCTGCCTTCTCACCACAGGAAACAAAGACGATAGACCAACTTTATCTGACAGGCTTACATCTGGAGCAGTATCGTCATGCGACATGGAGTGCGCTTGACTATTACGAGGAAGCCCTCCGTCGAGATCCGATGGACTATCGTTGTAACATGCAGATAGGACTATGGTATTTGCGTCGTGCCCGTTTTGACAAAGCCAAGCCTTATCTCGAAACTGCTGTTAAAGTGCTGAAGAAACGTAATCCTAATCCCTATGACGGTGAGCCGCAATTCTATTTAGGAGTCGTCAACAAGTATCTGGACGATACAGAAACGGCTTATCAGTGCTTCTGGAAGTCGACCTGGAATAAGGCTTGGGCAGATGCTGGTTACTTTGAAGCTGCATGCATCAGTCTTGGTGATGAACGTTGGGAGGATGCGCTTGATGAGTTGGAGCGTGCGTTGATCAGCAACAGTCATAACCACAAGGCTCGCGCCATGAAAACGCTTGTACTGAGAAAACTGGGGCGTAAGGAAGAGGCTTTGGCTTGGATTCAGGAGAGTTATAAGATAGACCCCTTCAACTATGTCTGTATGGTAGAGGAACATCTGCTTACTGACAGTAAGGAGCCTCTGGAGAGAATGGTTGAACTCATGCATGGCAATATCTATAACTATCATGAAACTGCTCTCGACTATGCTCAGGCAGGTCAGCGTGAAGAGGTGCTATTGGTGCTCCAGACAGCTATTGATCATCATGCGGAAAAGTCTCCGCTGACCTATTATTATATGGCTGTCTATGGCGAAGCCACTTTGGAAAAAGGCTTTGGTTACCTTCAAAAGGCATCGCAGGCAGATCCATCTTATTGCTTCCCCAATCGTCTGGAGGATGTGTATGCGCTTAAGGCTCTTGATGTGTTGCCATTATCTGATGCTCGAGCTCCCTATTATTTGGGTTGTCTCTACTATGACAAGCGGCAATACGATTTGGCGGTATCGTATTGGGAGCGTTCCGCAAAGATAGATCCAACGTTCCCCACCGTATGGCGCAACCTTGCTTTAGCTCGTTTTAATAAGGGTAGTCAGGAAGGTGCTGTTGAGATGATGGAAAAGGCTTTCCATCTTGACGAAACAGATGCCCGTATTCTGATGGAATTGGATCAGCTTTACAAGCGCCTGCATCGTCCACATCAGGATCGTTTGGATGTCTTGCAGAAATACCCACAGCTTATTGTCCGACGTGATGACCTTGTTTTGGAGGAAATCACCCTGCTCAACCAGTTAGGTCGCCACGAGGAAGCGATGGCAAAACTTGATGCCCATCAGTTCCATCCTTGGGAGGGAGGAGAAGGCAAGGTTTCCACGCAGTATCAGATCTGTCGTGTGGAACTTGCAAAACAAGCCATCGGCACCAAGGATTACGAGAAGGCAATCCGTTTGCTGCAGGAGTGTCTGGTGTATCCACCGCATCTTGGCGAGGGAAAGCTTTATGGAGCCCAGGAGAATGATTTCTACTATTATCTTGGCGTAGCTTATGATGGTCTTGGTCAGCAGGAGAAGGCTCGTGAGTGTTGGGAAGAGGCCACAAAGGGTCCTCAGGAACCAGCTGCAGCGATGTACTATAACGATGCCAAACCTGATAAAATCTTCTACCAAGGACTTGCTCTTCTGAGACTCGGACGTAAGGATGAGGCTCACGGTCGGTTCTATCGTCTTGTCAACTACGGTAAGCAGCATGTATTCCAAAAGCAGGTCATGGATTATTTCGCAGTTTCATTACCAGACCTGTTGATTTGGGAGGATTCACTCGATTTAAAGAACGAGATTCATTGCAAATATATGCTTGCATTGGGCTACTATGGGTTAGGAGAAAAAGAGAAGGCTAAACGATTTGCGATAGAAGTAGAGTCTCTGGACAATAACCACCAAGGCGTCACCTCTTTGCTGTCACGTATGTAGGTGCGCCCATATTACAAAAATAGCGTGTAACTCATCCGAGCTACACGCTATTTAGATAGATTTGTTTATTGTGCTTTACTTCACCTCCTCGAAATTCACCACTGTTGTAAATCAGTAAGTTACGAATCGATGGTACAAATAAGGTACTATTATTCTTCGTCTTTCTATGACCCATATATCCTTCACTCTTTAGAGAGAACCTCCCATTCACCAT